>NZ_PDJF01000001.1:0-1200000 GCF_002563965.1 Corynebacterium renale | reverse complement strand
TGGCGTCCAAGTTTTGCGTTTCCCAGGGCCCGGTGTAGGTCAGGAAGCCGAGGATTCCGCCCTCGTTACGGGACAGTGCCGGAATTGCACGCCAAATCAGGAAGGCGCCAATTGCAGCAATGAACACTGTCATCAGTGTTGCAGATGCCGTGGATAGAAATTCGAAGATGCGGTCACCTGGACGCTTCACTGTAGAGCCCTGCCCGCCCGCGTTACTCGTGGTAGTCGTGGGGGTTTGGGTAGCACTCACCGTGGAGCCAGAGGCCTGCGCGTTCGCGGTGTCGCGTTCTTGCGCAAGTTCATGCTGGGATGCCATGGATTGCTTTCCTTGCCTCGCAGAAATAGTACGTAGCTTTGCCCCCGGGTGGTACATCGCCGCTTTGCGACGATCCTTCCGGGGGCAATCCGCCAACTCTCAAGGAGTTCGCGGGTTCTTACTTAATGGCCTCGACGGCTGCCTTCAGGCGGTCAGCGTGGGTGCCGGTGACCGGGATGTAACCCAGCTGCGCCAGGTTGTCATCCTGGGAGTTCAGTGCAACGGTCAGGAAGTCCTTGACCAGGTTGGCGGTGTTCTCTCCATCGCTGGTTCCGGAGTAGTCGGAGCAGACGATCTCGTAGGTGGTCAGGACCAGTGGGTATGCGCCATCGGTGGTCATGGAGAACAGGGCGTCGGAATCGACGACCATGTTGTGGCCCTCTTCCTTGAAGGTGAGGTTGTCCAGTGCGACGCCAACGGACTCTGGGTTGAGTTCGACTGGGCCCGAGCCGAAGTCCAGGTTTGCAATGCCCAGGCCGGACTGCTGTGCGAAGCCGGACTCCACATAGGTGATTGCGCCGTCAATGTTGGAGGTTTCGGTTGCGACACCGTTGGAGCCGTTTGCGCCTGCACCAACGTTTTGTGGGAACTGCTGGCCAGTGGTCTCCCACAGCTCTGGGTGGGAAGCGTTGAGGAACTTCTGGAAGTTGTCGGAGGTACCGGACTCGTCAGAGCGGTAGACGACGGAGATGTCAGTATCTGGCAGGTCGACGCCTTCGTTAGCTGCAGCTATCTCTGGGTCGTTCCACTTGGTGATCTCACCCTTGAAGATCTTTGCAACGGTGTCGGTACCCAGGTTCAGGCCCTCGACGCCCTCAAGGTTGTAGGCGATGGCAACTGGGCCGATGACGAATGGCAGGTGCCATGCTTCGGAGCCGCCACAACGGTCTGCTGCTGGCTGTACCTGGTCTTCCTTCAGCGGAGAGTCGGAACCAGCGAACATGACCTGGCCGCCGATGAAGTTCTGGCGGCCAGAGCCGGAACCGGAAGCGTTGTAGGCCAGGTTCGCGCCGTCGACGGCTGCAGTGTACTGAGTGCCGAAGTAGTCCATGGCGTTCTGCTGGGACGATGCGCCCTCAGCGACAAGCTGGCCGGTTGCACCAGACAGGCCCTCGACAGCTGCGGTGTCGTTGGAGCCGGACGCACCTGTGGAGCCATTGCTAGAACCCTCTTCCTGGCAAGCAACCAGGCCGACGGATGCGATGGCGATTGCGCCGACCAGGCTTGCGGAGCGCTTAACGTTGAAAGTCACTATGAACCCTTCCTGAAGGTTTAACCCTTAAAAACATGTCCAGAGTCCACGGCCGTTTGATGCACACAACGGGAAAGTGTGCTCGCGTGAGACTCACAAGATGTGAAGCTATAGGCACAAAGGGAACCCGCAACCAATGAATGGTGAATTTAAAGTGAACTTGAGCGGATATTTAGGTCAATCATTGTGGGATTGCGCCCATGATTTCCGGTGACCCATCTTGAGTCCCGTCAAGCCCCCGAAGTGGTTATTAGGGTAGCCTGACCTTTGTTATATAATTGCCCGGATATTTTCCGCACTTTGGATGTAAAGGATAGAAAGCATGTCCACACTGCACGGAAACCGCAGGAAGGCACGTCTTCTTGCAGGAATTCTGGCCACCTCTTTGACCCTGCAGGTACTCCCCGCCCACACGGCTCTTGCCGCCGAAAGCGCTAACACCGCTGTAACCTCTGCTGCACAGGCAGCGCCCGCTGGTGCGAAGCAGGTCAACCCGGCAGAACCCGCACCGTTGGAATGGGGCTTCAGCAAGCGCGCGCAACTGGCGTGGGAAGCTACCGCACAGGGCGAAGGTGCCTCGATCGTTCCAGAAGACGAGTACGAGCCGAGCCTGGGCACCATCAAACTGACCAAAGCCGCAGGTTGGTTCGACCCTGCCACGAAGAGCGCACACGTGGCCTGGACTGGGTCAATCACCTACACCATCAACGAAGCGCAGACGATTAAGCTCTCGAACTTCACGCTCGACGTAGCCGCCGATGGCTCCGGATCTCTTTCCGCAGAAGCCTCTTCGACCGACCCATACTCGCCGTCTGACAATTCTGGCGATCCCCGCCGGGTGCCCGTCGCCACCTTCAAGAACGCAACCGTCACGGCCGACGGCAATTCAGCGACCATTTCCATCACCCCCGAATTCGAAGGCCGGGCTTACCAGGGCCGCGAAGATTCGTGGCCAGCGGAGTTCATTGATGTTGTGGTGAAGTCTGTCCGATCCTGGTTCTACACAGCTGAAACCCCGTGGGAATCCCAGAAGAAGCCGGACCCTATCACCGTGACGCTGGCCCTACAGGAAGCCCCCGCACCGGCACCCGCTCCTGCACCGGAGCCAGCCCCCTCGGCAGGTCTGCAGGTCAAAGACTTTACTATCGACGCCACCACCGGCCACCTCATCGTCGAATTCACGGACGGCACCACCAAGGACTTGGGCAAGGTCACGGGTGAAAACGGCCAACCCGGCGCGCAGGGGCCGCAGGGCCCACAAGGTACGCCTGGCGAGCCAGGCGCCGCAGGAGCACCGGGAACCCCAGGCCAGGCGGGCCCTGCTGGCCCAGTGGGGCCAGCAGGCAAAAATGGACAGGACGGAAAGGATGGCCAAGCTGGTCGTGGTATCAGCGAGGTGAAGGCAACCGAAAACGGCGAACTTCGTATCACGTTTACTGACGGAACCTCGACTGTTGTGAAGGTACCGGGGGCGCAACCCGCACCTAACGACCTTCAGCCGGGCACAATCGCAGCCATCGTGCTCGGCGTGATCGCCACCATCTTGGGTGCGTTCGCCTCGCTTCACACGGTGGCGGCAGCGTTCTTGCACCTGCCGGGCTAAGGCACCCGTACGCTGAAGGCGGGCTAGTTCTGGTAAACTAGCCCGCCTTCTTTTTTTGGGATTAGGGGTGTACGAACTTATTGAGGGCAGCCTTGAAGACCGGGGAGTTCAGACCGATTCCTAGAATCACGGCGGCCAATGTCGATATGACAGACAGTACCGCTACAGCCCAGGTGGGCATGGATTCCTCAGACGCGTGCGGTGCAGAAGGCTCACTAGGTTCTGGAGTCTGTGGGCTCTCCGGCTTCACAATGGTCAGCGTGGCTTCACGCTCGTAGCCGGTGAGGTACGCGCTGACGGTAAGGCCTCCGGGCACGGCATCAGCTGGAACGGTAAATGGCATTGTTGCTCGACCGGTGGCGTCAGCGGTGACGGTGCCGAGCTTTTTAGCTGCAGCCCGACGGCCTAGGGCAAAGGTCACATCCTCGCCGGGGAGAAGATCTTCGGCAACCAGTTCAATGCGCTCGCCGGGGTGTACGGTCGCAGGCAGGCTCAATCGGCCGCGGTCGGCGTAGACGGCCTTCGCGTGGACGGGTGCGTCAGGCATGGGGAACGTCAGTGCCCCGGTGGCCGGGTCGGTCACCGCGTCAGTAACGCCTGGTACGTCCCAGCGTTCCAACTTCTTGCCGGGCGCACTATCCGGGGTGACCGTAACCTGTGTACCCGGCTTGACGTACTCGCCCGCGTCCGTAGTGCCACCGGTGACCTCTAGTTTCCGGCTGACGGGTGCTTGGACGTCACCGACGATGAAGCGTTCCGATTCTACCGCGTGGGAGGAGACAACGCTGCCGTCGATAGTCCTGCTTGCGGTGACAGACGCGACGTAGACGCCGGCGTCGGAGTCTGTGAACGTGTAGGAACGCCGGTCGGATTGGGCGAGGTCAATCGTGCGGGGCCTGGTGCTCACGCAGTTTTCTACGCACTGCATGGCCACTCGCCAGGACGTGCCGGGGACGGTCTCGGGATAGTTCCAGGTCACGTCGACGTCGATAAGCCCTTTGGGAGTTTTCGTGGCATTCCCGGCTACTGCAGTCGCGTCCGGGACACCGCTCGTGGCCGTTTCGGGCACCTTGATTGTGATGCCGCGGTCGAAGTAGCGCTCGGTGAGCGCCAAGCCGTGGGCTGCCATGATGCCCAAGGTGTACGTCTTGCCGGGGCTTAAAGAATCGGCCTTGATGGTGAAGTCGATGTCGAACTTTCCGCCCTGGCGGTTGAGCTGTGCTGGGGTGATCCACTGCGCTTGGAGGGAATCGCCGTCGCCGGTCATCGTGTTGCACATGCCCAGGCGCCACACCGAGGTCGGTGCGAGGACCAGGTAGAAACCGTTCGTGGCGCCTGGTGTTGTGCCTGGGTTGTAGCCTTCGCCCCGGAGCTTGTAGTGCAGGTCTTGGCCGGGGTTAATCTCGGATGGGCCGAGGACCTCGAATTTTACGTCAAGGTCCTGCTTCTTCGGATTCTCTACCGCCGTGCAGCCCGGGGCTTCCGTGGCGGCGATCTGTGGCGTGTTCGCGGTCAGGGTGCTATCAGCAGCGTGCGCCACCGGAAGACCAGCGCCCACGAGCGCTAGGGTTGCGGTGGTGGCAAGTGTCACCCGCCATGCGCCAAGCTTTGTCATACCTAGGTGTTCTCCTTGTAGAGGGGCGGGCATCCTGAAGTCCCGCCGAAACTGATTTAGGTATGGCTAAGCTTATTCTATTGGAGGCTAGGGAGAAAACCCTGGGCCTTATTCCTTATCAGCATCCTTAGCTGCATCGGAAACCTCGTAGACCACGTGATTCTCCGCAACCTCGAAGCCCAAACGCTTATACGCCTTCACGGCAGGCTCGTTGTCATCCTCAACGTACAAAATAATCTTGCGCGCACCACGCTGGTACAGGTGATGCAGGCCGGCGCGGAGCAAAGGGTCGCCCAGCTGCTTGCCCCGGAAATCACTCGCCAAACCAATGACGTAGACCTCGCCGTACCCCGTGCCCTCAGTCACGTCGGTGGTGTGCCACTTCGTCCAGTGGAAGCCCGCTAGGTGGGGTGCGCCGTCGCTATCAAAATGCCACAGGAAGAGCACATCGGTCGCGCGGAACCACGGGGCATGCAGCGCGCGCTCGAGGCGCTCGTGATCCCAACCCCCCTGCTCCGGGTGCCAGTCAAACGCCTCATTATTAGCGCCCAACCATTGGTCCAGGACCCAGGCCACGTCCCAACGCTGCTCCGCCTGGGTTAAATCAGTAAGGAAGTAATTCTCTGGAAGTTCCGCGACCTCGGTGACGTCGGCCAGATCGGGGTCCTTAATCTCCATGACCAGCAGAGTGCGGCCAGCGCTGCGCCCCGTCGCGCGCGCCAACTCTTGAGCCTCCGGAAGGTCACCGTGTGCCCACACTGGAGTATCGCCAAGCTCTTTGAGAAGTGCACTGCCAGCGCCTTCCCGGCGGAACTGGGGGTCCACGACCAACTCTGCAGTTTGCGGCTTCCCCGCATCCACTGCCGCCACACCAATAATGCGGCCAGCCTGCTGGGCTACCAGGTGGGAATGCTTCAGGGTGGCGTCGTCAAGCCCTACCAGGAACTGCTCCGACAGTGGAGCCACTCCATCTTCTTCCTGAGCCCTGCGGGCGATCTCTAGGATCTCTTCAACGTGGTTCGGTTCTAATTGTGTACGCGTTATTTCCATAGGCCCACCCTAGCGACTACGCGGACCGCGTGCGACCGCTAGACTGAGCACTCGTGCAGGAAAGAAACCGTAAACCCCGTCGCGGTCTCATCGTGACCGCCGGCGTCATAGCCGGTGTTGTAGCCGTCGGCGCAATGACGGACACCGCATTTGCCGTCCGCGCGGAACGCAATCTTTCCCATACCGTCGCCGAATACGGCAACCTGGAAGTCAACCCCGCCGTGTACTTCGGCGGAACCCCCTTTACACAGGCCCTGATTACTGGCGAAGTACCGTTCATCTCCGTGGATTCACGCGACGTTGACCTGCCCGAATTCGGCCTGGTCAACGCCCGCACCGAAGCAGTCGAGGTGCAACTTACCCCCGAGCAGGTACTCGCTGGCGCTATCGAGGATGCTCCCGCCACCCTGATTACCCGGCGCGTGAGCTTCGACGGCGTGGCCCTGGGCGCGCAGCTCGGGATGACGGACCTAGACATCGCGCACCCGAAGAACATTTCCCCCTCGGGAGGCACCTCCGCGGAGGCACTGCTGACCGGCACCCCGGAGGGTTTCGCAGAACCCGTCTCCGTTCTGGTTGAGCTGCGTCTGGAAGGTTCCCTGTTCCGCATGACCCCGACCACGCTCATCGACGTCCCTACCGGCAAAGAAGACGCCGCCCGCACAGCTTTCACCTGGAAGATCGATACGCACAAACTTCCGCTGGGAGGCCGGGCCCTGCGCGTTTCGCTGCAAGGCGGTTCCATTTACTTTGAGGCGCAGGCCCGCAACGTTGTCATCAATACGCACAATCTCACGCCGGTGGAAACAACCCGGTCGTCAGAGTTCGATTCCTCCGAATACCGCGAAAACTCAGCGAACTAGGACACGCTGCCGACTGCTGGCCTGGCCGGCCGCACTTAATTAGTCAGTGTGCGGCTTTCCCGCAGCACCAAATCTCGCGTTGCCATCGCAATGGACTGTGGCGCCTGCGCAGAGAGTACCCACCGATCCTGCGGTGCCACCACAGTCAGCGCGTCGGGTTTGTAGCCCAACCGCACTTGGCTCATCGTGCCGATAAATTCGCCGTCTACCTGGAACGACTCGGGTTTATCGCACGTCAGGGTGACGGATGCGAGGTCATCAAGTTCCACCGTGCGCCTGTGAATGAAGCGCTCGAACCAGCGGTTGCGTCCCACACCAATAAGGTGCAACAGCCCGGCCACACCCCCGACGCCACGCAGGCTACTCAGCCCGAAAGCGCTCAGCCCCTTGTCAAAGGAATTACCCGGGTTCGTCACCACCGGCAGCGGCCCGAGGAACGTCCACGGATTCGTGTTCGACACAAACAACAGCGGCAACTCGCCAAGAGTCACTGTCTGCGGCCCACTGTCAGCATAAGTTGCCAGGTGCGCTTCCATGCTTATCGACGATGGCCCGAACTGATTTTTCACCCACGCTTCCAAGGAAACCTTGAGGTAGCGCAGCGGTGTGGCCTTAAAACCACGCTCACGCACCCTGTCGACGCGGCGGATAACCTCGGCATCAATCCCCATGCCAGCGTTGCAGGAAAACCAGTGGTTATCCCATGTCCCCAGGCACAGCGTGCGGCGCACTCCCCCGCGCAAGAGACCAGCAACCTGCTGGGCCGCAATAATCGGGTCGAGCCGGAACCCAAGTGCCCGGGCGAACACGTTGGCCGAACCCGTCGGCAAAATCGCAAGGGCCGGCAGGGTGTCGCGATGCTGCGGCGTCCACGTGTCCACTGGCCCGAGCAGTCCGTTAATGACCTCGTTGACGGTGCCATCACCCCCGGCGACAAGCAGCACGTCATAGTCTTCGGTGGTCAGCCCCCGGACCAGTTCCGCGGCGTGGCCTGCGTGGTGGGTGAATACGCTGCGCAGGCGGATACCTTGTACGCGTTGCAGAATCGGGATCACGCGCCGGGCAAGCGCTGGATCGCTTGCCACGGAACCCGTTGAGTTCGGGTTTGACACCATAAGTACACGCACGCACCACACCTTACCGGGCATGTACCCTAAAAGACATGAGTGAAAACAAAGAATCTGACAATGTAGACAACTTCAGCCCATCGGCTGCCCCCAGCCCGGACACCCCCGGCGATGCTGCTGCCGCGGGCAAGCCTTCCTTGAGCGGCAACGAGGCAGTGAACTTAGCTGCCGAGCAGTCGAAGAGCACCTCCTCGCGGAATATCCCCCAGTTGGAGGACCTTCCTGTTACCGGCGATACCGCGAACCTGCGCCAGGGCCCGAACCTGCACGACGGGCTGCTCGCCCTCCTCCCGCTCGTTGGCGTATGGCGTGGCGAGGGCCAGGCCGATACCGCCGAGGACGGCCAGTACGCCTTCGGCCAGCAGATTACGTTTGCCCACGATGGCGAGAATTACCTCACCTACGAGTCCCGCATCTGGAAGTTAGATGATGAAGGCAAACCTGCCGGTCTGGATCAGCGCGAATCCGGCTTCTGGCGGATTGATCTGAAGGACAATATCGAGTTCATCTGCACCCACTCCACGGGCGTTGTGGAAATTTTCTACGGCAAGCCAATGAACGAGCGCGCATGGGAGCTCGAAGCAGCGTCGACCATGGTCACGGAGACCGGCCCCGCAACGTTGGGTCCGGGCAAGCGCCTTTACGGCCTCATGCCGAATAACCACCTCGGTTGGGTTGATGAGCGCGTCGTTGACGGCACCTCGCACCCACGCATGTCGGCCGAACTCACGCGTGTGGTTGGCTAAAACACCGCAACTTTTCTCGCTTCTCGACGCCCATCCGGATGGGCGTCGAGAAGCATTTTTTATGCCTGCAGCGCCTTCGTGATCAGCTCCTGGATTTCGGCGGCGTTGTCCGGTTCGGGCAAGACGGTGTCGTTGAGGCGGGTGACGCGCGCGCCCATGCGCACTGATGAGACCAACCACACGGACTCGGCGTTGTAGAGGTCGCTTAAGTAGATTGTCTTTTCTTTGACTTTCCACCCAGCTTCCTGAGCGGCTTCAAAGAGCGCAGCCTGCGTGGTTCCCTTCAGGACGTCCGCCCCTGTCGACGGGGTGCGCAGCCGCCCATTCTTCTTCGCGATGACCACGGTCGAGGTCGCTCCCTCCAGCACGCGGGGATTATCGGGGTTGGAATCGGTGAAAATGAAATCATCAAAACCTTGTGATTTGGCGTACCGCAGAGCTGCCATATTGGTGGCGTAGTTGAGGGTCTTTGCGCTGCTCATCGCCCATGGTACGGAAGCATCAGCCTGGGGGTCGATGCCACGGGGCCCCGTCATGACGGCGATCCCCGATTCGCGCTGCTCAAGGACTTCCGGGGCGATGGGGTTGATGGTGATCCACGCGGTGGGCAGCCCCGTGGCAGCGCGCCCGCGACTGTACGTCCACACGCACTTTGCCGGTGGGACGTCGCCTGGGCTCATGCCGGGGAATGTGGCCTGCCATGCTTCGACAGCCTCTGCGCTGGCTTTCTTCCACGACTCGAGCTGGGGCGCCGGCAACCCTAGGCGCTTGGCGGAGCTGGTGAAGCGCGCGAAGTGCCGGTCGAAGTTCGCAACATGGCCGCCGGCCACAAGCAGGGTTTCGAAGATCCCATCGCCGCGGGTAACGGCGGCGTCATCGCCAAAGATGAACGGCAGGTTGGGGTTGTGCTGCCGGGTCGAACCTCCAAACGGTTCAACAATAATGATGACAGGATCTGGGGTGCGCGAACCAAAAGAAGCCATACCCTGGATTATGCCCCTAAAACCGCGTATATATCGAAGCGTGACTGAAAACATGACTTTCCCTACCCCCGAAAACTATTCATCCCCCCTTCTACAACGCCGTGGCGCAGTCACCGCTCTAGCCGAAGCCCCGCAGCTAGCACCCTTAGATTGCCGCGGCGTGGCCTGGCATTATGGCGCCCCCTTAGAAGAGCAACGGGCCCTCGACCGCGGGCCGATCGTCGTGGATCGTTCCCACCGCGCGGTCATGGCAATCACCGGGGAGGACGCGCCCACGTTCCTTAATAATCTGCTCTCCCAAAAGTTAGACACGCTGCGCCCCGGCGACACCGCAGCCGCCCTCGACTTGGATATCCAGGGACATATCCTGCACCAGATGCGCATTTCGCTTATCGACGACACCTTCTACCTCGACACACCAGCAACCCAGGCAGCAACCCTGCTGGATTTCTTACGGAAGATGGTTTTCTGGTCGAAGGTCGACATCGACCCCACGGACTTGGGCACCCTCACGGTACTGGGATCCGCGGAAGAACTGACCGAACTCCCAGCCGGCTTTTCCCGCGCAGTCGAATGGAACGGGCCAGCCCGCCGGGATTACTTTGTCCCCCGCGACGAACTTGGCGCCGCGGTCCGCGCGCTGGAAGCCGCGGGGTGCTCCCTGGCCGGGCTCATGGCCTACACCGCGGAACGCGTCAAAGCTCTGGAACCAGAACTGGGCGCCGACCTTGACGGCAAGTCCATCCCCCATGAGGTCCCACACTTGATTGGCCGCGCGGATCGCGTCGGCGCGGTCCACCTGGAAAAGGGCTGTTACCGCGGCCAAGAGACAGTTGCCCGCGTGGAAAACCTAGGCCGCTCCCCACGCCTGCTGGTTCTCCTCCACCTGGACGGTTCGGCACCGGACGAGACCGTGCCGGGAAGCGACATCACCGCCGCGGGCGCAAAACGTGCTGTGGGGCGTATCGGAACAGTGGTTCACGACGTCGACTACGGCCCCATCGCCCTAGCCCTGATGAAGCGTTCCGCGTTGGACTCCGAAGGTTTGGCGGTGGGCAATGTTGCCGTGGCCGTCGATAAGGATTCGATCGCCGGCGACGAACAGTCGTTGGCCGGGCGTGAAGCGATCGCGAAGCTACGCGGGACCACCCCGCGCCCTTGACCGGAAATGGTGGGGGCGTTCCCACCATCGCCGTTCCCGCCCGCCGATTCACTCCGTCGACCTGCACAAATAGCTTTTTATGGGGGTCGGAGTAACAAAGTTTGGAAAAACAGGCTATGGTGTGTGGCAGGAATATACAAGAACGTACAGCCGATGGGATGTCTGAATGCCCTGGACATCCTCAAACCTCAAGGGGGTCATCGCCATGGGTCGCGGTCGCGCGAAGGCAAAACAGACCAAAGTTGCACGCCGTTTGAAGTACCACACTCCGGAAATGGATTTGGATTCTCTGCAGCGTGAGCTCGCCGGAAAGGCTCCGACCAGCCACTCCGACGACTATGACGAATACGATGACGATCCCTACGCACAGTACGCTCACTACAACGATGCGTACGACGACTGGGACGACGAAGGCGAGGCTAACGCCCGCCAGGCATAGTCTTTAATTACTTAAAAAGTCCACCTACTGTACGCAGTAGGTGGACTTTTTTAACCGTCCTAGTAGCCGGGGTGGAAGCCCTGCATAACAACCTTCGTGCTATCGCCCTCCGGTGCTTCTTCGACTGCGCCGATTTCCACGGCATCGATGTGGCGGGCAGCCAGCATCGCAAGCGCACGGTCACGGTCCTGATGCCCGACGACGGCCACCATGCCAATACCCATGTTGAAGGTCTTTTCCATCTCCTCCTGCGGGACGGATCCCACGGATTCGATGGTGCGGAAGATCTGGTGTGGCGTCCACGCGCCACGATTAACCGTGGCCTGCAGGCCGTTCGGGATCACGCGCGCCAAGTTGCCGGCCAAACCGCCACCGGTGACATGGCAGAAGGTGGAGATGTCGCATTCGGCAGCGAGTGCAAGGCAGTCCTTGGCGTAGATGCGGGTCGGCTCGAGGAGTTCCTCACCGAGGGTGCGTCCCAGTTCCTCCACGTGGCCGTCGAGAGGCAAACCAGCCTTCTCCAAAAGAACATAGCGAGCCAGCGAGTAGCCGTTGGAGTGTAGGCCCGAGGCGCGCATGCCGATGAGGACATCGCCGGGACGGACCTTGTCGGGGCCAAGTAGCTCGTCGGCCTCTACGACGCCGACCGCGGTAGCGGACACGTCATAGTCGCCTGGCTCCATGACACCCGGGTGCTCAGCGGTTTCCCCGCCAAGAAGCGCGGCACCTGCCTGCTTGCAGCCCTCAGCGATGCCGGACACGATCTGGGCGATGTGCTCGGGCACGACCTTACCCACTGCGATGTAGTCCTGGAGGAACAACGGTTCCGCGCCACACACGACGAGGTCGTCGACGCACATTGCGACCAGGTCGATACCGATCGTGTCGTGCTTGTCCATGGCCTGCGCGACGGCCAGCTTCGTACCCACGCCGTCGGAACCTGCGGCCAGCAGGGGTTCCTTGTACTTGCCCAAAGCAAAGAGGCCAGCAAAACCGCCTAGACCGCCACGGACCTCCGGGCGGGTGGCTGCGGCAGCCAGGGGCTTAATCAGGTCAACGGCTTGGTCACCGGCTTCGATATCAACACCGGCTGCAGCGTACGACGCAGTATTTTCGCTCATGGTTGTCTTGTTATTCCTTTACGTTACGGTTTGTACCGGAGACTAATTAGCTTGGAGGCGGGCAACAATCTCTGCGCTTGGACTATTGTCCGGCAGGCCCAGCGGGTAGTGGCCACTGAAGCAGGCCGTGCACAAGGATTCGGCAGGCTGCTCGGTGGATTCCACCATCGCCTCGTGTGAGACAAAGCCCAACGAATCCGCGCCAATGCCCGTACAAATGGCGGCTACTGCTTCTTCCTCAGTGAACGCATCGCCCACGTTCGCGATGAGTTCGCCCGGGGTGGCAAAGTCCACGCCGTAGAAGCACGGCCACTTCACTGGCGGGGAGGCGATGCGCACGTGGACCTCGGCCGCGCCGGCCTCGCGCAGCATACGGATCAGGGCACGCTGCGTGTTGCCACGCACGATGGAATCGTCCACGACCACCAGACGCTTGCCTTCAATCTGGTGGCGCAGCGGGTTCAACTTCAGGCGAATGCCCTGTTGACGCAGGCTCTGCGTCGGTTGGATGAAGGTTCGTCCCACGTACGTATTCTTCACAACGCCATGGCCAAACGGAATCCCGGATTCCTGGGCGTAACCAACAGCCGCCGGGTTTCCGGACTCGGGCACGGGCATGACCATGTCTGCTTCAGCGGGATGCTCGCGAGCCAAGGCACGCCCGATTGCGATGCGGGCAGCCTGCACAGAACGGCCATCGACCACGGAGTCCGGGCGGGCCAGGTAAACATGCTCGAAGACACAGGCGGCACGCTTTGGCTTGCCAAAGATTTCGGAGCGGACACCGGAGGCGTCGATAGTCACAATCTCGCCGGGCTCAATGTCGCGCACGTACGAAGCACCGACCAAGTCGAGCGCGCACGTCTCGGACGCGACAACCCAGCCCCGCTCCAGGCGGCCCAGGGCGAGCGGGCGCACGCCTGCGGTATCGCGGGCGGCGTACAGGGTGTTGCCGTCGGTCATAACCAGGCAAAAAGCCCCGCGGATTTCGGGAAGGACTTCCTTGGCGGCGTCGCCAAGTGTCTTCTCCCCCTCCATCCGGGAGGCTAGAAGATGCGTGAGAACCGTGGTGTCGGAGCCCTCTTCGGGGGCATCCACCAGGCTGCGCATGTGGTTCACGTTGACCAGGTTTCCGTTGTGGCCCACCGCAATATCGGTGCCGTTGACAGCCGTGGTGAAAATGGGCTGAATATTTCCCCAATCACCCGGGCCGGCGGTGGTGTAACGGGTATGGCCGACCGCGATGTCACCGTCGAAGGCGTTGAGGAGGGCCTCGTCAAAAACTTGGGAGACCAGCCCTTCATCCTTATACACAACAATCCGGTCACCGTTGCCCACGCCAATACCAGCGCCTTCTTGTCCACGATGCTGGAGGGCAAAAAGCCCAAAGTACGTTAATTTAGCGACGTCCTCCCCCGGGGCCCAGACCCCAAATACGCCACACTCTTCCCCTGGATCCCGCTCTTCAAGCGAAGCCTTCTCGATCACGTCTCGCAGTGTACTGCGAAAACCTATGTAAGAAAAGACATCACCCCCGCAGCAGACTTACGGCTCCAGCTTCACGACGGGCACCGCACGCGCCACTTCACCCGCCCGCGACCCCGATGCGTCCACCCTGCCGTCGGCCACAGCCGCATCGAAACCGACAATTCCACACGCAATCTGCAACCAGGTGCGCGGACTCATCTCCACCACGTTCGGTGGCGTACCGCGCGTATGCCGTGGCCCTTCGACACACTGCACCGCCACGAAGGGTGGGACCCGCAACTCAACGGTATGGCCCGGCGCCTCTGCTTCGACCGCGCGGGCGGTCCGCCGGACGGCGTCGGCAAGCAATGGGCGTGGTGGCTGCGGATGAGCTTCCGGGTCACGGATCCAATCCGCAATCTCCAGGACGGCAGCACGGGTGAGGACAGGATCGTTTTTAGCCATAGCGCTACGATAGCTGGTGTGACTCAACAAACCCAGGAGCAATTGAAATCACCCGAAGTTACCCTGCGCTTCATGGCGTCCCCGACGGACGTGATTATGCACGGCGCACAAGGCGTGAGCGGCGGGCGCGTACTGCAATGGATTGACAAGGCCGCCTACGCGTGTGCCACCCAATGGTCCGGTAAATACTGCGTGACCGCCTACGTGGGCCATATCCACTTCACCCGTCCTATCCCCTCCGGGCACATCGTCGAGGTGCGCTCGCGGATCGCGATGACCGGCCGGTCCTCCATGCACATCGTCAACGAGGTGCTCTCCGCTGACCCGCGCGAAGGCATCTTCACCCGCGCCTGCGACTGCCTGGTTATCTTCGTGGCCAAGGACACCGCCACAGGGCGCAGCACCCCAGTGCCCACTTTCACCCCGGAAACCCCCGAGGAACACCGCGTGTGGAAGGCCGCCGAAGGCCGCATCCAGCTACGCAAAGCCATCGAAGAAGAGATGGAAAAGCAGTCTTACGACGGCGAAACCTACGCACCGCGCATTATTACCCGCTTCCTGGCAAAACCGACCGACGCCAACTGGGGCGGCAAGGTCCACGGCGGTAACGCAATGGAATGGATCGACGAAGCCGGGCTGGCCTGCTCCATGGAGTGGGCCGGCGAACGCACCGTCGCCGTCTACGCCGGTGGCATCCGCTTCTACCAGCCGATCTCCATCGGTGACCTCATTGAAGTAGATGCCCGCATGATGCGTACCGACGCCCGCTCCATGCAGATGTCCATCCACGTCCGCGCCGGCGACGCTCACCGCGGACGGGCCGAACTAGAGACCGCCATCCACGCGACCGTCTCCTACATCGCGCTGGATCTAGACGGACACACGCTGCCTGCCCGCGAATTCGTCCCCGTCACCGAGGACGACATCAAGCTAGCCGAGCACGCCCAGGTACTGCGTAACCTGCGCGCAGAGTACAGCCCGGTCCCGCTGGTGCCACCAGCGCGTCCGAATCACATCGACTAGGTGGCAGCACTGTGGGCTTGGGCGATAAACCGCCCAGGCCCGCAGGCATTTAGGGGGCTAACGACGCCAACGGGACCACCCACACACCATCGGGGCGCTGGAATGCGGGGCCAGTGGGCACAACAACAATGAGCGCCGCCGCGGGTGGGACAATTTTCGCGGCGATGGACAGTAAATTCGCGGCAGCGGAGTCGACGGCTGTGTGGGACAGCTTCACTTCAACCCCGACCCAGCGCCCGTCGCGCAGCTCGACAATGGTGTCGATTTCCTCGCGGCCTTTCATATCACGTAAATGGTAGACGCCCCGAGCACGCAAATGCTGCGCGTAAATACGCAGATCGTGGACAACCAAAGACTCAAAGAATATTCCGAGCGTTTCCAGATCTTGAAGTAAATAATCCGGGCCGATGCCTAAAAGCGCCGCTGCCAGTGCTGGGTCCGCCAGGTGACGTTTTGGCAACTGCACGAGTGTGGTCTTCGATCGTACTTCCGGAGACCATGCAGGCTGATCCTCGACGAGGAATAGCCGGACCGCAAAATCGTGCAGAGCATTGACAGTTTCTGCCGCGGGGACCCCTAATGCTCCGCTGAGTTCTCCTATCCGTCGCCGGATAGCTGCAGCCGTGGCAGGCTGAGCAATAAGCCCTGCATATGCGGTCAGGAAATTGTGGAACCGTCGCGGATCCCGGCGGGGGCCGCCGATATCTGGATAGTCGTGCTCACTCATTTCTAAGAGGTACGATTCCAACGCTTCCTGCGCATCGATCGGATCAAACTTATAAAACTCTGGAAATCCACCTGCCACAATCAAATTGGCGTAATCCGGGACTGAAAGCTGAGTGCCAGCAGTAGCGCGCTGGGCACTATTGACTATTCCGGCTAACGAAACCTGGTCCGCATCAACGCCTCTTTCTGCCAGACTTAATGTTCGCATTACAACGCTACGAATCCGACCAGCCCCAGAATGACGATGAGCTACCTCATCAGGGGTAGCAGACCCCGTCAGGATGAATTGGCCCTTTTCACCCGCGTCGTCGACGGCGTGGCGAACCTCATTCCAGATTGAAAGCACAACCTGCCATTCATCAATGAGACGAGGCTTTTCCCCAATTAGCCCAAGAGATGGTTGCATACGCGCTGCTGCAGTTTCCGGGTTATCGCGATCAAGCTGGATCAGCGACCGGGCGAACTGCTTAGCCGTCCTCGTCTTCCCGCAAGCCCTGGGACCTTTCAAAATAAGTGCCCCAGAGGTGGACAGCCCTCGCTCAACCTCAGCATCGACCAAGCGTGAAATGTACTCTCCCATATGGTTCAGGCTAGTGAATGATGGACAAATTTGCTAGTGACTCTTGGATTTATCCACAACTGACTCTTGGATTTATCCACTAGTGACTCTGCAATTTATCCATAATCGAGGGGCCGGTCGAGCTGTCCCCTACCCCTGCCCCGCAACCGAAACCAGAGGAGGGCACCTTCAACGTGGGGCTTGCGCTCGGTATCGGCGTCCCGCTTATCGTCGCTCTGCCTCTGCTGATCGGTTTGCTCGCGAAAGTGCACGCAGCACCTGTGCGGGAGGTAAACCTGCAGGTCAGCAGTATCCATGCGCGCCATTCAGAAAGCGATTTCCGACGCACAGAACATGCTAAACGTTAAGTTCCGCTAGGTACTCGTCCACACCATAAAAGCGAGGGCCTTGGTCTCATAGACCAAGGCCCTCGGGCGTTTTCTTAGCCCCTAGGCCACGAAACCTTTACCTACTTCCCACCGTTTCTCCAGCGCCAACCCCACGGTGGCGTCCGGGTCTTCGACGTCCGAGACTCTGTAGAACTGCATGTCCACAGCAGTCGGAGTGATGACGGCTACGCCGTAGCCGTGGGCGTCGAAGTCAATGTGCTTGACCCACGGGTTGTTCGTGCGGATGATGTCCTCGACGGTTAGTGAAGTGGAGTTATCTTCCGGGCGATACGTTCCAAAAGCGGTGGTCATAATCTCATCCACGTTCGGCGCGGAAATAGAGGTACACACGAGTTCGCAGCCGATCTCCCCAAACGTGGAGGACACGGAGTTCGCCCATTCGGAGTGAATGTCGCCGGTGAGGAACAGTACTTGGGAGCCCAGTTCGTCGAGAACAGTGAGCAGGCGGTCGCGCTCCACGGCGTAACCGTCCCACTGGTCCGAATTCACAGCAATACCAGTCGAGCGCTCCTTGATGAACCCGATGGCGGTATTGATGTCGTCGCGTCCCGGCTGGGTGAACAACTTCATCGGGGAGATCATCACGGAATTGCCCAGCACGTCCCACGTCGTCTCAGAGGTGCGTAATTGGTCCACTAGCCAGGCGTACTGTTCCGAACCCAGCATCGTGCGCGATGCCTCCTGGAAGCGGTCGCTGCTGGTCTCTTGATCGCGGTAACTGCGCAGGTCCATGATGGTCAGTTGGGCTAACTTTCCGAATTGGAGGTTGCGGTAGATGCGGCGTTCGTCGGAAAGCGATTGGGAGCGCACCGGCAACCATTCGAAATAGGCCTGCATGGCGGCGTCGCGGCGGGAATTCCAGTCGCCTTCGACCCGGCCTTCGGTGTGGTTTTCAGCGCCGCCGCGCCAGGAATTGTTGGCTGTCTCGTGGTCATCCCACACCACGATCCAAGGGCACGCGGCGTGGGCTGCCTGCAGGTTGAGGTCGGTGCGGTAGCGGCCGTAGCGCACGCGGTAATCCTCGAGCGTGGTGATTTCCCATTCCGGGTGGTGCATGCGCGCGACCCCACTCTTGCCGGCGTATTCGCCGGTTGCGTACTCGTAGATGTAGTCGCCGAGGAAGACCACGTGGTCGATTTCCCCGGCGCGGGCGCGCTGCGCCATGTCGCGGTAGGCGGCGAAGTAACCGGATTCCCAGTTGGCGCACGAGGCGACGGCGAACCGTAATTCCTGGTTGTCTTCGTCGGGTGCGGGTGCGGTCAGGGTGCGTCCCACCGGGGAGATTGCACCCGAATGCTCGCCGGAGCGCACGATAAACCGGTAGTAGTAGACGGTGTTCGGGCGCAGCTGCTCGGGGTCAACGTGGACGGTGTGATCGGTGCTTGCCGACGCCCGCACCCGCCCCGTTCGCGGCGCTGCGAAGGATTCGTCCTCTGAGATTTGCCACTCCACCTCCACGGATTCGCCCAGACCAGAACCAGGCAGGGCGTCGCGGTCCGGGGTGATGCGAGTCCACAGGATGACCGAATCCGGCAGCGGGTCACCCGAAGCCACGCCGTGGAGGAACGGCAGACCCCAGTTGTCCGCGGTGGTTGGGTGCGCTGGGGTGGATTCGTGGCGGGTGCCGTCGATAGCCGTGGCTACCCCTACCCCCAGGCCGACGGTTGCCGCACCTGCTGCAGCTGCCTGGAGTGCGGTGCGGCGTGTTACTGGATTCTTCGAAGTGCTCATGATACTTAAACTTGGACCGCCCCGAAAGAGTCCGCAACGCGGGGAAGCAACTCTTTGAATAAAATTCATACGCCGTTAACCAGCACTTTCATGCGCTGTAAGGGGGCTCTGGTGGGATTCTGGACTATGACTATTGCATCACCTAAACCTCGTTTTCGTAGTGTGCGGCGGGCGGCGTTGGTTGCCGTTGTGGCGTCGTCGGTAGCTTTAACCCAGTCCACGGTGGCGGTTGCGCAATCGGCGCCCGTCAGCCGCATTGTGCTGGGAATCGGGGCGGACGAGACTGAGGCTAATGTGGCGTGGCAGTCGCGCACCTCGGGCCCACAGTACCTGGAGTACTGGCCCTCCGATAATCCAGGCTCGGTCACCACCGTTGCCGCAACGCAGGGCGCGTACAACGCTGCCGTGTTCTACCCGCAGGAAGCCACCATGACGGGGCTGTCCGCGAATACGTCCTACACGTACCGCATCACCGACGGCCAGGGGGCGACCTCGGGCGAGTTCACGTTTACCACCGGTGACTTTGATGATTCCTGGAACTTCCTGGCGCTTGCCGACGCCCAGATTGGCGTGGGCACGCGGGTAGCAGAACAAACCGCCAACTGGGACAAGGCCCTCGAAACTGCAACCGCTGAACACCCGGATGCTTCCTTCATCATGCATTTAGGCGACCAGGTCGAAGGGTGGGGCGACCCGCTGGCCCAGTACGAAGGTTTCCTCTCCCCCGACGAGGTCCGCTCGAAACGCCTGGGCGTGCTCAAAGGCAACCATGAGACGTACGGGGTGACCCCGCACAAGCACTTCGAGGATGCTTTCTTCCTGCCGAACGAACAAGACAATTCCGCGAACTACTACTTCGAATACAACAATGTCCTGTTCATCGGCCTGGACTCTAACCGCAACACCAGCGCAGATATCGCGCAGCACATCGAATACGTCAACGACGTCACCAGCCAACACGGCGCGAAAGCCGACTGGATCATTGTTGGTTTCCACCACGCCCTGTTTTCCCAGGGCACTCACTACACCGACGCAGAAGTTGTCCGCCTGCGCGATGAACTTGCCCCAGCGCTTTCGGCGGCCGGCGTTGACCTGGTCCTCAACGGGCACGACCACATTTACACCCGCACCCACCTCATGGAGGGCACCACACCCGTCACCTCGGCTGAACCCGCACAGGCCGGCGACGTCCTCCACCCCACTGACGGCCAGGTCCTGTACGTCACCTCCACGACTGCCGGCGGCGGGAAGTACTACGATTTCCAGGGCAACGACGGCCAGACCTACCCCCGCATCCGCGAGGAACGCGCCCGGGACCTCGCGCACCCCTCGACCGCGCGGTGGCGTCAGGATTACAACCCGGATTTCACGAACGTTGAGGTCACCGCGGACTCACTCACACTGACGACGTACAACGTGAACACCCCATACGTGGTGGATAAAGTCACGATCTCCAAGGGCAACACTAAGGTCGAGGAGCCTGGCAAGCAGGAGAAACCCGACACACCGAAGCCGCCGGTGCAGCCAGATGAGCAGCCAGACGACGCTGGCGAGGCCCCCGACGCCGAGCCTGGCAGCTCCGAAGGCGGCCTTGCTGCGGTGGCAGGTCTAGGCGTGGTGGGTGTGCTCCTGGCGCTCATCATCTGGGGCGTTCAGAATAACGGCCCTAACCTAGCCGCCTGGCTGCGGAATCACCTGCCGTTCTAACGTGGCAACACTAAGGGACCGCCACTGACAGGATCCTTGACCACGATGGCGTCCAAGCTGAACACTTCGCGAAGGAGTTCCTCGGTGAGGACGTCTTCTGGTTTTCCGCTTGCGGCCACAGAGCCCTCTGCATTGAGCAGGATGAGGCGGTCGGAGAACCGGCCCGCCAGGTTGAGATCATGTAATACCATGACTACAGAACGGCCCTGCGTATCGCAGAGTTCACGGACCAAACGTAGCACGTCCACTGAGGTCGCCAGGTCGAGGAAAGTGGTCGGTTCGTCGAGAAGCAATGCGGGAGTGTCTTGGGCGATTGCCATGGCGATCCATACCCGCTGGCGTTGCCCACCGGAAAGGTCTGCGAGCTGCCGACTAGCCAGGTGTCCCACACCCGTGATCTCCATAGCATGATTGACCACGTCACTATCCTGGTCAGACCATTGGGCTAACCAATTCTGATACGGGTGGCGGCCACGAGAAATCAGCTGAGCCACGGTTAATCCACCAGGTGCGACAGGTGACTGCGGGAGCAAGGTCAGTGCGCGAGCTCGTTCTTTGCGGCCCCACTGTTCAAGAGGACGGCCTAAGAATTCGAGGGTGCCGGTATGCCCAAGCAGAGCGCTCATCGCTTTGAGGAGGGTAGATTTCCCGCATCCGTTGGGCCCAATGAGTGTAGTAACTTCTCCGGTTGCGATACAGAGGTTAAGTCGGTCGATGATGGTGGTGTTGCCATACCCCACGCTTAAGTTCCGGGTATTGAACAGGGCGTCCACTAGATCGACTCCAATCGTCGAGTTCGAATAATCATGTACAACAAGAAGGGCGCCCCCACCACGGATGTGACTACGCCGACCGGCAACTCCCACGGTAGAACTACGCGTGCGACTTGATCGGCGATCAGAAGGACACACCCGCCGAGGACGGCCGAAAAAAGTAACGGCGGAGCCGGAGTGTTCGCCAGCATCCGCGCCAGGTGTGGGCAAACAAAAGCGATGAACCCAATCGGCCCTGTGGCAGCTACAGCCACTGCGGTGAGAACGACTGCGGTAAGCAGGTGCACTAGTTGCACCCGGCGGACTCGAAGTCCCAGAACTGTGGCGGTAGTTTCCCCAAGAGTAAGTGCCGCGAGTTGGAACGCAATCCAGCCTGCTGCTGCGACCGCGCACAGAACTACTGCCAGTGGGATCCATAGATGATTAAAGTCACGTCCGTTGAGAGAGCCAGTCAACCACATGCGGGCTGAGGCAGCCCTGTCAAGCTGGGCGTACGCCAGAATCCAGGTTGTTGCCGCTGAGAAGAAGATGGATGCCGCGACTCCGATGAGAACCACGTGGATCATGGAACTTTTCGGCGCCCCGGACACCAACCACACCACCAACGCGGTGATTACTGCGCCCAGAATTGCGGCACCGGGTACGCCAACCGTGGACATAAGCCCAGAGGCACTCGCTTCCACAATGCCCCCAGTTCCTGCTCCAGCAAAGATGATGGTGCTGGCCGCTGCCAAGGACGCACCCTGCGTGATACCTAGGATGTCCGGACTGGCCAAGGCGTTGCGGGCCACGTTCTGGGTCAGAGCACCGGCGTATCCCAGAGCTGCACCTACAACAATTGCTACCAATACTCGGCCCAGGCGCATCTCGAGGACCACGGTGCGCTGGATATGGGTTCCCGATCCGGTGAAGACCGCTGCGACCTGGCCCATGGTCAACGAGTAACTGCCCTGGGTCAGAGCCCACACGGCAACGAGGACTGTAATCACCAAGGTGATAAGGATCCCTACGACGAGGCGGACGTTGAAGGGAACCACACACGCACCTACACGGAGAATGCGCGGTGAATACTGGGCGGTGGTGCTCATATCAATCCTCCTACACGGCCCCGCCGAACGAGGACTACGAACACTGGCACGCCGCACAGCGCGAGGACAGCGCCCATGGGAAGCTCACTGGGCGCTACGAGTACCCGGCCCAGAATGTCGGCGGTGAGGGTAAAGAATCCGCCGACCAGCATGGACAGCGGGATAAGGGCGCGATAATCATGACCCGTTATAACTCGCGCCATGTGCGGTGCAGCCAGCCCGACAAAGCTGACGGGACCTGCTGCTACGACGGCTGCTGCAGAAAGGACCGCGATCACAATAACTCCGCAAATACGGTAGGCCTGAACCGGAGCCCCTAGGCTATGAGCAGTCTCTTCACCAAGTGCCAGGATATTCATTGCCGGCCCCAGCAGACAGGCGGCGATCCCTCCTACGATGCACAACGGAAGAGCAGCGCGCACAACGCTAAAATCTCGGCCTGCCACGGAGCCAGTGGCCCAGGTACGAAGCGCGTCCAGCACGCTGTCATCGGTAATGACAAGTGCGTTCACAATAGCCATGAGCAGTGCCGAAAGCGCCATACCCGACAAGATGAAGGCCAGAGGGCTAGAACCCGTGGGCCCTGCAGTCGCCAGGACGAACACTAGTGCTGTCACGGCCACCGCCCCGATGAGCGCAGGCACCACAAAATCGGTGGCAGTAGACACCGCCCCCAAGGAAATGCCTCCAGCGATGGCGACTGCGGCACCTGCAGCTATGCCCAAAATGCCCGGTTCCGCCAGCGGATTACGGGTAAAACCCTGGATGAGAGCACCGGCTGCCCCCAAAGCAACACCAGCGATGAGCGCAAGAAAGGTACGCGGAATGCGGTGTGTACCCAACAAGATGGTGATGTGATCGCCTTCAGCACCCGTGAGTTCAGCTGCGCCGGTGGCGTAGCGGAGGCCACCTATCAACCCAGGGAAGATTTCCCCTGGACTAGTGGCGCGAGCACCAACGACCATGCTCACTGCGCAAGCAAGAATAAGAAGGGAGGCAATGACCACAACGATTGCTAATCGACGTAGCCATCGCCCCCACATACATGAATGTGAAAGACTCACCGTTTAAAAAGTTTCTACCAAGTGATCCACCAGAGCCTGAGCGCTAATGGCATCAATACGGAAGAATTCGCCGTCTAGGCCGTAGACACGGTCGTTAGCCACAGCCGGCGCCTGAGCTAGGGCTGGGTTAGAGCGTACCTGCTGTTCAGCAGGTTCCTTACCGCCTAAGTTCAGAACGAATACGGATTGGCCTTCCAACGCCAGTGGAATGTTCTCAGGGTTCACGCCCTTGATATCACCGCGGTCGGTCCCCTGCGCGGTCTTGCCCACTAGCTCATCCTTAGGCAGTGCAAGTTCGACACCCAGGTCGGTAAAAATGCGACCCTGAGCAGACTCTTCGGTGAAGAAGTTCATGCCAGTATCTTTGCTTAGGGAAACGATGTTCACGGGCCCTTCGATGTTGAGCTTGCCCTTGGCATCAGCAACAGACTTTTCATAGTTTGCGATGATCTGGTCGGCCGCGTCGTCCAAACCAGTGGCGTGAGCGACTTCCTTTGTGGTCTCTTCCCACGACTGGTCGGAGTAGTCCACGACCTGGACAGGCACAAGCGCTGCAAGCTGATCATAGATGTCAGAACCCTTGTCTTGCCCCACGTTCGACATGATCACCAGATCTGGCTCCAGCGCTAAAACTGCCTCTGCGTCCAGGTTGCCTGCGGTGTGCGTGGAAGTGATGCCACGTTCCTTAGCGGTGTCAGCCCACCAGGTACCAAAGCCGGTTTCGTCATCGAACATCGGCGCCTTGGGGTTACCTCCGCCGGATCCGACCACGGGAGCGTCGAGAGCCACCAAAGCACCGGTCAAGGTGACAGAAACAGAAACGATGCGCTCCGGTTTCTTCTCGATCGTGATTTCTTTGGCGTTGCCCTGACCATCAAGTGTCTCGATGGTGCGCGGGAAAGCGGCTTCCTTCGCAGACTCCTTACCGGCCTCTGCCGACCCTGCTGTCGACTGCTCCACGCTTGCTTCATCAGAGGACGAACACGCAGCCACGCTGAGGGCAGTCGCTGCTGCCAACGCGCCAGCGAAAACCCGGGCAGAAATAGTGTGAGACATCAGTAGCTCCTTTAATACTAAAACCTGAAAAGCCTTGCCTTACTGTGGAAAGGCTTGCCTAATTCTAGAAAAGGTCTTAGCTTTACCCCCTAAAAGAGGTCAACCGTACTGTAAGAGCACAAGAAAAAGCTGGAGGGGATCGAAAAGATTCCCTCCAGCTTGCTACCAGGTTTACGTTTCTTTACTGGGTGTGCGTTACCCCGAAGAGGCCTGGCAGCGTGCCCTCCCATGCGGCGTGCAGCTCATCAAGGTCTAAGGTGACCTTCTGCTCACCGTGGTTGATGGCAATGTCGCGGCCTTCGGTGGTGGCACCGATGCGGGTCGCTGGGACTCCTGCCTTAGCGGCGGCAGCCAACAGCGCATCCACGTGGTCGGCGGTCACAGCAACGACCACACGCGATGCAGACTCGGAAGCCAGGGCGGTCCACAGATTCTCGTGGACTTCGCTGACATCGAGTTCGACACCACGGCCGGATCGGAACGCCATCTCCAGGACACCCTGGATCAGGCCCCCCTCGGAGAGGTCGTGAGCTGCGGTGACCTGGATGCCGGATGCGAAGAATGCACCAAGTGCTTCCTCATCTGCCAGATCCACCTGTGGTGGGAGGCCCTGCAACGGCGTGCCGGAAATCTCCTGCCAAATCGAACCGCCGAAGTCGGCGTCCGTCTTACCCAGGACGAAGAGGACCTCGGGTTCTTCGACACTACCCAGGTCGTGGCCGTGCGCCTTGGCGACGTCGTCCATGACGCCTAGAACACCGACGACTGGGGTTGGAAGAATCGCCTGGTCACCCGTCTGGTTGTAGAAGGAGACGTTGCCTCCGGACACGGGGATGGTCAGCTCGAGGGAGCCGTCGGCAAGCCCATGCACGGCCTCGCGGAACTGCCACATCACGTCCGGATCCTCTGGGGAGCCGAAGTTCAGGCAGTTGGTCACTGCAACCGGGCTGCCACCACTGACGACGACGTTGCGGTACGCCTCCGCCAGCGCCAAGCGTGCGCCCATGTTGGGATCCAGGTAGGTGTAGCGGCCCGACGCATCTGCGGACACGGCGACGCCGCGGCCGGTGGTTTCGTCGATACGCAGCACACCAGCGTCCGAGTTCTTCGCCTTGACCGTGTTGCCACGGACGTAGCGGTCGTACTGTTCGGTGATGTACGCACGCGAGCACAGTGCCGGGCTGGCGGTCAGGCGGGTGATAGCGTCTGCGATCTCAGCCGGTTCGGAAGGCAGTGGCACCCCACCTTCGCGGCCAGGTTCTTGCAGCTTGTCCTGCCAATCTGGGCGCGCCCACGGGCGGTCGTAGACGGGGGCGTCGTCGGCGATGGTGTTCGCCGGGGCGTCGAAGACGACTTCACCCTGGTGCTTGATCACCAGGTTTTCGCCCTCCACGACTTCGCCGATAACGGCGCAGGTGACGTCCCAGTGCGCGCAAATTTCCTTGAAACGATCCACATCCTCAGGGCGCACAACCGCACACATGCGCTCCTGGGATTCCGAAGCCAAGATCTCAGCCGCAGTCATGTTTTCCGCGCGCAGTGGCACGTTATCCAGGTTGACTTCCATGCCGCCGTCACCGGATGCCGCCAGCTCAGAGGTAGCACACGCCAAGCCAGCGCCACCCAAGTCCTGGATGCCCACGACCACACCAGCGTGGTAGAGGTCCAGGCAGCATTCAATAAGGACCTTCTCCGCGAAGGGGTCGCCCACCTGAACAGCCGGAAGCTTGCGTTCCGCGCCCTCAGCGAAAGTATCCGAAGCCAGAACGGAAACGCCACCAATGCCGTCGAGGCCGGTACGGGAACCGAACAGGATCACCTTGTTGCCGCGGCCAGAGGCGAATGCAAGTTTCAGGTCATCGGACTTCAAAGTACCCACACACAGCGCATTGACCAGCGGGTTACCTGCGTAAGATTCGTCGAAGACGGTCTCGCCGCCAATGTTCGGCAGGCCCAGGCAGTTGCCGTAGTGGGAAATGCCGTCGACGACGCCGGGCAGCACACGCTGGGTGTCCGGGGCGTCGGCGGGACCGAAACGCAGCTGGTCCATCACAGCAATCGGGCGCGCACCCATCGCCATGATGTCGCGGACAATGCCGCCCACGCCGGTCGCCGCACCCTGGTGAGGCTCAATGTACGACGGGTGGTTATGGGACTCCACGCGGAAAGTCACGGCGTTGCCGTCTCCCACGTCGACCACGCCCGCGTTCTCGCCGATACCGGCCAGAATCTTGGACGCCATTTCCTCCGTGGTGGTCTCACCGAAGTAGCGCAGGTGCACCTTCGACGACTTGTAGGAGCAGTGCTCCGACCACATGACGGAGTACACCGTCAGTTCAGCGTCGGTGGGGCGGCGGCCCAGGATTTCTTTGATGTGAGCATATTCTTCGTCGCGAAGCCCGAGCGCAGCGTACGGCTGCTCCTTGTCTGGGGTCTCCAGTGCCTCTGCGACGGTGTCGTTATGCACGTGTGTCACTTACGTTCTCCTCGTATGCACGGTGCTCACGGCGGGTAAAAATAAAAAGCCCACCGCGGCTAAACAATTAGGCGGTGGTGGACAGCAGGTGAAGGGCGGAAGCAAACAGCCCCAAACCATCCGTCGATGGGCCAGTCAAAGTGTCAATCGCGTGCTCTGGGTGCGGCATAAGCCCCACAACACGGCCATTCTCACTGGTCACGCCAGCGATACCGTTGATGGAACCGTTGAAGTTATCCGTGTAGCGGAAGACCACACGGCCTTCCTTTTCCAGCGCCTCAATGGTTTCGGCATCTGCCTGGAAGCGGCCCTCACCGTGCTTCGCCGGGATGAAGATCTTCTGGCCAGCTTCGAACTGGTTGGTCCACGCGGTTTCCGCGTTTTCTACCTCAAGGTACGTATCCACGCAGTGGAAGTTCAGACCCTGGTTACGGGTCAATGCGCCGGGCAGGAGGCGGGCTTCCGTCAAGATCTGGAAACCGTTGCAGATACCCAGGACGGGCATGCCCTTCTTGGCAGCGTCGATCACGGACTGCATGACGGGTGCCAGCGCGGAAATTGCGCCGGTACGCAGGTAGTCGCCGTAGGAGAATCCACCAGGTACGACCACTGCGTCGACGCCGCGGAGGTCTTCGTCAGCGTGCCACAGGGACACCACTTCTGCTCCGGCGCGGGCGGCTGCGCGGGAAGCGTCGACGTCGTCAAGCGTCCCGGGGAACGTGATTACCCCAATCTTTGCGGACACTAGGCGCCCTCGCCTTCAACGACGATGTCAAAATCTTCAATCACAGTATTAGCAAGCAGCTCGCGGCTGAGCTTTTCGACGTCTGCGTCACTGAGAGTTCCGTCATGGGTAATTTCAAAACGCTTCCCCTGGCGAACGTCAGTAACACCAGTGATTCCGATACGGCCAAGTGCACGCTGCACGGCCTGACCCTGCGGGTCCAGAATCTCTGGTTTCGGCATGACATGGACAACGATTCGGGCCATAAGACTTCCCATTCTTGTAAGGCTATTCGGACCAATATGATGCGGAACTCATCCTAGCGTCAAAGGTTCACCCCGACCTAGTTTTCACCCCCGACAGCTCCTAGATGCGACGATACCTTGTTGCCGGACCAGCACCCATACGCTTGATGGCACCGACTTCAATCAACGAATTTAGCGCACGAATCGTGGCATCACGGCTCAGGCCTGTGTAATTTTGTACATCGCTTCGGCTACTTTCGCCGTCTTCCAAAGCCCGCAAAACTGACAGCTCTTCCGCAGACACTTCGTTAGCTTCTGTTACCACGGGGAGCGTGACCGTGATTGATACATTGCCAATCTCAAAAACCGGCTGTTTTACTGAATTGCGGTAAGCATGTTTAATCCGGACAATCCCGGTGCCGAATTTTTCTATATATCCGAGGCGGAAAAAGAGGCCAGCTATGACCACATTCCTGGGCAACGACAAGTGGCCACGTAGATATTCTTCCTCCGTAATCCCCGGAGGAAGGCCACCGGGAGATGTTATTTCTATCCGGTCGGGGAACATCGCGATTCGAATATGGCTTGGCACATCCCACTGACGGTGCACAAGAGCATTAGCGACGGCCTCGCGGAAGGCTTCGGTCGGAATAGAAGCGACTATGCGGCGCTGTGTACCGTCGATAAGCTCATAGTGATAGGTCTGCTGCATGATCTCAACCGCAGCATGCAGCTGCAAAATTAACGACGTTCCAGCGAGATTGTGGCGTGCCCGGATCTCATTAATGCTTTTCCCAAATACAGCAATATCGATGCCAGGAAAATCATTATGGTCAGCCATGAGCGCAGCAGCGTTTGTGTATTCTCCCGTGGGTGTCATCAGTTCCAGAGTTTTGAGAACATCAGGATCGAAATCTTTAACACCGAGGACATGCTGCACTTTTTCGCCGAGCGCATCAAAAGTTAAAGAACTAACGTCTCCCCGATAAACAAGCCCGTCAAATGTCTGATTACTGCCCTGCAGAATGAGCCTACCTAAATCCAACCGATCTACTGCAACAGTCGACGAGTCAGCCCTACGGTACGCCTGACGACGGTACAAATATGGGGTAAACGGACCCCGTTCCACTGTTAATGTCACCGTTGCGTCCTCCCCGATATCGATACTGTACGGGGGAATCGGATCGAGGGTGGTGTTTATTTTGTTCTCGATAAGCAGAGCATCGGCTTGTGGATCCGCTAACCCGACGCGGACGCCGTCATCAGTTATGCCGAAGAGTACTTGTCCTCCACTACCGTTTGCGAAAGCACTCACAGTCTTAAGGAATGAATCTGAAACTTGTTGCTTAAATTCTAGGTTGCACGTTTCACGCCACATACGACGATTATAGCCAATCGTCGTAATCGTCGCGCGACGATTACGCGAATCGTCGCGATCGTCGCACGACGATTCCTGGCGATTCCCTTTTAGACCAACGCGGCACGCTGCGGGCCCCCCTGCGTGGGCGGACTGGTTGGAATTCTGTTCGCTATCGGCGGTCTGGCTGCCCTGTTGGCGCCAATCGTGAAGCAGCTCATGCCACAGATTGCGCGGCTGATACCCGGGCTGTAAAAAGCTATAAATCCCCAACCTGGGAGCGGGTTTACCCCGCTTCCAGGTTATTTTTATGCCCAATTGACCTTTTGACAATGAGCCTCTAATCTCAAGTACGTGATTGAAAGTAGGCAGAAGACAAGCGATGACATTCTCGGTTTCCGCCATCATCGTCGTATAGCAACGATATGGATGGTGGGCCTTTTCCTTGCCCTTATTGCGACGCTGACAATCAACATCGGCGTAGGTTCCGTCCCGGTGAGCGCTGGCGAAACGTGGAATATCATTTCCCACCACGTATTTGGCACGGAACTGACGGTGGAATCCCTGAAAGACACCATCGTATGGGACATCCGCGCCCCACGCGCGATCCTTGGCCTTTTCGTAGGTGCCGGCCTGTCGATCGCGGGCGCCATCCTGCAGACTTTGGTGCGCAACATGCTCGCCGACCCGTACATCATCGGCATTAACGGTGGCGCCTCCACCGGCGCGGCCCTGGCGATCCTCTTCGGAGCGGGCGCAGCCTTCGGTGATTACGCCCTGCAAGGTTCCGCTTTCCTCGGCGCACTAGCCGCGTCCTTCCTGCTCTACGCGGTAGCACGCTCGCAGGGCCGCCTCACCTCGATCCGCCTGCTCATGGCCGGCGTGGCCATCGGCTACGCCCTGTCCGCAGTCACCTCGTTCCTCATCTTCGCCTCCGACGACGCCGAAGGCTCCCGTTCCGTCATGTTCTGGCTGCTCGGCTCCCTCGGCTTAGCCAAGTGGGACGGCGCCCTGCTGGTGTGCGTCATCACGGTCCTCGTGTGCCTGGCCATCGCTATTGTGTGGGGCCGCAACCTAGACGCTTTAGGCATTGGCGACGAAACCGCCCTCACCGCAGGCATCAACCCGGAACGGTTCCGCGCCCTCATGCTCGTTCTCTCATGTTTGCTCGTCGGCGCGCTCGTCGCCATGGCGGGTTCCATCAGCTTCGTCGGCTTGGTCATCCCCCACCTGGCACGCCGCGCAGTCGGCGGCTCGCACCGCACCATGTTGCCCGTTGCTGCACTGCTCGGCGCGGTTCTCCTCATGTGGGCTGACGTCGGAGCGCGCACACTATTAGCGCCACGCGAGCTGTCGATCGGCATCATCACTGCCCTGGTTGGCGCCCCATTCCTGTTGATCTTGGTGCGCAAGATGCGCGCCACTGGATAATTTCATAGTTTCGCCCGAGTCCCACAAAGAAAGGACGCCCCATGTCCCTCCATCGCCGCGGCCTGGCGCTCATCGCCGCCGCTACCCTGTCCCTCTCGCTTGCAGCGTGCTCGGATTCTTCCGAGTCCACGAATGCGAGCTCCACGACGGCGTCGTCAAGCAGTGCAGCTGCTAGCGACGGCAAGCAAATCACCTTCCAGAACTGCGGCCATGACTACGCCCTGGACTCCGTTCCAGAGAAGGTTATGCTGGTTAACCGCGCGGGCGTTGTTCCGACCCTCAACGCAGTGGGCGGGCTGGACAACGTGCACATGCTTGCTGGCGCGTTCCCTGATGAGTACTTCACCGACGAGGTCAACGCGAAGCTTGCCGGCATCAAGAACCTGACCCAAAAGCTTGACGGTGGCGGCCACCTGCAGATCTCCAAGGAAGAGGTCGTGGGCACCGGTTCCGACTTCATCATCGGCTACGCCGGCAACGTGGACTACAACGCCATGGAAGGCACCGGCGTCCCCATCATCGAGGAGCCAGGCTTCTGTGGCGCGCTCAAGGGCGACGCTTCGTGGGATGCCGTCTGGGATCACATCAACTTCTACGGCAACCTCTTCCAGGCTGATGAGCAGGCCACGAAGTACATCGAGGAAACCAAGGAACGCCTGGCCAAGGCTGAAGAGAAGAAGCCGGGCGAAGGCCTCAAGGTTGCCGTGCTCTACCCATCGACCGACGGTTCCGTGAACTACGCGTACGGCACCGGCTCCATGTCCCACCCGATCGTTGAGTCCGCTGGCATGGAGAACGTCTTCGGCGACGTCAAGGACCGCGTCTTCGAGGTCACCGCTGAGGAAATCATCGCCCGCAACCCTGACGTGATCATTTCCCTCTACTCCGCCGGCGGCGAGGAGAACAAGCAGCAGGCTATCGACGGCGTCAAGGCCATCACCGGTATCAACGAAACCACCGCCGGCAAAGAGGGCGCAATCCTCCCAATGCTGCTGTACTTCGCTGAGCCACCATCAGGCCTGTCCATCGACGGTCTGGAAATGGTCAACGAATACCTGGAGAACCGCTAGTGATTGAAGGCACCGGCATCACATTCACGCGCGGTTCGCGCACCATCCTCGAAGACGTGAACATCACGATCAAGGATGGGCGCACCATGGGCCTCGTCGGGCCGAACGGCTCCGGCAAGACCACCCTTCTGCGCTGCCTCTTCGGTTCACTGCACCCCGATTCTGGTCAGGTGCTTATCGACGGCACCCCGCTGAAAGACCTGGACAAGAAAACACTGGCGCACAAGTTGTCCGTGGTGACCCAGGAACACGAATCGGACATGCCTGTCAGCATCGCCGAACTGGTCATGCTCGGCCGCCTTCCCTACCTGGGGTTGACGGGTCGGCCGACGGAAGAAGATGAGGAGATCGTTGATCAGTCGCTCCGCGATGTCGGTGCCATCCACCTGGCTACCCGGGACTTTTCCCAACTCTCCGGCGGCGAGAAGCAGCGTTCCCTGATTGCGCGTGGCCTGACCCAGCAGGCGCAACACATCCTGCTGGATGAGCCGACGAACCACCTGGACATCCGCTTCCAGTACGACATCATGGACCTCATCGCCCACCTTCCCGGCGCGGCGGTTGTGGTCTTGCACGACCTCAACCTGGCCGCCCGCTACTGCGACGACCTGATGGTCTTCCACGACGGCAAGGTGGTCATCGAGGGCCCGACCTCCGACGTGCTGGTCCCAGAAGTGCTCGAGCCGGTATACCGCCTCCCTGTGGAGCGCATTGATACTGGTGACGGCTTCATTTTGACGTTCCGGAAAGCTGATGAGGAGTTCCTGGCGAACCTTCCGGAGGTACGCTACCACCAACACTTATCGGTTTAATTGACCGTTTGAGAATTAGCCCCTATACTCACTCGAAAGATTGATTATCATTTTCGAATGTATAGGGGCTTTTCTATGTCGAAAACTCAAGCAGTCCTCGATGCCTACTGGTCGCAGCGCGCCAAGGCCTACCACGACCACCACGTCATCTCAGAGCGCGCAACCGCAGACCGTAAACTCTGGACCGAGATTTTCGCCCGCCTCATCCCCGGCCACGAGCTGGACATCCTCGACGTAGGAACAGGCCCCGGCTACGTAGCACACATCCTCGCGGACTTAGGCCACACGGTTATCGGCCTAGACGGCGCGCCCGGTATGATTCGCCAAGCCGAGGCGGAGGCCGCACATCGCGCCAGCCACGGCGCTCCGAAGGCCACATTCGCGCGCGCGGACGTCACGGAAATCTCAGCCGACTTAGGCACCTTCGATGTGGTAACTAGCCGTTACCTGCTATGGACGCTGCGGAATCCGGAGGTTGCCGCACGTGCCTGGAAGCAGGTGCTGCGCCCCGGCGGCCTGGTTGTTGCCGCGGACGCGAACTGGTACACCGACGGCATCCCGCAGGACATTGAGGTCGAGTGCGAAGAATCCCCGGATTCCTTTGTCAAGGCGTATGACGATTCGGTCATGGCCGACCTCCCGCTAGCTACTGCCTCCTCGCCCGAGGAGTACGCAGATGTCTTCCGCGCCGCTGGTTTCAGCGATGTGGAGATCCACTGGCTGCCGGAGGTCCAGGAATTGGACCGCGAGTTCGGCCTGGCACCGGGGCATGATTCGAAGCCGAACTTCGCGATTACTGCGGTGAACCGTTAAGCACCCGCCCCGCAAGCCCGCGCACCCCTGCGCGGGCTTTCTGCGTTTTAGCGGCGAGCCTTGCGCCCGTTCGTCGCAGTATCCAGGGTCCACGCGTATTCCAGCGCGGTTTGTTCCCACTTGGCGTAGCGGCCAGACACACCGCCGTGGCCGGCGGCCATCTCGGTCTTGAGCAGGACGTGGCCCTGGGCCGTGGCGCGCAGGCGCGCCACCCATTTGGCGGGTTCGACGTAGAGCACACGGGTGTCGTTAATCGAGGTAATCGCGAAGATGTCCGGGTATTCCTTGTCCTCCACATTCTCGTACGCGGAGTAGGAGGCCATGTATTCGTAGACGCGCGGGTCATGCAGCGGGTCGCCCCACTCTTCCCACTCCCCGATGGTCAGCGGCAATTCGGGCATGAGCATTGAGGTCAGGGAATCCACGAAGGGCACGACGGCCTGGATACCGGCGAACTTCTCAGGCGCCATATTCGCCACCGCGCCAACTAACATGCCGCCGGCCGAACCACCTTCGGCGACCATGTGCTCGTAGCTGGTCAAGCCTTGCTCCACGAGGTGGTCGGCGACGGCAATGAAGTCGGTGAATGTGTTCTTCTTTTCGAGCATCTTGCCGTGGTCGTACCAGCCACGGCCCATCTCACCGCCGCCACGGACGTGGGCGATCGCAAAGATCATGCCGCGGTCAAGGAGGGACAGGCGCGCGATGGAAAAGCCGGGGTCGACAGAGGACTCGTACGCTCCATACCCGTAGAGCAAAGTGGGGCTCGGGGTGGAGGTGTCCAGGTCTGCTCGGTGGATGACGGAGACCGGGATTTCGGTGCCGTCGTCGGCAGTGGCCCAGAGCCGGTACGCGGTGTACTCGGAGGCGTCGTACCCGCCGAGCACCTGCTGCTCCTTGAGTAAGGTGCGTTCACCGGTGGCTACGTTGTAGTCAAAAATCTGGGCGGGCTGGGTAAAGGAAACATAGCTCAAGCGCAGGGTTGGGGATTCCCATTCCGGGGTGCCGCCCAGCGACATGGAGTAGAGCTCCTCGTCGAAGGCGATCTCGGTGAAGCGGCCCCACCCGTCGCCCAAACGTATGACGGAATTACGCGGAATACCGCCAGCGCGGTAGTCCAAAACCATGAAGTTGCTGTAGGTGTCCACGCCCTCGATGCGCACCTGTTCGTCGTGAGTTACCAGTTCGGGCGCGTCAGTGAGCGCGGGCAGGTCCGCGCCGGTCACCGCCGGGGTATGCGCCACGGCGAAGTTCGGGCCGGTGGCGTTGTGCGTGACAATCCAGGTGTCTTCGCCTGCGACGATGGCGTGGTCGATGTCGTATTCCACGCCGGATTCGCGCTGCCAGAGCACGTCAAATTCACCGGTCGGGTCATCCGCGAGGAGGACGCGGACCTCGGAGGTAATCTTTGAACCCGACTCGATGAACAGGTACTTCTGGCTGCGGGACTTGCCCACCCCCACGGAGAACAGCGCGTCCTCTTCCCGGTAGACCAGCTGGTCCTCGGATTGTGCGGTGCCCACCTTGTGGCGCCAGATCGCGTCGGGGCGCCAGGCGTCATCGACGGTGGAGTAGAAGATGTAGTCATCCCCTGCCCAGGTTGCCCCGTAAAAGATGCCTTCCAGGCGGTCGTCGAGAAGCTCACCGGTGGCCAGGTCTTTGATGACCAGGTCGAAGCGTTCGTCGCCGGCGGTGTCCGTGGAGTAGGCGAGGTAGCGGTAGGAGCCGGACAGTGAGTTTGCGCCGAGCGAGAAGAATTCGTGGCCTGCGGCGAGCTCATTCAAATCCAGCAGAATCTCCTCGCCGGACATCGCACCCTCTTCGGGAACCTCGGGCGGAAGCCACGGGTTCGCGGCGGTTGGGTCGGCGGCAACGCGGCACGAGAGCGGATAATCTTGCCCTTCGACCGTGCGGGCGTAGTACCAATAATCGCCGATGCGCGACGGCACGGACATATCGGTCTGCTGAGTTCGGGACTTAATCTCCTGGTAAATCTGGCCTTTCAGCTCCCCAAGGTGCGCGGTTTCCTGTTCCATGTAGGCGTTTTCAGCCTCGAGGTAGGCGACGGTTTCCGGGGAGTCTTTCTGCCGTAGCCACTCGTAATCGTCCACGAAATCGTGGCCATGATGGCTGCGCACCACGGGGTGAATGGGCGCGACGGGCGGGGTCAGCGGAGTCTGTGAATTCATAACCCACGATGGTAGCCGGAACCCCAGACACCGACCCAAGCATTCGAAAATTGCACTTAGTGCAAAACGCGCGTACTTTTGAAGAACACTTGTGAAAGGACCATCCGTGAATTCTAAAACGATGTCACAAATGCGCTGGGTATCGCTGGTACTCATCGGATTAGCCGTGGCACTTATGTCCATCGGCCCGAAGGAAGCTGAGCAATCGGCCACCGCAATGCTTGCCGACGGCACCGACTCCGCCACCGTCGCGGAACTGAAAGCTCAGGCCGAAGCCCAAACCGGCGAGGACGCCGGCCAATCGGCCATCGTCTTCTTCTCCGGGGTATCGCCTGAAACCCTACCCGGGCTCGGGCGCATCGCCGAAGACCTTGGCGGTCCCCTGATCCCGAACGAGGACGCAACCTCAGCAATCGTGCCTGTCCAGATTGAGTCCGAGTCGCTGACCGGCAACCTGGACAAGGTCGAAGAACTGCGCGCCGACGTCTCCGACGCCGCCCCTGAAGGCGTCACTGCCCAGGTCACCGGACCGGCGGCCATCGAAGCCGACCTATCCGGCGTGTTCTCCGGGGCGAACTTCAAGCTGCTGGCGGTCACGGGCATCATCGTGGCAATCCTGCTTATCGCAACCTACCGCTCCCCCATCCTGTGGATTATCCCGCTGCTGGTCATCGGTATCGCTGACCGTTTGGTCGCCACGGTATTCACGTGGGTCCTCGAGCCTCTGGGCATGCATTGGAACGAGTCCACCGCTGGCATTCTTTCCGTGCTGGTGTTCGGCGCCGGCACCAACTACGCCTTGCTCCTGATTTCCCGCTACCGCGACGAACTCCATCTCACCGAGAATCGCTTCGAGGCCATGGCACGCGCGTGGAAACCCACGGTCACCACGATTCTGGCGTCCGCGGCCACCGTGGTCATCGGCGTGCTCTGCCTGTTGGCGTCACTTACGCCAACGACCCGCGCGCTTGGCGCAGCCGCCGCGATTGGCGTGACCATCGCGTTCCTCTTCGGTGCCTTCGTCTCGCCTGGCGTGCTAGTGATTTTTGGCCGCTGGGTATTCTGGCCCAAGCGCCCACAGGTTGGCGAAAAGACTGAACACAAGGTATTCGATGCGGTCGGCCGGACCGTCGAGAAGCATCCAAAGGCCATTACGGTCGGGGCGCTCGCTGCGCTGGGCGTGATGTGCTTGGGCGCGCTGCAGATTTCCACCGGGCTGACGCAGTCGGACCAGTTCATCGAGAAGCCCGAATCCATCACAGCAGCTCAGGAACTATCTGAGGCCTTCCCGAACATGTCCGCAACACCTGCGACCGTGACCGCGGAGCCCGGCGCGCGCGAGGCCCTCGAGGCCGGCGGGTATTCGGTCACCGAAGCCGACGGTTTCCTCACCGTCTCCGGCGGCACGACCGAGGAACTGCGCCAGACCCTAGAGGGCACGGGCGCGCTGGTCGGCGGCCCGGACGCGGAGTTGTACGACACGGAGCAGGCCGCAGAGCGCGACCGCGCGATTATCTTCCCGCTCGTCCTGATTCTGGTGTTTGTCGCCCTGATCGCGCTGCTGCGCAGCCTGGTTGCTCCGCTGATTATGGTGGCATCCGTGCTGCTCACCAACGTTGCTGCCCTGGGTGTGGGGTGGTGGGTCTCCCACTACCTGCTGGGCTTCGAACGCTTCGATTCCACCACCCCGCTCTATGCTTTCGTCTTCTTGGTGGCGTTGGGCATCGACTACACGATCTTCCTGGTCACCCGCACCCGCGAGGCCGCCACCACGGAGGGAACCCGCCAGGCGATCTTAACCAGCTTGTCGACGACCGGCTCCGTCATCACCTCCGCCGGCATCCTGCTCGCGGCAGTCTTCGCGGCGCTCGGTGTGCTGCCGCTCGTGGTGCTTGCGCAGATTGGCGTGATCATTTGCCTCGGCGTGCTGTTGGACACGTTGATTGTGCGCACGCTTGTGGTGCCGTCGGTGGTCCAGTTGCTCGGGGAGAAGTTCTGGTGGCCGGCTAAAGTTGATCCAGTGAGCCACGATCAACGTAGTGTGGCATAAGTTCCTGTAGTTCTGGGGTGTCGCGGCCGTCGAAAAGCGCAAGAAGCGTATCGACGGCCGCGCGCCCCATTTCTTTATGCGGGGGAAGCACAGCACTCATGCCGACCATGGAATACCACTCGGGGTCGTCGTAACCAACGACGCGAATATCGTCCGGCCAGTTGAGACCTTGCTCGCGCAGTTGCACCACGGCGCCAGCCATGAGGCGTGGCGAGCAGACGATGAGCAGGTCTGGCACGCCTTCGGCGCAGGCCTGCGCGGTGAGGTTGTAGCCGGATTCGGAGGAATACGTGCCGCTTAAGACGGTGAGTTCGGCGCCGGTGTCCGCGGCGGATTCGCGAAGCCCCTGGACACGGTTGCGCGTGGTGCTTAAACCGGGGTCGCCGACGATGGCGGTCACGCGCATGCCGGGGCGGAAGAAGCGCTTGCCTAGGGCGGCGAAGCCGGCGTGGTCGTTGCTGATGACGGCCGGGATTCCGGGCACCTGCGCGCGGTTGAGCTGGACCGCCGGCACCTGGGAGACGGGTTCCACCCCGGAGACTGGGACAGTAATAATGCCGGCCACCCGGTGGTCCAGCAGGGTCTGCACGGCCCGGTCCTGGGCGTGAGCGTCCGGGGCTGCGATGACCAGCATCTGATAGCCAGCCTCTGCCAGGCGGTCCTGGATGACCTGCGTGGCGTCGGAGTAGAACTCGTTGATCAGGTCGGGAAGAATCACGCCGACGAGGTTCGTGCGGTCCTCGCGCAGCGCCTTAGCCAGGTAATTCGGCCGGTAATTGAGCTTGTGGGCCGCGTCGAGGACCTTCTGTTTAGTCTCTGGAGACACGTACCCCTTCCCAGTGAGCGCGCGTGAAGCTGTGCCGTAGCCGACGCCAGCGGCTTCGGCGACGTCGCGAAGGGAAGGGGTTGTGGGAGCCATGCCGGTAAATCTTAGTTCAGGTGGTTTACCAGAAGCCGATGAGCTTCATCCACATGCCACCAATCACAATCCAGATGGTCAGGCTGACCATGCCGGCAATGGCTGCGGTGCGCCACCACTCGCCCACCGTGATGTACTTCATGCCGAACAGTGTCGGGGATGCACCACCGGCGTACTGCGTCAGCGAGGTGAAGATGTTCGAGGTGTACGCCAGGACCAGGGCCGCCATCAGTGGCGGTGCGCCCAGGGCGATTGCAGCACCCAGGAAGGCCACGTACATTGCGGAGATGTGCGCCGTCGCGGACGCGAACAGGTAATGGCTGAAGAAGTAGATGATCACCAGCAGCACCAGTGCTAAGACCCAGTTCATGCCGCCAAGGCCGTCAGCGATAGCCTGGGAGATCCAGCCGATGAAACCGTATTGGGACAACGCTGTTGCCATCATGTAGAGGACTGCGAACCACACCATGGTGTCCCACGCAGCTTTCTCGCTGATGACGTCTTCCCACGTCAGAACGTTGGTGACCAGCAGGATAATCACGCCAACGAAGGCGGTCGTCGTCGCAGAGATCCCCAGCACCAGGTCGCCGACCGTCCACAGGAGCAGCAGGACAACGAAGGTTGCGGCCAGCATCTTCTCCCCATAGGTCAGCGGACCGAGATCCTTGACCTGGCGGGCAGCCATCGCCTTAGCCTCCGGGGTCTCCTTCAACTCCGGCGGGTAAATCAGGTAGACCACGTACGGCACGATGATCAAGGCGCACAGCCCAGGAACAATCGCACCCAGGGCCCAGTTCGTCCAGGTAATCTCCACGTCGAACTGACCAGCCAACGAGGCAATGAGCGGGTTACCGGCCATCGCAGTGAGGAACATCGCGCAGGTAATCGCGTTGACCTGGCCCACGTTGAGCGCCAGGAAGGCGCCGGCACGACGCCGGGTTGGTCCGGGTTCAGAGTCGTAAGTCTGGGCAACCGACTTCATAATCGGCGCCATGATGCCACCGCCGCGGGCGGTCGCCGAAGGGATCGCAGGCGAGAGGACGAAGTCAGCCATCGCCAGGCCATACGAGACACCGAGCATCTTGCCACCGACCTTGGACACGAAGTACAAGGCAATACGCCGCCCGAGACCCGTCTTCACGAAGCCACGGGAGATGAGGAAGGCCATGACGATCAGCCAGATGGTGCCGTTACCAAAACCCATCAAGGCGTAGGCACTACCGGGGTCATCCTTCGGTGCGGTCAGCGGGATAATCCCGGTGAGTACACCGATGATCATGAAGATGATGGTGACCGCGCCCATCGGCATGGGCTTGAGAATAATTGCCAGAATCGTGGCAACGAACAGGCCAAACATCCGCCAGGCTTCGTCGGATAGCGCCTCGGGGTGAGGGCTAAACCACAGTGCAGCGAACAGCACGAGGGGGATTCCGAACCGCCAGGCGGATTCTTTCCAGAAGGAAGGCGCAGGCGCGTGCACCCCCTCGAAACGGTTGGTAGTGGGTGCAGCGCTTGACATAGTAATTTTCCTTCAGGTTGAGCGGGGGTGCAGGTTAGCGGGGCATGTCCTTGAAGCGGGCCACAGCTTCCTTGACCATGGCCTGTGCTTCGCCGACGTAGTCAGCAGGCTCGACGAACTTCTCTGGAAGCAGGTCTTCCTTACCGTGTTCCTTCGCGATGATCGGCAGTTCCTCCTGGAAGTGCGTCTTGGTCTCACGGGACTTGGTGGCTGCCTCGTAGACCAAGTCGTGTGCCTTCTCGCGGCCCATCGCAGGGGCCAGCTGAATCATCTGTGCCTCCGCCATGATCAGTCCGCCGTCCAGGTTGAGGTTTTCCTTCATGCGGTCGGTATCCACGCGCATGCCTTCGGCGACGACGATCGCCTCATCCAGCGCAGCACCCGCCAGATTGCCCATGGTTGGGATGAGCAGCCACTCGCCCTGCCACTCGCCAGCCGCCCGCTCGTGGCCAGACTCCTGGATGCGGGTCAAAGCACTGGTCAGGGCGCCCGCGATGGTGGAAATGCCAATCATCAGCTCCGAAGAAATCGGGTTGACCTTCTGCGGCATCGTCGACGATGCGCCGCGGTGCGAGTTGTACGGCTCGAAAACCTCGCCGACCTCAGTGCGGGAGAGATCCACGATGTTGCGGCCCAGCTTTGCGACGGTACCGCACACCGTTGCGCACACCCAGCCATATTCGGCGAGTACATCGCGCTCGACGTGCCAGGAAATCTGCGGATCCTTGAGACCCAGGGCCTCTGCCATGTCCTTGCGGACAGCCGGGGCGGTCTCACCCTGCGCCGCGTTGTTGCCGCCCGCACCGAATAGCGAGATCACGCGCACGCGCTCCAGGGCCTGAGCCAGGCGTTCGCGCTGGCGTCGCAACTGCTCAAGCAGGGTTGCCAGGGTTGCACCGAAGGTCGTGGGGATTGCCTGCTGGGCGTGGGTACGGCCGGGCATGACGGCGTCCTTGTACTCCTCGGCGCGCTGTGCCAGCGCATCCCCCAGGCGAACCATCTGCTTATCGACGGCCTCCAGCGAACGCGTCATCTGCAGAGCAAGGCCAGTGTCCATGATGTCCTGGGTGGTGGCACCGTAGTGAACGCGGCCGTTGGGGCCTTCCGGCAAGGCTTCAGAGATTTGGCGGACCAGGCCCAGGATCGGGTATCCGACGTTCTTGGCGTCCTTCCACAGGCGGTCGCGGTCGATATTGTCCAGGGTGCACGCTGCGGAGATAGCGTCCGCGTCTTCCTGGGTGATGACACCGTGTTTCGCCTGCGCCTGCGCAAGTGCGGATTCAGTGTCCAACCAAGCCTGGATAGATGCATCTGATGAGAAGATGTCCAGCTGGTCATCATTGCCGGCGAACTGCCAGAGCATGGAGAACGGTGCTTTATCGGTAGGGAACATTGCAACTCCTTGGAATGTGGATGGCGTGTGTGGAATCGTTTCCACCTTCACTATGGAATCGTATCCACAAATGGGGCAACGTGCAACTCTCTTCGCACGCAAGAGTCCAATTAGAAATAAAGTTAACCTAGGTTAATTTTATATGCTACACTTAAAGTCACTCACTTCACTCCCTATCTCAAAACCACACCATCAAAAAATGGATATAAGCCACAGGAGATAGAAAGTGCACAAATGTTGGCCACCCCTTGCAGTCCCCGCAATCCTTGCAATCTTAATTTGTACTTCATCGAACGCACATGCCACCGAAACCTCGGCCATGCTCTCGACAAATGCAGCGACAGAAGTTGAGCTTAAACCGGGCGAGAGTGTCCTGTTCCAAAAAGGCGATATAGCCTCCATTGAGCTCATCCAGGACAAACAGGAAAGTCACAAGCAATTGAGAACCACCAGATCAGCGACGGCTCCAAACTGCATTGTTGTGCAAGTGGAAAAAATGTTCATCCAGGTTTATAACAATTGTGGTGGAACAGAACCACAACGCATCAAAGTAGCACTAGCGTTCGCTCCAGACACAGAATGCAAATCTGTACAACCCGGCACTCGCACAAATGTCGGACCCGCGTTAGGACGCATCGATGGAGTCTACTTATGCTAAAGACGAACACAAGAAGAAGAATGATCTGGGCATACCAGCAAACTCTGCGAACAGCGATAGCCGCCATCATCTTTTTACTCTTTTTCACACCCTCAGCAAACGCATTGGGGAAAAGCGACCCACTGTATAGAGATAATATCGGGACCTACACTGTAAAATGCCAGGTACACAAGAATGCTCCCGGCAATCCAGTAGTCGGGATTGTAATCGGAAGTCACTCCTCCGATCCGCATGCAGCTGAGAGTGATGCTAATTTGTTCGTGTCAAAGTTCGGACCCCACCATTCAAAGCGCCATTGCAAAACCCAGCGAAAATACTTACCTAGGGGCGCTTACACAACAGCCATGAATCCGATCTAACGCGGCTTCAGAAAGGATTTAGCGTGAACGAGATCAATACTTGGTGTTTTTTAACCGTGTTTGTATGCCGTTACGACCAGCTTGATCAAGCAAAAGCACGTCACCAAAGGTGTGTCGACGTTCTTCGGGAGACGAACACCGTACATTTTTCTTCCGAGCAGGCTTATAACAACGGCCACAGTGAACCAATTTTTGGGCTTCTACTCTCCGAAATCATCCCGCCAGGGGAGAAAATCAACAGCGATGAGGAGCAAAAATATTCCGCATTCACCTTCATCACAATTGTTGATGTCCCCCACACCCCGGACACGGAGTATGACAGCGTTTATGTCGTGGGACAGAAACTGCAGATTGATTTTGAAGAAGGTATTCCGGCCCGATTCCCTAGTCGCACACGAGGCATTATAGTCAGTCGAACAGGCCATGAGATTGATGGGTGCATCTGTCAATAGCCCCAGCTTTTCACCGCATCCCGGAGCCCCATAACAACCAACTTATTACAAACTATTTCCCGGCCACTCCACATCAGGGAGTAACCGGGAACTAGCTCAGGAAGCCTTAGACGCAGTCGCCAACCCAGTCCGCGAAACGCAGACCGGAGATCTTCTCGTACGCTTCGACGTAACGCTCACGGGTCGCTTCCACCACCGAACCAGGAAGTGCTGGCGGGTGCTCCCCACTACCGCGATCCCAGCCGGACTTCGGGCCGGTCAGCCAGTCGCGCACATACTGCTTGTCAAAGCTAGCCTGAATCTGGCCGGGCTGGTATTCGTCGGCTGGCCAGAAGCGGGAGGAATCGGGGGTCAGGACTTCGTCGCCGAGCACCAGCTCACCGGACTCGTCGAGGCCGAACTCGAACTTGGTGTCCGCCACGATCACACCACGTTCCCGCGCATGGATTGCGGCGGCTTCGTAGGTGGACAACGTTGCAGCACGCAACTGCTCCGCACGATCCTTGCCCAGGTCTGCGACAACCCGATCGAAGGATACGTTTTCATCATGGTCACCCAACTCCGCCTTCGTGGCAGGAGTGAAAATGGGCTCGGGTAGCTGGTCAGATTCCGTGAGGCCGTCGATAAGCGGGATACCGCAGACCGTGCCATCCTGCTTGTACTCCGCTAATGCCGAGCCCGTGATGTAACCGCGGGCCACGCATTCGAACGGCAGCATGTTGAGGCGGCGCACAACCATCGCGCGGCCGAGCACCTTTTCGGGGATGCGGGGGTCGTCGGCGGGGCCGGCCAGGTGGTTCGGAATGTCCAGGTGGTCGAACCAGAAGAAGCTCATCGCCGTGAGGATGCGGCCCTTGTCTGGGATGGGGGTATCCAGGACATAGTCGTACGCCGAAATACGGTCCGTGGCAACCAGCAGCAGGTGCTCGTCGTCGATTGCATAAATTTCGCGGACTTTACCAGCAGAAATGTGTTCGTAGTCAGAAAGCTCTGGACGCATGAACAGGTATCTTACTCCGCCCAAACATTAATGTCTGTTCGCCCGTTGTGTTCCTGAATTAAAGAGAGTATGTTTTGGTGAGCCTACCCTAACCCTAAAAGGTGTAGGCGTTCCGCCCGGGCAAGGTACCCGGGCGCTGAGATACAGAAAGGCAAAGCCATGCGCCTTCGCGGCACTATGCGCATTATCGGGGCTTGTGCAGTCTCCTCCACCCTGGTTCTCACCGGGTGCTCTTCTTCCTCAGAGAATGAGGCAACACCGTCGAGCAGTAAAAGCGCTTCCGGTGCACTAGAAATTACCGACGTCGCCGGGCGCACCGTCACCCTCGACCACGCGCCAGAGCGCGTCATCCTGGGCGAATCACGCTCCATCTTTGCCACCTCCATCCTGGACAAAGACAACCCACTGGACAAGGTTGTCGGCATAGGCACGGACCTCCAGTCTTCCGTCGGGGATTACTGGGAGCGCTTCAAGCCACTCCAGCCCAAGGTGACCGAGATCCCAGAGATCGGCTCGATTAAAAAGGGCGACGTCACCGTAGAAAACCTCGTCGCCCAAAAGCCGGACGTAGTTATCATCTCCGGGGACCAGTACAAGGCAGCACAGTCCGGCGGCCTTACCGACAGCATGGACGCGGCAGGCATCAAATACGTGGTCACCGACTTCCGTGCCAAGCCACTGGAAAACACCACCGTCTCCATGGAGGTGTTCGGCAAGGTCTTCGGCAAGGAGGCCAAGGCCAAGGAATTCAACGACACGTGGACAAAGACCGTCAACGACATTCAAAAGCGCACGGCCAACGCATCCACAAAGCCCAAGACGTTTGTATGGCGTGCTGCCGGGCTCAAGGACTGCTGCAGCACCTGGAACGATTCCAACATCTCTGAGCTGGTCAACGCAGCCGGCGGCGAGAACGTAGGCGACATGTTCGTCCAGGGCGAATCTGGTGACCTCACCCCGGAGCAGGTCATTGAAGCCCAGCCTGACCAGATCATCGTGACTGGTGGCCAGTGGGGCAACAAGAAGGGCAAAGACGGCAAGACCCCCATGTTTGCCGCTATGGGCTACGGCGTAGACGCGGCTGCCTCCGAGGCATCGTTGGGTGAATTGGTCACCCACCAGCCCGGTTTTGAGTTGCTCAATGCTCCGAAGGATGGCAACCTCCACGCCATCTGGCACCAGTTCTACAATTCCCCGCTGAACTACATCGCGATGGCTCAGATCGCGCAGTGGCTGCACCCTGAGGAATTCGCTGACCTGGATGTTGAGGCCCTGTGGAAGGATGCCCACGATAAGTGGGTTCCTATCGAACCTGATGGCTCCTTCTTTGCCACGTACACCAAATAATGTCGGGTAACCAGCAGCAAGTAGCCGATCTTATTGCCGGCCACCGCACGGTAGTCCGCAAGCGGCTGCTCATCATTGCCGTGCTGATCGTCGCCGCTGTGCTGTCCTTCCTGGTCGCCGCTGCAGTCGGCGCGATCACCATTCCGCTTGGCGACGTCCTCATGGGTCTCATCCGCCCCAGCACACTTGATGCTGAAACGCGGGTCGTACTGTGGGATCTGCGCCTCCCGATGGCGGTGATGGCGGTTCTCATCGGCATGGGTTTGGCCCTTGCTGGCGCGCAGATGCAAACCATCCTGTCCAACCCGCTGGCGGAGCCTTTTACACTGGGCGTGTCCGCCGCGGCAGCATTCGGTAGTGCGGCATCGATTGTGGCCGGGTGGGACTTTCTGCCTAATCCGCAGGCGAACATCGCGTTGATGGCGTGGCTGTCCGCGATGATTGCCACCGCAGTTATCGTCGGCGCGTCAGTCTTCCGGGGCGCCAGTGCGGAGACCATGATCCTTTTGGGGATCGCGCTGGTCTTTCTGTTCCAGGCACTCCTTGCGCTCATGAAGTACCGGGCGTCCACCGAGGCGCTCAGCCAGATTGTGTTCTGGTCGATGGGCTCGCTGACCCGCGCGAACTGGATGGCGAACGCGATCCTGGCAGCGGTGATTGCCGCGTCGGTCCCCGTGTTCGTTGCCTTGTCCTGGCGCTTGACGGCTTTAAGGCTTGGCGACGCCCGCGCCGCCGCCTTGGGCGTCAACGTCAACCGGTTGCGCATCGTGGTTCTCATCGTGGTGTCGATCGTCGCGGCGACGACGGTCGCATTTTGCGGAATCATCGGTTTCGTTGGCCTGGTGGGTCCGCACGTGGCGCGCATGTTAGTGGGTGAGGATCAGCGGTTCTTCCTGCCCGCCTCGATGGCGGCCGGCGCGGTGATGGTGTGTTGTTCGCACGCTGTCAGCCTGATGATTCGCCCCGGGATCGCGATCCCCATCGGCATCGTCACGGCAATCGTGGGCGTGCCGTTCTTTATCGGCGTCATCCTGACTAAGAGGAGGGCGCTGTGGTAAGCGTTGAGCTCAACTTAGAGGGCCTGAGCACCGGTTATGGTTCCCGTACGATCGTCGAAAGCCTGACCGCTTCGGGCCTCTCCGGCTGCGTCGGGCTGCTGGGCCCGAACGGCTCCGGCAAGACCACGTTGCTCAAAACTCTGGCTGGCGTGTTGCCGGCAATCTCCGGGAGTTTCTCGGTGCTTGCCGACGGCCATCCGATCACCGCCCGCACCGACATTGGGTACGTGCCCCAGGAGTTGCCGGGCACGGCGTCGCTGACGGCGTTGGAAACGGTGCTGGTGTCAGCCCGCCGTGCCGTGGATGGCGACCCCCTGGAGGCCACCGCGCGCACGCTCACCGAGTTGGGCGTGGGGCACGTTGCCCAGCGTTATCTGGGCGAGTTGTCTGGTGGACAGCGCCAGATTATTGCTGTGGCGCAGATGCTGGTGGGCCGCCCGAAGCTCATGCTTCTCGACGAACCCACCTCGGCCCTGGACCTGCACCGGCAGTTGTTCATCCTGGAGAAAATCCGGGAGCGCGTCCACGCAGAGGGCTCCGTGGCTATGGTGTCGTTGCACGACATGAACTTGGCGGCCCGTTTTTGCGATTCGCTCATCGTGATGCATGGCGGGGCGGTCACGTGCTCAGGACATCCTCGCGATGTTCTTACCCCGGAGACCCTGCGAGAGGTCTACCAGGTGGAAAGCGAAGTACTGGAACACCGCGGTGTCCCAGTAATCGTGGCCCACTCCCCTTACAGGATTTCCTGACCCGTGTAGGCCGCGGCTTCGGAGCGTGCGTCGGCAAGTTCGCTGATGCGCGCCAGCACGCGGTCTACCTGGTCGCCGGCAGCGCCGATGAAGGCGTGACGGTCCGCGAGCGCCTCTTCCAGGGCAGCCTTATCTAGTGGCAGGCGGTCGTCGGCAGCCAGGCGCTCGACCAGGTTCTGCTCCGCGCCGTTTTCGCGCATATCCAGGGCCATGGCCACCGCGTTTTCCTTGATGACCTCGTGTGCGGTCTCGCGGCCCACCCCGGCGCGCACGGCCGCCATGAGGATGCGGGTGGTCGCCAGGAATGGCAGGTAGCGTTCCAGTTCGCGGTCCAGCATTGCGGGGAATGCGCCGAACTCCTTGAGTACAGTCAGCATGGTTTCCAGCATGCCGTCGATAGCAAAGAACGCATCCGGCAAGGCTACGCGCCGGACCACGGAACAGAAGACGTCGCCTTCGTTCCATTGCTGGCCGGACAGGTCAGCGGCCATGGTCAGGTAGCCACGCAGGATAACTTGGAAGCCGCCGACGCGCTCGCAGGAGCGCGCGTTCATCTTGTGCGGCATAGCCGAAGAACCAACCTGGCCCTCCTTGAAGCCTTCGGTGACGGTCTCGTTGCCGGCCATGAGCCGGATGGTCGTCGCTAAGGAAGAAGGCCCGGCGCCGAGCTGCACCAGCGCGGAGAGCGCGTCGAAGTCCAGGGAGCGTGGGTAGACCTGGCCGACGGAGTCGAAGATGCGGCCAAAGCCCAAGTATTCGGCGACGCGGTGCTCCAGGGACGCCAGTTTCTGGGGGTCGCCGCCGAGCAGGTCGAGCATGTCCTGGGAGGTTCCCATCGGGCCCTTGATGCCGCGTAGTGGGTAGCGTCCGAGCAGTTCGGTGGCGCGCTCGATGGCGACCAGCAGTTCGTCACCGGCCGAGGCGAAGCGCTTGCCCAGCGTGGTGGCCTGCGCGGCCACGTTGTGGGAGCGGCCCGCCATGACCTGGTTGCGGTACTGCTCAGCACGGCGGCCGATCTGGACGGCGACGGCGATTGCCTTGTCGCGCACGATTTCCAGGGAGCGGTAAATCTGCAGCTGCTCGACGTTTTCGGTGAGGTCGCGGCTGGTCATACCCTTGTGAATGTGTTCGTAGCCGGCTAGCGCATTGAATTCCTCGATGCGGGCCTTCACGTCGTGTCGGGTCACTGCTTCACGACGCGCAATCGACTCCAGGTCCACCTGGTCCACCACAGCTTCGTAGGCACTGATTGCCTCTGCGGGGATGTCCACGCCCAGGTCTTTCTGAGCCTGCATGACGGCGATCCAGAGCTGGCGTTCGGCGACGATCTTGTGCTGTGCGTCCCAAATGGTGGCGATCTCAGGTGATGCGTAGCGCGAGGCTAGGACGTTGGCGATCTGTGGCTTGTTCATAAAAGTACCTCTTTGAGCAATAGCGGGATGAAAACGTAAAGCGCACGCCAGGCGCGGTGCCAGGCGTGCATGTTCTTTTACTTCAGGCCCTGTGCACCGATGTCGGTGCGGTAGTGGGAGCCTTCCAGTTCAATCTGTTCGAGTAGTTCGTAGGCTTTCGCGCGGGCCTCGTGGAGGTCTGCCCCGACGCCGACCACGTTGAGCACGCGCCCGCCTGCGGAGACGAACGTGCCGTCAGGGTGCGCGCCGGTGCCTGCATGGAGGACGTACGCGTCCGCACCTTCGTGGTATTCCGGGATACCCGTGATCGGATCGCCCTGGTTGACGGTGCCCGGGTAGCCGGCGGCTGCCAGCACGACCGTGATTGCGGCCCCCTGCTTCCACTTCAGGGGCGGAAGCTCTGCCAGCGTGCCGTTGGCCACCGCGGCCAGCGTCTGGCCTAGCGGGGATTCCAGCAAAGCAAGCACGGCCTGGGTTTCCGGATCGCCAAAGCGGGCGTTGAACTCAATAACCGCAGGCCCGTCGGGGCCCCACGCCAGGCCGGCGTACATCAGACCGGAGTACGGGTTGCCGCGGCGTGCCATCTCTGTGGCGACGGGTTCGCAGACCTCGCGCACGATGCGGGCCACGGCGTCTGGGTCTAGTTCGTCCAGCCACGGCAGCGGCGCGTACGCGCCCATACCGCCGGTGTTCGGCCCGGAATCGCCGTCGCCCACGCGCTTATGATCTTGCGCGGGGATGAGGGGGACCACGGTTTCGCCGTCGACAAGAGCGAAGAGGGAGACCTCCGGTCCGGGCAGGAATTCCTCGAAGAGCACCGGATTCCCGGAGGCCAAGACTGCGCGCGCGTGCTCGAGGGCAGCGGCGCGGTCGGGGGTGACCACCACGCCCTTACCTGCGGCCAGGCCATCATCTTTCACGACCCAGGTGGGGCCGAAATCGTCGATAATCTCCTCGGGGTCCCCGCCCGGCTGCACCACCGAAGCGCGCGCCGTGCGCACCCCCGCAGCGGCCATGATGTCCTTGGCAAACTCCTTCGAGCCCTCCAACTGGGCTGCGCTTGCCGACGGCCCAAACACCGCAATACCGGCCTGACGAAGCTTGTCCGCAAGCCCCAAGACCAGGGGAATTTCAGGGCCGATGACCACAAGATCCGCGACCTCGCGGGCCAGGGCAACTTGGCCATCCAGGTCATCGACGGCAACCGGGTGCACGGTGGCGATGCCTGCCATGCCGGGGTTTCCGGGGGCCACGTGTAATTCCGTGACCGACGTATCGTGACTCAAAGCTAATAAAAGGGCATGTTCGCGCCCGCCGGCGCCGACCACCAGAATTCGCATAGCAATGATGATAGAACACGGGCTAAGGTAGACACCATGAGTAGCGTCTTTACCAAGATTATTCAGGGCGAATTGCCGGGCCGATTCGTGTACCGCGATGAGGACGTGGTGGCTTTCTTGTCCATCGAACCCGTCGCATACGGCCACGTTTTGGTGGTTCCCGTCGCAGAGGTAGATAAGTGGACGGAGCTGGACCCAGAGATTTGGGTGGCGCTCAACGAGGTCGCTCAGGCCGTGGGCCGCGCCGTGACCAGTGCTTTCGACGCCCCACGTGCCGGCTACCTCATCGCCGGTTTTGAGGTCCCCCACACCCACATTCACATCTTCCCCGCCCACGACATGTCGGGCTACAACCTGTCCACCGCCATGGCCGCGGATAGCACCGACCCGGAGAAGATGGATGAGGCCGCCCGCCTGATCCGCGAGGCCCTGGGAACCAACGAGGATGGCTACCCCCTCTGATACCCCCACGGCTTATTCCCCGGCTCGGCGCAGTCCCCGTACTGCCCGGGCCGGACGTGTCTCTGACCACGGGCGTGCGCCCCGTCGTCTTCCTCCACGGGGTGTGGGGCGATCCGGGCAATTTTTCCCGCACCCTTTCTGTGCTTGCCGACGCCCACGACCGCACCGTCTACGCCCCCGCCTACGGGAATCGGGGCACGAATCTCATCCCGGCTTCCTACACTGAGCTGCGCCCAACCCTCGAGGACGCGGTGGCGGACTCCCCGACCGGCGATATTGATATTGTGGCTCACTCTTTGGGCGGCCTGTTCGCCGTTCGCGCGGCCATGGACCTCCCGGTGGCGCACATCATCGGCCTGGGCGCGTGTTTTAAGGGCCGCTCCACGTTGCGCCGGTTACGACCGCTGATGGCACGGATGGTGGGCCCGGCCATGACGGGCATACTCGGCGACGAACCGTACGCTTTTGCCCCCGACGTCGACGTCCTCTCCGTAGTCAGTAGCGCCGACTTTATCGTGCCCGCCTGGTCCTCGGACTTACGCCCGGAGTTGGGCGACCGCTGCGAACTCATCCGGATTCGGGGTGTGCGTCACGAGCAACTCACCCTGCAAACCCGGTTGATTACCCGCTTACTCGCGGCAACGCGATCCTAAACGTGGACCCCTCCCCCGGCGCAGTGGCAACCTCGATGGTTCCTCCGTGCTGCTCAACCAGGGACTTCACGATGGCCAGACCCAAGCCCGAACCACCGGATTCACGCGAACGGGATGTATCGGCGCGGTAGAAGCGTTCAAAAATGTGAGAAGCATCCTGGGCGGACATACCGATTCCATCGTCAATAACCTCGATGATGACCTGGTCCGGCTTGTCATTATTCAAGCTAATCGACGGCTGGTAGAAGCTCAGCCGCAGCGTGACTTTAGCATCCGGGCCGGCGTGCCGGAACGCATTGGTTACTAAGTTCAGGAGTACTTGGTGCAACCGTGCCACGTCGCCTTTGACCATGGGCAGATCGTCCGTGTCGTTCTGCACTTCAATCTGGCGGTCCGCGAACGCGGCCTTCGCCGAGGCAACCACGGACAGCGTGGTTTCTAGCATGTCAACGTGCTTCCATTCCAACCGCTGGCCTTCAGCGCGCGTGAGCGCAAGCAGGTCTTCCACGAGCAGGTTCATGCGTTTAGATTCGGCGGTGATTTTCCCGAAGACCCATTCGGCGTCTTGGGTTGCCCCGGACCGATACAACTCGGTATAACCGCTAATGCTGGTCAGCGGGGTGCGCAGCTCGTGCGATGCGTCACCGACGAAGCGTCGCATCTGCTCCTCCTTGCGCTGCGACTCCTCGATGCTGCCCTGCAGGCGGGTAATCATGGAATTGACGGCATAGGCCAACTGCCCGACCTCAGTGTTGATGGGCCATTGCGGGACGCGCCGGTTGAGGTCACCTTTAGCGATAACGCCGGCGGTATGTTCCACCTCACGCAGGGGGCGCAGTGCCTGGTAGATAAAAAAGTATGCGCACAGGCCCAGCAGCACGAGCACAATGAGTGAGATCACCATCTGCATGGCGTGCAGCTGGTTGAGAATGCCGTCCTCCCGGGACAGGGACTTGGCCACGATTGTTGTGGTGCCTTCGTTCTGCACACCAATGGCTCGCCAGCGTTGTGTCGGATTTTCACTCTCCGGGTCGGAGGGGACAGTGTGAAGTTGGCCGTCCAGCCCAATCTCCTGGGCATCAGGCAGCCCCTCCCCACCGTTAAATACTGCGGCAGAACCGTCGGCAAACTCTTTAATGACCACATAGTCTTTGGGCGGGCGCGACCCCTGTGCGTTGTTGCGGAAGAGTTCCGAACTACTTGCCCAGCCGTCGAGGGAATTTTTCAGCTCGGTATCCACACGGCTGTACACCACTTCGCGCATCACGGAAGCAACCGCGACAGAGGAGACAACCAGACCCAGGCCGGACATAACCACCATGACAAAGACCAGCCACACGCGCAGTGGCACGCCCCTGACCCAGGTGGTTTGGGGTGCTAGCCCCCACGAATTGCCGTTATTCATAAGGCCGTTACTGGCGTGGCGTGCGCAGTACGTAACCCACACCACGAACAGTGTGGATAAGTGGCTGCTCGCCGGTGTCTACCTTGCGGCGCAGGTAAGAAATGTAGGACTCGACGACGTTTCCGTCGCCGCCGAAGTCGTAGTGCCACACGTTGTCCAGAATCTTCGCCTTCGAGAGCACCACCTCAGCGTTGAGCATGAGGTAACGCAGCAGGTTGAACTCCGTGGGAGAGAGGTCCACAATCTGGCCTGCTTTGGTGACCTCGTGGGTGTCGTCGTTAAGCGTCAGATCCGCGTACGTGATGGTGGGATCCGAAGGCTTCGAATCGTCGACGTGACCGCGGCGCAGGATAACGCGCAGGCGGGTAATGACTTCTTCGAGGGAGAACGGCTTGGTGACGTAATCGTCGGCGCCAATGGTCAGGCCGTGAATGCGGTTGTCCACCGCATCCTTGGCGGTGAGGTAGAGCACGGGGCCGGAGAGGCCCTCGGCACGCAACTTAGGCAGGAGTTCAAAGCCATCCATACCTGGCGTCATGACGTCGAGGATAAAAGCGTCGGGCTGAAATTCACGGGCAACCTCGAGGCCCTCTTCGCCGTTGGTGGCGGAGCGCACGTCGAAGCCCTGGAATTTCAGTCCGACGACCAGCAGTTCTACGATGTTAGGTTCGTCATCGACGACAAGAACCTTGATTGCGTTGCTGGATTCGTTCACGGTGTCCATTTCCTTTTCTCCTCGCCGGGTAGGCGCTAGCAGGCTACGTATATTTATTCCTACTGTGCCCGCCCGCTCTGGAGATTCACTCTACCTTTACTGAACGAATCCTGTGAGAGTGTCTAGAACTGCTTGGTGCTGGTCGGGATGTTGCGGAGGTTAGCCCGAGCCAGGTTGATCATGTTGCCGATGCCGCCGCCGAAGACGGTGCGCGTCGCGGCCTTCGAGAAGCCAATCAGCATCTCCCAGGTGATTTCTGGCGGGATGGACAGCGCGTTCGGGTCGGTGACGATGTCGACGAGCACGGGGCCGTCGTACGCCAAAGCCTCAGCGATGCCGCTCTTGACATCCTTCGGGTCCTCAATACGGATTGCCTTGATCCCGATAGCCTCCGCGATCGCGGCAAAGTTGACGTGCTCGTGATCGGTGCCAAATTCCGGCATACCCGCAACCAGCATCTCCAGCTTGACCATGCCCAGCGAAGAGTTGTTGAACACCATCATCTTGACCGGCAGCTGGTGCAGCTTCACGGTGAGTAACTCGCCCAGCAGCATGCCCAGCCCGCCGTCGCCGTTGAAGGAGATGACCTGGCGGTCCGGTGCGGCAGCCTGCGCGCCAATTGCGTGGGGCAGGGCGTTTGCCATGGTGCCGTGGCGGAAGGAACCAATTTCCTCACGCTTGCCGTTCGGAGTGATGTAGCGGGCTGCCCACACGTTGCACATGCCGGTGTCGACGGTGAAGATGGCGTCGTCGGCAGCCAGGTTGTCGATGACCGATGCCGCGTATTCCGGGTGAATCGGAGTCTTGTTTTCCACACCGGTGGTGTAGGACTCGACGACGTTTTCCAGCAGGTCAGCGTGGTCCTTCAGCTGCTTGTCCAGGAAGGAGCGATCCTTCTTCTCCTCCACCGCGGGGAGGATATTTTCAATCACCGCAGCCGCGTCGCCGATGACTGGGTAGTGGATCGTGGTGTGGTGGCCGATGCGCGAACCGTCAATATCGATCTGTGCGACGTTGCCAGACGGCAGGAAGTCCGTGTACGGGAAGTCCGTGCCGATGAGGATGAGTAGGTCCGCATCACGCATCGCGTTCGAGCACGCACCGTAACCCAGGAGCCCGGACATGCCGACGTCAAAGGGATTGTCGTACTGGATGTACATCTTGCCACCGAAGGCGTGGCCGATGGGCGACTTAATCTTCTCCGCTAATGCGAGCACCTGCTCGCGAGCATTCTTGACGCCCGCGCCGCAGAAGAGGGTGACGGTCTTGGCGTCGTTAATAGCCTGCGCCAAGCGTGCAGCCTCGGTTGGATCCGGGTAAACGACCGGCTTGCCAGCAGCGATGACGGAGTCGACGAACAGGTCGGAGCTGACTTCCTGCTGGGAAACGTCGCCTGGGATAACCAGGACAGATACGCCATGGCCGGAAAGCGTGGACTGCAGGGCGTGGTGCAAAATAGCCACGCCCTGGTCACCGGAGTTAGCCATTTCGCAGTAGCCGGAGCACTCCTGGAAAATCTTCTCCGGGTGGGTTTCCTGGAAGAAGTTGGAACCGATCTGGTTTGCCGGGATGTGGCTAGCAATCGCAAGCACCTTCGCGCCGTTGCGGTGCGAATCGTAGAGGCCCTGAATCAGGTGCGTGTTGCCCGGGCCACAGGATGCTGCACACACTGCCAGTTCACCGGTAATTAGGGATTCTGCGCCTGCTGCAAAAGCCGCGGCTTCTTCGTTGCGAACGTGGACCCACTCAATAGAGGAGTCACGCAGGGCGTCGGTAATGGGGTTCAGCGAGTCGCCAACTACGCCGTAAATGCGCTTGACGCCTTGCTTTTCGAGTTTCTTGATGAGGACTTCCGCAAATGTCTGCGCCATGTCTCCACCTTTCTGGTGCGTATCGTTAAAGGTCTTATCATCCACTTATACGCCCAAAACGGGACAACCATCCGATATTGCCGGTGAAATCACACTTTTGCCGTGCTGCAGCGCGCCCCATACTCGCCTTTCGTGGAGCAGGGACGAAACCGCCACGCGCCAAGACGTGTGTTTAAAATCCTTGATTTCCATGCTTCCCCGACTTTCCGCACCATCAACCAGGGATATCAGAGTGCCACACAAGACACGGTGCGTGCGATCGGTTTTTTACACCGCTACCCCGGAACCGTCACACCGTTTTTGGTCTACTTAGGCGACTGTTTTTGGCGACCCATTTGAGTTAAGCAAAGAAAAGCGCATCCGACCACAGTGGGATTTGTCTTGCGAACTGGCTTTTCCATGTGATCGTCACGCAGGCGCATCTCGGCTATATGTAGATTGCAGCGAGTGACACAAAAAAGACATTTTGCCAGTTAGCCTACCTTAAACCCCCAGGTGAATTTTTCCGGACGGCCACAGAATGTCTTTTTCATATCACTGCCAATCCCCTACGCCTTCCGAGGGTGCGCAGTGTACGATCACCGGCGCCAAGATGTGAATCGTTTTTAGCCGACTGGGAACTATAGACACCTATTTTGAGCTTGTAAGGCCGGGAAAACTAGGAGTGGAGGAACACTTTTTCTTTACTTAACCCTAACCCGTTGACTTTGGCCAAAATTTAACCCCAGGCGGTGGGGCTTTAACCTCACTACCTGGGGTTTTGGGGCTGGAGACGAGACTTGAACTCGCAACCTACGCATTACAAGTGCGTTGCGCTACCAATTGCGCCACTCCAGCAACGGGTTCTCATAGTACAGTACTCTTCTGCATTTTTACCAAAAGGGGGCTAAAGTAGCCCGGCGTGAAGTTCTCCCTCCTCGAGCGGTTTAGACAGTGGCGCACAAACCCAGAGCACATTGCCACAATTGACGCCGCGCAGGCAGCCCCGCCGCCGTCACCATTCGCGCCGGTGGATCTCACCGACCCTGCGCAGGTGTTGGGCGTGATGGATATTGCCGCTCGGATTGGAGACATCCTGCTCTCGTCGGGAACGTCGAATAGGGATACACGCACTCAGATCCATGCCGTGACCGCGGCCTATGGGTTGGTGTGGTGTCACGTGGATATTACTGTCAACAACATCACGCTGTTTGCGCACGTCGGAACGCAATCACGGCATCCGGTGACGGTCTTTCGTGTGGTGAACAGCATGACCACCGACTTCTCCCGACTCGCGCGCGTGGACCGGCTGATTCGTTCGATTCAGTCGGGTGAAACGTCGCCGGCAGAAGCCGAGCGGGAGCTGAATAAGCTGGAGATTTCCCCTCCCCTGTACCGGGCCCGCACCGCGATCTGGGGGTGGGGAATCATGGGCGGCGCGGTTGCCATCATGCTTGGTGGCACGTGGCTGATGGGAATTATTGCTTTCACGACGGCCATGATGATTATGGGCGTAAACATTTTCCTCTCCCGCAACGGGTTGCCCTACTTCTACCAGGCCGTGTTTGGCGGGATCATCGCGACAATCCCTGCCGCTCTGGCGTATCTGGGTGCCATGAATCTGTCAGTGGAGATCAGACCGAGCCAGATTGTGGCGTCGTGCATCGTCGTCCTGCTCGCAGGGTTGACGTTGGTCCAGTCATTGCAGGACGGAATCATGGGTGCGCCCGTGACGGCGAGTGCCCACTTCTTTGAGACCATCCTGTTTACCGGCGCGATCGTGGCCGGCGTAGGTATCGGCCTACAGATGTCTGAGCTCATGGGAATCACCATGCCACCGCTAGAAAGTGTGGCTGGCCCAAACAATGCAACGATTGCGATGCGTGTGCTCTTCGGTTCGATTGCCACGATGGGCTTCGCGTTTGCGTCGTACGCAGAACGTCCCGCGATCCTGCTCTCTGGCGTGGCAGCAACAGGTGGCGCGCTGGTGTACTACTGGACCGTCAATTCCCTGGGCATCGGCCCGGTGCTGGCGTCGACGCTGGCCGCCATCATGATTGGTATCACCGGCGGTCTGCTCTCCCGTCGCTTCAAGATCCCGCCGCTGATTACCGCGATTTCCGGCATTACCCCACTGCTACCTGGCCTGTCCGTATACCGCGGCATGTACGCCGCACTGTCAGAGCAGATGCTGCTGGGTTTTACCAACATCGCCACCGCGCTGGCCATTGCCTGTGGGCTCGCTGCGGGCGTGGTGCTTGGCGAATGGACCGCCCGGCGCCTGCGCAGACCACAACGTTTCAATCCGTACCGCACCTTCCGTTCTACGAACCGAGCAAGCTTCAGCTTCTTGCGCGCTAAGAGCCGCCGCAACCGGAAACCTGGTAGTGGCGTATAATATTTGGCCTGTACTGTCTTTTCATTTTAGGTTTACGTTCCAGGAGGATTTGTGCCGCCCAAGATCTCTGAATCCCGCCCAAGCCCGGAGACCATTCAACAGCTCGAGGCCGAAACCGCCCACGCTGCTCGCCGGATTGTGGCTACCTACGCAGAGGACCAGCTCGACGGCGCCATTCTGATGTCCATGCTGGGCGTGGAGCCGGAGGGCTTAGTCTTTAGCCGCGTTGCTGAAGAATTCGATGTGGAACCTGACGGCACACCAAAGAAGCCGGCGAAGAAGACCACAAAGAAGTCGACCAAGAAGTCAACCAAAAAGTCTACGAAGAAGACCACCAAGAAGGCTACGAAGAAGTCGACAAAGAAAGCCACCAAGAAGTCCACGAAGAAGTCAACAAAGAAAACCATCAAGAAATCTAGCTAGACTAGAGGCATGGTTTCCACATCGGCTGATCACACTCAAAACAATTTCATCGTGGTGGCCAACCGGCTTCCGGTTGATGTGCACACCGAACCTGATGGCAACATCACCATGGAACCCAGCCCGGGCGGTTTGGTTACCGCCCTTTCTCCCGTGTTGGAATCCCAGCAGGGTTGCTGGGTTGGCTGGCCGGGTATCGCCGATCAACCCCTTGATTCGTTCCGCACGGATGAGGGGGTTTTGTTGTACCCGATCGAGCTCACGGCGGCGGAATACGAGAACTTCTATGAAGGCTTTTCCAACGCCACCCTGTGGCCCCTCTACCACGACCTGATCGTCACGCCGACGTATCGCCGCGAGTGGTGGGCGATGTACCGCGAAGTGAACTTAAAGTTTGCGGAGACTGTCGCCCACGTGGCCGCCGAAGGCGCCACGGTGTGGGTGCAGGATTACCAGTTACAGCTGGTGCCCGGTATTTTGCGGCAACTGCGCCCGGACCTGACAATCGGCTTCTTCTTGCACATCCCGTTCCCATCGGGGGACCTCTACCGCCAGCTACCGTGGCGTGACGAACTGACCCGTGGCCTCTTGGGCGCCGACCTCATCGGCTTCCATTTGGAGCAGGACGCCACGAACTTCCTCGACGTCGCCGCCAGCCTGAAAGATACTGAGGTTGAGGGCGCGGTCAGTGTGCGTGAATCGTCGGCGAAGATTATTTGCCCGGACGGGCACGAGGTCGGGGTAGGCGCCTTCCCGATTTCTATCGACGTTGATTCCGTATCCCTGCCATCACCCGAGGACGTCAAGCACCTGCGCAAGAAGCTCGGCAACCCGGACACCCTCATTTTGGGCGTGGACCGCCTGGATTACACGAAGGGCATTTTGCAGCGCCTGCGCGCGTACGAGGAGCTGCTTGCCTCCGACGCCTTGCCGGGGCGCACTGTCCTCCTACAGGTGGCGACGCCTTCGCGGGAGCGCATTGACAATTACCGCGAGACTCGCGCTGAGGTGGAACAGGCTGTGGGCCGGATCAACGGTAAGTTCGCTGAGCTTGGCCGCCCGGTGGTGGAGTATTTCCACCGCTCCTTCCCCAAGAATGCGCTCGCCGTCATGTACAAGGCCGCCGACATCATGTTGGTCACACCACTGAAGGACGGCATGAATTTGGTGGCTAAGGAATATGTGGCGGCGCACCCGTCGGGAAGCGGTGCCCTGGTGCTTTCCGAATTCGCGGGCGCTGCCGTGGAACTTAACCAGGCTTACCTGTGCAACCCGTTCGACCTGGAGGGTTTGAAACGCAGTCTGCGACAGGCGGTCATGGACGTTCACCACAACCCTGAGGAGGCAAAGGAGCGCATGCTCACGATGCACAATCAGGTCCAGGAACATGATGTTAACCGGTGGGCCGACGCGTTCCTCACCGCGCTTCGGAAGGCTTAACGTGCGCCCACTATTTACACTCTGCGCTGCCGGCGCACTCCTCATTGCCGGATGCGCCACCCCCGAAACTACCCCCGTTTCGGGCCCTACCTGGCAAGTGGCAGGCATCTTCATGTCCGCTGATGAACCCGGCGCGCTCCCCCGCGACGCGGCGGGCCGGGCAGTGCTCGCATTCGGCGACGGCACCGTGTCAGGCGACTCGGGGTGCGGGCCAATCCAGGGCTCGGTGACATTTAGCCGGGATGGACAATCCGCCACCGCCAAGAACGCGGATAGTGTGACCTTTGAGCAGGTCACCATCACCGAAACGGAACCGTGCGAGGGCGGGCGTGCCTATGTGCACGGGCAGCTTTCCACGCTTCTCGACGGCCCCTACCGGATGCGACACGTCTCGGACACAGAACTCTCCCTGATCCGCGATGACGGGTCGGTTGATTCTCCAATAATTCGCTTGGTTTCCTAAACACGCAGGTCAAACAGTACGTTCATACTATCCCAAAGGTCGGCGAAGCGTTGTTTCCCCGTGCTACTGTTCCTCTATGACTTATACGAAACATGCACTGGAATTACACCAAAAGTTTGGTGGCAAGCTACGCACGGAGGTTCGTGACCCGGACTTGGGCGTCGAGAAGCTCACCTATTACTACTCGCCTGGTGTGGCCGCGGTGAGCAATGAGATTGCCGCCCACCCGGAGAAGATGCGCGATTACACCTGGGTCAACAACCTGGTCGGTGTGGTCAGCGATGGTTCGGCGGTGCTGGGCCTGGGCAACGTTGGCCCGCGTGCGGCGATGCCCGTCATGGAGGGCAAGGGGCTGCTGTTTAAGCACTTCGCGAACGTGGATGCCGTCCCCATCGTCCTAGATGTGCACACTGCCGACGAAATCGTGGACGCAGTGACCGCGATCGCGCCAAGTTTTGGGGCCATCAACTTAGAGGATATTGCTGCGCCACTGTGCTTTGAGGTGGAGGAACGCCTGAAGGAAAAGCTGGACATTCCCGTGTTCCACGATGACCAGCACGGGACCGCTGTTGTTGCGTTGGCGGGTCTGATTAATGCCGCGAAGCTGACCGGGCGCGATATGGGTAACATGCGCATCGTTTTGATTGGCGCGGGGGCGGCGGGTACGGCCATCGCGAAGCTGATCCACAAATACGCTGCGCCGGAAATCATCGTGGTGGACTCGCGTGGCGTGATCCACGAGGGTCGCGAGGGGCTGTCGCCGGTGAAGCAGGAGTTGGCCGGGCTCCACAACTCGGATGCGCGCACTCTGGAGGAGGCCCTCAATGGTGCCGACGCGGTGATCGGGATTTCGCGCCCTGGCCTGCTGACCCAGGACATGATTCGTTCGATGGCACAGGACCCGATCGTGTTTGCGCTGGCGAACCCGACCCCGGAGATCATGCCGGATGAGGCGCACGCGGCCGGGGCTGCCGTTGTTGCGACGGGACGCAGCGACTTCCCGAACCAGGTCAATAACGCGATCGTCTTCCCGGGTATTTTCCGTGGCGCCTTGGATAATCGGGTGCGCATGATTACGGATGCACATAAGATTGCTGCTGCAGAGGTCGTCGCGGCTGCGGTGACTACGCCTTCGGCGGAAGAGATCATCCCGTCGGTGTTCAATGAGGCGCTGGTCCCGGCTATCGCGGCGGTCATCACCGAAGACAAATAAGAGGAGCCGCATGCCCAGCCCGTTGACGCACGCCGATCTTGACGCACTCGCCCAGGTGGATAACCTGCTGGTGATTTCCGATTTCGACGGCACCCTCGCCGGTTTCAGCACCGAACCGATGAATGTGCCCGTCAACGAGGCCGGCGTGCAGGCCCTGGGCAGGCTGGCCACACTCCCGCGTACGACGGCCGGCATTCTCTCCGGCCGCTCACTGGAGCAGTTAGACGTGGTCTGCCCGCTGCGCTCCCCCGTATTGCGCGTGGGCTCGCACGGCGCTGAGCCCGAGGGTGCGCCCATCTTGCTTAACGACGCCCAACGCGCCGCCCTCGACGCCGCCGACGACGAGCTCACCAGGATTGCTGCCCGCGCGGAGGGTTCCTTCGTGGAGCGGAAACCGTTCCAGCGGGTGCTACACACGCGCGCGGTCGGCGACCGGGCACTCGCCGCAGATATGGCCAACGCCGCGCTGACTGCCGGCGCCCAGATTCCGGGTATCGGAGTCCACGAGGGCAAGGCCGTCATCGAACTGTCCGTGGCCACCGCCACTAAGGGATCGTGGTTGCGGGAGTTTATGGCCGCGACTACGCCCGATGCAACGCTTTTCCTCGGCGACGACACCACCGACGAAACCGCCTTCGCCGTACTTGCCGAACCGAATATTGGCGTCAAGGTAGGCCGCGCGGAAACGGCCGCGAACCGTACGGTGGCAGGAATTTCCGAGGTCGGCCACGCTTTGGAATACCTGGCCGAAGCGCGGTTTAACGCAACCCGCGTTTAGCGGAAGCGCTTGGGCACATCGGGGGTGCCCAGCGTCAGCATCAGGCGGTTGGCCCAGTTGAAGAACGCAGAAGAGTTGATCGCGTCAATAATGCCGAGCTCGCTGACTCCGGCACCCCGCAAGGCGTCCACGTGGTGGGCGCCAAATTCGAAGGGAGTGCTGGTCAGGGCGAGAGCGGCGTCGCGAAGCGCGTTCCAGAGCGGGGAGCCCAAATCCGCGGCCACGCCTTCCTCGAGGAGAGTGTCCACGATTGTGGCGTCGCCGCCTTCTTCCTTCGTGCGGGCCTGGTGCACGGAGGCGCAGTATTCGCACCCGTTGTACCGGGACACAACGGTGGCGGCGAGTTCGCGTTCCGCGCGGCCCAACCCGCCGTCGGTGTTGTAGAAAATATCCAGGTCGGTCAAGGTGCGCGCCTTCAGGGCGGCGGGGTCGCGCGCTAGGAGGCGGAAGTATTCGCTGCCGATGCGCTCTTCTTTGATGAGGGCGTCGCGGTGGACGTCGGTGAATTCCTCCTTCGGTAGGTCCGCGAGCCACGGCTTCCAACCCAGCGAGTGGTTCACAAACTTACCTGGGTGCACGACCTCCGGCTGCAGGGTACGCGGCCCCGGCTTCCAGCCCGGGTCGGCGGCGCCGCCCGCCCGCTGCGCTGCAGGCGTCTCTGGCGCGTGCCCTGCGAGGACCCGCAACCCGTGGACGACGCGCAGCTGGAAAGCCAGGAAGGAAATAAGTTGTGCGAGGCTGACGATGGCGTCGTCGCTAAGGCCAGATTCCTGGAGGTGGCCGATGGCAGCAGGGGTCGCGTCCTTGGGGTGGAAGGTCAGCAGGTGGGCAAAGTCGAGGGCTGCGATAAACGCATCCGCGAAGCCATGCTCGGCGCCCAGCTCGGCGAAGGTGACGAAGTCGCCGGAAGCGTACGGCCCGCGGGAGGCACCACGTGCGATGGCTGTTTTGACGCCGGCGATGAAGTCGTCGGAGGCTTCGTCGGAAAGCACATCTGCGTAAAACGCGGCTGCACGGTCCTGGTAGGAAATACCGGCGACGAACAGGGCGATGCCATAACGCCACGCGACGGGCAGGTCCTTGGGGTCCTCGGGTTCAAAGAGCGCGGCGAAGCTGCGTTCGGCGTTGGCCGTCGCGTCGGGGCGCTGGCGGCGGAGCTGGGCGAGGTCGTCTGGAGTTTCGGCGAGGAGGTCAATGATGTTTGTCTGCGTCATGGGCCCCGATGCTAGCACGCGCGGACCGGACGGTCTTGCGTGAATAGACTAGACGGTCTGCCCGGCGTGGAACGTGGTCGGCAGGAGGACGTGTCGGCTCTGCGGCTCTTCGCCCCGGAGCAGGCCAGCCAACATCTTGCCCACCACCGCTCCCTTGCGGCGGTTGGGCTGGATGATCGTGGTCAGCCCCGCAGCCAGTGCGGGGGCAGTGCCGTCGAAACCGGTTATCGCCAGGTCTTCGGGGACGCGTAAGCCGTGCTCGCGCGCGTACGTCAACACGCCGAAGGCCATGGAGTCGGTGGTGCACGCGACCGCGGTGAGGTCGGGGTGTGCTTCGAGGAGCTCGGCAGCGGCGGCGCGAGCGTTGGCGGGATCGTTGATACGGCGGGTCACGATCGGCACGTCTTGCACGCCCGCTTCCGCGAAGACGTCGAGGCAGCCTTGGATCCGGTCGCGCTGAATGTGCAGGGTCGCCGCCTCGAGGGAGGCGCGGTCAACGAAGCCCGAGGACATTCCAGTATCCACGCGGATGGCAAGGATCCCGATCTTCCGGTGGCCGGCGTCGATGAGCGCGCGAGCTGCGGGCTGGATCGCCTGGTAGTCATCGATGCCCACGAAAGGGAGGTCAGGAACATTTTTCGGCTGCCCACAAATGACCGTGGGCAGGTGGCGCTCACGTACGGAGACCAGGTTTGGGTCATCATCTGCCACGGAGTACACGATGTACCCGTCCACCGCGGCGCGCGCGATGAGCTCGGAGCGATTACGGCCAGGCATCTCAGGGCCGACCGGAATCATTGTCAGGGTCAGGTCCGTGCCCAGCGAGGATTCCGCGAGCCCGGCCATGAAATCCACGGATGCCACGTCTTCGAAGGCGTAGGAAAGATGCTCGGTCAGCACGACACCAACGGATTCCGTACGGCCCTGCCGCAGCGACCGTGCCATGGGGTCCGGCCCCGAGTAGCCCCGGCGCGCAGCCTCGGCGAGGATTTTTTTTCGCAGCGCCGGGCTCAGTTGGTCGGGGTGGTTGTAGGCGTTGGAGACCGTCGTGCGCGAAACGCCCAGGGCTTGGGCGAGGTCAGCGAGCGTGGTGCGCTGCGGGCGGGGCGTGGGCATGGGCCCAGCATAGCGTTTTCAACACCTTTTCATATTGACACGAGTTTTCATTAGTGCTTTGCTTGGCCTCATGAAAATCCGCACCACTCTAGCCACCCTCGCCGCCGCGTCCCTCACGCTGACCGCCTGCAGCTCCGCGTCGCAAGAAACTGCCAACGACGGCACACCCTCACTCGTCGCCTCCACCGCAACGTGGGCATTGCTTGCCGACGAAGTCGTGGACCCCGAAACCGTGGACACTGAAAGCATTATCGCGGACCGCTCAGTCGACCCGCACCATTTTGAACCGTCCGCAACCGACATTGCGAAAGCGCGGGCGGCGGACATCGTCCTCGCCAACGGCGGTGGCTACGACGCCTGGCTCTACGATTCACTCGAAGAAGGCGCTACCGTCATCCACCCGCTTCCCCTCACCGAACATGACCACGAGCACGAGCACGGCGGGGAACACGACCACGGGCACAGCCACGACCACGGGCACGGCGAGATCGTCAACGAGCACATCTGGTACGACCCAGACACCGCACAGGACATCGCCCGCCAGATCGAGTCCACGGTCACCGAGAAAGGTGGCGCGGCGGATGCGGCAGCGATCGTCGAGAAGCTTGAAAAGATCAAGGAGCGCCTGGCTGCACTGCCTGCGCTGCGGGTAGCGCAGACCCACACCATCGCGGATTACCTGGTCAGCGCCTCGTCTATGGTGGAATCCACACCAGATGCGTACCGTGAGCAGTCTCTCAAGGAGGCCGAGCCGACCGCCGCAAGCATCGCCGCATTTTTAGCAGCCATCGAGGCCGGCGAGATTGACGTGCTCATCGACAACTCGCAGACAGCAACCGATGTGACCAAGAAAATCGCTGACGCGGCCCGGGCCAAAGGCATCCCCGTTGTAGACATTACGGAAACCCCGCAGGAGGGAGTGTCCTACACCGAGTTCTTGGGACAAGCCGTCTCATCTTTTGAGGCCGTTGCAGCCCGCGACTAGAATTTATGCGTTCGTACTTATCTGACCTTTCCTAGATAGAGCGCATAGTGGATGCAATAATCAATCTCCTTGACGGGAACACCATCCTGGTGATGTTCCTCGTCATCACCATTGGCACCATCTTCGGTGCTATACCTTTTGGGCCTGTGAAGTTCGGTGCCGCCGGCGCCTTGTTCATGGGCCTCTTCGTCGGCGCCTTCGTGGAAGTCCCCGGCGACTACCTACCCCTCCTCCAGGACTTAGGCCTGGGTCTCTTCGTGTACATGGTCGGCCTCGAAGCCGGCGAGAACCTCATCAGAGACTTCAAGGAACAGTGGGACCTCATGCTCGGTTCCCTGGTTGCCATCGTCATGGGTGCAGTCGCCGCGATCGTTGTGGCTGTTCCCCTGGGATTGTCCCGCGAACTGGCAGTGGGCGCGTTCTCCGGTGCGCTGACCTCGACCCCATCACTGTCGCTGGCTGCTGAGCAGACCGGCTCTGATGTCCCTGCCGTCGGCTACTCCATCGGTTACCCCACCGGCGTGTTCGTGGCGATCCTGTTGGTCGCTTTCACCGTCGGCCGCAACTGGAAGGCAAAGCGCGACCAGGAGAACCCGGACGAGAAGATCATGCGCCTGGTCCGCCTGGCGGTGACCAAGGACGTCGACCTGGAGAAGCTTCTCGACGAACTCGACGACCAGTTCCGCGTCGCCACCATTCAGCGCGGCGAAGAGATCCGCATCGTCAACGATAATCCGAAGGTGAAAAAGGGTGACCGCATCATGGTCATCGCCACCAAGGCTGCCCTGCCGAAGCTGATCAAGAACGTGGGCCGCCGCTTGGGCCCCATGTCTGCGCGCACCTCGAACCACCTGACCGTCCAGGAATTCAGCGTCTCCAACCAGAGCATTGCGGGCCAGCGTCTGGGCAACCTGCCGCTGTACAAGAATCACCGCGCACAGGTACTGCGTATCCGCCGTGGTGACGACATGATCTTGGCTACCGACGACACCCACGTTGAGCTGGGCGATACCGTCCAGGTGATCGTCCCGTCTTCCCGCGCAGAAGACGTCAAGGCGTACTTCGGTGACTCCATCCAGTCTTTCTCCGAACTGGACTGGATTGCTACCGCAGGTGGCTTGGCTATCGGCTTCCTCATGGCCCTGGTCGAGATCCCACTTCCTGGCGGTTCTTCGTTCGCCCTGGGTTCGGCAGCCGGCCCACTGTTCACCGGCCTGATTCTGGGTTCCCTGCAGCGCACCGGTCGCGTCGCTTGGCAGCTGCCACGTACTGCGAACTACACGATGCGCCAGTTCGGCCTCATGATCTTCCTTGCTGCCGTCGGTGTGGCTTCCGGCCCGGCATTCGTCGAGACGGCCTTCACCATGGGTGGTCTGAAGACTATTGTGCTGTCCGCAGCAACGGCGCTGGCCGGGTGTGGTGGCTTCCTGCTCATCGCCTACCTCATCGGCCAGTCCGCGCCACGTGCAAACGGTGGTATGGCAGGTATCCTGCTCCAGCCAGCTGTGTTGCAGTATGCGATGGAAAACTCATCGGACTCGCGCATCATGAGTGGCTACAACGCCACGACAGCGTTGGCGTTGATCTTCAAGATCATCATCATCCCGTTCATGTTGGTGGTCTAAGTGCCGCCTGTGTTGCGGCTCGAGCGCGCCGCCATCGACCCCCTGTTCCGAGACCTCAACGTCACGGTGGAACCGGGCGAGTTCGTGGCGGTGCTCGGGCCCAACGGGGTGGGCAAATCCACCCTCCTGCGCGCGATTATGGGCGTGCAGGATTTCACCTCCGGTGCAGCTGAAGTCAGTGGCCGCATCGGTTTTATCCCACAGCAACGCATGTTCCCCCGCGACCTTCCGGTCCGCGCCTACGATGTGGTGGCCCTGGCTGTCGAGCCACGCCCCCTGCACCGCGCTCCGCAAGAGCGGGTCGAGCAGTTGCTTTCCGACGTAGGCGCCCTCCACCTGGCGCACCGCCGCGTCGGCACGTTATCCGGGGGCCAGCAGCAGTTAGTTCGGCAGGCCCAAGCTTTGGCCCATAACCCGAACCTCATCCTTGCGGACGAACCCCTGCTCTCCCTCGACCCGGCCGTGGCCGCACAGACGGTGGCCCGCTTGGATGAGCTCCGGCGCCGGCCAGGCGTGGCCGTGCTCTGCGTAACGCACTCCATCAACCCAGTCCTCCAGGCCACGGACAAGGTCTTGTACTTGGGTCCGAACGGCCACCGTTTCGGCCCAGTGTCCGAAGTAATGACCAGCGAAGTGTTAACCGCTCTGTACGGCACCCCAGTGACCGTCGCGGACGTCGACGGCCGGAAGGTGGTGCTCTAAATGACGACGTGGGAACTGCTCAGCGTGGACTTCGTCCAACAAGCCGTCATCGCTTCTGCGCTGCTGGGCTTGTTGTCCGGCTTCATTGCACCGCTTGTGGTGTTGCGCTCTATGTCCTTTAGCGTGCACGCAACCTCTGAGCTTGCGCTCATGGGTGCGTCGGCGGCGCTGCTGCTAGGGGTATCCGTGAGCGTGGGCGCCGTCGTGGGGGCGGTCGCGGCGGCCGTCCTGTTGGCGGTCCTGGGCCTCAAACAGCGCACCCAGGACGCCACGATTGGCGTGGTCATGAGCTTCGGGCTCGGACTCTCCGTGCTCTTTATCTACCTGTATCCCGGCAACTCTAAGGCCGCGTTCTCCCTGCTGACCGGGCAGATCGTGGGCGTGAGTTCCGCTTCGATTTGGTCGCTGATTATCGTGTGCGCGATTGTGGTCGGCGTAATTGCGCTCTTCTGGCGCCCGCTGCTTTTCGCCAGCGTGGACCCCGTCATGGCCGCCGCCAGTGGTGTTCCGATCAAGGCGATCGCGATCGGCTTTTCCATGCTCCTCGGCCTCGCGGCAGCGCAGTCGGTGCAGATCGTGGGAGCGCTGTTGGTCATGGCGCTGCTCATTACCCCCGGCGCGGCAGCATTGCACGTGACTGCGAACCCCAAACTGGCGGTCGTCCTGGCTGTGGTTTTCGCTGAAATAGCGGCCGTCGGTGGCCTGGTTGCATCGCTTGCTCCGGGGCTGCCGGTGTCGGTGTTTGTGACGTCGATAAGCTTCCTTATCTACCTGCTCTGCCGGGCCTACGCCTGGGCACGCGACCGCCGCATTAGGCTCTAAGACATGTTTGCCACCATCGCGGGGCGGCGCGTGCTCGTCGCCGGGGAAGAATCCGACACCCTGATCATCGTGCTGCACGGCTCGAAGCAGTCGGGCCCGTCGATGCGGGTGTTCACCGGCCGTCACTTCGAATACCCGGGTGTGCGCACCGTCTACCCCGACGGAGTGGAGAACCATTGGAATGATTGCCGCGCCACCCTCCCCGAGGCCACGCGCGCGGCCGAGACCGACGATGTGGGGTTTCTCCAAGGGCTCGCCACCCACTTTGGCGCGCGCCGCGTCTTCTTGGTCGGCTTCTCTAACGGCGGGCACATGGTCTGGAGGGTGCTTCGCGACGCCCCCGGCTTCGCCACCGCCGCCGCCGTCCTCTCCGCGCCCCTTGCGACCGCGGACAACCTCCTGCCCGGCGCGGGCTGGGAACCGACCCCGGTGCTGATTATGCACGGTGACGCCGACCCCATCGTCCCCTACTCCGGCGGACGGGCACACACCCGGGGCACGGTCCTTTCGGTTGGCGAGACCGCCGCAACCGTCGCCGCATGGAATAATGCGAAAGCCCCCGTCACCGTCTACACGATGGCAGGGGCCGGGCACGTCATCGGCGGTACGCGCCCCAGCTTATCGACGCTAGGCGCCCACGCCCCAGACGTGGATGCCGGAGCTATTGTTGGGCAGTTTTTTGCGCACGCCGCTGGCGCGCAAACTCACTGAGCACCACGCCCGCCGCAACCGACGCGTTGAGGGATTCCACCCACGATTCCATGGGGATGCTCATGAGAACGTCGCAGTTCTCCCGCACTAGGCGCGAAATGCCCTTGCCCTCAGACCCGACGACGATGCACACGTTATCCGTGCCGCCATCATAAGAATCCAGGGTGTGCTGGCCGCCGGCCTCGAGGCCCACGACCTGGTAGCCAGCCTTCTGGAAGTCTTGGACCGCACGGGTCACGTTCGTGGCACGCGCCACCGGCAGGCGTGCCGCCGTGCCCGCCGAGGTACGCCACGCCACACCTGTCACGGATGCAGAGCGACGCTCCGGAATCACCACGCCGTGGCCACCGAAAGCAGCCACCGAACGAATCACGGCACCCAGGTTTCGTGGGTCGGTGATGTTATCCAAGATCACGACCATGCCCGGCTCGCCAGAATCCTTGGCGCGCTGAATCAGTTCGTGGTGGTCGATGTACTTGTACGGCGGAATCTGCAGGCCAATGCCCTGGTGCATGCCGTTGCCGGTCATCTTGTCCAACTCGGCGCGCGGCACCTCAATGACCGGAATCCCGCGAGTATTCGCCATTGCGACGGCCTCAGACAGGCGGTCGTCGTGGCCCGTCCCGTACGCCACGACAAGCTGCGCTGCCGGCACCTTCGCATGCAGGCACTCGATGATCGGATTACGGCCGACGACCATGTCCGGCAGTTCCTTCACGTGGCGCCCCTGTTCGCGACGTTGACGCTCCAGCTTGCGCTTATGCGCGGAATGGTACGTGCGATCCTCGGCCTTCGGGGTCGGCCCCTTACCCGCCAGGCTGCGACGGCCCTTACCGCCAGAGCCCTTGGTTGGCCCCTTCTTCGACGTCTTGCGCACACCGCCGTGGCGCTTATCGTTACCTGCCATACTTATTTCCCTACTTTGCTAACTTCCAGGTCGCACCCGTAGCCGAATCCGCGACCTCAATACCTGCCGCAGCCAGACGATCACGCACCGCATCCGCAGTAGCCCAATCCTTCTCCGCGCGGGCCTGCGCCCGACGCTCCAACTCGGCCTCGACCAAAACTTCCAACGCATGCGCCTGCGAATCGGAACCCGACGCTGCTGAATCGGTCCAATCATACGGGTCCACACCCAAAACACTCATCATCGCACGCACCTCAGACGCAATGGCCTGGGCTTTCTCCTGCTCCCCGGCCGCCAGAGCCGAGTTGCCTGCACGCACATGATCGTGAATGACGGCAAGGGCCTTAGGGACCGAGAGGTCGTCGTTAAGCGCCTCATCGAACGCCGGGAGCCGCTCGCCGAGATCGACCTCACCGACCCGCTTCAGGAAAGCCTCGATGCGCTGATAACCGGCGGCTGCCTCCAAGAGAGCTTGCTCCGAATACTCCAGCACGCTGCGGTAATGCGCAGACCCAAGATAGTAGCGCAGCTCCACCGGGCGCACCAACGTCAAAATGTGCGGGACGGACAGCACATTGCCCAGAGACTTCGACATCTTCTCCCCCGCCATGGTTACCCAATGGTTGTGCATCCAATACCGGGCAAAACCGTCACCGGCAGCATGCGACTGCGCATTCTCATTCTCGTGGTGCGGGAACTGCAAGTCGAGGCCACCGCAGTGGATATCGAAGGTCTCCCCCAAATAGAACGTCGCCATCGCCGAGCATTCCAGATGCCAGCCCGGGCGGCCATCACCCCACGGCGTAGGCCACGACGGCTCCCCCGGCTTCGCTGCCTTCCACAACGCGAAGTCCAGCGCAGAACGCTTCCCTCGCGACTCGGGCTCGCCCTGCTCCATGTCATCGACGCGGTTGCCAGAAATCCGACCGTAATCCGAACCTTCCGCAGCGTTCCAGGCAGCCACGTCAAAATAGACGGAGCCGTCGGCAGCGTAGGCGAAACCGGCGTCGATAAGCCGCTGCATGTACTCCACCATCTGGGTCACATGCCCGGTCGCGCGCGGCTCCACAGAAGGGGGCAGCACGTGCAAGGTGTCATACGCCTTGGTGAACTCGCGCTCATAAGTGGAAACCCACTCCCACCAGGGGCGACCGTTTTCTTGTGCCTTGTTCAGGATCTTGTCGTCGATGTCCGTAACATTGCGCACAAACGCCACGTCATAGCCCTGCGCCAGGAGCCAGCGACGCAAAATATCGAAAGCCACGCCACTGCGCACATGCCCGATATGCGGCTGCGACTGTGGAGTCGCGCCACACAGGTAAATCGACGCATGCCCCTGCCGGACGGGCTCGAAATCTCGCAACTGCTTGGACGCTGTGTCATAAATACGGAAAGTCACAGCACTTAGCCTACCGTTCCCGCCTAGGCGCTGGTGAACGGGCGCGGGGCCTGGGGCGCGGGTGGCGCCGGGCGGTGCGGGTGGCGCGGGGCGCGAAACATAAGCGCCAGCGCATACTTACGAGCCAGAATTAACATCCCAGGTGGCGGCGGAGGCGTCAGGCACGCGCGACCAGGCATATTAAGCCCAGCCAATAATTATTCACGCGCCGACGCCGACGCCTGCCGCGCGAACGCCACGCAACCCGCGCCAGCGCGCTACCTACCGGTACTGATCTTTGTAGCGGTAGTACTCGGAATGCACCAGGCGGGTGGAGGCGGCTTCGTCGATGACCACCGTGACGTTGTTGTGTAGCTGCAGCACGGAACCCGGGCATTGTGCGCTCAGCGGCCCTTCTGCCAGGGCAGCAACAGCTTCAGCCTTACCGAAGCCTGTCGCGATGAGCAGGATGTTCTTTGCCTCGCTGATAGTCCCCAGGCCTTGGGTGAGGACCACACGCGGGACCTCGTCCTCTGATTCGAAGAAGCGGGCATTGTCTTCGACGGTCTGCGGGTGCAGGATTTCGCGGCGGGTTCGGGAACGCAGCGGGGACCCTGGTTCGTTGAAGCCAATGTGGCCGTTTGTGCCGATGCCCAGGAGTTGGATGTCCACGCCGCCGGCGTCGGCAATTGCTTTTTCGTACGCGGCGGCGGTGCCGGCGGGGTCGTTGGTCATGCCGTCCAGGGAGTGGACGTCGGCGTCGTTGATGTCGATGTCGGAGGTGAAGACGCGCCGGATTGTGGCGTAGTAGCTTTGGGGGTCGTCCTTGGGGACGGACATGTATTCGTCGAGGAGGAACGCCTTCATCCCTGCGAAGCTGAGTTCGCCGGCGCGGTGCCTGCGGATGAGCTCCTGGTAGGTGGCCTCGGGGGTGGATCCGGTTGCAAGGCCTAGGACTCCGCCGGGACGGACGAATTGGGCGATGTGGTCAGCGGCGACGGTGGCGACTTCTGCAGGCGTTTCTCGAATGATAATGTCCATGCTCACCGAGTTTAGCGCCCCATACTAGGGACGCTTATACACAAGTGCAGTTGCGACGGCCGCCCGGCCTTCCTCACGGCCGGTGAAACCCATGCGGTCTGTGGTCGTCGCGGTGACGCTCACGGGTGCGCCAACGGCTTCGCTCAAGGCCTGCTGCGCTTCTTCACGCCGGGCCGCAAACCGGGGGGTTTGGGCGATGAGCTGGGCAGAAGCATTGCCAACAGCGTAACCGTGCTCATCCAACAGGGCGACAGCTTCACGCAACAATTGGGCACCGGTGACTCCCGCGTATTCGGGGCGGTCCACGCCAACCAGGGATCCTAAGTCCCCGAGCTGGGCGGCGGAAAGGATGGCGTCGACGAGAGCGTGCGCTACGACATCTCCGTCGGAGTGGCCTTCGCAGCCGGAGGCGTCGTTAAACAGCAAGCCAGCCAGCCAGCATGGTTTTCCTTCTTCGATTTGGTGAGCGTCGGTGGCGATGCCGACCTGCGGGATGATCATAGTGCTCCTAGCTGCGGGAATCGGGGACTTCGAAGATGGTGGGCTCGGCTTCGTCCGTGATTGCGGTGGCCAGCGTCATGTCGATGGGGGTGGTCACTTTAAATGCCATTGGGTCGCCCTGCACGGTGCGCACTGGGGTGCCGAACCATTCCATGAGGGAGGCGTCGTCGGTGGCTACGAAATCGGGTTTCTGCTCGTAGTAGGCCTTATTTGCGGCGATGAGGGTGGCCAGGTCGAAGCCCTGCGGGGTCTGAACCGCGCGCAAGTGAGAACGATCCGGGGTGGCCACGACTTCCTCGTACGCCTGCTCGCCGGTGCCGGCGGGGCGCACGGTCTTAATGGTGTCCGCGACCGGGACAACCGGGATTGCTGCGGGCGCGCCCGCGAGCACGGTGTGGGCCACGCGCGCAATCATCCCCGGGGGTGTGAGAGCGCGGGCGCAGTCATGGATGAGGACAACGGCGTTGTCCTCATCCACGTCAGGGCACGTATCACCGGTGATAGCTTGCAGGCCGGCCCACACGGAATCAGCGCGCTCCCCGCCCCCGTGCACTAGGTGGACCTGGTCGCGGAGACCTGCGCGGGCCAGGATGCGATCGGCGTAGTCTTCCATGTCCGGGGAGATGAGGACGATGATGTGGTCCACAACTTCCGCATTAATCATGGCGGTGACGGACCGCTCAAGTAGGGTGCGTCCACGGAGCTGCACGTACGCCTTGGGCACCTCGGCGCCGAGGCGGGTTCCTGAACCCGCGGCGGCGACGAGTGCGACGACGCGCCTACCAGAAGACTGCGGGCGGTCTTTAGAAGTCATCCTCATCATCGAAGCTCAGGTCATCGAGGTCCACGTCGACGTCGCCAGGCTTGACCTCTGCGTCGGTGGTGATGTCGCCAGCAGCGCGCGCCTGGCGCTCAATCATTTCTTCCATGTCCTTGAGGAAGGCGTCGGTCTTGGCCTTGTCTTCAGTGTCCGCGAGGGCGATTTCGCCGACGATGATTTGGCGCGCCTTGGTGAGCATGCGCTTCTCACCTGCCGAAAGACCCTTACCTTGGTCGCGGCGCCACAGGTCGCGGACTACCTCGGCGACCTTGGTGACATCGCCCGAAGCGAGACGCTCCTGGTTAGCCTTGTAGCGGCGGGACCAGTTGCCTGCTTCTTCGACGTCGGTCATGCGCAGCATGCCGAAGATGGTCTTCAGGCCTTCATCACCTACGACGTCGCGGACGCCGACCATTTCCGCATTCTTGATGGGAACACGAACCACGAGGTCAGACTGGTTAATGGCAAGAACGAGGTACTCCAGCTTTTCCCCGCCAATTTCACGGGTTTCAATATCCTTGATGTGCGCTGCGCCGTGGTGTGGGTACACCACAACATCCCCGACCTTAAAATCCATTCCCACTCCTTGTCCCTGCCCTGGTGTTGCACAGTGGCATAAAAGTCACACGTAGACCGCCGATTCTACCACGGCCAGAAATTTGGCGCCCTTTCAGCCAGTGCTTCTCGACGCCCCTCCGGACCACCCAGGCTGGTCAATCGAAAGGATAACCCCGAACAGTCTCAAAGAACCTGGCAAAATACCGTCAACCTCACCTGGGCACTAAGGTTGTCGGCAGAATTGACTTTTTACACCCTACTTATTGGAGGCCATACGTGAAGCCGCTGAAGTCTGCCGCCCTGATCGCGGTCGCCGCTGTTTCTGCTCTCGGCCTGTCCGCATGCTCGGCAGGCCAGGTATCCCAGACGGCAACCCAGGTCGCAGCCGTCGATGGTGCTGAAAAAGACTCCGAATCCGGTTCCATCGCACTGCGTGATGTGACCGTACTGGTGAACCCCGATGGCACTTCCGCACTGAAGTTCGTTGCCATCAACCAGGAGAAGGGCCAGGACGCGAAAACCCACCGTCTGCAGTCGATCAGCGTTGACGGCAAGCCAGTCACGTTTGATGCTGTTCCTCCGCTGAAGCCAACCTGCACCTTGGTTGCCGATTCCGACGAGGGCATCGAGCGCCACCCGCAGGATGAGGGCGCTGCGTGCACGGAATACACCGCGACCTCGCTGACCAACGATGACTTCGCAATTGGTGGCAACGCTGACGTTGTCTTCACCTTCGATTCCGGCACCGTCGAGGTCACCGCAACGATCGCTGCACCGACCCCAGTGTCCGGCGAATTCCACCGCGAGTTCGACGATCGCGCAGCCCACTAATCAGGCTTTCTTTACACGCCGGTTACCGCCACGGTGGCCGGCGTTTTCGCATATCAGGGGGTGTTCGAACACGAGTTGGCGAGGCGTGTCTGGGGTGCTGGCTACACTAACGCACCATGGCTAAGAAACAACGTCCACAACACGTGTGCTCCGAGTGTGGTTACAGCTCCCCCAAATGGTTGGGCCGCTGTCCCGAATGCGGATCGTGGGGGTCTATGACCGAGCAGGCGCCAGTCGCCGCCGCTGCGTCGCCTGGCGGAGCGAAGGGCACGGTGCAGGCACTCACGCCGACGACGGCCGCAACCCCGATCACACGCATCGACGCCAATGCTGCCGAAACCCAAACCACCGGCATTGGTGAGCTCGACCGTGTGCTGGGAAGCGGCATCGTCCCGGGTTCTGTTGTACTCATGGCCGGCGAACCGGGCGTGGGTAAATCCACGCTCCTGCTCGAGGTCGCGGCGCGCTGGGCGGGCCAGGGGCGTAAGGCCTTATACGTGACGGCTGAAGAGTCTGCAGGCCAGGTGCGCCTGCGCGCGGAACGCACCGGTGCGGTCAAGGACACCTTGTACTTGGCCGCAGAATCCCAGTTAGATGTGGTCTTTGGACATGTGCAGCAGGTCTCCCCTTCCCTGTTGATTGTGGACTCCGTGCAGACCATGCAGGCCTCGGGCGTGGAGGGCGTGGCCGGTGGCGTGGCCCAATCGCGCGCAGTCACTGCGGCGCTGACTTCGCTGGCGAAAACCACGGGGATCCCGATCCTCCTGGTGGGCCACGTGACAAAGGATGGAAACGTAGCCGGGCCGCGCGTCCTGGAGCACCTCGTGGACGTCGTCCTGAATTTTGAGGGGGACCGCCATTCCTCCTTGCGCATGCTGCGCGGAATCAAGAACCGCTTCGGCGCTACCGATGAGGTCGGTTGCTTCGAGCAAACATCCGACGGCATCCGCGAAGTCCCCGACCCCTCCGGGTTATTCCTCTCACACCGAGACTCCACCCCCGACGGCTCTGCCGTCACCGTGGCCATGGATGGCGTGCGCCCCATGCTTGCCGAAGTCCAAGCCCTGGCCGTCCAGACCGGTGCGAAGAACCCGCGCCGCGTAGTCACCGGCTTGGACTCGAACCGCGTCCCGATGGTCCTTGCCGTGCTGGCCGCCCGCGCTGGCCTACCCACCCAAGACAAAGACGTGTACGTGGCAACCGTCGGTGGCGTGCGCATCAGCGAACCAGCAACCGACCTCGCATGTGCCCTGGCCACAGTGTCCACCTTGCGCGAAACCCCACTTCCCGCCGGGACCGTAGTCATCGGGGAAGTGGGGTTAGCCGGAGAAGTGCGTCGCGTGCCGAACGTGGTTCGCCGCCTCCAAGAAGCGTCGCGCCTGGGATTCAGTCACGCCATCGTGCCGAAGGGGACGGTAGAAAAACCCGTCAAAGGAATTAGTGTGCGTGAAGTCGCCACGGTCAAAGAGGCAATCGGGGTGACTTTTAAGAGCGGACGTTAAAAGTCTCCGCGGGCGAGGCATTATTGCCGATGACCCCGTGGAGGAAGTATCCACCAGCAGGGACGGGTTGACGCGCCTCGCACGCGCCAGGTGCGCTCGTGGTGCGGGACCACACCGCGTTGAAGTGGCGGGTCTCCCCAGCCTTGAAGGTTTCCTCGCCCGTCAGCATCGCACGGTTGCAGTCAATATCCGACCACAGGCGCTGATTCGTGTTCAGGTCATAGACCTCAAAACGCAACGGCTCCTCCGACGTATCAATCACGCAATCGGCCTTCGTCGGATTCTTCACGTCCACGAAAAACTCCGGCTGCTGGTTACCCGTCACAGTGGTCGGAGTGACGCGCACGGCAAGCTCTAAGTCGCCAAGTTCGCACGTGGTTTTCGCAGCCGCAGCCTGCGTCGATTCGGTCGGTTTCTCCTCAGACGAGGTGACAGCCGTCGACGTTTCGGTCGTCGTCGCGGTGGTTGTCTCAGCCGGGGTGGAAGAAGTCGTCTCCGACGTCGTGGTCACGGCGGCCGAATCCGGGTTCTCCGAATCGTCGCCCCCGAGCAGGACGCTGCCCAGCCACGCCAAAAAGACAAGGAGGACAACGAGCACAGCTGCCGCCGCAACACGACGGCGCACGTAAATCTCTTGCGGTAAACGCTGCGGTTCTTGGGAGGTCACACCCCTAACCATAAGCGCTTTTGGGCGCCTGTGGTGTTATTTCACGCCGTGGGTGTCGAGGACCTCCACGTGGCCGTCGTCAAGCAAATAGCGCAAGCCCACCAGCCCGCAACGTCCATCCTCAATCTTGCTGCGCAAGGACGGAAGGCGCTGGTAAAGCTGGTCGATGGTTTCCTCAACGTGAGTGCGCTCAGCCGAAGCCGTGTCCGCGGATCCGTTGCGCCGCGACACCAACACCGAAGGCGCGACCTTCTCCACGAGGGTGCGCTGCAGGCCATCGGGGATGTCCCCGCCGTCGAGGGCCGCGACCGTCGCAGCGACAGCACCGCAGGACTCGTGGCCCATGACCACGACCAGGTCCACGCCGAGGCCGTCGATAGCAAACTCGAGGGAACCCAAAACTGCCATATCCAAAATGTGGCCGGCGGTACGCACTACGAAGATGTCCCCGAGGCCGACGTCAAAGACCAGCTCAACGGGAACACGCGAATCCGAGCACGACAAAACGACGGCGCGTGGCGCCTGGCCGGAGCTCAACTGCACGCGGCGCGCAATGTCGGAATGCGGGTGCTCAGCGCGTTCCTGCGCGAAACGAGCGTTGCCAGCCTTGAGGACGTCCCACACGCCCTGCGGATTCTGAGGAGTTACTGAGGAAAATGCCATAGGTCACATTCTGGCACTTTTCCGGCCAACGTTTAGACTGGTCCCCTATGTCTACCCCCACCGCGCGCCGCATCATCGACTGGTTCAAAGCCAACGCCCGGCCCCTCCCCTGGCGGGAACCGGGCACAACGCCGTGGGCAATCTTGCTCAGCGAAGTCATGAGCCAGCAGACCCCGGTCGCGCGCGTGGAACCTATCTGGCGGCAGTGGATGGACCGCTGGCCTACCCCCGCCGACCTTGCCGCCGCCCCCACCGCGGACGTGCTGCGCGCCTGGTCCACCCTGGGGTATCCGCGGCGTGCGCTGCGTCTCCAGGAGTGTGCCCGCCGCATCGTGGAAGTCCACGGCGGAAAGGTGCCGGACACCGTCCCGGAGCTGCTGGCTCTCCCCGGGATTGGGGATTACACGGCGCGCGCGGTCGCATGCTTCGCCTTCGGCCACAATGTGCCGGTCGTAGACATCAACGTCCGCCGCGTCATCGCCCGCGCCCACGACGGCCACTACCTCACCCCGCCCGCGTCAAAGAAAGAACTGGCGCACGCCGCTGCCCTGCTTCCCGACGACGAAGGCCCCACCTACTCCGCCGGAATCATGGAATTGGGCGCCCTCATCTGCACCGCGCGTGTCGCGTACTGCGAGCGCTGCCCCATCGAAGACCTTTGCACCTGGGTGGCGCTCGGCCAACCCAGCCCCACCGAGGAAGAACTGGCAAAAGCAAAGGGTCGGGTACAAAAATTTGCCGGCACCGACCGTCAGGTGCGCGGCAAAATTATGGCCCTACTGCGCTCGGCGGAGGAACCGGTGTCCGAGGAGCAGATTTTTGCGGTGTGGCCCGATGGTGCGCAGGTTTCCCGATGCCTGCATTCGCTTCTCGACGACGGCCTCGCCGACCACAACGCAGCCGGTTTCAGCCTGCCGTAGTTTTTACTTCCAGCGGCCCCGGAAGTTCAGGCCGCCGGGGAGATTAACCCAGAACCCGCCACGTGAGTTGACGGTGACTGGCCCAATTTTCGTGGAGGCTGAGGCCCCGGATTTGGAGAGGTTGAGCCAGGAGTTTTTGCCGGTCTTAACCTTGTCGCGAAAGTAAATACCCATGGCACAAGATTGTAGCCTCCCGCCCGGTGAGGGGCGGGAGGCTACTGGTTTAGACGGTTTTATTCAGATTCCGGGACGTCGCCGGAGGCTGCCTTTGCCACGTCTTCCTGTGCTTCTTCAACCGCAGCGTCTTCCAGGTGGAAGTTCTCCGGCAGTGGGCGCGGGCGTGGGGTGAAGGTGAACTCGGCGTCCTTGTAGTCCTCGGACTGACCATCCCAACCTTCGACGTCCACGGTGATGATTTCGCCGGCACCGATTTCGCCGAAGAGGATCTTCTCGCTGAGTGCGTCTTCGATTTCGCGCTGGATAGTGCGACGCAGCGGACGTGCACCCAAGACGGGGTCGAAGCCACGCTTGGCCAGCAGGTTCTTGGCCTTCTCGGTGAGTTCGATGCCCATGTCCTTGTCGTCGAGGGCACGTTCCACGCGGCCAATGAGCAGGTCGACCATCTGCACAATCTGCTCTTGGTTGAGCTGGTGGAAGACCACGATGTCGTCGATACGGTTCAAGAACTCAGGGCGGAAGTGCTTCTTCAGCTCGTCGTGCACCTTGTTCTTCATCCGCTTGAACTGGGCTTCCTCATCCGAGGCGGTGGAGCCGGAGAATCCGATGCCCACAGCCTTGGAAATATCTTGGGTACCCAGGTTGGAGGTGAAGATCAAGATGGTGTTCTTGAAGTCCACGACGCGGCCCTGACCATCGGTGAGGTGGCCTTCTTCCAGGACCTGCAGCAAGGTGTTGTAGATCTCCTTGTGTGCCTTCTCGATTTCGTCGAAAAGCACCACGGAGAACGGCTTGCGGCGTACCTTCTCGGTGAGCTGGCCGCCCTCTTCGTAGCCGACGTATCCCGGAGGGGCACCGAACAGGCGCGAGGCGGTGTAGCGGTCGTGGAACTCACTCATGTCAATCTGGATGAGCGAGTCTTCGTCCCCGAAGAGGAACTCGGCCAAAGCCTTGGACAGTTCCGTCTTACCCACACCGGAGGGGCCGGCGAAGATGAAGGAACCGGATGGACGCTTCGGGTCCTTCAGGCCGGCACGGGTGCGTCGGATAGCGCGCGACACGGTCTTGACCGCATCGTCCTGTCCGATGATGCGCTTGTGCAGCTCCTCTTCCATCTTGAGGAGACGGGTGGATTCTTCCTCGGAGAGCTTGAACACGGGGATGCCGGTCCAGTTGGCCAGGACTTCTGCGATCTGGTCTTCGCCGACCTCAGCGATGTCCTGCAGCTCGCCGTTCTGCCACTGCTTTTCGCGTTCCTTGCGCTCCTCGTTGAGGGTGCGCTCCTTTTCCCGCAGGGAGGACGCCTTCTCGAAGTCCTGCGCGTCGATCGCGGCTTCCTTTTCCTTGCGGACTTCCTGGATCTGGTCGTCGATCTTGCGCAGGCCCTCTGGTGCGGTCATGCGCTTGATGCGCATGCGGGCGCCGGCCTCGTCGATGAGGTCGACGGCCTTGTCTGGCAAGAAGCGGTCGTTGATGTAGCGGTCGGACAGGCGGGCCGCGGCAGCCAGTGCGCCGTCGGTGATGGACACGCGGTGGTGTGCCTCGTAGCGGTCGCGCAGGCCCTTCAGGATCTGGATGGTGTCCTCGACGGATGGCTCGTCGACCTGGACGGGCTGGAAGCGACGCTCCAGGGCGGCGTCCTTTTCGATGTGCTTGCGGTACTCATCAAGCGTGGTGGCGCCGATGGTCTGCAGCTCGCCACGGGCCAGCTTCGGCTTGAGCAGCGAGGCAGCGTCGATAGCACCTTCGGCGGCACCTGCGCCGACGAGGGTGTGGATCTCATCGATGAACAAGATGATGTCGCCGCGCTGGTTAATCTCCTTGAGCACCTTCTTCAGGCGCTCTTCGAAGTCACCACGGTAACGCGAACCTGCGACCAGGGAGCCCAGGTCAAGCGAGTACACCTGCTTATCGCGCAGGGTCTCCGGAACCTTGCCGTTGACGATGTCCAACGCCAGGCCCTCAACCACAGCGGTCTTACCCACGCCGGGCTCGCCGATCAGGACTGGGTTGTTCTTGGTACGGCGCGAAAGCACCTGCATGATCCGCTCAATTTCCTTCGAGCGGCCGACCACGGGGTCAAGCTTGCCGTCCTTCGCAGCCTGGGTCAAGTTCCGGCCAAACTGGTCTAGGACCAGGGAGTTGGAACGCTCACCCTGACGGCCCCCGCCGCCACCAGGACCGGACGCGGCACCCGCGCCAACCGGGCCGGCTGCTGGGCCCTCCGGGTTGTTCTGCGGGTTGCCTTCGTAACCGCTAAGCAGCTGGATAACCTGCTGACGCACGCGCGGCAGGTCCGCGCCGAGCTTGGTCAGGACCTGTGCCGCAACGCCGTCGCCTTCGCGGATGAGGCCCAGCAGCAGGAATTCGGTGCCAATGTACTTGTGGCCCATCTGCAGGCCCTCACGGAGCGCGAGCTCCAGGACCTTCTTAGCCTTCGGGGTAAATGGGATGTGGCCGGAGTGCGGCTGGGTGCCCTGGCCGATAATTTCTTCTACTTCGCGGCGCACGTCCTCCAGGGAAATCCCCATGGATTCGAGTGCCTTGGCTGCAACGCCTTCGCCTTCACTAATCAGGCCCAGCAGGATGTGCTCGGTGCCGATGTAGTTGTGGTTGAGCATGCGTGCTTCTTCTTGAGCAAGCACGATGACGCGCCGTGCGCGGTCAGTAAACCGTTCAAACATGGTGCAACCCCTTTTAGTTTCTTAGTAAATCAGTGTCACCTACTCTAACCCGCGCGATAGGTGAAAAAATGCGCCCGCGCGCGTAAAGAAGCGCTTCGGACGCAGAATTTTAAAGAAACCGCAGCTTACAGCGCTTATCGACGCCTGTACGCTGGTAGCGAACACCCCGAAATGAGCAGTTAAAGTTCGGTTGGGGTGCCGGCCATGCGGGCGATGTGCAGGGTGAGGTAAGACACTTCTGAGGGGGTCAGTTCAGTGTTGAAACGCAGTTCAATCATGAACGCTAGGCGCCCTGCCAGGCTGGCTTCGCGGGCGTAGGCCTCGTTGATCGCAGCGGCGATTTGTGGGGCCTCGTCTGCCAGCTGTTGCTCCTGAGAGATGCGGACGAATAAGTAGCGCAGGTGCGTGATGAACCTGGCGACGGAGACGTTGACGGTGTCGAGTTCAACGCCGTATTCGGAGCTAATGACGTCGATAATCTGCTCAATAAGCCCCGTCATCTTGTACGTAAACGAAAGGTCGCCTGTGGTGAAGCTGGTAGACACAAAGTGCAGGGCCAGCGCGATGGCCTCCGAATCGGGCAGGGCGACCATTGCTTCTTGCCGGTCGTTGAACGCGGCGACGAATTGGCGGGCTCTTTCCAGTTCCTCCGGGTAGAGGTGACGTACTTCGGCCTCGAGGGGATAGGAGATGTGTTCGCCCCGGATGGTGCGCCTTAACGCCTGGTCGATGTGGTCGGCGACGGCTACCACGAACGTAATGGAATTGCGCGCGGAATCTGGTGCGCCGACATCCTCTAGGACCGAGTTGACCAGGCTGATCGTCGAGCCCGGCAGTTGGGCCAGCATGATGGCCAGGTGGTCGGGGTCGCGGCCGTCGCTAGGCACAAAGACTTTTTGTACTTTCTGCGGGTCGAGCTCGTCGCCCGATTTCGCCTGAAAACCCAGGCCGCGCCCGGTGACGATGACTTCCTCATCGCCCCGGCGCGCAAGGACAACATTGTTGTTGAAGACCCGCAGAATGTGCATGCCCTACAACCTAGCGGGTGACGGCGAAGAGCGCTTCACCCACGGCGACGGTACCGGCGCCCACGGCTTCTACTTCTTGGCATTGCTTCGCGTTGACCACGGATACCACGACCGTGGGATCCAGGCCTGCGGCCGTGATGTCGGCGCGGCTAAACGTTGCCAGCAGGTCGCCGGCTTCCACGCGGTCACGCTTTGCGACGTTCGCCGTAAACGACCCTTCCGGCATCTTCACAGTGTCGATACCGATGTGGACCAAGACCTCTACCCCATCGTCGGTCTTGATGCCGTACGCGTGGCCAGTCTTAGCCACGGAGATCACCGTGCCGGAGAGTGGGGCGAGCACCTCGTCAGCCTCCGGGACTACGCCGACTGCGCGGCCGAGAGCACCGGCGGCAAACGCAGCGTCCGCGATGGACTCCTGGGCGACAACCTGCCCAGCAACCGGTGCCAGCACCTGCGCGGTAGCTGCCGGAGCGTGTGCTGCGGGTGCAGGTGTGGGGGCGGGGGCGTCGTCGTTAAGCGATTCTTCGGCGCGGGCGGCTTCAGCGCGGGCGAGTGCCTCTGCCTTCTCCTCCGGGGTGCGGTAGTCGGTGAAGATGATCAGGAACATTGCGGTGAAGAAAGACACCGCAATCGCGATGAGGTACGGCACGATTGGGCTGAACACGACGGTGGTCAGCAGCGAGGTGAAGACGAACGCGTTGGTCTGCACACCCCCGGAGCCCGCGGACAGGATCGCGATAACTACACCACCGAGGAAGCAACCGACCAGCATGCGCGGGTAAATGCGCTTGTACCGCAGGTGGATGCCGTAGAGCGACGGCTCGGAGATACCGCCAAAGAGGCCTGCTGCCAGGGCGGATGCAGACGTCTGGCGCATGGCCGGGTCCTTGTCACGCATGGACAGGACGAGCACACCGGCGGTAGCGCCGAAGCACGCAAAGTTCCATACGCCCATCGGGCCCTGGATGAAGTCGTAGCCCAGCGTGTTGATGTTCACCAGCATCAGCGCGTTCAGCGGCCAGTGCAGGCCAAGCGGAACCAGGAAGGGGTACAGCATCGGGATCAAGATCGCGAAGACAAACGGCGCATTACTGTTCAGCCACGCCAAGCCCACGCCGATGATGTTGCCCAGCCAAATGCCGAACGGCCCGATGAGGAATGCCGTGACCGGAATCATGACGGCCAAGGTAAGGAACGGCACGAAGACCATGTGCACTGAGGAAGGGATAACCTTCTGCAGCCCCTTGTACACCAGGGCCGCCACAGGTGCCATGATCAGCGGGACGAAGACGTTCCCGCCGTAATCGTTGAGCAGCATCGACAGTCCGAAGACGGTCACGGAGTGCGTCTCCGTACCCAGCAGCTCGTTGACTTCGGTGGTCACGGCCGGATTGTCCATGAGGCCCATGAATTCGGGCGTCATGAGCGCGAAGATCACGGTGGCTGGAACCCAGGGGTCAATGTCGAGCTTCTTGCCGGCGTTATACGCCACGAAGACGGGCAGGAAGTAGAAGACGGAACGCCACATCGCGTCGATGAACTGCCACGTTGGAGTCTTGACCTCAGCGCGGAAGTCAGCGACGCCAAACGCATCCATGACCGCGGCGAAAGCGATGATCAGCGAAGCGCCAAGGAGCACGCCCAGAAGCGGGCGGAAGGAGTCGGAAAGGTATTCGAAGAACGCGTCCAAGCGGGCATTCTTTCCGCGCGCCTTGCTGCGCGCCTGCGCCTTCACGTCGGCATCGGATGCGCCGCTGCGGGCCTGCATTTCCGGCAGGCGGTTCATGGCGTTGTACACGGTTGCCACGTCGCCACCGATGATGACCTGGTAGTTGTGTGCGCCCTGCGGGACAGCGCCCATCACCTTGGGGTTTGCCTCCAAAGCTTCCTTGTCCGCTTTGGAGGAATCGTGGAGCTCGAAGCGTAAGCGCGTTGCACAGTGCGTGAACGACGCAATATTGTCCGCCCCGCCGATATTGCGCAAAATATCCGCGGCGACGGTATCGAGGCCGGTCTGAGCCATTGCCTTCACCTTTCTTCTCTGGTCACGCCGGGGTTGAAAAGCAAAAAGACCTGGGAACAGTACGCCAAGTACCATTCCCAGGTCTTGCCTTCCCAGCTGAGGGGAAGTAACAACCCTGGTTGTTCAGTAATGCTTTTACCCTAACACATACTTATGGGGTTTCTTCAACCACGCGGGTGACCTTCGGGGGTGTGCCGATGAAGAAGGAAGCCACCACAGCGATTATCCCCAGGATGCCGCCGGCGACGAACGCCTGGCCGGTGCCGTGCGCCGTCGCAGCTTCCGCGGCCGCGCCACCCTGCATGGCGTGGGTGGTGCCGATGGTCATCGCCGCGATAAGCACCGCGGTACCGGCGGCGCCACCAAGCTGCTGTAGCGTATTCATCGCCGCAGAACCGTGGGGGTAGAGGTGGCCCGGCAGCGAGGCGAGAGAGATCGTCATCAGCGGGGTCATGACAAGGGCCATGCCCACGTTGAAGAGTACGTGCGCGCAGATCAGGACGGTGACGCTGGTCTCCGGGGTGATGATGAAATGCAGCCACCACTGCGCAATCAACATGAGCAACGCACCCGGGATAGCGATGGGGCGAGCGCCCACCGAATCGTAGAGGCGACCAATGAAAGGCGAAATAATGCCCTGAATCAGGCCACCCGGCAAGACGATGAGGCCCGTAGCCAACGCGGTCACACCCAGGGAGGACTGCAGGTAAATCGGCAGGACGTTAACGGTTCCGAGCATCATGGCCATCGCCATGACCACAACCACTGCGGAGACCACGAAGTTACGCACCGTAAACGGGGTGAGGTCAAGCAGGGCGCGGCCCGTGCGGCCGAGGTACCGCTGACGGTACGCGAAGAACGCCACACCAACGAAGCCGATGAGCAGCGCCACGATCGGCCAGGAGGAGCCGCCCTGGATGAGCTGGCCTACCGTCGATAAGCCATAGACGAGCGCGCCGAACGCGATGATCGACAGGATCACCGAGAACACGTCGAGCGGCACCTTGCGGGTCACACCCACGTTCTTGAGGACGAAGATGCCCGCGATGAGCACGACGATACCAATCGGGACCATGACCCAGAACAGGTGATGCCACGTCTGGGCGTTAATGATGAAGCCCGCCAGAGTTGGCCCCACGGCCGGTGCCACGGAGATGACCACAGAGTTCAAGCCCATCATGACGCCACGGCGCTCGGGGGCGACGATAGTCAGGGTGACCGTCATGAGCATGGGCAGCAGCATCGCCGTACCGCACGCCTGCACGACGCGGGCCAGCAACAAAACCCAGAACGCCGGCGCCAGTGCACCCAACACGGAACCGATAACAAAAAGCGTCAGGGAGGTGATGAACAGCGCCCGCGTGGTGAAGCGCTGCAACAGCCACCCGGTTGTCGGTATGACCACAGCCATGGTGAGCAGGAAGCCGGTGACCAGCCACTGCACCACGTCGGCCCCTACCCCAAAGTCCGCCATAATCGACGGCAGCGCCACCGACAGGGTGGTCTCATTCATAATCATGATCATCGCGGAAAGCACTAGCACCGTGATGATCGGCCCTACCCGGTACTGCGGGGTGGGCTGTTCGGTGTGCTCAGACGGCGCACCTGCCATAAGAATCAATCCTTACTACCACTACATGAAATAACTGACCGCGCCCACGTCCCGTCAGGGGTGCGTGTAGCGCGGCGAGCTCAACAGTGTAGAGGTTTCAGGAGCGCCGCATAAGCCAGAATCGGGTGTTCATAACCCGTTTTCACCCCCTCCTGTGACCAACCTGCGCCCTATGCGGCGGCGGTCACAGGAGGTGGCGTTTAGCGTGCTAGCAGCGCTTCCAGGCCAATGCTTAACGACGTCTCCGCGTCCATCCCCAGCGCCATCTGCACAAGTGCACCCTGGAGTAGCCCCAGCGCTGGACGCTTGAGTTCTGCTGCGCGGATTTCTGCCTCTTCGCGCGAAGCAGCGGTCTCGGCAAACCATGCGGTGAAGTATTCCCCGAGAGCAGCTTCGACGGCTTCTACCTTCTTGATAGCGGAAACGCGCACCGAGTTTTCGATATTGGCGTGCCCCCAAATCTGCACGACAGCCCCAGGCGGGACGTCGTCGAGCCACTGCTGGGTGACCATCGGGACGAGCACTTCCGACGGGGTTGGCACCGGGGAGCACAACGCCGCCTTGCTGATGTGTTCCTCATCAATACCGAGAAGCTTGTCGGCCGCGGCCTGGACAATATCTTCCTTACCATCGAAGTAACCGTAAATGGCCCCGGCGGACAGGCCGGATTCGTGGATAATGTCAGAAACAGAGAGACTGGCAAGGCCGTTTTTCACAATGGCGCGCACGGTACCGTCGACGATGCGGTTGCGCTGCATTTCCTTGCGCTCTGGCTTAATGGCTGGCATGACAGGTATCTTAATTTTCTTTCAGGTTTTTTCAAAAGACCTTAAGGTATTGGGGCATAAAAATAGCCCGATACACATAAAAGAATGTTCAGATTCTGAACTTTGCCTGAATTTACTCCCGCAGGACACCCTGCGCAAGAAAAACGCGCCCCTAAAAAAGGGACGCGCTTTACAGTGCCTGGAAAGTACTTAGTTTTCCGGCTTCACCAACGGGAACAGAACAGTCTCACGAATACCCAAACCAGTCAGGGCCATGAGCAGGCGGTCAACGCCCATGCCCGTGCCCGAGGTCGGTGGCATGCCCTGCTCCATGGCGGCCAGGAAGTCCTCGTCGAGAACCATTGCCTCGTCGTCGCCACCGGCGGCTAGGCGGGCCTGATCCTCGAAACGTTCACGCTGGATAACTGGGTCCACCAACTCGGAGTAGCCGGTCGCGAGCTCGAAGCCACGAACGTAGAGGTCCCACTTCTCCACGACGCCTTCCTTCTCACGGTGCCCACGCACCAGCGGAGAGGTCTCGACCGGGAAGTTCGTCACAAAGATCGGGCCGTCCAGCTGGTCCTCGCACAGGTACTCCCAGATTTCCTCAACGAACTTGCCGTGACCCCAGCCGCCGGTCTTCGGCCATTCCATGCCGATGTTGTCGGCGAGAGCGCGCAGCTCCTCAACGGTGGAGTGGATGGTCACCTCAGGCTGGCCCGGGTACTTGCGCGCCAATGCCTCATTCAGGGACGGGTACATCTCGATGACTTTCCACTCACCGGAGAAGTCGTACTCGGTGCCGTCGGCAAGCGTGACCACCTGAGTGCCGTACACCTCTTGGGCGACGGACTGGATGAGGTCCTGGATCAGGCGGGCACCGGTGCGGTAATCGCCGAAGGCCTCGTAGGTTTCCATCATCGCGAACTCTGGCGAGTGGGAGGAGTCGATGCCCTCATTGCGGAAGTTGCGGTTAATCTCGAAGACCTTCTCCAAACCGCCGACAACGCAACGCTTCAGGAACAGCTCCGGAGCGATGCGCAGGTAAAGGTCAATGTCCAACGCGTTGGAATGCGTGATGAACGGACGCGCCGCAGCGCCACCGTGCAGGGTCTGCAGCATCGGGGTCTCCACCTCAAGGAAGCCACGCTTTTCCATGAAATGACGCACGGCAGCCAACACCTTGATACGGGTCAGCGCATTCTTGCGGGCCTGCTCGCGCATAATCAGGTCGGTGTAACGGTGACGCACACGGGAGTCCTCATTCATCTCCGCGAAAGACACCGGCAGCGGGCGCAAAGCCTTCGAGACCATCTCCCAAGAGGCAGCCATGATGGAGAGCTCGCCACGCTTCGAAGCAACAACCTTGCCGCGCACAGAGACGAAGTCACCCAGGTCAACGTCGCGCTTCCACAGGTCCAAAGCTTCCTTGCCGACGACCGCCTGCGACAACATAGCCTGAATCTGGGTACCGTCACCCTCCTGCAGGGTAGCGAAAGCCAGCTTGCCGGTGTTGCGCATAAACATCAGGCGCCCAACCAGGGAGACCTCCACCTCGGTCTCTTCACCCGGCTGCAGAGCAGTAACACCTTCGGGGATTTCGGCCGGGGTTTCCTGATCCTCGGTAACCACCGTAAACATGGCCCGCACCTCTGCGATGGAGTGCGTGCGATCAACTTCTACCGGGTACGCCTCCACGCCCTCTTCCAGGAGGCGGGAACGCTTCTCGCGGCGAATTTTCTGCTGCTCAGAAAGCTGCGCGCCCGACGTGGTGGCGGCGGTGTTCGTAGTGTTATCGGTGCTGTTTGCGGGGTTTGAATCAGATTGAGTAGTCACGAACACCTAGGGTAGTCGAACCCCGGCCCAATTGGTCTGCAGGGGTGGCTAGCCCTGATTATCCAGGTTCTTAAAACCAATCCCTAAGGGCAGGCCCACGCTATCGAGCAGGCGCACGGTACCACCGTCGACGGCCGGCAACTCCACCGCGCACAGCAGGCGGGCGTCGCCCTCTGCAGGCGCTGGTCCCATATCGGGGCTGCGCACCTCCAGGTAATCCGGGGCAAGCCCAGCGGCAGCGAGGACGTCGCGCGCCGTTTCTATAACCTTCGCCGCCCCATACTCGGCGGCGTACGCGCCTGCGGTCAGCGCTGCAGAAATCGCAATCGCCTTATCGCGCACGGTCGGAGCGATGCGTTCGTTACGCACAGACAGTGCCAGGCCATCGGGCATGCGCACGGTAGGCACCGAACGGATCTTTAAGCCCAGCTGCAGGTCGGTGACCGCGCGTTGGAAAGCGGCCAACAGTTCGGCGTCCTTCTCCCCCAAAATCATGGCCTGCGGGCGCAACACCCCGGCCACCCGCACCAGGTACGTCAGGTCGTGGGCCAAGCGACCTGGATCCTCCAACCCGTAATCAGCAGGCACGACGAGCGTGTCCGTGGCTTCCCGCGGGAGGAGGACCGTAAAGTCCACGCCTTCGGCCTTCAGGAGTTCGGCGTCGTCCGTGTTCTGTACAACCGCGAACACCACCGCGCCCGGCAGGCGGCGCGCTGCCCGCAGCAGGGCTTGGTGGCCACCATGGATGACTCGGCCGACGGGAACCGCAACGACGGGCTTCCCGGTCTTCCGCAGGGCAGAAGCTGTCATCGTTGCCCGCTGTGGGTCCGAGATCAGCGCTGCCGTACCCAACTCAAGAGCCATTGTTTCTCCTTCGTAGTCGTCACGGGCGTAGTGCCTGGAAGTCTACTCGGGCAGGTTGTGGGCCCGGCCACTGCCCTCTACAGGTCAGAAGTCGCGCCCCAGCGCCCACAGTTCGGCGTCCGCATCCCCATTCCATGCCGCGACCATCCCGATCAGTGTGGTCAGGTCTTTGACTAGGTGGTCTCCCTCGGGAAAGGAGTTAACGTACACATCCAGGTCCCCCACCCACGGCAGGGCCGGCACGTGTACGGACGGGTCAGCGCGGCGTGCCACTGCCCGGCTCAGCCCGTGCCACACTCGCCGCGACACTGCTATCCGACGTTCTGCCGGCTCGAGCTCCACGAAATTGCACTTCAACTCCCCTACCAGGAGTTCCAGAATGGTGGTGATGAGTTCGTTGGCTCCGTCGATCGCCCACGTGTCATCACCGATAGGCGCGAGGCTTCCGACGAGCGCGCCGGCTACCTCGGCGTCGTCAAGCACCTGAAAACTGTGCCACAAGCTGGTGTGGGCGACGATGAGCCCAGGGCGGGCGAGGTCGCTGATGTGCGCGGCGACGTCCGGGAGTTCGGCGTCAGCAGTAACAAGGATGAGCGCCTGGGTGTGGCGGAGGTCTTCTGCATGCTGCAGTTCCTGGACCGGGATCGTGTGGACGTCGTGGCCGGCGTGCCCCAGCAGGTCGGCGAGAGTTTCGGCGAGGCTACCATCCGCGTGCTCGGAGGTAGCCACGGCGATATTCATGCGAGGTGGTGTCATGGGCGCTTTCTAGGAGGAGCGCTTCTTCATACGCGCCATGAGTTCAGCGACGGAAATGCCGCCGTCTTCGACGCGGCGGGCACCGCGGCCTTCGTCTTCATCGTCTTCGGGCTCAGGTTCCGGTTCCGGCTCCGGCTCCGCTGTGACTTCGTCGACGTAGACGGCATCCGTATCAGCGTCGTCTTCCGGCTCAGCGGCAGCTTCGTGGCGGCCGGCTGCTTCCTCCGGCTCAGGCTGCTGTTCTTGCTCTTCGAGTAGTTGCGCCAACTCTGGTGAAATGCGCCCGTGCTGATCCGTAGAACCGAGGGTGCCCGCGACGGCGTCCCACGAGGGCGCGCCAGCAATGTCGCCGGGTTTCTCGGGGTGCGTGTATTGGCCGGCGACGCCGTCGGCACGGTTTTCTAGTTCTTCCATCCGCCACGCGTGCGCCCGCAGCGCCTCGGGTTCGGTGCCGAAGGCGTATCCGGAGAGTTCTTCTAGTTGCGTGCGCAGGTCCGCAAGTGAGGTACGGATGTCTGCGAGGACCTGCATGTCTTCGTCGCGAAGCTTGAATTCGGGGAGCGCCTGCTGATTCTGCGCCGGCGCGGTGGCCTGGGCGTTTGCCTTCGCGTGCTCCAGCTCGACGGTGTGCATTTCCAGCTCGTGGCGTTGCTGTGCACGGGCTTCCTCGGCCTGCTTGCGGTAGCGGTACACCAGGAAGAATCCGATGACCGCGGCCCACAGTGCGGCGATGAGGGCTATCTTTAGTGCTGCTTCGGAGTCCGTGACCAACATGATGATGCTTGCGATAAGCGCAAGCACAACCAGCACGACGACAAAAACGGACCAGCGGTCCGAGGTGCCTGCGCGTTCTGAAGGTTCACGTGGGGTACTCATGGCCTCTAATCTACCCAATTGTTTCGGGTTCGTTGGGAGGTAAGACTTCACACGAACGCTCGAGCCAGATTCCGGCCCCCATGAGGGCAAGGCCACCCACCGCGCTGGCCGCCGCACCGCCCAAGCTATCGGCGGCCGCGACGAGTTCCCCGGAGCGGGCCCACAGGTAGAGGGCTACGCCGGTGTAGGCGCCGCCGATGATCGCGCCCGTCCATTCCGAGGCCTTCCCGATCACCAGGAAATTCGCCGCCATGACCGGGCTGAGCTGCGAGCGATCCTGCCCAATCCGGCCGGCCTCTGTGCGTTGCCGCATGATAAGCGCCAAAACGCAGCAGATTGCGGCCATGACCCACAACGTGACGGACACGGTCACGGGGATCGCGGCCATGACGCTGAAGAAACGCCATGTCAAGATCGCGGCGGCGGCAGCCATGAAGATGGCCGTGCCCACCAACGCGCTTATCGACGTCTTCTTCACCCTGCCCCTCCTCTAGTTCGTATCAGTGCCGGTGGCTGGGCGCTGCGCGGGCACGATCTGGGAGACCTCATCTGTGGGAAGCCCTGCGATGAGTTCTGTGATCGGGGTGCCGCCTAGCGTTGCCTCGGGCTCGATTTCTGCCCAGGGTACAAGGACGAAGGCGCGCTCGTGGGCGCGCGGGTGCGGGACGGTCAGTTCTTCGGTGCTGCTGGTGATGAGGCCGGAGGCGCCGGAAAGCGCGATGATGTCCACGTCTAGTGTGCGTGGCCCCCACCTGCGGATACGGACGCGTTCGGCGGCGTTTTCTAGAGCCTGGCCCGCGTGGAGGAGTTCCAGGGGTTCTAGTGTGGTCTCCACGATGAGGGTCTGGTTGAGGAATTCGTCCTGGTCCGTCACGCCCCACGGCGGGGTGGAATAGATCCGGGAGGCCGCGATGATCTCAGTGGTGGGGTCGGCCTCGAAGTGTGCGGTGACGGTGTCGAGGAGGGCGAACCTGTCGTCCATGTTGGAGCCGATGGACAGCACTGCGCGCATGTTTTACTCCTCTACGTTGTCTCTCGCGGTGTCTCTTGTGGTGTCACGGCGACGCGTGATGGTCACGGCAACGTTGTCGAAGACCAGCGGGATCGGCGCAGCCGGCTTGTGTACGGTCACAGCGATGTCTGCGATTGCCGGGAACTGGGCCATGCACTGGTCGGCGATGCCACCGGCTAAGGCCTCGATGAGTTGCTTGGGTTCGCCGGTGATGGCGTCGTAAGCAATCTGGGCAAGTTCGGCGTAGTTGATGGTGTGCGCCAGGTCGTCGCTGCGGCTTGCGCGGGTGAGATCGACGTGGGCGGTGATGTCCACGCTAAACTCCTGGCCCATGCGGGTTTCTTCGGGAAGGACTCCGTGGAAACCGCGGGCGCGCACACCGGTGAGCGTGATCGTGTCCGTTTTAGCCACGGTCCTGCTCCCCCGTCGGGTAGGACGGAGCGTAGCTGGGCTCATCGGCCCATTCGCGACCACCACGCCAGGCTGCAGCCACGTCGACCGCGTCGCGGGATACCAAGACCTCGTGGACGCGCACGCCCCACGCACCAAGTTGTGCGGACAACGCCGTCACGGCCGCAGTTGCCGGGTCCGCATCCAAAGCGGTGTGCGGTAGGCCCCGCTTCTTCCGGATTCCGGTGAGGAAGCGTTTGCGTGAAGCACCCACCAGGACGGGGAAAGACCCCTCGAGGAATTCGGGCAGTGCCTTGAGAAGTGCCCAGTTATCGGCTTCCGACTTGGCAAAACCAAGGCCCGGGTCGAGCACGATCTGGTCTTCTTTCACGCCGGCAGCAAGCGCACGCTCAACCAGCCGGTCGAGGGTCTCATGCACGTCAGCGACCACGCCGCCGACGTGTTCTGCACGCCCGGCCGCACTCCCGAATTGGACGGTCTTCCAGTGCATGAGGCATACCGGTAGGTCTGTCTCTGCCATGACGGTGAACATGTCTTCGTCGGCGAGGCCGCCGGAGACGTCGTTAATCATGTCCACTCCGGCTTCGGCTGCGGCGCGGGCGGTGGAGGCGCGCATCGTATCCACCGAGGTGCGGATACCTTCCTTGTGCAGCGCCTCGATCACGGGCGCAACGCGTTGTGCTTCCAGCTCGGCGGGCACGCGGGTTGCACCAGGCCGAGTGGATTCCCCGCCGACGTCGATCATGTCCGCGCCTTGTGCGACGAGTTCGTGCGCGTGCTCGAGGGCAGCGTCGATATCGATGTACTTCCCGCCGTCGGAGAAGGAATCCTCGGTGACGTTGAGGATTCCCATGACGAGACAGCGGTCGGGGACGGTGAGATCAGATACGCGGGTCATTGCTTAGCCTCGGATCAGGGTGAGTGCCTCCGCACGGGAGGCCGCATTGGTTTGGAATCCGCCGCGCACAGCGGAGGTGGTGGTCACGGCTCCAGGTTTGCGGATACCACGCATTGCCATGCACAGGTGCTCGCATTCGATCACCACGATCACGGCTTGCGGGTCAAGCTTCTCGACGAGCGCATCCGCCACCTGCTTGGTCAACCGTTCCTGCACCTGTGGCCGCTTGGCGTACAGGTCCACGAGGCGGGCAAGTTTGGAAAGTCCCGTGACCCGCCCATCGGCGTTGGGGATGTACCCGATGTGTGCGTGCCCAAAGAAGGGAACCAAGTGGTGTTCACACGTGGAGTAGATGGGGATGTCCCGGACGAGGACCAGTTCCTGGTGGCCTTCGTCGAACGTCTTGTTCAGTACTTCTTTGGGGTCCTCGTGGAGGCCGGCGAATACTTCGCGGTAGGCCTTGGCCACGCGTGTTGGGGTTTCGAGGAGCCCTTCGCGGTCGGGGTCTTCGCCCACGGCGAGAAGCAACTCGCGGACGGCTGCTTCGGCGCGCTGCTGATCAAATTCAGCCATTTACTTGCGTCCTTCTGGAGTGTCCGCCCCGGCGTCGGTGCCGGGGTCGGAGGGAAGTGGATCGTCACCGGCATCGACTACTTTCGGTGCTTCTTCGATGACGTTGCCGGAGGTGTCGGTGTCATCGAGGTCGTCCCAACTGTGGTCGGGGCGTTCCCGTTCGGGTAGGCGGAAGCCAATGAGTTCGGTGGGCTGTTCGTCCGGCGCGGCGTGCTTGCCGGGCTCAGGCTCCGGTGCCTGTGGTGCTTGTGGCGCGGGGTTGACGGGATACTGTGCGACACCCGGGTGTTCCGCCGGTTGCTGCGTAGTCTGGGTGCCCGGCCATCCGGGAACCTTCCAGTCCGCTGGCGGCTGCGGGCCACCGTACTGCGGGATGCTTCCCGACGCCGGCGCGGTACCTCCCGCCTGTGGCCCACCATTCTTCGCGCGTTCTTCCTGACGCTTCTTCCGTGCAGCGCGGGACGCTTCGAGAAGGGAGAAGCGCTTTGGTGGTTCCTCTCCCCTCTCCAGTGCCAGCTCCGTCGGAGTCTTGACGGGTTCGCGGCCTTCTTGACGTGGGAATTCGTCGTCGTGGTGCGGGAAGATGTCGCCTGCAGGCTGTGGCTCCAGGTCCCCGAAGAGTGCCTCGAGGTCTGGGCGGCGCAGCGTTTCCTTTTCCAGGAGTTTTTCTGCCAGGCGGTCCAGGTAGTCGCGGTGCTGGGACAGGATGTCGTAGGCGCGGCGGTGTGCCAGGTCGATCAGGTGCGAAACGTGCTTGTCAATTTCTGCCGCTACTTCTGGGGAGTAGGACAAGCTGCCGCCGCCACCGGAGTAGGCGAACGGGTCGCCTTGCTCCTCGCCGTATTTCACGGTGCCCAGCGGGGACATGCCGTACTCGGTGACCATGGCGCGGGCAATCTTGGTGGCCTGCTCGATGTCGGCAGAAGCGCCGGTTGTCGGGGTGCCGAACACGACTTCTTCGGCTGCGCGGCCGCCCATCGCGAAGACCAAGCGGGCGTAGAGCTCGTCGAGGGTGTACATGCCCTTGTCGTCTTCGGCGGCGGTCATAGCGTGGCCGCCGGTACGCCCGCGGGCCAAAATCGTGACCTTGTAGACGCGCTCAATATCTTTCAGCGCCCACGCTGCCAGGGTGTGTCCGCCCTCGTGGTAGGCGGTAATCTTCTTTTCCTTCTCGCTGATGACCATGGAGGAGCGTCGTGGGCCACCGATGACGCGGTCGGAGGCTTCTTCCAAAGCGTCAGCGGTGATTACGTTGCCGCCGACGCGGGCAGTGAGCAGCGCGGCTTCGTTGAGCACGTTCGCCAGGTCAGCACCGGACATGCCGGCGGTGCGCTTGGCCAGGGCGTTCAAGTCTGCGTCGGGTGCTAGTGGCTTGCCTTCGGCATGGACCTTGAGGATCATCTCGCGACCCTTGAGGTCCGGGTTCGAGACCGGGATCTGGCGGTCGAAACGGCCTGGGCGCAGCAGGGCGGGGTCGAGGATGTCGGGACGGTTGGTGGCTGCCATGAGGATCACGCCCTCGCGGTCGCCGAAGCCGTCCATCTCGACGAGCAGCTGGTTGAGGGTCTGCTCACGCTCGTCGTGGCCACCGCCCATGCCGGAACCGCGCTGGCGGCCGACGGCGTCAATCTCGTCGATGAAGATGATGCAGGGGCTGTTCTCACGCGCCTGCTTGAACAGGTCGCGCACGCGGGAGGCACCCACGCCGACGAACATTTCCACGAAGTCCGAACCCGAGATGGAATAGAACGGCACTCCTGCCTCACCGGCGACGGCGCGTGCCAGCAGCGTTTTACCCGTTCCGGGAGGCCCGTACAACAGCACGCCGCGTGGGATTTTGGCGCCCAAGGCATGGTAGACGCTGGGGTCTTCGAGGAAGTCCTTGATTTCCTGAAGTTCTTCGACGGCGTCGTCGGCGCCCGCAACATCCGCGAAGGTGTTGGTGGGCATGTCCTTGGTGAGTTCCTTGGCCTTATTACCCCCGAACCCGAACATGCCACCGCTTTGCATGCGGGTGAGGAAGAACATGAGCAGTCCGAAGAGAAGCAGCATCGGCAGCAGGAGGCCGATCATGCTCATGAGGAAGGAGTCCTTGGTGACGTTCGTGTCGAACTCTTCGGTCTCTGACGCGGTCACGGCGGAGAAGATCTCCGGGGAGGTACGTGCCGGGTACTGGGTGATGAGCTCTTCGACGCCTTCGCGCTCTTCGACGGTGATGGGTTCCTTCAGCGTGAGCCGAAGGCGTTGTTCACGGTCGTCCATTTGCGCGGTCTTGACGTTATTGTCCTCCAGTTGCTGCAGGGCAATGGAGGTGTCTACTTTCTGGTAACCGCGTGTTTCGTCGGTGAGGAAAGACGTCAGGAATAAGACGATGAGGACTACTGCAGCGATGCCGCCGTATTGCAGAATGCGCTTATTGTTCATAGGCAAGGTATTCGGGAGGGTCCCGACGTGGGGCCTTTCTTATACGTCAAGGAAGGGCGAGTTGCGTGCGCCTATTTTTCGTAGACGGACGGCTTGAGGCTAGCCACGAATGGCAGTTCGCGGTAGCGTTCTGCATAGTCTAGCCCGTATCCGATGGCGAACTCGTTAGGAATATCAAAGCCTACATCGAGTAGGTCGAGCTCGACGGCCACAGCTTCCGGCTTGCGGAGCAACGTAACAACTTCCAGGGACTTCGGCTGGCGGGACTTCAGGTTCTTGAGCAGCCACGATAGGGTGAGGCCGGAGTCGATGATGTCCTCTACAACCAGGACGTTGCGGCCCGAAATATCAGAGTCCAGGTCCTTCAAAATACGGACGATGCCGGACGAGGTGGTCGAGTTCCCGTAGGAGGAGACGGCCATGAATTCGAATGCGCACGGGATTGAGAGTGCGCGGGCAAAGTCCGCCATGAAGAAGACGGCGCCTTTGAGTACGCCGATGAGCAGGAGTGGTTCTTCTTCATCCTTGTACTTCTCGGAGACCATGTCTGCGAGTTCTTGGACGCGGGCTTTAATCTCTTCTTCGGAGATCAGAATTGCTTCAATATCGTCGCCGTATGCGTTTTCGGGGACGGAAAAGTTCTTGGTGGCGTGCATGTTCCTAAATTGTGCCACTTTGGTTGGACTTTCCCAACCTCCACCCCCGGCGCGCAATCGAAATTCCGCCGCCGACCTGCACTTCTCCTTGGCCCTTCCAGTCAGTCACCAGTGCTTCAACCATGCTTATCGACGTCCCCGTGGGCGCCCCTCCACAATCCCGGATGAAGGCAGTGATCGCTTCCCTGCGTACCGCTTCCGGAACCTCGGCGAGGGCATGAACGTCGGTGGGGTCGATGCGCCCGGCCCACGTGGCGACTGCCTCGCGATCCGCGGCCGCGCGTCTTGCTGCGTGGGCGAGCGCTGGGGTGGCCGGATGGTCGTCGATAAGCTCGCGGATGCGCACGCGCAGGAAGCGGTCTTGGGTGTTGTGTGGGTCGTGCCAGGGGTCGAGCCCGAGTTCTGCGCAGGCGGCGTGGGTGTCGGCCCTGCGGATTTCTAAGAGGGGGCGGTGTATTCCGGCGCGGACGGGCAGCATTCCGCCGGGGTTGCCGCGGGCGGCGGCGACGAGGAAGGTTTCGGCTTGGTCGTCGAGGGTGTGCGCGGTCGCGATTGTCTGGCCGTGGGCGCGCAGTGCCTGGTAGCGGGCTTTCCGCGCCGCTGCTTCCCCGTTGCCGGGGACGGTGATGGTTTCCACTGTTGCATCAAGCCCCATCGCTCGGACGTGGGCGGCGGCGGTGCGCGCGACCTCAGCGGAGCCGTCTTGGAGTTGATGGTCCACGATGACCGCACGGACACCTGGCGCCTCCACCGAACAGGCGGCTGCGAGTGCCAAGGAATCTGCCCCACCGGAAACGCCTACGACCTCGAAGGTGCCGTGATGTTTCAGGTGGTGGCGCAGCGCGACCCGGATCCGCCCGAAGGCTTCGGGGTCGCGGGGAATGTGAAATGCCATTTAGGCGTCCCGCAGCGCGGAGGCTAAGGCGTCGAGGACGCTGCGGGAGGCGGCGACGTCGGCGTCGTTAGCAAGGAACGCGAACGTGTAGGTCACACCTGATTTACCCGTCACGATGCCCGCCAACGCGGAGGTGTGATCGAGCGTTCCGGTCTTGGCGCGTACCCAACCTTTGCCGGTGGCGTCGGCGAAACGGTGTTCCAGGGTGCCGGACCCGGCGGCGACGGGGAGCGTGGTCAGTAGCGTGCGCAGGGGTGCGTCGGTGGCCGCATGGAAGAGGATCTCTTCGAGCAGTTCCGGTGTGATGCGGTTGTGCACGGACAATCCCGAGTTGTCGGCCAGGGTGATGCCGGTGGTGTCGAAACCGTGCTCGCGCAGGGTGTCCAGGGTGGCTTGGGTGGAGCCGCCGACGTCGCCAGGCAGCCCGCGGTGCAGGGCCACTTCCCTGCCGATGGCTTCGGCCATGACGTTGTCAGAATGCACCATCATCTCATTCAGGCGCTCGATCAGGGTTGGGGATTCCACGCTGGCAACTTCGCCAGTTGCCGCTGCCTTGCCGACGGCCACGTTTCCCGCCCCAATACGCATGGCCAAATTGTGCGCCACATCGTATGCCGGCGTGTGCGAACGCGGGACGTCGCCCTCGGTAGCCCCGATGCGCGCGCCGTTGATCATCACGGGTTCCAGGGGTGCTACGTAGCCGGCATCGATGTCTACTGGATCCCAGCCGTCAAGGATGGTGGGCCCGGACCAGGCAGACGTGTCCACGAGCAAGGTGGAAGCCCCCGGCGCGTTTGCCACGATCTGGTCTGCAAGCTCCGCGAGTTTCTCTTCAGTAAGCCACACGTCACCGGTTGCTTTCAGCACCAACGTGCCGGGTTGATCGGTGGCGTACACCGACGTTGTGATCCGGTCCTGCGGGCCCAACTCCAGGATGGCGGCCGCGGCAGTCAGGATCTTCGTCGACGACGCCGGCGTCAACGCCTTTGTTGGGCTCTGTGCAAAGACTTCCGTGCCATCCGTGGCACGCACGTACGCGCCGAACGTGCCCAGGGAAGGGCTACTGGCAATCTCTGCGAGCTGCGTGTTCAGGCCGGAGGCGTCGAGAAGCGGCTGTGGCTCCACGGGGGTGACCACGGCGGTCGGCTCCTCCAGCTGGAAGGGCTGACCGTGGTCAAGGTTTCCGTAGGCCCGCTGATATGCCACGCCCGTGCCCGCCGCACCGACGACGACAACCGTGGTGGCAACGGCGGCAGCAATCCATCCTTTAGTACTCATCGGGGCATAAGTGTAGTGCGAGCACAACCTTCGTGGCGGGACCGTCTACCATAGGGGGCGTTATATGACCCTGACCGACTACGTAAAAGGAGTGCGCAATGGCTGTAGAAGTAACCATTGAGATCCCAAAGGGTTCCCGCAACAAGTACGAAATCGACCACGAGACCGGCAACATCTACCTGGACCGCTACCTATTCACCCCAATGGCGTACCCAGCTGACTACGGCTTCATTGCCGGTACCCTCGGCGAAGACGGCGACCCATTAGACGCACTGGTCATGCTCCCTGAGCCACTGTTCCCAGGCGTCATCGTAAAGGCACGCCCAGTCGGCGTCTTCAAGATGACCGACGAAGCCGGCGGCGATGACAAGCTGCTCTGCGTCCTCGACGACCCACGCTTCGACCAGTACCAGGACATCGACGACGTCAACTCCTTCTTCAAGGATGAGATCGAGCACTTCTTCACCCGCTACAAGGACCTGGAGCCAGGCAAGGAAGTACACGGCTCCGGCTGGGATAACGCTGCCGCCGCAGAAAAGATCCTGGAGGAGGCCATCAAGCGCGCCGACGCCGAGAACGCTGAGCCACACGGCCGCGACGTCGAAGACGCTGGCGAATCCGAGGCCCTCTAAGCCCTACCTCCCCCACTGCAACGCTGCACTTGTGTGCGGCGTTGTTTTTATGGTTGGGTACACCCCATCATGGGGGTGACGCAGATGTGCCGGTATTGTGGTGTGCATGTCGAAGGATGCCAAGAAGGGCAAGCACACGATCCATGCCCTCCCCGCCGCATTGTTGGAGTCCCCCTCATTTCAGCTGGAACGAATCCGCCGCCGCACCCGCGACGAAGTGGAGGCCGTCCTAGCCAAGCATCACACCAGCTTGCGCGAATATTGGGTACTCACCTGCTTGGCGGATTCGCAGGCGTCCTCCCAGTCCGCGTTGGGTGACCTTCTGGTCATTGATGCGTCTGACATGGTCCGGCTTATCGACGGCCTCCAGGCCCACGGCTGGGTCCAGCGTGACCGCGACCCGAAAGATCGGCGCCGCCAGATTGTCACGTGCACCAAGAAGGGTGAGAAGGCACAGAAGGAATTGGCTGCCCTGGTGCAAAAGGGTGAGGACCGCGCCCTCGACGAATCCACCTCGAAGCAATTGAAGCACTTGCGCCGCCTGGCGAAGGCGATTATCGCCGACGAGACCGACGACTAGCCACCGCGTGGTGCGGTAGGCGCACCGCACATATGACAGCCACTTTTACCCAAAACCACCTGAATAAAATTAAAACGGCTGTCAAATGTTCAATTTGAAGCTCGCGGAATAGCATGAAACCCCCAGGGAGCACTCCTGGGGGTTTCACATTGTGCGGATTAGTCGCCGATCTGGTCGCGGCCACGCATCACGATGTTGGGGTCGGGTTCGCCGACGAGTTCGTAATCCTTGTCGGTGTAGTCGAACTTGCTCAACACGTAGCGCATGGCGTTGATGCGGGCGCGCTTCTTGTCGTTGGACTTGATGGTGATCCACGGGGATTCATCGGTGTCCGTGTAGCGGAACTGTTCTTCCTTAGCGCGGGTGTAGTCATCCCACTTGTCCAGCGAAGCCAGGTCCATTGGGGAAAGCTTCCACTGACGGACCGGGTCCACCTGGCGGATTGCGAAGCGGGTGCGCTGCTCCTTCTGGGTCACGGAGAACCAGAACTTGGTCAGCGAAATGCCGGAGCCCAGGATCATGTTTTCGAGCATCGGCACTTCGCGCAGGAATTCAGCGTGCTGAGATTCAGTACAGAAGCCCATGACGCGTTCGACGCCGGAGCGGTTGTACCAAGAGCGGTCGAAGAACACGATTTCGCCACCGGACGGGAAGTGCTCAATGTAACGCTGGAAGTACCAAGAGGTGGACTCGCGTGGAGATGGCTTCTCCAGAGCGACGGTACGGGCACCACGGGGGTTGAGGTGCTCGTTAAAACGCTTGATGGTGCCACCCTTGCCGGCTGCGTCGCGACCTTCGAAGAGAATGATGTGGCGCTGGCCGGTTTCCTTGGTCCAGTTCTGCCATTTCAGCAGCTCAATCTGGAGTTGGCGCTTGATGTGATCGTACTCTTCGCGCGACATGCGCTCTTCATAAGGGTAGTTTTCACGCCAGGTTTCGACGGGGCGTCCGTCGGGGCGGATTAGCGTGGGATCGTCCTCATCGGAGTCATCTACTACGTAACCTTCGGTCTTTGCGAGGTCGATGATTGGGAGATCGTCGTCATTGTGCTCTGCCATACTTTTACCTTACCTTGTAGGGGGTACTTCACGCTGTACACGGGGGCAAAAGGGTGGATGCGCCAGAAGTTTTGGGAATGCAGAAAGCCCGCTCCCAGATGGGGGCGGGCGTGGAAGCCTTGAAGGCTAGGTCTTACTTGACCAGCTTAGCAAGGTTGCCCAGGTTACCTGCGAGGGAGCCGAGGAGCTTCAGCAGGTTCAGCAGGTGACCGGTGACACCGGTGGAGGACAGTGCGTCCCACTTCTCGACACCCTTGTTGTAATCACCAACGGTTAGCTTGTTGTTTGCAGCCATGTTTTTCTCCTTGAAGAATTGAAATGAATCGGGTTGAGATGCAGAATTAAGCGTTCTTCTTAGGGAAGAGACCCTTGGTCTCGTTTGCAAGCTCGGTCCAGTTAGCTGCTGGAACCTTATCAGTTGCAACGCGACCGGTCAGACCTGCGAAGAAGTCTGGGATGCCCTGGAAAAGCTCAACCAGGTTCTTTGCGAAGGTGCTGAAGTCTGCGAGTGCAGTCTGTACGAAACCGAGATCCATAAAGATTCTCCTTAAGTGGGGCCAGCGGGGCTGGCGTATTTCCAGTATGCCGACACCCAGGAGGGCGTCACGGACTCTTATTTTGCCACTTTTTCCGGGGCCGTCAAGTTCTATCCAGGAAAAACTTTTCGCCATTAGACATACTTAAGTTGCATCTTAAGTAATTTACCAATAATTCACCCTGGCTATAACCGCCGATAACCTGCACATTTCCGCGAACCGGCAGTGAGCTGCGGAAATTTTTTATTGCATAACGTAACGCTAATTCATTGCGGTTCGATACTGAGCAATCTTAGGTAGGTTGATTCGTTCTCAGGAAGGAAACTTACCCCCTTTAGGGGGTACTCTGCGAATGCAAGAAAAAGGGCCCCAGCTGTGGAGCTGAGGCCCTTGGGGCGCTGCGTGCGTCGTTAAGCGAGCACAGGGGGCTTAGAAGCCACCCATTCCGCCACCCATGTCAGGAGCTGGTGCTGCTGCTGGCTCTGGCTTGTCAGCGACGACAGCCTCGGTGGTCAGGAACAGTGCTGCGATGGACGCTGCGTTCTGCAGAGCGGAGCGGGTCACCTTGACCGGGTCAGAGATGCCAGCCTCCATGAGGTCGATGTACTCGCCGGTTGCGGCGTTGAGGCCCTCGCCTGCTGGCAGGGATTCAACCTTCGCTGCGACGACGCCAGCCTCGAGGCCCGCGTTGGACGCAATCTGCTTCAGCGGTGCAGACAGGGACTCGCGGACGATCTTGACGCCGGTTGCTTCGTCGCCGGTGAGGTCAAGGTCGTTCTCGAGGACGTGTGCAGCCTGCAGGAGGGCGACGCCACCGCCGGCGACGATGCCCTCTTCGACGGCTGCCTTTGCGTTGCGGACAGCGTCCTCGATGCGGTGCTTACGCTCCTTGAGCTCAACCTCGGTTGCGGCACCAACCTTGAGGACTGCGACGCCACCGGCAAGCTTTGCCAGGCGCTCTTGCAGCTTCTCGCGGTCGTAGTCGGAGTCGGAATTTTCGATCTCTGCACGGATCTGCTTGACGCGGCCTTCAATCTGCTCCTGGGAGCCTGCACCCTGGACGATGGTGGTCTCATCCTTGGTCACGACAACCTTGCGTGCCTGGCCCAGGAGTGGGAGGTCTGCGGTCTCGAGGGACAGGCCAACCTCTTCGGAGATGACCTGGCCGCCGGTCAGGATGGCCATATCCTGCAGCTGAGCCTTGCGACGGTCGCCGAAGCCTGGCGCCTTCACAGCAACAGACTTGAAGGTGCCACGAATCTTGTTCACGACCAGGGTGGACAGTGCCTCGCCCTCAACGTCTTCGGCGATGATCAGCAGTGGCTTGCCGGACTGCATGACCTTCTCCAGGACTGGGACCAGGTCCTTCACGTTGGAGATCTTGCCGGAGACGAAGAGGATGTATGGGTCCTCCAGGACAGCTTCCTGGCGCTCCATATCGGTTGCGAAGTATGCGGAGATGTAGCCCTTGTCAAAGCGCAGGCCCTCGGTGATTTCCAGGTCGACGCCGAAGGTGTTGGACTCTTCGACGGTGATCACGGAGTCCTTGTTCACGGAACCGTTGCCCACCGCGTACATTGCGCGAGCGATCTGCTTACCGATCTCTGGGTCAGCAGCGGAGATACCTGCGGTAGCAGCGATCTGCTCCTCGGTCTCTACTTCCTTAGCCTGCTCGAAGAGCTTCTTGGTGACGGCTTCAACGGCCTGCTCGATACCGCGCTTGATACCCATTGGGTTGGAGCCTGCAGCCACGTTGCGCAGACCTTCCTTGACCAGTGCCTGCGCCAAGACGGTTGCGGTGGTGGTGCCGTCACCTGCGACGTCGTCAGTCTTCTTAGCTACTTCCTTGACCAGTTCTGCACCGATCTTCTCGTAAGGATCCTCGAGCTCAATGTCGCGGGCGATGGAAACGCCGTCGTTGGTAATGGTAGGAGCACCCCAGGACTTCTCCAGGACCACGTTGCGGCCCTTGGGGCCAAGGGTGACCTTGACGGCGTCAGCCAGGGTGTTCAGGCCTGCTTCGAGGCCGCGGCGTGCTTCCTCATCAAAGGCAATCATCTTTGCCATGTCTGTTCTCCTTGTAATTTTTGTTGCTGTATTAATAGGGAAGACTTCCGGGGCTTGCGAACACCAGATTTCTGGCACTCGCACCGCGAAAGTGCTAACCCCCGTTCTAGCACTTGAGCCTTGCAAGTGCAAGGTTGGCGCCGACGCGTACCCTAGAAGGCTATGAGCACACAGCGTGAACTAATTTTCCAGCAACTCAAGGAAATCGTCTCCTTTAACTCCGTCCACGGCGATCCAGCCCTCACTGAAGCATGCGCCGGTGCGGCTGTGTGGACCGAGAATGCCCTGCGTGAACTGCCGATCGCTTTCGACGTCACCGCAATCCCCACCGTCGACGGCTCTACCGCAGTCCTCGCCCACCGCGATGCCGACGAAGGCCAGCCCACCGTCCTTTTGTACTGCCACCACGACGTTGTCCACGCCGGCGATCCCGCAGCGTGGGAATCGGACCCCTTTACGCTTACTGAACGCAACGGCCGCTGGTACGGCCGCGGGGCCGCTGACTGCAAGGGCAACCTGGTCATGCACCTGGCCGCCCTGCGTGACTTCGCCGAGACAGAAGACCCGGCCGCACCCAAGATTGGCCTGACCGTCCTGGTTGAAGGCTCGGAAGAGCAGGGCGGCGAGGGTTTGGATACGCTCATCGAGACGCGCCCCGAGCTGTTTGCCGCTGAAGCCATCCTCATCGCCGATACGGGTAACGCGGCCGTCGGCACGCCTACTTTGACCACCAGCCTGCGTGGTGGCGCCCAGCTCGGCGTCACCGTGCGCACCCTCGAGGGCGCGGTCCACTCCGGCATGTTCGGCGGTGCCGCCCCAGATGCTGTCGCAGCGCTGGTCCGCACGTTGGATTCGCTTCGCGACGAGCACGGCCGCACCGTCATCGATGGGGTCGACACCACCGCCACCTGGGACGGCGCACCCTACGACGCCGAAACCTTCCGCACCGACGCCGGCGTCCTCGAGGACGTGGACGTCATGGGCGACGGCGAAAACCCCTCCGACCTGGTGTGGGCGCGCCCGGCCGTGACCGTGACCGGATTCACCTCCACCCCAGTCGCTGAAGCCGTCAACGCTGTCCCCGCAATTGCCCAGGCGCAGCTCAACCTTCGCGTACCCGCCGGCATGGATGCCGCTACCACCGCCGAGGCACTGAAGAAGCACCTGGAAAACCACGTCCCGTGGGGCGCGCACATTGAGGTCACGATTGAAGACATCAACGACGGCTTCGCCACCGACGTGACCAAGCCGGCCCTCAAACTCTTGGGGCAGGCACTGTCGGAGGCGTACGACGGCAAGGACATCGTGACCGTCGGCAGTGGCGGATCCATCCCGCTGACTCTCAAGCTGCAGAACGAATACCCGGACGCAGAAATCGCGCTCTTTGGCGTGGAGGAGCCGCAGACCGTGATCCACTCCGCCAACGAGTCCGTTGACCCTACCGAGATTGAGCGCATCGCGGCCGCAGAAACCCAATTCCTGCTCAACTACGGAAAATAAACACATAGTGTGAGCACGGACACAACAAAATGTTGTACGTGTCCGCAAAACCATATGTATGCTGCGAAAGCCCCCGACTCACCGATAGTCGGGGGCTTTCGTGATGGGACCATATATAACAGTATCTTCAAATTTGGTTCACCCGGCGCGCTTCCAACCGCTATGCTGGCTGATATTGGCCGCGCCCTGTCCTAGTTAGCCGTCAGTGTCGGGGACGTGGTTAGCATTTGTCCGCCGATGCCAATGGGGAGCGTTCCACACGTGTTATTACTTCTGTGTGCCCTAACTATTGCAGCGGCGATTGCACCTTTGCTCTTGCGCACCATCGGCAGGGCAGGCTTTGGCCTCCTTGCGCTGGTGCCGGCAGCCGGATTCGTGTTCGTTGTCCACAATTTCTTGCGCGGCAGTTTTGCCGAGGGCAAGGCGTTGACAAGGAATATCGAATGGTTGCCGATGCTCAACCTTGACCTCGAGTTCAGAATGGATGCCCTCTCCGGGTTCTTCGCTCTGATCGTGTTGGGTGTAGGTGCACTCGTCCTCCTGTATTGCTGGGGTTACTTCGATTCCAACCCGATCCGCCTATCTATTTTCGCCAGCCAGATGACGGCGTTCGCGATGGTGATGTACGGGTTGATTATTTCCGACAGCCTGCTGTTGATGTACATCTTCTGGGAAATCACGTCCGTGCTTTCCTTCCTGCTCGTCGGCTATTACGCCGAGAGGGCGTCGTCACGCAGGGCTGCGGGCCAGGCGCTTCTTGTGACCACGCTCGGTGGTTTGGCGATGCTGGTCGGCATTATCCTGCTGGGCCGTCAGACAGGCGTGTGGAGCTTCTCCGAGCTCGCCCGGTTCGCTGCTGAGAATGATCTCACCCAGATTCCGCATCTGACCATCGCCGCTGTGCTCATGCTCGCTGGCGCGCTGACCAAGTCCGCTATTGCGCCGGCCCACTTCTGGCTCCCTGGCGCAATGGCCGCGCCGACCCCGGTGTCCGCATACCTACACTCCGCCGCGATGGTGAAGGCCGGTATTTACCTGGTCGCGCGCCTGGCCGCGGAATTCCACGTGCTGTCCGCCTGGTACCTGGTGGTCATCCCGCTGGGGCTCTTGACCATGCTCATGGGCGGTTGGATGGCGCTGCGACAGGTGGATCTCAAGCTGGTGCTCGCGTACGGCACCGTCTCCCAGCTGGGCTTTATCATCTCTGTGATGTCTGTGGGCTCCCCGGCCGCAATCCAGGCCGGCCTGGCCCTGACCATGGCGCACTCCCTGTTCAAGGCCACCTTGTTCATGATTGTGGGTGCCATCGACCATACTGCTGGCACCCGCGACGTGCGCCATATCTCTGGTCTGGGCAAGAAGCAGCCGTTCATCATGATTCTGGCGATTATTGCCGCTGCATCCATGGCGGGTATCCCGCCGCTGTACGGATTTGTGGCGAAGGAGACCGCGCTGCAAGCGATTCTCGACGAGCCACTCCTGCAGGGCATGCCAGGCAACCTCATGATGACCGGCCTGGTCCTCGGCTCGATTCTGACGATGGCGTACTCCTGCTACTTCCTGTACGGCGCGTTTGCCACGAAGGGCGCGGAGCACCCATCTGGCGGTGGCGTCTCCAAGGCAGTCGCCGAGATGCATGCGATCGGCCCGAAGCTGTGGCTCGCACCGCTGACCCTGACCGTGGGCACCATCGCGCTCGGGCCGTGGCCGAAGCCGATCGATTCGGTGATTAGCCAGCACCTTTTCACGCTCGTCAGCGACCCGGACCAGCTTCCCGGCCACCTTGCACTGTGGCATGGATTCACGGTGGCCCTGGGGCTTTCGGCAATCATCATCATGGCAGGTTATCTGCTGTACCACTACCGCGATGTTGCGCTGCGCTTCCAGCTGGAAGAACCCGCCCTGGGCGATGCCGACGAGGCGTACGACAAGGTCCTGCACTTCTTCCGCACCCTGTCGCTGCGGATCACGGCAAGCACCCAGCGTGGTTCCTTGGTGATCAACCTGGGCGTCATTTTCGCGGTGCTCACCGTCATGCCAATGATTGCGCTCATCCTGGGCGACCGCCCAGAGGTCCACATGGTGGTTGCAGAAACCCCGTGGCAGGCCGTGGCTGCGGCGATCATCATCGTGATGGCTATCGCCGCGACCCGCACCAGCAACCGCCTCTCCGGCGTGATCATGGTTGGTGTGACCGGCTACAGCATCGCCATGATCTTCGCACTGCAGGGCGCACCGGACTTGGCGCTCACCCAGGTCCTCGTGGAGACGATCTCCATGGTGGTCTTCATGCTCGTACTGCGTAAACTGCCGACGACCACCGAGTGGCGGGGCACGCCGAAGGGCAACCGCTACCGCGCCTGGCTGGCCGCCGCAACGGGCCTATCGGTCACGGTCATTGCACTCTTCGCGATGAACTCCCGCACGCAGGAACCGATTTCCCAGTACATCCCAGACTTGGCCTACGAGATTGGGCACGGCGCGAACGCCGTCAACGTGCTCCTCGTCGACCTTCGTGCATGGGACACCATGGGTGAAATCTCCGTCCTGGTGCTGGCCGCAACCGGCGTTGCTTCCCTGATTTACGGCACCCGTTCGTTTACCCGCCCGTCGCGTCGCCCGACACTGCGGGCTACCGGCCGCCGGTGGTTGGCCGCGGACGTCGATAGTGAAAAGGCACAGAACCGTTCGCTTATGGTGGACGTGGTCACCCGCATCGCGTTCCCGTCGATGATTCTGCTGTCCCTGTACTTCTTCTTCGCTGGCCACAACGCACCCGGTGGCGGCTTCGCCGGCGGCTTGGTTGCGGCACTTGCGTTTAGCTTGCGGTACATCGCAGGCGGGCGCCAAGAATTGGAAGAAGCGCTCCCGGTTGATGCAGGCAAGATCTTAGGTTTTGGTCTGCTGCTTTCTACCGCGGCAGCGGTGTGGCCGATGTTTGTGGGCCGCCCGCCGCTGACCACCGAGGTCTGGGACTTCACTCTGCCGCTCATCGGCGAGTTCCACGTCCCGTCAGCGCTGCTCTTCGACGCTGGCGTGTACCTCATCGTGATCGGTTTGATCATGCACATTCTCACCTCACTCGGTGGCCGCATTGATAGCGATGAGGAAATTCGTCGCCAGCGCACCCGCGAGCGCGCGGCGTCGCTGACGAAGGCGGCGCAGGAACGTCGTAAAGCAATCAAGGCGAAGGCAGCCGCCCAGGCCGCCTCCGCAGGAAAGGAGGACCGCGATGACCGCTAACCTATTCCTCCTCGCCGCAGCAGGCGCACTGATTGCTGCCGGCGTGTACCTCATGCTCGACCGCGCCATGACCAAAATGATGCTGGGCATCATGATGATCGGTAACGGCGGAAACCTCCTGCTCCTGCAGGCCGGCGGCTCCGCCGGTTCCCCGCCGATCAAGGGGCGCGAGTCCATACTCTTCGGCGAGACCATCGCCGACCCCCTGTCGCAGGCCATGATCCTGACCGCGATCGTGATCTCCATGGCGATGACCGCGTTCATCCTGTCCTTGGCCTACCGCCAGTACCGTTACCGCACCGCGGACGTCATTGAGGACGATACTGAGGACGCAGCAATCGCAGCACGCCCGACAGCCCCTGCGGCGGCGCCTGACCACGACGCCTCCGATGACCCGGAGACCGGCCAGGTCACCTCGCAGGGCGATAACTTCGGCCCGGCCTCGTTCGAATCGCCACTGAAGGGAGAAGAAGATGACTGATTTTGTATCCGCCGTCCTCCCGGCGATGCCGTATCTGATTCCGCTACCGATCCTGCTTCCCGCAATCGCCGCAGCTTTGTCCCTGATGTTTGCACGCAAGACGTGGGCGCAGCACCTCATCGCATTCCTCGCGCTGCTTGCCGTGATCATTGTCTCCGGGGTGATGCTGTACGTCATCGACTCCGAGGGCATTCAGACCGTCCAGCTTGGCGGGTGGGACGCCCCGATCGGAATCACCCTGGTAGCTGACCGCTTATCGACGATCATGTTGACCGTCGCCGGCCTCGTCATCTTAGCCGTCATGTGGTACGCGATCAGCCAGGGTATTCGCGACGGCTCCGACCGTGAGCCGGTAGCCGTGTTCATCCCGAGCTACCTACTTTTGTCCATGGGTGTGAACCTGTCCTTCCTCGCAGGCGACCTCTTCAACCTGTACGTGGGCTTCGAGATCTTCCTCGTGGCCTCCTACGTCCTGCTCACCTTGGGTGGTTCGGCCTCCCGCGTGCGCGCTGGCGTGGGCTACGTGATGGTGTCCATGGCGTCCTCGATGATCTTCATCTTCGGCCTGGCCATGGTGTACGCCTCCGTGGGCACCGTGAACATTGCCCAGGTGGGTATCCGCATGGAAGACGTCCCGGACGGCACCCGTGCTGCGATCTTCGGCGTGCTACTCGTCGCGTTCGGCATTAAGGCAGCGGTCTTCCCGCTGGATGCGTGGCTTCCGGACTCCTACCCCACCGCCCCGGCGCTGGTCACCGCGGTGTTCGCGGGCCTGCTCACCAAGGTGGGCGTGTACTCCATTATCCGTATCCAAACCACGATCTTCTCCGACGGCTCACTGAACACGATGCTCATGTGGGTGGCGCTGGCCACCATGCTCATCGGCATTTTGGGTGCGATGGCGCAGAACGACATCAAACGTCTGCTTTCGTTCACCCTGGTCAGCCACATCGGCTACATGGTCTTTGGCTTGGCGCTGGGTACCGCGCACGGCCTGAACGGCGCGATCTTCTACGCCGTGCACCACATTCTGGTGCAGACCGCACTCTTCCTGGTCGTGGGTCTGATCGAACGCCAGGCGGGCACCTCGTCTCTGCGTCGCCTGGGCTCGCTCATGTACCTCTCCCCCATCATCGCGGTCTTGTACTTCATCCCGGCCATCAACCTGGGCGGTATCCCACCGTTCTCCGGGTTCATTGGCAAGGTCATCCTGCTCCAGGCCGGCTCTGAGGTCGGCGGGTTCATGGCTTGGCTGCTCATCGGCGGCGCGGTGGCAACCTCCCTGCTGACTCTCTACGTGATGATCATCGTCTGGTCCAAGGGCTTCTGGCGTGACCGCAAGGACGCACCTGAAGGCCACCTAGCTATGGCGTCGACTTCCCCGCTGGTTGATATCACCGAAGAGGTTGAGGTGACCGAGCGTGAGGACGTCGGCAAGCTCCCGTGGGGCATGGTCGGTTCCACCGCCCTGCTGGTGATCGCCTCCCTGTCCGTGACCGTGTTCGCCGGCCCTATCGTGGGCGTCACCGAGCGGTCCGCCGAATCGATCTCTGAGGTTGAGAATTACCGCACCGCAGTCCTCGGCGACTACGACCCCGCCACCGGTGAACCGGCTAACATTTCCCGCACGCTCACCCCAGAGCGGCTTGACGACGGCTCCGACACCCGCGAAGGCGACCTCTCCGACCTGACCTCACACCTCAATGCAGGAGGACAGAACTAATGCTTACTGGAGTAAAGAACCGGTTTAGGCCCTGGACCGTCCTGTGGATCACGTTCATGTGGGTCATGCTCAACGGCGAAGTAACCTGGGGCAACGTGATTGCAGGTGTGCTGCTAGGCACATTCATCGTACTCGCCCTGCCTTTGCCTAAACTCCCGTTGCCGGATAACACCAGCATCAACTGGGGTCTGCTGTTCAAGTTCATTCTGATCTGGATCAAGGACCTCATGGTCGCCTCCTTCAAGGTGGCGTGGATTGCGATTCGCCGCGAGGACCCACCAAAGGCCGCGATCGTGCGCGCCCCGATGCGTGTGCAAAATGAGCTCGTCCTGACCATGGCAACCTCGCTGTACAACTTGCAGCCAGGTGGTTCGGTCACCGACATCGACATCGCGAACCGCATGTGGACCTGCCACCTACTCATGGCCGGCACACCAACGGATCTTGAGAACGAACTGCAGAATATTGCCAACCTAGAGAAGGCAATGATCAACATTTTCGAAAGGGGCTGACATGGATTCCACAATCTACAACGCGATTCTGGCCGTTGCGGCCGCCATGTTCGCCGTCGCCTTCGTGCTGGCCGCGTACGCGATTGCACGCGGGCCCAACTCCATGGACCGTGTACTCAGCCTCGACGGGCTCATCGCCATGGTGCAGTGTGCCCTTGCTGTGTACATCTGCTGGACGCTAGATACCACCGTGGTCAACGCCATGATCGTGGTCGCACTGTTGGGCTTCATCTCCTCGACGTCCGTGGCTCGCTTCCGTAAGAGGGATGGTGCATAAATGAACTGGCAACTTGTCACAGATATCGTCTCCCTGGTGTTCATCCTGGTCGGCGCGTTCCTGGTGCTGTCTGCGTCGATTGGTTTGGTGCGCTTCAAGGACACGATGAGCAAGATTCACATCATCACGAAGCCGCAGACCACGGGTCTTTTGCTCACCGTCATTGGCGCAATTATTCGTGTCGCCGGTTCCGAGAACTTTGGCGTCGGCCAGCGCGGTGACATGGGCATTCTGGTCCTACTGATCCTCTTCACCTTCGTGACCAACCCCGTCACCGCCCAGCGCCTGGGTCGCGTGGCGCGCCGCGAGGGTCTCTACGGCGACCGGCATCGCCTTTCGCGTAACGACGCCCCCGCGCAGCGTTCCCTGCGCAACAGGCGGAAGTAGCCGGACTACAGGTTGGCCGGGGTCGCGTACGTGGTGCGTGGCCCCGGTTGTGTATTTATGTTCTTTTACAACACCGCTGGCCTGCGTTTTTACATTTACTATTGACACACCTGTTCTAGTCTTTTATTGTGGTAGTACAGCAAAAAAATTCTCGGCCCGGGGTGGGCCAGATAACGGGACGGGGTTGTGGAAACTCTTGAGATACCGCCACATATCCGAAGAGAACCGGGGGTTAACCCGCCGGCGTACTTCGCGTGCAGCGACCAGACTGATCCGATTGCAGTCATGCTTGAGGGCGCCAGGCGCCCGGAGTTCATGGCCTTGGAGCACATGATGCGCAAACCGGATGCCACGATGCGGGACACCATCAAATCCATTAGGCGTTCTTCCCAATACACGCGCGGGCGTGCCCACAACGTGGTCATCGTCGGAATGTCGATCTTGCACCAGTTACCTAAAACATTGGCGCTGCAGCGGGAACTTTTTCTCCTGGATGCGCAACACATTTCCATCATCGCATCCATCCTGGACGCTGCACCGGATGATACGTTGCCGGATATTGACGGGCTACTGGCCACACTCCTCCAGCCGACCTTGCCTGCCCAGACGTTTCCGGACCACACCGCGTTCCGCAAGGAAGTGACCAAAATCCTGGTCGCGGTGAATCCTCAGTTGAAGCCGGAACCTACCAAAAAGGAGCTTCCACCATTCGGGCTGGACCTCCCCGAGGAGAACGAAGGCGACGTCGCAGCCCTCCGCGCCGAATTCACGAAGCCTGATGGCCTCATCCTGGACGAGGCGATCCGTTCCATCGCGCGCGAACACGACTGCACGCGCGAGGATGCCTTCTACAAGCTCATCTTTGAGAACATCACCGTGAAGCTCACTCTCAACGTCTACCAGGCCGAAGACATACCGGACGCTCCGGCGTGGATGTCGGGCGTCGGATGGATGACCGGCGAATTACGCGACGAACTGCTGGCCAAGGTCACGAGCACGCGCAACCTGGCGGATTACAAGGACGCGAAATCCAACTCCTACACGCCCGGCCCAGGGCTGAAAGCCTACTTGGAAGGTCGCGACGGGACCTGCGGGGTGCCCGGCTGTACTACGCCTGCGCACCGGTGCCAGAAGGACCACCGCGTGGAGTACGCCGAAGGTGGGGAAACCTCCGCGAAGAACTTACTGAACGCCTGCTCTTACGACCACAATCACAAGACCAACGGAGGCCTGCACTACATCCTGGACCCAGAAACGGGCACCACAATCTGGCTACACACGGACGGCACCTTTGAAATTGGGCTAGCTACCGGCCCACTCTCGCCGCAAGGCAAGTGGGAGGCGAAAACGATCGCGGAATACCTGAAGGAACGCAAGCAGCGCGCGTACCGTAGCCGGCTCAATACGGAGGTGCACCCAGACCCTGAGTTTTAGCGCAGCGGAAGCTTCTCCCACATCTCCGCACACGTTGCATCAACGGCCGGGATCCACGAACCTTCACGCTTAAAGATCTCACGTTGGCGGTCGGAACCGGAACCAGTCTCTAGGATCTCGGACAGCAACTCCAGTTCTGGCAGGCAGCCTAAGTCTTCGGCTGTGCTGCGTAGGGTTTCGATGAGGGCCGGGAGGGCGTCGTGAAGCCATTCTTCATCGGTGGCGCGGCTGGTGATAATCTGCGCACCCAACCCGTAGCGGGCGGCGCGCCACTTATTCTCGGCGACGTGCCATGGTTGCAGGGTCGGCAGTTGCTTGCCTTCGGAGAGCATGCGGTCGTAGTAGACGACCAGGCTGTGCGTGAGCGCCACGATGGCGGATAGTTCGCGCAGGTTGGAGGGCGCGTCGGAGATGCGGACCTCGATTGTGCCCCACTTCGGGGCCGGGCGGATGTCTAGGTGCATGGACCCGGTGTGGCTCATGACCCCGGAAATCTCCTGGTCGTGCAGGTATTCCTCCCACTGCGCCCAGTTCTCGAACGGGTACGGCATGCCGGCGGTCGGCAGCTGCTGGTACAGCATCGTGCGGTTGGACGCGTAGCCCGTGTCCAGGCCATCCCAGCCCGGGGAGCTTGCCGACGGCGCCAGCAGGTGCGGGTAGTGCGTCATCAGCGCGTTGATGATCGGCCACACGCGATCCTCATGCGAGATGCCGATGTGCACGTGCAGGCCCCAGATGAGCATCTGGTTACCCCAGTACTGGGTGCGCTCGATGATCTCGTTGTAGGAGCCCTTCTCGCTGACGGGGTTCTCGCGGAAATCGGAGAACGGGTGCGATCCGGACGACCACAGTTTGAGTCCTAGCTCGTCGGAAGCCTCTTTGACGGCGCGCAGGTCCGCGTACAACTCCGCGACGGCGTCGGGCACACGGTCGTGGACGCCGGTCACCAGCTCCACGGTGTTCTGCAGGAATTCGCGCTCCAAGTGCACCTCGGGGTGGCGCTGTGCGACGATGTCGATAACTTCAGCGGCGCGCGGGGCCAGGTCCCGTGACTCCGGATCAATGAGAGCGATTTCCCACTCCACTCCGAGAGTGTGCCGTGGGGACCTGTTAAAAGGGGTTGCCATGGGGCCCTAGTTTACGGCCGCAATGGGCCCAACGAGAACTAGGGTGAGATCCTGGGGGTGGCGAGTTTCGTCACGAGCCTCCCCAATCGCAGGGTTATACGGCGCCGCGACGGCACCAACGCGGTCGGCGAGTTCACGGGCAGCCTGCTCGTGGCCGGGGTGGAAGAACACGGTGTTCTGCGGGACGGTCAGAAGGTCGCCGGCCAGGTTGCCGTCGATGCCTACAGCCTCCCCACGGCCACGCAGCGCATTCGCCGTATCTGCAGCTAGACCGGATTCCGTAGAGTTATTCAGCACGTGCACCACGCCGGTTGCCGGGGCCGGCGCAGGAGCTGCCGGGGCGGGCGTGGCCGCTGCGGGCTGTGTCTCTTGAGGGCTGGCCGCGGGCTGCTCCGCAGGCGCCGACGAGGCCGGGGCTGCGGTCGTGGGCGCGCTCGTGGTGGAGGTTTCGCTCGCGGTGGTGGTGGAATCAGAATCACCTTGAGTCAGTGCATAAATACCCCACAAACCAAGAAGAACGGCCACGGCGATAAGCACCATGGCGAGTCCACGCTTGGGAAAAGGTTGGGTGTTCGCATTCTCGTTAGTCACACCAGCAACTCTAGTCACATTTGGGGTGTGTCGCGTAAACGGCGCAGGCGCATCACTAGGGAGGGATAGGCCTCTAGGGCGCAAGCGTCGTCGAGAAGCGAATTGAGGCGCTGGTAAAAACGCACAGCACTCACACCCAGCTCGGCGCGAATCCGCTCCTCCGACGGGCGGCCGGCGGCCAGTTGCAGGAGGCGGTCATCGAAGTCAGACAAAGACACGTTTACACTGTAAGCCATGACTGTGCGCCCAATCGTTATTTACGGAGACCCTGTACTGCACAACCCCACCGCCCGCGCGGAGGAACCATACTCCCAGTACACAGAACTTATCGACGACATGTTTGAAACCATGAAGGTAGCAAACGGCGTCGGACTTGCAGCCAACCAAATCGGCTTGAGCCTGCGCATCTTCGTCTACAACTGCCCCGACGACGAAGGCCACTGGCACCGCGGCTACTTCATCAACCCCGAGCTCGAGACCAGCGAAGTCCCCAAAACCATGCCGGCCTCCGACGGCTCCGACGACGAAGGCTGCCTCTCCGTCCCAGGCGAAGGCTTCCCCACCGGGCGCGCCCACTACGCCAAGGTCACCGGCTACGACCTTGAGGGCAACGAAATCTCGGCCGAAGGCGAAGGCTTCCTAGCCCGCTGCTTCCAACACGAAGTGGGCCACCTCGACGGCTTCGTCTACCTCGACGTTCTGACCGGCCGCTACAAGCGCCAAGCCAAGCGCGCAGTGAAGGCCAACGGCTGGGACCACGCCGGGAACACGTGGATGCCTGGCGTCGACCGCGACCCATTCGGCCACGACGAATAATATGGGGTTCTTCCGCTCCCAAAGCTACGAGGTCGGCGACCGGATCGTGGTCCGCCGCAAGCTGCCGAACACCCCCGGTCTGGTCGGGGACATCATCGGGCACGTCGTGCAGGTAGACCCCCTCGTGGTCCGCCCGCAGAAAGTCGGCGGCTGGCCCTCTGACGAAGAGGCCATCGAAGTGCCGGCCGAACTCATCGTGATCGTGCGGCGGATGCCCGCGCGCACCGTCCGCACCGCCGACATCCGACACCTCGAACACGCGGCCGCGCTGGCCTTCCCCGGCCACGACCACACGTGGAGCAGCAACGGGAGCTGGCTGCTCCGCCAAGGCGACTCGATTACGGAGCGTTCCAACTCGGCCATCCCGCTTGGCCCGTCGGCAGGCTTCGAGCCCGTGCCCCTCCCCGAAATCCAGGCGTTCTACGACGCCCACCGCGAGCCCGTCATCCTGGCCATCCCCGAACGGATCGGCCGTGGGGCACAACAGCTTGTCGACGCCCATCCGGACCGCTGGCGCCTCTCCGACGAAATTCTCGCGATGGCTCTCACCCTCGACTCAGCCGAGGGGCCGGCCACTTTGCCCGCAGGCTACCGCTTCGATGTCCTGGACGAACCGACCGACGAGTGGTTAGCCCTCTACCACTTCCGTGGCACGCCCCTGCCCCCGAAAGCGCTGCGCCTCCTGCACTCCACCATCGAGGGCACCCTGGCGTTTGGGACCATCTTCTCGCCTACCGGCCAGGTGGTTGCCATCACGCGTGCCACCATTACCGAAAGCCCGGACGAAACCCAGTGGCTGGGACTCTCCGCTGTGGAGGTCGCCGAAACTGAACGCGGCCGCGGCCTTGGGAAAGCCATTGTGCAGCACGTTGTGGGCTGGGGACAGTCCCGTGGGGCGGGGCGTGCCTACTTGCACGTGCTCGCTTCTAATACAGGCGCGGTGTCCGTATACGAGAAGGCCGGTTTCGTGGAGCACCACCGCGTCCGGTACGCGCACGAAATTTCCCGCTAGACTGTCGCGTATGCGCATCGCAACCTGGAACGTTAACTCTGCCCGTGCTCGTGAGGAGCGCATGCTCGCGTTCCTGGACCGCCACGATGTGGACGTGCTGACGGTGCAGGAAACCAAGTGCACCGACACAAACTTCCCGTTCGCCGCCTTCGAGGACGCCGGCTACGAGGTCGCGCACGTCGGCTACTCGCAGTGGAACGGTGTGGCGATCATCTCCCGGGTAGGGCTTGACGACGTCCACGTGGGCTTCCCCAACCAGCCGGGCTTCGCAAAAGATCCGGCTAAAGAGCAGGCCCCCGAAGCTCGAGCGGTCGGCGCTACGTGTGGTGGCGTGGAGGTGTGGTCCCTGTACGTGCCCAATGGCCGTGAGATCGCTGACCGCCACTACGACTATAAAATCCGGTGGTTGTACACGCTGCGCGATTACGTCGAGAGGCAACTCGCGGCCGAACCGGCCCGGCGGCTCCTGCTCACCGGCGACTTCAACATCGCACCCCGCGACGAGGACGTCTGGGACATCACCGTCTTCGAAGGCCTCACCCACGTCACCGAACCGGAACGCGCCGCTTTCCAAGCCCTGGAAGAAACCGGATTAACCGAAGTCACCCGCGGTTTTACCGAATCCCAGAAGTACACGTACTGGGACTACAAAGCCGGGCGCTTCGGCAAGAATGAGGGCATGCGCATCGACTTCCAACTGGCTTCCGAGCGCCTCGCCGCCGAAGCGAAGGCCGGGTTCGTGGATGTGGACGAACGCTCCGGCAAGGGCGCCTCCGACCACGCGCCCGTCGTCGTGGATTATGAGTTCGCACCAGACTTTGACTCGGTGAGGTAACCCCCGCACCGTGAGTTGGAACATTGATACGTGGCAGGCCATCGGCCTGATTCTGGATTATGGCATCAAAATTTTTGCCATCGGCTACGTGCCGGAGGGACGCAAGCCATCCTCATCGACGGCGTGGCTGCTGGCCATCCTGCTGATCCCGTTCATCGGCCTGCCCCTGTTCCTCATCATGGGTTCGCCCTACGTGTCCCGGCGCCGGCACCGCATCCAGCGTGAAGCCAACGCCATGATCGAAGACGTGCAGGCAGACGTCCCCGACTACCCCGAGGGCGCGAACTTCACCCCGGAGATCGAGTCCCTGTTCAAGCTCAACCGGTCGCTGACCAACCTGCCGGCGGTCGTCGGAAAGAATAAAGGCGTGTGGACCGACTACAACGCCACGATCGCGCGCATGGCCGAGGCCGTCGACGAGGCACAAGAGTTCGTGCACGCGGAAATCTATATCACCGTGTGGGACGACACCACCGACCAATTCTTCCAAGCCTGCAAACGCGCAGTCGAACGCGGCGTGACCGTACGCTACATGTTCGACCAAATCGGGTCCTTCAAATACCCCAAATCCTCCAAGCTGAAGAAACGCCTGGAAGCAATCGGGGTGCAGACCTACGAGATGCTGCCCCTCGCCCCGTGGCGCGGACGCTTCCGCCGCCCCGACCTGCGTAATCACCGCAAAATGCTCATCATCGACGGCGAAACCGGCTTCCTGGGTTCCTTCAACATGATCGAACGCGGCTACGTGATGAAAAACCACAAGCGCGCCGGCCGCCAGTGGATCGACACCATGGTGGAACTCGAAGGCCCCATCGTGGACTCCATGAACATGATCTTCTCGGTGGACTGGTACAGCGAATCCGAAGAGCTTCTCGACGTCACCGACCACTACCAGGAACCCGAAATCCCCGAAGATGACACCTCCAGCGACAATATCGTCCAGTTGGTGCCCTCCGGCCCGGGTTATTCCACCGAGCCGAACCTGCGCATGTTCAACTCGATCATCCACCACGCCAAAGAACGCCTGGTCATGTGCTCCCCGTACTTCATCCCCGACGAGTCCATGCTCGACGCCGTGACCACCGCCTGCTACCGCGGGGTGCGCGTGGAACTCCTCGTCGGCGAAGCCTCCGACCAGTTCATGGTCAACCACGCCCAATCCTCCTACTACCAGGCACTCCTGGAGGCGGGCGTGAAGATTTACCAGTTCCCCAAGCCGTACATCCTGCACTCCAAGTTCGTTATCACCGACCCCGACAACCCGGAATTATCCCCGCTTGCGGTGGTGGGATCCTCGAACATGGACATGCGCAGCTTCGGGCTGAACTACGAAGTCTCACTCATGGTGGCGCGCGGCAACCTGATCACCCAACTCAACGAGACCGCCGCGGCATACCTTGCCGTGAGCCCCGAACTGACCTTGGAGCGGTGGAACGAGCGTGGTTGGGGCCGCCGCTACGTCGATAATGTGATGCGCCTGACGTCGGCATTGCAGTAAAGGCACCTGCCCGCCATTTCCGGTTCACCTAGCCCATCGCTAGACTTAACCTAGTTTTAGGTCTACGAGCAGGGAGGTTGTTCATGGCGTTAGTGCCCACCTCCCCGCTGGGGACCCAACACTCCGTCAACCCCAAAGACATTCCTGCTTCCGAGGACATGGTCCTGCTGTCTACCCCGGGCCGCGTAATCCGGTGGTTGGGCGTTCTCGTATCGGTGTGCGCACTGTTCGTGGGGGTCTACTTGATCATCGACGGCGTGTATGGGGCCGGGGCGGGATATATAAATCAGGCCGTCTCCCTGGCCGTGCACCCGATCTTGGGCCTGGCGTTGGGCGTTGTGGTCACCGCGCTGGTGCAGTCCTCCACGACGACGACCGCCCTAGTCATCGCGGCAGTAGGCACGGGTGCGATGTCGGTGGAGGTCGCGATTCCCGTGATCATGGGCGCGAACATCGGCACCACCATCACCCCGCTTATGGCCTCCCTGAGTTTCGCGGATAAGCATGAGCACCTGCGCCGCGCGCTCTCCGGTTCGAGCATGCACCTGCTGTTCAACCTGTCCCTCGTGGCGGTGCTCTTCCCCCTTGAGCTGCTGTTTCGCCCTCTGGAAAGGCTTTCGGCCGCGATTGCGCAGGGCCTCGAGTTCATGGACGCCATCGAGGTCCCCGCTTTCGCCATGGATCGGCTCCTCGAACCATTGATCGGTGCGGTGGGAACTGACGGGCTGCTCGGTTCGCTTTTCGACGTCCGCCTCGCCGGCCTCATCGCCATCCTTTTGGGCACAGCGATGGTGTGGACGGCGCTGCGGGTTATGAGTTCGCTGATTCAGACCCTGTTCGCTGCGACGACAAAGACCGTGCTGGAATCCATGTTTGGTGCCAGCACGGCCTCCGGTTTCGCCACCGGCTTCCTTGCCACGGTCGTGGTGCAGGCGTCGGCGGTCACGATTTCTACCACGGTCCCGTTTGCTGCCGCGAAGACGATCCGCCGCCGCGAACTGTTCAACATCATCGTGGGCGCGAACCTGGGTACTACGGTCGGCGCGTTCATCACGGCTATCGCGGTGCCTGGGGCGTTGGGAACGTTCGCGATCCAGGCCGCCCTGGTGCACATCCTGTTCAACCTGGTGGGCGCGATCGTGTTCTTTAGCGTGCCGGCTTTGCGGACGCAGATCCGCCGTATAGCACGCCAGTTTGGGCGCTTCGCTGCACGCAACGTTCCCGTCACCGTAGCGCTGTTCGCGGCCCTGTACGTGGCCGCTCCCCTGGCAGTGTTGGGGATTGGCGCCTGGAATTCTTAAGCGTCGCGCTTCATGGTGACGAACGTGCCCACCGCGAAGAGGCCCACCGCCCACGCAGTGAAGTACGCCAAGCTGGGCCACACTTCCCACGTGCTCGAAGAGAACAGGGGCTGGCTTTCGGTCACAAAGTAGGTCAGGCGCTTAAACGGCATCCAGTCGACCACCTTCGGCCCGATTCCGGGAAGGAAAGACACCACGTTTTCCAAGGCGATCGCCCAACCCAGGATCAGCGTGACGGCACCTGCCGTGTGGCGCAAGAGCATGGCAATACCCTGGCTGAAGACCACCACAAGCACCATAGCCAGCGGGAAGGCCCACATGGCGCGCACGGAATCCGCGCTGCCGAGTTCGAATCCCCGCCCCTCAGCGGCGAGCGCGTTTGCCAACACGGCCGCGATGATCCACGCCAGGAAGCTCAGCACCGCGGTAATCACGGAGTACAGGACTACCTTGGCCAAGGCCACCTGCCACCGGTTGGGCGTGCCCAGGTAGGTGGTGCGCTGCAGTCCGTACCGGTTTTCGGTGGTGAAAAGCATGGCAGCCTGGATAATCACCACGATGATAACCATTTGCCGCAGCGACTCCACAACCACGCCGGGGCGCAAAGGACCCAAGTCAAAGCCCAACTCAGGGTTAGCTTGGCCGTAGCTCTGGCCGCTCAACCAGCCGATGAAGACTGCGAAGAGGAGGATAAGACCGCTGGTCAACCACAGGGATTTCGTGGTGGACAGTTTGACCCATTCAGCTTTTATAGCGTTCACTTGGTGCCCTCCATCTGCTGGGACTGGTACTGGACGGCGTCGCCCGTCGATGTCATGTACGCCTCTTCCAAAGAAGCGTGGGTTTCGGTCAGCTCCGTCAGCGGCACGCCGAGGGAGAAGGCGAGCAGGCCGACATCGTCGCTGGTGGCGTCGGCGATGCGGAGGGTGGGCCGGCCGTCGGCGTCAACGGCGCGAGTGACGTCGAGGCCTTCTTCGCGGAAGCCAACCTCGAGGGCATCAATTTCGCGGGCGCGCACAGTCACGGACGTACCGGAGTTGGCGGCGATAAAGTCACGCACCGAGGTTTCGGCGATGAGCCGGCCCCGGCCAATGACCACGAGGTCTTCGGCGGTTTGCGCCATCTCGGAGAGCAGGTGGGAGGACACGAGCACGGTGCGCCCCTCCCGGGCGAGTTGTTGCATCAGGCCACGTACCCAGCGGATGCCTTCGGGGTCGAGGCCGTTGACGGGTTCGTCGAGAAGCACGGTGTGCGGGTCGCCGAGCAAGGCGCTCGCGAGTCCCAAGCGTTGGCTCATGCCCAGGGAGAAGCCGCCAGCTTTCTTGCCGGCGACGTCGGATAGCCCCACAAGCACCAGGACTTCATCCACACGGCTGGCAGGAATGCCGTTGGAGGCGGCGATCCACTTCAGGTGGTTTGCTGCTGTGCGGTTCGGGTGGACCGCCTTGGCGTCGAGAAGCGCCCCTACTTCGCGCAGTGGGTGCTTGAGTTCGTGATACCGCTTACCCCCGATGGTCGCGGTGCCCGCGGTGGGGTTATCCAGGCCGACGATCATGCGCATCGTGGTGGATTTGCCCGAACCGTTCGGCCCGAGGAACCCGGTGACCACCCCGGGTTTGACGCTAAAGGAAAGGTCGCTAACAGCGGTGACCTTCCCGTACGTTTTGGTCAGTCCTTGACATTCAATCACCCTGCCCACCCTACGTGAGCACAAACGCGCAGGGTAGGGTTTTCAGGAAGCCCACAGCAAAAGATCAGGCCACGACGCACCAAAGGCCGGCAGCAGAGGCAGCTTATCGACGTCCCCTAGCGGCACCCAACGCAACTCCAAAGACTCCGCGTTCGCGGTCGTGGAAAGCCGCTTTTCGCACCGCGCCAGCACGGTAGTGTACGTCCACCCCGTCGGGCCGGGACCTGCCGTGACTTTCTCGCCCACCACGGTGACGTTGGCCGGGTCGATCTCCGTTTCCTCTATCGCTTCACGCACCGCTGCCTCGGCCGCAGTTTCGTGGGAATCGCGGGCCCCACCCGGAAGCGCCCAGGTACCGCCCTGGTTCGTCCACTCCGCCCGGTGCTGCAGGAGCACGTATTTACCTTCCGCGACGAGCAGCAATCCCGCCGCCCCGTACTTTCCCCAGACTTTCTGTCCCTCGGGGCCGTCATTCCATCCGTTGCCGTCGCCGATCATGGGCCCTAGCGTAGTCGCGTTCCACAGCGCGCGGAACCGTCCGTCTCCCCAATACTTAAGACCCGATTCGTACCGCCGAAACCGAGGAGCCGATAGTCCTGGCACCACTGCACATCCGGGATGCGATTCACGTACGCGCGCAGGAGGGCGTAGTCGTGGTGCCAGCCGCGATGCGGCCCACTAGGGGTGTCGAAGGTGATGAAGGCGCCGTCGAAAGCAATGCCCGTGACCTTCTCCCACCCCACCCCAGGTTCCTGGGCACGCAGTGCGCTGTTGGGGTAGACGGCATGGCCTGCGCCGTGGTGTCCACAGTCGTAGCGTCGTGGGAAAGGGGGGTTGGGCATCGTGTACTCCTGACCTGCTTGTGACTATGATTACTGAAATGATGGCAGCTACGGGTTCGACACATACCCAACCCGCCGGGGCGGCGTCCCGCCCGGCGCGGTCGGGGTGGAATTCCGTCTGGGAAGTTCCCGCCCATTATTTCAAAACCACCTGGTCTTTCATCCGCACCACACCCGGCACGATGCTGACCATGGTCCTCCTGCTGTGCGCCGCGATCTTCGCCGCCGGCTATTCCATGAGCGTGTCCACGGCGTCGCGCCACACTGCGCTCTCCGAACTCTTACAGACCACGGAACCGACTTCCTACGCTGCGCACAACCTGTACACCTCCCTTTCCTTGGCGGACACGATCGCCACTTCTTCCCTGGTGCAGGTGGGGCCTGCTAGCCCGGAGCAGCACCGCGAATACACGTCCGCGATCCTGCAGGCCAGCACCGCGGCCTCCCAAGTAGCGTCCTGGGTGGGCTCCGGGGATCAGCGCGCCACCGAACTTATCGCGGCAATCCAGCGTGACCTGCCCATGTACACCGGCATCGTCGAGACGGCGCGCGCCAATCACCGGTCCGCGAACCCGGTGGCGGTGGCGTACCTGACGCAAGCGTCGGCGATGATGCGCGAGGACATCCTCCCCGCCGCCGAGGAACTCTTCGACCGCACCAGCCACTCCGTGTCCGCAAACCAGTCCCGGCTGGCTAAACCGCAGTGGGTTCCGCTCTCCGGGTTGGTGGCCGCCTTCGGTTTCTTGGTGGTGGCGCAGTGGTGGTTGTGGCGGCGGACGCGGCGTCGTTTTAACGCCGGCTTCGGGGTGGCCACCGTGTGCATGGTGGTGGCCCTGGGTTGGGTGGGCGCGTCCAATTTCTTCGCGTGGCAGGCAGTCTCCCGCGGCTACGAGCTGGCCGCCTCCCCGTGGGAAGCGCTCACCGATGCCCGAATCGCCGCCCAGCAGGCCCGCACCACGGAGACCCTGGCGTTGGTGCGCCGCGACACCCTGGCGGAGGCGGAGGCCTCCTTCCGGAACACCACCCGCCAGGTCACCCACGCCCTCGACGACTATGAAGCAGCCACGACGAAGGTTCACGATGACGTGGTCGCCGCCCGGGAAGCAACCGTCGCGTGGGAGGACGCGCACACCGAACTGGTGGGCGCCCTGGCCCGGGGTGATTTCCAGGAGGCCACCAGACTGACCACGCAGCACGGCGACACCGCGGCCAGCGCATTCCGTGACTTGGACGGGGCACTCGCCCAGCTTATCGACGACTCACGCACCACCCGGCGCGCGTTCGTCGGTGAAGGTGTCGCCGCCACCACGTTCCTCTCCATTTCCGTGCTCCTGCTCTCTGTGGCCGCTATCGTGGCCGTTATCGTCGGCATCCGTCCCCGTTTGCAGGAGTACCTATGATCCGCCGCCTCGCCTGCCTGACCCTGGTTGCCGCCCTGGCCGGCTGCAACGCCGTGCCGCAGGAAGCCGACAACCCGCAGATCGGGGTCGGTGCGGATACCCGCGTCGGGGTGGCCCCCTTGCCTGCCGACGCCAGCGTGGAACTTCCCGGCACGCACCCGCCCCAGGAAATCGTGACCAGCGGGTTAGAAGGCTCACTCGCCCCGGATAACGCCACACCCGAGGAGCGCATCCCGGAGATCGTGGAACGCGGGAAAATTATCGTAGGTGTGGACCAGGCGCTCAACCTGATTTCCTTCCGCGACCCCATGACCGGTGAACTCACCGGCTTCGACATCGACTTAGCCCACGAGGTTGCCCGCGATATTTTTGGCAACCCGGACGCGGTGGAATTCCGGTTCGTGGAATCCGCTGACCGCGTCGACGCGATTACCTCCGGCAAGGTGGACATGGTGATTCGGTCGATGACCATCACTAAGGACCGGGCGGAAAAAATTGCTTTTAGTACCCCGTACCTGGACGTGTCCACGCGCATGTTGGTGCGCACCGGCAGCCCGGTACGCACCCCGGAAGATATCGGTACCGACGCAGTGTGCGTCACCGACCGGTCCACTGGCCTGCAGAAGGTACGCCAGCTGGCGCCCGAGGCCACGATTATCAAGACGCGCTCCTGGTCCGATTGCTTGGTCACCCTGCAGCAGGGCCAGACGACCGTCGTGATGACAGATGACACCATGCTGTCCGGCATCGCCGCCCAAGACGCCTTCACCAACATCGTCGGGCCCAGGCTGGCGCAAGAAAGCTACGGCATCGGCATCGCCCAGGCCAACGAAGGGCTCGTCCGCCAGGTGAATTCCACACTCGAGCGCATTTTTAACGACGGCACCTGGGACGCCATGTACACCACGTGGTTCAGCAGATGGCTCCCGCCTGCCAGCCCGCCGCCCCTGCACTACCGGGAGGAAGAACAGTGAACGAAGAAACGTTCGACCCCACCGAACCGGGCACCCAAGCCGTACCCTTCGACCCCTTCGCGGACGATTCGGAACCCCTCACCGCCGGTGAACTTCCCGTCGGCGGCGACGCCGACGTTGCCGCCCTCCTTGCGGACATTGACGAACGCCGGGAGCGGAATCGTCGAGAAGCAACCGCGAAGCGGGCCCGCGAGGAAGCGATATCCACGTTCAAGAAGCGGCGCAGCGCCCGGGGCGCAGACCGCACCGTCGCCGACGGCATGGTCACCCTGCCCTTCGTACCCACCGTCAACGACGACGCCGCACTCATCGACCCCACCGACTCGAAGGTCGCCGCGCCCCAACTGCAACCCGGCGACATCGTAGCCGACCAATACGAAATCAAAGGCGTCATCGCGCACGGCGGCATGGGCTGGATCTACCTGGCCACCGACCGCAACGTCTCCGAGCGCGTGGTCGTGCTCAAGGGGATGCAGTCGCAGGTCAAAGGCCATGACGTGGGCGTCGCCGAATCCGAGCGCGAATTCCTAGCAGGCGTGACGCACCCGCTGATCGTAAAGATTTTCAACTTCATCGACGACCCCCGCGTCCCCGGCGGATTCATCGTCATGGAATACGTGCCCGGGCCATCACTAAAGGACCGGGCCCGCACCTACGACGGTGGCCTCATGCCCATCGACGTAGCACTCGCCTACATCCTGGAAATCCTGCCCGCCCTTGACTACCTGCACGAACGCGGCGTGGTGTACAACGACCTCAAACCCGACAACATCATTGCCACCGAAGACCAAGTCAAACTCATCGACTTGGGTGCAGTCTCCGGGATCGGGTCCTTCGGATTCATCTACGGCACGCGCGGATACCAGGCACCCGAGGTGGCCACCGAAGGGCCGTCGATAAGCAGTGACATCTACACCGTCGGCCGCACCCTCGCCGCACTCACCCTGCCACTGACGCGCGAGAACGGCGCACTTGCCCCGGGCCTACCCTCACCCAACGAAGAACCCCTGCTCCGCCGGTACACCTCCTTCTACCGGCTGCTCCTGCGTGCCACCCACCCGGATCCGAAGGCCCGCTTCATCACCGTCAACGAGCTGCGCACCCAGATCTACGGGGTGCTGCGCGAAGTCATCGCGCTGCGCGACGGGCGCCAATTCCCGCCCCAACACTCCCTGTTCTCCCCGCAAAGGCGCACGTTTGGCACCAAACACTTGGTCTTCCGCACCGACCAACTCATCGACGGCGTAGACCGCTCCGTACGCATCACACCCGGCGAAATCATTGCCGCCCTGCCCGTGCCACTGACCAACGCGAAAGATCCCGGCGCGCCCCTGCTCGGCGGTATTTCCTACACCGAACCCGAAGAAACCCTTGAGGCGCTGGCCACTGCCCTCGATTCTGAGCAATACGCGCAGTCCCAAGAAATCCCGTTTGCGATCGTGCGCGTCACCCTCGAACTCGGATTCACCGGCCGCGCCCGCCGCTGGCTCGACTCGCTGGAACCGCGCTTCGGGCACACGTGGCGCTACCACTGGTATTCCGCCATCACCGCACTGCTTCTCGACGACTACCCCGACGCCCAACACCACTTCGCTGAAGCACTCACGCTGCTTCCCGGAGAAGCCGCCCCCAAACTGGCACTCGCAGCAACCAACGAACTCCTCCTCCACGGCCAGTACTCCACCACCCAATTACTGCCGGAGGAATTAGCCGTCGCGGCCGCGTCCCTCGACGTTGGATTATCGGACATTCCCAACGATCGCTTCGCCGACGGCAGCCTCAACCGCGACTGGACCGTCCACACCACAGACCCCGCCCTGCTGCGCTTCCACACTATCCGACTGTATGCCCTGGTGTGGGCCACGAACCCCACCACAGTGTCGTCCGCGTTCGGGCTCGCCCGCCAGCTGCGCGCCGAAGGTGCGGTCGCGGCCGCGGTGGCTGCGCTGGACAAACTGCCCGGCGCCTCCCGACACCAGCGCATGGCAGCCCTGACCTCCGTGCTGCACCTCATCGGGCGCGAGGGCGCGTGGGCCACCCCCGAATGCATCCGCGAAGCAGAACGCCGCCTCATGGAAATCCCGACCAACGAGCCGCGCTTCTTACAGATTCAGACCGCCGTGATGGTCGCCGCGCTCGGCGGGCTCCGCGAGGCCGGCCTTGAACAACCGGACGGCGCACCCGCCACGCTTTTCGACTACCCGTACACCCAACGCGGCCTGCGCACCGGCATCGCGGAGACGCTGCGCGTCGTGGCGCGCACCGCCCCATACGCGAAACACCGGTACTCGCTGGTGGATATTGCGAACCAGATCCGCCCGGTGACCTGGCTGTAGCGGCGCGGCGCCTTAAGCGAACGCGGACGCGTACCTGGCGATCGCCAGCTCTTCGTTGGTGGGGACCACGAAGACTTTGATGGCGGAATCGTCGGTGGAAATTTCGCGTGGGCCGTCGTTAGGCAACTCGTTGCGGGCCTGATCGACCTTGATGCCGTACATCTCCAGGCCGGCCAGCGCGTCGGCGCGCACAGCCTTGTCATTTTCGCCGACGCCGGCGGTGAACGTGATCGCATTCACGCGGCCGAGCGCAATCATGTAGGAGCCGATGTAGCGACGCAGCTGGTGGATGTAAATGTTGTACGCCAGCCAGGCGTCTTCGTCCTCATTCTCGATCATTTCGCGCAGGGCGCGGAAGTCGTTGACGCCGGAGAGGCCCTTCACACCGGAGGTCTTGTTGAGCATCGCGTCAATCTCGTCGATGCTCATGCCCGCGTTGCGGTGCAGGTGGAAAATCACGCCGGGGTCCAGGTCGCCGGAGCGGGTACCCATGGCCAGGCCGGCCAATGGCGTCATGCCCATCGACGTATCAATCGCCTGGCCGCCACGGATTGCGGCCGCAGAAGCACCATTACCCAGGTGCAGGGTGATCTGGTTGACCGCAGCCTCCGGCATGCCCAACAATTCCGGCACCTTCTTGGACACGTACTCGTGCGAGGTGCCGTGGAAGCCGTAGCGGCGCACACCGTTGTCCAGGGCCACGTCCTTGTTCACCGCGTACAGTGCAGCAGCCGGGGGCATGGAGTGGAAGAAGCCCGTATCGAAGACGGCGACGTGTGGGATGTCCGGCAGGATTGCGCGGGCCACCTCAATGCCATCAATGTTGGCCGGGTTGTGCAACGGGGCCAGGGGGATAAGGTCGCGGATCATGGCCACGATCTCATCGTTGATCAGCTCCGGCCCGGAGAACAAAATACCGCCGTGCACAACGCGGTGCCCCACCGCAACAACGTCCACGTCCTGTGGGCCGCAGTGGTGCTTTGCCATGAGGTCAAAAGAAAGATTCAGGCCGGCGGCGTGGTCGGGAATCGGCTGCTCGACGACGTGCTTCTCGCCCGCGTGCTTCAAGGTGAGGCGGCCCATCGGTTCGCCCACCTGCTCGACGAGTCCGACGACGAACGGCTCGTCCTCCGCGTGCGCGGTAGGGTCAACAAGCTGGAACTTGATGGACGAAGAACCAGAATTTAAAACGAGTGCATAAGCCATTTAGCTGGCGCCTCCTGCCTGGATTGCGGTAATGGCGACGGTATTAATAATGTCGGGGACGGTGGCGCCACGGGAAAGATCGTTGATCGGCTTGTTCAGGCCCTGCAGGATCGGCCCGACGGCCAGGGCACCGCCGGTGCGCTGCGCGGTCTTGTAGCCAATGTTGCCGGATTGCAGGTCCGGGAAGATGAACACGTTCGCCTGGCCGGCAACCGGGGATTCGGGGGCCTTCTTCGCGGCGACGGAGGGTTCGCAGGCGGCGTCGAACTGCAGCGGGCCGTCGACGGCCAACTCCGGGTTGAGCTCGCGGGCTTTCTCTACCGCAGCGACAACTGCCTCAACATCAGGACCGACACCGGAGGCGCCCGTCGAGTAGCTGAGCATCGCGACCTTCGGATCAATGCCGAACTGGTGCGCAGTCCGCGCGGACACCACGGCGATCTCGCCCAACTGCTCGGGCGTGGGGTTTGGGTTGACGGCGCAGTCGCCGAAAGCCCACAGGCGGCCACGCATGACCATGAGGAAAATAGAGGACACCACGGACGCGTCCGGGGCCGTCTTGATGATCTGGAACGCGGGGCGAATGGTCTCCGCCGTGGTGTGCGCAGCGCCCGAAACCATTCCATCGGCGTCGCCGGCCTGCACCATCATGGTTGCGAAGTAGGATTCGTCCTTCATCTGCTCGCGCGCCTGCTCGATGGTCACGCCCTTCTTCTTGCGCAGCTCCGCGAAGGCGGCGGCGTACTCCTCGGCGCGGTCGCTGGTCAGGTGGTCCACGACGTGCGCGCCGTCCAGGTTCAGTCCTAGCTCCTGGGCCCGCTTTGCGACGCCCTCCTGGTCCCCCAGGATCGTCAGCTCGGCAACGCCACGGGCAAGGAGGGTGTGCGCGGCCTGCAGGATGCGGTCGTCGCCACCTTCGGGCAAGACGATGTGGGATTTCGCGGACGCGGCCTTTTCTAGCAGCCACGTCTCGAAGAGATCGGCGCTCATGACGGGCTTAACGTCTGCATCGCGGACCGCGGGGGCAACCGTGGCCAGCTCCCCGGCCGCGACCGTGGCCACGAGGTGCGCGCCGGTTGCTGCAATGTCGCGGCTGATCAAATCAACCTGGGGGCCCTCACCTTCGGCGACAAGCACGAGCGGCAGGCCGAGGGCGGCGGCGGCTTCGGCGTCGAAAAGCGGGGCACCAGTGCCGACGACCACAGTGGGTTCGGTGGGTGCCTGGGCCAGCACCTCGGCGATGGTGGTGGCGCTCAGGCGGGACGTGGCCGCGCCGAGTTCCTGCGCCAGCGACGCCACATCAAGATCGTCGACAGTGCGGTTCGCTACGGTCACGATGACAGATTGAGAGGTCAAGATGGGCACACTCCTTCGCAGAACGATAAACAACGCCAACACGGCGTAAGATACACACACCAACTCTACTATTAACCTGGCCGCGAAGCCCGGTAAATACACCCAAACCACCAGTGAGTGCGCCCGCCATATGCGACACAGTTAATATGCAAATATAAAGCGGGCCTTTCGCAAGAGTAGACAAGTCTGTACACTAGGCCGGTACTAGTTAGCACAACCGCAACAATTCGCCCGCTCAGCCTGGGTAGAGCAGATGAAAGGTAAAGAGGAATACACATGAGCCGCCCAATGCGCATCGCCGTCGTCGGCGCTGGTCCCGCCGGCATCTACGCATCCGACCTTCTGGTCAAGTCCGACCATGACGTCCAGATTGACCTATTTGAAAAGATGCCCGCCCCCTTCGGCCTGATCCGCTACGGTGTCGCTCCCGACCATCCGCGCATCAAGGGCATCGTCAAGTCCCTGCACAACGTCCTCGAACGCGAAGAGATCCGCTTCCTGGGCAACATTGAGGTAGGCAAGGACATTACTGTCGACGAACTGCGCGAATTCTACGACGCCATCGTCTTCTCCACCGGCGCCACCGGCGACAAGCCACTGAACATCCCCGGCGCAGACCTGCCCGAACATTACGGTGCCGGCCAGTTTGTGGGCTTTTACGACGGCAACCCGAACTTCACCCGCGACTGGCCCCTCGACGCCGAGCAGGTGGCAGTCATCGGTGTGGGCAACGTGGGCCTGGACATTGCACGCGTCCTGGCAAAGACCGCCGACGAACTCAAGGTCACCGAAATCCCGGACAACGTCTACGAAACCCTCTCCAAGAACGCGGCCAAGGAAATCCACGTCTTCGGACGCCGCGGCCCGGCCCAAGCTAAGTTCACCCCACTCGAACTCAAGGAATTGGACCACTCCGACACCATCGAAGTTGTCGTGGACCCCGAGGACATCGACTACGACGCAGCCTCCGAACAGGCACGCCGCGATTCCAAGTCCGTTGACTTGGTGTGCCAGACCCTCGAAGGCTACGCCATCCGCGAACCCAAGGGCGCACCGCACAAGCTGCACATTCACCTCTTTGAGGCGCCCGTCGAGATCCTGGGCGAAGATGGCCACGTCGTGGGCCTGAAGACTGAGCGCATGCAACTCGACGGCAACGGCGGCGTAACCGGCACCGGCAAATACACCACCTGGCCAGTCCAGGCCGTGTACCGTGCGGTCGGCTACCGTTCCGACGCAGTCGAGGGCGTGCCGTTCGACCACGAACGCGCAGTCATCCCGAACGATGGTGGCCACGTCCTCGACGAAGATGGCCAGATCGTGCCATCCCTCTACGCCACCGGTTGGATCAAGCGCGGCCCCGTCGGCCTGATCGGCAACACCAAGAGTGACGCCAAGGAAACCATTGGCATGGTCATCGCAGACTTCGACGCCGGCCACCTGCCTTCCCCTGCCGAGGAAAACCTGGATCCGCAGGCGATCTTGGACTACTTCGAGAAGAAGGACCTGCCCGTGACCACGTGGGAAGGCTGGCACCGCCTCGACGCAGCCGAGCGCGCCCTCGGCGAGGCCGAAGGCCGCGAGCGCAAGAAGATCGTGGAATGGGAGGACATGGTCCGCCATGCAGGACCTCAGGACTAAGATCGCACCCCTCGAGGACTTATCGGTCCGCGAGGTCCACGACCTGTACAAACTGCGCGTCGACGTCTTCGTCGGCGAGCAGGAAACCCCCTACTACGAAATCGACGACGCCGACATCCACCCTGATACCCGCCACATCCTGATCCTCGACGGGGAGGAACTGGTGGGCTGCGGGCGCGTTGTCGGCAACGTGATCGGGCGCATCATCTCCCGGCGCCCCGGCGTAGGAAGTCACGTGGTGCGCACCGCAATGTCGCTTATCGACGCCCCCACCGCCACCCTATCCGCCCAATCCCGCCTAGTGGGCTGGTACGAACGCTTCGGTTTCCAGGCCTGCGGCCCGGAAACCCTGGACACTGGCGTTCCACACACCCCGATGGAAGCGGACCTACCTGGTGAAAAACCAGGCCAGTAGCAGCACTACCGCTATCGCAGCCAGCGCGCCTAACACCCACCAGAGTGTTGCTGCTGAGATGATGCCGAAGGCATAGAGTCCGAGGGGAATGAGCGCGGCCGGAAGCACTGCCAACGGCCGCGTCGGTGGGACGATGGGCTTCTTGTGTGTGTCCATAGCGGGTCTCCTTAGGGGGAATAACCTGGAGCATATTAACCTCGGCACCCGTTAGCAATAGCCCGATAGCAAAAACGCTCCACTCCCGTGGGGCATTAAGCATAAGTGATGCTATGGCAGCAGGTTGGCGATCTGTGCAGGCAACAGTGGCTTAATCTGCGGCAACGCTGCAACCAGAAGGCCAAGGACAGCAGCTACGGCACCCGCGACGGTAACGCCGATTCCAGCCGGGGTCAGGCCCTTGCCGTCTGCGGAGCTCAGCGCGACCTGAGCTTCGGAAGAAGTCTGGCTGAGATCCTTGCCCTCAACGCAGGCGCGCAGTGCTGGCATCATCCCCCCGTAGTATTTATTTACTTGTTCGGCTCTAACTTTTGCGTCGTGATAGTCAAACTCACTGATAGTACCGGCTTTGCGCTTCGCTTCATTCTCAGCAAGCAGAGACTCGTAACTATCGATGTATGCCAATCCGCCTGCAATGTAGCCTTGAGCCTCGTTAGGAGTAAGCGTCCACGTACCATTTTCCATCTCGAAAATGTGCTTTTCGCTTTCAGGAATAGTGAACGTGCAAACCTGGCCGTCAACCTTGACCGACATTGCGTTTGCAGCTGGTGCGCAGACGCCGGTGGTAACGGCTGCGGCGGCGGTGATGGCAAGAGCGCCCTTGGTGAATGCTCGCATGGCGGAACATCCTTTCTCAGTAGCTTGGATTCAGTTCAAACGGAACTGTACGTTAGCTGAGAATTGTACCTTTTTTCGTTGCATATAGAAGAAAAAGGGGGTGCGGGTACCCCTAAGCCCCAAGCCCCGCCGCTACCCCACCGTGTTTTCCACGCTGATCGCGTCAGCGACGGCGCGTGCCCGCTGCGCGGCTTCGCCGATTGTTTCGGCGGTCGCCAAAGCAACGCCCATGCCGCGTCCGATGGTGGCGTCCTGCTTGCCGAACAATTCCACGCGTGACTCCGGCACGGCGAGTGCTTCACCCAACCCGGTGATACGAACCGAGTGCGCATCGACCGTGGAAAACAGTGAACAGGCGGCCCCCGGGGAGGTCAGGGTGACGTCGATAGGCATGTTGAGGATTGCGCGGCTGTGCAGCTCAAACTGGGATAGGCGCTGGCTAGCGATAGTCACTAGGCCGGTTTCGTGGGGGCGAGCATGGACTTCGGAGAAGTAGACGTCGTCGCCGGCGACGAACATTTTCACGCTGAACACACCGCGCCCGCCGAGCGCATTACTCACGCGCGCAGCCACGGATCGCGCGTTGCCCAGCGCTTCTTCGGAGATGCGCATCGGCTGCCACGACTCGACGTACTGGCCGGCGTCGTACTTGTAGCCGATCGGCTCGCAGAACCAAGTTGCCAGCTGCCCGGTGGCGGGGTCCGTGGAACGCACGGCAAGCATGGCGAGCTCGTAGTCAAAGTCGACGAGTTTTTCCACCACGAGGCGGGTCTCCGGCTGGCCGTCGCAAAGCACTTCCCAAGCCCGCTCAACATCTTCCTCGGACTCGATGACGCAGTTCGGGCGGGTGGACTGCTCCGCCGCCTTCGCCACGACCGGGTAGCCCAAGGAACCGATCGCCACCTCAAACTCAGTGTGGGTGGAGACGAACATGTAGGACGGCGTAGGCAGGCCCAACTCTTCAGCGGCCAGGCGACGCATGCGTTCACGGTTCGTCGATAAGGCAGCAGCCTTCGCCGAGGGCACCACCGTCGCATGCCCCCGCTCCTCGACGGCCTCCAACACGTCGGCGGCGATCGTCTCAATCTCCGGAATAATAAAATCCGGGCGCACGCGCCGAATCAGCTGCGTCACCGCCACCGGATCCGAAACGTCCACAACGTGCGCATAATGCGCCACCTGCTGCGCCGGCGCATGCGACGTCCGATCCACCGCATGCACCTCTACCCCGAAACGATGGAACGCAATCGCCAGCTCACGGGACAATTCCCCCGACCCCAGCAACATCACCGTCGTAGCATTCGCCGTCAACGGCGTGCCCAGCTCGACCTGCGCCGGCTTCGGACCAGTGCTTTCCGACGCCTCCGGGAGTGAACGTTCTTCAGAAACCATGCCCCCAAGACTACTAGCCGCGGTTACGCAGCACCGCATCTACAAAAGCCAACGCAAGATACGCCCCCGCAAGCACAAAGAACGTAATACCCATCCACCCCTGCAACGGACCCAACCACCACAACGCTACCGCGCCCACAATGAGAAGCAGCACGAGCCCCCACACCCACTGCACCACCGGATGAGATTTCTCGTCCGCACGCGACCGCGAAAACCCCATGTACCCCAAAAGCCCGAAACACAGCAATAAAATGACAATCCGCTGCTCCTGATCCCACCGCGAACCGCCAGCCGCGAGCAGCAGCACGATTGCCAAAACCAGCAGGACCTTATCTTTCATGGTGCCCACAGTAGCAGTGGGGCGTGGTCGGCGCTCCACATTTTTGGCATACTGGTGCGCATGGGGAAAAGAAATCGGGGGGCCTGGATACTTTTAGTAGCCCTCACAATGTGTGTATGTGTTGCGGCAGGTTTCGTCGTGAGTAAATTACTGACCGGCATGTCGTGGGCAGCAACGACGCACACGTGGCTGGACTATCAGGGGTCCCTGCCCACCTCCTTGACCGGGTTGCTGGCCCTGATCCTTGCGCTGTCGACGCTGAACCAACGCACCCGCTCCGACGACCGCGCCGCCTACTACGACCGCGCGCAATGGGCAATCAACCTGACGCTGGAGGAAGATCCCGCCAAGCGGTCTGCGGGGTGGGCGTTTTTGGAGGCGATTGCCGATTCTGACTGGAAGGATTCAGACGACGAAGCCTTTGCTCAAGCCGTCTTAAATTATGGCCGTCACCCACAACGCGGACGTGAGCGTTCCGGTAAGCTCGACCACGACAATAAGGAGGCGCAATGAGTTCACCTACATCGAATATGCCGCGTGACATTAACCGTGCCGTGACAGAAGAAGATGTTGCCAGAGCTCGGGAGAAGGCGTTAGACGCTTTCCAGCGCAAACTAGACGAAATCCAGCGCGAAGAAGCCAAGAACCAGCGTGGTATCCGTAAATACCTGCACCGTTTGGGGCTCGTCTAAGCCTGCCAGCCACTAGTGTGGGGGCATGACAATTCACGCAGCCCTCAACAAATTCCTCGAATCCACCCGCGCGCGGCGCGAAGAGACCTACATCTGGTTCCACCAGCACCCGGAGCTGGCTTTCCAGGAGCATGAAACCTCCGGCCGCATTGCCGACGAACTGCGTCGCCTCGGCGTGGACCCAATCGCGGTCGGCCAGACCGGCCAGGTGGGCGTGGTCAGCAACGGCGAGGGCCCGACGGTACTCATGCGCGCCGACTTCGATGGCCTGCCCGTCGCCGAAGAATCCGGCAAGCCCTACGCCGCCGACGTCGAGCTGGGGCGCATGCACGCGTGCGGCCACGACTTCCACGTCACCTGGCTACTCGCCGCCACGGAATTCCTTTCCACCCACCGTGACCTGTGGAAAGGCACGTTCATTGCCCTGTTCCAGCCGGCGGAGGAAATCGGCCAGGGCGCCCTAGACATGGTCAATTCTGGGCTTATCGACGCCATCCCCGCCCCCGAAGTAGCGTTCTCCCAGCACGTTTTCGCGGACGTCCCCGGCGGACACGTCGCTGCGTGCGCGGGCCCAGCAATGAGCGCCACGGCGAACACGCGCGTCACCATTCTGGGACGCGGCGGGCACGGCTCCATGCCGCACACCACCATCGACCCCGTGGTGATCGCGGGGCATATTATTACCCGCCTGCAAACGATCGTGGCGCGTGAACTAGCACCCGGCGAGTTCGGAGTGGTGACCATCGGCGCTGTTCATGGTGGTGAAAACGCGAACGTTATCGCCGATTCAGTCCGCCTGGAGATCAATACCCGCGCGTACAACGACGCCGTCCACGCAAAGATTTGGGCCGCAATCGACCGGATCGTGCGTGCCGAGTGCGCAGCCGCCGGCTGCGAACGCGAACCCATCATCGACCGGTGGACCGAAGTTCCCGTCACCGACAACGATGCGGCCGTCACCGCGCAGGTCATGGATTCCTTCCGCGAGATTTTCGGGGAACGCGCGGGCGAGTTCACGCCGTCGACAGGCTCGGAAGACTTCTCCCACCTCCCGAACGCCTGGGGCATCCCCTACTGCTACTGGGGCGTAGGCGGATTCGCGGCCGAGGACGCACCGAGCAACCACTCCCCGCAATTCGCCCCGGACCTGCACCCGACCCTGGATTTAGGCACGCAGGCAATTATCGCCGGCGTGGCCCCCTGGTTGACCCAGTAAACCCTTTACGTGGGAAGTGGCGCACGTTACACTCCCCGGTATGGGTAAGAACAAAATAAACCTCGGCATAGCAGCTGCCACCTTTCTCGTCGGCGCTGCCGTCGGGGCGGGCATATCTCACGTACAAGATTCCGAGCCCGAACCTTCGGTGCACGGGGGTATCGTCGATTCCTACCGCACCGAAGAGGATTGCCTTCAACATCGCAAACGGTCGGCTCCCAGCTACCCAGAATAGGATCTCAGCTGCACGTTTGATGAGCAGATGCAATCCTGGATGCTCACGTACCGGGACACCGGCGTACCGTAGGGTACATGGATGAACTGTTTGAACACTTAGCTACCACCCGCGAAGCCCGCGAGGAACTGTACGTCTGGTTCCACCAGCACCCGGAGCTGTCCATGCAGGAGGTGCAGACCCGCGCCCGCATCTCCAAAGAGCTGATGCGCATGGGCCTGGAGCCGCAGGAATGCGGGGGTGGCGTCGTAGCGGTCGTGCGCAACGGGGAGGGGCCGACGGTGCTGGTGCGCGCCGACTTCGACGCCCTGCCCATGGCGGAGGAATCCGGCAAGACCTACGCCGCCGACCCCGAGCTGGGCCGTATGCATTCATGCGGCCACGACGTCCACACGACCGCCCTGCTCGGCGCCACGGAAACCCTAGCCACCTGCACGGACGCGTGGTCGGGCACGTTCATTGCCCTGTTCCAGCCCGGCGAAGAAATTGCGGCCGGCGCGCAGTCCATGCTTGACGACGGCCTCGCCGACCTCATCCCCACCCCCGACGTCGCCTTAGCGCAGCACGTCCTCACCGGCCTGCCGGGCGGTTGCGTGGGCGGTGTCCCTGGGCCTTTCCTGTCCACTGCGAAGAACATCACCGTACGGATCCAGGGCAAGGGCGGGCACGGTTCGATGCCGCACCTTGCGGTGGACCCGGTGGTGATTGCGTCCTCGACGGTTATGCGCCTGCAGACGATCGTCGCCCGCGAACTGGCACCTGGAACGTTTGGCGTGGTCACGGTAGGTTCTGTGCAGGCGGGGACGAGCGCGAACATCATCCCCGATTCGGCGACGCTGCAGATTAATATCCGCGCTTTCGACGAGTCCGTAGCCCAGCACCTCACAGAGTCCATCGAACGGATCGCGCGCTCCGAGGCTGCGGCCGCCGGCGCGCCGGAGCCCACGTTCGAATACTCGAACTTCTACCCGCTCACCGACAATGACCCCCAGGCAGCCGGCAAGGTCATGGACGCTTTCCGTGCCACGTTCGGCGAGCAGGCGGTTCCGTTTGAGGGCGCGCAGGCTTCTGAAGACTTCTCTGTGATCCCCCGGGCGCTTGGCGTGCCCTATTTCTACTGGGGTTTGGGTGGTTTCGCCGCCCCCGAGAACGCTCCGGGAAACCACAACCCCGCGTTTGCCCCCGATATGCAGCCCACGTTGGACCGCGGTTCGGAAGCTATCCTCGCCGCGGCCGGCGCGTGGCTAATCCCCTAGGATTCGAGGACGTCGTGCAGGACGATCGTCTGGTCGCGGCCTGGGCCGACACCCACGTAGGAGATGCGGCAGCCGGATAGTTCCTCGAGGCGGCGCAGGTAATTCTGTGCCTTCTCGGGGAGTTCGTCGAAGGTGCGGCAGTCGGAGATGTCCTCGTCCCAGGCCGGCATGGTTTCGTAGATGGGCTTCGCGTGGTGGAAGTCGGACTGGGTCATGGGCATTTCGTCGAAGCGCTTGCCGTCGACGTCGTAGGCCACGCAGATGGGGATGTCGCCGATGCCGGTAAGCACGTCCAGCTTGGTCACGAACAGGTCGGTGAAGCCGTTGACGCGGGAAGCGTAGCGGGCCACCACGGAGTCGTACCAGCCGCAGCGGCGTGGGCGGCCAGTGTTGACGCCGAATTCTCCACCGGTGTTGCGCAGGTGCTCGCCCCACTCGTCGAAAAGCTCAGTGGGGAACGGGCCAGCGCCCACGCGGGTGGTGTACGCCTTGATGATGCCCAGGGAGCTGGTGATCTTGGTCGGGCCAACACCGGAACCGACGCAAGCGCCGCCGGCGGTCGGGTTGGAGGAGGTCACGAATGGGTAGGTGCCGTGGTCGACGTCCAGCATGGTGGCCTGGCCGCCTTCCATGAGGATGGTCTTGCCGGCGTCGAGGCCTTCGTTGAGCAGGCGTTCTGCGTCGATGACCATGGGTTCCAGGCGGTCGCGGTAGCTCAGGAAGTACTGGACGATTTCCTCGGCGACGATTGCCTTGCGGTTGTACATCTTGACCAGGGTCTGGTTCTTGATGTCCAGCGCGGATTCAATCTTCTGGCGCAGGATCGACTCGTCGAAGACGTCCTGGACGCGGATACCAATGCGGGAAACCTTATCGGCGTAGGTCGGGCCAATGCCACGGCCGGTGGTGCCGATCGCGCGCTTGCCCAGGAAGCGTTCCTGGACGCGGTCGAGCACCTGGTGGTACGGGGCAACCAGGTGGGCGTTCGCGGAAATGCGCAGGCGGGAGGCGTTGGCTCCGCGTGCTTCGAGGCCATCGATTTCGTCGAAAAGCGCCTCCAGGTTAATGACAACACCGTTGCCCAAAACCGGGGTCGCGTTTTCGCTCAAAACACCTGCGGGCAGCAGCTTGAGCTCATACTTTTCACCGCCGACGACCACGGTGTGGCCCGCATTATTACCGCCGTTTGGCTTCACCACGAAGTCAACGTGCCCGCCGAGAATGTCGGTGGCCTTACCTTTACCCTCGTCGCCCCACTGGGCGCCCACGATCACGATTGCAGCCATTGGAATCCTTTCCTTCATGTGGCGCTTGCTCGCTATAGTCTACCCACATGACCATTCTCTTCCTGCGCTGTGGCCCCCGTTCCCACCAGTTCGAACCGTTCGGGGAAACACTCGACCTCCCCGAGGTGCCCACCAGGAAGGATCTGCGCAGGCTAGATGTGCTTTGCGACGCCCACCTGCCGGAAGACCCCACCCCCACCTTGGACGAAATCGCGGCGCAGCCCGACGTCGCCCATCTCAGCACCCCCGGCCCCGCCCCACAGGCGCCCTACCTGGCAGAACCGCTGCGTGTGGTCGTCGCGGGAACGGACGCCGCGCTGTCCGCCGTGATAACGCGCCTCATGCGCCGCGACAGCCTGTGGGTCGAGGTCGGCTACGTGCCCGTGGAAGAATCGCCGGCCTCCGTGAACTGGGCAATCCCCGTCGGAGCGGTGGCGTTGGCCCACTACGGGACCGTCAACCCGGTACCCCTGATCCGCAACGACCGCTCAATCGCAGTGGCCGGCTCCGCGGTGATTGCGCTGGATGCCGGCGAGATTATCGTCGACGACACCCCCATCCTGCGCGGCGACCGCGACTACGGCGCCCGACTCGTCCCCCAAACCGACGCCCCCGGCATCGCCGCCGTCACGCTTCTCGACGCCTCCGGCCGCACCCGCGGCCTCTTCCGCTCACCGCGCGTAGAAACCGGGCGCGCCGTGCAAGTCGGCGGCGAAAACATCATGGTCACCGTCGACGGAGTCACCCACCCGCGCCCGGTCACGCGCGCTACGTTCTACCGGCACCTGCGTGACCTGCAAATCGTACGGCCCTGAAGCGGGCGCATAGCTAGTCGTCGTAAATCTCTGGAGGATACGCTGGAGTAGACGAAGTCGGCTCCAGTACCGCCAACGCGGATTCACGGGACATGCCGCATACTTGCAGCAGGTCTACGATGATCGACCGTGTCTGTGCCAACAGCGCGTACGCGGATAGAACACGCCCTTCAGCGACCTCCATCCCTGTCCGCGCCCCCAGCGCGCGCAGCTGGTTTACGATCAGCGGGATTTGCGTCGCCTCGGAGACCTCGGGTTTTGCCTCGTAGACCTCGGATAGGGCGAGCGTGATGTCGGAGAGTTCGTCGATGAGTTCGATCTGCGTCGGCGAAACCTCGTCGTCGTCCTCCGTGAGCGTGACCGCCCGGCGCGCCAGCACGCGGCAGTTGCGCACGCAGTTGTCCAGGGGCATGACGATGCGTTCCAGGATGCGCACCCGCCGCCGCGACGCCCACAACAGTGGCGAAAGGGTGGTGGATTCCTTGCCGATCTTCGCGGCGTCCAACATTTTGTCAATATCGCCCTGGGTATCCCGGACGGCATTGAGCGCGGCGGCGAGGGTTTTTTCGTCCCCGTCTTTGAGGGCCTTGGCGACGTCGCCAAGCACTGAAGACGCAATCGTGAGCACCTTCGACAGTTCCTGCCTGCCCGCGGCAAGTGGTGAGGACGGCAAGAAAGCAATCACCACCAGGCCTGTTATGGAGCCGATGATGGCGTCGACCATGCGGTCCGGGCCGCCGGGCGCGGTGGGAGCGCCGGCGATCGGCACCGTGACCGAAATGAGGATCGAACCGATCGCCATCTGGTTATTCACCAGCGGCGAAGCGCTAAGAAACGAGGCCACGACCAGCGCAATCCCCACCGCCACCCCAAGCTGCCACACCCCGGGGCCCAGCAGAGGGATAACCAGATCCGCCAACCCCACACCCAGGACGCAGCCCAGCGACATCTCGAGCGCGCGCTTCATGCGCTCGCCGCCGGTCAACCCGAGGATGATCACCGCGGAAATCGGGGCGAAAAACGGGTACGGGTGGCCGGCCACGTGGACTGCCACCCAGTATGCGATCGTCGCGGCCAGCGCCGACTGCACGATCGGCCACAGGCGCTTGCGTACCCTGCGCAGGCGCGAATGGAAAGACTTATCCACGATTTTCAGACGATCGCGGGTGCTTAACTTCACTGCAGGCATGGCAACCAAGCATAGTTGGCAAAAAATATGTATGCTTCGGGGGTATGCTTACAACCTATTTGCAAGCTACTCGGGGAGGGATCGCATTAATACGCGAATCCGGGGGCTTCACACTAGAACAACTCGTGGCCATGGGTGCCACACGCGACCACGCACAGGCGCTTCACGACGCCTTCGCACTCTTCTACGGACGCACTCGCTACACAGCACAGCAACGACGCGCCCAACGCACCGGCTTGAGCCTCGATGGGCTGCTTGCCGTCGTGACGTATTCCAAGCGCACTCAATCGGTGGCCGACACGTGGAAACTCGTCGTCGAACTGTGCGCCCTCGACGGCGGGCCCACCGAAATCCGCAGCGTAGCGCTCGCCCGTCTGCGCGAATGGTATCCGCCACGCACCCGCAAGGACGGGGTCTACATGCAACGGCCCAAGGGCAAATCGTGGACCCTATCAATCCAAGGTTCGGCGGACCTTATCGCCTCGCTCGGGGCGCAGATCAAAACTCTCGACGACGCCGAAAACGTCTTCCGCGACGGTGCCACCAAATTCGGGGTGATCACCAACATTATCGTCCCCATCGACGACCTGTGGAAACTCAAATACGACAACCCCGAAGACGTCACACTCCAATGCACCAACGGAGTCACCCTCACCGGGACCGAATACCTGCAACGCGCCGTGGGCACCTTCTTCCGCGGCCTCCTGTGGCACCCGATGAAAGGAATCATTAACGCCGGCCAAACGCAACGGTTCGCGAACCCGAAACAACGGCTCATGGCCATGATCAACGACCCCGTGTGCCCCTGGCCCGGCTGCAATACCCCAGCCGACGACTGCCAAGTCCACCACATACAACCCTTCTCCGAGGGTGGGCGCACCGACCTCGACAACCTGATCATGGCGTGCGCCTTCCACAACGGGGTCAACGACGACCACCGCGAAGGAACCCACTGGGGCTACCTGGACAAAGACGGCCCCAACGCCACCTGGCAGCGCGCCTAAACCCCACGCGCCACCCCGCCGGCCTGCACCGCGAGCAGGACCGGCTACTTGGCCTGCCGCATCGCCTTCCACACCACGAACACCACCAGCGCCACCGTAATCCACAGGGCGTACTTATTGATCACCTCAATGACGTTGAGCACCTGCTCACCATACCGGCCGCCCAGGTAGAACATGACGGAGTTCACCGCCAACACCCCGAGCACGTTGAGCAGCATCACAAACCAGAGGCGGACCTTAGCGATCGCCATCATGAGCACCGTGATGTTCGAGGAAATGTACATAAACGGCAGGTACGTGAACGGCGTGACCGCGGCGGCGATCCGGTTCATGGGGCGGACGTCACCGCGCATGTACTTCATCATCCACCGGTTAATCCGCGGGGTGGACTGTGTAGCAAAGTCCGCGAATTCCACACCCCACTTGCGGCCCAGCGCGTAGTAGATGGGCAGGAACTTCACCGCCCCCACGGCTGTGAGCAGCAGCATCCACGGGCTGAATCCCCGGGCACCCAGCACGATCGAGGACGTGTAGCGTCCGACGAGTAGCGCGTACCAGCCTGGGTTGTTAATCAGCCAGACGCGCAGCGGGATGAGCGCGAACGAGAAGAGCATCATGCCGATCAGCCCGGCCCACAGGAGTTTGTCTGTGCGGTCGGGGTTTTTCATGAAGCTGGGTAGTTGTGGTTCCTGGTGAGTCACTCGCACTACTCTAGTGCACAAAAAATGGGCCAGGGTTGCCCCTGGCCCAGTAGTCTGCGAAGTTTTACTTCGAGACGGAGGTTCCTACGGAGTGCAGGTCCTGGCAAGCTTCGACCACGCGGTCGGCCATGCCCTGTTCTGCCTTCTTCATGTAGGAGCGTGGGTCGTAGACCTTCTTGTTGCCCACTTCGCCGTCGATCTTGAGGACGCCGTCGTAGTTCTCGAACATGTGGGAGACGATTGGGCGGGTGAATGCGTACTGGGTGTCGGTGTCAACGTTCATCTTGATGACGCCGTAACGCAGTGCTTCCTCAATCTTCTCCTTCTCGGAGCCGGAGCCACCGTGGAAGACGAAGTCGAATGGCTGCGCATCTTTGTCCAGGCCAAGCTTCTCGATTGCAACCTTCTGGCCCATGTCCAGGACCTCTGGGCGCAGCTTCACGTTGCCTGGCTTGTACACGCCGTGGACGTTGCCGAAGGTTGCGGCCAGCAGGTAGCGGCCGTTTTCACCGGTGCCCAGGGCGTCGATGGTCTTTGCGAAGTCTTCTTCGGAGGTGTACAGGTTAGCGCCGGCCTTGGCCTCAACGCCGTCCTCTTCACCGCCGACAACGCCGATTTCTACCTCGAGAATAATGTTGGCCTTGCGTGCCTTCTCCAGGAGTTCCTGGGCGATTTCCAGGTTCTCGTCGATGTGAATTGCGGAGCCGTCCCACATGTGGGACTGGAACAGTGGCAGTTCGCCACGGTCAACGCGTTCCTGGGAGATTGCGATTAGTGGGCGGACGTACTCGTCGAGAACTTCCTTCTGGCAGTGGTCAGTGTGCAGTGCCACGTTGATGCCGTAGTGCTTAGCGGCTTCGTGTGCGAACGCTGCAAGAGCCTGTGCGCCAGCAACCTTGTTCTTTACGGAAAGTCCGGAGCCGAACTCTGCACCACCAGTGGAGAACTGGATGATGCCGTCGGATTCTGCTTCTGCGAATCCGCGGAGAGCGGCATTGATGGTCTCAGACGACGTGCAGTTGATTGCAGGGTAGGCAAAGCCACCCTTCTTCGCACGGTCGAGCATCTCGTTGTAGATTTCCGGGGTTGCTACTGGCATTGGGTAACGCCTCCTATGAAAGGTGGATAAATGCGCTTACCATTATGCCAAACTATTGGAGGTCTTGTGTAACTTTCGCGGCGGCTTCCATAAGCATCCAACCGGACAATTGTACGGAGAGATCGCGTTCGTCGATGCGGATCACGCCGGCAGTTTCCGCAAGTGACCGGGGTCCGAGCCCGTAATTGTGGGGCAGACGTGCGTCTTTGGTCCAGTCTGTAGAGAAAACGGGAAGCCCATCTACCTCGAGTCGGTGGTTCCAGACGCTCTCAGCGGACTGCACCACAAGGCGAGTTGCTAATCGACGCGTCGCCCGGTTCGCCGGCGAGTCGTCGGGAAGCCGGACGGCAACGTCGGCAAGGTAGCGCACCAGGATCCCCTTGAACAGGCCTCCGTCACCCTGCCCCGTATCCCAGTCGATGACACCGTGCGCGTTAGCCATGTAGCTGGCCACTGCCTCGACGATGCTGCGGATGGCCACGATATATTTCATGGAATCGTGTGCCCGTTCAGCGTCGGCGTAGTCTTCGATCTCCTCGCTGGTGTGTAGCCCTGCCTGCTCACGCAGGTGTAGTGCGATCTCTAGGCACGCGCCCAGGGTCACACCCTGGCAGTATGGGTGCAGGTCACGCACGATTTCGGGGCCGTGCATGCGCATGCGCAGGCCGTCCATGACGAGGCCGTCATCGTTGATGAGGTTGTCCAGAATCCAGTCTGTGATCCGGATGGCGTCGTTAAGCCGGCCAGTGCGGGCGAAAAGGATGGCACCCGGCCCGTTGGATGGCACGTTGTAGAACGTTTCGCCCTCCCGCCAGGGCAGCACGCCGGTCAGGGAATCTACGCCGTCGAGGATGTTCTCTTCGAGCCGGTGGGCGCTGCGCGGTTTCTTCAGCTTCGGCATGCCGGTCGCGCGCCCGAGGGCGAGTGCAAGCCAGGCTTTGTCGTCGTAATACTTGTTCTTTGTCAACGGGCCGAGGTTGCGGATCCGCATGCCCTTGAGTGTGTCGTGCAGGCGGTGGCGGCGCCTCTTGGTGGCCCGCCGGGAGTAGGCGTCGAGCTGGCAGTCGATGTAATGCGCCTGCCACCAGTAGTGCCAGCGCACGAACAGTGTTTCGCGGCTGGTCGGCGGCCAGGCGATGACGGCGAGATTCGTGCGCGGGATGCCCCACAGGCGTGAGGCGTGGCGTTCGTTGATAGCCTGTTCAGCGAGGTCAGCGCGGTGAACCCACTTTTCTTGCACGTAATATCCGTCCCGTCTTAACTAAATGTGACTTCTCCCATCATAACGTGACGCGCGAGTTTTGCGTTACACGCTCCTACCAGGCCTGGCCCAAGTCGGCGTGTTGCCGAATCCAGGCGTGCATCGCGATGCCCGCCGCCACACCGGCATTGATTGAACGCGTCGACCCGAACTGGGCAATCGAGCACGTCATCACCGCACCTTGCTGCGCCTCCGGGGTCACACCCGGGCCCTCCTGGCCGAAGAGCAGGAGGCAGTTTTCCGGCAGGGTCGCGGTCTCCAGGGGCACGCTGCCGGGCGTGTTATCAATCGCCACGACCTGCAGCCCGTGCTCCGCCGCCCACGCCAAGACCTCGCCGACGGTGTCGTGGTGCATGAGGTGCTGGTAGCGGTCGGTGACCATCGCGCCACGGCGGTTCCAGCGACGACGTCCCACAATGTGCACCGTATCGACGGCAAACGCATTCGCCGTCCGCACCACGGTGCCAATGTTGGAATCGTTCTCAAAATTTTCGATCGCAATGTGGAGCGGGTGGCGCCGGGTATCGATGTCGGCAACGATCGCCTCACGCGTCCAGTACCGGTAGGCGTCGACCACGTTGCGGGTATCGCCCTCCCGCAGGAGGTCGGGGTCGTAGCGTGGGTCGTCGGGAAGCGGGCCCTCCCAGGGGCCTACCCCATGGCGGCCCTGCCCCCACTCAGTAGGGCCGGGCTCACTCAAGGCCCAAATCCTCCAAGCCGAGCAGGTAACGGTATTCCAGGCCGGCCTCGCGGATGACGTCCTCGGCGCCGGTTGCCCGATCCACCACGGTAGCCACACCCACGACCTCAGCTCCCGCCTCGCGCGCAGCCTGCACGGCGGTCAACGGGGAGTTGCCGGTGGTCGTGGTGTCTTCGACGATGAGCACACGCTTGCCCGCAATATCCGGGCCCTCAATGCGGCGCTGCATGCCGTGCTTCTTGGCCTCCTTGCGGACCACGAAAGCATCAATATCCGTGCCCGCGTGCATAATCGCGGTCGCCACCGGGTCCGCGCCCAGGGTCAGGCCACCGACGGCGTCATAATCCCAGTCGGCGGTGAGTTCGCGCAGGAGCTGGCCGATCAGCGGGGACGCCTCGTGGTGGAGGGTCGCCCGGCGCAGGTCAACGTAGTAGTCGGCCTCCTTGCCGGAGGAGAGGGTCACTTTGCCATGAACAACAGCCAGGCTGCGCACCAGGCCAGCCAGGCGTGCTTTATTTTCCGCGTGCACGTGAATCATGCACCCTACCTTAGCGCTGTGGGTAGTCTTTAAAAATTTCGGAGGTACCCTCCAAATCGCGCACCATCCGTGTCCCTGCCCGCGGGTCCACCTCGCGGGGGCGCTCCCCGATCGCGGCCACATCATCGGCGCCGACCCACCCCTGGCCCACTTCACCGCGGGAGGCGGCCTCACCGCGACGTGGCAAGACCGGGGGTTCCTCTGGGCGCAGCACAGCGGGCTGCGCGGACTCCGGTTCTAGGGCGCGCTCGCCGACCAAAATGGGTGGTGCCGGCGGCAGTGGCCGGCTGGGGTCAAGGTCACTGGTGTCCAGCTCGCGGAATTGGTTCGCGCGCGGCGGGAGGACCCGGAGGGCGTCGGCAAGCAATTTGAGGGGCTCCAGACATGCTTCCCAATCGGCGGGCTCACCCGGGCACTGCGCCACGACCCACCCGTTTTCCGCCCACACGACCGGCACCACGGCAGGCAGGCCGGACAGTGCAGCCTCGACGCGGGCATCGAGGGCCCGCTTTCCGACGCCCTGATCCGTCGCAGCCACCGCGAAACCCTGCACGTCCGCGATGTGAACAAGGTCCGGGTCGGGATCGACGCCGGGGCGGGTGGCTTCGATGATGATGTCGGACTCCGCTCCCCTACGGAAGGCCACGATGGTGGTATCAGCGATGTCGCACACCTGGAATTCCGCGCCCAAGACCACGCCGGATACCACGTCGCGGGGCACCTCATCGCCTACGCGGCGGCCCCACTCCCCCTGCAGGAAATCGTCGGTCTTGTGAAATTCGGCGCCCATGTGCTGGGCCCAGTCGCGGCGCTGCCGGCGCAGGCGCCCGAAGGTCGGCAGCCAATCGCGCTGCGGGGCGTGCTCGGTGTCCGGCGCGGGTTCGGGTTCTGGTTCTGAATCGCGGTCGGCCTCCGGGATGGGGGTCTTCGGGTCGCGGACCGGCACGTTGTTTAGGTCTTGCTCGACTTCCACGTCGAGGGGTTCGGAATCCTCGTACGCCACCGGGGTGTGCGTATCGGGTTCCGGAGTTTCTGGTGGCTCCGGAGGTGCGGGCTCCGAAGTCGCACGCGACTCCGGAGGGGTAGTCGACACGTTTTTATCGCGGGCGTCGGAACGCAGCAGCCACACCCCACCTGCAGCTGCTGCCGCTGCTAGTACTAATGCCACCGTTGCCATCACGGGTACTAGCCTAGCTGTTGATTAGCCCCGATACTTAACCTTGGTACTCGTTGCCACGCTCGACAGGCAGTCCCTTGCGGGCAGCCCACTGGGACCAGCCGCCGACGTAGTGCGCTGCCCCACCGAGTCCGATGTCTTCCATCGCTGCGAGCAGCTGTGCGGAGTGGTTACCGGAACCGGAGTACACGATGATGTTCTTCGGATCCGTATTCAGCGGCACGCCGGCACGCTCGAAGACGGAACGAATCTCACCTGCAGGAAGCAGGACATCATTCTCGTCCTTGATGGCGCGCACTGGCACGTTGATCGCACCCGGGATGTGGCCGGCCTTCAGGTCCAAGGTTTCGCGCTTACCGGCGAAACGGGAAGGCTGGCGGGCGTCGATAAGCACACCATCAAAGTCCACGACCTCCTCCAACGTAGCCACGCGCATCTGGGCGGGCTGCGGGGTCAGGTCGGAAGGAAGTGGCAGGTTACCGGGGCCGCCCATCAGTGGGTTACCGGCGCGGTCCCAGGCTTTCTGGCCGCCGTCGAGGATGCGGACGTGCTCCACACCAGCCCAGCGCAGGATCCACCAGGCGCGCGACGCGAAGAGGCCGTGACCTTCGTCATAGACAACGATTTGACGCTTGGAATGCAGGCCCCACCGGTCAAACCAGCGGGCCAATTGGTCCGCATCTGGAAGCGGGTTACGCCCCTGGCGCGAACCGGGGACGCCAGCCAAAGCCATGGCCGGGTCACAGAACACGGAAGTTGGGATGTGGTGGGACACAAAGCGCCGGTAACCTGCGCCTTCTTCGTTCCCCCACTGGCAGGCAATCAGGGTTTCCCCGTGACCGTCCGCGACGAGGTTTGCAAGCTCTGACACGCCGATGAAATTGCTCATGGTTTCTTATTCTACGTCGCGCGTACCGTCCCCGCTGAGAATTGTAAGGTTCCCTGGGCCGGGCTTCGTTTCGCCGATCCTCTCCGCCGGCACTGCAGCGCCTTCGGCCACGATCACGGACTCTAGGTGGGCGCCGGCCGGGACCGTCGTAGCGCCGGAGACAATACTGTTGGACACCGTGGCACCCGGTTCCACCACGACGTCCGGGCCGATCACGCTGCGGGTGACCTCGCCGCGCACGCTCGCACCCGGCCCCACCAAAGAATCGGTCACACGCGCCGATGGTCCCACGTACGCGGCCTGGGCCTGCTGGTTCGTGCGCCACGGCCAGGACTTCGAGTTCAGGTCCGGGCCCAGCTCGTCGAGCAAGTCCATGTGCGCGGAGAAGTACGCCTGCAGCGTTCCGATGTCACGCCAGTAACCCTCGAGTTCATAGTGCGCGACCTGCTTGTTTTCCACCAGCCACGGCACAATCGTTTCACCGTAGTCGCCTAGGTCCTCGCCGTCGGCGCGGTCGGCTTCGGCGTCGATAGCCTCGCGCAAGGCGGCGACATCGAAGACGAAATCCTCCGTAGCAATCCGGTTCGTGGCCGGGTTTTCCGGCTTGTACACGTAGTTGGTGACCAGGTCACCGTCAGTTTCCACGACCCCGTAGCGCGAAACGTCCTGGTCCAGGACGGTGGTCACCATCGTCAGTGCAGCCGCTTGACGACGGTGCGTCTCCAGCACCTTCCCGTAGTCCAAAGAAAAAATGTGATCCGCCGACGCCACGACCACTTCCTTCACGCCCGCCTTCTCCAAGTCCGGGAGCTGCTGAAACAGTGCGTGCCCATTGCCGGTAGAAAACCCATCCTCCGGAGTTTCTGCCTGCTCCGGCGGGAGGATGCGCAGGCCTGTGAAGGTGCCGTCAAGATCCCACGGCCGGCCCTGCGCAAGGTGGGCGTTGAGCGGATCGGGAAGATACTGCTCCACCAGCCAAATATCGCGGATGCCCGAGTTCGCGAGGTTGTTGAGCACGCAATCGATAATGCGGTGTCCGGCCCCGAAGCGTACGGCGGGTTTCGGGCGGTCGTCGGTGAGCGGGGAAAGGCGACTACCCCGGCCACCAGCCAGGATGAGCGCCACGGTCTTCGTTGGAGTAGTCATAGCCCCACTCTAAGGAAATGTCGCGGGGCGCGCTTTGGTGCTGGGACAAAAAATTACCTATTGTGCTTGATTAATTTCGGTGCAATACTTTGCACACCCCAACCCCGCAGAGAAGGTGAATGTGATGCAAAAACTGACATGGACCGTCGTTGCCATTACAGCCGCATTGAGTTCACTGGGTATGACCGCCGCTTTTACCGCGCTCCTCCACGTATTCTTCGAACGTTCCTTTGCCACGCCAGGCGTGGGCCTGCCTTATGAAGTGTGTGTCGCGGCTCTCGGGATCGCGTTTTCTGCCTTTATTCTCTACTGCGGATTCCTCCTTGTGACGTCATGGAGTAACCGCAAGTTTGCGCTGGCGATCCAGGTGTTTCTCGCAGCGTGCGTCGCCGTATCTGCTCTTTCGACGGCGTGGTTCTTTTTCGCCACCGGGCACGGGGGCCTAATTAATATTCTGTGCCTGCTCTTCGTCTGTCTCGCGGCCACGCTTGGCGTTGGGGTGGCGCGGCAGGTGGGTCACTGAAATCGGCCATTTGGCAGCCGGATTAATTTTATTCATCTAGAAAACGGGAAAAGTGGCTGTCGAATGGCCGGTTTTCGGGACCGCGGTCTAACAGCCCCAACACGCCTAATAGCCGCGCTTGATCCATTCGTCCAAGTGCGGGGCCTCACCTCCGATGGTGGTGTCGTCGCCGTGGCCGGTGTGGACGATGGTGTCGTCGGGAAGCTCGAGGACCTTCGTGCGCAGGGATTCGATGATCGTGTCGAACGAGGCGAAGGAGCGGTCGCCGGTGGCGCCGGGGCCGCCGTTGAACAGGGTGTCGCCGCCGAAGAGTACCCCGTGGTCAGGGGCGTAGAAGACGGTCGAGCCTGGCGAATGGCCGGGGGTGTTCAGGGCGGTGAGGAAGGTGCCGTCGGGAAGCGGGAATTGCTCTTGGTCGGCGATCTCTTCGTAGCCCACCTCAGGGTGGGTCATCTGCCAGAGCATGTCGTCGCCGGGGTGCAGGAAGATGGGGGCGTCGAAGCGCTCGGCCAGCTGCGGGGCGACGGTGACGTGGTCGTTGTGGCCGTGGGTGAGCAATACGCCCAGGACTTTGCGGTCGCCGACGGCCTGGATGATGGGTTCGGCTTCGTGGGCTGCGTCGATGATGTAGCAGGATTCGTCGTCGCCGATGAGCCAGATGTTGTTGTCCACATCCCACTCGCCGCCGTCGAGGGCGAACGTGCCGGACGTGACAACTTTGTCGATACGAATAGTCATTAGAGAACCACCACCGAACGGAGAACTTTACCTGTCTTCATTGTTTCAAAGGCTTCCTCGACCTGGTCGAGGGAAACCCGCTCAGAGACGAACTTGTCCAGCGGGAGCTGCCCGTTTTCAAAGAGTTGGGCGTAGGCCGGGAAGTCGCGTTCTGGCAGGCAGTCGCCGTACCAGGCAGGTTTCAGGGACCCGCCGCGGGAGTAGAAGTCGATTGCCGGCATCTGGATTTCATCGGTCTGGTTGGGCACGCCGACCATGACCATGCGGCCGGCGTGGTCGCGGGAGTAGAACGCCTGGTAGAAGGTGGGCATGATGCCCACGGCGTCGATGGCCACGTCGGTGCCAAAGCCGCCGGTGAGTTCGCGTACCTTCTCCGCGACTTCGTCGACGGACAGGTCCTTGGAGTGGATGGTGTGGGTGGCGCCGAAGTCCTTGGCCCACTGTGTCTTTTGCTCGTCGATGTCCACGGCGATGATCTTGGCGGCTCCGGCCAGCTTTGCGCCGGCGACGGCGGCCATGCCCACGCCACCCAAGCCGAAGACGGCCACGGATTCGCCCAGCTGTATGTCGCCGGTGTTCACCGCGGCGCCCAGGCCGGCCATGATGCCGCAGCCCAGGAGGCCTACGGCGGCGGGGTCGGCGTCGGGGTTGACCTTGGTGCACTGGGCTTCGTGTACCAGGGTCTTTTCTGCGAAGGAACCGATGCCCAGCGCGGCCTCGAGCTCCGTGCCGTCGGGCAGGGTCATGGGTTGGGAGGCGTTGTGGGTGTTGAAGCAGTTCTTGGTGTCGCCCTTGCGGCAGGCGCGGCATTCGCCGCAGACGGCACGCCAGTTCAGGACGACGGTGTCGCCGACCTCGACGTGGGTGACGGCCTCGCCGATAGTTTCCACGATGGCGGTGGATTCGTGCCCGAGGAGGTAGGGGTAGTTGTCGCCGATGTCACCGTTTTTGTAGGACAGGTCGGTGTGGCAGACACCGCAGGTGAGCACCTTGACGACGACGTCGTTAGGCCCTGGATCGGGGATCACAATATCGGTCAGCTGGGTGGGTTCGCCCTTGGCGAAGGCGACCACACCTTTCACAGTTTGGCTCATGGCCCTCCTTTGTTTTTGGTTTGGGGCCCCAGCCTAACTAATAAATTCATCCACTGTTGATAACTGTTTCCAATTATGTGCGCCGTTTGTCACGCCGGCTTAACACCGCACACGCCCCCACGAACAAGCACGCCCACACCAGGCAGTTGACCACGGCGTACCAGAGGGGGTCGTGTACCACGTAGGGGTCGTCGCGAAGCACTTGGTACCCCTCCGAGACCGGGTACCTGGCCAGCGCTCCCGCACCGTACACCGGGGTCAGCCGCCCACCTTCGAGCCAGTCGAGGGGCAAGGGCATGAACAGGTTTCCGGCAAACGCCAGGATGACCACAGAGGTCGACGCCATGGCGACCGTATTTTCATTGGGCACCAGCAGCACCCACGCCAGGCCGTAAAAACCGAAGGGCAGGCACGCCACCACTGCCAGGGCGAATGTGGCCGCCCAATTCTGCGCGGGCATCGACGCCCCGGTCAGCGCGCCAGCCAGGTACACCGCACCGATGGAGAGCACCGCGCGGGCCACGATGATCAGGGCTTGTGCCGCGATAATCTGCGCCGGCCGCATGGGGGTCAGGGCGAGCTGGCGGCCCCAGCCGGAGTGGTTTTCCACGACTGCCGAACTCGCCGCGGACACTGCGGCGGTGATCCCGGCGTAGAGCGCCATACCCACCATGACGAACGCGGTCACGTTCCCGCCGGCGAAACTTTGGCCACCGTAATCTTGCGCCGCCCCGAAGATGAGGTACAGCACCACCGGGAGCAGGACGGAAAAGACCAGGTTGGGCCAGTCTTTTACCACGCGCTTGAGGTTGATCGCCGTAAATGCCAGGACCGCTTTCATCCCTTGTCCTCCGCGAGTGCCCGGAACACGTCATTGAGTGAGGTGGGCGTGATGGTCACATTACTTGCCGACGTCCGCGTGAGCAGCTGCCTGGCCACAGCGTCAGAATCTACCGCGCGCACCTTGTAGGTGTTTTCTCCGGTGCGCTGCGGGTTGAGACCCCAGCCGTCAAGTTCTGCTGGGTCGTGGAGTTCGAATTCGACCACGTTTCCGCCCGCGGCGCGCAGGACCTGCTTCGTCGGGCCGTCGGCAATAATCCGCCCCGCGTTCAGGAAGAGGATTCTGCGGGCGTATTGCTCCGCTTCTTCCAGGTAATGCGTGGTGAAAATGATCGTGGTCCCCTGCTGCGCGCGGGCGTCAATGTCCTGCCAGAACGCACTCCGGGCGGCGGGATCCATACCTGTGGTGGGCTCGTCGAAGATGATCAACTGTGGGTCCGCGAGGAGGGCGAGTGCAAATTTGACGCGCTGCTTCTCCCCGCCGGAGCAGCGGGAAATACGGCGCTTCGCGATCGGGGTCAGCCGGGTATCGTCCAGCACTTCTGCGATGGGCCGCGGGTTGGGATGCGTGGCCGCAATCATGCGCACGGTGTCTTCGACCGTGATGTCGGGCAACAGGCCGCCGGTCTGCAAGATGGCTCCGACGTGCCCGGAACGCACGGCAGCCCGCGGGGTCGTGCCAAAGACCTGGAGGGTTCCGGCGGCGGGGCGGGTGAGGCCGAGGAGGACGTCGATAAGCGTGGTCTTACCAGCGCCGTTGGGCCCCAGGATGGCGATGACCTCACCGGGGTGGACGGCGAAGGAAACCCCGTGCAGCACTGGGGTTGCGCCGAACGATTGCCGCACATCGCGGGCGGCGACGATGGGCTGGCTCACGCGGGTGCCACCGCCCACAACAGTGCCATCGTCACGATGAAGCCCACCACGTAGTTGAGCACGAGGAAGACTTTCCACGCGCGGCGAGTGTCCTCGGCGTGGGCGTCGTCGATGTTCCAGAACCGGGCCGCATTCAGGGCGTAGCCCAGGCCCGCGACCGCGACAACCCAGCCTGGCGACGGCAACGTGAACAGCAGCCCAGCTGCTACGAGGTAGGTGACGGTGACTGCGCGCGTCGTGAAGCGGGCACCCAACTCCGTGGCGATGGAGCTCAAACCGCCCTGGCGGTCGGCGTGAATATCCTGGACCGCGCCAAGCGCGTGAGAGGCCATGCCCCAGAGGAAAAAGGCGCCGATCGCCACCCAGAACGGGGTGGTGACCGCCGGGCCGACCATCGCCGTACCCACCAGCGCGGGGGTGGCAAAGTGCGCCGACGACGTCACCGAATCCAAGACCGGTTTTTCCTTAAACCGCAGGCCCTTGGCCGAATACGCCACCACCGTGAACATGGAGACCACCAGCCACAACGCCGACGCCCACGTCCCGCCGACCAGCAGGGCGACGATAAACGGCACGGTGGTCAGCACCGAGGCCCACAACACTGGCTTATGCCACTTGGGGTGCAACACGGAGCCTTCGAGCCCGCCCTTGCGCGGGTTGCGCATGTCGGACTCGTAGTCGAAGACGTCGTTGATGCCGTAGATCGCGATGTTGTACGGGATGAGGAAGAAAATCGTGCCCACGACCAGTTGCCACGTTATCCCGCCGCCGGCAAACAGGTAGGCGGCCGCGAACGGGAACGCCGTGTTTACCCAACTAATTGGGCGCGACGACGCCAGCACTACGCGTAGAAGTTCCATGTCTTACTCCTTCTCCCGCGGGCGGGGCGATTGCCCCTTCTCTGGCCGCCGCGCCAGCGGTGGCCAGAGCGCGGTGATGATCAGCCCGGCGAAGATTGGATAGAAGAGGTCCTCGATGGGGACCAGTCCCAGGTAGATGCCTAGGTTCTGGTGCTCGCCGTAGGCCACATTGCCGTAGGCGATCATGAGGTTGTCAAAGATGACCGTCAACACCAGCACCACGGCCAGTACGATGCCCACGATGGCACCCTGGCGCGGGTACTTCCGCCACCGGGCCGCGGCAACCACGAATGCGACGATGAGGAATGGTAAAGAAATCAGCAGGTACGTCACCGGGTGCCCACCACCATCCGCGCGCCCGTGGTCAGGTTCAGTAGCAGGTAGCACAGGAAGAAGAGGAAGACCGGTTCTTCGATGGGCATCTCGGGGCCGAGCATGATGCCCGTCATGTAGTCCGCGGTGCCGCGGAAGAACGTGCCCGTGGCAATACCCAGCACATCCCAGACCAGGAACGCCGCCACCAGCACCACGCTGATGATCGCGGCCCGGCACGCGTCAAGGAAGAACGTGAGCTTCCAGCGCCAGTCGCACAGGACCATGCACCCGATCGTCGCAAGCAAGAAAATTAGGTACAGGCTACCCATCGAGTGACTCCATCGGCTCGGTGTCCGTGCGCCCATATACCCGCTTGACCACGTTCTCCGCGGAAATCAGGCACATGGGAACCCCCACGCCGGGGACGGTGGTCTGGCCGGCGTAGTACAGGCCTTCGACCTTCTTTGACTTGTTGGAGCCGCGCAGGAAGGCGGACTGGCGCAGGATGTGCGCCGGCCCGATCGCCCCCGCGGAGAAGGAGAAGTAGCGGCGGGCAAAATCGGCAGGCCCGATGGAACGCTTCACCGTGATCCGGTCCCGGAAATCCGCGATGCCCGCCCAGTCCCCGATCTGGGTGATCGCCTGGTCCACGATCGCCGCCACCTTCGCGCTTTCCTCGTGGCCGTAGGCATCGCCGTGGCCTAGGGATTCGTCCGGGGCAACAGGGATCAAGACGAAGAGGTTTTCATACCCCTCCGGGGCTACCGACGGATCCGTGGCTGAAGGCTTGCACACGTAGATGGAGTACGAGGACCCCTCCGGCCGGGATTCCTGCGGGCCGTCGTAGACGACGGCGAAATCGTCGTCCCACTCCCGGGAGAACATGAGCGTGTGGTGCAAAAGCTCCGGCAGTTCGCCCTGCACGCCAAGCAGTGCCAGGACCACGCCCAAGCCGGGGTCAGTGCGGTTGAAATGGCCTGCGGAATAGGTGCGCAGCTTCTTCGGAAGAAGGTGCGCCTCCGTGTGCTCCAAGTCGCCGGCTGCGACGACGATGTCGGCCTCTAGGGTGGCCGGGTGGCCGTCGTGAAGCATCCGCACCCCGGTGGCCTTCTTGCCGGCGGTGCGGATCTGGGTGACCTCCGCGCCGGTGATAATGCGCGCGCCGTGGGCCCGGGCCAGGCGTTCCAGGGCGCGCACAATGGAGGTGAATCCACCCTGCGGGTACTGCACGCCAAGGTTCAGATCGGTGTGGCTCATGAGGTGGTACATGCTCGGCGCCTTCTTCGGCTGCGAGGACAAGAACACCGCCGGGTACTGCAGAATCTGGCGCAGACGAGGGTCGGTGAAGCGACGATCCACGTAAGACTTCAACGATTCCGTTAGCAGCACAGCCAGCGTGAGCAGGCGCGAGGTCACGTCCTTGTGCAGCAGGGGTTTCACCGCCGCGAACGTGGTGTATAGGAAACGGTCCAGGGCAACCTGGTAGACGTCGGCGGCGCTGTCTAAATACTCGCGAATGGCCGCACCCGCACCCGGTTCGATTGCTTCGAAGAGTTCGGCCACGCGCTCGGTGCCCTGGGGGACGTCGACGGGAGCGAAGCCCTCGGTGTACACGCGGTAGCCCGGGTCCAGCAGCTGCAGATCCAGCTCCGCGGCGGTGGAGGTGCCCATGAGTTCAAAGAAGTGGTCGAAGGCCTCGGGCATGAGGTACCAGGAGGGGCCGGTCTCGAAGCGGAAACCGTCGACGGTGATCTCGTCGGCGCGCCCGCCGACGTGTTGGTTCTTCTCCACGACCGTGACGTCCATCCCGGCGCGCGCCAAAAGACCCGCGGTTGCCAGGCCGGCGACACCTGCCCCGATCACGATTGCTGACTGCGGATTTTTCACTAGTGGGAACCTTTCAAACGAGGCGCCTGCACGACAGCACCCGCAATGATGCGGGCCTTCGTTGTCGACGGGACGCTAATACGATGCTGCTCGAGTTCTGCCACCGGGGTGGCATCGGCGAGTTCCGTGAGCTCTTCAAAGAAGTTCGCCGCCGCGACCACACCCATCCGGGCGCTCAACGGCAGGCGCGGGATCACGGTCCACGCGTGTTCTAGATCGCTGCGAATATCCGCGACGATCGCGTCCTTGTTGTCTTCGGTGAGTGTGGTTTCCGTGCCCGGGAAATACGCGCGCCCCAGTTCGGTGGAGTCTTCGGCGTAGTCGCGCAGGAAGTTAATCTTCTGGAACGCCGCACCCAAGGAACGGGCGCCGGCCTCCAGTTCCGCGTACTCCTCCTCCGCGATCGCGGCGCGGTCCTCCGCGAAGAAGATCGCCAGGCACATGAGGCCGATGACCTCGGCGGAACCGTAAATGTATTCGTCTAAACCCGTGGCGTCGTAGGTGGACTTATGCAGGTCAGTTCTCATCGAGCGGAAGAAACCGGCCAGGTGGGCGTCGTCAAGCTGGCAGCGGCGGGCCGTCTGCGCGAACGCATGAATCACCGGGTCAGTGTGGAAACGGTGCAGTGGCGACTGGCGGACTTGCTGCTCGTAGGTGTCTAGGAGCTTATCGACGTCCCCGTGGCCCGCCTGATCCGCCGTGCCGTCCACGATCTCGTCGGCGATGCGCACCACCGCGTAGAGGTTGCGGATATCGCGGCGCACCCGGGGCGCAAGCAGCTGGGTGGCCAGGCCGAAACTTGTGGAATAGTTCGCAATCACCTCATTGGCGGCACGGTCTGCCATGTGGTCATAGCGGGTGAGGAAATCAGTACTCACGAAGCTTCCTTTCCATCTGCGCCACAATATCTTCCACCCCGGCGCGAATCACCGGCGTCAGGTCTGGCGATTCGGCCGCCGCACGGGCCTCGGCCAGGTAGTCGGTGGCCTCGTGTGTGACCTCCGCGACGGCTTCATCCAGGCTGAGGTGGTCCAGGCGGATCGTCAACAGTGTCGAGCGTCCCGCCTGAATGTCACCGCCGGCGATCTTGCCGGTAACTTCCATGGGGGCGACGGCGCCGGCAATATCGTCGAGTGCCTGGTAGGCCCGCCCCAAGGGGTCCGCCACCTTCTCTAAGGCAGCCACCCGCTCGGGAGTATTCTCCCCGGCTGCCAACGCGCCCAGGTGCAGTGGGGCGAGGAAGGAATAGATGCTGGTCTTGAGGTAATTACTCTCCCGGACCGTGTCCATGGAGGTGTCGTGTGTGACCAGGTGGGAGACGTCGAGAAGCTCCCCATACACCGTCTGCGCCGCGTAGCCGGACATCATGGCGCACGCCTGGCGCACCAGCTGTGGGCTCAGTGCCGACGACGACAACGCCTGGAACGTGGCCATCAACCCCAAATTACCGGCCAAAATACCCGCCGACACGCCGATGTGGGCGTCCCCGCTGGACTCGGCCACCTGCGCATGGATGGTGCGTACGCCCCGGCGGTACGGGTCGGCGTCGATGATGTCGTCGTGGATCAACAGGGCGCCATGCAGCAGGTCGACCGCCCCGCCAAACACGACGGCCGCTTCTTTCTGCTCGCCCTCGACGTGGCCAGCACCGATGTGGACCAGGCGGGCACGCAGGTGCTTCCCGCCCATCGCGTTGACGCGCAACGCCTCCAGCGCGGTGCGGAATAGGGGCTCGTCGGAGTAGTGAAAAACGTACTCGAACTTCTCGCGCAGGAAGTCCAGGGATTCCTCCACGCGCTGGTCAAGGAAACTGATGTCAGTCATGGGCAGCCACCTTTCCGAGGTTGCCGGGTAGTTGTCCGCGCTGCGCTAATCGACGCCACGGCGGTTGCATACGGAAGTTCAGAAACATCGTGCGGAAGCCCCGGCGGAACCGCCGGACCAGCTGCGCCCCGCCCCGCAGCGCACGGGTATCCATTTCCACGGTCAGGTCACGCTGCAGCCACACCGTCTCCCCCGGCCGGATGGCAAAGGAAAGGTGGAGATCATCGTGGACCTCCTCCACGGTGGTATCCAGGTCCGTGCGGATGTCTCGCCACCAGCTGGTGAGCATGGAAAAGTTCGTCCCGAACAGGGGATAATGCCCCAACGCGCTACCGGTGGTGGCGTAGTAGGCGCCCAGGTACGCCGTGCTGATTAGGCGCGTGTACCAGGTTGGGGTGCCGAAGAGTGCGGTGCCTGTGGCCGCGACGGTGCGCTTGGTTGCCCACACGTTGTCGGCGTGGATGCGTTCCCACATGCGCGTGACGTCCGCGATGAAGGTGGGCGCCGGGAGGGTGTCGGCGTCGATACGCACGATGACTGTGCCGGTTGCGGCATCGTAGCCGGTGGCTGCGGCCGGCGGGATGCCCTGGCGGGGTTCGGTGATGTAGTAGGCGGACTGGAAGGCTTCGGCGACGGCTCGGGTGGCGTCGGTGGAATTGTTATCCACGACGATGATTTGGTGAGGGCGCGTGGTCTGGTTGGCTAACGCGCCCAGTACGCGCTGGAGAAAACCAGCATCGTTGTAGCACGGTATGACAACGGAAACCGTCACTTCCCCGTCCGGGAGTGGTGTCATGACGCACACCCTAAGCCAGGAATACCGGTTGTACGATTTATTACACCCGCGGGGGTAATTTCCACCTATCCGAGCAGGCAGAACACCGTTTTGTTAGGCCTAGGAACTCACTGTCGACGACGCCTTCACCGCCAGGGCGTGAATCCGCTTCCGCAGGGCATCCAACGTGTGTGCGGGGCCGGGGAATGGGATAAAGACGGTGGATTGGGTGCGGTTCGTGGTGCGGATGAACGTGATGCCCAGCTGGCAGACGTCCGCAACGAAGATCTGGTTAGCCATGTGCGAGCACCCGCTGAAAGGCTGCGTTCCGCCGACGTGGCCGTCGATGATGCCGAGGCAGGCGGCGTCGATAAGCGTGCCCAGGACCGCGTCCCCGAAGCCGGCGACGACATCGTAGGCGCCGATCCGGTCCGTGTCCGCCTGGACGCGGGCAAAATGCATGGGAAGCTCGTTGACGTCGAATCCGAGGGGTTCCTCGTAGTGGTGGACGTACACGCGCCCCAGCACGACGACGCCACGCACCCAGCCGTCACCGCGGGCAACCCACTGGACCTGGCCCAACGCGTGCAGGCTGGCTGCGGTGACCGAGTACCGGAACATCGGGGCCTGGAGGGTGACGTCCACGCGGACTTCCGCGACCGGGGAGGAAGACACTTCATCGGAGAAACAGGTGACCATGACTTCCCCACGGTTATTCAACCCGTGGCGGACCACGCGCATGGGCTTCTGGCCGTGGACAAGGTAGGGAACCAAGGTCATGTCACCGGCACCGTCGAGCATGCGGGCTGCCAAGTTTGCTGCGAGCGCGCGGCCGGGAGCATGGTTGTCCGTCATGGTTCACCCTTCCTAGAAGCAATAAAGTAACCCTACCCTAACCAGTTTGATGGGTCGGGGTCAAGCATAAAGAAAGCCCCCGGGGTAAACCGGGGGCACTTCATCAGGGGCACCTGCTTCTTAGGCGGGCTTAGGCTGCGGAGATCTCCAGCCCGTCGCGGCCTTCCGCGACATCCACGTTGACCGTGTCGCCATCGCGGATCTCACCAGCGAGCAGCTTCTTGGCCAGCGCATCGCCGATAGCCTGCTGGATCAGGCGGCGCAACGGACGAGCACCATAGGCGGGTTCGTAGCCACGCTCACCCAACCAGGACCGTGCAGCGTCCGAGACGTGCAGGTTCAGGCGGCGGGCAGCCAGGCGCTCGGCAAGCTGGCCGACCTGAATGTCCACGATGTGCTCCAGCTGGTCTGCGGACAGTGGTTCGAAGACCACAACATCGTCGAGGCGGTTGATGAACTCCGGCTTGAAGTGATTCTTCACGGCCTCCATGATCTGGTCGTGGTTGCCACCAGCGCCCAGGTTGGACGTAAGGATCAGAATCGTGTTGCGGAAGTCCACAGTGCGGCCCTGGCCATCCGTCAGGCGGCCGTCGTCAAGCACCTGCAACAGGATGTCGAAGACGTCCGGGTGAGCCTTCTCGACCTCGTCGAAAAGCACCACCGTGTACGGGCGACGGCGCACAGCCTCGGTGAGCTGGCCACCCTGGTCGTAGCCGACGTATCCAGGAGGGGCACCGACCAGGCGAGCCACCGAGTGCTTCTCCGAGAACTCCGACATGTCGATGCGGACCATGGCGCGTTCATCGTCGAAGAGGAACTCGGCCAGAGCCTTCGCCAGCTCCGTCTTACCTACACCAGTTGGGCCTAGGAAGAGGAAGGAACCGGTCGGGCGATTCGGGTCCGCAACCCCGGCGCGCGCACGACGCACCGCATCAGAGACCGCCGTGATTGCATCATCCTGGCCGACGACCCGCTTATGCAGCTCACCTTCCATATGCAGCAGCTTCTCGGTCTCACCCTGCAACATCTTGCCGGCCGGGATACCGGTCCACGCCTCGATGACCTCAGCGATCGTGTCGGGGGTGACTTCCTCACTGACCATGGGGTTCTCCGAACCGCCCACGGCCTCCTCGGCTTCGCGCAGTTTGCTTTCGGTCTCAGGGATGTCCGCGTACCGCAGCTTTGCGACGGCTTCGTAATCCCCATCGCGTTCGGCAATTTCGGACTGATTGCGCAGGTTCTCCAACTCCTCCTTGAGCTTCTGAACCTGGTCAATAGCACCCTTTTCGTTCTGCCAACGGGCCTTCATCTCGCCGAGCTTTTCACGCTCGTCGGCAAGTTCCTGCTGCAGTTTCTCCAGGCGCTCCTTCGACGCTGCGTCAGTTTCCTTCTGCAGTGCCACTTCCTCAATCTCGAGGCGGCGGACAATGCGCTCGGCTTCGTCAATCTCCTGCGGGGAAGAATCGATTTCCATGCGCAGGCGCGACGCTGCCTCATCGACCAAGTCGATCGCCTTGTCCGGCAGGAAGCGACTGGTGATGTAGCGGTCCGACAGTTCCGCAGCGCTGACCAGGGCGGAGTCCATGATGCGCACACCGTGGTGCACCTCGTAGCGTTCCTTCAGGCCACGCAGGATACCCACCGTGTCTTCCACGGACGGCTCGCCGACGTACACCTGCTGGAAGCGACGCTCCAGGGCGGCGTCCTTCTCGATGTACTTGCGGTACTCATCGAGCGTGGTCGCACCAACCAGGCGCAGTTCACCGCGAGCCAGCAGGGGCTTAATCATGTTGCCGGCATCCATTGCCGAATCGCCGGTAGCACCAGCGCCGACGATGGTGTGCAGCTCATCGATAAAGGTGATGATCTGGCCATCGGCGTTCTTGATTTCGTCGAGAACCGCCTTGAGGCGCTCCTCAAACTCACCGCGGTACTTTGCACCCGCGACCATCGAACCCAAGTCCAGGCTGATCAAAGTCTTGCCCTTCAAGGATTCCGGGACGTCACCTGCGACAATGCGGCGGGCTAAGCCCTCGACGATCGCCGTCTTACCCACACCAGGTTCACCAATAAGAACCGGGTTATTCTTCGTCCGGCGCGACAGCACCTGCACCACGCGACGAATCTCCGCGTCACGGCCAATCACCGGGTCAATCTTGCCCTCACGCGCACGCGCGGTCAGATCGGTCGAGTACTTCTCTAATGCCTGGAACTGGCCCTCCGGATCTTGGGAGGTCACTTTCTGGCCACCGCGTACCGACGGGAACGCGCCCGTAATGGACTCGTACGTTGCACCCTTACCTTTAAGCAGGTCAGACGCGCCCGAATCCCCGCGCGCAATACCAGCGAGGAGGACTTCGGTGGAGACGTATTCGTCGCCAAGCTCCCCTGCAAGTTCCTGCGCCGCAGTCATCGCATTAAGGGCGTCGCGGTTAAAGTTCGGGTTCGCCATGCCCTGGCCCTGCGCCTTCGGATAACCGTCGACGAGGTTTTTCGCCTCGGACAGGACCGTTTGCGGGTCCACGCCTGCGGCCTTCAGCACCGGCGCAGCGATACCGTCAGCCTGATCCAGGATCGCGACCAGCATGTGAGCTGGGCGAATATCCGGGTTACCGTTGGCGGAAGCTAATTGGAGAGCCGCTTGTAAGGCTTCACCAGTTTTCGTAGTTGGATTAAATGAGTTCACTATAAATTCCTTCTTTCGTTGTGTTCCTACTCAGTGTAACGCTTTAGAGTTGAGTCTATTCCACTCAAGGAAAAATTTCTTGAGTCGGGGGCGCGCAGGTTTTGGTTGGGGTTGCGTGGGGTTGGTCGGGGTTGGCGTGGTTGCAGGTTTTGCATGCGGTTTTACGTGCGGTTTTACGTACTACTTTGCGTGCGCCGCGTGAATATTTAGTGCACATCCTTGATACGCCAGGTCGCGGAAAACTCAGCCGGGGTGGCGACCTGGCGTATCAGAGATGTCAGTCAAGAACGTGGATCAAGGACGCGCGCACCTTGGCAGCCCCAGGTTTCCCACCTGCAGGGATAGATCTGTCCGGCGCCCCTGCGCCGGTCCTTTTAGCTACGCCCCCTTAAAGCGTGCGCGGGCCAGAACGAGGCGCGCTGCCGCGCGCCACAGATCTTCCCGTCCGGCTGAATGCTGACACTTAAAAGGCCAGAGCGTTGCACGCGTGGACTTTGGCGGACGGCGCAAAACTCAAACGCAGGACAGAATGATACGAAAACTACATTTTGCCTTCCACTGCTCTGCGTTTCTGCAGGTCGCGTTTTCTGAAATTCGGGAAAATGTAGTTTTCGTATCACGCACGCCCGAAAGCCCCCGCCCGCAGCCACCGAAACACGCACCGAAAAGCCAGCCTTACGAGCCAGGCTTAACATCCCAGGTCGCAAGCATTCGCCGCCCGGGGCGCGACCAAGCATATTAACCCTAGCCGATAAATATGCACGCCGTCGCCCGAAAGCTCCTGCCCGAAACCACGCAAACGCCACCCCACCACATTGCTATCGGAAACGATTTTCATTACGCTAAACGCATTATTGAAAACGGTTCCCGAAAGCGACGTTCTGCCTGATGACAAGATTCCTTTCCCTGTTCGCGGCGCTCTTCCTAGTGTTGGCCGCTGCCCTCCCCCACCCGAAATCCACCGCGGAGACGCCGCTGGTAGTGCATACGCAGGAGCACGTGGACGCACCGCACGCCACGTGGGACGGCTCGAACTTCCAGCTCATGTCCAATAGCTCGGGCCTGAAGCCGATCGAGGACACGGTGAACTGGGTGTCGCGCGGGCAGGTCGATGGCGGCCTGGGCATGTATGCCTGGCGCGTGCCGGACGATCCGCGCCTTTCTTTCATGGGCGACCCGGGCACGCTGCTGTATTACGGAGGCCCGGCGACGGGGTTCCCACAGGAGCAGATTCCGATTTGGGCGGGCTTCGGGGCGTCGGCGAACCTTCCGACGGAGAACTTCCGCGACCAGTCGTTCAATATGGAGATCGTCGGATTCGATGGGCCCGGCCGCATGGAATTGTTCAACTACGGTGGCGAGGAGTGGCCGGCGCAGCGTCTGTGGTCGTCGCACGATAAGGGCTTGCGCGCAACGTGGGTGGCGCAGGGCACGCACACTCACAATGACATGACGTTCACCAAGCCGGGCCTCTACCAGGTCTGGTATCGGGCCAGCGCGCGCACCACGGATGGTCGGTTCATCGCATCGGAACCGCAGGTGTTGCGGTGGCAGGTAGGCGGCACGGATCCCCGCCTCACCACGCTTCACGACGTCGCCTCCTCCTACAACGCCGCCCCCGCGAAGCAGACCGGCAACACGCCGACGTTGAGTATTGCGCCCTCAGCCGCCGACACGAAAGGTGCCCGGGAAGGCGTGCTCACCACCCTTTCTTTCGACACCGGCAACGCGAAGGACAGCGGCCACGCGGTCTTCTACATCGACGGATACCGGTTGGCGGAAGTTCCCGTGGAGGCGGGTAAAGCGCAGTGGGATGAGATGATTGGCGGTTATTCTTCGGATTTCCAGGTGGTGTATGTGCCGGGTGGGGCGTCGCAAAGCGGGCGCTGGGTGTCCGCTCCCTTGCAGCACCACACCGGGAAGGTGGCGCAGAGTACGTCAGAGATGGGCGAGTTCCCTACCCCGAACAGCGCGGATCCAGCGCCGGCGTTTGAGACCGCGCCGTTTAGCCCGAGCAGCCACGAGGTTGCTGTGGCGACCAGCGAGGTCATGGGCGAGGATTTTGAGGTGACCATCACCCCGGCGGATGCGGATACGTCCGTCGAGGTCAGGGGTGGTTTGTATCGCGTCGGCGATGAGCCGCTGCAGGAGCTTCCCGAGCGCGTGCCCGCCGACTGCGAACTCAACTACATCAGCTCGCCGGGCAACCGGACGCTGCGCACGTACGTCGGCGATTGCACCGGCCCCGGCTACCAACTCCTGCTGCAGATCACGCCGGAATCGCGTTCCGACGCCCCCGGCGCAGCACTGTTCAGCCGCCTTTTTGCCGAGGGCTACCGGGCGTTGCCGGCGACGTCGACACGCTACTCCCGGGCCGAGGGACCCGCCGCGTCGGAGCAGAAAGATGGTTGGGCCGACGCGGTCACGCTTTACGACGGCCACGTGGACATCGCCCCACACCAGCGCGAGGGAAAACTCGTGATGGCTGCCAAAGACGAGACCAACAACCACGCCCGGGGCGCAGTGTGGCGCGACCTTAATGCTGTGACGTTTGCGGTGCCGCAACAGGCGCAGAAAACCCTCCGCCGCCCCGTGCCCGGCCTGGCCTCTGCTGGCGAAAGCGTCTACGAACTGCCCGCGACCCAACGCCGCGGGTTGGTGTGGCCGGGCCTGAGCAACGAGCACATGTACCAGAGCCACCCGGGTAAGTACGTATTCCACTTCACGCCGGTGAGCGCCCCGGCTGGCGGGCAGTGGCGCGCGTTCAACGGGACCGAGGCGATTGCTGGGAATCAGCAGGCGACAAGCTACTCCGAACAGGGTTCCATGCACCGGCATCTGGCCTGGTATTTCACTCAGCCGGGGACGTACGAGATCGAAGTGAGAGTAGATACTCCGCTGAGTACTACGGAGGCGGGTACTTTGCGCTTCCGCGTTGGCGAGACCGACGCTGCCGGCGGGGCGCCTGGGGTTGATGTTCCTGCGCCCGGCCAGCCGGGGCAGCCTGAACCTCCCGCCCCGGGTTCGGTGGCTCCCGCGAATCCGAACGCTGTTGAATTGACCAGCGGACACATCGACTTCGGCCCCCAGCACCGCGACGGCACGCTGGGTTTTTACGTCACGCACGAATCGGATACCTACAAGCCCCAGGACGTGGCGCTCGTGGTGGGCGCGCAGCGGCGCGTCCAATTTGAGGCCGGTTCCCTACCCCGGGACGTCGCTGCGATCGTGGGCCGATTCGTTTCACCCGGCACCGGCTTCTACCATCTGCCGCTGACCCAAGCGCCGGATGCGCCATGGCCCGGATTTAGCACCACGCACGTGGCCCAGCAATTCCCGGATGGCATGAACATCGAGGTCGCGCCGCAATCCGCGCCCGAGGGTGGACGCTGGTGGGCCGGCCACCTGCCTGGCTTGGGTGTCGACGCACGCACCCTGGCCAGCAGCGACGGACCTTCGGTAGTGGCTGGCGACGGGCCTTTCCACACGCACGCCGACTGGATCTTCAGCACCCCTGGCGAATACACGATTGCGATGCGGGCCGTTTCCCTGGACGGGGCGACTAAAACCGAGTGGGAGACTATCACTTTCCGCGTGGACCTCGGGGCGGCCGGTTCCGCGGGCTCGGGCGGTTCTGGCGTGGGCGGCAGTGCAAGCACAGACAGCTCAGGGTGGAAAGGTGTCTTCGACGAAGCCAAGAAAATGTTCACGGCCGCGGACAAGTTCGCAGCAACAGCCCTAGGCAACAGCCCCGCCGACCCCGCAGGCAAACCAGCCGGCACGGCTCCGGCGGGCGCGGGCGCGAATGCGCCTGCAAACACGCAGGCCAGCAGCCCAGGGCGCGCGGCACTCGCCGATACCGGCGCGCACACCCAGCTCCTGTGGGCGGGGGCGTTGGCGCTGCTTGGCGCGGGCGCCCTGACCTTGGGCGGCAGCGCGTTCCGGCGGGCGCACGCCACTCTGCGAGAGGGTTAGACTCGGGCCATGACTATTCGCGTGCCGCACCACGAACTCGCCGACACCCTGGCTTTGTACGGGCCGGGGATCATCATCCCGACGCCCGCGGACGGCGATTTCGCCCGCGTCCACGAGGTGGTGGTGCGCGTCGTTGACGGTGGCCGGGCCATGGAGGTGCCGGGCAGCCTGGCGCGCAGCGTCACAAACCGCCTGCCCGCCGACGACCGCGTGACCATCATCTTCCAGCCCCGCGACCCGCACGGTTGGGTCCTGCTTATCGAGGGCCACGCCTCCACCACCCACGGCAGCTGGGAAGAATCACGCTGGTCTTTCGCCGGCGGCTTTGCAGTCGTCGACGCCCAAGACACGATGGTCCGCGTGGAGGTGGCGTCCGCGATGCTGCACCGGGCGCGGGGGTTGTAGTTACAGGGCTCGCGCCCACTCCACGATGGGGTCAAGCTTCTCGACGTCCACGCGGTCCACATCCTTGCCGTACGTGTCAATCATCATGCGGTCATTGTCCGACTTACGCGGCTTCAGCTTCAACGCACTAATTACGCCCCGCATCGTGGCACTGTGCGCGGTCGACAGTTCCGAATAGTTCAGGCGTCCGGGCAGGTAGAAGCGGGTGACGCAGCTAGCTCGGTCACCGAGGAGCTTCGCCGCGAAGTCCTTTTCGACGGCCACCTCATCCAAACTCATCCCCACCGTCACCAGCGCCACCGGGTGCACCTGCAGCGCCTCTTTTGTTTGGTGACGCAGGTAGCTAACCCCCGCGCTCGCCGGGCCGTGAATCGGTGCGAGCACAATCGTGGGCTTATCGAGCGCGCCCGCGCCCTCAAGTTCGCGGGCGGTGACCCCAAGGCGGTGCGCTAGCGCCTCCGCATACTGGCGGGTAGAACCATAAAACGACGAGAACAAAACATCGCAGGCAGACATGGTCTTTATTATCCTAGAAAGGTGCTGATGCCTCAAGCAATGGTGGCCTTATTTATTTGCACAAATTTTCTAGTTGGCAATAATAATCGAGCACGAATAAAACAAAATTCGACACGGAATGGCTTTAAATTTTCTTAAAAACAAGCCCCATACACATTTTTATGCAATCACCGAATTACACCCCAAAAGAGCGATTTATTGCATCATAACATTTTCAAATTCGCCAATCCATAAAATAAGAGACACCAGTCTCAACTGCGAAACAATCGAGGATAAACATTACGAAAGTAAATGCATGTGCAGGTTCCAAACACCTTCTTCACAGCAGAAATATTAGATTGCTTAATTACATGAGAAACTGTTTTTTTCCACATTCCAATAAGTCGAGGAGGATACTTGCCCGCCCATTACAACGCGTGATGAAAGTTTATATTGATTGTAGACGGATGCACCAGAATAGACTGGCTCATCATCCCCGTTTACCTCATAAACTAAGTCAAGTACTTCAGAAGGAGACACGCCAGTAAAAGCCTGTTGCAGCCTACTATTTCGCAAACGGTCATAGTCTTGATCCTCGTCATTACTTTGCAAATGTAAATTTTCTTTTCCGTTGTCTAAACTTGAAGTGTCTACTACAAAAACCCCTCCCCCTACGTCTTGATAATACCACTTACCTGAAGGTGCCTACACAACTAAAGCCAGTTCCGCCAGAGTATTTTTATCAAAAAGGAGTTCTTCACCAAAAGTTTCTCCATCATCTTTTTTCAAATCTTTATTAACCATTTCGACAGATTCCCTAATTGATTCCCAAGGAATTACAATAGAGCTACAAGCTGGAATCACCTCCACCTCCCCCATTAGGTCAGAAACGCCCCCGTCAATCCCTTCTAACCTAGCGAAAAAGGCAGCGGGTGAAGTACGCTGCGTTGCATAATTGGTTAACTCAACCCCCTCAGGCGTTAACTCGCCAGTCAATTTCCCCAAATATACCCGATCCTGCAGCTCTATATCCCTTTCAGCTTTCCCAACTTCGACCAAATACGTGTCTAATGTGGTCTGATTCAGTTCCCGATTAAGCTCTAGCTGTTCGGAGATCTGAACTATTCCCCAAATTCCAACAATTACCATACTGAAACTCGTTATAATCTCAGTGACATTTTTAAATTTAGAGGTCCTGTCCATTTCTGCACCTTGCCTTAAATCGTTGTTATGAAAATGCATCAAGCAATATACCTCCTTCTTGCAATACACTTTAATACGCGTATACAAGTTTTTCTTTTTGGGCCACGCCGATTTAGCAGTGCGGAACACTGTAGATTTCCCCAATTCTTTCGCAGCATATTTGCAAATGACTTAACAAACACTTTTAAAACATTTAATTCTCACCCTCCACTTCCCGCACCTTTCTTCCCAATATATAAAATATTCGTCGTGATTCAAAAAACAGTGAGCACATTTTATTGGATAAATCCGGCATTCTAATAACACCTTCACAATCTTTACCATCTAGCACTGAACGAAAACTTACAGGTTTGCAAATTGTTTTATTAAAAATATTTTTTATTTTTAATAAATATTAAAGGCAATCACGCTTTCTAGACCTTCAATTTATAAATATTAACGCTACTTACAGAACAAAGGGCGGTAAGCGAAACTCTGAAGTCATACGGCAATGAAAAGTGTACTAATAAATAAGTTAGTCTTGGTTTACACGATCGCTGCAGGAATTTCGTATTCCGCTTTAGCAACCAGGCCAACAGTGCATCCGCCCTTGCCTGCGTTGATCACACTGCCCTGATCGACAAAGAGTCGCGACTGCGCCTGGCTCGGCGTAGCAACAACGGCCGTCAACGCCAGCGCAACTGAAACCACCGCGGCAAGTACTGCGCGTGGGAAAGAATAAAGGGAACGAAGCATGGAAAACTCCTCTTGGGAAACAGCTGTCAAGAAGCTGATTTTCGGCTAGGTATATAGCTTCGCACATTGGCCGGTGTTTTGCACCTCACGCACCCTTTTCACGGGAGGGGAATGGGCCGGTAGGGGCGTCGATAAGCACCCAACTAGCGGAGGATGTGGGGCACACCCACGCCCAGGAAACTCAGCAACAGAATGATGATCGTCGCGATGATGCCTCCCGACGAAGAACCTTCCCCGGCCGGCTCAGGGTTGGGGAACGCCTCCCGGTAAATCGCGTCCATCTGCTCAAGAGTGACCCGGGGACGATCGCGGGGATACGTGGCGCGCGCCAGCTTATTGTTGGGACTCTGCACCTGCCAGTACCAGCCGGACGTCACGCCCACGAAGTAGCGCTGGCCACCGCGCTCAATCCAGGTGGGGCCGCCGGAATCGCCCTCGTGCAGCGCCTCGCCACCAACGTAGAAAATCGAAGACCCCGCAACTGCCGCAACCGTGCTGCACGAATAACTCACGCCGTCCGGGTGCGTCGTCCTGCCGTGGAAACAGATCCGGTCACCCGTGCGCACCTGGTCCAGGTCCATCTGCTCCGCAGCGAACACGTTCTGCCCCACCTGCACCCCATCGCTGAGCTTGATGATGGCCCAGTCGTTGGAAAACGTACCCGGATCCCACTGCGGCGAAGGGTGGAACGTGCCGGCCTGCGGGTAGTACTTGCCGCCCGAATAGAGCGCCACCGGTTCGCCGGCGCGGTTACCGCAATGCGCCGCAATCACAGCGATACGGCGCTGCTGGTCCACGGCGCCCACCGTGCAACTGCCCAGCGACGTTTCCACCACGCTGCCCTGGTTGACCACCGGTCGCGCCTGCGCGCCCGCCGGCACGGGGGCCACGAGAGAGGTCAGCAGTAATACGAAGGCCATAACAGCGGCGAGCGCAGTACGGGCTCGGCGGGCGGCGCTAGTAAGGGGAGCTGGATTCACCACAGGGTCCTTTCCCGGAAGAAAGCAGGAGACGTGCAGCATAGTAACCCGCGCGCCTACTCCCACGCCCCAACACCCCCACGCGCATCCGCACGCGGAACCCCAACCCGCCCCCGCTACACTTAACCGAATGGAGCCTTTACGCTTAACCTTCGCCGGCGACCCGGCGCGCATGGATGCCCGCGCGCTCACGGAGACCGCCCAGGCTGCGGTGCGCCTCGTACAAGCGCTACAGCCAGGTAAGCGCACCACGTTGACGGTGGCCGACGTCCACTTCGCCGAACACAGTATTACTGTGAACGCGCCCGCAGAGGTCACGGAATTGATTGAGCGGGGCTTAAGCCAGCTGGCACAGGAGGCGACGCGGCCGCGCGGGTGGTCGGACCAGGCGTTGTCGGCGGCGTCGCGGGTGCTACGCGGTGCGTCTCGTCGCGGGGTGAAGGAGATGCGGGTGGGGCGTGTGGGCGTCGATAAGCAGTTGAAGTCCCACGTCAAAGCTGCCCGCACCGGGGAAGTCCAGTCCTTGGGCAGCGTGCGCGGGCGGCTGTTCCGGTACTCCAGCCGCGGCGGGTACGAGGCCGCCATCGAGACCCCGCAGGGCGTGGTCCGCCTGACGTTGGGGCGCGAACACGCCACCACAGTCAAAGCCCTCCTGGACAAGGAGGCCGTGGCATGGGGCGTGCTCACCCGCCACACCCGCGACAATTCCCCCACCGCATTGCAGGTCACGGGCATTTCCGCCCCGAAAACTAGGAAGTCACATGCTTAAACCCACCCTTCCAATCCAGCTCGTCGACGCATCCGTGCTGATCGCCGCATTCACCAACGACGACACCGACGACCGCGCCAGCCGCGCCCACCAACTCCTCGCCGACCACGGCCGCACCTGCACCCTCGCCGTCCCGGCGCTCGCCTACCTGGAACTCTGCGCCGCCGGGGCCGGCGCGTGGGTCGAAGAACTCGGCCTCATCATCGCCGAACTCGACGCCCTGACCGCCGCCCAGGCAGCAGAAATCGGCAGCTCTTTACCGCTTCACGACGCCACCCTCCCCGCCACCGCCCTCATCCACGGAATAGACCGCCTCTACACCTTCGAGCCCGCGCTGCTGGCCTTGGACATCGAAGGTGTCGATGTGGTCGAGCCGACCGCTGCGCAGGGGATGCTGTTTTAGCGCTTGTAAAGTTGCACTGGGTCGTGGCAAGTTTGCGGTCTGGTACCTATGATGGGGCCCGTACACAAAACCGTACGAAGGAGAACTTTTATGAAGCCCGTATACACCCAAACCGTAACCTCCACCGGCGGCGGCCGCGACGGCCACGTTAAAGGCGAAGGCGGCATCGACTTCAAAGTCGCCGGCCCCAAGGTAGACGGCGCGGTCAACCCGGAGTCCCTGCTGGCAGCAGCATGGGCTGCCTGCTTTAACGGCGCACTCCAGAAGACCATGAAGGAAGCAGGCGTAGACGTCGAGGCACACCAGCCGTCCGTCGACGCATCCGTCACCCTTAACGAAGTCGAATCCGGTTTCCGCCTCTCCGGCGAAATCGTCGTCACCTTCACCGACAAGGACTCCCTCGAGGACGCCGACAAGCTCGTCGCCGACGCCCACGCCTTCTGCCCATTCTCTAAGGCACTGTCCGGCGACATGGACATCGCGGCACGCGCAGCGTAGCGCTTGCTAGGGCGGGGGCGCTTGGGCGCTGCGTTGCTGGCGCTTGCGCTACGTGATGCGCCGCGTTTCCGCAGGCCACGGGCTTATGCTCGTGGTCTTTTCTTCTGCGCTGGCGCGGATTTGCTGCTAACGCATTCATTTCTTTGCATAATTATGGGCTGGAGTTAACATCCCAGGTCGGCCAGCTTCCGCGCGGGGCACGCGACCTGGCATATTAAGTCTGGCTGGTAAGGCTGGCTTTTTGGGGGACGTTCCGGGCCGGTTAGGAGCGCCCGACCAGACCCGCGTGATACAAAATCTACAATCTGCAAGATTTCCAGAAAGCCGACCTGGGGAAACGCCGACCGGTCGAAGCCAGAATGTAGTTATCGTTTCATTCCATATTCTGCTTGAGTATTTTTGCCTGGCCAGAACGCCGTGCACTCCCGGAAATCCGCCCCGAAAAGTTCTGGCGGACCACCGGATGGGACAATCTGCGGCGCGCGGCAGCGCGCCACGTTCCGGCCACGTCCACTTAAAAAGGGGCGGAGCTAAAAGGACCGGCGCAGCAGCGCCGGACAGATCTTTCCCTGCCGGTGGTGAGCCTGTGAGAGCTCAGCAGACCGGCATTCGTACTCCCCGAGTGCTCTACTCAGATTAAACCTCAGCAATGAATACAGCGCCGATTGCTTATGCATAGCAAGTTTGCACTATGCACGCTGTTTCTAAATCAAACGCTGATCCCAGTGCTTCTGCAGAAATTGCAACCCCTTAAGGAAGCATCAACCAATGCCTATAGGCGACATCGTGGTCCCAAACATGCTCTCTGCGTACAACTCACAAGAGATTTTGAGAATCAATCTGTTAGCCAATTAGGCTATGCAGCCAGCCACAGGTACCTGGTAGATTCGAGTGCTTTAGTTTTTATGTCTCCTTTCGAACAGTCCTAAAACGAGAAATACCAGGGTAACTATCGCCGCCACCATCGATATTAGGAGCGAAATTGCCCCCAATGGCAAAAGCCCAATGGCTCCAAAAACAATAACAAGGATGAAAGAGACGACCGCGGTAATAGCACTTTGTCGCGCTCGTCTCATTGATTTCCCATGTTTCTGGGGAGATTCTTGGAGATAGCCATTTACCACATTGGAAGGCGTTAATTCGGCAGTGTTGTCAGCCACCTTAACCATAGGAACAGACGTAGTTTCGACAGGCTTTTCACCCACCACAGTTTGATGTTCAGCTTGTGGATCTAATTTTTCCTTCGATGATGACTCTAACCGCGATACAAAAGCATGCCGAACTTCTGAAAGTTGGGTTTCGGGAATCTCGTTACTCTCTGTTTCCAACTCTTCAAGCTGTTTAGCTGCCCATTCCTGAAAATCGGATTGCAGGATCACCGGTTTGTTGTATCGCCGGGCTAGATTCATTTTTCCATCTACCGCCTCAGGTGAGTCAGTAATTAGTACGTCGCAACGAGTTTTGGTCACGGCCTGCTTGTATTCCAAACCAAGCTGATCACACAATGCTTGTAGCGCTGCACCTTGAGGATAAAGCTTGCCGTCAATGATCGTTGATCCGCGGAACGAGACTCTCGTTCCTAGTCGGAAAACCTCTTCCGGGCTAACACGATCTAGTTCTCCACCAAACGTATCCTCAATAGCTACAGATGCTGGAATGCCTGTGCTAAGTTCAACAACATCCTCATTCGAGTGCTCTTCAAGTGAAGCTTTCGTAAGAAACGGCCCATTGGAATACCAATACTCAAAGTCTTTTTGGGAAACAATTGGGTGTCCGTACTCACGGGCTCGCTTTGCTTTCGTGGACATTGAGGAGGGGTCAAAGGCAACAAGAACATCGCATCGAGTCTTTGATACGTTCTTTTTGTATTCGAGACCGCGTGCGCGACAGATTTCGTCGAGACGATCATCGTCAGCCGTACCGCCAAGAAGATTATTCCGACCTGTGAAAGCGACGCGGGTGCCAGGCAGAAAGAGCTGGGATGGATTAATCTCCGTGGATTCGACGTCAGGTAGCGTAACAGTATCCATACCGGCAGAATGTGCGCGACGGATGATTTCATCCCGGACGCTTTCCGTCCAGACACCGCGAGAAATCGCCCATGCAGAAAAAATCTCAGCCGTTTCGGTCAATTCTGCACGGTCCAAGTCATCAATGGGACCTCCAGAAAATGCTGCCCACGCATTGTCAGAATCTGTAGCACGGCGAGCATCAAGAACCATCTGCATAGAGGGCGCCCACTCCGGGGCATATACAGATCCTTCAGTTTCCGCAGGAGCACTTGGCACTGGTTGAGCACTGTCAACAGTAAATGCATGATTGCGATACGCCTGTGCCATCGAATGGGCACGTTCAGCTACGTTTTGACCGTCTGGCTCATAAGCCAATTCACTTATGTCGTAGCCCATACCCAGGGACAAATCAAGCCCTTTTTCTTGATGCCGGACAGCCCGCTCAAGCATGGCCAATCCATCGGCCACGACAATACTTCCTGCTGCTTGTCGCAATAATAGAGGCCAGAAATCTCCAAGTGTTGGGGCTAAGGCGAGTCCGCCAATAGGAACATTATGTTGGCGGCCGAACTCTCCAAGATCTGACATTGGGTTTAGCCACGTTCCGAAGTCAGCAACGACTTCCCCTGATTCGACAATCACTGCATGCGCACAAACAATATGGTCACTGATACCGAACTGAACCCCGTCAAATGCCAAAAATGCGATGCGATTAGTTGCCTCAGATGAGCTAACCTCTCGACGGATCATACGAACCAACGTGTTGTTCGCGCGGATGTGTCGACGCTCGAGGGGAGCACTAAAGCGGAGATGCTCGAGATCTACAGCACGCGACAGAGCAACATAAAACTGGCCATCGGTGTTCATCCCACCCTTCAAATCAATGAAGAGTTTCGGAATAGTTTTTCCCTGTGATTTATGCACTGTCAGTGCCCATGCCAAAATGACTGGAAATTGTGTAACGGTCCCAGCAGTATCACTGCTCAGATCTCCGTTTGAGATACCAGGTGTCTTAATCTCCCAAGTGTGTTTACCCAGTTCTACAACTTTGCCACTGTGGTCAAGACGTACCGCCAGATGATTGGGGGAAGCCTCGATTAACGTGCCGAAGCTACCGTTGACAAACCTGTTGTCTTTGTCATTGATTACTGTCATGACGCGAGCGCCAACCGCATAGCTGAAGTTCTCAGTCCCACTAAACGACTTGCTGTCAGCGTTACCGGTGTATTCCGCTATTGAGAGGAACTGTTCAGTTTGAAGAGCATCTAGATGGCGCTGATTGATTTTATCGACAGTGTTACGCCGTGCGGCCAACGTTACCCAATCATCAGGCGCATCAAAGTCAGCGTCAACCAGTTCGTTAAGCACGCCAAGAGCATTATCACTGACGCTGCCCTCTCTGACTTGATTAAGCACCTCAAGGAAAGTGGAGTCACTTTGGCGCCACACCGTCGTTAAGTTGATTGGTGCGATACGGACCGAATCATAACAGTGAGCAGAAAAGAAATAAGGTGAAGACCACCGGCTGTCGAAATACTCAACCTCAGCAGCGGTAACGACGGGCGGCAACTGCAACAAGTCGCCGACGAGGATCAGCTGTATACCGCCAAAAGGATCGTCATTACCTCGCGCTCGCTTCAAGGCAATGTCCATCATGTCAAAGAGGTCCGCCCGCACCATTGATATCTCATCCACGACAAGGACATCCGCGGCTTGGAGCACGGATCGCGGCCACCATTTTCCACCCTCAGTAATATCCTCAGGCCCCATGCCCGGCCGGAAACCAAACGTCCGGTGGATTGTAAAGCCGTCAATATTCAGTGCTGCCACGCCTGTCGGCGCCGTAACTAAAACTTTTTTGCCAACATTGCGATCCAAATACATCCGCAACAACGTAGATTTACCGGTGCCAGCTTTACCGGTCAGAAGCACGTTCTCCCCAGAATCCATCAATTCCAAAGCCTGCTGGAATTCAGGTGTTATTTGGATATTCTCCGCCTTTTGCAATGCGGGCATTTTGCTAGTTGCAGTCTCGTAAGAACCGTGTATCTCGCGACTTAGTTTATCCCCAACAACTGCACTATTTCTTATGCTCTTACCAATTGCCGTTTCGCTATTCTTCTTGCTTTTGGAAGCCCTCGAAGTTCGGCTCCGCTGGCATGGACAACCCCAACCAATATCTCCATAACGTTGAGCCGTAACGCGGCCACATGAGTTACAACGTGTAGCATGCGGATCGCCGGCCAAACTGGGATTCGTTAACGGCCCAAGGTAGGTATATCCATTATCCTCGGCGTTTTGCTTAACTGTGGATAAATCTACTGGCATCTCGCTATCGTTTTGAAGGACTCGCGCTTCTTTGGCCCATTCGCGCCAGTAACAGGCTCGACACACAGGTTCGCCAATCTTCAACCTGTCTAGAACATATTCAAAACGATAGTGTCCCTCGAAATTGCAACGCGTGCATCGAGTCAGTAGAAACGCGGTAGGTTTGGTGAAATTTTCTAGGAGAGTCAAACCTCCTTGCGAATACAACCCGCGGAGATGCTCTAAACACCACGTAGGCCGGGTCCTTGTCGTAAACGCACCGGGCTTGTCGCATCCTTCTACACAGCAAGTTTTCATCGATTTATACTTTCACTCTCGAGCTAATTTCATCGTTTCAAACAGTCAGGGGGGTTAACCAACCGGAAAGGTTGTCGCCCTGTGTCATTAATGGGTCTCCATTGTCGCAGTTCTCCTATTCATCTAATCTGAGCTCTGCGGACTTGACGCACCCCACATGATGGGCATTTTGGCTACCAGTCCGGCGATCTGGCCGGCCAATAGATTCCCGAAAGCGGGCAATACTCTTTAAATATCCACAACTCTTCGACAAGACAGCTGAAGTTGGCAGACTCATAGGTTCTCACCTTAGCTGGTCACCCCTAGCAGCGTCTTCGGAATACCCACCATCCCGATCACGTTGCTGCCACTGCCGTTTTTGCTGCTCGGACCTCTTGTGATTCCGTACTGCCAGGAATGCAAGCACGACTGCGATGGCCAGTGGCATCCAGATCTTGGAGTATTCGGCGAGGAATAGGATCCAGTCGGGGACGTCGAAATGCGGCAGCGAGGGAAACGGAATATGCGGAACCGGTAAATCAATCTGCGGCAACGTAGGCACTGGCAGGGTGATGTCGGGAAGCGAGGGAAGATCCGGGAGGTCGAAGTCGGGGAGGAAGCTGAACAACCAGTGCAGGAACCGCCCGACCAAGGGGCCGAGCACCAAAAGCGCGATCGCCCACCCGCTCTTACCCAGGCCGGCCATAAGTGGGTAGGCCACTCGCTTGAAGTTCGAAGATTCCATCTCCGCATAACGCTTCGCCCCACGTGAGTCCTCAGGAGGGGTGAACTCGACGAGGCCGGTGGCGTCGCGGAAGTCGATGCCAAGAACTTCGCCAAAAATGTTCGACCGTATCTCCAGATGCGGCTTCGTGCGCAGCGTGGACGCCGACGACACAGAGGTCAGCTTGTTCGGGTCGATGTGGCGGCTCAACGCGACGCGCCCGTTGGGGACGTTGTCGAACTGGCGGCGAACCTCACCATCGACGCTGATCTGCAGGCGTAGCTGCGGGTTGCCGGCCCATTTTTTCAACCGCTCAAGATAAGAATCTTCAACCAAGTACGGCTTCGCGTCCCGATCTTCGTCGCCCGGCCAACTCGGGTCAATGGCGCGGAACTCTGCATCAAAACCGGTGGTGACCTCGATCGCGCCGTAATCGGGGTGGTCCAAGCGCCAGGTTTCCACTTACGCAGCCTTCCGCGCACGCCCGAGAGGCAGGTGGCTTCCGACCAGTGCGAGCACCACCAGCACCGGCAAATAGATCCAGGTGCCCTCGTCGAAGTACATGCGCATGGCGATGAAGTAAGCCACCCCCACGATCACTGCAAAGGTGAGGTTCGGGCGGTGCAGGTGGGCGTCGATAAGCGCACCAACGAAAGCGATAACTAGTAGCCCTGCGAGGATCCAGCCGCCGACGGCCGTGTGCGCAAGTGGCGGGCCGAGGATGATGAGCGCGGCGGTGACCGCGGGCGTGACCCAGGCGATGGGACGGCGCGGCTTATCCTCCGAGGCTTCCTGTTGCATGGCAAACAGGCTAGCACGCAGTTGAATGTCCCGGCCACAGAACAAGGCACGCACATTCCCGGGCGCCCTCACCTGCTTTCTCATCACCGTAGCGAACCTGAGTGTGGCCGGCGTCTCTGCCCCATTTTGGGGAATCCTCATCGGCTGCGCGGTGGCGTACGTGATGGACCGCGAGTAGGTGGTTGGGGTTGCTGGCACTTAGTCAAAAAGGCTACGCCGGTTGAGGTCCGCGAAGTCGTCGAGAAGCTCCAAGAGCTCAGGTGCACGCCAGGCGCGGGTGCGCTTGTCCAGCTGACTGTCCACTAGTATGCCTTGTTTCTCCAGCGTGGTCAGCGCATTCAGCGCAGAGGCAGTTGTCGCGCCCAACTCTTCGGCGACGATACGCGTAGTCAACACTGGGCGCTGCAGCAATAGTTCCAGCACCCGCCATGCCAGCGCGTCCGAGCGTGCCTGCAGCCTACTTCCCCATGAGCGCATGACGGCGCGGAGTTCACCGGCTAGCCACGTCCCATGCTCAACCGCCTCCAGTGCTGCTTCAGCGAAAAAACGAACGATGGGATCCAGCCGTCCGTCGCGGTAGGAGTCCAGGGCTGCAAAGTATTCGTTGACCCGGTGCAATAACGCCACAGAAAGCGGCACCGGCCCATTCAGGCTCAGTCCCCGGGCTTTTAGAAGCACGTGGATAAGAGCGCGACCAGTTCTTCCGTTACCGTCGGCGAACGGGTGAATCGTTTCGAACTGCGCGTGTGCAATCGCGGCCTGCGCAAGTGCCGGCACATCGTCCCGGCAGATGAAGGCTTCCAAATCCTGCAGCAGCTCAGGGATATGTACGTGGTGCGGGGGCACGAACAGTGCACCGCCAGGATGATGAGCGTCAGGCCCGCCGATCCACACCGCCTGCTCGCGCACGCGGCCGGCGATGTCTGGTTCCGCCTCGCGCAACAAAATCCGATGCATTTCTAAGATTGTTCGCAAGTTGATCTCTTCGGCTTCGATTGCACTGCGCATCTGACGGACATTCGCAACAATCAACTGGGCATTACGAGACCCGGCACCCGAGATTTCTGCTTCAAAAATCTTGCGCGACGATGCGGTGAGCTGCACGATCCTGCTAGACGCCACGGATTCACCCCGCAGAAGTAAGGGGATGAATGGCAGGAGATTTGTTGACTCCTGCGCATCGAAACGCGTGATCGCTACGGTCGCGCGGTCGGCGAGCGCAATAGTAGCTGGCTCTATAACTACTTGCTCATGTGCGATGGCGGGGACGATCGCACTCTCATAGTGACTTGGCGTGCGCTGCCGTGCCCGGCGCGACAGGTTCTCCAAGGACCCCTCCCACGGCAACATTTCACGTGAAACACTCGGCCAAGTCATACAGCAAAACTTAGCATGCTATCTTTGCGTGTCCACGGAAACCACCAAACTTAAGGGTATAAGTTTGCGGGTTTGCAGGCTTCCGCAAAGTTAGTGGCTTAAGTTGAGTTGACCCGGTGCCCGTTTCCTATCCATACAGTGCATGGATAAGGCGACGCTACCTGAGGTTGGCTGGGATTGTCGCGAAGCCTCCATTCTGCAGGTTTCCAAAAAACGTGACCTGGGGAAACGCGCCTACAGGCAACGCAGAATGGAGGCTTTGCGACAGCCCGCCGGTTTCCCCTCCGGTTTCCGCCCTGGTCCGTGCACCGAAGCCAGTCACTCCGTGAATAATTATGAGCCAGCCTTAACTTCCCAGGTCGGCCCGCCACCCCACGAAGCCCGCGACCTGGGATATTAAGCCTGGCTGCAAAGGCTAGCTTTCGCGTCCAGACGCACACCCGGAAGCCGCAGGCAAGCGTGTAAGCGTTATCCCTGGGAGCCCATCACCCGGTGGCAGCCGGTGGAATAACTCAGCCCGAGGTCATTCTTCTGCGTTAACCTGATGTCAACATAGCCATCAGTGAGGGGGTTGTGGAAGGTTGTCATCTCTCCAGAAGAACTCACAATTTCTATGGTGTACCCCAGTGGTTTGACGTGCTCACCCAGAATTTCGATAGCCGCATCTTTTTTTTCTGCGGCTCAAAACCTCTCATGAGGCCACCAATGCCGGAGTCGATCCGAGCTATATCGACCGCTTCTCCCCCGCAGGCTCCGGGCGAGTTGGGTTTATCTTCAATATCCCAGGTAGTACCGGACGTTAGTTCTTCACGGATGTCCCGCCGAACATCGGTAAGCGCACTACGCAGCGCCAACTGAACTTCTTCAGCTCCCTGACGTTCGGAAAGTGGCAGCTGACCGCGGGAGTCAGATAGGTAGGGGTCTCCCGGCACGCAGGAGCACGGCGCAACACTGGCGACAGCGACGGTGAAGATGGCGTATTTCTTCATGGCTTTGACTCACAATCAGCGTAGCGAACTGGATATGCGAATCATCGTGATAACTATATCGGTGATGCGATGCAACCCGTGGGGCGTTAGAGCGCCTGCATCCTTGATCAGCATCCTTGACTGACATCTTGTATACGCCAGGTCATAATTTCAGGCCGCCAAAACCCGACCTGGCGTATACAAGATGCGCTACAAATATTCACACCAAGAACGCGCCCAGCCCCTACCCCAGCGCCCAGCCCCCAACCCCCAGCAACAAGAAAACCTCGCCACCTGCGCATTGACGCACCGGCAGCGAGGCCACACACCTAAAAATCAGCTAACCAAAAACCTATTCCACTTGTCCCGGCAGTAGGTCGGCGGTCTTTCCGGGCGCCCACCTGAAGATCCACGGGGAGGCCAGGATGAGCGCTGCGATGATCGTCGATACTATGCCTAGGCCTAGTGTCCATCCTGCGACAACGGCGATTGGTGCGATGACTGTCATGCCGATTTCGAAGGGCGCGAAGCCCACGTAGGCGACGCCGTATTCGTTGAGGGTGCCGGATTTCATCTTCGGGTCGACCATCTTGAGTAGTGCGATGCCGGTTGCGACTGCGGCGGTTGCCCAGCCCCAGCCGAAGATGCCGCGTTCGACCCATTTTTCACCGAAGAATTTCGGCGCGAGGTAGGCCAGGAAGATGAAGCAGTAGATGATGCCGATGACGAACAGGACCACGAGTGGGATCCAGTAGTCGGCGATTGCGGCCGGCACGATGGATGCGATGCCGAAGGCGATGAGGTAGTCGGTGGCTGCGCCGGAGACGGTGTTGATGGTGTCGCGGTCCAGGTAGTCGGGGGTTTTCACGGCGTTGAAGAAGAGCTTCACGACGATACCGACAACGAAGGACATCGCAAACAGTGGGATGGAGACCTGTGGGAAGAGGTCGTTGATCCAGCCGTTGAGGTAGTACGCGGCCATAACCACGAGTGTGACCACGCCGGCGTGCAGGGCCATCGGTTCGATGGAGGATGGGCTGGTGGTTGCTTTACCGATGGAGGGGCGTTCTTCGAGGCGGTCGATGTAGCCGGAGAGTAGTTCGGCCGGCAGTTTCTCGGGGAGGTCTGCGGTCTTGCCCTTCTTGATGGCCCAGGATGCGAAGATCACGCCACCGATGATGGCCGCGAAGGTACCGACGGTTGCGGAGGTAAAGCCCAGGGAGGATGCCACACCATTCATGTCCATGGCGTTGTCCATCGCGGAACCCACAGCCGCCGCGGTACCGAAGCCGCCGACGAAGCCGACGGGCAGCATCATGCCGAACCACGGTTCGGTGCCCCAGACCGGCTGGAAGAGGAAGAGGCCGAGCAGGATGAAGATGCCCCACTGACCCATGAACATGCCGGCGGAATACGCCCACATGGTGCGCGCACCGGAGCGCACGGAGCGGTCGAACTGCATACTAAACGGCATGGACGCGAAGACCACGGCGATCAGAATCGTGGTGTAGGCGCCCATCTTGTCGGAGAAACCGATCCAGCCGAGGACCTCGGGCCCGAAGATGAGGCCCAGCAGGCCGGCGGTGATGGAGGACGGGATAAGGAGGTTTTGGAATAGTTTCACCCGGCGGCGGATAAAGTTGCCGATGACCATGAGGATGGAGATCCATCCGACGTCGATAAGCAGTGAAAATGGGGTGTATTCCACGCTAACCTCCTCTATTTAATATGCGGTCGAGGCTTTAAGACGACCATACTGTGACCCAGTAAGCATACCCGGAAACGTAGGATTAGGAACATGCTTTCCCCCGTAATCATCATTGGCGCAGGTCAGGCAGGTTTGGCAACCGCCCACGAGGTACTTAGGCGGGGGATAACTCCTTTGCTTGTCGACGCCAACCCCGCCCCCGGCGGCGCTTGGTTGCACAGGTGGCCGTCGCTCACGCTGGGTCGAGCGCACGGTATTGCTGATCTTCCGGGTTTTCCGCTGGATAGGCCGTCGAGAAGCATTCCGGCGTCGCGTGTGGTCAGTGACTATTACGCCGCCTACGAGCAGCATCTGGGGCTGGATGTGCGCCGGCCGGAGAAGGTGCTGCGGGTGGAGCGCGAGGGCGCCGTTTTTGTGGTGGCCACGGATAAGGCCGAGTACCGGGCGCGCAGTGTGGTGTCGGCGACGGGGACGTGGGATTCCCCGTTTGTGCCGCACGTGCCGGGGCGTTTCGGCGGGCGGCAGCTACACACGGTGGATTACACGCGGGCGGAGGATTTCGCTGGCCAGCGCGTCCTCGTGTTGGGCGGCGGGTTGTCGGCGGTGCAGTTTCTCCTGGAGCTTGCGCCCGTGGCGGAGACCACATGGGCCACGCGCCGCCCGCCGGCGTTTACGCAGCGCACCTTCGATTCACATTGGGGTTTGGACGTTGAGCGCGCGGTGCGGGAGCGCACGTTTAGTGGGAAGCGGCCGGCGTCGGTGGTGTCGACGACCGGTATCCCGCAGTGGCCGGAGTACATGGCAGCTGTCCGCGACGGCGTGTTGGTGTCGCGGGGGTGGCCGGCGCACCTGACGCGGAGCGGCGCGGTCTTCGGGCAGGCGCCTACGGCCAGCGACCTGGTCGTGCCGGAGAGTTGGGATCCCTTCCCCGCTGGTCACGCTGAGGAGTACAACGTCTTGTTCTGGAACACTGGCTTCCGGCACAGCCTGGGGCACCTGCGCGGGTTGGGCCTGCGCACGGGTGGCCCGCGGATGCTCGACGAAGTCACGCCGGAGGGCCAGCCGGGCCTTTTCCTGGCGGGTTACGGTTCGACGGCGTCGACGACCGGCGCGAATCGGGCGGGGCGGCGCGCGGGTCTGGCGGTGTCGAGGTATCTGCGCAACCTAGACCGTTGACACGTCAACATAATCCCCGTAGGGTGGAGCCATGAAATACTTTGGATTCCTTTCCTTCGGACATTATGCACTTCCAGGCCAACGCGGCCCCAGCGCGAAAGACGTACTCCAGCAGTCCGTCGACATCGCACAAGCCGCCGACGACCTCGGCGTGAACAACGCCTCCTTCCGCGTCCACCACTTCGCCCCGCAGGGCGCGTCCCCCATGCCGCTGCTCGCGGCGGTCGCGGCGCGCACCAAGCGCCTTGAAGTGGGCACCGGCGTTATCGATATGCGGTATGAAAACCCGCTCTACCTGGCCGAAGAGCTCGGCGCCTTAGACCTGTTAGCGGACCAGCGCACCGCAATCGGCGTCTCCCGCGGGTCACCCGAGCCGGCCGTGCGCGGTTGGGAATCCTTCGGCTACCAGGCCAAGGCCCCCAACGGTGCCGACCTAGCCCGCGAACATTTAGAGAAGTTCCTCGCTGCGGTGCGCGGCCACCAGATGGCTACCGCCGCCCCACTGGGCGAGCAGTACCCGCAGATGTACCAGCCGGGCTCCGCCCTGCCGATTTTCCCGCACGTCCCGGATTTGGATAAGCGCGTCTTCTACGGTTCCGGCTCCTACGATTCGGCGGTCCAGACCGCGAAGGATGGCCTGAACTTGATGAGCTCCACCCTGGTCAGCGAGGCCGACGGTTCTTCGCTGGGCGATATTCAGTACGAGCAGATCCAGGCGTACCGCACCGCCTGGAAGGAGGCCGGCCACGACTGGGAGCCGCGCGTTTCGGTATCGCGCTCCATCTTCCCGATCGTCTCGGATGAGGATCGCCGCCTCTTCGGCCCGCACGGCGCCAGCGAGGATCAGATCGGTTCCCTCGGGGAGGGCCGCCAGGTCACGTTCGGCAAGACGTACGCCGCGGAGCCGGATCAGCTGATCGAACAGCTCAAGGCGGATAAGGCCGTCATGGACGCCGACACCCTACTGATCACGATCCCGAACACGATGGGCGTGGACCTCAACGTCTCCATCCTGGAGAACTTTGCCAAGCACGTGGCGCCCGAGTTGGGTTGGGAGCCCGGCACCCCGTACATGCCCGGCCGCTAGCCCGCGCATGTACGGCTAGGCCGTATGATGAGCACCATGTTGCACCGTGCTCCGCTTGGTTCTGGACCCTACGCCGAGGTAGCTGACGCTATTGCGTCCTACCCTGACGTATTTCGCGATGCCGTGCATACCCGGTTCTACCAGGACCAACTGGAGGCACGCGCCCTGTTCACTGTGCGCATGGAAGAGGCGCACTTGGATTTGGCACCGCAGGTGTCCGCCGTGCTGGAGCGCGCCCACGACTGTCAGCTTCACGACGACGACGTCGAAATCCTCGAGGCCCTAGGCCGACAGCATCGCCGGCACGGGTTTCCCAGCGCGGTGTATTCCGTTTTTGCGAACGCCCTCAAGGATGGGTTGCGTGCCGTGCTGTGGGAGGCGGGGATCCCCTACTCGGTTGCGGCCGCTGATTCCGAGGTCGTCTTGACCCGCATCTGCGAGACGATGGCGCAGGCTGCCCTGGAGGCCGACTACCTGGGCATCCCACCGGCTGCCGCCGGGGAAGTTATCAGCGTCAACCGAGTGAGCCGGCGCATTTCGGTGGTGACCGTGGACCTGGGACTGCCCATGTTGTACCGGCCCGGCCAGCATGTTTTGGCCACGGCCACGTATACCCCGGGCCAGTGGGTACGGCTCGCCCCGGCGGTTCCGCCTTCGGATTTCGGGCAGGTGGAGTTTCATGTGCACCGCGAACCGGATTCGGCCTACGAGAATCTGGCGTCGGCGCAGGTGGGTGACCATTGGACGTTCGGGCAGCCGGTAGGGGCGTCGATAAGCGATGGGCCGGTGACCGTGATCGCCCGGGGTGCGGGCTACGGGGCGGCGCGGTCGGTGATTTTCTCCCGCCTGGCGCACCCGAATCCACAGCGCATGGACGTGTACCTGCAGGCCGATTACCCCGGTGAGCTGTACGAACTGGCGCAGTTGCGCACGCTCGCGGCGGCGTCGCAGTGGCTGAATATTACGGCCGCCACCGTCCACCCCCGGGACGAATGGTGGGTGAAGCCGGCCGTCCCGGTCACGGGTGCCACGCCGCTAGACGGCCGCGACATCGCGGACCTCATCCGCCCCGATTCCCCGGCGTACCGGGTGGAGTTTTAAAGAATCGGCAGGATTTTCCGCTGCTTTTCGACGTCCTCCGGATCAACATCCACGTACAGAATCTGGGCGTCTTCCCCCGCTTCGGCGATGATCTCCCCATCCGGGGCGGCGACCATCGAATGCCCAATCCCTCGCGGCGCGGAATCCTCCGGGTCGAGGTCGTGGGGTTTCGCCATGTCACACATCGCCACAAACGCCCCGGTGTCCAGCGCCCGAGCACTGACGAGCGTGCGCAGCTGGCGCAGCTTTCCGGGCCCGTGCGCCCACGACGTCGGCACCACGATCACCTGCGCCCCGGCGCGCGCCAAGTCCTGGAATAGGGCAGGAAAACGTAGGTCAAAGCAGATCGCCACGCCTACCTGGACGCCCGCGATCTGGTGAATCACCTGCCGGGAGCCGGGGCGTACGGTGTCGGATTCGGCGAAGTTGAAGGCGTCGTAGGTGTGGATTTTGCGGTACGCTCCCCTGGTCCGCCCGGCGATGAGCGCGGTGTTGTACACCCGGTTCACGGTGCCCACGGTGTCCGCGGGTTCGAACATACCGGCAATTACGGTGACGCCATGCTCGAGGGCGGCGGCCTCGAGGGTCTGCGCGAATTCCCCGTCGCGGCCCTGGGCCTGCGTATCCAGCCGCCCGGTGCCGAAGCCCTGGGAGGTGGCCTCCGGGAAGACGATCAGTTCCGCGCCTGCGCCGGCGGCCTCGGCGACGCGGGCGGCCGCCCGGCGGGCGTTGTCGGCTGTGACGTTTCCTGCGTCAAATTGGACGAGGGCAATTTTCATGGGCCACCTTCCCTGTGGATAACTGGGGTCTTCGTACCATTATCCACAGATTTTTTGGCGGTTTGCGCGCGGGAAAAAATTTCCTGCCACAGTGGGGGTATGCATTCTGAAATTTCTTTAGACACCACCTTTGAGCTGCACTCTTACCAGCCTGCGGTGAGCCCGGGCGTCGATAAGCTCTCCGGGGCGGGGCGCACGGCCGCCGCAACTTTCCATGCCGCGTCGGTGTGGCAGGGCCGCCTTGACCACGCCGCTGCCGAGCACGCGCGCCTTACCGACGGATTGCGCCGCGCTGCTGCCGACGTCCGCCGCCTCGACCGGGAGGTCGCCGCATGGTTCTAGACCCCACCGAACTGCGCGCCCTTGCCGCCGCGTGGGATGCCGCCGCCCGCGCCGCCACCGCCGAAGCACACCTCGCCGCCGACACCGGCCACCACTTGGCCCGCGCCAGTACCGGATCGCTTCACGACGGCGCCCTCCGGCTAACCCACGTCCTCACCCCATGGCGCGACACCGCGGCCGAACTTCGTGCCGGCGCGACCATCCTGCGCCTGACCGCCTCCCTGCACGAGCACCTCAGCCAGTGGGTGCGCCGGCTGACTCCCCGCGCGGAGGCCTCCGGTATGCTCGACCCGCTTCTCGACGCCGCCAGCGCTCTCGGCGACGTGCTGGACTGGCAGTGCGCCAACGCCATCCGCCTGCTGTGTACCCCGACGTGGCCAACCGGTACCACCTTGGGCATGTACCACGACCTGGACCTGGCTGCCGTCCACGAGATGGTCCTGCTGGACAACCCAGACCTGGTACCGCTTGCGTCAGCCCACCCGGATGCGCTCTTCTTGGAAGCCCCCGGTGGCGGGGTCGTGGCCGCGTTCGGCGATATCGATACGGCCCCAGCCGTAGCCACCTTTATTCCGGGTGTCGGGTCCGCCGACCCCGCCCGCTGGGCCAGCAGCTTCGCCCACGCCCGCGCGGTGCACCAGGCAACGGGTGCGGCGGCGGTCGCCTGGATTGGATACAACGCCCCCGCCAGCCTGGACCGCGCCCTGAACAAGGAGCCGGCGCGGCACGCGGGCGCCGAGTTGCGACGCTTCCAGCGGGACCTGCGCGCCCGTAACCCGCACGCCCGGTTGACGGTGATTGGGTATTCGTACGGGTCGGTCGTCGCGGGCACTGCCGCGCGCGACGAGCCTCTTATCGCGGACTCCTTAGTACTTGTGGGTTCGCCGGGCGTGCCCGCAGATTCCGCCGCTGACCTGCATGTGACCGGCCGTGGCGGGGTGCATGCGATGACCGCAGCCGGCGACCCGATCGACCTCGCGGCCGGCCCGCGCGGGGGCGTGCACGGCACAGACCCCACCTCCCGGCGCTTCGGGGCGCGTGTGTGGGAGGTGGGGCCTGGGGATCACGGGTCGTATTGGAACGATCCCGCATTCTTCGATGCGTTACGCCAGATTGTGCGCTAGTCGCGGGGGATCCACATTTCGATGGCCACGTTGCGGGGCACGGGAACGATCTCCCCGCCGGCGATACGTTCGGGGCGGGGCCGGCCTTGGGCGGCGTCGCGGAGGGCGGCGTTTTCTTCCTCGAGTTCAGCGACCCGGTCACGCAGCCTTCGGTTCTGGCGGGTCAGGTCCAGGATTTCCTTGATACCGGCGAGGTTGACGCCGTCGTCTTGCGAAAGCCGCTGGATTTTGCGCAGCGCCGCAATGTCTTGGTGGGTGTAGCGACGCCCGCCGCCTTTGGTGCGCTCCGGGGTGACCAGGCCTAGGCGGTCGTATTGGCGCAGGGTCTGGGCGTGCATGCCCGCGAGTTCGGCGGCTACGGAGATCACAAAGACTTGTCGTCCTTGGCTGTCTACCATTTAGACCGCCCCTTCCCAACCGGCCCGGGGGTCGAAGCCCGAGTCGCGTTCTGCTTGGGCGTAGGTGCGCAGGGCGGAGCGGGCGGCGTCGTCAAGCTTCTCAGGGACCTTGACCTCGACGGTGACCAGCAGGTCCCCATTCTTGATGCCGCGGCCACGCACGCGCAGGGTGCGCCCGGAGCGGGTGCCGGCGGGGACCTTCACGCGGACGGGTTTGTCCAGGGTCGGGACGGTGAGCGTCTCGCCGAGGGCCAGTTCGGCGAAGGATACGGGCACGGTGACTTGGAGGTCGTCGCCTTTGCGGGTGAAGACCTTGTCGGGGCGCACGCTCACGGTGACGAACAGGTCACCGGCGGGGCGGCCGTTGGGCCCGGCTTCGCCTTGGCCAGCGAGGCGTACTTTCTGACCGTCGGTCACGCCGGCCGGGATGCGCACCGTGATCGAGCGCGTCCGGTGGACGGTCCCCGTCCCGTTGCAGGTGCCACACGGGTCTTCGATGACTTCGCCGTCGCCACCGCAGGTGGAGCATGGTGCGGAGAAGCCGAAGGTGCCGCGCTGTTGCTGCGTGTAGCCGGAGCCGTCGCAAGTAGCGCACTTCTTTTTCTTACCCGTCTTCGACCCCGAGCCGTGGCAGGTCCCGCACGGCGCTTCGCCGGAGATGTTCAGGGGGATGGTGGTGCCGGTTGCGGCTTCGCGGAAGTCGAGGGTTATTTGCGTCTCGACGTCCGCCCCGCGCGTCGGCCGAGCTGACTTCCGAGCACCGCCGCCACGGTGAGCGAAGCCACCGAAGATGTCACCAAGACCGCCGCCTTCAAAAAAGCCTCCACCTTGTCCACCAGCTCCTCCTCCGAAGAGGTCGGAGAGGTCGAAGTCTTGGAATCCCGCTTGGCCGCCCGACGAGCGAAACCCGCCCGGGAACCCGGAACCTCCAAACCCGCCACCATTTTTGACCATGGTGCGAAATTCGTCGTATTCCTTGCGCTTGTTTTCGTCGCCGACGACGTCGTACGCCGCTGCGGCACGCTTAAATTTTTCTTCGGCGGCTTTATCGCCCGGTTTCTTGTCCGGGTGATTTTCGCGCGCTATTTTGCGGTACGCTTTCCTAATTTCGTCGTGGGTGGCGTTTTTACTCACCCCAAGGTCGGCGTAATAATCTTTGTCTACCCATTCCCTTTCGGCCATGGGGTCCTCCTAGTGTGTGTTTTGTTCTAATTCTAAATAACTAAAAGGGCGGCACCGCACCACCGTCGCCGGGCCCGTGAAGGGTCCGTCGGTGGCGGCGGTGCCGCCGTGTGAGTACGGGGGTGCTTTACGCGTTGTCCCCGTCTGCTGCGTCTTCTGCAGGCGCGTCGTCGATGACGACCATCGCGGTGCGGATCACTCGGTCGCCGATGCGGTAGCCACGGCGCAGGACCGTGCCGATCGCTTTGTCGTCGCCGGTGGAAATATCCTGGACGGCTTCGTGGATGTCGTGGTTGAATTCCTCGCCGGGTTCACCGAAGCCGGTGACTCCCAGGCCCGCGACGGTGGACTGGAGTTTTTCCGCGTAGGCCTTGAAGGGGCCTTCGAGGTCGCCGTGTTGTGCGGCGAGTTCCAGGTCGTCGAGGATGGGGAGGAGTTCTGCCACGACCGCTGCCTTTGCACCTTCGATTGCGGCGGTGCGCTCCCGGTCGGTGCGGCGGCGGTAGTTGGTGTATTCGGCTGTCAGCCTTTGCAGGTCCTCGGTGCGTTCGGCGAGGGCTGCTTCGGCTTCGGCTACGGGGTCGGTCACGGGGACTGCGTCAGGGTCAAGCTCGTTGCCTTCGACGACGGCCTCTTCTTCCGGTTCCAGTTCGGGTCCCGGTGCTGCTGTGGCCTCCTCGTCGGTGACCTCAGGAGCACCCGGATCGTCGGGCATCTCGTGAGGGGTAGTCACTACTTGTCACCGTCCTTGGTGTCGTCTTCGTCAACGACCTCTGCGTCGACTACGTCGTCGCCATCGGCCTGGCCAGCTTCCGTGGTGCCCTGGTTAGCTGCGGCTTCGTAGATAGCCTTGCCCATTTCCTGGGACTCGGTTGCCAGCTTCTCGACGGCTGCCTTAATAGCATCCAGGTCCTCGCCCTTGAGAGCTTCCTCGACGCCCTTTGCGGCCTCTTCAACCTTATCCTTGACGTCCTGGGAGATCTTGTCCTCGTTCTCCTTCAGGGCGTTGCGGGTCTGGTAGACCAGGGACTCTGCAGAGTTGCGGGTCTCCTGCTCTTCGCGGCGCTTCTTGTCCTCTTCGGCGTGAGCCTCAGCATCCTTGACCATGCGGTCAATCTCCTCCTGGGAGAGGCCGGAACCATCCTGGATGGTGATGGTGTTTTCCTTGCCGGTGCCCTTGTCCTTCGCGGTCACGTGGACGATGCCGTTAGCGTCGATGTCGAAGGTGACCTCGATCTGTGGGACGCCACGTGGTGCCGGAGCGATGCCGCCAAGTTCGAAGGAGCCGAGCAGCTTGTTAGCTGCTGCCATCTCACGCTCGCCCTGGAAGACCTGGATCTGGACGGAAGGCTGGTTGTCTTCTGCCGTGGTGAAGGTCTCCGAACGCTTGGTTGGGATGGTGGTGTTGCGCTCGATGAGCTTGGTCATCACGCCGCCCTTGGTCTCGATGCCGAGAGAAAGCGGGGTGACGTCGAGAAGCAGAACATCCTTGACCTCGCCGCGGAGAACACCTGCCTGCAGGGCTGCACCCACTGCAACGACCTCGTCAGGGTTGACACCCTTGTTTGCGTCCTTGCCGCCGGTCAGTTCCTTGATCAGCTCGGAGACTGCTGGCATACGGGTGGAGCCACCGACCAGAACAACCTGGTCAATGTCGCCGATCTTCATGTCAGCGTCAGCCAGTACCTGGTTGAACGGCTTCTTGGTGCGATCCAGCAGGTCCTGGGTGATCTTCTGGAACTCGGAACGGGTCAGGGTCTCATCCAAGAACAGTGGGTTCTTGTCTGCGTCGACGGTGATGTACGGCAGGTTGATGGAGGTCTGCTGGGAAGCGGACAGCTCAATCTTTGCCTTCTCTGCTGCCTCACGCAGACGCTGCAGGGCCATCTTGTCCTTGGTCAGGTCGATGCCGTTCTGGTTCTTGAACTTCTCGACGAGCCAGTCAACAATACGCTGATCCCAGTCATCGCCACCGAGCTGGTTGTCACCGGCGGTTGCCAGGACTTCCACGACGCCGTCGCCAATCTCCAGCAGGGAGACGTCGAACGTACCGCCACCAAGGTCGAAGACCAGGATGGTCTGCTCTTCATCATTCTTCTCCAGGCCGTAAGCCAGAGCCGCGGCGGTTGGCTCGTTGACGATGCGCAGGACGTTCAGGCCTGCGATCTGGCCAGCTTCCTTGGTTGCCTGACGCTGTGCGTCCTCGAAGTATGCAGGGACGGTAATAACTGCGTCGGTGACATCCTCACCCAGGTAAGCCTCTGCGTCGCGCTTCAGCTTCTGCAGGATACGTGCGGAAATTTCCTGCGGGGTGTACTTCTTGTCATCTACCTCAACGGTCCAGTCAGTACCGATGTGGCGCTTGACGGAGCTAATGGTGCGGTCGACGTTGGTGACCGCCTGGTTCTTTGCCGGCTGGCCAACAAGGACCTCGCCGCCATTCTTTGCAAACGCTACGACCGAAGGCGTGGTGCGGGAGCCTTCAGCGTTAGCGATAACGGTGGGCTCACCACCTTCGAGTACGGAAACAACAGAGTTTGTTGTACCTAAGTCAATGCCTACTGCGCGTGCCATAGTAAATATTCCTCCTGATTGTTAAGCTTTTCATCTTAAGTTAAGTGCGGGTGACTCAACTTCTAGTGAGCCACTGTAGCACAGCCCTTGAGCCTGTGCCACTCAACCTCACACCCAGTACAACGAACAAGCCCCAAAGTTATTCCCACCCGACTCAACTTTCTTTGTCTGGGCGTAGTCTGACATTAGATGACACCAAAAACACCAGCGTGTAGGGTTATCACTCATGAGCAGCAAGGATAAAGACAGCTCACCGGACGCTTTCGGACAACATTCCGAAGACATCACCCGGCGTGCTGAAACCACCGCCCCACAAGATGACATCAGCGCCGAGGCCCGCGAAGCTTTCGCCGAGGAACTCCCCGCCGCCATCGAAGAAAACGCAGGCGAAGACCCACACCTCGACGACGATTCCATCACCGACCGCTCCATCATCCTCGGTCGCGACGGTGCCACGATCGCGCGGTGGGCACTGCGGTTTATCATCATCGTCGTGGCCGGCTGGATTCTCTGGCAGGGCATGGGCATCATTTGGGCAGGCATCCTGCCCGCAATTCTGGCCCTCCTCATTAGTACGGTCCTGTGGCCGCCCGTGAAATTCATGCGCGGCAATAAGGTTCCTCCGGCTCTGGCCACCATCATCGGGATGGTCGGCGCCATGGGCATCGTTGGCGGAATCATCGCCGCGATTGCGCCGTCGATTTCTGATCAAATTCCGCAACTTGCCAACCGCGCCCGCGAAGGCCTCAACCGTCTGCTGGAGTGGATCCAGGGTCCACCACTGAACTTGGAGTTGGGCGAGCTGGAAAAAGAGATCGACAACCTGATCAACACCGCCACCGACTTCCTCCAGAACAATTCCCAGAACATTGCCTCCGGCGTGTTCAGCGGCGTTTCCATCGCCACCTCTTTCCTCACCACCGCCGCGATTACGCTGGTTCTCACTTTCTTCTTCCTCAAGGACGGCGTGCGCTTCCTACCGTGGCTGCGTTCCTACACCGGTGGCAACATCGGCTGGCACCTCACCGAGGTCCTGACCCGCACGTGGAACACCTTGTGCGGCTTCATCCGCACCCAGGCGATCGTGTCTTTCGTTGACGCCTTCTTCATCGGCCTGGGCCTCATCGTTCTGGACGTCCCGCTGGCGCTGGCGCTGGCTGTGATCACGTTCTTCGGTGGCTTCATCCCAATCATCGGTGCATTCACCGCCGGTGCCTTGGCCGTGGTGGTGGCACTGGTGACCAACGGCGTGACCAATGCGCTGTTGGTCTTGGCGCTGATCCTGATCGTCCAGCAGATCGAGGGCAACGTGCTACAGCCGATGCTGCAGTCCAAGGCCATGAACCTCCACGCCGCAATCGTGCTGCTCGCGGTGACGGTAGGCGGCGGCCTCTTCGGCATTCTGGGCGCCTTCCTGGCGGTCCCGGTTGCTGCGTCCATCGCGGTGTGGGTGCGTTACCACTCCGAGATGGTGGCGTTGCGCGCCGGCGAGATCACCATCGAAGACATCGAAATTGCCACGTCAAAGGGTGAAACGATGACACCGTCGGAGGCATTCACCGCGGTCAAGGACAACATCGTCCACATGGCCAAGAAGATCACTCCAGGCAAATCTGCAGACTAAACCGCTTCACGACGTCCCTCCGGCCGCCCGGCCGGGGGGAATTTTTATATCCGCCCAGCGCACACCGGTTTCCCTTGAAAGGTATTCCCAACGCCGTTACCGTGGGGTCATATCAACAAAACGAAAGGATGTATTTATGACTTACGATCTTTCCGGCAAGACCGTCGCTGTTATTTCCACCGACCAGTTCGAGGATTCCGAGCTGCAGAGCCCAGCTCAGGCGGTCAAGGATGCGGGCGCTAACGTCGTGGTCCTGGCCCCTGAGGCTGGCTCCATTACCGGCAAGAAGGGCGCAGAAGTTGCAGTCGACCAGACCACGGCCGACGCGCTAGCCGCCGGCACGACTTTCGACGGCATCCTCATCCCGGGCGGCACGAGCAATTCCGACCAGATCCGTATGGATGAGGCAGCCGTCGAGATTGTGAAGAAGCACAACGAGGCAGGCATGCCCATCGCCGCTATTTGCCACGGCCCATGGCTGCTCATTGAGGCAGAGGCCGTTCGCGATAAGAACGTTACGTCCTACCCTTCCCTGCGCACCGACCTGGTGAACGCAGGCGCGAAATGGGAGGATTCCGAGGTCGTCTGCGACAAGGGCCTGGTCACCTCGCGTACGCCTCGCGACCTTGAGGCTTTCAACGCCAAGTTCGTTGAGGAACTCGCCGAGGGGTCACACAAGGACCGCCGCTAAATAGCAAAAAGAAATGGCCCCGAGGGGCCATTTTTTAATGCTCGTGATCGGCGTGGTGGAAACCAACGTGGTGCAAAATCCGGTGCACACTGTCATCTTCAAGCGTGTAGCGGACCTCGCGGCCGTCACGCTTACTACTGACAACACCGGAGTGTTCCATGGCACGCAGCGCGGCAGAGGCCGTGGCCACGCGCACGCCGGTTAATTCCGCAAGCTGGGTGACGGTGGTGTTTCCGGCACCACGGTCGTGAAGGACAGCCATCAGACGCAGGCGAGTTGAGTCACCCATGAGTTTGAACACGCGGGACCATTCGTCTGCTTTATCCAAAATTTCGTCCATGGTTACCTATCCTAGTGAAAAATATCGGTCTAGTACTTGCGCAGGTTGATCGGGCCTTGGCCCCGGAACTCACCGCGCAGGTAATCTGCGACCACCAACAGCAGCTTATACAGGTCCTCCGTTAACGTACCCAGGGCACGCACGGCCAACGCCCCACCCTGGGTGCGCGTAATCGAGGCGCGCGTTGGGGTGGAACCCTCGTACTCGTTAAGCATGCGGCGCAGGGTGTCCACGTGCTCGTCGTTAAGCTGCGGGTCGTATGCCAGCAGCGTCGCGACGTGCGTGAAGCCTTCCAGGATGACCATCTGGTCGGTGTGGAAGCGCTCGCCCTTCGGTTCTACGTAGAGGTTGTCGATGACCTGCAGTTTCCCGTCGATGAAGAGGCGGGTGTGCAGGCGGGCCTCGTCGTAGAGGAAGGACCCACCCTTCGGGTCCCAGCCCGGCGTGATGATCTCCGCGGTGAGGAAGCTGGATTGCGAATCCAGGTGCGCTTCCGTGAACTGGCGGTAGCGGGAATCACGGTACAAAATCAGCTGGTCAGGAATGTACTCGAAGACGGAATTCGGTGCCATCTTCACGGTCATCACCTGGGCGCAGTAATCGTCCGGGGTCCGGTACACCTTCGTGGCACCCTGGCCGGTGAGCAGCAGCGAACCGCCCTCCTCCACGGTGATGTCGAGGGTGTAATCGTCGCCGCCCAAGTAGCCACCACCGGGGATGATCAGCGTGTAGTACACCTGACCCGACTTGTCCAGGTAGTGGGCGCGCATGAGCTTCATGGAACCCTGGTGGAACTGGTGGGTTGCCACCGACTTGCCCGCGCGCGGAGCGATGGTCAGCTCCAGCTCACCGATAGGATTGCGCGGCACGTACGGCTGGTTCCCCACAATTTTTGGGAAGTCAGGCATTTACTTCTCCGCGAGGTCGGTCATGAGGACATCCTTGCGGATCCACTCCAGGACGGCATCCAGGCCCTCATCGGTCTTCAGGTTGGTGAACGCGAATGGCTTGTCGTGGCGGAAGTTCTTGGAATCAGACTCCATGACGGACAGGTCAGCGCCCACGTACGGTGCCAGGTCCGTCTTGTTGATCACGAACATGTCAGCCTTGATCATGCCCTGGCCAGCCTTGCGTGGAATCTTCTCACCCTGGGCGACGTCGATGATGTAGATAGAGAAGTCTACGAGCTCTGGGGAGAACGTTGCGGACAGGTTGTCGCCGCCGGACTCGATGAAGACGACGTCCAGGTCGGGGTGGCGCTTGAGCAGCTCTTCGTAGGCGGCGTCGTTCATGGACGTGTCCTCACGAATTGCGGTGTGTGGGCAGCCGCCGGTCTCGACGCCGATGATGCGGTCCTCAGGCAGGATGCCTTCGCGTGCCAGAATCTTGGCGTCCTCGGTGGTGTAGATGTCGTTGGTAATTGCGGCCATGGAGAATTCATCGCCGAATGCGCGGGTAATACGCTCAATGATCTGGGTTTTGCCGGAACCGACAGGGCCGCCGACACCAATCTTGATAGTCATAATAAAACTCCTTTGTTGTGATTTTTTAGGACATGAACATGCGGGCGTGCAGGCCCTCGTGGGCCATCTGCGCCAGCTCGATGCCTGGCGACGCCGCGCCCAAGTCCAGTTCCGTGAGCTCCATAGTATGCGCCGCAGCCTCCCGAATCGCAGGGTAGGAAGCGGTGAGCACGCGCTGTCCCGCATCTTGGCCTAGCGGGATGCCGCGGATAGCGTTCTGGGTCATGGAGGTGGCCTGCTGCATGAGGAACGCGCGCACCGTCGTCAGCACGTCGGCGCCGGCAGAGCCCAGAGCCAGGCCGAAGACGATCGCGGGGTTGCCGTGGAAGCGGTCGTCGTTCAGGCCTTCCTGGTAGAACTCCACGAGGGGCTCGCCGGGGAGCACGATCGCGGCAATCTTGGACATGCGCTTGCCCATCGACGCCATCGACGCGCGCACCTGCTTCGGCACGATCGCTGCGGCAGCCATCTGGTCGAGCAGCTCAATCTGGGCGTAGGCTTCCTCGGCGTGGCCTTCAGCGGCGCGGGCAATCTCGCAGGCGAAGCGGGCGATCAGGCCCTCGTTTGCGGACAGCTCGCGAATGTAGCCGTTGAGCCACTCCGAGTAGGTGTCCGGATCTGTGACCACGTCACGCTGCAGGTACATCTCCATACCTGCGGAGTGCGCGAAGGAGCCCGTCGGAAGTGCGGAGTCGGTGAGGTGCCAGACCACGAGCTCCAGGTCTGGGGCCGTACCGCCGGGCTTAGTGGGAGTGTTCTGCATGGCGGAAAGCCTTTGGCATGACGCGGTCTTCGCGGCTGTACTCGGTGCCAGCGTGGTCGAGGAAGTGCTCGACGGTGTGGTCGTACTGGACGACCATGACTGGCTGGCCGTATTCACTATCGGCGTCGAAGAACTGGGCCTGCAGGTGGCGGTTGCCCAGACCGTGTGCGACGGTACCCATTTCGTAGATGGACTTCGGCTTGATCACGATGACGTCGGTAGGCAGGGCCTTGACCGTGATGATCGTGTCTTCATCCTGGTAGAGGATGTCGCCGTCGTAGAGTTCGCGGAAATCTTCGCCGAGGCGCAGCCCGATTTCGCGGCCCGCGGTGGTGGTGCCGCGCTGGATGCGCTTGGTGAGGTCCAGGTTCGGCAACTCGTAGAATTCCTGGTTTTTACCTTCTACGTCTGCTGCGGGCAGATCTTTAATGTTGCCCTGGATTTCTGTGATAAGCATGTTTCCTCCTCAAATGAGGGTTTAATAAAAGAAAGGAAGGTATCCGCATTCAATGATACGGATACCTTCCAAATTATTCAAGTAGGTACTTGAATTTTCCTCTTCTTAGAACAGGAAGTAACGCTGAGCCATTGGCAGCTCGGTAGCAACCTCGGAGGTTACCTTCTCGCCGTCAACCTTAACCTCGCAGGTCTCTGGGTCGACCTCGATGTTCGGGGTAGCGTCGTTGAGCTTCATGTCCTTCTTGGTGATGTCACGCATACCGTGAGCCTCGACGACCTTACGATCCAGGCCGAGCTCTTCTGCCAGGTTGTTCTCAATAGCAACGGTAGGCAGGAAGGTCACAGCGGTCTCGCGTGCCGACGGAGCCAGGCCACCGAACTGGTAGCGCATGGTGCGTGGCTGCGGGGTCGGGATGGAGCCGTTGGAGTCACCCATGTTCGCACGGGTGATCATGCCAGCCTTGATGACCATCTTTGGCTTCACTGCGAAGAATGCTGGATCCCACAGGACCAGGTCAGCCATCTTGCCAACCTCGATGGAGCCGACGGTGTCGGCGATACCATGAGCGATAGCTGGGTTGATGGTGAACTTCGCGATGTAGCGCTTGACGCGGTTGTTATCTGCCTCGCCGTCGCCCTCGAGCGGTCCACGCTGCTGCTTCATGCGGTGCGCAACCTGGAAGGTACGGGTGACAACCTCGCCGACGCGGCCCATTGCCTGGGAGTCAGAGGAGGTGATGGACAGGATGCCCATGTCGTGCAGGACGTCCTCTGCCGCGATGGTCTCGCCACGGACGCGGGAGTCTGCGAATGCAACGTCCTCCGGCAGGTCCGGGTTGAGGTGGTGGCACACCATAATCATGTCGAGGTGCTCCTCGAGCGTGTTACGGGTGTACGGCAGGGTTGGGTTGGTGGACGCAGGCAGAACGTTGTTCAGGCCAGCAACCTTCACGATGTCTGGAGCGTGGCCACCGCCAGCACCCTCGGTGTGGAAGGTGTGGATGACGCGGTCCTTGAACGCTGCAATGGTGTCGTCAGCGAAGCCGCCCTCGTTCAGGGTGTCAGTGTGGATCGCGATCTGGATGTCCATCTCGTCAGCGACGGTCAGGGCAACGTCGATAGCGTTCGGGGTGGAAGCCCAGTCCTCGTGAATCTTCAGGCCGATAGCACCTGCGCGGATCTGCTCCTCCAGCGGAGCCTTCTCTGCAGCGTGACCCTTGCCCAGGAAGCCAAGGTTGATTGGCAGGTCCTGGGTTGCCTTGAGCATGCGGTGCAGGTTGTACGCACCAGGGGTGATGGTGGTTGCACAGGTTGCGTCCGATGGGCCGAAACCGCCACCGATGAAGGTGGTCACACCGTTGTCCAGAGCGGTCGGAACCTGGTCTGGGGAGATGAAGTGGATGTGGGTGTCGATGCCACCAGCGGTCAGGATGAGGTGCTCACCAGCGATAACTTCGGTGTTCACGCCGACAACGATGTCCACGTTGTCCTGGGTGTCTGGGTTACCAGCCTTGCCGATAGCAGAGATGTAACCATCACGGATTGCAACGTCGGCCTTGTAAATGCCGGTGTAGTCCATGACGATGACGTTAATAATGACAAGGTCAGGAACCTCAGAGCCCTCACGGGTAAAGCGACCGTTCTGGCCCATGCCATCACGGATAACCTTGCCACCACCGAAGGACACTTCTTCACCGTAGGTGGTGTAGTCCTTCTCGATTTCGATAATAAGATCAGTGTCAGCCAGGCGGACACGGTCACCCGTGGTGGGGCCGTAGATTTCCGCGTATTGCTGGCGAGTCAGTTTGTTAGACATATAACGGCTCTCCTTTGTTTATCTGTATTACTTGTCCAGAGGACCGTTGACTTTGCCGTTGAAGCCGTGAACCTCACGGTTTCCGCCGTAGTCGATCAGGTCCACGCTGCGGGAGTCGCCTGGCTCGAGGCGAACTGCGGTACCAGCTGGAATATCCAGACGCTTGCCGCGTGCTGCTTCGCGATCAAACTCGAGAGCGAAGTTCGCTTCTGCGAAGTGGAAGTGGGAACCAACCTGAACTGGGCGGTCACCGGTGTTGGTCACCTGCAAGGTGATAGCTTCCTTGCCCTCGTTCAGAGTGATGTCGCCTTCTTGGATGAAGTACTCTCCAGGAGTCATAGTTCTGGACGCCTTTCGTAAACGTGTTTAGCGAATTGGGTTGTGGACGGTAACCAACTTGGTGCCGTCGGGGAACGTAGCCTCGACCTGGATGTCCGGAATCATCTCCGGAATGCCTTCCATAACGTCATCGCGAGAAAGAACCTGAGTACCCAGGGTCATCAGCTCTGCCACGGTCTTGCCGTCGCGAGCACCCTCGAGAACCTCAGCGGTAATCAGGGCGATTGCCTCTGGGTGATTCAACTTGACGCCGCGCTCCTTGCGACGACGAGCAAGATCTGCGGCAACGACGATGAGCAGCTTTTCTTGCTCACGGTTTGTCAGGTGCATGACTCTCCTTCGATTGTTATTTCGACCCGTTAGAGCCTAAGGCGCGAAAGTGTCGCATTCATTGTTTTTCAGCACTACAACGGCACCCTGCCACCAGCGATAGCTCCTACTGCCGACGTGGTCCCCTACCGGGGGCGGAGTACACCGCACAGGATAACCATTGCCTGCAGTACGAAAACTCTGTGTAGTTATAGAGTTGCCTGCCTCGGATTTCCCCTTAGATAAATAAGGAGTACCGCCCGGAAGCGTGCACGGTTGCCCTATGCAAGACCAGCCCGCACGTAGGCGCGCAGAACGGTCCTGCGTTTCAACCTCGACGCCACCATAGCACAATAAAACTGCAGGTCACGGCTATCTTTTAAGGGCCACCGCATCTATCAATCAATCAAAAATCGCCCCAAAACGTTCAAATAGACGCTTTAACGCACAATTCCTGGCTACCCTACACTGCACATACAAGCGTTCAATTGATAATACTTTAGGGCCACGTGCGGTGGTACGCGTGTAATTTATAGCTTTCTCCATTGCAGAAAACCGCAGGAAAGAAAAAATTTAAGCGCCCCGGACCAATTACCCGAAATCACCCCCGAAAGGGGGCAACTGCGTGAGTGCAGCTGCCCCCACGTGCCACCCGAACCCCACCCGTCACGCACAAGCGCTACACCGAACGCCCCCACTCGGCCTCTGGTGGATGCACAAGCAACGCCCGCGCACCCGTATCCGCCGCATAGATTTCGCCGTTCACCCGGAAATTCTGGGCAATGGTCTCCGGCGTCAAAGCCTCACGGACCGTGCCGAAGGCCACCAGATTGCCAGAATTCATGACGGCAACTTTGTCAGCCACGTGCGCTGCCAGGCCCAAATCATGCAGCACGACGACGATCGCGCTAGCGTGCGTCGACGCAATGTGGCGCAACAGGGACGCCAACTGCATCTGGTGCTCGATATCCAGGTGGTTCGTTGGCTCGTCGAGAAGCACTACCGACGATTCCTGCGCCAACGTGCGTGCAATCGACGTCCGCTGACGCTGACCGCCCGACAACTCCGACCAGCGATGATTGCGGTAGTCCGTCATATTGACGTGCGCCAAGGAATGTGAAACGCGGGCGTCGTCGTCTGGCTTGCCGCGCCCGAAAAGCCCGCGGCCGGCGGTCACGCCGAGGCGAACGATCTCGGCGACGGTCAAATCTACGTCCATCTCCGCCATCTGCGGGGCATACGACAAGGCGCGCACCTTTTCACGGCGCGACATGGAGGAGGAGGCGTGGCCGTCGATAAGCACCTCACCCGTCGAGTGGCCCAAGCCCACAATCGACTTCAACAGCGAGGACTTGCCACACCCATTCGGGCCGACCAACGCAACAATTTCACCGGGGTTCGCCCGGAAAGACACGTTCTTTACGGCGTTGAAGTCGCCGTATGCGACGCTGACGTCGCGAACTTCCAACGTAGCCATTTACGCAGCCCTCCCCTTCGCGCGCTGCCCGCGACGCAAAATAACGAAGAACACCGGCACACCAATCAGCGCCGTGATCACACCGACTGGAAGTTCCTGGGCGTCGAACAGGATGCGGGCGACGGCGTCGGCAAGCACCAAAAGAATGCCACCCACCAGCGCCGCCAGCGGAATCACGTGGCGATGCGCCGACCCCACCAGCATGCGCACCGCATGCGGCACGATCAGGCCGACGAAGCCGATCGCACCGACAGCCGCCACCGTCGACGCGGTGAGCAAAGCGACGATAACCAGCACCGCGGCGCGCGTCCACACCACCGGCACGCCCATGGACTCGGCGGTGTCGTCGCCCAGGCTTAAGACGTCGAGGTAGCGCGACAGCGCCCACAGAATGATGACCGCAACAGCACACACGGGCGCCGTCAACGCCAGCTGATCCCACCGCGACGTACCCAGCGCACCCAGCAACCACGCGGTGATGGACTGGATGGCGTCCGCGTCACCCTTGGCAAACATGAGCATATACATGATGGCCTGGGAAAACTGGCCCACCAGCACACCAGTGAGGACCACCCGGGCCGACTGGAAACCACTGCCACGCAGCAGGATCATGAGCAGCCCAAAAGCGGCGAGCCCGCCGATCATCGCGCCACCGGTGACACCAATCGCGCCACTGATCCCCAGGACGATGACCGCCACTGCACCCACCGACGAACCGCCCGAAATGCCCAGCAGGTACGGTTCAGCCAGCGCGTTTCGCGTGACCGTCTGCAGGCAGGCACCCGCCACCGCGAGTGCTGCGCCCACCACAATCGCCATGAGGATGCGCGGAATACGCAACTCCAGGAGAATCGACTGGCGCAGAAGACTCGGCGCCTCGTACCCGCCGAGCCCGAACGTTCCCAGCACCTCCGGCACCGTCAGGCTGGCAGTACCCATAAATACGGACGCAACAGCAATGACAATCAGTGCAAGTATGCCTACGACCCAGGCCACGGCAATGCGCCACGTACTAATACGTGGCGCATCGTTATCGGAGCCCGCACGCGTCTCTGCTTCTTCAGCAGGATGTGTGTGCTGCATGCTCATTTAGAACTTCTTCAGACCTTCACCGATAACCTGCAGCGGCTCAATCGCGCGTGCCGACGGCGACAGCCCCACACCCGGAACAATGATGAAGCGCTCGTTGATCACAGCGTCCATGTTCTTGGTCGCAGGGTTTTCCTTGAGCATGGCGATCTTCTCTTCAGCCTTGTCACCTGGCGCGCCGCGACCTGGGAGGTCCGTGATCATGATGATCTCTGGGTCCTTGTCTGCGAACGCTTCCCAGCTAATCGACGGCCAGTCCTCTTCAATATCGCTGAATACGTTCTTGGTGTTGGTGATTTCTCCGATCGTCTCGGTGATCGGGAAGTTACCCGCAACATACGGGGCACCCTCGTAAACGGAGTACAGGTAGGCCACGCGCTGGCCCTTGCCGGTGGATTCCGCCTTAGAAACCTGCTCACGCTGGAAGTCGATGAGCTTCTTGGCTTCTTCTTCACGGCCGAGGAGCGTGCCTAGCTGCTCGTAGTCCTTCTCGAGGGTGTCGTAGGCGTTCGCGTCTGGGTCCTGGCATTCCAGGTTGGTGTACCACGCGCCGACGCCCAGCTTGGCGTTTTCTTCGCGGGTGCCGGAGGTGTCGGCGTCGTAGACCAGGCTGAACGGGCTGACGATGAGGTCCGCGTCAACGCCGCGGATCTGCTCTGCTGTAGGGATCTTGTCGGAGAGAACCGGCAGGTCCTTCGCGTCTTCGGCGGTCTTGTCCCAGTATGCGTCCTTGGTGTGGCCAACGCCGGCCAGCTGGTCCTTCGCCCCGAGGGCGAGGACGGTTTCAGTTGCTCCCTGCTCGGTGGTGACCACGCGCTGGGCTGGACCCTGGATTTCGACGGTGAAGCCGCAGTTTTCTACCGCGATGGTTTCCTTGTTCGCGGAGCTTGCCGCGGTGGTGTCGGTGTTTGCGGTGGTGTCGCTGCTGGAGCAGCCGGTCAGGGCTAGGGCTGCGGCCAGGCCGGTCGCGACGAGAGCGAGAGTGCGTTTCATGGGTTTCTCCTACGGGTACTTTCGTATTACTTATTCAATCTTTTCCCAGACTATTCAGACAATACTCCATAAGTCAATTTTGCATTTGAATATAGTTTTATTCATTCAGCACCTGCAGATATACAGACCTGTCTAGCAGTTTCATACCGAGCGGTCTACATTGTGGGAAAGACTACGAAGGAGGAAACATGACGCACACCCGCATCCACGTCGCCGTCGTCGGCGCCGGCGCGGCCGGCCTACACGCAGCCCAACTACTCACCACAGCAGGTCGCGGCATGTGCGTTGACCTCTACGACAAGCTCCCCTGCCCACACGCACTCCTGCAACACGCAACCGGCGCAGGAACGCTCCGCTTCGTCGGCAATATCACCGTCGGGCGCGACGTCGCACTTGCCCAGCTCAACCGCACCTACGACGCCGTGATCAGCACCGTCAGCGAGCTGCACTCACCATACGGGCACCCCACCGACATCCTGTACGACGCCTTCACCGGCCGACTACGCCCCAGCGCCGAAGAACGCGGGCTGCACCCCGCCACCTTCCCCGACGAACTCAAAGCAGCGGGTCTTCCCATCACCGTGTGGCAAGCCCCGTCGCAGACCACCGCGCCACTGGAAACCCTCGAGCAGTGGACCTACGCCCTCTACCAAGCAGAACAGGTGCCTATCTGTGACTAAACACGCATACCTCATCGGCGGCGGACCTGGCGCGACGGACCTCATCACCGTGCGCGGCTTGCGCGCGCTTCAGGCTGCCGACGTCATCCTGGTAGACCACTTAGCCCCCGACGTCACAGAACTCCTCGGCCCGGATTCACGGGCCGAGGTTATTGACGTCTCCAAACTGCCCTACGGCAAACAGGTGGCCCAGGAAAAGATCAACGAACTCATCGTGACGCATGCGCTCGCCGGGCGCACCGTCGCGCGGCTGAAAGGCGGCGATCCCTACGTGTTTGGGCGCGGTTACGAAGAACTGCAGGCGTGCCGGGAAGCCGGCGTGCCGTGCTCCGTCATACCGGGCGTCACCAGTGCCTTTGCGGTTCCAGCAGCAGCCGGTGTCCCCGTCACACATCGGGGCGCCACACACGCCGTGACTGTCGTATCCGGACACCTCCCCCCGGGGCATCCGAAAAGCTTGGTCGACTGGGCCGCACTGGCGCACTCTGGCGCCACGCTGTCCGTGATCATGGGCGTGAAGAACGCCCCGGCGATCGCCAGCGCGCTCCTCGAGGCCGGGAAGCCGGCCACCACCCCTGCGGTAGTGATCCAAGAGGGCACGCTATCTGGCCAGCGGATCTTTGCCACCACCCTGGCGGAGCTGGGCCATACGATCATCTCACACGAGGTGCACGCCCCGGCGGTCTACGTCATCGGGGAGGTCGCGGGCCTCACCACCTAGAGCGCGAACGCTGAAGGCCCTGCCGAACACGCAACGTTCGGCAGGGCCTTCGGCGTTGGCGGAAACCTGCATAATTATCGCCCACGGTTAATATCCCAGGTCGCGCGCCTCCACGGGGAAGCCAGCGACCTGGGATATTAAGGCTAGCTCTTAAGCACAGCGCTAAACCAAGGAATCACTGACAAGCGACGGTTCCCGTGCCGGGCTGGTCTCGGCAACGATGCGCAACCGGGAGCGCTTATAGGACGTCACGGCCAAGACCACGCCGATGACCAGGACCGCCACCACGGCTACCGCGGCGTACTGCCCGCCGATCAGGCGCGGAATGTTCAGCGCCACGATCAGCGACCCCACGAAACTCCCCAAAGCGGCCGGGTTAATACGGCTGACCAGCCACGCCGCTATCGGCGCGGCGATACAGCCACCGACGAGCAGAGCCAGTACCGCCGGTAAGTGGTCGAGGAGTTCGTCCCACAGCCCGGCGACGAACCCGAGCGTCGCGGCGAGCGCCACGATGCATTCCGCCGTGTTCACCGTGCCGATGACTTTGCGCGGCTCCAGCTTCCCCAGGCCCAGCAGCGTGGACGTGGTCACCGGGCCCCAGCCGCCGCCACCGGAGGCGTCGATAAAGCCCCCGAAGAGCCCCAACCCGGCCAGAAACGGGGTGGAGTGGCTGCGCCCGGACGGCCGGCGGGGCCGCAGGAATCGGACCATCAGGCACAGCCCGATACCGATCAGGATGGCGGACATCCACGGCTTGGCGGCCGAGGCATCCACGTTGCTGAGCAGCGTCGCCCCGGTGAAGGCACCGATCCCGCCGGGGATCGCTAGGCGCGCCACCACTTTCCATTCCACGTTGCCCAATTTCCAGTGCGAGGCCCCGGAGACCGCAGTGGTCCCCAGTTCGGCGACGTGCACGATCGCGGACGCCGCCGCCGGGGTCACACCGGCGAGCGTGATGAGCATTGTTGTGGACGTCACGCCGAAACCCATGCCGAGTCCACCGTCGACAAGCTGGGCCGCTAGGCCGGCAATACTAATGAAGAAGAGCGTAACCATGCCCCCACCTCCGTAAAATAGCGGTCAGCCACGACCTGTGCGAGCGCCTCCCCCAACGGCGGGGCAACATGCGTCCCGGGCACGTGGCGGGCTTTGTCCAAGAGCAGGCCATCCGTAACAAACAGCGGGACCACATGAGCGGGCCCCTCCAAGCGGGGGCTGCGGGTAGCGAACGCCACCTCCCAGCCCAGGCTGCGCGCCAGGCCCGTCACGGCCGCGTTGGCCGGCTCGTGCGAGGAGCCCACCGCGTACAACACGGTGCGCTTACCCGCCGGGGCCTGCTTCTCCAGGACGGCGGAGATGTCGGGGCCGGTGCCCAGGCCGCCGGCGATGCGCAGGCTGATGCCGGTCTCATCCTGAGCGCGCGCCACCGCCGCGGGCACATCCCAGGTGGAGTGGTAGGCCTCCGTAAACAGCAGGGGCACCACGACAGCCCGGTGGTGCCCTGCGGCAACCAGGTCGGCTGCCACTTCGCTTAACGACGGCCGCGCCAACTCCAAATTCGCCGCCCCCACAGCATCCGCGTCCAACCCCGCCGCCTGGCCTGCCGCGCGCGCCACAGCGTGAGTCGAGGCGCCGGGGTGGCGTGAGCCGTGCGCCAAGGTAATTAATGCGATCGTCATTCCTGCACCTCCGCGATGGTGACCAGGCCGGCGGCAAGCGTGTTGCCGGAGGAGGCGTCGATAAGCAACAGTGAGCCCACCGCTCCCCGGGCCTGGTACTTTTCCACCGGCAGTGGCTGGGCGAGCTGGACGGTGGCCTCGGTGATGTCGTTGAGTTCGATCGGCTGAGTGGGCTGCACACGGGCCTTGACCAGCGCGGTTCCGTAGCGGACCTTGACGATCGCGTTCGGCGGGATCGCCTGCTGCGTCAGACCCACGAAGTGCGCACGCAGGCGCGTCGCATCGGCGGGGCGGCGCACGGCGAGCAGGTCGCCGCGGGTGAGGTCGATGTCGTCCGCGAGACGCAGCACCACAGAATCACCGGTGCGGGCCTCCTGCTGTGGGCCATCAGTGCCGTCGATTGCGGTGACCGTGGTGGTGCCGTGCGGGGTGTCCACGGTATCGCCCACCTCAATCGCCCCAGCTTTCACCCGGCCCGCGTAGCCGCGGTAGTCCAGGGCGTGTTCGCGGATGACGTACTGGATGGGGAACCGGAAATCCAGGTCGTCGGCGCGGCCGCGGTTCACCTCGATGGTTTCCAACAATTCCAGGACCGTGGGGCCGGTGTACCAGTCCATCGCCGAACTCGGGTGGGCCACATTATCACCGTGGAGGGCTGAAATCGGCACCGCGTGCGGTTCGGCGATGCCGGCCTCGCGCGCAGCCGCCGTGAACTCGGCCTCGATCTGGGAGAACACTTCCCTGGAGTAATCAACCAGGTCAATCTTGTTCACCGCCAGCACCACAGTCTTCACGCCCAACAGGCCCGCGACCGTGAGGTGGCGGCGCGTCTGCTCCACCACGCCGTGGCGGGCATCAACGAGCAAGACCACCACCTGGGAGGTGGAAATACCGGTAACCGTGTTGCGCGTATACTGCACGTGACCTGGGGTATCGGCCAAAATAAAGGAACGCTTCGGGGTCGAGAAATAGCGGTACGCCACATCGATCGTGATGCCCTGCTCGCGTTCGGCGCGCAGCCCGTCGACGAGCAGCGACAAATCCAGGCCCTGGAAACCACGCCGCGCGGAAGCCGCCGTGACCTGCTCTAACGTGTCCGCCAGCACGGACTTCGTGTCGTGGAGCAGCCTGCCGACGAACGTGGACTTGCCGTCGTCGACAGACCCGGCGGTGCACAGCCTTAAGGTTTCGCGGCCGGCCAACGCGGCGGCGGCGGCGATTGCATCGCCGCCAGGGGTCAGAGGGGTAGTCATCAGAAGTAGCCTTCCTTCTTGCGGTCTTCCATTGCGGATTCGCTGAGCCGGTCATCGGCCCGGGTGGCGCCGCGTTCGGTGATGGTGGAGGTCGCGATCTCGGCGATCACGTCAGCTGTGGTGGCGGCCGTGGATTCCACAGCCCCGGTGCACGACATGTCGCCGACGGTGCGGTACCGCACTGTCTTGGTCACCAGTTCCTCCCCGGCGCGCGGCCCGCCCCACTGCCCGGGCGCAAGCCACATGCCGTCGCGGTTGAACACTTCGCGTTGGTGGGCGTAGTAGATGGGCGGGAGTTCGATGCCCCGGGCTGCGATGTACTCCCAAATGTCCAGTTCCGTCCAGTTGGAGATGGGGAAGACGCGGATGTTTTCGCCGGGTAGGTGGCCTGCGTTGTAGAGGTCCCACAGTTCGGGTCGTTGGCGGCGGGGGTCCCAGCCGCCGAAGGAGTCGCGGACGGAGAAGATGCGTTCTTTGGCGCGGGCGCGGTCTTCGTCGCGGCGGGCTCCGCCGAGGACGGCGTCGTAGCCGCGGTTGGCGATGGTTTCTACCAGCGGCACGGTTTGCAGGGGGTTGCGTGTGCCGTCGGGGCGTTCGTGGAGTGCGCCGGAGTCGATCCAGTCTTGTACTTTGGCCACGTGGAGGCGCACGCCGTCGCGGGCTGCGAGCTGGTCGCGGAAGTCGATCACTTCCGGGAAGTTGTGGCCGGTGTCCACGTGGATGAGCTCAAACGGCACCGCGGCGGGTGCGAAGGCGCGGCGGGCGAGTTCGTAGACCACGACGGAGTCTTTGCCCCCGGAGAAGAGCAGGCCGACGGTGTCGCATTGGCCGGCGACTTCGCGCAGGATGTGGAGGGATTCGTTTTCTAGGTCGCGTAGGTGTGGGGATAGTGAGTTCATGTGTGCAGTCCGCATTCTGTTTTGGCTTGTCCTGCCCAGCGTCCGGAGCGCGGGTCGGCCCCGGGGGCTACGGGTGCGGTGCAGGTGGCGCACCCGATGGAGGGATACCCTTGGCTGGTCAGGGAGTGTTCGATGAGGCCGTGTTCGGCGATGTAGGCGTCGGTGTCTTCCAGCGTCCAGGTCACCAGGGGGGAGATCTTGAGGCGCCCGGCCGCGTCGATGCTTATCGACGGCACCTTCGCCCTGGTTGGCCCGTCGTCCCTGCGGACTCCGGTCACCCACCCGGCGAATTCGGCGAGTGCCTGGCCTAAGGGTTCGACTTTGCGCATTCGGCAACAGGCCGTGGGGTTGCTGCGGTAGAGGCTGGGTCCATAGGTGGCGTCTTGTTCGGCGCGGCTGAGCACCGGCCGGATGGTCAGGAGGCGCCCGGGGTACCGCGTGTCCACGGCGTCGGCGACGTCGAGCGTTTCCTGGAAGTGATATCCGGTGTCCAGGAACAGGAATTTCGCGTCCGGGAGGTATTCGTGGCCCAGGTGTGCCAGGACGGTGTTCTCCATGGACAAGGTGATGGCCAGCGGTCCGGGCGCGTGTTCGTGCGCCCAGGTGAGGATGTCTTCGGCGGGGGCGTCGAAAAGCGTGTCAGCCCACTGCTCTACCAGCTGCTTGTTGCGGGCGGCGGTGGCAGTGTCAAGGGGCCGTGGCGGTTCCTGCGCGGGGGACACGTCCGGGTCCTGGTAGGTGGCGGTATTGAGAAAGTTGATCACAGTGTGACCCCGTGTTTCGCTAGCGAATTTTTCAGGGCCTGGCTGGTTGACCGCGCCGGCGCGGGCCGGTGTGGCGGATCGTCCTGGCCGTGGTACTGCACCGATACGATGCGCAGGCAGTCGCCGCACTTCCAGGCAAAGTCCGTTTCCTCATTCGGGGTCAGGTCCTCGCTGGCGCAATACGGGCAGTACAAGGGATGGTTGCGGTTCGGGTTCGGGGGGCGGCGGAAACTCATTGCAGGTCCTCCTCGGCGGCGCGTTGTACCCAGTGTTGGAACGTTTCGCCCTCTTCGCGCTGCTGCGTGAAGTGGGTGACCACGCGGGTGACGTAGTCGGCGACGTCATCGGCGAACACCTTGTGGCCTTTGAGTTTGCGGCCAAAGTTGGGATTCAGGCTCATGGAACCGCCTAGGTGTACTTGGAAGCCTTCGCGTCGGGTGCCGTCGGCGTCGGTAAGCGTCTGCCCCTTGAAGCCGATGTCGGCGACCTGGGTGCGGGCGCACGAGTTCGGGCAACCGTTCAGCGCGATTAAGATCGGCACGTCAACCTCGCCGAGGCGGTCCTCGAGGATGTCGACCAGCTCAATCGCCCGTGACTTCGTGGTCGTGTGCGCCAGCTTGCAGAACTCCATGCCCGTGCAGGACAGGATGTTGCGCCGCCATTCACTCGGCCGCGAGTACAGGCCCACCTCGTCGAGGGCTTTCTGCAGCGCAGCAACGTTGCCGTGGTCGACGTCGAGGAAAAGCAGTTCCTTGTAAGGCGTGGTCCGCAGCTTCTCGACGCCAAACTGACGCGCAATATCCGCGATCGCCACCAACTGCTCGCCCGTGGAATGCCCCACGGTTGGCTTCACGCCCACATAAAACTTGCCGTTGCGCTGGCGATGTACCCCGATGTGGTCGCGGTACCCGGTGTTGGTTTCGTTGTGGGGGCCGTCGAGAAGCGGACGCCCCAGGTATTCTTCCTCCAGCACGCTCCGGAATTTTTCGATTCCCCACTCCTTGACCAGGAACTTCAGGCGTGCCCGGTTGCGCAGGCGGCGGAAACCGTAATCGCGGAAGATGCTGAGCACGCCGGCCCACACCTCCGGGACCTCCTCAAGTGGGATCCAGGCGCCCAGGCTATGGCCGAGCATCGGATTGGTGGACAGGCCGCCACCGACGAAGCACTCGAAGCCCGGGCCGTGCTCCGGGTGAACGGATCCGATGAAGGCCAAGTCCTGAATTTCGTGGGTGACGTCCTGGCGGGCGTTGCCGGAGATGGCGGACTTAAATTTGCGGGGCAGGTTATGGAACTGCGGGTCGAAGAGATACTTTTCTTTGATCGCTTCGATGGCGGGGTGGCGTCGATGATTTCGTCGGCGGCCACTCCCGCGACCGGGGACCCCAAGATAACGCGGGGCACATCGCCGCAGCCCAACAGCGGGGAAAGGCCCACGGCGTCTAGCTTGTCGAAGATTGCCGGGATGTCTTCGATGCGCAGCCAGTGCAGCTGAATGTTCTGCCGGTCCGTAAAGTCCGCGGTCGAGCGGGCATACTCGCGGGAAATTTCGCCCACCACCCGCAGCTGCTCCGGGGTGACGCGGCCGCCGTCGAAGCGCACGCGCATCATGAAGTACTGGTCCTGCAGAACCGCATTGTCCTGGCCAGTGAATTCGGTGCCTAAATCTTGGCGGCGTTGGGTATAAATTCCCAGCCACTTAAAACGTGGCGCGAGGTCATCCGCCGGGATCGATGCAAAACCCTGCTTGGAATAAATGTTGACGATCCGGTCATAAACCTGGAGGACTTCCTGCTCCTGCTTGACCTCTTCGTCGTGGTTAAGGGGGGTGCGCCCATCTACTTTCCACTGGCCGTCGGACTTCTTGGCCCGCGGGCGGCGCCGGGTGGTTACTGCCATGGTCTACTCCTGTGCGTGGTGCGAGTTCGTTGCACACATTCAAGTAGACGGACCGGTTCACGGCAAGTAGACCGTTCGGTTCGATTGATAGCATTTAGCCAGTTCAAGGCCATACCTGCTGGTCTAATTTTCATTCACCGGACGCTGGACATGAATGTAAATAGCAGCTTTGGGTTGTGCCCGCCGGCACACCTATTGGCCTAAAGTTTTATAAGCGATATCACATTGTGGCCGGACCGGGCAGACGATACTCTTGCGCAGCAAGGCAAGCCTCACCTTAAATATTTCGCGCGGGGCTTGCCAGGACACTCCCACTTGCTTCATCCCCTTTCCCTTTAACCTCATGAGAAAGGACCCCTGTGCCCGCTCTTGCCCAGCCACGTCGCCACATGCGACGCGCAGCACTTGCCGTAGTAACCACATTCGCGCTGCTCCCCACCACCATCGCGCACGCCGACGCCACCACCGGCGCCCTCGAATGGGGACTACGCCCCAGCTTCAACAGCTACACCGGCGGCCCGACCATCATCGACGAAGGCGCCACCCAACCCGTCACCGGGACATTCTCTTTCCCGCTGAAATCCCACACCTACGACGCCGCCGAGAACCGCGTCGAAGCCCAATTCAGCGGACGTGTCGTGTACAAGCAATACTGCCCCACCAAGGAACCGGCAACCGACCCAAACTGCGCTTTGGACCTCACATTCAAGGACCCGAAAGTTGTCATCGATGACGACGGCTCCTACCTCGAAGGCACCGTCTCCTCCAAGCAGTACCCCAAGGGTGGCGTCTTCGCACCGGGTAAGCCCGTCAAGGTGGCTACGCTCAACACCGACGCCGCGAACTACACCAATACCAACGGCACCGTGAAGTGGGAAAACATCTCCTCCACCCTCACCCAAGAGGGCTGGAAGATGTTCTCCGAATTCTACGAGGTCGGCGAGGCGCTAGCGCCCGTATCCTTCCACTACACCGGCGAAGGCCCAGGGGCTGCGAGGAAGACGGGACTCAGCGTCGGGGAGGCGTGGACGTCGCCAGGTACATACGCTGACGTCACCCGCACTTTCGCGTACGGGGATTACATCGTGGCAGTCGTCGCGGAACAGGGCGTGGCCTTGCTGGACCACACCGCGAAGCAGATCGCCTTGAAGGAAGCGCCGATCACCCGCGATAACGTCTCCGCCTTCAACCCGGCGACCGGCGTGCTCTACTTCGCCGAACGCAACACCCCGGAGATCAAGTCCATCGACGTCGTGCCTGCGGCCGCAGCGCTCGGCGAGCCAGTTACCGTCGGGCAAGCACCCGGCATCGTCCAGGCACTGGCAGTCCACCCGAAGACCGGCAAACTCTCCGCCCTCTCCCAGAAGGACGACAAGTCCGCCTACCTCTCCACGTTGGAAGGCACCCAGCTGCGTGACCAGGCACTGCCGACCACCGCAGAACTCTTCGACTTCCCGCTTCAGGAGCAGTACTCCAACGCCTACACCGCCTCCTTCCGCAACGATGACATCCAGGAATTAGCCCCAGTCAGCGACGGCACCTTCCTGTTCAATACCAACGCCGACGTCTACGCCGAAGGCATCGACTCCACTGTCAAAGGCACCCTGTTGCGCCTCAACCCAGACGCGACTACCCCGGCGGAAGCCGCGGCCGTGGTCCCTGGCACCGCAGAAAAGGAAAGCAACCGCTACTACAGCGCCCTGCGTACCGACGGCACTACCGTCGTCCGCTACAACAACTTGGACGGAGCCGGCTCCATCTTCCAGGTCCTGACCTACGACAACGGCACGCTGACACCAAAGACCGAGGCCAAGCCAGTCGCCGGGGTCAACACCGTCGCAGACGTGACCATCAAGGACGGCACCATCTACGCCCTGGATTCTGTGAACGGCAACCTCGTGGCCATCGACTCCGACCTCAACGCCACCACCCTGGCGCAGGTCCCCAACGGCCAGCGCACCAACAAGCCGCTACACCAGTCGCTCCTGCCAGCTGAACGCGGCTACTACGTGGCAACCCAAGACGAAAACGGGGGCTCCTGGCGCGGCGGCGCGTTCTTGCTGCGACACATCATCAACAACGACTACGTTGCGCCGAAGCCCGAGCAGCCGAAGGCGGACGACAAGGCTAAGACCCCGGATGTGAAGAAGGAGCCGTCGCAAAGCAGTAAAGACAAGACCTGGAATGTTTCCAACATCCTGATCGCAGTGTTCTCCGCGCTGGGCCTTGGCGGGCTCATCGCCGCCATTGCGGGCGCGCTGCAGTTTCTTGGGATTCGGTAAGGAGTAAGCAATGAAACGAATCATCCTCGCAGGAACCACCGCCCTGGCCGTCGCCGGCGGAGTAGTCGCGGTGCCCCTGGCCAGCCCCTTCGCGGCCGTCGCGTCGGCACACACGAGCGACCAGATGCCCATGGTGTACGCGGTGAAAAAGGCCGCCGACGCCGACACCTACCTCGGCGAAGTCACCGCATTTTCGCAGGTGGCCTCCTACCGGCACGCGTACCACACCGCTACGGGCAACGAGAAGTTCGACAACTACTACACCTCCACCCAAGCACAGCGCGACGCCCACCTCTGGTCCGAACAAGCCTGCTACGCCGCCAAGGCACGCCTGGCGCTTGCCACTATGAAGATGGAAGGCAACGCCGAGGCCCGCGCCCTGGACCTCAGCAAAGTGGGCATCGACCTGGCCGAAACCCAAAAAGCGCTACCCATCCTGAAAGCCGCGTACGAAGAAGCGCGCTCCATCTCCTGGAGCATCGACTCCACCGACCCGCTGGCCAACACCTGGAAGTCCCGGTCGAAGATGTTCAGCGAAGGCGCAGGCAGGCTCGAAGAACTTGTCGACGAAATCACCGCCGGCACAGGCGTCCGCGAAGTCTCCGCGTTCGCCATCGTCGACTGGGGCGTCAACGAAAAATACCTTCAGCCCGTCCTGGAAGAGCATCATGTTGCCGGCACTGACACCATGAAACTCACGGTCACCCACACGACCACCGAAGCCGGACTCCCCGCCACCACGACGACCGACGGCGCCACAAACCTGGCGCTCCTGGAATCGTGGCACGGCACGTTCCCGGAGCCGGCAGTAGAGGAAGCTCCGGCGCCTGCACCGGAACCAGATCCGAAGCCGGACACCAAGCCGGCGCCGGAGAAGGACACGGACAAGAAAACCGACCAGGACCAGTCCGAGGACAAACCTGCTGCTGAGAAGCCGCAGTGGTTGCCGATGGTCTTGTTCGGCCTGCTCAGTAGTATCGCCACCGCTCTAGGATTGGCGGTGCACTGGTTCTTCAACCTGCGCTAACATGCGAACGGCCCGCAGCACTACGCTGCGGGCCTTCAGCCGCATTTAGACCAGAGCGTACACTGCCGCGGTGGCGGCGAATCCGACAAGCGAGAAGATCGTCGATAAGACAGTCCAAGTTTGCAGGCCTTGTTTGACGCTCAGGCCCTGGTACTTAGTCACGATCCAGAAGCCGGAGTCGTTGATGTGCGAAAGGCCGAGCGCGCCGAAGCCAATCGCAATCGTGACCAGCGCCGTCTGCGTCCCGGACAAGCCCGCCTCCACGATGGGGGTCGCCAGCAGGCCGGCCGTGGTGAGCATGGCCACCGTCGCGGAGCCCTGCGATGCGCGCAGCGCCAGCGACAGCAAGTAGGCCATGAGAATCAGCGGCATGTTCATGCTGACCAGCAGGTCGGAAAGCACCTTCCCAATCCCCGACTCCACCAGCACGGCCGCGAAGCCACCACCCGCGCCCGTCACAAAGATGATGACCGCCACAGCGGGCAGGGAGGAGTCCAGGACCGAGGAACCCTTATCCCGCGACCACCCTTGTTGCGTGCCGACGACCGCCCACGCCACCAATACCGCCGTGAGCAAAGCTACCGGCGCGGAACCGACGAACGACAGCACCGAGTGCGCCGTGGAACCTTCTTCCGTCATGAGGACACCGCCGGTGCCCAGCAGGATTTGGACGATTGGCAGGAGAATCAGGCCGATAACAGTCCACGGCCCGGGTGGGTTTTCCGCCGGTGGGGCTTCTTCCGTGGCGGGTGATTCGCCGAGCACGATGGCGTCGGTCTTGAACAGTTTTGCCGCGAAGTAACCACCCACGGCAGTCACCGCAGCCAGCGGCAGGCCCCACGCGAGGACGGTCCCGATTTCGGCGCCGACCAGTTCGGCGGTCGCCACCGGGCCCGGGTGCGGTGGCAGGACCACGTGCACGGTCAGTAGCGTGCCGGCCACCGGCAGGCCCAACTTCATGGGGTGGATGCCGGCAGTGCGGGCGAACCCGAACACGATGGGTGCCAAGATGATGAAGCCAACGTCGAAGAATACCGGGATACCCAGGATGAATGCGGCGGCCGTCACGGCGGCAGCGACCTTCTTCGGGCCCAACTTCTCCGTGAAGTAGCGGGCCAGGGCGTCGGCGCCGCCGGACACTTCGATGAGGCGTCCCAGCATCGCGCCGAGGCCCACGACTACGATCACCGAGCTCAGTGTCTTACCGATACCACCGGTGACTACGCCCACCGATTCGGCGAGCGGGACGCCGGAGAGGATCGCGGTCCCGATGGACACCACGAGCAAGGCGACGAACGCGGGCATCTTCACCCAAATCACGAGTGCAAGCAGTACCGCGACTGCCGCTAGCCCTAGCCCGATGAGGGCCCCGCCCGTCATCCGTCGAGCCTTTCTGGGGAGACCAGGCGGATAACAGACGAATCGTCTTGCGCGCCCATGCGGCGGGTCAAGCCGTTCAGGTAGACCTGCTCCGCGGCGGCAGCCAGCGGTACGCCGATGCCGGCCTTGCGGGCAGCGTCGGTGACGATGCCCATGTCCTTAACAAAGATGTCCAGGCGGCTCTTCACCTCCACGGGCTCCTCGCCGTACGCCTGCAGCATGCGCGGGCCACGGTCGCCGAGCATGAAGGACGACGCAGCGCCGCTCATCAACGCGTCGAGGGCGGCAGCCTCGTCGAGGCCCAGGCGGTTGGCCAGCGCGAGCGCCTCGCCGGCGGCGGCGATGTGAATGCCGCAGAGCAGCTGGTTGACAGTCTTCATGGCCTGGCCCTTGCCGGCCTCGTCGCCGACGCGCACCAGGGTCGACGCCATGGTGTCCAGCACGTCGTGGGCGGTGTCCCAGGCGGTGTCGTCCGCGCCGACGGTCACCAGCAGGTCGCCCTTGCCGGCGCGCGCCGGCCCGCCGGAGACGGGGGCGTCGACAAGCAAAATGCCACGATTACGTAGGCCCGGCACGACGGAGGCGATGGCGTCGATGCCCACGGTGGAGGTCACGATAACGCACGAGCCTTCGCTCATGACGTCCGCGATACCGTTGGCGCCGAAGAGGGCTTCCTGCAGCTGGGCCTGCGAACGCACGGCCAACAGCACGAAGTCCGCGCCGCTGGCGGCCTCGCGGGAGTCGGTGTAGGTTTCCAAGCCGGCTTCTTTGCCCAGCTCGAGGCGGGCTTCGGCGATGTCCACACCGCGGACGGTGAACTTTTCAGCCAGGTTGGTGGCCATGGGAAGGCCCATTGCGCCCAGCCCGACGACGGTAATTGTGCTCATAATTTTTGTCCTTTACTTCGATAGTGTTGCGGTGACCTCAACGAGGGACTTGTCATTGCCCACGTTGCCTGCGAAAACGATGTATGGGACGCCGGCGGCGGGGCCGTCGTCAAGCCGCCACAGCGAGATGATCCCCGGCTGCATCGGCCCGATCACGGTGGCATGGCCCATCTCCAGGCCCTTCGACGCGACGTCCGAACTCGTGATGCCACCCTTGGCGATCACGAACCGCGGGGTCAGCGCGTGTGCAGTGGCATTAACGACGTCCACCACCGCCTGCGACACCCGCCGCGCGATAGCCAACGACTCCTGCTTGTCAGCCCCCGTGATCAGCGTGCGGGAGGTGTGCACCACGACGTTGCCGCCGGCCAGCTTCTCCTGGACGGTTTTCGCCAGGCTGTCCAGGTAGGAATCGCCCTCGTCGAGCGCGCGGGCGACGTCAAGTTCGACGACCTCCGCAAGCTCCGCGTCGAGCAGCGCGCCGAGCTGGCGGGTCGTGGTGGGCACGTGCGAGCCGACCACAATGAGCCCGCCGGGGACGGTCGGCTCCGTGGTGCGGGACTCGGCGACGGCCTGGGCGGTCAGCGGTTCCGGGATCTCCTGGCCGATGCGGGCCCGCACGAAAGGCGGGCCGACGCGGTAGATGAACGTCTTGCCTGACTCCTCAGCCTTGATCAGCCCCAGGGAGAGTAGGCGCAAGTCCTCTTCGGTGACGATGTCCACGGTGACCGGCTGGCGGTCAGCCACCCCGGCCAGGGCTGCGGCGATAGCATCCGCGCCGGCGCGCACGGTCGCCAGGTCGAGGTGCAGGACGCGGTCCGCGGGGACGTCGCCGCCGGTCTTTTCTTCCACCCACTCCGCGAGGTTGCTGGACGCGAACCCAAAGGTTGCATCCTGGGCGAATTCCGTTTCACCAACGGGGGTGTACCCGCCCGCGCCGCCGGCGTAATGCACGCCGCCGACGGTGATGCGGCCGGCGTCGCCGAACGCGGGCACGATGACGATGCCGTCGGTGTCCTGGCCATGCTGGGCGGCCATGTCGGCCAAGGTATAGGGCTCGAGCGGGAAGTGGCCGCGCAAAGTCGAATCGGAACGCGACACGAATGCCACGCGGATTCCGCGCTGCTCAGCGGCGGCGTAGGCGGCTGCAGCGACGTCCTTATTAATCTGCTCGGCGTCTTCCGGCGCGAGGGAACGCGAGTTCGTCATCACGTAGATCGCGGGCTTGCCCTGCTCAAAGGCCCAGGCCAGGTCCTCGGGCTGCCAGCGCGTCAGGACGGGAAGGTCTGCCACGGATTGGGTGCCGGTGGGGTCGTCGTCGAGCACGATAAAGATGGGTTCCGCGTCGCGGCCCGCGGCGGCGCGGACGTCGGCGGCGGCTACGTCGACGGGGTCGGGGTAGCCGGCGGTGAGTTCTTCGAGGGTTCTCATATCCACTCCTTAGACGTCTGATGTCTTAGGAGTCACCCTACGGAACGACCGTATTGCCTGACAAAAAGTTCACCCCCGCGGGGGTGCATTTACTGAACGTAACCCTCAATATCCCCGCGGGTCTGCGCCATGTGAGAGCGCATCGCATTCTTCGCGCCCTCCTCATCCCCCGCGCGCAACGCGGCGAAAATCTCCCGATGGTGCTGCTGCGCACGCTCGCGCACCTCCGGCACCGACGACGTCAACTCCCGCGAGCGGCGCATCGCCGACTCCAACGGCTGCACAATCGCCAAGAGGAATGGGTTGCCGGTGGCCTTAAAAATCTCCTGGTGGAACGCCACGTCCGCGGAGGCGCAGGCGGCGGCGTCGTTGCGGGCGGCAGCGTCGTCGTAAAGCGCTAGTTGTGCCTCCATGGCCTGCAAGTTCTCCTCGGTGGCGCGGGCGGCGGCATGGCCGCAGGAGCCGACCTCAATCATGCGGCGAATCTCGATGAGGTTGCGCGACACATCCTTCGGCGTGCGCGACTGCAACGCCACCTCCACCAGGGACCGCATATCAATCCACTGGTCCTGCGGTTGCAGATACGTGCCGCGCCCGTGCTGGACCACCACGATCCCCCGGTCGGAGAGCGTGCGGATCACCTCCCGGACCGTGGCCCGCGAACAGCCCAGAAAATCCACGAGTTCACCTTCTGGCGGGAGCACGCCCGGTTGGAATTGGCCCTCCGCAATCGCACGCAACATGGTCTCCACGCCCTGTGAGACCAAATCCCTAGCCATGTGCGTCCTCCTTAATTCATACGCGCCATTATGATAACCAGAAGTGGGGGTTTCTGGAATGCTGGCCTGAAGAAAGGAACGCAGATCATGAAGGCACTTGGCTTTGTACTCATCGCCGTGACGCTGGTTGGGGTAGTGCTCACCATCGTGCAAACCGCCACCCAGGATTGGACCAATTCACTACTCTCGCTGGGTGGGTGGCTGTGCGTCGTGGGCGCGGCGGCGTGCGTCGCATGGGCTGCGGCCGAAGATCGGGCGGCCAGCCGCACCCGCTAAAAATCAGGGTTTCACCTGATGCCCCGGCGCGGGGTTGGCCGCTATGCTGGGGCGCATGTATGACCCGAACGTTCGCCTCAGTGACCAGGAACGCAGCGCCGCTTTAGACGCGCTGGCGGCATCGTTGGGCAACGGCCGGTTGACCATGGACGAGTTCGACCGCCGCTGCACCGCCGTCGCCCGCGCCGAATACCAGGGCCAGCTGGGCGCCCTGTTCGCCGACCTGCCGCGCACCGACGAGCCCACCTTCACCGCCTCTGAACTGCAGGTTGCCCACCAACAGGGCAAGAAAACCCGCGCCGGCGTCTTTGGCTTATCGACGATCGCAGCCCTGACCATCGGCGCCCTCATCGGGGACGAGGCGCTGATTATTGCCTTCGCGGTCGTGGCCGCGCTGGCCATCCTGCTCTACGTGATGAAGATCGGCCCCGACTCCTGGTACACACCGTCGCCCGCGAAGTTGGCGCGGCAGCGCGCGAAACTCGCCCAGGTGGAAAAGCGCGCACAACGTCGAGACCAATGGAATGAAATTACCAATCAGGCCTATAACGTGGCCAAAGGGGCTCTAGAGAAACGCAAGTGGCATGATGGAGGGCATGTCTGACACATCTTCTGGCAAGTTTCCAACCGCCGACCGCCTGAACAACGTCACCTACGAACTGCGCGGACCACTGTCCGTCAAGGCGAACAAGATGATCCGGGACGGGGAGAAAGTCCTCAAGCTCAACACCGGTAACCCCGCATCCTTCGGCTTCACAGTCCCAGAAGACGTGCTCTCTTACCTGGAGCCGCGCCTGGATACATCCCACGCGTACACCGATTCCCGCGGCACCATCGAAGCCCGCGAAGCCGTGGTCAAGCGGTACGAATCCGACCCCGACTTCCCCGCCTTCGATGTTGACGACATCTTCCTCGGCAACGGCGTCTCCGAACTAATCCAGATGACCACCCAAGCCATGATCAACCGTGGCGACGAAGTCCTGGTCCCCTCCCCCGACTACCCGCTGTGGTCCGCGGCCGTCACCATGAGCGGCGGCACCGCCGTACACTACCGCTGCATCGAAGAAGACGGATGGAACCCCGACGTCGCCGACATGGCCTCCAAGATCACCGACAAAACCAAGGCGATCGTGGTCATCAACCCGAACAACCCGACGGGCGCGGTCTACACCCGCGAAACCCTCGAACAGATCGCGGACCTGGCGCGCACGCACAACCTGATCATCTGCGCCGACGAAATCTACGACCGCATCACCTACGACAACACGCCCACCTACTCCATGGCGTCCATTGCCCCCGACGTACTCACCCTCACCTACAACGGCCTGTCCAAGGCCTACCGGGTATGCGGCTACCGTTCCGGCTGGATGGTCATCACCGGACCCACCGACGAAGCCAAGGGTTTCATCGCCGGCATGGAACTCCTGGCAGGCATGCGCCTGTGCCCCAACTACCCAGGACAACAGGCACTCATCGGCGCACTCGGCGGCAAGCAGGACATCTTCGACCTCACTTCCGACGGCCGCCTGGCCGAGCAGCGCAACGTCACCTACGACAAGCTGAACGCCATCGACGCCATCGACGTAGTCAAACCGATGGGCGCCCTCTACGCATTCCCGCGGATTAACCCCGACATGATCGAAATCCACGACGACGCCAAACTCATGATGGACATCCTCGAACAGGAAAAGATCCTGCTCGTCGGTGGCAACGGGTTCAACTGGGAAACCCCAGGCTACTTCCGCGTCGTCATGCTCCCCTCCGCCGACGACCTCTCCGAGGCGATCGAACGCCTGGGCAACTTCCTGTCTTCCTACCGTCAGTAACCACGCCCGATAGTGCGCACCTCCCACCCGGCCTCCTGCCAGGTGGCGGTGGGCAGGACGGCGCGGGCGTCGATAAGCAATCTGCGGGAGACCCATTTGCCTACCTTTTTGGGCTTCAAGTCGGCGAACTGCGGCCAATCCGTGCCGATGATCACCAATTCCGCGTCCAGAAGCGCCGCCCGGACCGACTCCGCCTGCGGAAGGTCGCTGACCGTGGCTTTCGGGTCGTAGACCGTCACGCGCGCTCCCGCCGTGACCAGCGCCCGGGCGACCGCCAACGACGGCGAATCGCGGACGTCATCCGAATTCGGCTTAAACGCCGCACCCAACACCGTGATCCGGCGACGCTGCACCCCGCCCAACATCTCGCCAGCCCACCCCACCACCCGGGCGCGGCGCCGCTGATTCACCGCATCCACCGCATGCACCAACGACATATCCACCCCCAACTCCTCCCCGCGGTGCGCGAACGCGCGAATATCCTTCGGCAGGCAACCGCCGCCGAAACCCAGGCCCGCGCGCATGTGCTTGTTGCCGATGCGGGCGTCGAAACCCAGGGCCCGGGACACCGTGTGCACGTCCGCGCCGGCGGCCTCGCACACCTCGCCCACTAGGTTGAGCAGGGAAATCTTCGCCGCCAAGAACGTATTCGCACTGACCTTGATCAGCTCCGCGGTGGGGATGTCCGTCTCAATCCACGGCACGTCTGCCAGCGGGGCATACACCTCCCGCAGCGCCGAGCTCGGGGCACCGTCGCGGGTGCCGGTCACGATCCGATCCGGGTTTAACGTGTCCCCCACCGCGTGGCCCTCCCGGAGGAACTCCGGATTCCACACGACCTCCGCAACATCACCGACGCGCTCCTGCAACGCCGCCGCCGTACCCACCGGGACCGTCGACTTCCCCACAATCACGTGCCCCGACTCCCCCGCCGCCCTAATATGCGAAGCCAGGCCATCGACCGCCGCGAACACCGCACTCACGTCCGCCGCCGGCGAGCCCGCCTGCTGCGGGGTCCCCACACAGATGAAGTGCAGCTGCGCGCCGGCGGCGATGGCCTCCGCGGGATCGGTTTCCCAGCGCACTTGCCCCGACGCCGTGTGCTTGGCAACCAGCTGTGCAAGGTCGGGCTCGAAAAAGGGGACGCGCCCCTGCTTGAGGATTTCAATCTTTGCTGCGTCGACATCACAGGCCACAACCTCGTGACCCAATTCCGCCATGCACGCCGCGTGCGTTACACCAAGGTAACCCGCGCCAATTACCGAAATTCGCATGGCTTAAGTTATAGCCCCAACCCGTGAACGAGACGTGGCCGCTTCATTGCCTCAAAGCAAACTATTGGAAATTCAGATACGCCTTGGATGGCGTCGGACCGCGCTGCCCCTGATACTTCGATCCCAGGGCTGCGGAACCGTAGGGGACGTCGGCAGGCGAACTCATCTGGAAAATAGCCAGCTGGCCTACTTTCATGCCTGGATACAACACGATGGGCAGATTTGCCACGTTGGATAACTCCAGGGTGATGTACCCAGAAAAGCCCGGGTCAATGAAGCCTGCCGTCGAGTGCGTGAGCAAGCCCAGGCGCCCCAGCGACGACTTCCCCTCCAAGCGGCCGGCAAGGTTGTGTGGCAAGGTGAACTTCTCCAGCGTGGACGCCAGCACGAACTCGCCAGGGTGCAGGACGAAGGAATCCTCCGGATCCACCTCCACGAGCGTGGTCAAATCCTCCATCTGCTGCTTGGGGTCGATGTGCGTGTACTTGGAGTTGTTGAACACACGGAAGTACTTGTCCAGGCGAACATCTACGCTCGACGGCTGAACGAGCTGCGGGTCAAATGGTTCAATGCCCAAATCCCCAGCGTCGATGGCGGCACGAAGATCATGATCTGAAAGCAACACGCCCACCATGCTACCCGCCCTCATTTCCAGACTGCTTTACGACGGGTGTATAGTAAAACATCGCACCCTGAACAAGGTCTGCGCCGGCGTAGTTTAGTGGTAGAACATCAGCTTCCCAAGCTGAGAGTGCGAGTTCGATTCTCGTCGCCGGCTCTTTTGCTGCCCGAGAGAGGATAAACATGGACACCCTAGTATCCGCGCCGCTGGTCTTCGTATCTACCTCCATCGACTACCTCGTGGTTCTGACCATTCTGTTCGCCACACAGGGCAAAAAATATGTGCGCTCCATCTATTTAGGCCAGTATCTAGGAACCGCGGCGCTCGTCGCAATAAGCCTGGTGGCGGCCTATTTCCTAAATTTGATCCCGCAAGACTGGATTATCGGTTTGCTGGGACTGATCCCAATCGCACTGGGCGTGCGCGCAGTCTTCGTGGACGAGGATGTAGACGAAGACGACATCTCTGAGAAGCTCCGCGGTCAGGGTTCGAAGGCGCTGGCGTTTACTGGGCTTACGATTGCTCTCGGTGGAGATAATCTGGGGATCTACGTCCCCTACTTCACTGGCCAGAGTCCAGCTCAGATCGGATTAGTCCTGGTAATTTTTGCGATGGGCATCTTCCTACTGTGTCAGCTTTCACAACGCTTGGCGGCGGTGCCGGCCATCGGGGAAACCGTGGAAAAGTACGAGAAGTTTATTGTGCCCGTGGTTTTCGTGGGGCTGGGCATCTACATCCTGGCCGAAAATGGCACCTTCGCGCACCTAGTTTCACTACTGGGCAGGTAGCCGAAAAGGGGCAGCGTCCGGAAGGTTGCTCCGGATGCTGCCCTCTTGTTGTGCGCTAGGACTTAGAAGCGGAAATGCTCCAGCAGCTGTGGCATGAAGTGGTTAGCCAGACCCAAGGCGCCCAGCAAGGCCGCAAGGACACCAATGACGGCACCAGCGATTGTGCCGCCACGCGAGGAACCATCCGCGTCCTGACCGGCGAGCTGACGGACCTCAAACACGGTGGTCGTACCTGAGACTTCGTTGCCGACGATCAGCAACGCCTCCCCGTTGGGAGAATCAGCGGCGGGAACGAATGCGAAGCCCTCCGGGCCGAGGTCGCCTGCAGCTGCGGTCCCTGGGGATGCGTTGAAGTCGCGGTTATTCACGTAGGTCACGAACTCGGCGGATGCCGGGGTGGTGATGTCGTAGACGAAGACGCCACCGACGCGCTCAGCGCCGATGAACGCGTAGGTGCGCTCACCTACCTGGCCCACGGTCAACGCCTCTGGCTCTGGGCCCTTGTTGTCGGAACGGTCGTCGAACTCATTGTCGTCGTTATTCGCGTTGAAGTTCAGCTTGCCTTGCGCGTGCAGGTCGGCGGTGATGCGCTCGAAATCTGAACCGGAATCGAAGACGACGTTGCCGGCGGCGTCGTAAATGCTGAAGCTCCGGGAACCATAAGCGTGGAGATCATCGAAGCACCCGCGCTCTTCGTTCCAGCCGGAAGCGTTGGTCAGCTTCAGGTTGCCCATCTGCTCCTTGGCCGCCAGCTCTTTGAGGTCCCAGCCTGCGACTGCGTCTTCACAGACCAGATTTTCTTTGACCAGGTCCTTGAACTCCACCTCATCGGTGTAGCCGCCCCACTCGCGGGCGTCGCCCTCGTTGGCGGTGGCGAAATAGGTTGCCCCGCCGACCTCAAACGCGGCGATGGAATCCGGCATAGACAGGCCCTTCACCGGTTGGGTGCGCAACTCTACTTTCCCGTCCTTGTTCGACGGGTCCAACGGCACCTGCCGGTGGTCGGTCACATACGCCGGAACGACGTCGGTGACCTCAGCGTTCTCGATGTCAACCATCGCGATAGCGTTGTTTTCTTGCAGCGTCACGAACGCCGTTCCACCGACAGAAGAAATGTACTCCGGCTCAAAATCGCGCGACGCCAGATTATGGTGGCCCGCGGGACCGAAGACGCGGACACCAGCCGGAACGTTGCCGTCGTAGGCTCGGAAGTCGGCGGTACGTACGTCGGATTGCGCCGGCGCCGCAATCCCGCCCGGAAGCGTAATCACAGAAACCGAACCCTCCGGATCGACGGCGTACGCCTCCCCGGTGGCATCCATCTCGTCGGAGGGCTCCCCCTCATTGGCCACTAGGGCGAAGCGGCCGTCGGCAGTGATGTGCACGTTGTCCGGCAGCGACCCCACCGACACGCGCCCCAGCTCGGTCAACGTGGTGACGTCAAAGAACAACGCCTCGCCTGCCGCCGTCTTATCTCCCTGCTGCACGGCGGCGACCGCGAGGCCGTCGGCACGCACCGCCACCGAGTTGATCTCCTTGTCCCCACCAGCAGAGATAGTGCCCACCTTGCTCAGGTTCGACACGTCAGCGGCATCGAGGACATCGACCTGCCCGCTCTGCGCATTCACGGTCAGGATCCGCTGCGAGCTAGCGTGGAAGGCCACGATCTCAGCGGCAGATTTCCCAAACACGCCCGAAGCGTAGGTGCCCACCGGGGCAAGTTCGACGGCGTGGGCAGCGGGGGCAGCCAGCGCGCACGCACTGGCCAGGGCGACAACATATTTTCTCATGCCCTCACTGTGCCCCACGAAAGTAGCGGCCCGGCCACATTCAGGTGAATTCTAGGGAAGCACCCTTAAACTTCCGGCTCGACCGGCTCCTCTACTTCGATGAGTCCTTCGAACCAGACGCGGGTCACGGGCAGCAACAGCATCGCCAGCGCCACGAGCACGATCACCAGCGCGACAATCCGCACCAGCGCGATGAACAAGGAAATGTCGGGGATGCCCACCATCCACAGGATCATGAGGACACTCATCGCCACGACGCTCACCCAACTGACTGGCGACGACGCCCGCAGCGCCGTCATCGTGAGGTAAATCCCGAAGGCCGTAATCCCGAACCAGCCGACAAAACTGGTGAACACGGCCTGGAACATGAGCGCCAGGTCCACTTCGGCGAAAATGCTTCCAAGGTCGACGTACTGTGCGGATTCGACGCCCCTGCCGGACGCGCCGTAAATCGCCAGCGTCAGCGCCAAGTAGCCGGTGACGATGAAGCCCAGGAGAGCAAGCGCACTTCCCAGGTACACGGTGACGCGCGCCGGCCGGGGCGCGTTCTTCAGGAGGACGCCGACTCGCGGGCGTGGGCCCAGGTCTGGGGCGGGGCGTCGGACGCGGCGTGTCATTCCGGCCGCGTGGCTGCGGGTGGGCACGTGTTCGGAGGTGCCGGCGAGGCGGACGAGGTCGCGGATGACGATGGGGCTGCGGGTGTCGTCGGCAAGCCTGGTGTCGTAGAGCTCTTTCTTCGCGGGGTCGCTGAAGATGTTGTAGGCGGTTTGTACCTCGTGGAGCTCTGGGTCGGACAGGTCGCGGCCGGCGGCGCGCAGTTCCGCCAGGCGCGGTTGGAGTTGGGCGGCCAACTCCTCACCGCTGTGCGTCGGGTCCAGGTTCAGGTGCTCGTAGAGGTTGTAGTGCGACATACCGCGCCATTTTAACTACAACGAATGATCGGCTGCGGATCGTAGACGGTGGTCTGCGTTTCGCGGGAGATTTCCGCGCCGGCGAGGTCGCGGATGATGCGGGTATCCGAGGTGGTGAACCCGGGCGCGCCACCGGATGGGACGCAGGATCCGCCGGACACGCTGCGCGTCTGTGGGGCGGTCTGTGCCCAGCGGCCGCCGTTGATGGATTCCACGTTGACCGTCTTCACGCCCATGAGGCGGACGGTGACGGACCCGCCGCCGACGGACGTGTCGATGCGTACCGGGTACGGGGATGTGTTGCGGAAGACCAGGTCGATGGCCCCTTCGTAGACTGTGGCTTCGCGGCCTGCCGGGTAGCGGGAGATGTAGTAGGAGTGCGGGGTGTGCGCCACGTCTTCCATGCCGGCGAAGTAGGCGGCGTTGTACAAGGTGGTGGCGAACTGGGAGATGCCGCCGCCGACGGCGGTGTCGGCGCGCCCGTTCAAAATGATGCCGCCTTCGACGTAGCCTTGGGCGCGGCCGCGGGGGCCGGTGTAGCCGTTGAGGGAGAACGTGTCGCCGGGGGCGACGATCGCCCCGTTGACGGTCCGGGCGGTCAGGGCAATGTTCGTGCCGGAGGTTGCCGAGTACCCGGAGGTCGTAAATTCGCCGACGACCTGGTCGAAGGTGGCGTGTTCGGCGTCGAGGGTGGTGAAGGTGGCCGGTTCGTCGATGTAGGCGACGTCGAATTCCTTGGGGTCGTCGCCGATGATGCGGGCGGTGAGGTCGCCGAGGGTGGCGTCCCAATCAATTTTCACGCCGTCGACGTGTGGGGTAACAGTTTTCCCGCCGCCGGCGTAGGAGATGCCGGCGTTGCGTTTCGGCTGCTCGGTCGCGGCAAGTGTTTCCGCGAGGATGCCTTGGGCGTGGTCGCGGTTGACGTCGGTGCGCAGGGTGGTGCCGTCGGGGACGAAAGTGACGACTTCCCCCATGCGCTCCGTAGGGATGGTGCCGTCGACGCCGTCGCGGCCGTGGGCTACCAGCGGCGCGGAGACGGCGGCGGCAGCGGGCCCTTCGGCGGCGGCGTTGACTGCGTCTTCGCCGATGGCGGGGGCGGTGGTGGTGGCGTCGAGAAGCACTCCCTCGGGGTCGGCCCACCCTTCGACGAGCGCGGAGGTCAGGTCCATGCGGTCGACGTTCTGCCCGTCCAACGGTTCCTCGGTGCGGACCTGCCCGCCGTCGAGCCAGACGGCGCCGTCGCGGGGTTCGCGCTGCAGGTCGGCGGTGAGGCGGTCGAGCTCCGGCTCCAGGGCCTGCTTATCGACGTCCGATGCCACCGGCACCTCGTACGTGGCAAAGAATCCGCGCAACCGGGTGACCGGGTTCCACGACTGCTGGCCGGCCCCTTCGACAGTGGCCTCCCAGTTGGGGCTGATGCCCGCGGTGGCGGGAACCACGCGGGAGTCCAATTCGCCGGCGCGGACGATCACCGGTTGGGTGTTGGCGTCGCCGAGTTCGCGCTCGAGGGTGGCGGCGGCTTCGTCGCGGTCCATACCTCCGATGGCCACGCCGCCGACGGTAGCGCCGCGGGGAACAGCGCCTTGAGACGTGAGAACGTCTGCGGCATAGGCCAATCCGGCGATGCCGATCAGGCCTACGATGATCCCTGCCAGTACTTTAAACGTCTTCTGCACCCTGTACAGGCTACTCGCCGGCGTCGCGGGCAGCCACCACGCGCTCAATGGGCAGCTCCCCAGAAGTGACGGCCTGCTCGAGGAGGTCCACGGTTTCCTGGACCTGGTCGCCGGTGGACCACAGGGCGCGGTCGGCCCCCGCTTTCAGGGCGGCGAGCACGGCCTGCGGGGTGGACATCCGGTCGGTGATGGCGGCCATGCCGGAGAGGTCATCGGTGTACACCACGCCGGTGTAGGCGGGCCCGCCGTACGCGCCGGAGCGCAGGTACTCGTAGACGGCGGGGTCCACGGTGGCGGGCAGGTCCCCGGTGCTTAAGCCCGGCACGTTGAGGTGGCCCATCATCACGCCCACGTCTGGGTGTTCGGTGAGCAGTTGTGCGAACGCCGCCCCGTCGAGGCGGGCGAGCTGTTCCACAGGCGGGGTGACGGCCGGCCCCAGGTGGGTATCCCCGCTGGCGGCGCCGTGCCCCGGAAAGTGCTTCATGACGGCATCCACCCCCGCATCCTCCAACCCGGAAGCGAACGCCCCGGCGTATTGGCCCACCTTGGCGGCTTCGTTGCCGAAAGCACGGTCACCCACGATGTCCAGGCCCGCGGTGTCTACATCCGCGACGGGCGCAAAATCTACCGTGATCCCCCGGGCGCGCAGGCGCTCCCCGACGGCGCGGGCGGCGTCGCGGACTTCGTCGGCCGTCTTAGAGTCGCCGAGGGTACGCGCCGCCGGCGAACCGCCGAGCACCTCCGCGTGGCGCTGCACCCGGCCGCCCTCGAAGTCGATGGCCACATCAAACTCGCGGCCCACCGCCTCCTTCAGCGCTGCAATGTCGCGGCCAGGTTCGGTAAGCAGGGCCGGGTCAGCCCAACTAGGAATAAAAATCCCGCCCACCCCCTGTTCCAGGGCGGCGCGCGCGGAATCGAAGTCCGTGACGCCCACTATTAATAAGGACGCCAACGTCGCGCGCAGTTCGGCAGGGTCCGTGAGCTGGGAAGCGGCGGTAGTTTCGGGCGCTGGGGGCGTCGAGAAGCGGTCCGGGGACCCGCACCCTCCCACCAGCGCGGCCACCACAGTGACCTGCACCAATACCGATTTCCCTGAAACGCCCATAAACACTCATTACACTCGTTTGCGATGAATTCCACAAACACCACCCTTATCGCCTACGACGGCTCCGAGGAAGCACGCCGCGCCCTCACCTGGGCCGCCCAGCTCCTGAAAACCGACCACGTAGACATCCTCACCGTCTGGGAACCCGCCGCCCGCCAAGCCGCCCGCTCCGCCGGCATGAGCGGCATGCACCAAGGCGACTGGACCCACAGCACCGACGGCGGCGACCCCGCCTTCGAAATTGCCCGCGACGTCGCCCGCGACGGCCAAGCACTGGCCGAGGAACTGGGCCTGTCCGCGCGGGCCCACATCGTGGAAACGGCCTCGTCTGTCTGGTCCGCCATCCTCGACGCCGCCGAACAACTCCAACCCACCTGCCTAGTCACCGGCACCAAAGCCATCAGCGGCGTCTCCTCCTGGTGGCGGACCTCCACCGCCGACTCCCTGGTGAAAAACGCGGGCATCCCCATCCTCGTCGTCCCGCCCGAAGACGACGAAGACTAAATGCTAGGCTAGCTACCATGCCTTTTGTCACAGACTCACTGACCCGCCGCACCACCGGCCCCGCGCTGGCCAGCGCAATCGTCGGCGCCGGCCTCGGAGTCGTGGCTATCTTCGGAATCGCAACCTTCAGTACCTCCGACTCCGTCCCGCAGGGCCACGCCGTCCCCGCCGACCAGGCCGTCCAAGGCGGCCCCGAATACGGCTCCCGCGGCGAATAAATGCGCGCGGGGGCGCGGCACGCCGCCGCCTGGCTGCTCGCTGCGCTCATCGCGTGGACGCAACCGTGGGGGCGCGTCGCCGCCGACACAAAACACGACCTCGCCGCCGACCCGTGGGGCTTCCTGGCCGGCGCAGCGTCCGCGTACACGGACGTTTTTACCCTCGGGCAAATCCAAAATCAGGCCTACGGCTACCTGTGGCCGCAGGGCCTTTTCTTTGCGCTGACTGATTTCCTCCCCGACTGGGTAGCGCAACGCTGCTGGTGGACCCTGGTTGTAGGGGTCGGCTTCTCCGGCATGCTGGTACTGCTGGGGCGCCTGGGGTTCCGCGGCTGGGGGGCGCTGCTGCCGGCGGCGGTGTATGTGCTGAGCCCCCGTACTCTCACCACGTTGACCGCGATCTCGTCGGAGACGTGGCCGGTGATGCTGGCGCCGTGGGTCGTGGCCCCACTGATTAGGGCGCGCGGCTGGCCGGCGCTGGCGCGTTCGCTGCTGGCGGTGGCGTGTATGGGCGCGGTCAACGCCACCGCGACGATCGCCGCGTGCGTACCCGCGGCCGTGGTCTTGCTGTGGTCGAAGCGATGGCGCGGTTTCCTCGCCTGGGGTGCCGGCTGCGTAGCGGTGAGCGCCTGGTGGATCGGCCCGCTGCTGGTCATGGGCCGTTTCGCCGCCCCGTTCACGGAATTTATCGAATCCGCGACCGTGACCACCGCGTGGACGAACCCGGTCGAAGTGCTCCGCGGGGTCACGCATTGGACGCCGTTCGTGGACACCGAGCGCGCCGCCGGCCACCTGCTGGTGACGTCGCCGGTGTTCGTGGTCGCCACGATCGCCGTCGCCGCCGTCGGTCTGGTGGGTGTGCGCCGCCGCCCGATGTGGGTGGCCATGCTGGCCGTAGGGCTGATTGCGGTGTGCGCGCTCCCCATCCCGCTTCTCGACGGCCCGCTGGCCGCCTTCCGCAACGTCCACAAATTCGACCCCCTGATCCGGCTGCCCCTGGCGGTCGGCTTCGCGGCGGTGGTCCACGGGCTGCGCCCGGTCAAGTTCGCGGCCGGGGTGGCGGTCGTGGCGGTGGCGTGCGCGCCGGCGTGGACCGGCCGCCTCCTCCCGGAGGGCCACTACGCGCAGGTCCCCGCCTATTGGCAGGAGGCCGCGAACTTCATTAACGAGCACGGCCAGGAGACGCGCACGCTCATCGTCCCGCCCGCGCCTTTTGCCCGCCAGGACTGGGGGTGGACGCGCGACGAAGTCCTCCAACCCCTGCTGGACGTGCCGTGGGCCACCCGCGACGCGGTGCCGCTTATCGCGCCGGAAGCGATCCGCGGCCTCGACGGTCTTATGGCCGTCCTCGCCGAGGATTCCCTACCACCAGAGGGCCAGGCCACCGCGCTGACCGCGGCCGGGTTCGGGATCCTGGTCCTGCGCGAGGACACCCCCGATGAGCAGCGGGAACGCTTGCACGAACTGGGGGACGTGCACCGGTTTGGGGAGGTGGACGTGGTGGTCGTCGACTCGGGCGCGGGCCCGACGTGGGCGCGCGACTACCCGACCGTCGCCGGCGGCGAGGAAGCCGTCGCCCTCGTGCGCGCCATCACCGGGACCGAACACATGCGCCTGGCCGGCCCCGGCGAGCCGGCGCACATCACCACGGACACGCCGCTGCTCGTGGCGCGCAACTACGGCTCCGGCGACGCGTCCGCGCCGCTGGCCCACCCGTCGGAGGGCGCGGACGTGGCCAACCGGGTGGCCGACTACCCCAGCCACGCCGACCCCATCCCCGTCACCGAAACCGGCGGCCACGTGCGCGCCAGCAGCTCCGCGGCAGACGCCACCAGCTTCGGCGGGCCCAACCCAGGCCAGTCGCTGAATGCGCTCGCCGACGGCAACCCCGACACCGCGTGGTGGCCAACCGCCGGCGCCGGTGCGGGCGAGTGGATAGAGGTGGAGGCGGGGTCGTCGATAAGCATCACAGCCACCGACGACACCACCGTCCTCGTGGGAGATACCCCCACCCACCTGCGGGGCGGCATCCCCCGCGACGTGCCGGCGGGGCGGATCACGCTCACCGAGCGGGTCGGGATCGCCGAGGTCAGCCCGCTGCGGCGCGTCATCGAGGTCGAAGGGCCGGGCGACATCATCCTGCAGGACCTGCTGCCGCGCACCGGGCACCTGCACCGGATCGTCACCGCCCACGGCGACTACACCCTCCGCGCGCCCGGGCCCGTCACCATCGACGGCCGCGAAGTGGAACCCGGCGCGAGCCTGCGCCTGGACGGCCGCCACGAACTGCGCACCGACTCCGCCTGGGTGTGGCTGGACACCGACACGCCCGCCCCCGCCGCCGAGCCTGTCTGGGTGACGCAACGCGCCGCCGGTCCCGGGCTGCCCGGAACGCTTATCGACGCCCACGTCCGCGCCCTCCCCACCGCCGACCCGGAAGCCACCGTGGGCGCCGACTTCGCCGGCAACTCCTGGTACCGGTGGTCGCTGCTCGGCGGCGGCGCGTTGGCCCTGATTGCCGTGGCCGTGTGCGCGTGGGGAGCACGCCGGCCGGCTGCCGTGGGCGAGGGCGCGCTGCCGGGTTGGGTCGCGCCGGTGCTCGTCGCGGTGGCCGGCGCGGCGATCAGTGGTTGGGCCGGGCTCGCCGCCGTCCTGGGCACGTGGGCTGTGCTGCGCTGGACCACGCTGCGCGCCGCCCCACTAACCTGCGTGCTGCTTGGCATCGCCGCGACCTGGTTGGCGCGCGCCCCGTGGCCGGCCGACAACTACGCCGGGCACACTACGGCGCTGGCTCTACTGGGCCTTGCCGCGGTCGCGTGCGCTGTTCCACCACCTCGTAGAACAACGCCGCCACCACCAACGAGCCGGCAAGAGTCACCGCAAGGACCGGTAGGAACGACCCACTAAATTCGGGCACGCCGACCACCGGGAACGCCACCGACAACACCGCGACGTGCCAGAGGAATAAGGAATAGGACCAGTCGCCTACTTTCTGCACCGGCGCGGTAGTCAGGAGGCTCCCGCCGCGCGGCACGAGCGCGTACGGCCAGACGACCGCCACCGCGAACACCGTCCCGGCCGCGATGCGGGCGTTGAATTCCGCCGGCGTCGGGTGCTCCAAACCCACGGGCCCGAACCACTCGCGGCTAGCCACCCACGCCACCAGCGCCGCTGCGGCCCACCACGCGGCCCGCGGGCGCAGCACGGCCCGCAACCAGGACGGAACCCCACGCCGCTCCAGCTCGGCGGCAAGAATCCCAACCGCAAACCACGGCGCGTAGGACGGCGGCCAAATCTGCAGGTTCACCGACCCCGGGTCCGCCGGAATCATCCACGGCCACACAAAACCAGCCGCCCCGCCAACCAGCACCAACCACACCGGCAACCGGAGCAGCAGCGGGAACACCAGGTAAAACGCGAACTCCACACACAGGGACCACAGGTGCGTCAAACCCCCGACCAGGCCGTGCGGCACGTAAATCTGGGTTCCCGTCAGCTGGGCAAACACCTGCGCCGGGGTGGCACCAAACGCCACCGGGAACAGTGCCAGCACCAGGACCACGCACGTCAGGTAGGCGGGCGCAAGGCGGGCGAAGCGGCGTCGATAATAGCTAGACACCGAACGCCGCTTCCCCCGCCACAGCACGAAAGCCGACAGCGCGAAGAAAACGGCCACGAAAAAATCTAACCGGCCCAGCACCGGAAACCGGGCGTCCAGGCCCGTCTGGAACGCCACGTGCGTCACCAGTACCCCCACCGCGGCCACCGCGCGTACCCCCTGCAAGTGGGCATTAAACCGGGCGTTGGGAGGATTGACCATAGTTCTACTAGGATACGTGCAAGAACGCCCAGCACAAGTAAAAAAGGAGCCCCTGGTCCATGAGCACTGACTCACGCATGCCGGAATACGCCGGTGTGCAGCCGGGGCCCGTCGAGGCGCTGCGCGGCCGCTTGAGCCGCAAGTGTCGGCTCGTCCTTGTGTACCTGGCCATCAGTGCCGTGCTGTTATTGCTGGCAGGCGACGTGATCCCGCGGTGGCGGTTGCAAAATATGTCGCAACTTCCGGTCGGCATTTCCCGGCACGTGACCATGGAGCCGACGAAAACCACCGTCCTGGCGCTCAGCGCGCACGCCCTCGACGACGTCCCAACCTGGGCCAAAGACCAACCCGGCTGCGACAAGGGCTACCTTTCTCCCCTGCACTGCTGGTCCGACCCCGGGGTGTTGCACATTGCGTACGACGCCGTCACCGTCGAAGCCGAGGAATCTGACGAAGTCGACATCAACGCCCTCATCCGCGTCAAGAACGGCGATACTGCCGTCGCCGAGCTCACCGACCAGGTCCGCCTGGAAAAGAGCTCCCGGATGCCGGTCGCTGAACCCGACGCGTCCCTGATGATCTCCATCCCACGCGCCAGCAGTGGCATGCTGATGAGCAACTCCACCCGCGACGGCGTCCAATACTTCTTCCCCTCCGTGACGGAGAAGAAGTCCTACGAATACTACGACCGGCTGGCCATGACCTCTGAGCCGCTGGACTTCGTCGAAGAAACCACCACCGACTCCGGGATGACGGTCTACCGGTTCGCCCAAACCCTTGAACCGCGGCGCGTCGTCTACGAAGGCCAGCCCGACCACCGGGTGTCCAACATCAATTTCTCCACCATGGAACTGCCCGCCGCCCAGCTTTTCGACGCCCCCGAGCGCACCCGCCGCGGCCTCAAACCCGAGGACCTGGTGGAGGTCAACACCTACTACACGGCCACCCGCGAACTCCTCGTGGAACCACAGTCCGGCGAGATCGTGGACAGCCACGAAATCATGCACCTCTACCTCGCCGCCGACGACGAAGACGCCCACGGTGACGCTTTGAAGCCGCACTCCAGCCGCTCCGCCTTCTCCGCGAACCTCAACTGGGACGCCGAAACCCGCGCCACCCAGGAGGCCTACGCCCAAGACGTGATCTCCACGAAGCGCAACCTGGCTTTGCTGTCGTGGGTGTGCAAGTTCCTGCTGCTCGTGGTTGTGGCGCGGGCGGTCGTCGAGATTTTGCGTAATCGCCGCGGAAGCCTGTAAATGTCCGCGCGGGTGATCCTGCTGTGGGCGTGGGCCACCATTCTCGTCGGGCCACTCGCGCTCGTGCTGGCGGGGCCGGGGGTGCTCGCGCACAGGGACATGCTGGTCCTCGATCACCCGGGGCTGACCGGGCACGCTCTCGGGCTTCACGACGCCGCCCGCGCCACCCCCCAAGACGCCGTCCTCGCGGTGATCGGCGCGGTGGTGCCGGCGTCGTGGGTGGTGCGCCTGCTCCTGGTAGCCGGGGCGTGCGCAGCTGTGGGCGCTGCGGTCGCGTGGGCGCGCCGCGCGGCCGCCGGACCGTGGGCCACGGCCCTTGCCATGCTCGTGGCCTGCTGGTCGCCCGCCGTTCTGGAGAGGTTGGCGCAGGGCCACTGGTCGCTGGTGCTGTGCGGGTGGCTGCTCCCCGGGATCGTCTACCTGGGCGTGACCAGGCGTCATCTCGCCCAGTGGGCGCTCATGTGGCCGGCAACGCTTAGCCCGACGGGCGCCGTCTTCGCCGTGCTGGCAGGCGTAGTATCCTCCCGGGGGCGCGCCCTTCCCGTGGGCGTGGTCCTGTGCCTGCCGTGGCTGGTGCCTTCGCTGGTCTCCCCCGGCGCGCCGGTGAGCGCGGAATCGGTGCGGGCGTTCGCGCCCCGCGACGGGTGGGCATTGTTCGGCGGGTCCGGGATCTGGAACGCGGACTTAATCGCCGGGGTGCCGGTGTGGGTCGGGGTGGCGTTGGCGTGCGTCCTGCTGGCCGGGTGGCGGGGACTTCCCGCAAGCGCGGCGTTCCTGGGCGTGGTGGCCATCGGCGTTCCACTTTTCGCGGTGCTCGCGCCCGGGGCGTGGGAATGGGTCCTCACCACGATCCCCGGGGCCGGTTTGGCCCGCGACGCCCACAAATTCCTCCTCCTGGGCATCCCGGCGGCGGTCATCCTGGCCGCGCACATCCGGCCGGCACCCGTCGCCGCGATAGGGCTGGTGCTGGCGTGCGCGAATCTCGTCGGCGCGCCCGCCCAACTCGCCGCCCTGCGCCCCGCCGCGCTAGACACCCCGCACAGCGCGTGCGCGGAAGGCACCGTATTCCTGCCCGGCGCGACCACGCTTATCGACGGGCCCCTCATCAACCCCTGGTTCAAAACCACCGACGCCCTCTACCCCGGGGGCCTGCGAGTGGATGGCGTGGTCGTCGATAAGCCCACCCCGGAGTGGGCCGACGCCGACGCCGCGTGGGAAGCCCGCGACCTGGCCCGGCTGCACGAGCTCGGGGTTGGCACCGTCGTGGACCCGGCGACCGGTGAATGTTTAGCCAAACCCGGCGGAAAACCACCCACACGCTGGCCCGCCCTCCTTCTCCTGGCAGCCTGGTGGCTGGTCATACCGCTAACCGCCGGATACAGTAGAAGGGCTTTAACCGCGACCAGAGGAAGGACACAACGGTGACCGACAACCGCCCAACCCCACCGGCACCCACCCCGCCGGGAGCCGCCGTCCCGCCGCCAGCCGTTCCTCCTGCTGCCGCGCCGCCGGCTGCCGCGCCGCCGGCCGCTGTCCCGCCCGCTGCGGTCCCGCCTGCTGCGGTTCCGCCGGCCGCCGCGCCGCCCGCGGCCGCGCCCGCCCCCACTCCCGTCGCGCCAACTCCAGAACCGGCGGCGACGCCGGAGGAACCGGTCGTCGAGAAGCGGGCAGTGTGGCCGTGGATTGTCGGCGCCGTCGTGCTGCTGGCTGCCGCGGTGCTGGGTTCGCGCTGGTGGTTGGGCACCGACGCCGGCGCCGCATTCCTGGACCGCTACGACGGCGCCGCCCCCATGCCTGCCGACGCGCCGGTCGGGGTGCCGTGGTGGGCGTCGTGGGCACACGCGCTGAATATTTTCCTGATGGCCGGGATCATCCGCACGGGCATCATCGTGCGCCGCGAAACCCGTCCGGCCGGCTACTGGCGCCCCCGCGGGAAAACGCGCCCGAAACTGACCCTGACCACCTGGTTCCACATGCTTATCGACGCCCTCTGGCTCCTCAACGGCGTCATTTTCGTCATTCTCCTCATAGTGACGGGCCAGTGGGCGCGCGTGGTTCCCTCCAGTTGGGAAGTTTTCCCGAACGCCCTGTCCGCCGGCCTGCAATACGCGAGCCTCGACTGGCCCACCCACGACAGTTGGATCCACTACAACGGACTCCAGCAGCTGATGTACTTTGCGGTGATTTTCATCGCCGCCCCGCTGGCGATCGTGTCCGGCCTGCGCCTGAGCCCCCTCTGGCCGGCGAAGTGGACGTTCTTCACCAAGGACCAGGCCCGCGTGCTGCACTTCCCGGTCATGGTGTTCTTCGTCGTGTTCATCGTGGTGCACGTGGCGCTCGTCTTCTTGACCGGGGCACTGACCAACCTGAATCACATGTTTGCGGCCACGAACCAGGAAGGTTTCACCGGGCTGGTGATGTTCCTAGTCGTAGCCGTGTTCACGGGAGGCTTTGTGGCGGCCCTGCGTCCGTCGGTCTTCGCGTCCGTGGCGCGGCTAACCGGCGACGTGTCGCAGCGCTAAATCCGGATCCCGAACTGCCCCAAAATCGGGCGCACGCGGTCCGCAATCAACGGTGCAGCGGCTGCGATCAGGCCAAACACCACCGCCACCACAGAGAACACGCCCGCCGATGAGCCGACCGCGGAACCGGTGAGGAAATCGTTGGAATCCCCGCCGCTCACGTCCACAGGGAGGGTGACGTCGGTGCCGGCGTCCGTCGTGACGCGAAGAACCTGCTCGCCTGCCGCGTCCGCCGGGACCGGGAGGGTGACGGTCGCTGTGCCGGCCTCCCCGTAGCCTGCCGGGCCGAAATCGGGGGTGATGTCGGCGGTTGCGGTCGCGCCGGCGAGCTCCACGGTGACCTGCTGGGCCGTCTCGCCCTGCGTGTACATCAACGAATTCAGCTCGACGGTCACCTCCTCGCCAGCCCGGACGGCCTCCGGCAGGTGAATACCCACGTTGGACTGGCCGCCGCGGGGCGCGAGGTCCGGCGTACCCGCCAGGTACTCGTTGAAGGCGGTCACGTCGATGAAGCCTGTCGACGGCAGCGGGGTGCCCTTCGTGAAAGCTTTAAAGTTATCCCCGCCGCCGAGCAGGAAGGTGGAGCCCGCCACAACGTACTCCTTGGCCGGGTCGAGCGGTTGGCCGTCGACGGTCACCGAGGTGATGCGGCTACCCTGCGGGGCTTTCGGGTCGTAGGTGTAGGACACGTTGTTGGAAACTCCCAGGGAGAGGACGGGGCGGTCGGCGGCCGGGTCCTTCCACTGCTGTTCCAGTGCCTCCTTGAAGGCGGCGCCGCTTAGCCGGGTGTAGGTGATGTCGTTACCGAACGGTTGGACGGAGAACGCGTCCTTGTACGTGATCTCCCCGGCGGGCAGGTCGTCGCGCACGCCGCCCGCGTTCATGACGCCGATGTCCGCGGTGACGGTGGTGTTCTTAGTGATCCCCGCTTTCGCGACCTCCGCGAGCAGGTTGTTGAGCGTGGATTCCACCCCGCGGTTGGAGCCCGAGTCGCCGCCTTCGTTCTTCCCGCGGTAGAACGCCGCCGGGGACTGGGCGACGACCTTGGAACCTTCGACGTCAGCGGCGGCTTGGGCTTCCTGCACGAGGGCCGCGATCTCCGGGTAGGGGGTGAGGCAGTCGGCGATCTGGTCCACTCCCAGGACTTCTGCCTTTTCGACGGTCACCGTGTCGGTGGCGCGGTCGTAGGCGAGGTCAACGTTGGCCAGGTTTTTACTGTACGAGCCGGCCTGCACAACCAGCGGCTGGGTGCCCGTCGGCGGGACCTCCAGGTGCGAGTGGCCGGCGAAGACCACGTCGACGTTCGGGGAGAACGTCTTGGTCTCCATGGCGCCTTCGTGGATGAGCGCCACGATGACGTCGGCGGCCCCGGAGGCGGTGAGTTCGTCGGCAAGCTGGTTGGTCACGGTGACGGCATCGCGGAAGGAGACGTCGTCGATCAGGCCGGGGGAGACCAGGTTTTTGGTGTCGTCGGTGACGGTGCCAATGAACGCGACCTTGACGCCGTCCATCTCCTTGATCCAGTACGGGGGCATGTCCAGGCCGTCGACGTTGGCGCCGAGGGTCGGGAAGTTGGACTCCGGCATGATACGGTCGCGCAGGTCGGCGGTGCCCTTGTCGAATTCGTGGTTGCCCACCGCCGTCGCCTCCAGTCCCATGGCGTTGAGGATGTCGATCGTTGGCGCGTCATCCAGGATCGCGGACACGAACGGCGTTCCGCCCACGTTGTCGCCCGAGGACACGAACGCGGAAGCCTTGCCGGCGGTGGCGCGGTCGACGGCACACTTTAGGCGTTCGGCGCCCGGTTCGGTGATGTTGCCGTTCTTATCCGTGACCAGTTCGATGTGGCCGTGGAAATCGGTGATGTTGGAAATAGTGAAACGGGCCGGCCCCTGGGCGGCAGCGACCTGCGTTCCAAGTGCTGCCGCGGCGCATGCGGTGGCGACGGCGACGGCGCGACGAAGAGTAGACACAAAATCCTCCTAGAAAAGTAGTACGTCTTATGTGTCTATCCGGTTTGCGGGCCGTCCGCAGGGTTCGTTACCAAGAATTCACGTGCACGTCACGCAGTAGTTCCTCCCAAGCGCGGCCGGTTTCCTTCCACGACATGCCGGCCGCCTTCTGCTTGGCCGCCGCGCCGAGGCGTTTCCTGCGGGTGGGGTCGTCAAGAAGCTTCACGACGGCGTCGGTAAGCGAACCTACGTCCACGAGCACTCCGGTGACCCCGTCGTCGATTGAGTCTTGCAACCCGCCTGAGCTGCGGTAACCCACGGTGGGGACGCCGTGCTGCGCGGCTTCGGTGACCGCCAGCCCCCAGCCTTCCTTGCGTGACGGCATGAGGTGGAGTTCGGCGCGGTCGAGCAACGCGTGCTTGAACGATTCAGAAACGTGGCCGTGGAAAACCACCCGATCACTCAGCGGGGCCGCGTATTCGCGCAGATCATCGGCCCACCAGCCGGAACCAATCACATCGAGGACCACGTCGTCCGGCAGGTGTGCCAGCACGTCGATCGCGTGCTCGATCTGCTTGTGCGGCACCAGACGCGACAACGTAACCAGGTGGCGGCGGCCATCACTGGGCAGGCGCGGGAAGTTAGGCAGCGGATCCACCCCATTGCCGATCACCGTCACGTCGCGGACCGCGGGCAGCTCGGCGCGGCTAGCCTGCGAGACCGTCACCCACCGCGCCCGCCGGTACACGCGCGGGACCACCTGCGACTCCAGAAACCACCCGACCCGCCCCAGCAGCGGACCCGCCACCGGCCACTGCTCCTTGTGACAATGGTGCGTGAGCACCACAACCGGCGCCCGCGTGGCCAGGCGCGCAAAAAACGGGATCCCATTATGCGTATCGACGACCACGTCCGCCCCCCGCAGCCGGCCCACCGCCAACGACACCAGCGCCCGCAGATACACCGTGTACTTGCCGCCCGCGCGCTGGAAAGTGACGCCGCCGCGCTGCAGCTGGCGTTTCGCGTCGGTGAACGCCGCGGACCGGAAGATCACCTCGTGGCCCTGCCGTGCCAGGTACTCCCCGACGCGCTCCAGGTAGCGTTCCGAGCCGCCGCCTTGCGGGTGTGCGGTGTCGCGCCAGCACAACAGAATAATTTTCATCTTTGCCCATCCTAGTAGCCTGGTGGGCATGGCCAAACTTCCCCGCACCGCCCGCTTTGCCACGCTGCGCCGCGCGTTCGGGCTGCTCAGCGACTTCCGTTTCGAGCAGTCGGACCCGGACCGTTTTTACGGGCACCTCGCCGCCGACACCGCCGAGTTAGTGGCCGCGCTCTGCGACGACTGCGCCGTCCCCCTCGGCCGGGTCCTCGACGTTGGCGGCGGGCCCGGGTACTTCGCCGCCGAGTTCGCCGCGCGCGGGGCGGAGTACGTGTCGGTGGAGCCGGACGTTGGGGAGATGGCCGCCGCCGGGATCACGGGCCATGCTTCGGTGCGCGGTTCGGGGCTGGAGCTGCCGTTCCGGGACGAGGCGTTTGATGTGACGTATTCGTCGAATGTGGCGGAGCACGTCGCGAAGCCGTGGGCGATGGGCGAGGAAATGCTGCGCGTGACCCGCCCCGGGGGCCTGGTCGTCCTGAGTTACACGGTGTGGCTCGGCCCGTTCGGCGGCCACGAGACCGGCCTGTGGCACTACCTCGGCGGCGAGTACGCCCGCGACCGGTACACCCGCAAGCACGGGCACCACCCAAAAAACGTGTTCGGCACTTCGCTTTTCGACGTCTCCGCCGCCGCCGGCCTCCGCTGGGCTTCCAACTACGACGTGGTGGCTGCGTTTCCGCGCTACCACCCGTCGTGGGCGTGGCCGGTGGTACGGGTGCCGGGTGTGCGGGAATTCCTGACGAGTAACCTAGTCCTCGTCGTCAAACGAAAGTAGGAGTTATGAAGGGCTGGGTTCCGAACCAACACGGGGCGTGGGCGATGCTCGTCACCCCCGCAATCCTGGGCACGGTGGTCGTGGTCGCGCAAGGAGCCGTGGGGTGGCCGTGGCTGGCAATCATGGCGTCGTGGTTCTTCGGCTACTTCACGTTCTTCGCCTTCGGACTGGTCGCCCGCGCCCGCACGGCGGCGCGCCGCCGCGACTACCTGCCGCCGGTGCTCGTGTACGGGGCCGTCGCGTTCGTCGCGATCATCGCCGCCCTGGCCCTGCAACCCGAGTTGATCTGGTGGGCGTGCGGGTTCGGGCCACTCGTGGCCATCGCCGTGTGGGAAACACTGCGTGGCCGAGCCCGCTCCACGCTCTCCGGCGTCGCGACGACCATCGCCTCCGCCCTCCTCCTACCCGTCCTCATGCAGGTCGCCGGCCTCCCCCTCGGCCGCGAAGCCTTCCAGGCCACCTTCCTACTCGCGGCCTACTTCACGGGCATCGTCCCCTACGTGAAGTCCATGATCCGCGAACGTCGCAACGACGCCTACTGGCGTGGCTCCATCGCCTACCACGCAGTGGCGGCAGTGATGTGTGCGGTGCTGGCGACGTCGATAAGCGGCACGATTGCGATGGTATGGGCACTGTGGCGCGCCTGGTACTACCCCAAGCAGCAGCGCGCCGGCGAGAAAATCACGCCCCGGCAGGTGGGCATGCGCGACGTGCCCCTGCTGCTGCTGTGCTCGGTGGCCGTGCTACTGATTGTGCTTTAGACGCTCAAACGCCACCGCTGCCAACGCCGCGGCCTGGTCGCCCAGGACGGAATCGTCGAACTTCGCGTACGGGGAATGGTTCCACTCGCGCTCCGACTCCGGGATGTGCTCGTAGCCGGCGCCATAGAACATGAACGTGCCCGGAATCTCCTTGAGCACGTAGCCGAAATCCTCCGAGCCCATGTACGGGACGTCCAGCGGGCGCAGGCACTCCTCGCCGAACATCTCGCCGAAGAGGCGGGCAGCGAACTGATTCTCCGCCGGGTCCGTCGCCGCCGCCGGGTACAAGCGGTCAAAGTCCACGGTCACCGTGGCTCCGTGGGCAGCAGCAACACCCTCGGCGATGCGGCGCATGCGCTCCTCGACGAGGTCCACGTCCTCGTTGTGCAGGACCCGCACCGAGGCCCCCATAACCACCTCGCGCGGGATGGCGTTGTAGGCGCCGTCGCCGGAACGCAGGTTCGTCACCGAAATGACCACCGGACGCAGCGCCGACAAGCCACGCGTGATCCCGGTCTGGAAGGCCAGGATGATCTCCGCGGCGATGGTCACCGGGTCCAGGGCGGCCGACGGGTTCGACGCGTGCCCGCCCACGCCGTGGACGGTGATCGTGACGTTGTTCGTCGCCGACGTCACCGGCCCGTCAATGTAGTGGAAGGTGCCCTTGTCCTGCGGGCCCACGTGCAGGGCGTATGCGGCAATCGGGCGGGAACCCGACGCCTCCAGCACACCCTCCTGGATCATCGGCTCCGCGCCGCCGGGGCCCTCCTCGCCAGGCTGGAACATGAAGATGACGTCGCCGGCGAGCTCGTCGCGGTGCGCGCACAGCAGACGCGCCGCCCCGACCAGTCCGGCTGTGTGCATGTCGTGGCCGCACCCGTGCATGAGGCCGTCGATCTCGGAGGCGAAAGGTTCGTCCGTCTCCTCCTGGACGGCCAGCGCATCCATGTCCCCGCGCAGCAGGACGGATGCGCCGGTGGACTTTCCGCCACGCAGCACGGCGGTCACGGACGTGATTTTCTCGCCGACCGTAATCTCTAGCGGCAGCCCCTCGAGCGCGTCGAGCACTTTTTGCTGCGTCCGGGGCAGGTTATTACCGAGTTCAGGGTTGCGGTGCAGGTCGCGGCGGAATTCTTGCAGTTCAGGCAGGAGTTCGGCGGCGTCCTGGCGAAAAATTTCGGGGGTCGTCATAGGCACCAACTCTAGCAAGCCTGTGGATAACTACCCTGTTCGTACCATTATCCACAGGTTTTCGCCGCCCCGCCGACGCGCGCTGGCAAAAGTGGTTAGCGTCAACGGTATGGATATTTTTACACCCCTCACACAGCCCTTAGCCCTCTTCGAAGCCGCCGCCAACAAGGATTATTTGAAAGCGCTCGGCCTGCCGACCACCTGGATCACCACCCTGACCAAAGGCCACGAAGTCTTCTTCAAACGCACCCGCTTTAGCCGCTACCAACAACGCTGCCTCGCCTCCGCGCGCAAAAACGGGCACACGCTAGCAACCCTGGCGATCATCGCCGGCGCAAACTTCAAGAAAGAACTCCACGCGTGGCAAGTCCGCGAGGAACTCTGCCGCATGGAACCGGACGCCACGAAGATGTACGCGCACATCCGCACCCGCCGCGAGGCCCTCGAACCGCCGCCAGCACGCACCCCGGAGGTCACCACAAAGCACTACTCCGACGGCATGGCCTCCATGACTATCACCGGCGACAACGCCACAATCCATGACTTGCGGGCGCATATCCATGATTACGATGACGTCGAGAAGCTTTTCGACGGCAACCTCTCCCGCCAACCCACCACCACCACAGCCGTCCTGACCCTGGATGAACTGGACCAAATCATCGACGGCGACGGCGAAGAAATCACCATCCGCCTGACCAACGGCGCCACCATCACCGGCGCCGACTACGTCAACCGCGTGCTCGCCGACCGCGGCTACCTCATGCTCGCCCACCCCGAACAAGGGCCCGTCAACCTGTACCGACTCTCCCGGTTCGCCAGCGACAAACAACGGGAAATGGCCGCCGCCGAAAACCCCACCTGCGCCTGGCCAGACTGCAACAAAGGCGCCGACTTTTGCCAAGTCCACCACATCACAGCATGGAAAGACGGCGGCGACACCAACATGAAAAACCTGGTCAAACTATGCGAATACCACAACAGCATTAACGACGACGCCCGCCTCGGCAACGGCCGCGGCTACATCGAACGCACCGCCGACGGAACCGTGTGGATCTCCCCTTACGCGTACGCAAACGCAGGAAACCCCCGCACGGAGCGGGGGTCAGTAAACGCCAACGCTAGCTAGCTTGCTGCGGCGATGCGCTTCTTCAGTTCCTCGAACTGGCTCCACACTTCCTGCGGAACACGTGGGCCCAAGAAGGTCAGCCATGCGGAATTGTCGTCGACCTCGTTCGACCAGTCGGACGCCGGCGCAGACAGAGCCTCGCGCACGTCCTCGATCGGGGTGTCCAGACCGTCCAGGTCTAGGTCCTCGGCGCGGGCCGTCTGACCGACGATGGTCTCCTCTGCGCCAACCTTGCCCTCGATGCGGTCCACGATCCACTTCAGGATGCGGGAGTTCTCGCCGAAGCCAGGCCACAGGAAGCGGCCGTCGTCGCCGCGGCGGAACCAGTTGACCAGGTAAATCTTCGGCAGCTTGTTGCCGCCCTTCTCACCCATGTCGATCCAGTTCTGCAGGTACTCGCCGGCGTTGTAGCCGATGAACGGCAGCATCGCCATCGGGTCGTGGCGCAGCGCGCCGACCGTGCCCTCGGCGGCGGCCGTCTGGCCGGAAGCCAAGAGGGCGCCGATCATGGTGCCGTGTTCCCAGCTGTTCGCCTCGGTGACCAGCGGGACGGTGTCCGGGCGACGTCCGCCGAAGAGGATGGCGTCGATCTTCACGCCGCGTGGGTCGTCGAACTCTGGGGCTGCGGTTGGGCACTGGGAGATTGCGACGCAGTAGCGGGAGTTCGGGTGGGCGGCCTTCTCGTCAGAGTCCGGGGTCCAGTCGCGGCCCTTCCAGTCGATGAGGTGGTCGGGGGCTTCACCCATGCCTTCCCACCAGACGTCGCCGTCGTCGGTGAGCGCAACGTTGGTGAACAGGGTGTTGCCTGGCTCCATGGTCTTCATGGCGATCGGGTTGGACTTGTAGTCGGTGCCCGGCGCGACGCCGAAGAAGCCGTTTTCGGGGTTGACGGCGTAGAGGCCATCTTCGCGGAGGGTCAGCCAGGCGATGTCGTCGCCGACGACTTCCGCGGACCAGCCGTCGATGGTCGGGGTGATCATCGCGAGGTTGGTCTTGCCGCAGGCGGATGGGAAGGCGCCGGTCACGTGGTAGACCTTGCCCTCTGGGGAGGTGAGCTTCAGGATGAGCATGTGCTCAGCCATCCAGCCTTCCTCGCGGCCCATGACGGAGGCGATGCGCAGCGCGTAGCACTTCTTCGCCAGGATGGCGTTGCCGCCGTAGCCGGAGCCGAAGGACCAGATTTCCTTGGTTTCCGGGAACTGGGTGATGTACTTGGTGTCGTTGCATGGCCATGGGACGTCTTCTTCGCCTGGTTCCAGTGGTGCGCCGACGGAGTGGAGGCAGTGGACGTAATCGCCGTTTGGCCCGATCTTGTCGAGGGCCTCGGCGCCCATGCGGGTCATGATGCGCATCGACAGCACTACGTAAGCGGAGTCGGTGAGCTGGATGCCCAGCTTGGGGTCAGGGTCGCTGATTGGGCCCATGCAGAATGGGACGACGTACATGGTGCGTCCACGCATGGAGCCGCGGAAGTGCTCCAGCATTTCTTCCTTCATCGCCGCAGGTGGGGCCCAGTTGTTGGTGGGGCCTGCGTCTTCTTCTTTTTCGGAGCAGATGAAGGTGCGGGATTCGACGCGGGCGACGTCGGATGGGTTGGAACGGGCGAGGAAGCTGTTCGGGCGCTTTTCCTCGTTGAGTTTGATGAGCGTTCCGGCCTCGACGAGTTCGGAGGTCAGGCGCTCCCATTCTTCGTCGGAACCGTCAGCAAATACGACCCGCTCTGGTTGGAAGAGTTCTACGGATTCTGCGATCCAGGAAAGCATTTCCTGGTTCTGAGTAGGAGCTTCGCCTACGAGTCCTTTAATGCCAGAGGTCATGTACATCTCCTGTTGTCGAGGGTGCAGCAAAAGGCTTCTTCACACTCGAGATTATCTATTTGTTAAACAAAGTGTGAAAACTACCCACGTGTCGGCGGTCACAGGAGATGGGGAAAATGCAGGTTGCGGATAAACAGCCACGCACCCGGCTGTGGTCTATGTGTCCGAAATCGGGCCCCTACTGCCCCAATTCGGGGGTGATCCAGGTGGTGGGTGTGCGGAACTCGGTGGTGTTGCCATCGGCGTCGATGTGAACGGCATGGTCAGCGATACCGTCGCCGTCCAAGTCGGAGAACAGGGTCAGGCCATCGGAGGTGGTCAGGGCCAAGGAGTCGGAGGCGTCGTGCTCCAGGTCGCCGGAAAAATCTGCGAATTCGGTGAAGTGGTCGAGGAAGTCCATGATTGTCCTTATATATAGGTGGCGGCTTTGGTGGCGTTGTGGCGCAGCCATTCGACGGCGGGCCCCGGCTGCAGGAGGGCGGTGTCGCGCAGGTGAGCGTGGAGTTCGGCGCGGGCGGCCCGGTAGACCATCCACCACCGCGCCCCACCGACGAGCGTTCCGACGGCGGGCGCCCACCACGTGCCGATGACGGCACACGCCAACAGACCCAGGGCGAGCGCGACGCCACTCTGGACGGGGGCGTGGCACACGACGGCACCCCACCCGGGCGCGGGGACGGCGGCCGCAGACCAGGTGGTCAGCGTGCGGGCTGCGTGGCGCCACGCCCGGGCGGGCACAGCGGGTGCTCGCGGGGCTTCGCGGGCCAGGTAGTCGGGTAGCCAGGTTGGGAGGCGCTCGACGGGGCAGAAGGTGACGTCGGAAGGCCCGGGCGCGGTGGAGACCAGGGGTCGGGGCAGGTCCGCGAGTTCCGCGCCGTCCCAGCCGCCCGGCGGGGCGACGGCGATGACGCAGTCGGGGTCGGGAACATCGGCGACGACCACTACCCCGCGCAGCGACTCCGCCACCTCGGCGACGGGCGCGTCGGGCGGGCCGGTCACCACGACGGTGCGCGTCGGCCCGACCGGCCTCGGGGCGGTGAACGCCGCCAGTCCGCGCGCGGCCGGGAACCGGTAGGCCAGGGCCTCGCACTGGGCGGCCAGCATGGCTTCGCGGGCCTGGTCCACGGCGGGGCGCAGCGAGTCGATAAGGTCGGGCGTGATCGCGGCCGCGGAGTCCACGACGTGTAGCACCGGCCCGGGGACCGGCGCGCGTAACCGGGCGGCGGCCGCCGCGGGCAAACGCCCGGCGTGGATGATAAAGCACAGGTCAATGCCGGTTCCCGTGCCCAGGACCGGCCAGGTGACGTGCACCGGGGCGGCCGCGCATGGGGCGGGGCCGTCCAGGGTGCAGGCTCCTACGCGGAGCGGGCCGCGCAGGTCGGAACGCGCGGCGGCCAGCGCGCGCGTGACGTCGGTGTTTGTGGTGTGCTGGGCGAGCCAGTCGTCGATAAGCACTCTTTCCCCCTCGAGTTGTCTCCACCTAGGGTAGCAGGGAACAATAAGCAGCGATGAGTACTGACAACACCCGCGGAGTGGGCGAACTTCCCCACGGCCGCCCCCTGCAATCCGAATTCAACGACGGGCTCGACTACCCGCGCCTCGGCTCCATGTCCTTCCGCCGCGGCACCCTGACCCCTAACCAGGAGGAAATGTGGGAGACGTGGTGGCCACAGTGGGGCCGCCTGGTCGAAGATCAGCTTATCGACGTCCCCGCCTGGTTCGGCCGCGACGCCGAAAAGACGATCGTCGAAATTGGTTCCGGCACCGGCACCTCCACCGCCGCCATGGCACCGCTCGAGGCGGACACCAACGTGATCGCGGTCGAGATTTACAAGCCGGGCCTGGCCAAACTCATGGGAGCCTTGCTGCGCCAGGGTTCCGATAACGTGCGCATGGTCCGCGGCGACGGCATCGAGGTGCTCAACCGCATGATCGCGCCCGAGTCGCTGGACGGCGTGCGCATCTTCTTCCCCGACCCGTGGCCGAAGGCCCGCCACCACAAGCGACGCATCATCCAATCCGGGCCCCTCAACCTTATTGCCAGCCGCCTGAAGAAGGGTGGCGTCCTGCACGTGGCCACCGACCACGCCGACTACGCCGAGTGGATTTCAGAGCTCGTGAACGTGGAACCTGCCCTGGAATTCCGCGGCTCGGTGGCGGACTGGCCGGACTGCCCGATTCTGACGGACCGGCAGGTCATCACCAAGTTCGAAGGCCGCGGCCTGGACCTGGATCACACCATTACAGAATTCCTGTGGGAGAAGAAATAATCGCCGTGTACAAAGTATGCTCGTAGGGAAGTCTCTATTTCCTATTTAATACAAGGCCTTTAACTATGAGCGATATTCACGCAACGATGCACAACTACTCCGCCGAGGCCGGCCACCCGCATACGCCGCGCCTCGGGGAGGAGCATGCAGCGAAGAACCTCCTGCTCGTGTGGGACGCCCCAAACCTAGACATGGGCCTGGGGGCGATCCTGGGCGGGCGCCCGAACGCCACATTTCGTCCCCGCTTCGACGCGGTGGGCCGCTGGCTGGTAGGCCGTGCCGCTGCGCGCGCCGACCAGGTGGGCACGCCGGTAGAGCCGGAGGCCACGGTCTTTACCAACGTCACCCCGGGCGGGGCGGAATCGATCCGCTCGTGGGTGGAGGCGCTGCGTAACGTGGGTTTCGCGGTGTTCGCAAAGCCGAAGCTCAGCGAAGATTCGGACGTGGACCCGGACATGGTGGCCCACATCCGCCGCCGCTTCGAAGAAGGCGGGCTGACCGGAGTGGTCGTCGCAAGCGCCGACGGCCAGAATTTCCACTCCACGATCCAGACCCTGGCCAGCCAGGATATCCCGGTGACGGTGCTCGGCTTCCACGAGCATGCCGCCTGGGCAGTCGCAGATCCCACCATCGAATTCGTGGACCTGGAGGACATCCCCGGCGTCTTCCGCGAGCCGCTGCCGCGCATCAACCTGGACAACCTGCCCGACGAGGGTGCCTGGCTGCAACCGTTCCGCCCGCTGTCAGCACTGCTGGACTAATTTTTTGCTTCTCGACGCCCCTCCGTAAGGGCGTCGTAAAGCATGAAGGAGAACCATGTTTGAAAAATGGGGGCACTTTTCCTACCGTCACCGACGGATTATTCCCATCGTGGTGGTCGCGATCATCGTGGCCCTCTACGGCATATGGGGCACCCAGCTGGGCAATCGGCTCAGCCAGGAAGGGTGGGAAGACCCCGGTGCCGACTCCACGATCGGCGCGCAGATCGAACTGGAGACGTTCGGGCGCGACAACAGTGGCGACGTCGTGGTGGTCTACGAATCCACCTCCGGCCCACTGAGCGACCCGGCGCGCTTCACCGCGATCGCCGACGAACTATCCGCCCTCAAGGCCGAGCACCCGGCCGAGATCGCCCACGTGACCAGCTACTTTGATACACGCAACGCGAAGCTGCTCACACAGGACGGGACGCGCGCTTTCGCCGCGATCGGCCTGGCCGGCGACGGGGAACAGACCTTGCGCGACTTCCGCGCCATCGAAGATTCCCTGCACTCCCAAGACCTGCCCGAAGGCGTGACCGCGCACGTTGCGGGCGCGACCGCCGTTGCCGACGCCCTCGACGAGGGCATGGCCCGCGACATCCAGCGCGCCGAACTGGTGGCGTTACCGCTGGTGGCGGTCCTGTTACTGTTCGTCTTCGGGTCCGTCGTGGCGGCGGCGATGCCCTTGATCGTGGGCATCCTGTCGATCCTGGGTTCCCTGGGAATCCTGTCACTGTTGGCCGGGGTGGCGCAGGTCAACGTGTTCGCCCAGTCCGTGGTCACGCTGCTGGGCCTGGGCCTGGCCATCGACTACGGCCTGTTCATGGTGTCGCGCTTCCGTGAAGAGATGGATAAGGGCGAGGCCGTCCCCCAAGCGGTGGCCACCACGACCGCGACCGCCGGCAAGACGGTGGTGTTCTCTGCGGCGATGGTCGCCGTCGCCCTGTCCGGCCTCATGATCTTCCCGCAGGCCTTCCTGAAGTCGGTGGCCTACGGGGCAATCGCCGCCGTCGGCCTGGCTGCGCTGCTGTCGGTGACGGTGCTGCCCGCGATCTTCGGCATGATCGGCCCGCGCATCGACACGTGGTCCGTCCGCCGCACCGCGCGCACCGCCCGCCGCCTGGAGGACACGATCTGGTACCGCGTCCCCGCCTGGGCGATGCGGCACGCGAAGGTGGTCACCGCGGGTGTGGCGCTGGTGCTCATCGGCCTGACCCTGCCGCTGGTCGGCATCAAATTCGGCGGCATCAACGAAACCTACCTGCCGCCGGACAATGAGACGCGCCAAGCACAGTCGCTTTTCGACGACTCCTTCCCCGAATTCCGCACCGAACCAATCAAGCTGGTAGTCACAGGCGCCACAAACCAACAGCTGGTGGACGTGTACCAGCAAGCCAACCAGGTGGAAGGCCTGACGGGACGGTTCTCCCCGTCGCAGGCCACAAAGGACGGCACCACCGTCCTGTCCGCCGGCATCGAAGACCGCTCGCTCAACGAGTCCGTGATCGACCAACTGCGCCAGATCACCCCGCCGGAGGGCGTGAACGTCTACATCGCGGGCACCCCGGCGATGGAAGTCGAATCCATCGAAGCACTCCTCGGGACGCTGCCGTGGATGGCGCTCTACATCGTGGTCGCCACGTTCATCCTCATGGCCTTAGTCTTCGGCTCGCTGATTCTGCCGGCGAAGGCCGTGATCATGTCGATCCTGGGGTTGGGTGCAACGCTGGGAATCCTGACGCTCCTGTTCGTCGACGGCGTGGGCGCCGGCCTGTTCAACTTCACCGCCGGCCCGCTCATGAGCCCAGTCCTCGTGCTCATCATCGCGATCGTCTACGGGCTGTCCACCGACTACGAGGTCTTCCTGGTCTCCCGCATGGTGGAAGCCCGCGATCGGGGTGCCTCCACCGACGACGCCATCAAGGACGGCACCGCCCACACCGGCAGCATCATCACCGCCGCGGCGCTGATCATGATCGTGGTCGCCGGGGCGTTCGGGTTCTCGGACATCGTCATGATGAAGTACATCGCCTTCGGCATGATCGCCGCGCTCTTCCTCGACGCCACCGTCATCCGCATGCTGCTGGTCCCCGCCGTCATGCACCTGCTGCGCGAAGACAACTGGTGGGCACCACGCTGGGTGAAGAAGGCCTACGCTGTACTCGGCCACCACGAACCCGAGCCTGCCTCCGCCCCCGCCGAGGCCGAGGCCGAAACGTACGTCGTCTACGACCACGCGGCCATTCCCGCCGAGCAGGCCACCGTCATCGACGAAGACGAAGCCGTCCGCGGCGGACGCACCACCGAGGAGGACCAGGACCTCATCCCGTTCAGCCAGCTCATGGCCGAACTCGAGTACCGGGAGCGCGGCCAACTGCCGCCGGCTGAAAGGGACTAATGCTGGATTCGGTCCGGAGGTTCGTCGCAAAGCCGTGGGTGCGGTGGGCAGCAATCGCTGTGCTCATCGCGTTCCTCGTGGGGGTCGTGGCCACCAACGGCGACTATCTTCGCGACGGCCTCCGCCACGTCGCCGACGCCAACCCGTGGTACATCCTCGGCGCGTGCGCCGTCGCCGTTATCACCATGTTCTGCCAAGCAGAAGTGATGGTGGTGCTGCTGCGCGCCACTGGCGTCGACGTCCCCCGGGCGCGGGCCAACCTGTTGGGCTGGGAAGCGAACGCCTGGTCCGCTTCCCTGCCCGGCGGGCCGGCGGTCTCGGCGGCGATGATTTTCCGGGAGCAGCTGAAGTGGGGGGCGTCGTCGGTAGTCGCCTCCTGGTACCTCGTGGTCTCCGGCGTGCTGGCCGGGGCGGGTATGGCGCTCCTGGCCCTGCCGGCGGTGTTCTTCTACGGGGCGAAAATCCAGCCTGCTACCATCGCGTTCTCCCTGCTCGGCCTGGTTGCTACCCTGTGGCTGGTGTCGTGGCTGGCCCACAATCCGCAGCGCGTGGAGGCCGCTGCCCTGGCGGTCGTGCGCTGGTGGAACCGCGTCACCAAGGCGGACCCGGACCGGTGGGTCGATTCCGTGCACTCCCTGACCTCCCAGTTGTCGGCGGTGGACGTGCCGCTGCGCCGCGTGGGGTTGGCGCTGGGCTGGTCGGTGGCGAACTGGATTACCGAGATGGCCTGCCTGTGGCTGTGCATCCGCGCCGTCGGCGGCGAACCTGCCATCGCCGGTGTGGCGTTGGCGTTCCTGGGCGCGAAACTGGTCGGGCAGGTGCAGGTCACCCCCGGCGGGTTGGGGCCTGTCGACGTCGCCTTAACCTCCATGCTCGTCCCCCTTGCGGAACTTCCCATGAATGAAGTCCTCGCCGCCGTGATCATTTTCCGGCTCATCAGCTTCGTCGGCGTGACAGCCGTCGGGTGGCTGCTCTTCCTGATCGGGCAGGTGAAGCGGGTAGAGTAAGGCGCATGAAACTACTCCCTCTTGCCTACGACGCCGTCGCCATCGCCCTCTTCGCCTTCCTGGCGCGCGTGGCGCACCGCTCCGACGACATGCCCTTGACCGTCCCCGCCTGGTGGTCCACCTACTGGCCATTCTTGCTCGGCGTGGGGTTGGCCTACATCGTGCTCATCGCCGTGGACTGGAACGCCCTGAAGCTCAAGCCTGCTGGCGTGGCCGTGTGGCTGATTACCGTGGGCACGGGCCTGGCGATCTGGGGGATCCGCCACAGTGCTGTTCCGCACTGGTCGTTCATCCTGGTTGCTTCGGTCATGTCGGCGTTGCTGCTTTTCGCGTGGCGCCTGCTGTTGCGCAAGAAGGCATAAAAAATCCCGCCCGGAGGCGGGTTTTAGGTGTCGGCTTAGAGGGCCGAGGACAATCCGTTCGCGACAAGGTTCACGAGCATGAAGACCCAGTTGACGATTTCGGTTCCTAGGTCAAGTGCGATGCTGAGCATGCGTTCCCTCCTGTAGTCGATTGTTGAACTCTAGCCACTGTATCGGACTACCCGGCCCCAACGTTACCTAGGTAGCACTAAACATGTGGTTGCTCTCACACTTCCGCTGGTCTATGATGAACAAAATTCTTTGGAGGTGTGAAATGATTCGACAGGTTATTAGTATCGGGATGGCGTTTGTGGGCATCATTATCGGTGCCGGGTTCGCGTCTGGCCAGGAGACGATGCAGTACTTCGTGGCGTTCGGTTCGTGGGGGCTGTCCGGGGCGGTGGTGTCGTCGATAGTGATGATCATCGCCGGCGTGTCCCTCATGCAGCTGGGCAGCTACTACCAGGCGCGTGAGCACCTCTCCGTGCTGAGTTCGATTTCGGGGCGCACCGTCTCCCTGATCCTGGACATTTCCACCACGATCACCCTGTTCGCCGTCGGTTTCATCATGTTTGCCGGCGCGGGTGCGAACCTGAACCAGCAGTTCGGGCTGTCCACGTGGATTGGTGGCGGGCTGATGTTGGTGCTCGTGCTCGTCGCTGGGCTTCTCGACGTCGACCGCGTCACCTACGTTATCGGCGCAATGACACCGTTTATTTTCATATTCATCGTCATCGCCTGCGGCTACGCGATCATCACCGCCAGCGCGGACATCGCCTCGCTGAACGTGGCGTCCCATGAGGTCAACACCACCCTGCCGAACTGGTGGATCTCCGCGCTGAACTACACCGGCTTCAACGTGATCGTGGCGGCGTCGATGGCGATCGTCATCGGCGGCACGTTCCTGGATTCGAAGGTTGCCGGGTGGGGTGGCCTGCTCGGCGGCCTCATCTACCTGATTCTGCTCCTGCTGCTGGCCGTCGGCCTCTTCTTCGAAGTCGAGCTGGTCAACGGGGACGACATGCCCGCCCTAACACTGATCAACGAGATCAACCCGGTCCTCGGGTGGCTCATGGCGGTGGCAATCTACGGCATGATCTTCAACACCGCGATCTCCATGTTCTACGCCCTGGGCAAGCGGCTGACCAAGCGTTCCCCCAAGCGCTTCTACCCCACGTTCGCCGCCGCGTGTGTGATCGGGTTCGTGTTGAGTTTCATCGGATTCCAGAAACTTATCGGGTTCGTGTACCCGCTGCTGGGCTACCTGGGCCTCTTCCTGATCCTGGTGGTGACGGTCGCGTGGCTGCGTGGGCGTTCGAAGATGACCGTCGAGCAGCGCATCCGCGTCCAGGCCCTCGACCTGATGCGCCGCAAGCAGGACCCCAGCCTGCGGTTCTCCGCGGCGCAGCAGCGTGAGCTGGAACGGCTTATAGCCGCGTCGACTGTGTCAGAGGAGACCCTCCGACGCGAGCTTTAAAGCGGGGCGATCGTGTGCTTCTTCGGCAGGTCGCGTTCCTGCTTGTCCGCGAGTTGCCGGAGGGCACGGCGCAGCGCTAGGCGCGTGTCGCGTGGTTGAATCATCGCGTCGATGAAGCCGCGTTCGGCGGCGACGTAAGGGCTGGTCATGTTCTGGTCGTAGAAGTCCATGAACATTTTCTTCATCGCCGGGCGCTGGTCCTCGGGGGCGGCGGCGATCTGTTTGCCCTGGATCATCACGACGGCCGCCGCGGAGCCCATGACCGCGATCTGGGCGGTCGGCCACGCCAGGTTGATGTCGCCGGTCAGGTTCTTGGAGCCCATGACCGCGTACGCGCCGCCGTAGGCTTTGCGCACGATGAGCGTGACCTTCGGGACCGTGGCCTCGACCAGGGCGAACGCGAGTTTCGCGCCGCGGTGGATCAGGCCCTGGCGTTCCTGTTCCACGCCGGGCAGGTAGCCGGGGGTGTCCACGACGAAGACCAGGGGGATGTTGTAGGCGTCGCAGGTGCGGATGAAGCGGGCGCCCTTGTCGGCGGCGTCGGCGTCGATGCAGCCGGCGTACACCATGGGCTGGTTGGCTACGAAGCCGACGGTGCGGCCGTCGATACGCCCGAAGGCGCAGATCAGGTTGGCGCCGTAGTTTTCTTGTACTTCGAGGAGTTCGGGGTCGTCGCCGAGTTGGGCGAGCAGGTCGAGCATGTCGTAGCCGGCGTTGGAGTCGTCGGGCATGAAGCTGTCCAGCGCGGCGTCGTCGGCGACCTCCTCGTCGGTGGGCGCGGGTGCCACGGGCGCGGGGTCGAAGCAGGTGGTCGGCAGGTGGCCGAGCAGTTCGCGGGTGTATTCGAAGGCCTCGTCTTCACTGGCGACGACCGCCGAAATGTTGCCGGCCAATTCCTGCTGGCGCGCGCCGCCCAGTTCGGCGGACGTGATGTCCTCACCCGTGACTTCTTTGATCACGGCGGGGCCGGTGACGTACATTTCCGTCTGGTCCTCCACCGCGATCACGAAGTCGGTGGTCACGGGCGCGTATACGGCGCCGCCGGCGCACTTGCCCAGCATGATCGAGATCTGTGGGGTCCGCCCGGACAGGGGCAGCTGGCGGCGGGCGATCTCGGAGTATATGGCCAGCGAGGTCACCGCGTCCTGGATGCGGGCGCCGCCGGAATCCTGGATGCCGATGACCGGGCAGCCCACCTTAATTGCCATGTCCATGACTTCGACGACCTTGCGGCCGAAGGTCACGCCGACGGATCCGCCGTAGACGGTCTTGTCGTGCGCGTACACGGCGACGGGCCGCCCGTCGACGCGCCCGTACCCGGTCACGACGCCGTCGGAGTAGATGGCGTCGGGGTCGCCGGGCGTTTTGCCGAGCGCCCCGATTTCGACGAAGGAGCCTTCGTCGAGAAGCGCGGCAATCCGCTGGCGAGGTGTGGTATGGCCGGCCGCGTCGCGTTTAGCGCGTGAGCGTTCGGAGCCCGGATCTTGTGCTTTCTCTAGGCGGGCCTGCAGGTCTTGTAGTTTTTCGGCGGTGGTTGCCATTACTTTCCTTCAATCTGCTCGATGCGGCGTTGCAGCACTGCACCCACCGTACCGATTTCTGGCTCGTCGACGATCGCCAGGTGGTCGCCGTGCAACTGCACAATCTCCAGGTCGCGGACGATGACACCCCAGCCGCCGTCCAGGTTGACGTGCGCGTAGGCGGGCTCGAGTTCGATGGCGCCGTCGTGCATGCGCTCGGCGCGGAACAGAATCACCGGCACGTCGACGTCGGCCCAGCGGGCGAAGTCGAGCTTGTCCAGGATGCGGTTGTCCACGAAGCTGGCGCGCTGGTGTTCCAGGACGCCGGCGGCGAGGCCGTGTTCGGAGGCGTCGGTGGTGGCCAGGAATTCGGCGAGCATGCCCAGCAGGGCTTCTTCGCCGGCGGTCTCGAGTAGTTCGAACGGGACGGGGAAGTCCAGGCCGTAGGTCTTCTTGGCGAACGCTGCGTAGCGTTCCCACCGCTTCTTCGTCTCCTCGGGGGTGTCCGGGGCGGGGTTGGCGGGCTGGACGGTGTCCAGCAGTGCGATGGCGGCCACGTCGACGTCGGAGCCTTGCAACTGGTGTGCGACTTCGTAGGCTAGGGCACCGCCGAAGGACCAGCCGCCAAGGATGACGGGGTGGTCGCCGGCGATCTCGCGGACGTCGTCGAGGTACGCGGCGGCGCGTTCCTCTAGGGAGCCTTCGCGGCGTTCGATGCCGTAGACGGGGACGTCGTCGGGCAGGCGGCGCATGAGTGGCTGGTAGACCACGGACGAGCCGCCGGCCGGGTGGAACATGATCACGGCCGGGCGCTGCGATCCTTCGGGGCGGGGGCGCAGGACGCGGACGTTGCCGTCGACTTCGTCTTCGAGGCCTTCGCGTACCAGGTCGGCGAGCTCGGCCAGCGTTTCGGCGGAGGCGACGTCAGCGGCGGTAATCTCGGCGCCGGAGCGCTCACTCAACCGCTTTGCGACGTCCTCCCGGACCTCCTCCTCAACGTGAGGAAGCGGCGTGGTCACGCCGGCTAGCGCGGCGCCGGTGATGCCGGCCCACGTGCCGAAGACCATGCGTTCGGAGGCGTCGCGCGGGGCTACGCCCACGCCGCCGGTGACGGTGGATTCGGTCTTCTCCGGTGCGGCCGGCGCGGCCGCGGCAACGGGTTCCCGGCCGGCGACGAGGTCCTCGACCATGGTGATGACGTCGGCGACGGAGGCGTCGCGTAGTGCCTGCACCTGCAGCGGCGGGATTTGGAAGTCGTTTTCGATGCGGTTCTTGATCCGCATGCCCATCAGGGAGTCCAGGCCCAGGTCGATGAGCGGGAGTTCCAGCGGCAGGTCGTCGACTGCGTAGCCCATCGATTCGGAGACGATGGCGCGCAGGCGGTCTTCGACAGATTCGCCGGATTCGGGGTCCCAATGCCGGGCTTCGACGTCAAGGCCGGCGGTTTCGGCCTCGGCCGCGGTCAGGGGTGCCGAAGGCGCCACCTCCTGTACGCCCGGGGTCGCTACGGCACCGCCGCCCAGGGTGGAGGCGAAGCCTTCGGCGATCAGTTTTGCCGGTTCGAGGGCGTGGACGGCTACGCTCAAGCCGCCGAGGTTGCGGGTGACCAGCGTGGTCAGGGTGCCTTCGGCAGGCAGGACGCCGCGTTCTTCGGCGGCGGCGAGGGTGGCGTCGGCGTCAACGGCGCGTACCGCTGCTTCCACGACTGCCAGCCCGGACGGTGCTTCTTCGGCCTTCATGGAGAAGGCGATGGTGCCGTCGGGAAGCGTGACGCGCACGCCCGGCATGCCGGTGGCGGCCCCGGAGTTGGGGCGGGCGGCAGTCCAGTAGTGGCGGCGGTCCCACGGGGTGTGCGGCAGGTCGGTGTGTGCGCCGGCGCCGTGGATGAATCCCAGGTCGATGGGCTGGCCTTGGGCATACAGCTGGCCGAGTAAGGTGCGCAGCGAGTCGGCGGCGGGTTCCTTGCGCTTGAGGGTGTACAGGAGTTGGGCGTCGGACTTGCCGACGGCAAACGCGGTGGGCATCATGCCCATCAGCGCGATGGTGTGCGGGGAGACCTCGACGAACGTCATGTAGCCGTTGGCGAAGCACGCTTCGATGGCGTCCACGAAGTACACCTGCTGACGGGTACACCGCAGGAAGTAGTCGGCGTCGTGGACGGTTTCGCCGGCCTCGTAGACGCGGCCCCGATCCACGGAGCTAAACAGCGGGGTGTGCAGCGGGCGGGCCTCGATACCTGCGATTTCGCCGGCGAGTTCGCCCATGATCGGGTCGAGCATGGAGGTGTGGCCGGCGCCCTTGACGTTGAGGAGGCGGGCGAACTTGCCGGCTTCCTCGAGGTCGGCGACGAGCTTCTCGACGGGACCGCGTGGCCCACCGACCGTGAGCATCGCAGCGGACGTGTACACGGCGGGCTCGATGCCTTCGTATTCCGGCACGGCCGCGATCTCTGCCTCGAAGTCGGCGCATTCCACCACGGCCATCGCGCCCTGCTGGTCTTCGGACAGGGATTGTTCACCTTCGCCCATGAGGCGGGCGCGGTGGCAGGCCACGAGCATCGCATCCTGCGCGCTCAAACCGCCGGCGGCGTAGGCGGCGGCGATTTCGCCCATGGACATGGCGGTCACGGCTGCGGGTGTGGCGCCGGCGGCCGCGAGGACGTCGGTTAGCGCAATCTGGATCGCGGTGATGGTGACCTGCGCGGTTTCGGTGTTGTAGGTCTGGGAGTCGTCCTCGATGAGTTCGATCATGGACCAGCCGGATTCGAAGTCCACGATCTCGTCGAGTTCGCGCATCCGGGCGGCGAACAGCGGCGAGTCCGCCATCAGGTCCTTGGCCATCTTTCGGTGCTGAGAGCCGAAGCCGGAGTACACGAAGACCGGGCCCTGAGCTGCGGGCGAATCGGCGGCGAAGATGCCCACGGATTTCACGCCGTCGGCGACTTGGCGCATGCGCTTGAGCGCGTCTTCGTGGGTGGCTGCCTGCACGACCGCGCGCGAGCGCCCGTGGTTGCGCCCGGCCAGCGTGCGCTCTAGGGCGATGAGGTCGGTGTCGGGGTGGGCTTCGAGGTAGTCGGCCACCATGGCAGCTGCTTTACGACGCCGCGACGGCAGCAAACCACTGACCGCGAGTGTGGCGGTCTCCCCTGGCAGCTGCGCTGGTTGCTCGTTGACGGGGATGTCGTAGTCTTCGGCCACGTATTCGGCTACGACCACGTGCGCGTTCGTGCCGCCGAAACCGAAACCGGAGACGCCAGCGACCTTGCGGCCGGAGTATTCGGGCCACTCGCGTGGGTCCTCGACGATTTCCAAGTGTTCGGCGTCGAAGTCTATGTAGCGGTTGGGGCCCGCGTAGTTGATGGAGGGCGGGATGGTGGCGTGGCGCATCGCCAACGCAACCTTGATCAGGCCGGCGGCGCCGGCGGCTGATTCGGAGTGCCCAAAGTTTGATTTCGCGGATCCCAGCAGGGTTGGCTTCGCGTTCTCCCGGCCGCGGCCCAGGACGGCGCCGAGGGCGGTGGCCTCGATGGGGTCGCCCAGGATGGTGCCGGTGCCGTGGGCTTCGATGTAATCCACGTCCAGCGGGTCAACGCCGGCGTCCAGGTATGCGCGCTGCAGGACGTCCACCTGCGCGTCGGGGTTCGGGGCGGTCAGGCCGTTGGAGTGGCCGTCGGAGTTCACGGCCGAACCCTTGATGACGGCGACGATGTTATCGCCGGCGGCGCGGGCATCCGACACGCGTTTGAGCACCAGGAGGCCGGCGCCGTCGGAGCGGACGAAGCCGTCGGCGTCATCGGAAAACGCGTGGATGGCACCGGTCGGGGAAAACACGCCGAGCTCCCCGAAGGCGGTGGACACGAAGGGGCTGGCCAGGATGTTGACGCCGCCGGCCAGGGCGACGTCGGCGTCGCCGTCGCGAAGCGCGCGCACCGCCTGGTGGACCGCCACCAGCGAGGAGGAGCACGCGGTATCCACGTTCACGGACGGGCCGCGGAAGTCGAAGACGTAGGACACACGGTTCGGGATCACGGCCGACGACGTACCGGTCAGCGCGTACGGGTGGGCCTCGGCGGGGTCGCCGGAGATGAGCATGCCGTAGTCATTGTTCGAGGAACCGATGAACACGCCCACGGACTCGCCGCGCAGTTCATTGGCCGGAACACCGGCATCCTCGAGAGCTTCCCACGCCAACTCCAGCACCAGGCGCTGCTGCGGGTCCATATTCGTGGCCTCAACCGGGGACAAGCCGAAGAATTCGGCATCGAAGGAGGCGATGTCGTGCAGGTAGCCGCCGGTCAAGTTCTGGTTAGCCATCTTGGCGGACATGACCTCGTCGGACGCGTACTCCGACCAGCGGCCAATCGGCGGCTCGCCCACCTCGGTGCGGCCGGTGACCAGAAGATCCCACATCTCATCCAAGTCCCCGGCACCGGGGAAACGAGTGGACATGCCGACGATGGCGATGTCGTGGTCCGCGATGTTGTCTGTGCCTGAGGTCCGCAGGCGGTCAGGCAGACGTCGAGAAGCGAGAGTGCGCTCCGGCTCCCCTTCAATCAGTCGGGTAGCCAGCGCCTTGATCGTGGGGTACTCGTAGGCGATGGTGGCGTCCAGGTGCACGCCCAGCAGGTTCTCCAACTCGCCGGACAGGATCACGACGTCCCGGGACGACAGCCCGAAGGATTCCATTGGCTTATCGTCCGTGACCTCGGCCTCGGGAAGACCCGTGACGTCAATAATCCACGCGCGGATCCATTCCCGCAGCTCCGGCACAGACATCTTTCCCGACTCGGCCACCGTCGACCACTCTCCTTATATATAAAGCACAGTTCAGCCCACCAGTCTAAGCCAGCGCGGGGGCTGTGCTCAAAGACGGTGGGCTGATTTCTTCAATGGTTACTGTTCCAAGTAATTCTTACGAGCTACCCGGCGCGCAATCTTCGCCGAGGAAGAACGCGCAATCTCACCAGCACCCAGAATCCGGATGTCCGCCGGTGCTACACCGTGTGCAGCATTAACGGCACCGCGAATTGTCTCAATGGCTGTATCGTCGCCGGCGGGGTCGGCGTTATCAGCGCGCTCGGCCAAGATGATGAGCTTCTCGACGTCATCACCTTCCACCGAGAAAGCCGCAATCGCGACAGGGTTCACGTGGTCCGTGGCCTGGCCCACCGTGACCTCAATGTCTTGCGGGTAGTGGTTACGGCCGGCAATAACGATCAGGTCCTTGAGGCGGCCGGTGATGTAGGTGTGGCCGTCGACGATGGTGCCCAAGTCGCCTGTGGCCATCCACCCCTCGTCCGGGGCGGTGCCCGCGTGGGAGCCCTCCGGCAGGCGGGAGGCCAGGGTGTTGGCGAAGGTCGCGGCGGTTTCCTCCGGGCGGTTCAGGTAGCCGGCGGCCATGTTCTGGCCGTGCGCCCACAGCTCACCGATGGTGCCGTCTTCGACCTCGGCGCGGGTCTCTGGGTCCACGACGACCAGCGTCTGGTTCGGGACAACCTGGCCGTTGGACACGAAGACCACGCCATTGTCCGCGCCATCCTCGACGACGACGGCGCGCCCCTCAGCCAGGGCCGCGCGGTCGAAGGAACGGAAGAATGGGCGCTCCGCAGTCTGCGGGGTGGTCACCAGCAGCGACGCCTCCGCCAAGCCGTACGACGGGCGCACGACCTCACGCTTCAGCCCGTGGGCGCCGAAGATCTCCAGGAAGTTTTCCAACGCCGGGCGGGTGACCGGCTCTGAGCCGACGATGACACCGTCCACGTTCGAGAAGTCCTGGCCCTCCTCCGGCTTGCCGTAGCGGGCCGCCAACTCGAGGGCAAAGTTCGGGATGACGGCGTAGGTGGCCACGTCCTCGTCGCCGCGGCGGGCGATCAGGTTGGTCCACCGCGACGGGCGCTGGATGAAGTCGCGCGGGGTAAACAGTTCATGCTCCACGCCGAGCAGCGTGACGAACGCCGCCAGGATAATGCCCATGTCGTGGTGCAGTGGCAGCCAGGACACCAGGCGCAGCGGCATCTTCAGGCGGGCGCCCTGGAAGATCTGCAGGACGTTGGTCAGGATGGAACGGTTGGTCAGCGCCACGCCCGCCGGGGTGCGGGTGGAACCGGAGGTGTATTGCAGGAACGCGGTCGAATCCACCGGCTGGGTCTGCGCGGTGGCGGCCAGCTGCTGGCCGGCCAGGGTCATCGCCGGGTTCACCCACGACGCCGCCAAAGAATCTGGCAGCGAATCCACGGAGAGTACGCGCGGACGCTCGCGGCCCGGCAGATCCGCGAAGTAGGCGCGCACCGACGCCGCCGACGCGGAGTTCGTGAGCACGACCTTCGGCTCCGAATCGTTGAACACGGCCTTGAGGTGGTCCGCATGGCCAGGCTCGTTCGGGTCATACAACGGAACCGGGACAACGCCGGCGTACAGGGCGCCCAGGAAAGCGAAGAGGTACTCCGGCGAGTTGCCGGCTAGGATCGCGGCGCGGTCACCAATCGTGGCGACCTGCTGCAGGCGCGCTGCCACAGCCTTGATGCGCGTGTTCACTTCGGTGCGGGTGAAATCGCGCGGGGTGCCCTCCCCTTCGGAGAAGTCCCAGAAGCGCAAGACGTGGCGCTGCCCGCCACCCTGGGCGAAGTCGGCCTGGTAGAGCAACTCGGCCAGGCCAGCCAGCGTGAGCTGTGGGGCGAGTTGGATTTCACCTTTTTCGTTGTAGAACTGCTTCAGCGCTGCTGCAATATCCATAAAAACTCCTGGTTCTTCGCCGGGGTTCCGGCTCGTAGCGTTAACTGCTGGGTCTATCGGCCCATAAGTGTAGCGTGTTACTGCACAAAACTAGGTGTCCAAAACTAACGCGGGGGTGCGCTAGCGCGCCACCGCGCCGTCGATAAGCCCAGAAGCCCAGTCGACGACCCACTGATTAGCCGTCGTGCCTGCGATGACGTTGGGGTTCGTGGCGTATTGGGCGTGGATGCCGTTGGCGTCGATCATGGAGCGCACGCGTTCGATGGCGCTGCTCACGTTTTCTGGGGCGTCGCAGATGGTGTCGTCGGCGGCGCAGATCTGGAACGTGGCGGCGTCGAGGCTGCCGAAGCCGCCGTCGCGGACGCCGCGCATCGTGGCGCCGGGCACGATTGGCTGGATGAGGGCGTTCAGCGGGTGCAGGGTGATCTCCGCACCGATGCCGGTCAGCTCCACGTGCCCTTCAGGCAGCTGGCCTTCGGTGGGCAGGCGGCGGCCGTCGGCAATAAGCGCCGTGCCCAGGATGGCATCAGCGGGCACCACGCCGCGGCCGTTGCCGATGTCGCTGGTGATGTCGCCGAGCAGGACCGCGCCCTGGGAGAAACCGGTCAAGATGAATTTGGTGGCCGGGCACTGGCCGTGGACGTACGCCAGTTCAGCGTTGGTTTTCTCCACGCCTTCCTGGCGGGAGTCGTCGTAGCTCATCTGCCCGAGCCCGCCGTCGATGTTTTTGAATTCGGCGGTGTACGGCAGCGTCCATACCGTGACGTTCTGGCCGGCGTACCGCTCCTGCAGGGGCTGGGTGATAGACAGCATGAAGGAGTATGGGTTCGCCTGCGGGTTGAGGGGGTCGTCGTCCGCGGAGGACTCCCACGTGCCCGGCGCCGCAATGACTTGCACTGCGGGGCACCAGTCGGGCTGCTCCGGGGGTTCTGCGATACCAGAATCGTCGGAGCTGCTCCCGGTGTCGGGGGTGTCGTCGCTGAGCCAGCGGGAAACGCCCACGCCGATGGCGATGACAACGATGACCACGGCCAGAATCGTCAGGAATTTACGCATGCGCTAACAGTACGCTTTCTTCGCTTGCTCGGTGATGAGTTGCGCCGCATCCGCCGCTGTGAGTTCGGTGCGATTTTGCTCAATGAGCTGGCCGGCAATCGCGTTAGTTACGACCCCTCCGCCATTTTCACCGCACACGTCGATGGCAGCCCCAATCAGCGGGCCCTCGACGCCGTCGACCTTCACACCCTTGTCCTTCAGGCCGTCCAGGTAGGCCTGCTCCTGCTCGGAGTACGGGGACGCGGGGGCCTCGGAGATTTCCCGGCCCGGCATGTCCCGGCCCACGGACTGGGTGGGGCGTGCCGCTTCGCTGCGCTGCGTCGCGGTTGCTGTCCCCGTCGCCCCAGAGCTGGGGCGGGTCAGCGGGGTCACCGTCGCGGTGGGGTCCGTGTTATCCACGGTCGCTTCCCCACCACAGGCGGTCAGCAGTGCGGCACAGGCAAGGACACTCAGCTTTGCGACGCCCTTCCGGCCCACTACTTCTTCTCCTCAATCACGCGGCCGTTGACCTGCTTGATGGTCCCATTCTGGAACTCCACAACAAGCCCACCAGCCGGAATATTGGCCTGGTCCTCGGTGGGGAAACCGAACTCGCCCTGCTCGTAACCGCGCTTGCCCCAGGCGTCGAAGATGTCTCCGTACAGGATGAACTTCGCGCCGGTGCGTGGCGACCAGTAAATGTTGCCGTTTTCGAACTGCTGGAATGCGCCGCCGTTGATCATGATCTCGTTGGAGGTCGGGAAACCAAGAGCGGAATTTGCGGTGCCCAGGTCCTTGTACTTGTCGGCGATAGCGCCGCGAACCCAGGCGGTCTTGCCGTCAGCTGCGCGGGTGACCAGGCCGTGCTGGAATTCCTGCACCAGGCCACCGTTGATGCCGCGGGCTTCCGCGACTGGGTAGCCCAGGTCGCCCTGCTCGTAGCCGTTAGTACCCCACGCTTCGACCATGTCCTTCGGGATGGCGAAGGCGCCGGTCTGGTGGGTCCAGTAGATGGAACCGTGCTGGAAGTGCACGAACTTACCGCCACCGTCTGGAGTGGTCAGCTCGTTGGTGACCGGGAAGCCCAGCCAGGAGGTGGGGCCGCCGAGTTCCGCGTACTTGGCGTTGATGCGACCGATCAGGGTCTTCGTGCCAGTCTCTGGGGACCAGTATGCGGTGCCCGCGGTGAAGTCCTGCGCCTTACCTGCGCCGGAGTCGTATTCGTTGGTGGTGCAGGTGCCGATCACGCCGCTGCGGGTTGCTTCGGCGATTGCGCCGATCGGCTGGCAGTCTGCTCCGCGATCTTCCTTGGACAGACCGAGGGAGTCCGCGATCTTCGGCCATGCGTTGGCCATTTCGAACTGCCAGTATTCCCAGGAGTGGACACCGGATGGGCGGAATACGGCCTCGACTGCAACGCCTGCCTCGCGGGCGCGGTTGACGAAGGTCTGCGACGTCATACGCGAGATCGCCTCCAAGCCGACACCAGCCATGTTGGCCGGCCCCTTGGCGATGGACTCTGGGTTGCCAAAGTCATCCTTGCCCGATCCCGAGGACACGTACACGAACATGTTCTTCAGCTTGTCGACATGCTGCTTCGGGTCATGTGCGTCCCAGTCCGGGTGGTCCGGGGCACCCCACATCGCCGACGCATTGTATCCGCCGCCGTCCTGCAGCGCGGCGCTGATCGCAGCCGGCATGCCCATGGAGGTGGTGTCCAGGTACCCGGAGAAGGAACCGACGAAGTCGAAGTACTCCGGGTGACGGTGCGCCAGGTTCACTGCAGCGGTGCCACCCATAGAAATACCGACGACGGCACGCTTTCCGTTGGAACGGTAACCGTTGTGCAGAATCGGGATCAGCTCATTAATAAGGAAGCTTTCCCACTTGTAATTCTTGCCATTGTCCGGACGCTGCCAGTCCGAGTAGAAGGAAGACTCGCCGCCGACCGGCAGAATAACGTTGACGTTCTTGTCAGCGTAGAACTGCTCGATGTTGGTTTCGATGGTCCACCCGTTTTCGTCGTCACGCGCGCGCAGCCCGTCGAGAGCCCACACCTCCGGGAAGGTGCGGCTGGGGTCGCGGTGCCAGTCGCGGGCCAACAGGATCTGGACCTGCATGAGCTGCTCCGGCATAGCGGCAGAGCGGATAAACAGCGCGACGCGACGGTTAGTCAGCCACTCCACACGCTCCACATCCACGCCGGCAGGCAGGCCGCCGATTTCCGGGTGCTCGACGCGCATCGGATTCTTCGGGGCAGGTTCACCCGGCTTGATGGAATCGGACAAGCCCGAAGAACCAAGGCTGCTCAAAGAGCTTAAGCCCGGGACCTCGGTCTGCGCGCTTGCTGGCGCGGCCAGGGAGGCACCCAACGCGAAGGTCGTGGGCAGGGTTGCTGCAATAAGGAGGGAACGTCGCCGAACGCTGCGGTTGGTCCGGGATGCGGTATCGCGCATGGAGGAATCCTTTACCAGGTTAAGGCGTGCGAGGCCGGCACAAGCCCGCGAGTTCGGTATCACCGGCCCTAGGAGTTCCCCGCTCCTAGGACACCCGACCTCGTGAAGGCTGTCGTGTGCATGGCTGCGTCACGCAGATGTATGTTTCACCGCCCAAGCTTAAGCTCTACTTGAGACTTTTGGAAGTGACACGCGGGACGGGTGTAATAATTGGAGATAATTGTGACTCGTGTGAATTAGGGGCCGGGGCCGAATTCGCACCCGAAAACCCGGGTGTCTGCGTGATTGTCGCTTAGCCTCCATTCTGCACAGGGTTCGAAAAATTCACCTGCAGGTTGGCCCCGCACTACCGCGCAGAATGGAGGCTAAGCGACATCCCGGGATATTCCCAGAAGGCAAGAGCTTGGCAACGATACGAAAAAGACATTCTGTGGCCGGCTGAGAAAATCCACCTGGCAATTTAATGTCATTTAACCCGCAGAATGTCTTTTTCCTATCACGCGCTGCAATCGGCAAACGAAAAAAGCCACCCCGAAGGGTGGCTTCTGTACGAGGCTGGGATTACCAGGCGTTCATCACGTCAAGGATGCGGCCCTTGGTGATGTCCAGCTGGTAACCGAACTGGTTCCAGTTGTGGACGCCGGTACCTGGGAAGTTGGTCTCCACGCCGATACCAGCACCGCGGGCCTTGGCAGCCCACAGCTTGGTGGAGATGTTCGACAGGAGCTCCAGCAGTGCGCCAGGAATGATGTACTTCGCAGGAATGCCCGCGTCTTCACGAGCCGGGAGGCCCGATGCGGCGGAGACGTAGACGTCAGCCCCGCGCAGACCTTCCATGTTCAGGAAAGGATCGTTTTCGAAACGACGGGGGTTGATGATCGATCCATACATGGCGTTGACGTTGAAGCCGCCGGCGTCGAGAAGCGCAAGACGCAGTGCGGTCTGCATACCTGGCAGCGTCATGGTGAGGTAGCCCGAGTAGGACAGGACCTGGCGGAATTGGTCGCGGTGCTGCGCAGCCAAATTCATTGCGGCGGTGCCACCCATGGACAGGCCGGCGATCGAGTTATTGTTGCGCGCAACGCCGAAGTGCTGCTCCAGGTAGGCGGGCAGCTCCTTGGTCAGGAAGGTTTCCCACTTGTAGGTCACCGGGTTCTGCAGGTTGTACGTCGCTGGGGAGTCCCAGTCAGCGTAGAAGGATGCTGCGCCACCGACTGGCATGACCAGGGTGATGTTGTGATCCTTGAACTTTTCCGCTGCGTTCACATCAACGAGCCATGCGCTGGAGTGGTTCGTGGCGCGCAGACCGTCGAGCAGGTAGAGGCCCGCGTTACCGCCGCGCTGTGCGGGCTGGATCTGCACGGTGATGTTGGCGCCGGTGGCCTCCGACCAGACGTCGCAACGCTGGACCCAGAAACCAACCTGGTCCCACTCGCAGTGGCCGGTCGCGTCCGGGCGCAGCCAGTCACGCGGGCCCGCCGATGCGACACCGCCGCCGGCGACCATGAGGACACCCGCGGTTGCCACTGCGGTAATGGCCGCGACAACCTTGCGGCTCATGGTGCGCACACCATTGAGGAAAGACATAATTCTCCTTTGGCTATGCTCCTGAGCCGCCTGCAATGGTACGGCTTATTTCGAGCACAAAACTCTGCGGATAATACTCGCGTCAGTGTACCGCATATCTGCTCAGGTTAAAACTAAAAAGTTACCTTCCCGAGACCTTCTCGTAACCTCGCCGCGTGCCGGCCGGCTGGTGAGGAGCCCTATCGCAGGTAGTCGTAGGGGTCTTCAGAAATTTCGAGGGTCCGGCCACCAGTGAGCGAGAACTTGATGTTTCGCACAAAGCGGTCCCATGTCAACGGTTCGCGGATGGAGTTCAACAATTCCTGAATCTCCGGATCCTGCAAAGCCACCCGCGCTGCGGCCACGTCCTGCGCATCAACAAAGTCCGGCAGGTGCTGCATATCGACGGGCGAATCCGCCAACTGGTATTCCGTCGGCAGCCACTTATCGTGCCCGATGCGCGCGCCCTCAATCCGGGGTTGGCGGGCCGCCAGCGGGGTAGCCAAACCCACGGTGTCCAGCACGCGCGCCTCCAGCGGGGAGTTCATGGCGATCATGCCCAGGTTGAGCATGTATACGGTCAGGGGGGCGTCGTTGCCGGGCTCGCGCGGAATCGTGATCCACGAGTACGTGTACTCATCCTCACCGAAGCGGACCTGCATGACTTGGCCATCATTGTTCGCCATGCCACGGGCCATGGTTTCGGGGAAGTCCTGCATGGAGGGGGTGCTTAAGTAGTCGTCGGCATTCTTCGGCGGGTCGCCTTCCTCGCGGCCTGTGGACATGGTCCAGAAACCACGCTCGTCGACAACAGCCAGGTGCGCCGGCTTCAGGTCATCTTCCCATTGCGATCCGCGGGCCGCCACGATCGAACCCCACACCACGGCGAAGACCACGGCCACAACCCCTACCCAGCGCACGCCGTCACTGTAAACCGGGATCACCATGACGGGCAGGAGCAGGGAAAATACTGGCAGCAGGAGCATGCGGCCGTGCATGAAGTCCCCGCCGACGCGCATGATATACAGGATGTGTAACAGTGCGCACACCACGAGGATGGTGGTCACGCCGGCGCGGGTGCGCAGCCAGGGCCGGTCGGTGAGTTCAAGCGTGGTGGGCACGGAGCGGGCGTGGAGGAACAGCCACACCCCCACCGCGATAGCTACTGCCCCGATCAGCCAGCCGGCGTACGGGGTGAGCAGGTCCATGACGTAGTCCCAGCCGGCACCCCACGCGGTCTCCCCGGCAGACTTTGCGACGGCCGTATGTGGCGTCAGCAGCCCGTAGTAACCCATCCGGAAAATTTGGTACCCCGCCGGGACGGGCAGCGCGGCGAGCGCGATCAGCCCGATCCGGCCTGGTGTGCGGAAGTACACGACGATGAGCGCCAGGCCCACAATGCCGCCGTACAGCGCGAACTCCGGCCGGATAAGCCACGAGAGTCCGCCCCAGAACGCCAGGACGTAGATCCACGCGGAGTGTTGGCCGCGCACCCACTGCCCCAACAATGCCCACAGGACGGCCAGGTAGAAGATGGCTAGCCCCCATTCCAGACCGGAGGTGGCGAAGTCGCGAGCCGGCGGAAGCGCCAGGTAAATCAGTGCTCCGAAGGGTGCCACCCACCCGCCGTACCAGCGGGACGTTGCCCAGGCGCCAATCATGAGGGCAAGAACCGTGAACCCGAGTGCCAGCCACAGGGCCACCGACTCCAGGCGCACTCCTGTTAGTTCCGCGCCGACCCAAATCAGGTACTGCCACAGGGTTGAGGTGTTGGCCTCTACCCTCTCGTAGGCGTTGAATGTGGGGCCGTTGCCGGCCATGAGGTTGCGTACGGTGCGCAGGACGATGAGGCCGTCGTCGCTCATCCACCGGTTCACCCACCCGCCGATAGCGGCGAATGCCCCCACGAGCAGCACGCTGATCCAGGTGGTCAGCGTGTGCTGGGGGGTGCGCCGGCGGGGTGCGGGAACCGAAACTGTCATACGTGCGAAACGATGTGTTTACAGGGCCGGGATGACGTACACGGCCATGGCCATGCAGGCCACCCAGGCCAATGCGAGGATCTGGAGGACGCGGTCGGAGTACGCCAGCTCGTCGGGCGCGCCGCCTTCACCGCGGTCGACGTCGAGGGCGTAGCGCAGGATGGCCACGGTAAACGGAACCATGGACAGCTGGTACCAGACGGCCTGGCCGTCAATGTGCGCGGTGTTGCTCATCTCGAAGCCCCACAGTGCGTACGTCAGGACAACGGCCGTGCCGGCCAAAGTCCACACGAAACGCAGGTACGTGTCCGTATACCCCTGGAGGCTCTTGCGGATTTTCGCACCCGTCGCCTGCGCGAGGAGCAGCTCCGAATACCGCTTACCAGCAGCCATGAATAGGGACCCGAACGCCATGACCAGCAGGAACCACTGGGACAGCGTGATGCCCGCGGCCACACCACCGGCCATCGCGCGCAGCATAAACCCGGAGGACACGAGCGCAATATCAATCACCGGCAGGTGCTTCCAGCCGAAGCAGTAGCCCAACTGCAAAGCAATGTAGACGGCCACGACGATCGCCAGGCCCGAACCGGAACTGGCCAGGAAGGACAGCCCAATTGCCAAGACGATGAGGATAACGGCCATCGCGTACGCCAGGCCCACCGGCAGGACACCGGCGGCAATCGGGCGGAAACGCTTCGTGGGGTGTGCGCGGTCGGCTTCGACGTCGCGGGCATCGTTGATCAGGTAGATCGAGGATGCTGCAAAGCAGAAGGTAATGAAGGCGATGGCGACGTCGAGAAGCGTCCTAGAATCCGTGAGAGCTTCAGTACCCGCGGCTGCAGGGGCGGCCACGACCAAAACATTCTTGACCCACTGCTTCGGGCGCATCGCCTTGACCATGCCGTCGAAGAGGTTCTTCGGAGGCTTGCGGTCCTTTGGCGTATCCACGCCCCGGGTGTGGGGTTCGGATTCGAAAACGCTCTGCTCGGGTCCATGCTGCTGGGACATCGTTTAGGCCTTTCCGTTCAACTTCTCCACACCAAGTGCCGTTGCGGCACCCAGGGCGGCCCCCGCGATGGTGTCCGTGGGGTAATGCACTCCGAGAACCATACGGGAAAGCATCATCACTGGCACACCAGCCAACGGGGCCGGGTTCTTCACCACGTAGGTCAGCGCCACTAATGCGGCCGTGGTACTGGTCGCGTGGGAGGAAGGAAACGACAGCTTAGAGGGGGTTCCCACACCAATTTCGATGCGCGGATCGTGCGGGCGGGGGCGTCGGACAATGCGCTTAATCACAACGGACGCGGCGTGTGAAATGAACGCCGAGACCGCAACGTTGATCCAACCGCGGCGGCGCTGCTTATCCGCCACCGCGCCAACCGCGCCAAGGCCCATCCAGCCCAGGGCGTGCTCGCCGAAGAAGGACATGGCCCGTGCCGCCGGCAATACGCCCGGCAGCTTTCCGACGCTTCCCTGCAGCGCAAGGAGCGTTTTTACTTCAAGGTTGGCCATCTACTTCCCTTCCTGGGCTTGGTTCGCGCCCTGATGCTGGGCGTCGAAGATCCTGGCCCACGACTCACGCGAGGTCAGCTCCGGCATCGCGGCGCGGTAGCGGCCCTTCATTTCTTCGAAGCGTTCCTTAAGTTCCTTGTGCACCGCACGGGTTTCCTGCAGGAGTTCCTTCGCGAGTTCGCGGTCGCGCTTGCGGAACGCTACACCAGTGCCGTCGGCGGTGGTGACGGTAGCGCCGTCGAGACGCGACAGGCTGAACCAGCGGGCCTCGCGCAATGCCAGGTTGGCCTGCGGGACTTCGTGGTGGCGTTCGTCGGCGGGCTTGAGGGAATGCTGCACGCCCTTGATCAGCCAGCGCAGTTTACGCAGCTTCGCGGTTGGGCCACGCAGGTCCTTCTTTGGCACGCCCGGCGCGCCCGATGGCTGCGGGAGCACGGTTGCACTCGGCAGGATTTGGGCATCCGGGTATTCCTTGCGGATCGCTTGGATGCGCGGTAGGGAGCTTTCGAGGATGTCGAAGAGCTGCTCGGGGCCGGCCAAGAAGTCCTTGATCGCTTCAATCTGGATGCGCAGGGTCGAGTATTCCATGCACATGAGGTGCTTGAACGTGGACTTTTGCAGCGTCTTGATGATGCCGTCCGCGCTTCCGTGGTGGTACATGGCCGCCACGATGAGGCGGTTGCGGAGATGGAAGTAGGCTTGCCAGTCGATGGCGTCATCCTTGTCCGCCCAGCTCATGTGCCAGATCGCGACGCCGGGCCAGGTGGCCGTCGGGAAGCCGGCCTCGCCCGCGCGCAGGGAGTATTCGGTGTCATCCCACTTGATGAACAGTGGAAGGGGCTGGCCGATTTGCTGTGCGACGACCGTCGGGAACATGCACATCCACCAACCGTTGTAATCCACGTCCACGCGTCGGTGAATGTTGCGGGAGTTTGCCGGGACGTCACGGCCAGAATCGCCCAGGTAGTGGATCCAGGCACCGTCCGGGTCTTTGCCCAGATCGTTCATGGGGTGTTCGGCGAAGTTGTGATCGTAACCGGAGTGTTCTGCCGGCGCCCACATGAAAGTGTGGCGGTCCACGACCTCGCCCATGGTGCGCAGTTCCGCGCGGTCCAGCAGGTTAAGCATTTGGCCGCCGACGATAATCGGGGACTTCGCGTAGCGCGCCACCTGGACTGCGCGCAGGACGGAGTCCGGTTCGATGGCGATGTCGTCATCCATGTACAGGATGTATGGGGTTTCCGGGGTATTCTCCCCCACGGCCTCGAACATGATGCGCGAGTAACCGCCCGACCCGCCCAGGTTGCCCTGGCGGTATTCGAAGAAACGGTCCCCGAAGTGCTCGGTGATTTCTTTGTAGCCGGGCTCGTCGGCAGGGTGCTTGGTGCCCTGGTCGGGCATGAGCATCGCCTTGATGATGCCGTCGACTTCCTCATCGGATGCCAAGGCTTGCAGCGCAGCGACGGCGTCAGCTGGGCGGTTAAACGTAGGGATACCTACCGTGACCGCCTTCTCAAAAGGACCGACCTGGGTGCCGTCCGGCATGGTCTGCGGGCCAGGCTCCTGAGCTGCGAACCAGCCGCCCTCGCTGACGGTTGCTTCGGTCTCTGCCGTGACATCAAACCAGTACCAGCCACCATCTTCGAATGGCTTCAGCGGCAGGACGAACTCCACATCCCCGTCCTGCACAAAGGCATTGTCTACTCCGATGCGGCCGCCGTCGGTGCGGGAACGGTAGACGTCGATACGCGCCTGACCAGCAACGTGAAGCTTGAGCACGACCTCCTCCAACTGCGACCAACGCTTCCAGTAGGAGGCGGGGAACGCGTTGAAGTAGGTTTCGAAGCTGACCTCCGCGCCGGCGGGCAGGGTGACGCTGAAACGATCCGGAATATCCAGGCGCTCGTGCGCTGCGGATGTGGACTCCATCAAGTAGAGCATGCGTACGTCGGCAGGCTCACCGCGCTTGGGCAGCAACAGGCGTTGCAGCTGCTCCACCGCCTGAGACTGCTTCTTGTCTTCAGTGCTCACAGGTTGTGCACTCACGGATAATCCTCCACCCTGATAGGCATTTCACGCGCAGACTCAGCTGCGCACATACTTGGACTACAAGCGTAATACCTACCCCCGACACGTTCGAACACCGGCGCGCTGGCCGGCCGCGAAAGACAGGAAGCTCACAAGGTTTCAGGCTGCTTGACGACGCCCCTCCGGCCCCATCTCCGACGTTCTAAAACCCAGCGCTCTCCGCTATCGAGGCCACCAAGAACAGCAGCGGGAACATCAGGACGGCGCACGCGGGCGCCAGCCAGGCCACCGCTTTGGTGCGGGCACGGAACGCGCACACAGTGGCAGCTGCGAAAAGGGCGGTGTATGCGCACCAGAATATGAACGTTGCTGCCGGATTCGTGCTCAAGAACAGGGATGCCACCGCGACCACGAGACCCAGCCCGAATAATGTCACTGCCGTTCTTTGCATCATGGTTTTAAGTTTAAGCGTGTGGGCGTAGCGGGCTGGCGGGCGTTTTTGGCTGGCGCGCGTTTTTGGTGCACATCCTTGACTGACATCTTGTATATGCCTAGATACCGCTGGGGCCGGGTTTTCCGCGACCTGGCGTATCAGGTTTACCAGTCAAGAACGTCACTCAAGGATGTAGCTGGGCCTTCGGAACAGGCGCCGGTGCCCTCGACGCATGCGGAAAATCTGCATAATTATCAGCCAGACTTAATATCCCAGGTCACCTGCAACGCCACGGATACGCGCGACCTGGGATATTAAGGCTAGCTCGTAAGCCTAGCGTTCACCTGTGGTTTCACCGCCGACAAAAGATGACATGCCGATTCGGTGTACATATCCAAACGCAACCCGGAATCAGGCCTCTTATCGGGACTGCGCCGACCGCTTCAACAAGGAGCGCCGGGCTGGTTGAGTGCAGTCTCTTCAGTGACAGCTGCCACGAAGCATTTCCAGAATTTTTACCCAGTCTGCCCTTCTGCCCCCGTACAGCTCTGAATGTTGGTAAATATCAAGCACAAAGCATTCCCTCTCTGTGTTTTTTCAGTTATTATCCAGAAATGTTCAAGAAACTGTTTGTTGCTTCGGTTGCGACCACGCTCATCGCTACCGCAAGTCCTGCACTAGCGCAGGACACGATCCCAGTGGCCGAATCACCGAATCCAATCACCACGTTGGAAGGTCCCCTAAAGAAAGACCAGCCCCGCGGAGCGCTTAGCGACGGCGAAATCGCTGGAATCGTTTTAGGAGTAATCGGAGCCGTCACCCTGATCGGCGGCGGCGCTGTATGGGCTATCCAACAAGGGTTTATCCCTAACCCATTACCAGGCATTCTGCCTTCTCCTGCGCCTGCACCTGCGCCACTTCCAGCACCTGCACCGGAACCAGTAGCTCCTGCGCCAGCCCCAATCGCCGAACCTGCACCCGCCCCAGCACCACGTCCAGCAGCTGCACCACGCCCTGCAACGAAGATGTACCCGAACTGCCGTGCAGTCTGGCGTGACTTGGGTCGCCCGATTCGCCGTTCCGACGCCGGCTACGACACCCATCTGGACCGTGATGGTGACGGCATAGGTTGCGAACGACGTCCCCGTTAACTTCTAGCACATCACATATTTAAGGCTCTACCGGACGAATCATGTTCGGTAGAGCCTTCAACGCATGCGGCAAATCTGCATAATTAACAGCCAGACTTAATATCCCAGGTCGCGGGCCTCTGGGTGGGTTCGCGCGACCTGGGATATTAAGGCTAGCTCGTAAGGCTAGCGTTCAGGACAAGTTCGCCATCGCCTTCACCTGCGGTTTCACCGGCGACAAAACCTGATATGTCGATTTTTCGCGAAAAAATCGACACGTTAGCGAGATATGTTTATTCTGTGTAAATGTCTGCTCACGAAGCGTTCAACCCGAACATCCCCTACAACCAGTTGCCACCTCTTCCTCCGGCTGCGATTGTGGAAACGGTTCCCGTACTCAAAGCCGTGATTGAAGCTCGTGCAGCGCTGGCCTCGCTCAATACAGCATGCGACCTGATTCCAAATCCAGACATCATCACTTCCACGATTCCATTGCGCGAAGCGCAGGCTTCTTCAGAAATTGAGAACATCGTGACTACCAACGATGAACTATTCAAAGCGGAATGGGAAGTAGACCGCTCTCCCTCACCCGCGACTAAAGAAGCACTGCGCTACAAAGAAGCTTTATATAACGGGGTTCAAGCTCTGCACGAACGGCCTGTCTCTGAGAAGACGGCGCTATTTGTTTGCAGCATCTTGGACGGCCAACCGGCACGGATTCGTTCTACCCCGGGAACCTTTATTGGCGACCCCCGTACAAAAACGCGTTTCTACACTCCGCCCGAAGGTAAGGAGATTATCGAGGCACACCTTTCAGCCTGGGAGAAATTTATTTACTCCAACCACGAGTTGGATCCCCTGGTGCTCATGGCAATAACGCATTACCAATTCGAGGCGATTCACCCTTTCTATGACGGCAATGGGCGTACAGGTCGAATCCTGAATATCTTGTTGCTTATCCAGCATGAAGTTCTGCGATTGCCCGTCCTTTATTTATCCGGCTATATCGTCGACAACAAGTCTGAGTACTACAAACGCTTGCGCGAGGTGACAAGTCAAGATGCCTGGGAAGAGTGGATTTTGTTTATGGTCAGGGCCGTCCAAGAGGCAGCGGAATCTGCAACGGATCTGATCAACGAACTACGCCTTTTACAAGAACAGACAGGTGAGAAAATCCGCGCCCTAGGAATTTCAGCCGGAGCCTATCTGGCACATCTGCTTTTCATTAAACCTTATGTTCGCATCGCCGACATAGAAGAAGCTGGCTTGGCTAAGCGCCAAACAGCGTCAACTTGGCTAGCTCAGCTGGCTGAAGCCGGAATACTCCAGGAACACAAGATTGGCAGGGGAAAAATATTCGCAAATATCGATGCTCTCAAGGCGCTCACAACCAGGTAGTTTGTTCTGATATGTCGATTTTTCACGAAAAAATCGACACGTTAGAGGGATATGTCGATTCGGTGTACATGTCCGAACGCGACCCAGAATCAGGCCTCTCAGCGGGACTGCGCCAAGCGCTTTCAAGAGGAGCGTCTCCCTTTAACCGCTAGAACGCCCCACGGGCACGTCCATCACAACCTTCAACGTATGCGGCAAATCTGCATAATTATCAGCCAGGCTTAATATCCCAGGCCGCGGACAACGCCACGGATACGCACGACCTGGGATATTAAGGCTAGCTCGTAAGGTTAGCGTTCACGACAAGTTCACCGCCCCTTTCACCTGCGGTTTCACTACCAACAAAACCTGATATGTCGATTTTTCGCGAAAAAAATCGACACGTTAGCGGGATATGTCGATTCGGTATACATATCCGAACGCAATCTAGGATCAGCCAGCACGGAGCACGCAAGAACCCCGCGAGACTTGCAGGTCCAGCGGGGTTTCAGCCAACTACATAGTTAGTCTTCGAGTGGTGGTGGCGGTACCGGTGCGCCTTTAGGTGGCGCGATCTTTGGGTAGGTGCGGGTCTCAGCCGCGACCGGAGCGTCGTCAGCCGAAGCAGCCGAAGCGGCCGAAGCAGCCAGACCAGCAGCACCAGCCGAACCGGAACCGGCAGCAGCCGGGTCCACACCGTCGACGTATTTCTTTTGTACGAACAGGCCCAGTCCGAATACAACTGCTCCGACCAGCAGGATTAGCCCCAGTCCAACGGCCCCGCCGGCGCGTGCGCCAAGGCCGATGAGGATGCCGAACCAGCCGAAGTCCGCGTCACCGAAGGTGGTGTTTTCCGATCCGAATGCCCCGAGAACCTGCAGTAAGAATGCGGGAAGGAACGTAATGAGCAGGCCGTTTGCGAAGGCACCGAAGATGGCGCCGCGTCGTCCGCCGGTGGCGTTGCCGTAGACGCCTGCTGCGCCGCCGGTGAAGAAGTGTGGCACGAGGCCGGGCAGGATGAGTGCGATGCCGAATGCGGGGTTGAGCCATAGTGCGAGGACTGCTAGGCCGACGAGTCCGCCCACGAATGAGCTGATGAACCCGATGAGCACGGCATTTTGTGCGAAGGGGAAGACGATGGGCGCGTCGAGGGCTGGGATTGCGCCGGGGACTACTTTGGCGGCGATGCCTTGGAAGGCTGGGACCAGTTCGCCCAAGATGGTGCGCACGCCGAAGAGGATGACGGCCACGGCTACGCCGAATTGGAGGCCTTGCGTGACGGCTTGCATGAAGTAGTTGCCGGCGTTTGCTGCGCCGCCGTCGAAGGCGTTGAAGGCTTCGTCGCCTGCGCGCAGGTAGTAGGCGAGGGCGAGGACTACGTACATGATGACCATGGACAGTGCGGTGGAGACCATGGAGTCACGGAGGAAGCGGAGGCCTTCGGGGAGTTTGAGTTCTTCGGTGGAGGGGGATTTCTTTTCACCTTTGCTGCCGACGAGCTTGCCGACGGCACCTGCGGCCACGTAACCGGCGGTGCCGAAGTGGCCGATAGCGATGGAATCGTTGCCCGTGATTTTCCGGGTCCAGGGGTGTGCGATGGCGGGTAGTGAAACCATGAGGACGCCGAGTAGGAGCGCGCCGGCGAGGACCACGATCCAGGAGTTGAATCCTGCGGTTGCCAGGATGATGGTCAGCATGGTTGCCATGAAGAGTACGTGGTGTCCGGTGAGGAATACGTAGCTCAGTGGGGTGAATCGGGCAAGGATGAGGGAGACGGCGAAGCCGAGGATCATCAGCCAGGCGACTTGTCCGCCGTATTGTTGTTGGGCGATGCCGGCGATGGCTTCGTTGGTGGGGATCACGCCTTGGGCGCCGGTGGCGCCTTGGATCATGATGCCGAGCGGCTCTAGTGAGGCGGTGACTAGTGTGGCGCCAGCGCCGATGAGGAGGAAGCCGAGTGTTGCTTTGAGTGCGCCGCCGATAACTTGGCCGCCGGATTTGCGCATTGCGGCCAGCCCGACGGCGGTGATGATGCCGATGAGAAACGCAGGTACCGCCAGGAATTCGTTGACGATGAACTGCGCAATGTTAATGAGTACGTCCATTGTTATTGCCTCTAGATGTCGTAGGAGTCGCGGAGTACGGCGTCCACTTCCTTGACGGAGGTGAAGTCGTCGATAATGCGCAGCGGTACGCCCAAGTCACCGAGGGTGCGGGCGATTTCGCCGGAGGTGAGGATGAGGTCTGCTTCTTTGGCTTTGCCTTTTGCGGAGATGGTGTCGGTGGCTTCGACGGTGATGTATTTGGCCCAGCCCCACCGCCCGAGGACGTCTTCGACGGTGTTCTTCAGGAAGAGGCTGGTGCCCAGGCCGTTGCCGCAGACGGTGAGGATCTTGTTGCGGGTGTCACTGGATTGCTTCTCGACGTCCTCCCGGCCCGATACTCCCTCTAAAACCGCACGCAGTTCCCCGGGAGTGGTGGCAGCATCAAGTTCGGCGCGCTTCTTACCCAACAGCTTTGCGATTTCCGCCATCGCCTGCTGATGGCCCGTAGTATCTGTGGCGGCGAGCGCCACGACCAGGGACACGGGATCGTTCTTGTGCCCGAACTCGACGGGTTCGGTGAGCTTGAGCCATGCGGCCGTCGTTGCGTGAACCGCTTCCGAGGGCCGGGCGTGTGCGAACGCGAAACCCGGCGCTACCACGATGTACGGGCCTTTTTCGTGAACGCTATCAATCATGGATTGGGTGTATGCGGACTCAACGTTGCCGGTTGCTTCGAGGAGCTTCCCGGCCTGGCGGAGGGCATCTTCCCAGTCGGTTGCTGTGCCTGCGAGGTCTATCGATTCATCCGCAAGCAGACGGTTTAAAGCTGACATGTTTCTATCCTAAAACTGCGCCTCCCTCAACCAAAAGATGGTGTTCGAAAATCCACCACCTGAGATCCGAACACGTGTCTGGGGTATCTACTACAGTCCTAGGCATGTCGTCACCGATTCATGTCGTAGCTGCTGTTTTTACCCGGCTCGAACCCACCACGCAGGTCTTTGCCGCCCGGCGCGGACCTGGCCAGAGTATGGCTGGTTTGTGGGAATTTCCGGGTGGAAAAGTTGAGCCTGGGGAAACTGAGCCGCAGGCTTTGGTCCGGGAACTTACAGAAGAGCTTCTCATCACGGCGCGGGTGGGGTCGCATGTGGTGACTACTGAGCACGCCTATGACTTTGGGACGATACGCCTCTCTAGTTATTACTGCGCCATAGCGGAAGGTGCGCCCACTATGACGGAGCACGATGAAGTGCGGTGGGTGGACGTCGATAAGCTGCTCCAGCTGGAGTGGGCACCGGCTGATGTGCCGGCCGTGCGCGCGGTGATGGAGGAATTGGGGCGATGAGCATGGACGCTTCCCTGCCGTTCGGGGTGTATGAATCCGCGGTGACCCGCCGGTTGCGGGAGCGGATGGCGGCTACGAACGCACGGTTCGCCACAGTGTCCGGCGCGGAGGAACCCGCGCGCGACCGCTACATTGCGGCATTGTCGCGCACGATTGTGGAGCACCTGCGTACCGCGTTGGAGTCCACGAAGAATGAGGCCGACCGCCTGCACTTGATTAATGCGGTGGCCCACCTGATCGACCCTGACGACACGATCGAACAGGAATTACTCCTCCACGCGGTGTACGCGCCAACGCTAGGTGAAGAACCGCACCTGCCTCCAACGTCGCTCGCCGGCTCCGCCTTGCTGACGAATGCGGGCAGCGATCAGAATATGGCTTCGGAGATTCGCCGCGAGATTCACACTGCCGACCAGGTGGATCTGTTGTGTGCATTCGTGAAGAATTCGGGCATTTCCGTTATTCGCAACGAACTGGAATACCTGCGTGACAAGGGTGTTCCCCTGCGCGTCATCACGTCCACGTACTGCGGTGCATCGGACGCCACCGCGATCCGCAAACTCACCGAGGAATTCGGCGCGCAGGTGAAGGTGGGCTATGAGTCCACTACCACACGTCTACACGCAAAAGCGTGGCTTTTCCGCCGCAATTCCGGTTTTGATTCCGCCTATATTGGCAGTTCAAACCTGTCGCGTTCAGCGCTTATCGACGGCGTCGAGTGGAACATCCGCGCCACCCGAGCCAGCACGCCGGATATTGTGGACCGCTTCCAGAAGGTTTTTGATACGTACTGGAACAGCAAGCACTACACCACCTTCACGGCCGCGGACACGCTCCGCCTGCAAGCGGCGCTGAAGCAGGCGTCGCCGGAGTCTTCGTCCCGCAGTCTCACTCTGGCTGGCCTGCGAGTTGAGCCGTGGCCGTACCAGGAAGCAATGCTCGATGCTCTCACCGCCGAGCGGTCTGCGCACGGGCACCACCGGAACCTGCTGGTCGCAGCCACAGGTACCGGCAAAACTGTGGTCGCGGCCCTGGATTATCGAGGCCTGGCCGAAACCGCTGGCCGGCGGCCCACCCTCCTCTTCGTGGCGCACCGGACGCAATTGCTGCACCAGGCGCGTGCCGTATTCCGGGAAGTTCTCCAGGACCCCAGCTTCGGTGAAATCTTGGCCGGAAACCACACGGTCGAGGAAGGCCGGCACGTCTTCGCTACCATCCAGTCCGTGCATACCCGGCTGGACCGGTTCGCCCCCGACGCCTTCGACATGGTCATCGTCGACGAATTCCACCACGCCGAAGCCCGCACGTACCGCACTCTTCTCGACTACGTGCAGCCTCGCGAGCTTCTCGGTCTGACCGCAACTCCAGAGCGCGCCGACGGCACCAACGTGGCCGAATTCTTCGACCACCGCGTTGCCTATGAACTGCGCTTATGGGACGCGTTGGCGCTACAACTCGTCGCCCCTATGCATTATTACGGAATCTCCGACGGAACCGATCTCCGTGATGTGCGCTGGTCCCGAACGTCCTCGGCCTACGACGTCGAAGAACTCTCCGACTTTTATATCCGCATGGGCGACAAGCGCGTCCGCCTGATCCTCAGCGAGATCGAAAAACACATCTTCGACGTAGAAGATATGAAAGCCCTGGGCTTCTGCGTGTCCATCGCACACGCAGAATACATGGCGCATCGCTTCACCGCCCTGGGAGTCCCCGCACAAGCCGTGACCAGCGCTAACGATCCCGAATCCCGCGACCGGGCAATCAGCGCGCTCAAAGATGGCCGCCTCAAAGCCCTATTCACGGTGGACCTGTTCAACGAGGGCGTGGACATCCCCGAGGCGAACACCCTTCTCCTCCTGCGCCCCACAGCAAGCCCGACGGTATTCCTCCAGCAGTTGGGCCGTGGCCTGCGCCTCTACAAGGACAAGGTCTGTACCGTCCTAGATTTTATTGGACAGCAGCACGAAGAATTCGGGTTCGCACCCCGCTACGCAGCGCTCACCGGACGACGCGGAAAACGCCTCACCCAGGAGATTGAAAACGGCTTCCCGCACCTTCCCGGCGGCAGCAGCATCCACCTCGACGCCGTCACCCAAGCCCAGGTGCTGGGAAACATCAAGGCTGCCACCAAAAATTCACTACCGGCTCTGCGCCGCCTCGTAGCGGCCGAAGGCACCACCTCCCTAACCGCATTCCTGGCCAACACGCACCTAGAACTCGAGGACCTGTACCGCAGCAAAAATCACGACGGGTGGACCAGGTTACTGCGCTCTGCTTCGCTTATCGACGCCACCCCCACCCCACCCAACGAAGAGTTTTTCCTCAACCGCGTACGTGCATTCCTGCACGTCAATGATGCCGAACGTGCGGAAGCTTACCTACGCATCCTCGACCCAGCCGGCCTCTCTGTGTCGTCCATGAGCGACCAGGACCTACGGTTCCTACGCATGCTCGCGGTCAACGTGTGGGCATACCAGCCCGTCGCAACGCACCCGCAGGACTTAGACTCCGCGTTGCGTACTTTGCGTGAGCAGCACACTTTCCGGGACGAACTGGAACAAGTCTTTGCCTGGACTACCGCCCGCAGCCGGGTTGTTCCTGAGCAGATGGGCACCACTGTCCTGTCGATGCATGCCGACTATTCGCGAGCCGAATTAACGGCCGCTTTGCGCGAGGAATCCCTCAAGAATTTGCTCAACCTACCCCGAGAAGGCGTCTACTACCTGCAGGAACAGAACATTGATTTACTTTTCGTGACGCTTATTAAAAACGAGGACGACTTCTCCGAAACCACCCGCTACGAGGACGTCCCCCTTTCCCGCGAGCTCTTCCAGTGGGAATCACAATCCCAAACCACACTCGACTCCGCGACCGGCCAGCGTTACCTCCACCACCAAGAACTGGGCTCCCACGTGGTCTTGTGCGTGCGTGTGGAAAAATCCACCGCATTGGGCACAGCCGCGCCGTTTACTCTGCTCGGACCAGTGAACTACGTATCCCACAGAGGCGAAAAGCCCATCCGCATCGAATGGGCTTTGGAACGGCGTATGCCAGCCGAGATTTTCGAAGCCGGACGCGCCGCCGTCTAAGCCGGAAACTAGATACGGATCCCGAAACTACGGAGGACCTGCTTCAACGGACCCTGGAATGCAGCCAGCCCGACCAGGCCGAGCACGCTCACCAGCGCGGCAATGACACCCGCAATCACACCAGCGTTTGCCGAGCTTGTTGTGGCGCCATCCCCCTCAGGGGCCGGCTTCTTGCTCTCCGGCGCAGTCGTTGAGCCCGGTTTAGGGGCTGGCGTTACCACCGGTGGCTTCGGCGCAGGCTTCTTGCTCTCCGGCGCAGGGGAAGGCTTCGGCGCAGGTTTCTGAGGTTGAGCGTCCGGCCTCTTCCTCGGCGTTGGCTTCGGATTTTCCGGCTTCGGCTTCGTGCTCTCCGGGGTCGAAGGTTTCGGTGCAGGTTTCTGTGGTTGAACTTCCGGCTTCTTCCCCGGCTTGGGCTTTGGGCTTTCCGGCTTAGGTGCCGGCTTCGGAGCTGACGGCTTCACCACCGGTGGCTTCGGCGCATCATGGGTCGGCGAAGGCGCAGGTTTCTGGGGTTGCGCTTCCGGCTTCTTCTCCGGCTTGGGCTTCGGACTTTCCGGTTTCGGAGCTGACGGCTTCACCACCGGTGGCTTCGGCTTCGGCGCATCAGGTGCCGGCTTCTTTTCCGGCGAAGGCGCGGGTTTCGGAGCCGAAGGCTTCGTGCTCTCCGGCGAAGGCGCAGGTTTCGGCTCAGGTTTCTGTGGTTGCACTTCCGGCTTCTTCTCCGGTGCTGGCTTCGCTGCCGGCGGCTTCGGCGCAACTGGGGGCACCTCCGGTGCTGGGGGGACCTGCCTGCCGTAGTCAAGGCATTCGGTGAGCGTCAAATCCTCGAAGGACCCGTCAACATGCTCGGACACACGCCCGAAAAGCTTCTCGATCTTCTCAGCCTTCGCGTCTTCGTCGTCGGCGTTCCCCACGACAATCCGCACGATTAGGGACTTCAATTCCTGCAGCACCACGCCGTTGAGGTCAGCGACATCCTTGATCGACAATGCCGCCTTATCGCGCCCAGCGATGAGTTGTTCCACCTGCTCAGGGGTATGGAACGGCGATCCGTCCTTGTCCATGCCTCGCTCTACGCGGTAGAGCTTGGTCACCAGGTCGTAGGCTTCATCGCCGTAGCCGGCTGCGTCGAGCTTCTCGCGCGCAGCTTTCTCGCCGGCGCGCATCGCCTCCTCGCGTTCCTCGCCTGCCAGCCCCGGCAGGCTGGAGGCTTCGCCGTTGGCGCGGCCGAGTTCGAAGCGCAGGCCCTTGACGTCACCCTGGATTGCATACACCAGGCCGAATGCGGAACGCACAGCATCGGCTAGGAGCTCCCGGTCGTTTTCGTCGAAGGTGAAGTGGCAGCGGCCGTCTTTGAATTCGAAAGTAGCGGCGGTGGCGGCAGGGACGTTGAGAATACCGCCGGTCATCGCGGTAGCTAGTAGGGCGGCGACTAGAACTTTAGGGCGTCGCATAGCAATCTCCTCAGTTAGGGGAAAGAAATAACTTCGGAATACTATTCCGCGTCTAGTTTCTTCCAGAAATTGAGACGCCCTGTGGCGGGCCGAATGTGATGAAAACCATTCCCGATAACGGTTTTCGTCACACTCAGCCGTGTAAAACCCCTGGATAAAAGGTCTATTAGCGCTGTTTGCGCGCCTTCGCCGCCAACAGGAAGACCGCCACGATCACGATAATTCCACCGATAACCCACCAGAGCACCGGCGAGTTCTTGGACTCCTCGGAAGCGCGTGCGGAAGGCGCGCCCTCTTTCGCCATGGTGTCCGTGATCCACTCGCGGACCTCGCCGGTGGGCGCGAACAGGGCCTCCGGCGAGCTCGCGGCCTCCGGGTTGTCGGGGTTGAAGCTGGCGGTCAACACGCCGGCCACTTTTCCGTCGGCGAAGATCGGGCCGCCGGAGTCGCCGGCTTGAAACTCGGAGCCGTCGGTAAGGCGCACGTTCAGCGCATTCTTCCCCTCGAAGAGGGCGAAGTCGGTCACCTCCGCGACTTCCCCGCGCCCCACCGGCAGCTTCTCCGTCTTGCCGGAACCGTCCGGCGACCAGCCGTACGCCTCCACCGCGGTACCGGCCGCCAGGTCGCCGGCTACCTCCGGGTAGGAGCCCAGGCCAAGCGGTTCAGCCGTGCGGATCAGGGCGACGTCGCCGGCGGGCGCGGTGAACCACGTGTCGATCTTCACGCGGCTCTGGCCGTCACCCTGCCCGATGCGGATCGAACCGCCGGGGGTCGGGGCGTTCTCCACGCAGTGGCGCGCGGTGATCACCCAATAGTCGCCGATGGCAGTGCCTGTGCAATTGCCGTCGAGCGAACCGTCATCGCCGATCTGTTCAGCAACAACCGCGTCGCCGGCGCTGCCGGCCTCGGCGAAGTTGTCGGAGATCAGGGCGTGGGCGGGCGTCGATAAGCACAGTGCCGACGCCACGGCTAGAACTGGAACGAGCTTTTTCATAATTACACCTTTCGACAGATCGCGGACACCGCCGCCTCCAGCGGCCCACGGGCAAAGAATGAACGCCACAACGTCGCCCCAGCCAGGGCGGCAACGAGCGTGACGATCGTGAAAATCGGATACAACTGCTGCGTACTCGCTCCATTAAGCAACCCCACAGAAAGCACGTGAGCAGTATAAATAGTCAAAGTCATGGAACCCATCGCCTGCAACGGGAACAGCCACTCCCCCCGCTTCACGACGAGCACGCACACCCCAATCACCGCCAACGACCCAGCCATCGTGGCCACCAGGTCAATCAGCCCGCCCGAATGCGGCTTCGCGTCGACGAAACCCTGCACCACAATCCCCGCCTGATTCCGGGTGGCCACCGCGTACTGCGAATCGACCCACCCGCGCGCAGCGATACCCACCGCGGCGACCGGGAAACCCCACAACGCCATCTTCTGGCGCTGCGGATTGTGCAGCAGCAGACGCCCGGCGAGGACGCCGACCAGCATGTACGCCAACCACCCCGGCAAGGGGTACGGCTCCCGCAACATTGCCGGCAGCGTGGTCTGCAACGCGATCACCCGCGTGATCCCCGAGGCCACGACCAGGGCCACAAGCGTGATCGCCAGCGCCCGGTCCGACCAGCCGGTGACGCGCAGCAGCCCGAAGAGGATATAACCCACGCCAATCGCCGGCAGAACTACGGAGATCGGGCCGGCCCACGGCGCGATCGCCAGGCCGAGGACCGCGATAATCGCCCCGCGCAAGGCCACGCTCTGGCGGGAATGCTTGCGCATGAAATACAACGAAACACCCGAGAGCACCGCAAACAGCGCGGCCGGGAAGCCTTTGAAGAATTCACCCGCCAGCCCGGGAAACGGGTACAGGTGGGCGACGACCATTCCGATCAGCGCAATGGCGCGCGCAACGTCAATTGCGATGACGCGGTGGGATCCAGTTTTCTCTGACACAAGCACACACTGTAAATCCCACACAGTGGAATTGACAAAGATTTTCATGAAGCGGTGCGGGGAGTTTTCTGTCCATTACCTGAGCCGACTTCACCGCCGGCCCGCGCGCGCACGAAAAAACGGGCCCACGCGGGGGCCCGTTGATGCGAAAGTATCCTTGGTTTACGCTGCTGCGCCGAGGACGGATACCGAAAGTGGGTAGACGTCTGCGGAACCTACGGCAACCTCGCCGGCTGCCATGGATGCGAGCTGCTCGGTTGCGGCGCGCTCAATCAGAACCTTCTTGAAGAAGCTGGCGGCGCCTCCTTTGTCAGCGGCTGCGTCGTCAAGGACGGTGTCGACCGTCGCTGCGCCGAGAACGCCATCAAAGCGTTCGTGCAGGTCTTCGCGGATGCTCCAGAGTGTGTCAGTGTGCAGTGCGGTGCTCATCTTTTTCACCAATCCTTTCCTGTTCATCTTGGTGAACTGTTTGTTAACTTGCTGTTAACCATAACCGAATTAGTTGGTGGACGTCAAGTATTGGCGCGCGCCCACATCATATGCGCAGGCCACGGCCCCAGTTGTTTTATATTCACCAAAAATGTTACGCATGTGAATGCTGTTTATCTGGTCGGGTTAACGCAAAATTAACCCACGCGCCCCGGCGCGTGGCGTGGCACAATGAACCCATGAAAGCTTCGCAGTTAGCAGCCGTCGTTCTCGCCTCCCTGGCGGTGGGCGCAGGCACCGGCGCCGCCGCGTGGAATCTGAATGCGCCGCCGGAGCCTGCGGCGGTCGTCGTGGAGCAAGCGGCCACGTCGCCGCAGGTCACGGTGGATAACCCGCAGGGCGTGCTCAGTGCGGAGGACACGCAGCGGATCCAGGACAATACGCAGCGCATCCCCTTCGCGTCCAGCGTGCGCCACGTCTACTACGTGGTATTCGGGGAAAGTGACAGCAATGTGAACGACACCGTGGAGAACTTCTTCCGCGACAACCACCCGGAAGCTATCGGCGATAAGTACTTCGCCGACGGCGTCCTTATTATCGGCGCTGCCACGGACCAGCGCCAGGTTTTCGCCTTCGCCGGCGAGGACGTGGACGCGCAGGTAGACATCCGCGGCCGCGCCGACAGCATTATCGAGGCAATGCGCCCCGGCATGCGCGACGGCAACATCCCCGGCGCTTTCCACGCCGGCGCCACGGAAGCGGCGGACGCGCAGCGCCGAGAGGAACGCATCCTGGCGTCGGCGCAGAATGATCAAGCAGGCGTCACCGCCCTCGCAGGTGGTGGCGGGTTTGTGGCCACTGCCGCTGCGGGTAGTGCGCTGCTCTACCGGAGGAAGAAGCGTCGAGAAGCAATTGAGCAGGGCCGCCGCGACTACGCGCAGGTCACCGGCGAGTACGGGGAGCTGGCCGGCCGGCTGGACGGGCTGAACATCCGCGCGCACTCGCTGAGCAGCGGATTCGCCGACGCCACCTTGCGCAACCAGTGGTCTGAAGTGCAAGATCGCTTCCTCACACTGCACGACACCGTCTCCGGCGCAGGCGGCCTGAGCAGCATCGACATGAGTTCCGACGACGCCGTCTACGCCCACCGCGAGCAGCTGCGCAGCGCCGCCCTGACCGTTCAGCAGACCTCGAACGCGGAGTCCAACATCAACCGCCTCTTCGACCTGGAGCGCGGGGATGCGGCGGTGCGTCGTAAAGCGGTCGAGGACCTGCGCGCGGACGTGCTCGCCGCCGAGGCAGAGGTCAAGGACTCCTACCTGCGGGGACTGCTTCGCGACGTCCGTACCCGCCTCGAATCGCTGGCCACCGAACCCACGTCCGAGGATTTCCTCGACGGCTTCATCACCACGCTCGGCGACTACCGCACCGTGCTCGAGCAGGTACGCAAGGAGGAGATGAGCGACGTGAAAGAACGCGAAGAACTGCGCACCCCACGACTGTACGACGCCGACACCTGGTACCCCTCCTTCGTCCCGTACGTGGCGCTCAGTTCGTGGCACCAGTCGAACGTGCAGGCCGCGCAGGCGGCGCAGTCCTCGAGCACGAATTCCAGTTTCAGTTCCGGATTCTCCGGCGCGGGAGCCTCCGGCGGCTATTAAAACCGCAGGCCGGGCGCCAAAGTTGCACACTGTACCGTACGGTCTGTACAGTTTGGCGCTATGTCTAATACCGAAGTGTCTACCCCGGCCCAGAGATGGTCGTTTTTTGCCGTTATTTCCCTAGGTCTGCTCATGATCGGGCTCGACAACTCGATCCTGTACACCGCTCTCCCCGAGCTCAACGAGCAGCTCCACACCACCCCGACGCAGGGCCTGTGGATCATTAACGCATACCCGCTGGCACTCGCCGGCCTCCTCCTGGGCACCGGCACTTTGGGCGACAAGATCGGCCACCGCCTCATGTTCATCATCGGGCTGGTCCTCTTCGGCTTGGCGTCGCTGGCCGCCGCTTTCGCCCCCACGGCCTGGCTACTGGTTGGCGCGCGTGGCCTGCTGGGTGTGGGCGCGGCGTTCATGATGCCAGCCACCCTGGCACTTATCCGCCTGACCTTTAGCAATGAGCGCGAACGCAACACCGCGATCGGCATCTGGGGATCGGTGGCCGTCGTCGGCGCCGCGCTAGGCCCGGTGGTCGGCGGTGCGTTGCTGGAAGTCTTCTGGTGGGGATCCATCTTCCTGATCAACGTGCCGATCGTGATCATTGCGCTGGGTCTGACCCTGTGGCTCGCGCCGGAAAACATGCCGAACCCGCAGAAGCACTGGGACTTCATCTCCTCGATTTACGCCCTCTTCGCGCTATCCGGCCTGGTCATGGCAATCAAGGAAGCAGCGAACCCGAACTCCGGCTGGACGCTGTTCTCCGTCGCGGCGGCGCTGTGCGTCATCGGGGCAGTCCTGTTCGTGCGTCGCCAAAACAAGCTTGAGGACCCACTGCTCACCTTCGACATCTTCAAGTCCCGCATGTTTGCCGGCGGCGTCATCGCAGCCGGTGGCGGCATGTTCTTCATGGCCGGCTCGGAGATGATGACCACGCAAAAACTACAGCTTGTCGACGGCTTCACGCCCCTGCACGCCGGCGCAACAATCATCGCAATGGCGATCGCCGCCATCCCGGCGTCCACACTTGGTGGCGCGTACCTGCACAAGATTGGCTTCCTCCCGCTGATTGGCGGTGGCTTCCTGGGCGCGGTCGTGGGCGCGGGCCTGCTGATCTGGGGTTCCGAGGCCGGCAGCTACGGCATCGAAATCGTTGCCCTCGCGATCATGGGCTTCTCCGCCGGGTCGGTCATGAGCGTGTCCTCCATCGCAATCATCGGCGCTGCCCCACTCCACCGCTCCGGCATGGCCGCCGGTGTGGAGGAAGTGTCCTACGAATTCGGCACCCTGCTGACCGTCGCGATTACCGGCTCCCTCCTGCCGATGTGGCTGATCCAGCACCTGCCGGACAACCTCAAGGACCTGGGCCTGGACGCCGTCTACAACCCGGAGACCAACCCGATCGCCGCGCCTGCGTACGCGGACGCCTACCACCAGGTGCTCATGGTGCTCGCCGGCGCCGCCCTGCTGTTCGGTGTGGCAACGTGGTGGTGCTTCCGTGATAACCCCAAGTCAGGTGATATCCATGTCGCGCATGAGTAAGAAGGACCAGATCCTGGAGGCCTCGCTGGACATCATTGCTAGCGACGGCATCCCCGGCGTCACCTACGACCGGCTGGCAACCGTCACCGGGTTATCCAAATCCGGCCTGATTTACCACTTCCCATCCCGCCACGACCTCCTCGTGGGGCTCCACGAATTCACGGCCGCCCGGTGGGAGAAGAAAATCATCGACCACGCCGGCGGGAAAACGGCCGACGAGCTCACCGAACGGGAACGCTACCGGGCCATGCTCGTGACCATGAGCGAACACGAACCCGTCACCGAACTCCTGGTCACCCTCCACGCCCGCACCCACGAGGATTTCGCCCGGCCCTGGGTAGAGGTCGAAGACCGGTGGCTCCCCGACGTCCACACCCCCTCCACCGACAAGAACCTGGTCGCGGCCACGGTTCTAGCATCCGGGCTGTGGGCCCACGACCACATTTACGTCAAACCCCTGGCGCCGGAAAACCGGAAGGTGGTCGTCGAGAAGCTCTTAGAGCTACTCGAAATCTAGACGGAAGTGCTCCGGGCGCACCCACCCCAGGCGCGCAAACAGCCAGCTAAAGAACATGCCCAGCGCAATCGGAGCCACCACAAACAAGCCCACCACAATCGCAATATTGCCCGCTGACCAGCCCCAACCCTCATAGTTCAGGGCTGCCAGCGGGCCCACCAGGCCAGCGATACCAAAGCCCGCCGAAATTGGTGTACCCGCAATCCCAACCACGCCACCGAGCGCGCCCAGGACCGCCGCCGTGGACAAGACCGGCAAGAAATTCAGCGGACGACTCCACACCGTAGCCATATGCACCTTCGGCGACCCCAGCACCGGGAGCAACGACTTACCCGGCCCATTAACCTTCCACCCCGCAACACACAGGCTGAAGCTGGCGGCCACCACGCCCAAGTTCGCGGTACCGGACGCCACGCCCGTCATCATGATCGCCGTCGCGATACCCACCGTGGACACCGGCGACACAATCATCACCGCGAACAAGACCGCCAGCACAATACCCATCAGCACGGGCTGCAACGTCGTCGCACCGTTGACTAGGTCCCCGAGCCACACAGTAAAGATCTTCACAATCGGGAACGTGACCACCCATCCGATACCGCCGGCAATGACGACGGTGAGCGTCGATAAGAACAAAATAGTGTACGAACCCAACCTGTTCCCGATCAGCAACACCACGCCCACGGCAATCGCTGCCGTCAGCCCCGAGTTCAACACCAGGCCTGTGCCCTGCACGTGGAAACCGCCCTCAGCCTGCGCCGTTGCCACGCCCGAGCCCAGCACACTAGCCAAGCCTATCGACGCCGTCTGAATCGGCGTCATCTTAAACTGCAACCCCACCATCACACCGATGAGAATCGGCAGCATCGCCGAACTCAAACTCACCATGTGAATCAAGGTCTGCCCCTGCGGGAACACCGGCAGCAACGCCTTAAAGACCTCACCCAACAGCGCCTGCGGCACAAGCGCCACGATCACCGCGACAGAGATGCCATTCAACACCTTCGTGGTAAAAGACCCCGGCGTCAGTTTCTCCGGCGTCGCGGGCTCCGGGCCGGTGGGGCCGGTCGCGCGGATAGCTTCGGTGTCCTGTGCGTCTTTTTCAGAGGCTGCGTTTGTCATGGGGAAACCTTAGCGCGCGCTGTGCATTTTTATACAAAACCTGTCCCGCAGGGTGCCCCCGCGGTTTCGCGAGGTGGGATGGCTGGCGTCGGCGGGCGTTTCCGGCTGTGTTTACCAGCCAGGGTTAATATCGCAGGTCGGCGGTTAGCCGGCGGGGGCACGCGACCTGGGATATTAAGCCCAGCTGATAAATATGCGACTTCGCGCATGCGCTGCCCGCGTAGCCGGGACATCTTTAGCGTGAATATTTAGTGCGCATCTTGTATACGCCAGGTCGCGAAATCTTGAGCGTCGAGCGCGACCTGGCGTATCAGGTTTGTCAGTCAAGGATGCACACCAAGAGCGCGCACCAAAGATTCACTTGCATCTTTACAAGCGCCAGGCGCGCAAGCCGGACGGGAAAATCAGCCCGGCGCCCCTGCGCCGGTCCTTTCCTGCTCACGCCCACTCCGGAAAACACGCAAACCAGAACGTGGCGCGCAAGCGCGCCGCGGATTCTCCCATCCGGCTGGCACACCTGGAACTTCAGAGGCCGACCTTCCGGAACCGCCACCCCTGCAAACGCTAGCCTTATCAGCCAGGCTTAATATCCCAGGTCGGGCACGCCGGGCCGCGCGAGCCCGACCTGGGATATTAACGCTAGCTGATAAATATGCACGCCGCCGGCTACCGCAAACACCCCAGACCAGCGAAAACGCAGCCACGCCGCAACCCCGCCCCACGCACCCCCCCCGAAAACGCAACCCCAACCCCTACACCAGCCGGTACCCCACTCCGCGCACGGTTTCGATGCGTTCGGCGCCGATCTTTTTGCGCAGCGTGCGGACGTAGACGTCGACGACGTTGGAGTTGGGGTCGAAGTCCATGCCCCACACCATGCTCAGCAGTTGGACGCGTGAAAGTATTTGGCCGGGGTGGCGCAGGAATGCTTCGAGCAGGCCGACTTCGCGGCGCGATAGTTCTTTGGTTTTGTCGCCGGCTTCGACGCGGTGTGTGCGCAGGTCAAGGGCTAGGTCTTTGTGGCGGAGGAGGTATCCGCCGTCGACGATGACGTCGTGAGTTGGGGCCTTGTCCGCGAGGCGAAGGCGCACGCGGGCGAGGAGTTCGGCGAATTGGAAGGGTTTGGGCATGTAGTCGTCGGCGCCGCCTTCGAGGGCGCGGATGCGATCAGCGAGTTTGGTGCGCGCGGTGAGCACGATGATGGGCAGTTGCACGCGCAGGAGGCGTAGTTGTTCGAGGACTTCGGAGCCGTCGAGGTGCGGGAGCCCCAGGTCGAGGACCATGAGGTCGTAGTTTCCGGTGCGGGCTTCGGCAAACGCGACGGCCCCGGAGTCGACGACGTCGCAGGCGTAGCCGGCGGCGCGGAGTCCCCGTTGGATGAAGTCGGCGATGCCGCGGTCGTCTTCGGCAACTAAAATCCTGCTCATTGTTCCTCCTTGGTTGCGGCCGGCAACGCCAGCCCAAATGTTGACCCGAGCCCGGGGACGGATTCGACGTAGGCGCGCCCGCCGTGGGCCGTGGCGATGGCGTCGACGATGGATAAGCCCAGGCCAGCACCACCCCGGCGCGCAGTCCCGCCGCGGGAGAAGCGGCCGAACAAACTACTTTGCTTCTCGACGGCCACCCCCTGCCCCCGGTCGCGCACCCAGAAACGTAGCTCCCGGTCAGGGCCTGCGCCGGTGTACGTGCTGCCGATCTCGACGCGGTCGTCGCTGTAGCGCAGCGCGTTGTTGCACAGTTCTAGGACGGCTTCGGTGATGCGATGTTCGTCGAGAAGCATGGTGCCTTCGGCGACGTCCGTGAGTTCGATGCGTTCGCTTAGGGTGCGGGCCTTGTCTTCGATGTCGATGCTGAGTTCGGCGACGTCGACGGGTTGGGGGTCGACGAAATCACCGGAATCGGCGACGGCGAGCGTGAGTAGGTCGTTGACCATGCGTGCCATGCGGTCGAGTTCGGCGGTGGCCAGGGCGATGGAGCGGGCGCGGTCCTCGGCGGTTCCGGTTTCGAGCAGTTCCAGCTGGCCGCGGATCACGGTGATTGGGGTGCGAAGTTCGTGGCCGGCGTCGTCGACGAACTGGCGTTGCTGCACGTAGGCGTCCTCGACGCGGTCGAGCATCGCGTTGAACGTGCGGGCCAGTTGGGCGATTTCATCACTGCCGCGCACCGGCACGCGCTGCGTCAGATCCGAATTCGAAATCTGGGACGCCACCCGGCTGACTTGGCGCACCGGCGCGACGATTTGGCCGGCAATCAGCCAGGCGATCACTATCGACGCCACCAGGCCTCCAAGCGCAAGGATCACGATGGAACGCAACGTTTCCTTCGCGGCGGCAAGCGCGTCGCCGGTGAAGTAGGCGACCGCCAACTGCACCGGCCGTTCCCCCTCGATGAACACCTTTCCCCAGTACACGGGGCCGCGGGGATCGTTCTCGAATATTCCCGACACCTCGTCCTCGCCGAACATTTCCCGCACCACCGGCTCCGTGGCCGCCAGGGGTTCGGGGTACGTGCCGTCGAGGGCGGCCACGTTCATCTGGATGAGTTGGCCGCCGGCAGCCCCGAGGATCACCTCGGAGGCGTCAGGGATCTGCCGCGACAGGTAGACCTCAACCATGCGTTCTGCAGAGTCGAAAGGTTCGGCAGTGACGGGGTCGGTGGCGTCGGCGGCGAAGCGGCGGAACTCCTCAATCTCCTGCTCCACGGAGGCGTTCGCGGTGGCGGCGACCTCGTTGAAGAGGACGCTGCGGGTCATCAACACAACCCCGCCGAGAGCAAGCGCTACGACCAGGCTCATCCATACGACGATGCGCCAGCGCAGCGACGTGGTTTTAGTCGTCATCGTCTCCGTCGTCTGCGTCGTCCCAATCATCATCGTCGTCGTCATCGTCGTCATCGTCCCAGCCGTTGTACGTCTGGTAATTCAGGGGCGCCTGCGGGGCGGCCGGCTGGGCGGGCGCGACGGGCTGAGCCGGGGCGACCGGGGCCGCTGGTTCGGCAGGCTGAGCAGGCGCGGCCGGTGCTTCCGAGTACTCCGTCTCCTCCGGCGCGCTGGTCGCCGAAGTCGGCGTCGCGGTGCCACGGATTGTGGCGGTGACGCTCGACGGGTCGACTTGCGGCGGCCGGTCATTGTTCGCCAAAGCTCGGCCGGACAAGGCGACGAGGACTAAGAGGCCGAGGATCGCGACGAGCGGGGCGAAGCGACGCGCGGTCGAAGTGGTCTCCATGGGGTGTTCCTTTCCTGCGCCGGGACATTATCACGGCGCGGTTGCATGGGGGTGTCGTTAACGTTACGGGAGAATGAACTAGGCGATGTACCGGGCGCGGACGGCCTCGGCACGCCGCCCAGAGACCGCGGATCCTAAGAGCAGGAGGCGGATGGTGCGTTCGGCGGCGTCGGTAAGCAGGGCACGGCCGTCGCGGACAGCGTCCTCGAGTGCCATCGGGATCGTCATGATCGACGCAATCGCGCTGATGCCTACCTCGTGGACGCGCGGGGCGCCCTCGCCGAGGGAACCGGCCAACGCCAGGACTGGCGCGCCGGTGCGCTGCGCCCGGCGCGCGACCTCCGCCGGGACTTTACCGCGCGGGGTCTGGAAATCGATTGCGCCCTCGGCGGTAATTACCAGGTCAGCCTGCTCAATGAGCTCATCCAGGTCCTGCGGCGCCGGCAATTGTTCCAGGAGGACCTGGAACCGGTCGCGGGCCTGCGCGCCCACGGCCATCAGCCCGGCGCCCAGGCCACCGGAGGCGCCTGAGCCCGGCGCGTCGTGCAGGCCGGCCACGCCGAAGGTGCTGGTCAAAAGGTCCGCCCAGTGTTCCAGGCCGCGGGCAAGTTCCTCGACCTGCTCCGGGGTGGCGCCCTTCTGCGGGCCGAAGACGTGCGCCACGCCGCGCGGGCCGGTCAAAACGTTATGGATATTGCAGGCCAGGACGATATCCACCTCGGCGAGGCGGGGGTGCAGCCCGGAAACGTCGATGTGGGCGGCCTGGGTGAGGGAGGCGCCACCGTCGATAAGCTCCTGGCCGTTCGCGTCGAGAATCCGGGCGCCAAGTGCGCGCAGGGCGCCGGCCCCGCCGTCGGAGGTGCCGGAATCGCCGCAGCCGACGACAATCCGCTGCACCCCGTGGTCGAGAATCTCCGCGAGGAGCTGGCCCACACCATACGTGGTGGTGGCGGTCGGGTCGCGCAGCTCACGCGGCACCAAGCTCAGGCCCGCCGCGGACGCCATCTCCATGACGGCCACGCCCTGGTCCGGGAATTCCAGCCAAGTGGCCTGCACCTGCTGGCCGACGGGCCCGGTCACCTGCGCGGCGTGCGTGACGGCACCGGGGCGGTCCGCCAGAATCTCGACGGTCCCCTCCCCACCATCCGGGACCGGGTACAAGTCCACGCGCACGCCGGGGAGGACGCGGCGCACCCCGGCCGCGATAGATTCGGCGACCTCGACTGCAGACAGCGACTCCTTAAAACCAGACGGCGCAACAAGGATTCGAGCTGGAAGATACATAGTCATGGAAATACTCCTTTACATAAAGAGGGGAAGGCCAAGAACAGGCCAGATCAGAAAAGCGAATGCGGCGATGACCGCAACGTGCATCGGCGCCAAGAACGCGGCGATTTTCAGCAGGTCACGAGTGTTGTAGTTGGGGTCTTCCTCATCGCCGAGGAAGATTGCCAAAGGCTTCGCCGACGCCGGCAGCGTGTGACAGAACCCAGCCGCCGCCGTCGAAATGAACGCCGCCGCCACCGGGCTCACACCCGCGGCCGGGGCCATCGCCACAACCAGCGGCACCAGCACCGCCGAGCGCGCCGACCGCGACTGGATCACCAGATGCGCCGCCGTGGACACCACGATCACCAACAGCACGAACACCCAGCCCGGCACGCCCGCCGGGATCCACGCCGTGAGCAGGTTCGCCGCCCCCGACACGCTCAGCGCATGGGACAAAGCGATGGTGGCCGTCATGAACAGCAGCAACGACCACGGCACCTTCTTCACCGTCTTGCCCAAATCCTGAGTGCCCAGGTACGGGGAAGTGATCAGCAGGGCGCCCAACACCGCGACCATCGCAGGCGGGATGCCGTGCACCCCTTCGGTAAACCACAGCAGGACCGCCACCGCCAGCACGAAGACGGCGCGCGTCTCCTTCGGGCTGAGGCGGCCGGCTGCTGGGCCGGGGTTCGCGCCGCCCAGCGCCTCCCGCGTGATGCGCAGCGTTTCGCCGCGCTGGGCGCGAGTACTCAACACGCGGAGGATGATCTCCGCCGCCAAGTGCGAAGACACCAGCGCCAACGGCAAACCCAGCAGCATCCACTGCGTGAAGCTGAAACTGGCCAGGTCCGCGCCCTCCAGAATCTGGTTCGTAATCAGGTGCGCGCCCGCCCCAATGAGGCTGGCCACCGCCGAAAACAACACCACCGACGGCAACGCCAACGCCAGTACTCGCGACAGCCACGCCGGCACCACCGGCTGCAACGCCACGAACACCGGAAGGATCAAAGCCGCGCGCCCACTCGTCGCGGGTACCGCGAACGCCGTGCACACCGCAGCCAAAGTGAGCAGGTGCACGAGCACGCGCGGGCTGGTCACCCCGGCGGATAGGTACACCGCCACCCGGACCGCCAAACCTGACGACGTCACCGCCGCGGCAATGATGAACGCGCCGATAAGCAGCCAGACGGTGTCGTCGCCAAGCGGGGCAAAGAGCGCCTCCACATCAATGACCCCGATAAGCACCAGGGCGCTGGCGGCCAGGAGGGCCACGAACGTGTCCGAGATTTTCGAGAACACCCACAGCCACACCGCGACCGCGAACACGCCAAGCGTGGTGCGCGCATCGGCCGCCACGCCCTCCGGGTACGGCGCCAGCCACACGGCCGCCACCGCTACCGCGCCGAGGCCCCGCGCAATCAGACCAGGCAGGCTGCGCTGCGGTTCCTCAGGCGCGGGCGCGACCGTGGAGGTACGGTACGTTGTTCCAAGTTCCGTCACTGCTGGTCACCCACAACTTCCACGCCCGGCAAGTCGATGCCCACCGTCGTGCCCGCGCCCGGCGTCGACTCCGCCCAAGCAGTGCCACCGTGCGCGTCGGCGACGGGACGCAGGTCCTCGACCACCGCATCCACGGCCTTCGGCTCCGCCCCGACCGCCGACTCCTTCACCCACAACGCAACCCCCGCCCCACGAGCCTGCGCCCCAACCTGCACCGGAGCAGAAAGTTCAGCACAGAACTCCGCCGCCGCACCCAACGCGCGCGCCAACTCCGGCACATCGGCGCGCACGAGCACCGGCTCCGCAGCCGCCGCCTCGACAGGAAGGCCCAGCTCTTCACACTGCTTCACGACGCCACCAAGCACCACATCAGCGCCCACCACCGGAAGCTGCGCAGACCTTCGGCCCACCTGCGGCAAGATACGACGCACCAAAAACCAGGCCAGAAGGGTGCTCAACGCCAGGGCGACCACACTGATCGTCGTGATAGCACGCAGGTCATCCGCCACGCCGGCGCGCGCCGTATCCGTATAACGAGCCACCACCAAATGCCCGCCGGGGACGTCAACCCTGCCCCAGTGGACCGGGTCGCCGGAGTCGCCGTGCGCGATCCCGCTATGCTGCTCCCCCTTCAGGATCGCCTGCAGGTTCGGATTATCCGCCTTGAGCATCCGGGGACTGTTCTCCATCTGGACGAGCCGGTACCCCTCCGCGCGGCGGGGTTCCTCCAGCACGCCGACCAACGCCTCATCCTCGCCCGGGATCTGGCGGGACAAGTACACCGCAAGGAGGCGTTCCGCGCTCCCAAACGGCTGCGACGTTTCCGGGTCCACCCCCTGCTCAGCGAAGGTATGAAATTCTTCGGTCTCCTGGACGACATCATGATTCGCGTCATCCGCCACGCCCGCGAGCATGACCGTGCGCGTCGTCAGGATAACGGCCAGGAGCGTCAGGGCGGTGAGCCCGACGAACCAGCCGATGATGCGTTTACTATGTGCCATGCCTCCATGGTCGCGGGCCAATGTAAAACCACGATGAAACCACTATGAGAGTTCTTTCATGTGGGTGGCGGCTGAGCGCGTGGGCGTGGGCGGACGCGGGGCGTGCTTACGCGGGCCGGCTGGGGGCGCGATACAAAATCTACATTTTGCAGTGTTTACCTACATTACACCCGCTGGTCGCATTTTTCTGGAGACTGCAGAATGTCTTTTTCGTATCACGCGGGTGCCACCTATGCAGAAATATAGTGCCGTATCCGAAAAATCAGATACGGCACTATATTTCACAATATTAGGAACTAGGATCTTCAGTCCGGCGAATGTAATCCGCCATTCCAGGCACCGTAAACTGCACAAGTCCATGGTCAGGGGCAAAAATTAGCCCCTTTTCAATAAGGTGCTTCCGGTTGCTACTCAGCGAGCTAACACTTACCCCGAGATAGTCGGCGATTTCCTTCGTCGGCACAGGATCAGCCCCTACCTCTGCCATCGCCTGCAGGTAACGTTTTTCACCCGGCGTGGCTCGTTCCCAGCGGCTCGGAAAGAACCCAGAATCTAAAGCTTCAGTACCTTCGACGATCGCTAGCTGTGCATCATTTTCTGTAAAAGGCGAACTGGGTGCCAGGTTCCAAATTGCTTTTCCGTATTCCTGCAGGAAATAAGGGTAATTAAGGGCGGTACCTATCAGTTTTGTGAGCGCTGCATCGGTATAACCGACGCCTTCGCGTGCCGCTGGTTCCTCCAAAGCTGCAGCGGCAGCCATGTCATCTAACGCTCCGATTCGTCGGTACTCAAATAGGCGTTCGGAGTATGAATGCGATTCCGCCAACTTCTGTGGAAGCGTGGGAAGGCCCGCACCAAATACATAGAAGGGCAATCCCTTTTGGCCGGCTTGATGCTGCGCGGTGATGATTGCAGACATGAGCTCGGGGTCGAGGTCCTGCATCTCGTCAATGAAAAACGCGATTGCTTTCCCGTCTTTTTGCGCAGATTCTGCAACTCCCAAGACAAGTTCCTCTATATCCATACCGATGTCGCCGGAGTCCGAAATACCCTTTTGCGCAGGCGCCCCCAATGCCACATCCACGCCGCCGACATGTAAGGCAAACGATGTGATGACCGGAAGTGCTTCTTTAAAATGCTGCCATTTGCTGCGCAGTGAGACTTTCCTAGCGCTCAGCGCTAGTTCTTTAGCCAACCGCGCCCTAATCCTGTTCTTCCCCGCCTCGTCTGCCCGCGCTTCAAACTGAACTATGAGCCAATCGGCTTGCTCGGCGCGGGCGGACATCTCGTTAAGAAGAACCGTTTTCCCCACACCACGTAGACCACTAAGAATTACGCCACGATTGTGTAAGCCACGCCCCACACGCGCGATGATTGTATCTATGAGTTGTAGTTCAACTTCACGTCCCGTCAAAGCAGGCGGCCGCAGTCCGGCGCCAGGCGAGTAGGGATTAAGCGTTTGATCCATAGCCGACAGCATACCCCACCTATGCAGAAATATAGTGCCGTATCCGAAAAATCAGATACGGCACTATATTTCAGAATATTCCCCCTAACGGCGTGGCCCCGGCAGGTGCGCGCGCCACCCAAGTACCACGTTGACCAGGCAACATACGGCCAGGACAGTGCCCGCGAGGAAGAGGGCGGTGAATCCGACGTATGGCGCGAGTGCGCTGAACGCCATCGGAATGAAGAAGCCGGTGTAGGACACGGAGTAGAACACGGCTGTCAGGCCGGCGAGTTCTTCCTCACCGGCGATGCGCTGCACCTCAGACAGGCCAGCGACGAGTGCAAGTCCGTAGCCGGCACCCATCACAGCGGCGCTTGCGATACCGACCGGCAGCGATAAGGTGTGGGCGGCCACCGCCCCCAATGCCGTACCCACGGTGATGACGCCCATTGCTACAGCGGAGGCGCGGGCGGACCGGGAGGTGTCGATAAGCTTGCCCACCATCTGGATCGCCACACCGCAACCGAGCGTGATCACCGTCATGAGTCCAGAGAACGCGATGGGGACGCCGTGCGCGGAATCCGACAGCAACTGTGGCAGCAGGGCGTACGCCGCGCCCGCACAGCCGAAGACCCAGGGGGCGACCGGCACGACGATGCGCACGAAGCGACGGTGCGCCGCCGACGGGATGTGCAGCATCTCGAGCATGTCGCGAACGCGCAGTTCCAGGAACGTTTCCTTGACCGTACCCAGGCGCGGCGGGCGGGTCTCAGGCGTTTCCATGAGCCAGATCGCGGACCCGACGGTGAGCAGAATATGCAGGATGTATGCGGTGTGCGTGGGCCACGGACCCCACTGGGCAAGCACGGACGCTAGGGCCGCGCCGATGAGGAAGCCAATGGTCAGCGAGAGCGAAGCGCGTTGCGGCCCGGAAGCTGGGTCGCCGCCAGACTTGGTAATAAGTTCAGAGACCCACGTGGACCCGACGGCCATCACGATGCCCAGCGCCAACCCGCAGAGCACACGCCCCGCCGCGATGACTAGCGGCTCATTGGGGCCGATCGACAACAGGAACGAACCCAACAGCGACAGCGGCGCGGCCGGAAGCATGGTTGGCCTGCGGCCGATGTGGTCGGACAACGGGCCGGAGATCAGGAGTGCGGGAATGATTCCGAGCACGTACGCCGCCAACAGCCCATTGACGGTGACTTGCGAAAAGTGCGATTGTTCCCGGTACATCACCAGGAGCGGGGTGAACTCGTTGCCTCCCCAGGCGACGGCCACCATACTGCCAGCAACAGGAAACCACGAATGCTTGTGGATTGGTTTAGGCATGAATCTATAGTGCTCCTGTGTTTTAATCAGTCCAAATCTGCCCGTTTCCTGTGGGAATTTGCCCGGGTGAGCATGAATATAATCCCCGCTTTTATTGCTTCTCGACGTCCACCTCCCCCACCTTTCCCCGCACACCCGAAGCGTTCGTGGTGGTGGAAAGTCGTGATAAATCCGCAACGGGATGCTTGCAGAACCGCAACGGGTTGTTTGCAGAACCGCAACGGAGTGGTTGCAGAACCGCAGCATAAAAATACCCAAACGTCGACTACCAGGTATTTTGATTAAAATATGGGCACAGAGGCTAGAGACGGTAAATAGTAGGAAGCGGTGTTCATGACGAACACCGCTTCCTTCGTTAAATCGCGTCGGCTTTATGCCTTCCTGCGAGCCAGGAAGATACCGCCACCGATGATCAGCAAGCTGAGTGCAGCTTGCGTCCATACATCGATTCCACCAGTCTTGGGGAGTTCACACTTGCGGATGTTGGCCACAATGGCGTATTCACCAGCGTCCAGCTGTGCATTGCCTTTCAGCTTCCAGTTCGTAGGTTTTCTCGACGTTGCCGCGATTGCCCCAAGCACCTTTGGGCAATCCTATATTCAGCATCCCAGCGCAGAAGTAGCTTGAGACCACGCAATCACAGCCAGCGAACCACCCGCATTTCCCCAGGAAGTTGTTTCGAGCCCCATCTTCACACCCTAAAAACAACTCCGAAACAACTATTCAACAATTACCCCTCCAAAAAAACATCGTTTCTGCAGCTCACAATAGTTGTTTGGAGTTGTTCGGAGTTGTTTTTTATTTCGCGATCCACCTCGTACCAGGCCCCCGCGAAGGGCCACTAGGATCAATCTGGGCTTGACCTAAGGTACGCAGATGGCGGAGATAATCAGTTGCCTCTTTTCGGGCGATTCCGAGGCGTTCGCTTATCTCCGTAGACGATACAGATTCGCCACTGTCCAATTTTTCACGAATCCACTCCTGGGCAGACACAGCAGCTATCTCTCCATTGCCCAAAATCCCCATCACCTTCTGGGCTTTTCCGCTCAATACCCATTCCCTGCTCTGGCCCACCGCCTCAAGCAGGCCACATTCTTCTAGACCTGCCATGAGATCTTTACATTCCAGGGCACCGATCTGCGTCTGAGCACATACAGTTCGCTCCGTTATCATCGGCGAACTCCACAGGTGCCATAAAATGATGAGGACGTTGACGCTTTCTACAACTTCGGGGCCAAACACGCTGGACAAATCAGATAAAGCGCGCACAAATTCGAGGTCGGGTTCACCCGCAGCCAAGATAACTTCTACATGCGTTTCTGTTGCGTGGACTTCCGGCACGTCACGTCCGGTCCTAATCATCGACGCCCACATGCGGTCGAACCCGCGTGAGCTTTCCTCTGCTAACCCCAACATGCGCATCGTCGCCATGAGCCGTCCATTACGCGGGATAGAGCGGGTGGTCAGCAGGTTTTGTTCAGTCACTCCTATCGGGAGAGGCCCAGGCGACCATACTTTGAGCAAGCGAGCCGTTTGGTCGACGACCACCGCATCATTGATTCGCCAATCTCTATGCACTAGCGCATTGATGATTACTTCATCAATAGCCTGGGCAGGGAACCGAGGAATGGGAATTTCTTGCCCGTTCGCAAAACTCACACGGCCAATTTCGGTGTCAGCGTTTTCTTCCATCTTCCGTCGTAGGCGGGGAAGATCTACCAGTAGTGGGCCGGAGTATTCCTGTACTTGGGGGTCTGCTCCCGGGAAAGTTCTCCACAGATGCCGTACCGTAACCACTCCCGGGGGACGTTGGGCGAAAAGTATGTCGGCTGCGCGTTTAGGGGAACCGTTAGCGTCGAGGAGTCCAAGCTCACGCAAGAGGCCGGTGGTTGTTTCCGGAACATGGGCTGTTTCTCCAGGACCTTCTCGTCGTATGCGGAGAAGCCTTCGCGCTTCCGCGATGACATCTGGACTGTAATCTTCAACTGTGGAGGAACTTACCCGATTGGAAAAATCGGGATTCCTGCGCTCAAAAGCAAGCGCTTGACGTTCTTCATCACTAAGTGGCTCACACTTACTGCCAATTCTTTTACTTGCCGCGCCACTTTGGCGGCTGTACACGTCGAGCGCCTCTGGAACATACACCACAAGCACACGAACGTCGCCGAGCATCACCGGAGTAACATCAACACGCATATTTGGCTTAGTTCGATTAAAGATTTTTTTAGCCACGTCTTCTTCATCAAGATCAGTGCCTAAAAACGCCTCGGGCCCTGCCTTTTTATCCGCGATGCCAACGACGATGTAGCCACCAGACGCTGGCCCATTAGCCATACAAATTGATTCTTCGATGAGCTTCTCGATGATTTCTGCGCGCGCATTTCTGCCTCGCGACTTTTCATTCAACGCAGGATCCTCTTTAAATTCCAAGACCGTTGACTCTTGGCTATCGGCAGTTGCGCCTTCATAGATGCTGATGAGCGCATTGCGCACAAGATCCGGCAGGTGAGGGCTATCGAAGCTCAAATCCATAATGACAGCATACATTTCTGCAGGAAGTTGTTTTTGCACTCGATTCCGCACCGTAAAAACAACTCTGAAACAACTACCCAACAACTACCCGTCCGATAAACAGCGTTTCCACAGCTCACAATAGTTGTTTGGAGTTGTTTAGAGTTGTTTTTTATTACGCCATCCAACGCCTCCCAGGACTCGGACGCTCACCTCAAACCGCACCGACAAGCTCTGCATAATTACCGGATACCCTTAATATCCCAGGCCGCAAGCACGCCTCACTGCAATTCCGAACCTGGTAACTAAGTCTCACGTTGCCAGGATGTGGCGTTGGCCAGAAATTGGTGCCTGAACTCGCCGGAATCCCACCGGACGGGATAATCCGAGGCGCGCGTGCGCGCCTCGTTCCGGTTCACGTGTTCTCCGGAAGGGGCCTGGGCAGAAAAGGACCGGCGCAGGAGCGCCGGGCTGACTATTGCCATCCGGCTTGGTGGCGCCACGCTTGTAAAAGTGCAGGTCGCGTTCTTGAGTCGCATCCTTGACTGACATCCTTGACTCACGTCTTGTATACGCCAGGTCGCGCTCCACGGTCGAGCTTTCGTGACCTGGCGTATACAAGATGCACTACAAATATTCACACTAAAGACCCCGCTAACACCACCAGCCCCAAGGGTCACACACCAGCAACAACAGCAGCACCGCCAGCAACACAAAATGTGACCGCCAAGAAACATGCGTTCACCGGCCCAAACACGGCGCCAACCAAGTCAGCGAAGCATGCCTAGACCCGCATACTTACTAGCTGTGATTAATATCCCAGGTCGCACCCACCCGGAAACCCACCCGTGACCTGGGATATTAAGTCTGGCTGGTAAGGCCAGCCGGAAACGCCAGGAAAACGCCCAGCGCACCCACCAAAAAACCATCCCCATCCCCACACCGCACCCCCCTTTGCTATGCTCGCAGTCACGTGACACGGGGTGCCGCACACGTGGCTGAGATTACACCCGTCGAACCTGCTCTAGTTCGTACTAGCGAAGGGATAGTCCTTGCATACTTATACTTTTGTACCCAATTCCGGCCAGAATTCTGGTTCCATTCCGCGCGTTCTTTCCATCGCGGGCACTGACCCCACTGGGGGTGCGGGTATTCAGGCGGACATCAAGTCGATCACCGCGGCGGGCGGTTTCGCGTATAGCGTGACTACGGCGCTCGTCGCGCAGAACACTACGGGTGTGCAGGAGATTCATACTCCGCCCGTGGATTTCCTCAAAGCCCAGTTGCATTCGGTGGCTGATGATGTTGCCATCGACGCCGTCAAAATCGGCATGCTCGGCACCACCGAAATCACACAAGCGATCGCAGAGTTCATTGCCGCGATCCCGTGCCCGGTAGTCCTGGACCCTGTCATGATCGCGTCGTCTGGGGATAGGCTTCTCGACGCCCACGCCGAGGCAGCCGTCCTGGACCTAGCTAAGCATGCGGATCTGCTTACCCCGAACCTTCCTGAGCTGGCGGTTCTCGTGGGCGCGGAACCCGCAACCACCAAGAAGGATGGCATCGCGCAGGCCACGAAGCTGGCCCGGCAGTTGAATGCGCACGTCCTTATGAAGGGTGGCCATTTCACCGGTGAGGCCGCCGATAACGCCCTGGTTAGCCCGGATGGCGCGGTGACGGATGTGCCGGTCTACCGGGTGGATACGGAGAATACGCACGGTACGGGCTGTTCGCTGTCGTCGGCGATCGCTACGCGTTTGGCTGCGGGTCACACGCCGGCAGACGCGGTGCGGTGGGCGTCGCGGTGGCTGCATGAGGCCATTTTGCACGCCGATGACCTGCACATTGGTACCGGTCACGGTCCGGTTGATCACTCGCATACGGCGCGTCGGATGGTCAGGCAGGCGTCGCCAAGCACCTGGGCGCCGAGCACGTCCGCACCGACCGAGCCGATCCTGCCGGCGGCGGGCCCGTACACACAGCAACTGTGGGAACGCACCGCAGGTTACCTGACCGATACCCTGAACCTGCCGTTTATTCAGCAGTTGGGCGCGGGCACGTTGCGCACGGAGGATTTCCTGTTCTACCTGCACCAGGATTCCCTGTACCTGGGCAAATACGCTATCGCGTTGACGCAGCTGGGTGGCCAGTGGGCGCAGGACGCGAACAATGCGATTGCCGCTGAGCATGAGATGCAGGCAACCTGGCTGAAGGGTCGCCAGCCTGCGACGATGTCGCGCGTGACGCAGGGCTATACGGACTTCCTGCTGGCGTCGGTGTTTTCCCGGGAGGCCGCGGTGGGGCAGGCGGCGGTGCTGCCGTGTTACTGGCTGTATTACGAGGTCGGGGCGCATTTGGAGGCGCAGAACCACCCCGAGCACCCGTACCATAACTGGCTGGCCACGTACGGTGGCGAGGAGTTCAAGGCGTCCGTGACGGGTGCGATTGCGCGCGTCGAGGAAGCGATAGCAGCTTCTCCGGAACTCTTCGAGGACGCGCTGCACGCCTTTGACCTGGCATCGCGCTTCGAGGTGGAGTTCTTCGCCCAGGCTGACACGGCGTGGGTGGTGCGCTAATGCATGACCTGGATCTGCGCTGTTACTTCGTTACCGGACGCCTGCCGGACACTAGCGGCGAATTCGAACAGATCGCCCGCATCGCGGCGCAGGCGGCGGCCGGCGGGGCGGGCGTGGTACAAGTTCGCAGCAAACCGATCACGGTGCGCGAGCTCACTGACCTGGCTATTCGCGTCGCCGCCGCAGTCCACGAGGCAAACCCCGGCACCAGGGTGCTTATCGACGACCGCGTCGACCTCGCAGCCGCCCTCATGGGAGAACACCACATCCACGGGGTCCACATCGGCCAGGATGACCTGCGCCCTGACCTCGCCCGGAAAGTCCTAGAACCGGAAGCCATCATTGGCCTGACCACCGGCACCCTGGACCTGGTGCGCGGGGCGGCCGAATTCGCAGACTGCCTGGATTATGTGGGGGCCGGCCCCTTCCGGCCCACGCCAACGAAGGATTCCGGGCGCCCACCCATCGGCCTGGAGGGCTACCCCGAATTGGTAGCAGCATCTCCGGTTCCGGTTGTGGCGATCGGTGACGTGCACGCCGCCGACGCTTTAGACCTCGCGAAAACCGGCGTGGCCGGTGTAGCAATCGTGCGTGAATTCATGCACTCCCCCGATCCGCAAGCAATGGCAAGGAATATTGTCGCATGCTTTTAGAACGCAGCTTTCCACACGTGATCGTCGGCGCCGGGATCATCGGCCTGAGCACCGCCTTTGAGCTTTTCAGCCGGGGCGTACCGGCCACGGACATCGCCATCATAGACCCCGCCCCGCGCAGCGGCGCCACGTTTGCTGCCGGCGGTATGCTCGCCCCCTGCGCGGAGGTGCAGTACAAGCAGGAACCCCTCTACCCACTCATGGTGGAATCGGCGCGCCTCTACCCCGACCTAATCACCCGCCTGCAGGAATACACTGACCAAGACCTGGGGTATCGCACCGAATCCACGTTCGTGGTAGCAGCCGACCGCGCCGACGCCACACACCTCAAAGAACTAACCACGCACCAGCAAGGCCACCTCTTCGAGGTCGAACGCCTGACGCTACGCCAGGCGCGGGCAAAAGAACCGGCGCTGCACCCCCAGCTGGCGGGCGTTGTGGAAATCCCGGGCGACCACCAGATCAATCCGCGCATGTATTCGGCCGCCCTCCTCGCGGTTCTCCAAGAGCGGGGGGTGGCGTTCGTCGAGAAGCAAGCAACAGCACTGAACCGCGAGGACGGGCGCGTGACCAGCGTTGAGTGCGGGGATCTGCGCGTGGACGTCAGCGATACCGCCTACCTGTGCAACGGGCTGGGCGCGGCGCAGGTCACCGGCTGGTACCCCGGCGAGAAGAACCCGCTGCAGCTGCGTCCGGTGCGCGGCGACATGCTGCGCCTGCGCGTGCCGGAAGGCCAGGAGCCGCCGGTGGGGCGCGTGATTCGCGGTTTCGTGGAGGACCGCCCCATTTACATCATCCCGCGCACGGACGGCACCATCGCCGTGGGCGCAACCAGTCGCGAGGACGCGCGCCGCGGACCGGCAGTCGACGGGGTGTTCACGCTGCTTCGCGACGCCATCCGCATCGTCCCCGGCCTGGAAGACTGCGAATTTATCGAAGCAATTACCGGCGACCGCCCCGGCACCCCCGACGACATGCCCTACCTGGCGTTATGGGGCGAAAACCTGGTGATTTCTACCGGCTATTTCCGGCACGGAATCCTACTGTCCGCGCTCGGGGCGCACGTGGGCGCGGACCTGGGCTTGAACCGCACGACCGAATATACGGAGGCATTATGGACATCACAGTAAATGGGCAGGCGCGCAGCGTCGCTGAAGGCCTGAGCGTAGCTGAGCTCGTGGCGGACGTAACCGGCGCCGGGCAGCCGCAAGGCGTCGCGGTTGCCGTGGATGGCGCCGTGGTACCCGCCAGCAAGTGGGAGCAGGTGCTCTCAGATGGGGCGGTAGTTGATATTCTCACCGCGGTTCAAGGAGGCTAAAGTGCTCAGCATTGCAGGCAAAGAATTCGAATCCCACCTGGTCATGGGCACCGGCGGGGCCACCAGCTTCGATATCCTCGAGCAATCGCTCAAAGCCAGCGGCACGCAGCTGACCACGGTAGCGATGCGCCGCCACAGCGCCCACACCCAGGGCGGGGAATCCATTTTCCAGATGCTCACCCGCCTGGGCATCGACCTGCTGCCCAACACGGCCGGCTGCCGCACCGCCCGCGACGCCGTCCTCACCGCCCAACTCGCCCGCGAGGCCCTGGGCACAAACTGGGTAAAGGTCGAGGTCATCGCCGACGAGCACACCCTGCTCCCCGACACCACAGAGCTTCTCGACGCCTGCGAAACCCTCGTGGCCGAAGACTTTGTAGTCTTGGCGTACACGTCGGACGACCCGGTCGTCGCGAAGCGCCTGGAGCAGGTGGGCGTGGCTGCGGTCATGCCACTCGGCGCGCCGATCGGCACAGGCCTGGGCATTTTGAACCCGCACAACATCGAATTGATCTGCGCCCGGGCGGAGGTTCCCGTGCTTCTCGACGCCGGCATCGGCACCGCCTCCGACGCAGCCCTTGCCATGGAATTGGGGTGCAGTGGTGTGCTGCTAGCCAGCGCGATCAACCGCTGCCAGGATCCCGTCGCAATGGCCCACGCCATACGCCACGCTGTCGAAGCCGGGCGCCTGGCTCGTGCGGCGCAGCCGATCCCGAAGCGCACCCACGCCGAAGGGGCGCTGGCGTCCTCCTCCTTCGAAGGGCTGGCAAGCTGGGCGGACCAGGTCCTATGAGCCTCCCCGACAACGAACTACGCCGCGTCGCCCGCCAAACGCTCCTGCCCGGCTTCGGACTCCCACAACAGGAGGCCCTCCACAACGCGCACGTGCTCATCATCGGCGCAGGTGGCCTGGGGTGCCCGGTGGCGCAAGCCCTCGCCGCAACCGGAGTGGGAACTATCAGTATCATCGACGACGACACCGTCGACCTAACCAACATCCACCGCCAAATCCTGTTCACCGCCGCCGACGTCGGCCGCCCCAAAGTCGACGCCGCCGCCGAGCGCCTCCGCGGGCACCAACCCGGCATCACCGTCAACCCACTCCGCGAACGCCTCACCGCGGAGAATGCCGTCGAGAAAGTCGCCGGGGTCGACCTGCTTATCGACGGCTCCGATACCTTCGCAACCAAATACCTCGCAGCAGACGCTGCAGAACTGACCGGCACCCCACTGATCTGGGGTTCCGTGCTGCGCTTCCGCGGCGACGTCGCGCTGTGGTGGTCCGGCGGTCAGGCCGGCCGGGGCGTGGGCCTTCGCGACCTCTACCCCACCCAACCCGATCCCGCATCCGCGCCCGACTGCGCAACCGCCGGTGTGCTGGGCGTCACCACGAGTGTGGTCGGCGGACTCATGGCCACCGAGGCCGTGAAATTTCTCGCCGGCATGGACTCCGTGGTGCCGGGGCACTTGCTCATGTACGACGCCCTCAGCGCCAGCATCCGCCAGTTCCACGTTGCCGCCGACCCGGCGCGCGAGCTTGTGACCTCCTTGGATGCGCACTTCGGGGCTGGCCCGGCGTGTGGTGTGAGCTCCGGCGTGTTATCGCTTTTGGACAGCGGTGCCGCGTGTGTACTGGACGTCCGCGAACCCGCCGAGCGTCTCATCGACCCCATCCGTATTGATGCACCAGTCTTGGCGCTACCCACCTCTATCTGGGAGCGTGACCCCTTCGCCGTCGAATCACTGCTGGCCTCCGTGCCGAAGCACGACGTTGTAGTGGTGTGCGCCTCTGGAGTGCGGTCGCAGCGCTTCGTCGACGCGTTCGCCGACGACGCCACCGCGCGCGGCCTCCGCCTGTTCAGCCTGCCCGGCGGTGTACAGTGCCTGAAGTGAGGTTCACCCCGCGGCGGCCCTGCGGCGGCAACTGCGGCGGCCCTGCGGCGGCCCGGCAACTGTGGCCCTTTACACTTGGAAAACTGCTGGTCAGAAAAGTGTGAAATAGTGAAGTTTTCGCAGTGTGACTGCAACAGTCTTCAAAACTCCTGGCCGCCGGTTGGACTCTCACAATCCTCGAACGCACAAATCTACAAATTTTGTAACTTTAAAGCGTAAAACTAGAACTCTTCGACACATAACTTGTAAAACAGCTGGTCAGAAAATTGCACTGGTCCAACGTAACACTCAAATGCAGTATTAGACTCTGCGCTTTGACAAGATTTTTCTATCGGCACGCACCATACGAATGACGGGTTACTACCAAAGTTTCCTCGGATCCGCTTGCGCTACTCTGCGCACGTTTCTGCCGTAGCTAACCCAAGAAGGATACGCAGTATCGATTGCACTTAGAACGGAGATCACGTCGTTTAATCGGCTACGAACGTTGACGTCGAGGAGATTTTCTTGATGTGATACTCGGTTGCGCAATTGAGTTATCCGCTCAAACTTCTTACCAATGTTCTCACGTGACTGGTCGCTCGGTGCAACATTAGGAAAAGCATTGCACAGGCCTTTTTCCCACAAGTCCCTCGCGTTGTCACGTAAATCTGGATGCGCTTCACCCAAAAGGGTTGACCAATTGCCTAACGAGAACTGGGCAATGACATCATCATGCGTGATGGGCGCGCCTTTTCGATCATGGCCTCGAGGTCGGCGGATAGAGGCTTTACGCGCATGCCCTCTCGCAATCATCATCGGACGGTGAAAAATCGAGTATAGAAGGTCTCCAGATTGGTGCTCAAGTGCCCATTCGCTATGGCCACAGTCAGAGAGATTCCATTCTCGGAGTGCTCTATCCATAGAGTTACGTGTCAAAACCTCGAAGTCTGAGAGTACAACATAGAACGCGCCCCCTAAATTTGTATTCCATCTATAAAGGCAGGAAGCTCGATCCATGTCTCCACCAGCCTCTAAATAGTACCTCTCGAAACGCGCAGTCCCGAGCATGTTTTCTAGCTTTCCTTTGGCTTCCATCTGCTTTGACGCTATCCTTGCGTCGTGAGCGTCAATGTAGGTTGGCGCACCATACCCCACGACCCCGAGCCTATGCTCGGGGTCGTTGTTTATTCCCCTGCAGGGCCACTGGCTCGACTACTCATCTTTCAAAGCCGTGTCACTACGAGCTCCACCCGCCATGAGAGTAGTTCTAATTTCATCAACATCGAGGTGACCTCTGCTACCTCGCACACTTACCTCTCTCCAAATAGGTTTGAAGGTAGCCAGCATCCGGCGGTAAGTCGGCAGCATTTCGCAATGGGAATTCCCATCCGTTTTTTCCACGAAACCACGCTGCTCTTCCCAGCGACCCGAGGCAATAAGAAACCGCACATAGCTTCCCAATTTGGATTCTAGGTTGTTATTGCCGTCGAAGCCCCGAAATTTGCCATAATATTCGGCGTCAGCCAATCCCAGTCCCTGCCAGCCCGTATCGCCGAGTGATTCAACACTGCTCTCAAGCACTCGGAACATATCCAATATGTCCCACACAAGTTCACAATCAGCGACGCTCAGTTCCGCCTCAGCTTCGGGAAGGATACTGGAGTATTCGCCAGAAAATCCTTTATCAAGAACCTGAGCAGCCATCTTCAATCGTTCCTCATCATAGAACTCTGCTGGAAGCTTTCCATTTACAGCAAGGATCGTCTGTACTTGCAAGCGAAGCATCCCTCTTTCAAATGGGCTCAGTGATAATTCCGCTTCAGCCATAGTTCGATCGTTGGACGAACTTACCTGACCAATACTGCTTTCAATTATTTGGCGCAAAAAGTCGCTTTGTGTTGTACCCAGCGCTCTCGCCTCATCGATGATGACCTTCTTCAAATCGCTTGGGATGCGAATCGTTATAGAATCAAGCATTAAATACCTTCCTATATTACTGTCTTACATATATAGCATACGCGCTTACACTGACATCAATACTGAAATTTTTGGTTGGCGATTCACCGCATAAACAAGCCACCTGAGGCTACATAGATGAGTACTCCCCAAATGGAATCGAGACTCTGAAGTAGACTGTTTTGCTCGCACACGATTCGAGCAATCACAGCAAGGCATCCTCGAATCCTCGACAAAACAGAAGGTCTCCGGACCCCTTAACCCAAGCCAAGGCACCTGTCAGCCCAAACCGGCACGGTCGTGCCGAATAGCTACTTTTTGTTCGCGAAAAGTGTTAGTCTGCGGGAAACCGGCACGTTCGTGCCGAATATATATTTCAGTGGCCGGAAGGTAAGCGTGAAACAACATTCAGGCATCGGTGCACAAGCTCGCGAACAGCGGCGCGCCATGAACCTCACCCAGGAGGACGTCGCGGAGCTGGCGCTGGTATCCGAACGCTTCATTCGCGACTTCGAACAGGGGAAAACTACAGTCCGCATGGATAAAGTCGAGGCTGTGCTCAACGTGCTCGGCCTTGACCTTGCTGCCGTGCAGCACATCCCGGAGGCCCTGCGCCGATCGCCTTAGCGACTTGAACTTAACACCTAACTTCACACATGTGTTGAGTAAGTGGGAAGCTGAGTGGGAAGCTCGCCCTCGAAAATTACATTTTGCCAGCTAAACACACCCTTTCGAACTTAACACCCAACTTCACACATGTGTTGAGTAAGTGGGAAGCTGACGTCTCTCGAACCATACGGAAACGTCAAAATCATCACACCTGGCCGATAGGCCACTACGGCAAGACCTGTGCACTTATCTTTAGCCTCAGCCACTGCCGGTACAGAAACCATCGATGTCTAACGTTTAAACAACATAGCTGGTTATTTTGGCCATCAAAACAGCTGAATCGGTGACCGCGCCTATCAAAGATGCTAGTCAAACACTCATACTAAGAGCGACGTCCCAACGCTGTGGAAAGTGAATACGCGGTAGGAAAGTTCCGAGGGCCACACCCTAAAAAGGCAACCAGCTAGGGCGACGAGATTGGATACAAATTTAATAGTTTTTCGGCGATAACATGTCACTGGTATTTCTTTTACTACGTGCTGTAACAGCACGGAAAGCAGGCCTAAAAACCGGTGAAGAAAGTGCCCTTATACACGCCGTCTACGAGGTATGAGCCGTTATGAATACCGACGAACCCACCACCATTCTCAAGCCAGACAGGTCCGCCCGAATCGCCGGTGACCGACCACCGACCGCCGCTTTCTGTGGTACGGACGGTACGAACGAATGCGTCATCGTGAAGATGGCTGATCGTGCCACAGCGGGTCGCCTTAGCGACGCGCCCATACGTGCACACGCGCGTGCCAGGGGAAAGGTAGCTGTAGTCAACTATTGAATCACCGGAGTAGACGTTAGCGCCAGCGATAACATCATCGTCAAGGGCAATGGCTACAAGGTCCGACTCTTTAGCGGTGTAGGACAGATACGGGGTGCGCCCCTGATACTTCTGCGGGTGGACAGTCTCGCCGATACGACGCCCGTCCGACGTACGGATTTCTACACCGATGTAGTTGGTGTCTGTGGGATCGCCCTCCTGCGCACAATGGCGCGCAGTGTAAGCAACTTTTCGGGGCCCATCCACATATCCGATGGTACATTCGATATTCTTTTGCCAGAGAAAGCTCATTCCCTGGGGGCTGGTAATACCCATTCCTTGAGAGACAGTGACGGGTCCCGCAGCAGATGACGAAGAGCCTGTAACTGGCCCGCTAGAACCCTCTCCGGACCCAAAAACAATTCCCAGAACGGCTACGATGATGGAAATAAGGATTCCGATGATTGATGTCACGCCGTCAAGTTTCATATGTAAGGTGTCTTTCAGCCAAAGAAAATGAAAAGTAGGTCTTAGGATATATCAAATCATATGGTAAAGCAGCATTAGCTACGCCATACTATTGAATAACTTCGGTTGCCCAAAAGTGGACAAAAGGCCCTCTACGTGTCGAAATTCGACACATCCGATAATCAGAAACTCTCCAGTTAACACCAAACCGAAGCCTTCAACGACCCTCGCGATACGAAATCCGCCCCCACAACCGCATAACCAGCCGGCACACCACATACGCAACTACCGCGCCCAAGATCCAGCCGGCCACGACGTCGCTAAGCCAGTGCACGCCTACGTAGAGGCGTGTCCACCCGATCACCACCGCATGCACCACAGCGAGCGCGATCAGCCAGGGCCGGCGCGTGACCAGCGCGATCCCTACTAAAGCGCCGGCGGCGGTTGCGTGCCCGGAGGGGAAGGAGGCGTTCGTTTCGATAATCAGCGCTAACTCTTCGGGTGGCCGCTCGCGTCCGAAAACGCGCTTGAGCACAGTGCAGCTCAGCGAAGCGGCAGCCACCCCGACCAGCGCGCCGACTCGAAAGCCGCCGGGAGCCCGGCGCGCCAACCCGACGGCAACAAGTACCCACAGCAGGTTGAGCTCGGGGGAAAACAGGCCGGTCCATAATATGACGGCCTGGTCAAAGACGGGCACTTAGTGGCCACGCTCCTGGGAAAGCGCCACGCCGTCTTCGAAGTATGGGACCAGCTTGTTGTCGAACATGGTCAGTGCGGATGCGATGGCCATGTGCATGTCCAAGTACTGGTAGGTGCCTAGGCGTCCGCCGAAGAGTACCTTGTTGTCGGCTGCTTCGGTGGCGGCGAGGCGTCGATAAGCTTCTAGCTTGGCGCGGTCTTCTGGGGTGTTGATCGGGTAGTAGGGTTCGTCGCCCTGCTCAGCGAAGCGGGAGTATTCCTTCATGATGACGGTCTTGTCCTTGGGGTACTCGCTGCGCTCCGGGTGGAAGTGGCGGAACTCGTGGATGCGGGTGTAGGGGACGTCGGCGTCGTTGTAGTTCATGACCGGTGTGCCCTGGAAGTCGCCGGTGTTCAGAACTTCCTGTTCGAAGTCGAGGGTGCGCCAGCCCAGGTGGCCTTCGGTGTAGTCGAAGTAGCGGTCGAGAGGGCCGGTGTAGACCACGGGGGCGTCGGGGTTATCGGCGCGGATGGCGTCGCGGACCTCGAACCAGTCGGTGTCCAGGCGGACCTCGATGTTTTCGTGCGCGGCCATGTTTTCCAGCCACGCGGTGTAGCCCTCGACGGGGAGGCCTTCGTAAGTGTCGGTGAAGTAGCGGTTGTCGAAGGTGTAGCGCACCGGCAGGCGGGAGATGATGGAGGCGGGCAGGTCGGTGGGGTCGGTTTGCCACTGCTTGGCGGTGTAGTGCTTGATAAACGCCTCGTAGAGCGGCTTGCCGATCAGTGCGATGCCGCGTTCTTCCAGGTTAGTGGCGTCTTTCGGGTCCATGCCTGCGGTCTGTTCTTTGATCAGTTCGCGGGCTTCGTCGGGGCTGTAGTAGCGGCCGAAGAACTGGTTGATTAGGCCAAGCCCCATGGGGAATTGGTAGGCGGTGCCGTCATGCATCGCGAAGACGCGGTGCTGGTAGCCGGTGAAATCGGTGAACTTGTTCACGTATTCCCACACCCGCTCATTGGAGGTGTGGAAGAGGTGAGCGCCGTATTTGTGCACTTCGATGCCGGTTTCTGGTTCGGCTTCGGAGTAGGCGTTGCCGCCGATGTGGTTGCGGCGCTCCACGACGAGCACCTTCTTATCCAGTTGGCTAGCTGCGCGTTCTGCGACGGTCAGGCCAAAGAAGCCGGACCCTACGACGATCAAATCATATGAGCTCATGGCAGTAAGTGTAGCGGTCCACTTCCCATGACACACGGTGCCACTCTCCTACCATTAACCACACGAATGCACTACACTTGCCAGCGGTTAACTATTTTCACATTAGTCACACCTGCATCATGGACGGGGTGACAGATTCAGGAGTACGCACCGTGCAGCAGAAACGCCGCCTCACAGCAGCCCGGCCGAAGCCGGTCGCGGCCACCGTGCTTGCCGCAGCACTGGCCGTCACCGCAGCATTCGGGGGCAACAAAATCCTTAACACCGACGGCCCCGACGCCGGCAACATCGAAGTCCTCAACGAATCGGTCTCATTCGATTCCGGTAACAATGTGCTTGTCGACGACCCCGCCATCGCTACCCAAGGCGACGGCTCAGAAGGAACCGCCCGCACTGTCAAGGAATTCACCCGCGAGGAAGAGTTCAGCCAATTCGCCCTCACCTGGTACGGCGAGCGCGACATCGCAGCCTTCGTCCGCGCCGAAATGCCCGACGGCTCCTGGAGCCCCTGGTACGACATGGACCCCCAGGACTCCGGGTACATTAACCCGAATGGGATCAACGGCACCGAGCTGATTTACCACGAGCCCACCCACAAGGTGCAGGTCTCTACCGCCAACATCGACTATGCCGGCGCCGAAGAAGGAACCGACGTAGACCTGCCCGACACAGAGCAGCCAGCCGAGGAAGCTCCTGTTCCGGCCGAGGCCCCTGCTCCGGTGAACTACGACGACATCAAACCCGTCGCGGATTCCGACACCGGCATCAGTGCCGTATTCATCGACGGCAACGCCGAAGAAGGTGGCATCGCACCCGTCCAATACTCCGACGCCTACGGCATGCCCAAGGTGGTCTCCCGTTCCGGCTGGGGCGCAGGCGCAAAGAACTGCAGCGTCGATTACGCGGAACCAGTCAGCGCGATCACGATTCACCACACCGCCGGGTCCAATAACTACACGCCAGCTCAATCCGCTGCGCAGATGCGCGGCTACTGGAACTACCATGCGAACACTTTGGGCTGGTGCGATATTGGGTACCACGCGCTCGTCGATAAGTATGGAACCATCTACGAAGGCCGCGCCGGCGGCATGAACAAGGGCGTCATCGGCGCGCACGCAGGCGGCTTCAACTCGAATACCTGGGCAATCTCGATGATGGGCAACTACACCACCACGGCCCCATCCCAGGCGATGCTGAAGTCGGTGGGCGAACTCGCCGGCTGGCGCGCCTCGGTGGCCGGGTTCCACCCGCAAGGCAGTGGCACCCACTACTCCGAAGGCTCCAGCTACACCTTCGTACCTTATGGTCAGGCAAAGACGCTTCCGAACATCTTCGCGCACCGCGACGTCGGCTACACGACGTGCCCCGGCGACGCAGCGTACGCGCAGATGGGCACGATCCGCTCCATCGCAACGCAGAAGTACAACGCCATCAACGCTGGCACCGCCGGCACCACGACTACAACCGCAACGACGACGACCACCCCACCGGCCGTCTCCAACCAGGTCACGACGACGACCACCCCGCCGCCAGCCCCGAGTGGGACGCCGAACGTGGCGCAAAGCTCCGCGCCCGGTGGCCTGAGCCTGTCGGGCATCGTCAACGCCATCCAGAGTGGCGACGTCGCTGCCATCGCCGGCGTCGTGGGAACCATCGCTGTCGTCGCGTTGACCTGGGCCGTCAAGAACGGCCACCTGGACCTAAGCAAGCTTGGGCTCAACGGAAACACCGAAGTTCTGGGCGGGGTCTCGCTCAAGGACATCCCGCCGGTTGTGGATAAGGTGGCGGCGTTCTCCAGCGACTCGCAGCTCTCCCAACTGTGGTCCCACAACCGCGGCACGCTCGGTCACGTCCTCGGCGCAGCCCGCGGCCCCGTCGGAGAAACCAGCCAAGGCGTGGCCTACCAGGCTTTCGATAACGGCATCATGGTCGGCAACGAAGCAACCGGACCACGAGCACTCTGGGGAGCCATCGGCGACGCCTGGGCACAACAAGGCTTCGACCTCGGACCCCTTGGCCTTCCACTCAACGAAGAACACCAGTGGAACGGCCTGATCAAAGTGGACTTCCAAGGCGGCAACATCACCTGGAACCCCGAAACCAACGAGGTCAAAATTAACCGCTAGCTAACCCAGCACGGTGCAAGCCCCGGCGTGAACATTCACGCCGGGGCCTCCTGTTTCTAGAACCACCATTCCAAGACTTCGGCCACCCCGTTTTCATCATTCGTCGGGCCCACGAAATCCGCGACGGCCTTCACCTCCGGGTTCGCGTTGCCCATTGCCACGCCAAAGTTCACCCACTCCAGCATCTCAATATCGTTGGCCATGTCCCCGAACGCCACAGTGCGCTCACGCGGGACGTCATGTAATTCGCACAACGCACGCACGCCGAGCGCCTTATTCACGCCCGGCACCGCCACCTCCAAGAGGCCCTCATTCATCGAATACGTGACATGCGCCTGCGCCGGATCAATCCACGGCGCGATAATCCGGTGCATCTCCGGGGCCGTCATATCCGGATTGCGCAAAAGGAGCTTCACCGCAGGCTGCGACGTAATCTCTTCATCCGTCTCCACCGCAAAACCGCCGGCAGCCCACGTGTGCACGTACTCCTTGGTCACGGCGAAGCATTCCTCATCGGAGGCAAACGCATCCGCCCCGACCCTTTCCACCGCCAGGGCGAGGGAGCCGGAGGTGGCGTCGTATAGCGCCTTCCGAGCTTGCTTAACGACGTCCCGCATCGTCTGAGGGGCCAGCTCATGGCGCGTCACGATCTCCTCCGTCGCCGAATCGAACATGACCGCCCCATTCGCCGTGATGCACACGGGTCGGAACGGCAGCTGATCCAACACCGGGTACAACCACCGGTGCGGACGGCCCGTGACCAGCGCAATCTCAGCGCCCTCGCGACGCGCACGCATCACCACGTCCCGCAGCCGCGGAGTGACGCGGTCCGCCGACGTAATGAAAGTGCCGTCGATGTCCGAAGCGATGAGCAGCGGTTTCTCGGCGGGGCGCTGCGCAGGGGTCGGGGCCGTAACAGGTTCCATGCCCCCACCCTAGCGCTTTGGTTGCTCCGGCGGGCGCCACCAGTGCACACGCGATGGTTCGGGGGTTGGGGCGGCTCGCGTTTGCTGCATAATTATGAGCTGGCCTTAATATCCCAGGTCACGCTTGGGCAGCAGGATGCGTGCGACCTGGGATATTAAGCCTGGCTGCTAAGGCTAGCGTTTTTGGGGTGGCAGATGTGCGGAAGATCGGCCACTGAAGCAGCCGGCAGCTGACCGGATGGGATAATCCGTGGCGCGCGTGCGCGCCTCCTTCCGGTTCGCGTGCTTTTCGGGGGAGGCGTGGGCAGAAAAGGACCGGCGCACGGGCGCCGGGCTGACTGTTGTCTGGCGGCTGGGGGCGTTGCGTTTAAAAGTGCAGGTCGGGTTCTTGAGTCGCGTTCTTGACCGACATCCTTGACCCACGTCTTGTATACGCCAGGTCGCGCTCAACGCCCGAGCTTTCGCGACCTGGCGTATACAAGATGCGCTACAAATATTCACGTCAAAGATAAGTCCAGCCCCACCGGCAACACTAAATACGCTCTGTCCGCATGCGCAAATCCGCATATTTATGAGCTGGCCTTAATATCCCAGGTCACGCACTCCCGGCTAGCAGCCCGCGACCTGGCATATTAACTCTGGCCGATAAATATGCACGCGCACACCCCACGACGCTCTACAGCAAGTCAAAACCCCTGGTCACGAAGCCTCGCAACCAGGGGAAACGCACGCCAGCGCACAAACGCCAGCAAGCAAAAGCGCTAGCCCTTCCGCTGTTCCCGCGCGGCGGCGTCGATGGCTTTCGCTTCGTCGATAGTGGGCGCGCCGCCTCCCATGGCGGCGGGAACCCACCCAGCCAACTCTGGGTGCGGGCCGTATTCTTTCTCGTACTCTGCGCGCACGAGGCCGAGTTCGTAGTCCATCGCTTCTTTGAGCAGCGCGGTGTCTTCGGCGGGGTCGCCGCTGAGTGGGATCGGCGCGCCGACGCGGATCATGACTGGCTTAAAGGAGCGGCCCAGGTTTTTCTTCAGGCCTTTGGTCCAGATGCGCTGCGAACCCCAGATCACCACGGGTACTAGGGGTACGCCGGCTTCGTGGGCGATGCGGGCGGCGCCGGTCTTGAAGTCTTGTAGTTCGAAGGAGCGTGAGATCGTGCCCTCTGGGAAGATGCCCACGAGTTCGCCGCCGCGCAGGCGGGCGATAGCCTCCTCGACTGAGGATGCGCCGGCGGAGCGGTCGACGGGGAGGTGGCCCATCTTGCGCATCATCGCGCCGACCACGGGTACGTCGAAGATCGATTTCTTCGCCATGAAGCGTACTAGGCGCCGTCCGCGCAGGTAGGCGGGGATTCCGCCGAGGATGAAGTCGTAGTAGCCGGTGTGATTGACGGCCAAGAGGGCCCCACCTTCGGCGGGGATGAACTCGGCTCCGGTGACGGTGACTTCAATGTTTTGCGCGCGCATGAGGCGCTTGGCCAACGGCAGGATACGCCGGCCGTAGAACGGTTCGCGTGCTTCCGCGTGGTCGGCTATTTCCTTGTAGTAGGTGGGGGTGCGGAAGCCGTCGATAAGCTTGTAGTTCATCGCAGGACGTCCTTGCCCACGTAGGGGCGCAGAGCCTCGGGCACGACCACGGAACCGTCCTCTTGCTGGTGGTTTTCCAGGATGGCGACGAGCCAGCGGGTGGTTGCGAGCGTGCCGTTCAGGGTTGCGGCGACCTGCGTTTTGCCGTTTTCGTCGCGGTAGCGAGTGGACAGGCGGCGGGCCTGGAAGGTGGTGCAGTTGGAGGTGGAGGTCAGCTCGCGGTAGGTCTGCTGGGACGGGATCCAGGCCTCGGTGTCGAACTTGCGGGCGGCCGAGGAGCCGAGGTCGCCGCCGGCGGTGTCGATGACGCGGTATGGCACCTCGATCGCAGCGAGCATTTCCTTTTCCATAGCCAGGAGTTCCTGGTGGATGCGGGTGGCGTCCTCGGGCTTGGCGTAGACGAACATCTCCAGCTTGTCGAACTGGTGCACGCGCAGGATGCCGCGGGTGTCCTTGCCGTAGGAGCCCGCTTCTCGACGGAAGCAGCTCGACCAGCCTGCGTATTTAATGGGGCCGGCGCTCAAATCGATGATTTCATCGCGGTGGTAGCCAGCTAACGCCACCTCGGAGGTGCCTACCAGGTAGAGGTCGTCGCGCTCTAGGTAGTAGATCTCGTCGGAGTGCTCGCCGAGGAATCCGGTGCCGGCCATAATTTCAGGACGCACCAGTACTGGTGGGATCATGAGCTGGAAGCCGCGCTCGCGGGCGATTTTCGCAGCGTGCATGAGCATCCCGAGTTGCAGCATGGCGCCGTCGCCAGTCAAGTAGTAGAAGCGGGCGCCGGATACCTTGGTGCCGCGCTTCATGTCGATAAGCCCTAAGGATTCGCCCAGGTCCAGGTGGTCCTTGGGCTCGAAGTCGAACTCGCGTGGGGTTCCTACGTGTTCCAGGACAACGTAATCGTCCTCGCCGCCGGCGGGTGCGCCTTCGACGATGTTGGAGAGTTTGAACTGGATTTCGGTGACCTTGTCCTCGGCGCGCTTCTGCGCTTCCTCGGCGTCCTTCACGCGGGCCTTGAGCTTGTCCGCACCTTCGAGGAGGGCGGGGCGCTCTTCTGGGGCGGCCTGGCCAATCTTCTTGCCGAAGGCCTTCTGCTCACCGCGGAGCTCGTCGGCCACCTTGATTGCTTCGCGGCGGTCTTCGTCGGCGGCGAGCAGCAGGTCTACCAGTTCTGGGTCTTCACCGCGGGTGCGTTGGCTTTCGCGCACTACCTCGGGGTTGTCACGTAGGAACTTTAAATCAATCACGTCCCACAGCCTACCGCCTAGGCACGCACGTATGTGCACTAGATAGGCCTTAGTGGCAGACTGTATGTATTATGACAAGCCCTTCGGAAGGTCCAGCCGGCTTCGACGGCCCACTCAGCAACGAGCTCCCCGCACGCTCGACAACGTGGCGGAGTGCCCAAGGCGTGCGCGCCCTGTTTGTCGGCGCTGCTGTCGCGGCCGTGTTCGGTATTTCTTTCGGGGCGTTCAGTGGGGGCGAAACCACCACGGCTAGCTCGACGGAAACCACCACGACCACGCAGACTCTCGACGTCGCACCGTTCACCACCGCCGACCAGGGCGCCTGCCTGACCTGGGACATCACCGAGACCGGGGACGTGACCAATTTCCAGCAGGCCGCCTGCGAGCAGCCGCACCGCTTCGAAGTATCCACCCGCGAAAACTTGGGCACGTACCCTTCCTCCGAGTTCGGCGCCAATGCGCCCATGCCGGACGTGACGCGCCAGGCCCAGCTCCGCGAGGAACTCTGCCGCACCGCCACCATCAATTACCTGGATGGCCACTTCGACCCCGTGGGCAAGTACTCCATTGCGTCGATTCTGCCGCCGGCTGAGTGGTGGGCGCAGGGCGACCGCACCATGCTGTGCGGCGTGCAGTCCACGAACGATACGGGGAATCCGCAGCTTACCCGCGGGGAAGCCGGGAAGCAGGATCAGTCCCGGGTTGCCGAGGCCGGGCAATGCGTGGCCGTCGATAAGGCACAGGCGATGCACATCGTCGACTGCGGGCAGGACCACCAACTCGAAGTCACCGCCCTGGTCAACCTGGCGCCCGTCTTCCCCGACCACACCCCCAGCATCGAAGAGCAGGACAATCACCTGCGCGGCGTGTGCACCCAAGCCGCCATCGACTACCTCGGTTCCGAGGAAGCGCTCTACCGCTCCACCCTGCAACCCTTCTGGACCACGCAAGGCGCCGACTCCTGGGACGCCGGCTCCCGATCCGCCAACTGCGCCCTCGTCTTCGCAGGTCAAGGTGGGTTCGCAACGCTCACCGGGTCCGCCCCGCAGATGCTTATCGACGGCCAACCTCCGGCCCCACAACCCGACCGCCGACCTTTACGCGAAGGTTAGGTGACCGAGTTGGTGCAGGTCAGCCAGGAACGTTTCGAGGAGATGATCGACGATGCCCTCGACAACATCACCGACGAATTCGCCCAGCACATGCGCAACGTGGTCATCCTGGCCCACGACCGCAACCCCGACGACCCCACGCTCCTAGGCCTCTACGAAGGCGTCCCGCTGCCCGAGCGCACCTTCGACCACACCGGCTTCCTCCCCGACGCCATCTTCATATATAAGGAAGCCCTCGAAGACATCTGCACCTCCGAAGAACAACTGGCCCACGAAGTGTACGTGACCGTCATGCACGAAGTCGGCCACTTCTTCGGCCTCGACGAAGACGACCTGCACCGGTTGGGGTACGAGTAGGTTGGGGTTTTCCTGGTGGTGTTCGCGGAGTCAGCTGCCTGGCGTTTTCCTGGTGTTTCCGGCCAGCCTTACCAGCCAGACTTAATATCCCAGGTCACGCTTGGCTTGCCGGGTGGGTGCGACCTGGGATATTAAGGGCAGCCGGTAATTATGCGGATTGATGCATGCTTCGCGGACCTGGTTGGCGCCGTGTTTGGGCCGGTGAACGCTTGTTTCTTGACGGTCACAATTTATGTTGCTGATGGTGCTGATGTTGTTGCTGGTGTGTGACACCCGGTGCTGGCGGTGCTAGCGGGATCTTTAGTGTGAATATTTGTAGCACATCTTGTATACGCCAGGTCGCGAAAGCTCGGCCGTTGAGCGCGACCTGGCGTATACAAGACGTGAGTCAAGAATGTCAGTCAAGGATGCCGATCAAGGACGCGACCTGCACTTTTAAACGCAACGCCCCCTCCGGAGAACACGCGAACCGGAAGGAGGCGCGCACGCGCGCCACCGATCGTCCCATCCTGTGGGATTCCGGCTGTTTCAGAGACCGATCTCCCGCGCACCCGCCACTCCAAAAAACGCTAGCCTTAGCAGCCAGGCTTAATATGCACAGTCCGGCATACCTCGGACGCATCAGACCTGCACATTTGCACTGCCGCGCGCCCGCCAGCCCACGCCCCCGCAAAACCCTAAGCCCCACCCCGCGCGGCGTCGACCCAGGCGTCTGCTTCTTCGAACCCGGCGCGCACGGAGGTGTCGGCGGCGGGCCAGGAGCCAAGGAATTGGAGATGTTCGGTGCGGAGGTAGACGGCGCGTAGTGCTTCGGCGACCGGGGTGTCGTCGATGTGGCCGACAAGGTCGACGTAGAAGAGGTATTCGCCGAAGCGTTCGCGGGTGGGTCGGGATTCGATGCGCGAAAGGTCCACGCCACGCGCGGCGAATTCGCTGAGCGCGCCGACTAATGTGCCGGGTGCGTCGGGGAGCGTGAAGGTGACGGACGTGCGGTCGTGGCCGGTGCGGGCGGGTGGCGCGCACACCGGGGAGACGGCGACGAAGCGTGTGGTTGCGCCGGTGTGGTCGGCAACTCCGTCGGCGATGATGGAGAGCCCGTAGATGTCGGCGGCGCGTGCGGGGGCGGCGGCGGCGTCGATAAGCCCTTCAGAGACTTGGCGCGCTGCTTCCGCGTTAGAGCTGGCTGGGTGGAAGACGGCCTCGGGCATGTTGTCCGCGACCCACCCTTTGACCTGCTGGTATCCGACGGGGTGGGTGGCGAAGGTGCGCACGGGCCCGGTGAATCCGGGGCGGGTCATGATGGCGAATTCGATGGCGATGTCGTGTTCGCCGATGATCTGGACGCCGCCGCGGGCGAGGGCGTCGAAGGCGGGGGTGACGGCACCGTCGACGGAATTTTCGATGGCCAATACTGCGCGGTCGGCTTCGCCGGAGCGTACGGCTTCGACGGCCGCGAGTGGGCTGGAAACGGGTAATTGCTGGCAGTCGCCGAAGAAGTGGATGAGTGCGGCTTCGGTGAACGTGCCTTGTGGGCCCAGGTATGCGACGGTGCTCATGGGCTTTAAGCATAATGGTCGCATGGGAAGAGTGCGTCAGGAGCTGCTCATCGTATTGACGGTGACCTTTGGCATGAGCGGGGTCCGTGCCCTTTTGCGGCTTATCGACGCCCTCGCCTCCCCCACCGCCCTCAGCGAACAGACCGTGGCGCTCAACCCGACGCAGTCTGCATTCCCGTGGCTGGACCTAGCGTTGCAGCTGTGCTCGGCGGCCACGTTGTTCGCTTGGGGTGGCCTGGCTCTTTTCCTGCTCGCTGGCGACCGCATCCGCCTGCCGCGCAGTCCCCGTGATCTTGTGTGGGGCGCGGGCCTGGCGGCGCTGATTGGGATTCCGGGCCTGGGTTTTTATGTGGCGGCGGTGCAGCTGGGCCTGTCGAAGCAGGTGATTCCGGCGGCGCTGACGCACCCGAGTTGGGAGATCCCAATCCTTCTGGTGTGGTCGGCGGCGAATGCGTTCGGGGAGGAGATCGTGGTTGTCGCCTGGCTCATGACCCGCCTGCGTCAGCTTCGCTGGGGTCCGTGGGCGGCGATTGTGGCGTCGGCAGTGTTGCGCGGTTCGTACCACCTGTACCAGGGTGTTTCTGCCGGTGTGGGCAATATCATCATGGGTGTGATTTTCGGGTACGTCTTCCACCGGACGGGCCGGGTATGGCCGCTGATTCTGGGCCACTTCCTCATTGATGCGGTGGCGTTTGTGGGGTATGCCGCTGTGGGCGGGGACCTGTCATGGTTGGGGCTGTAGTTAAATAGGGGCATGACTTCCCAGGGCGATGTTCTGCGCGACCGCGACGGCAATCCCATCCTTGACAGGTACGGGCGCCCGATTAAGTTGCGCCGCCCTGGTCAGACCCCGGCCCCGGAGCGTCCTACCCGGTCTGAGCGCCCTGGCCAACCGGAACCGCGCCAGCAGTCGCGTCAGTACATCCCGCCGCGCCAGGACCGGCGTGAGCAGCAGCCCCGGCGCGTGCCGCCGCAGTCTGCGTATCAGCGTCCTCCGCGGCCTACTTATTCCCAGCACCCGCAGCGTCCACAGCGCCCGCCTCGCCGGCCGGCGCCCCAGGAGTTTGCTCCCCAGCCGCAGGCCCAGCCACGCCAACCCCGGTTCAGCGCGCCCCGGGTGCGCCGCCGCCCACCCCTGAAGAAGATTTTCGCCGCTGTCTTGGTGGCGCTGCTGGTTATCGTCGCTGGGCTGACGGTATGGACTGATGCGCGCCTCAACCGGGTGGAGGCGCTTCCTGAAACCCAGGTGAAGAACACTGCGGGCACAAATTGGTTGCTCGTGGGTTCCGATTCCCGCCTCGGCATGACGGAGGAGGACGCCCAGCGTTTGGGCACTGGCGGCGATATTGGTTCCGCGCGCGCCGACACCATGATGTTGCTGCATATCCCCCTCTTTGGCCAGGCAACGTTGGTGTCGCTGCCGCGGGACTCTTATGTGGCCGTGCCGGGCTACGGGATGGATAAGTTGAACGCCGCGTTCACGTATGGCGGCCCGCAGTTGCTGGTCCAGACGGTGGAGGGGGCGACGGGTCTGCGCGTGGACCACTACGCCGAGATCGGTATGGGTGGCCTGGCCGGGGTCGTGGATGCAGTAGGTGGCGTGGAGGTGTGCCCGCCGGAGCCCATCGAGGATCCCCTGGCGAACCTGTCGATCAGCGCCGGGTGTCAGGAGGTCGACGGCCCGACGGCGCTCGGATACGTGCGCACGCGTGCGACCCCGATGGGCGACCTCGACCGCGTGGCCCGTCAGCGCGAGTTTTTCGCCGCCTTGTTGTCGCAGATTACGTCGGCGTCTACGTTCTTGAACCCGTTCCGTGCACTGTCGCTGATTGGTTCGGTGAGTGCGGCGTTTACCGTCGATAAGGGCGATCACGTGTGGAATCTTGCTCGCGTGGCGCTGGCCATGCGCTCTGGCGTGACCACGGAGACGGTGCCGGTGGGTGGTTTCGCGGACTACGACGTGGGCAATGTGGTGCTGTGGGATGAGGCCGTCGCGACCGCGCTTTTCGACGAATTACGCTAAACCCCCTGCACGTGTGCGAAATCTAACACGTACCAGTACGCCCGTCCCGCTTTGGGTTTGCGCTGGTAATTGGCGCGCAATATAGCACGTCGGCGTGCCCTTTTTTAAATTTTCCTAATGCGGCCCTGAGCGCCGCATTAGACGAACATTCATTTAACTCACCAAAACTACAGCTCACATTCGATTTTCCCAGTTCAAACCCCTACAATAGTTATGTTCATTTGGCTTAGTCTCTGGTTTAAAGCCTGGTCCAACCAAGCCACATATCATCAGGAGTTTGACACAAGATGGTTAAAAAATTCCGGAAGCACTCACGTACCGGCGTGACCTTCATTTCCGCGATCGCGATCGCACTCGGCGGCACCGCCGTCGTATCCACGCCTGCTACAGCGCAGGATGCTAGCGGTGAAAACACCGAAAACGTCACCCTGGATTCGGGCATCGGCAAGAATAGTAAATACAACGGCACTGTCGGCCTGGTGAGCGAAGCGCAGAATAACCTGCCGGCGGGAAGCTGTTCTTTTAGTTACGGGGCCGGTGATGGCGATAATGGCATAGCGAATACCGCAGGTTTGCGGTACTGGACGACAAACCCATCTCCTACTAGCTCTGATAAGCGGACCTTCGGCATCGACTTACACTTCGATAACTCGCAAGGCCGCACCTTTGTGGAGTGGAGCGTTACTGACAGTGCGAAAAGCTTGCCCGCATCTAGGGCTAATCTTCCTGCTTTGGAGAAGGGCAGCAAGGCCGTCAAAGAAGGCACGTTTATTACCCACACTGCGGACGAAATAGCCAAGGTCAGTGGTAAACGACAAAATGAATTTGACGTTTCAAGCGAACTGACAGGCGAGAAAATCGCCGAGATGGCCTCCGATAAAGGTGTGACTATTGGTTGGCGTGGCCAATACTCTGAAGATCTTCCCAACGAAAAGTTTTTAAATGGGGAAAACTTCGGTGTCTACGGAACCGTGAACCCATGGCCGGGTGAGTACAACAACTGCTCCCCTATCAAGGTCACGTGGGAAAGCATCGAAAAGAAGGTTATTACTCCTGGTGAGCCACAGCGTATCGGCAAGGTCGATTTAGGTACGGACGGGGCCGAGTTAAAGAACCGCCTTGTGGTTGAAGCATACGACAGCCAAGGCAAGTTCCTGGGCACGTCTGATCCAGCCGAGTCAGGTGGGGAAAAACTCCTCGAAATCGGTGCTGACGGAACCATGACGCTGACCTGGCCGAAGTATGTGGGCACTGAGCTGAATGCGCAGCAGGGTATCCGTTTCGCTGTGTTCGCAAAACCACGCTCCGTGGACGAGCTCAAGGCAATCGCTGCTGCTGATGATGCCACGTACAACCCCGTCGTGGCTGACGAGTCCGTGAACACCCTAGAACGCTACAACAAGCCCAACCTGCTCAGCACGTGGCAAGGCAGCTTAGACGATACCCAGTTCCACGACCCGTTCTATGAGGAACCTCAGCGCACCATTATCTCCGGCGTGGAGAGCAAGAACGGGCCGGTAGCTACCGAACCCCAGAGGGTAACTTTCAAGCAGAACCCGAAGAAGCCGGAGTTCGACCTGCGGAAGCTGAAGGAAAATAACAACGCAACCATCGAGCTGGATACCGAGCACGTGTACTCCGGTTGGAAAGCTGAGATGGACCCGAATACCTACGAGGTTACGGTCACGGCTCCAAAGAACCCTCTTGTGGGTACGTTCGCAATGCCAAAGGTTATCGTGACGTACTCCAACGGCTCACAAGATATCCTGCCCCTGCTGGTTACAGTCGCGCCAAACGATACCCAGAAGACAGACCTAACATCTGGCGGGTTGGTCAAGGGCGCACCAGGCTCCACGATGACGTCGAACCTGACGCGCACGCCCGTCTACAATAAGCGGCCTGCAAGCACTCCGAAGGAATGGAAGGTTGAAGGCGTCCCAGAGGGTTGGACGGTCAAGGTAGAAAATGACACCGTTACCGCAGTTGCTCCTGCCGACGCACCCCACGGCACAAAGATCACTCCGACGGTCACGGCCGTCTACCCAGACGGCACGACTGACACCGTGACGGTTCAGTTCGCTGTTGAGCAAAACGTGAAGGTCCCACGCTACGCGTCGGAATCTGGCAAGCCTGGTGACCCTCTGACCCTTACCCCAACCCAGCCACCTACTGGACTGGGCGGCAACGAAGCTGACGAGGAACCAAACCGGTACACCTTCCCTGACGATTCGCTGGAATACACAGTCGGAGACTGGAAGGTCACCATCGATCCGAAAACTGGTGCGCTTACCACCACCGTTCCTGAAAGCGCTCTTCCTGGTGCATTCATCACGGTTCCTGTTAAGACGCACTACGCTTCCGGCTCGCCTGCACAGCAAACGTCGGGCACCTATGTGGTCATCGGTGATGGCACCGGCACGGACGTCGCCCACTACCCGCCGCGCGTGACCCGCGCGGGTCAGCCCGTTACCTCGAAGCTGAATACAAAGCTGGAGGACCCCGAAAGCGCGACCTACACGCTTCCTCCGAGGAGTGAATGGCCGGCTGGCTGGGAGTTCACGATTGATAAGGCCGGCAACGTTACTTCCACCCCGCCAGCTGATGCCGCGCCGAACACCCTTATAACCATCCCGGTCAAGGTCAACTACCCGGACGGATCCGAAGGCGAAGTCCCGGCAGAGGTCAAGGTTGTTGGAACTGACGCTGAGGTCAACGATCCTCAGTATCCTACCGAGCGTGGCAAGCCTGACGATGAGGTCACCAGCACCGTCGATACTTCACGCATGCACGAAGGCAAAGCAAAGAAGTACAGCATCATCACGGACCCGAAAGCTCCTGGCTACATCGCGCCACCAGCACGCCTAGGTTCTTGGGACGAAGTGAAGATTGACCCCAACACAGGTAAAATCACTACCAAAATCCCAGTCAACGCCCTGCCTGGATCCTCCGCTGATATTCCTGTGCTTGTCACGTACAAAGACGGTACGAAGGACATTACTAAAGCCACCGTCGTGGTCGAGAGCAAGCGCTCCCAGGTCTACTCACCTGAGTACAAGCAGCAGGTAACCAAGCCAGGTAAAGAGATCGGCTCGCCAGTTCTGGGCGGCGCAAAGAAGGAAGACCTGGCTGCGGAGAACCCGTACTCCGTACCTAAAAAGGTTGGTGAGTGGGAAGTTCGCGTCGATGAAAACGGGCAGGTTTTCGCAAAACCTCCTGCTGATGCAAAGTCTGGCGACAGCATCGACGTGCCTGTGAAGGTCACCTACGAGGACGGTTCCTCTAAGGAAGTCTTCGCAGCCTTCGTCGTGAAGACCCTGGATAAGGACGTTCACGAGCCGGTCTACCCGGTAGAGTCGACCACCCCTGGGAAACCAGTGAAGCGTAACGTCGCACCACCTGCGCTGCCCAAGGGAAGCACGTTCAAGATCAACCAGCCAAACAACGGCTGGAAGTACGAACTCAACCCACAGACCGGCGAGATCACCGTCACCCCACCAGCTGACGCGAAGCCGGGCGACAAGGACGTCCAGAACGTCACCGTCACCTACCCGGATGGTTCGACGGAAGAAATTCCGGTCACCACCGTGGTCAACCTCACGAACAACTACGAGGCCGAGCCTGTCTACCCTGCGGAAAATGTGTACCCCGGCGAGGATGCTAAGTCCCCGCTGAACGTCGAGAAGCCAGACGGCCTCGCGTTTGCTGCGGAAAACCCGTACGCGATTACTCCGCAAGGAGATGACGCGACGAACTGGAAACCAACCGGCAAAAACAATGAATTCGGCAACCCGATCTACGAGTTCATTACTAACAACGGTGTTTGGACCGTCAGCCTCGATAATCTCGGCAACGTCCTGTCCAAGGCACCGAAAGATGCGAAACCAGGCGATCAGATCAACGTGCCGGTGACCGTGACGTACTCCGATGGCTCCACGGACCTCGCGAACGCACCGATCGTTGTTGTCGACCGCCCCACCCGCAAGGTTCCATTCGACGTCGAGTACAAGTACGACAACACCGTTCCTGCCGGCGAATACAGGGTTGAAAAGGAAGGCAAGCCAGGCACCGAACACCAGCTCAAGGACGGCACCTGGAAACAAACCGAAGCACCGGTCAACGAGGTCGTCGTCGTCGGCACCAAGCACGCCGTGAATGAAGGCAAGGCCGAATGGACCGCGCCGGTCCCGTACGACACCATCCTGCGTGAAAACACAGAACTCAAGCCTGGCGAGGTCAAGGAAGTCCAGGCCGGTGAACTCGGTGAGAAGCGCTACACTGCCACCTTCAGGGGCCAAAACGGCAATACCACCGGTACCAACAAGGTAGAAACCGTTAAGCAGTCCAAGGCACGCATCATCGAATACGGCCCAGGTCTTGACCCGCAACAGCTGGTCACCACCACCAAGAAGCCAGTCCCGTTCGAGGTCAAGGTCATCGAAGATCCGAATCTGCCGGCAGGCGAGTTCAAGGTTGAGCAGAAGGGCGCAGCCGGCGAAGAGACCGAGACTTCAACGCAGATACTTGTCGACGGTAAACCATTCGGTGAGCCCGCCGTTAAGTCTGAGCAGACCAAGGCGCCAAAGGAAGAGATCATCCGTGTGGGCACCAAGCCTGCGGAATCCACCAAGAGCGAGTCTTGGAAGGAACCGGTACCGTTCGATACCGAGTTCAAGCCAAACCCTGCCCTGAAGCCAGGCGAAGTGAAGGTAACGGTGGACGGCACCCCTGGTGAAAAGACCGTGACGGTCAACACCAAGACCGTAGGCACCGAAACCACGATTGAGCGCACCCAGAACGTGGATACGCCTGCCGTCAATCGCGTCGTCGAATACGGCCCGACCCCGGCCGACACCGAGGTCACGGACACTGTCGAGCGCGACGTCCCATTTGAGACCGAAGTTGTGGAAGACCCAACCCTGCCAGCAGGCACCATCGTCCGCGAGGCCGAAGGCAAGCCGGGTAAGGAAACCGTCACTACGACGCAGAAGATCGTCGCAGGTAAGCCCGAGGGCAAGCCAACCCAGACGGTCAACCGTACCCAGGAGCCGGTCAACGGTAAGGTGCGCGTGGGCACCGGCGAGGTGAGCGCGGACTACGATCCACAAACCACCGAACCTGGCAGCACCGTCACTGTTGCAAACAAGAAGACGGACAACCCAGCCGGCACCACCTACAAGGTGCAAGACGGCTGGAAGGCACCTGCTGGCTGGACCGTCAACGTAGACGAAAAGACCGGCCACGTGACCGTCGAAGCGCCGAAGACTGCGCGCGCTGGTGACTCGATCACCGTGCCCGTCGTGACGCAAAACGGCAAGGTCACGTCCACCACGGATGCGACCGTCGTGGTCCGCGGCAAAGTCGTCACCGACGCGCCGTACAACATCAAGTACGAGACCGACCCCAACCTGGAGGCCGGCAAGTACGAAGTCGTCACCCCAGGCAAGCCCGGCAAGCAGGAGTACCAAAACGACGGCACCTGGAAGGTCACCGAGGCACCAACCGACGAGGTTGTAAAGATCGGCACCAAGCAGCCGACCGGTGCCAAGGACGTTACCTGGACCGTGCCAACCATGTTTGAGACCGAACTGCGCCCGAACCCTGAGCTCGCCGCCGGTGAAATCAATGAAGTACAGCCAGGCATCGAGGGTGAAACCACCCACACCGCCAAGTTCGCATTCGACGGCACCCAGGCCACCGTCACCGAATCCACGGAGACCAAGGCACCGCAGAAGCGCATCGTCGAATATGGCCCAAGCCTCGGCGAGAACACGCTGGTGACCACCACGAAGAAGCCAGTCCCGTTCGAGGTTGAGGTCATCGAAGACCCGAACCTGCCAGCGGGCACCGTCCAGACTGAACAGAACGGCGAAGCCGGCGAAGAGACCGAGACGTCCACTCAGAAGCTTGTCGACGGCAAGCCGTCCGGTGATGCCGTCGTGAAGTCTGAGCGCACGAAGGAACCTGTCAAGCACATCATCCGTGTGGGCACCAAGCCAGCAGAAACCCCGGCGCCGAAGACCTTGACCGAAAAGGTCCCATTCGAGACGGAATTCCGCATCAACCGCGACCTCGAACCAGGCACCACCCGAGTACTCACCCAGGGCGTCCCAGGTGAGAAGACCATCACGGTCACCACGACCAATGTGAACGGCAAGATCGAGGTGAAGACGGAAGAAAACGTCACCACCGCACCTGTCACCCACGTCGTCGAATACAACCCGGACGCAACGACCGGCGAAGTAACCAACACCGTCGAACGTGACATCCCATTCCAGACCGAGGTCATCGAAGACCCAACCCTGGAAGCCGGCAAGGTCATCCGCGAAAAGGAAGGCGTCCTCGGCAAGGAAAAGGTCACCACGACGCAGAAGGTTGAAGGCTCCCAGCCTGTCGGCGACCCGGTCGTGACCACCGAAACAATCACGCCAGCCGTTGACGCTGTAATCCGTGTGGGCACCAAGCCTGCTGACCCAAGCGTCACCCCAGGCGACGACAATCCGGGCACCAAGCCGGGCGAGCAGCCTGGTGGCAAACCGGGTGGACAGCCTGGTGGAGAACCAGGTACGAAGCCTGGTGGCGAACCAGGTACCAAGCCGGGTGAGAAACCAGGTACCAAGCCTGGTGAGCAGCCGGGCGATAAGCCAGGTACCAAGCCAGGCGACAAGCCAGGCGATAACCCAGACGATAAGCCTGCTGATCCGAATAAGAGCAGCAACACCTGGGACCGTTGCGTAGCCAACTTCTCCTCGGCAAACAACCCGCTGCTGTGGCTGATCCCAATCGGCATCATGGCCGCAATCGGCGTGCCCGTGGCACGTCACCTGCAGCCACAGATTAACCAGGCGATCGGCAACATCAACGCCCAGTTCAACGCTCTCACCGAGCAGCACCGTCGCAACCAGCCAAACTTCGGCAACGGCGGCCACGGCATCGAGCAGCCCGAGTGGATGCGCCAGGCCCAAGCAGAACTGCAAGGCCACATCAACCGTGCCAACGAAGCATTCGCGCCGTACCAGAAGTACGCCGAACCAGTAGGCATCGGACTGGGCATCGTGGCCGCAGGCCTCGTAGCCCTCGGACTGATGTACCAGGCATGTACCCCAGAAGGCTTCAATAACTGGGGCTCCAGCAACACCGGCGACGCTGACAACTCCGGTTCCAGCGCAACCGACGGCGGTTCCAGCGAAGCTGGCGCAGCCGGCAGCGAATCGTCCAACGGCGGCTCCAGCACCAAGTAAAACTGGTACCCGCTAACTAAAAGGAGGGCTTCCCCACCACGGGGAAGCCCTCCTTTTACGTGTCCGTGTCGCAAAGCCTCCATTCTGCACAGCCTGCTCCGACAAACCCGCAGGCCAGTTTTTTAGACAACGCGCAGTATGGAGGGTAAGCGACACCCACCTACCTCGGGCAGCAAAAATCCCGCGGCCCAACACCGCGGGATACTAGCAAGCTGGAGTTAGATAGTCACCTGGCGGGACTTAATGTTCTGCAGCTGCTTGCGCTCGTCGGCGGTCAACTGGGCGTCGTTGCCCAGCTCAGCGTCGATCTTCGCAGCCAGTTCCTCCAGGTCCGCGGCGTAGGACGCGACCTCGCGGGCCGGGTCCAAGTCCCACACGGGAACGACTACGCCGTGGGTGCGGAAAGCGCCGGCAAACTTCGAGCCTTCACCCAGCACTAGTTCACCGCGTGCCGCGATGCGCGCGAGGGCGTTGAGAAGCTGGTTCTCGTTATCGTCGGTGCGGACCCAACGGATGTGCGCCTTGCCGTTACCAGGGTTGACCCACCATGCCACGCCCGGGATATTCGCCTCGACAGGGTAGGACGGGATGATGCGTTCGTTGGCCTCGCGGATAGCTTGCGCGTACATGGGGCTGACGGTTTCGCCTTCGCCGACCCACCAGGTGAATTCGTCGCGGGCGGTGACGATGAGGGGCGCGGAGGCGTCGATAAGCTCAGTGAGCGCCGGCTGGGTGCCATCAGCGGCGGCGGAAGCCAAGCTCTCGCCGGCGGCCGCATCTTTTGCCCAGTTCAGCGCGTACGCGAGGTCGCGGCCTGGGTTCTGGGAGTGGGACTGCGTCTGCAGCGCAACGAGGGCTTCGTCCTCGCGGGCCACAGCTGCGACGGCGCCCGGCAGGACGGTCACGATCTTGATGGGGCGGGTTGCGCCCTTGACGTCGACGGTCGCCTCCGCGGCTGGCACAAATTCCTGCAACGCGATCAGGTCGGCCTCGGCGACGAGGCCGCCGAATGGGCGGGGGTCCTTCTCCAGGGCGGCGCGTTCAGCGGCTCGAGCGGCGAGCTTCGCTTGACGACGGCTCATACCCTCCGGCAGATTTTCGTTCTTTTTCTTCTTAGCCATGCGCACTAGCGTACGGCATCAAGGGCAAGGTCGGGGCGGTTGGTAGCCAAAATGTCTGCCCCATGTTCCTGCACCCACACCATGTCCTCCGGATTGTCCACAGTCCACAGGTACGTGGGCAACTTGCGCACGCCAATAAGCTTCGGGTGCAGGCGCGCACGCAGCAAAGATAGGCCCATTCCCGTCGGTTTCCCCCACCGCGGGTCGGCGAACAAGAAGCGGTACCAGTCGCGCCGCAACGCAAACCGGTCGATGCCGGGCAAAAGTTTACGGATGCGCGCCACCGACAACAGTGAGAAAGAAATGACGTGGACCCAGTCCGCGTTCTCCAAGCCGTGGTAGCGCAAACGCAAAGCCACCTGTTCATCGAGGATACGTCCCCGCGAACCGGGGTGCTTCGTTTCGATGTACAGGTGCTTTCCGGTGCCTTCGACGAGGTCCAGCAGGTCGTCGAGAAGCATGATCTCTTCCCGCTTGGTGCTGGTGCCGAAGTTGAGTTCCTTCAGTTGTGCCAACGTCAAATCCTTGACGCGACCGTGACCGTCAGAGGTGCGGTCCACGGTGAGGTCGTGGTGGCACACGACGTGCCCATCGCGGGTTAAACGCACATCGCATTCGACGCCATGGATTGGCAGTTCGAGTGCCCGCTCGAAAGCGGTGCGCGTCATCTCCGGGTAGAGTCCGGCGAACCCGCGATGGGCAACAATCTTCAATTTAGAAGAACTCCTTCTGAATCTCCTTCAGCGTCTCGACGGACTGATCAAAACGCTCCTGCTCGTGAGCAGAGATTTCCAGCTCAACTACGCGCTGGATACCGCCACGGTTAATAACCGCTGGAGTACCAATATAGATGTCCTCGTGGCCGTATTCACCATGCAGCAGGGCAGACACTGGCAGTGCAACGTCCTGGTTCTGGAAAATAGCCTTGGTGATGCGGGCCAGGCCCATGCCGATGCCGTAGGAAGTGGAGCCCTTGGCGTCGATGATGTGGTACGCGGCGTCGCGGGTGTCCTCGAAGATCTTCTCCAGGCGGCCCTCAAGCTCTGGGTCCTTTTCCAGCATCTTGCGCATGGACACACCAGCGATGGTTGCCGACGACAGCACCGGAAGCTCCGTGTCGCCGTGCTCACCGATGATGTACGCGTGTACCGAGCTTGGGGAGGTGTTGTACAGCTCGCCGAGCATGTAACGGAAACGAGCCGAGTCCAGGACGGTGCCGGAACCGATGACGCGCTGCCATGGCAGGCCGGAAACCTTCCAGGTGGTGTAGGTCAGGATGTCCACCGGGTTAGCTGCGACGAGGAAGATGCCATCGAAGCCATGATCCATGACGTCCTTGACGATGCCCGACGTGATCTTGACATTCTTATCGACGAGCTGCAGACGGGATTCGCCCGGCTTCTGAGCTGCACCTGCACACAGGACAACCAGGGAAGCGTCGCGGCAGTCCTCGTAGGTACCAACGGTGACGCGAGTCTGCGAGGAAGCCCACACGGTGCCATGGTTCAGGTCCATGACGTTGCCCTTGGTCTTCTTCTCATCAATATCGATGAGCGCCAGGTGGTCCACGGTACCCTGGTTAACCAGCGAGTACGCGTAAGCCAGTCCGACGTCCCCAGCCCCGATCAGTACAACCTTGTTGCCAACACTCTTCTGCATAGCCCACACTCCAATATGATGTGCTTTCTGGCTTCGGCTGGGCTTGGCGATCCTTATTGTGCCGGCACCTCGGCCGCGCCAGGGTTGATTGATGTTCGCCTTTCATTATGCCCGCTTTTGTTCAGAAACGGGCAGATTCGGGCATGAAATGTGCGGAAGTACACACCGGGCAGTACGCGCGGTTTCGTTTGCGGCGCAGGGCTGGCGGGGTTGGAGCGCGGTGCTGGCGGGGTTGGAGCGCGGGGCTGGCGGGTGAGCCCCGGAGCGCGTAGAGCACATGGGGATGTGCACGTTTATCAGCTGGCGTTAATATCCCAGGTCGCGCGCCGGCCGCCAGGCGTACGTGACCTGGGATATTAAGGCTGGCCGGTAAGGCTAGCGTTTTCGGGGTGGAGGGTTGTCCTGGAATGGTTGTAGCCTGTAGTTGCCGGAATCTCACCGGGTGGGATGATCCGTGACACACGTGCGCGCCTTGTCCCGGTTCACGTGTTTTTTAGACGAAGCGCCGGGCCAGCTATCCTCTTCCGAGTCCCAGATTATCTGGCACATGACCAGAAAAGCGCAAGAGAAGCTTTGATGAGTGCCCTTGACACGGATCCCTGACTCACAAACCTGATACGCCAGGCCACGCTCGAAGCCAGAAATTTCGCGACCTGACATATACAAGACGCGCTACAAATATTCACGCTAAAGACACCATCAACACCGTCAGCTCCTCCGGCAACACACAATGTGGTAATTACGGATCCGGACAGATACGCAAAATCGCATATTTATCAGCTGTCGCTAATATCTCAGGTCACAGGCGCGTGGCGGGATGGACGCGACCTGAGATGTTAAGGCTGGGTGATAATTATTCACCTCTCAACCTCACACCAACCAAGAAGCGACAATCTAAACTTCACAACACCCACCGGAAGGGAGAATCCGTGGCGCGCTCGCGCGCCTCCTTCCGGTTCACGTGTTTTTGTGTAGGGGCGTGGGCAGAAAAGGACCGGCGCAAAAGCGCCGGGCAGACTATTGTCATCCGGCTTGGCAGCGTTGCACTTAAAGGTGCGGGTGAATATTTGGTGCACTTTCTTGATCGACACCCTTGGCTGACATCTTTAATACGCCAGGTCGCGGATACTCCGGAGATAATCACCACCTCGCGCATACAAGATGCGCACTAAATATTCATGAAACCTCACGCGACTCCGTCGACCATACCGACTGTGACGAGCGCGCGTATTCACAAAGTATATGCGAGCGAGAGGGTCAATTATGCTTCGTTTGTATCACTATCACGCTTGGATTGTATCGTTTAGAGTGATACATTTGAAGCAGAACTGCACCGGCCAACACTACACGTGAGAGGAGTTTGGTTCGAAGTGAATTCCACGGAGGCTCTTGAAACGTTAGAGCTAGCAGCGGCGCACCAATGGGGAATCATTTCCACTGCTCAAGCCGAGCAGGAGGGAATTTCTCGTTTACAGATAAGCAGACTCAGTAAGCGTGGGATTCTCCAACGAGCTCGGCACGGTATCTACTACCTACCGTCGATACGCAATGATCAAGCCACAGAAGTTAAAGCTGCGTGGATTGCGTTAGAGCCGGGGACTTTTGTTGACGACAGATGGGATTTAAACGAGACCATTGCAGTTTCGCACGAGTCGGCTGCACGTCTGCATAATATTGGAACGCTGATTCCAGCAAAACACTATTTTTCCGCCTCTCACAGGAAACAAACCACGCAACCCGACATTACGGTTTACTCCAACCACACATTACTGCCGGAAGAAATCGTAAATATGGATGGCCTGCCAGTGACTTCTATCGAAAGAACTATTTCAGACCTGGCAGCAACACATATTGAAAGAAACTACCTCGCCGATTTAGTCGCCGATGGGCTACGCAGAGAAGGCGTCAGCTTTGAGTCTGTCGCCCGGGCACTCAAACCCCACGCCCACGCCTACGGCTGCACAACTAGCGAAGAACTAGTCCAAGAACTCCAGGCAGAAGCAGTGCCATTAGAAGAACAACTCGACCAGATGCTGTCTGCCCTGCATTTTGCCGAAAACCTAGTGCGCAATCCCTCCCGTAGTTCAGAACACCAAAAAGTAGCCTCGGGCAAGGTCTTCGAGTTTAATGATGCTTTCGAGCGCGCTGTTTCACGCCACGTTGCTTTGGCGATGGAAGAAATCGGCAAGAAATTTCGCCAAAGTGTCGAAAAAAATATTTCCCTTCAAGAATGGCGCGTAGAACTCACTAAAGCTGTCGAGTATTCGCTTGAGCAGAAACACACGGACGAAACTAGGTAACCAACATGGCAGAGACCCCCAAGAAATCGAATGCAAGACGCAGAATCAACTCGCTAAACTCCCTCATCCGAAATGCAGCACGCCAAAACAGCAGGTCCGCCGACTCCGTCCGCTACCAGATAGTCTTCGAGGCTTTTCTTCGCCGCGTATTCCATAACGCGTCTACACCTTGGGTACTCACTGGAGGTGCTTCGTTATTACTACGCAACAGCCAGGGACGATTCACCATCGACTTAGACCTAGCGCGCGCCCAACAATGGAACTCTTTACAAAGCCTTGAAAAAGAGCTCGAGCATATTTGCCAAATCGACGATGGCGACGGTTTCAGTTTTGAAATCCGGAGGTTAGCACTGCTCCGAGATGAAGACGTCGAAGGATATATAGGCCCGAGTGTTGATGTCCAGATAATTGTTCGAATAGGGGCGCAGGAGTTTGCGAACTTCAAGATCGATATCACCACTCAGCGACATACTCAGGCTCCAATTGAACAAATAAAAGTTGCACCGCTGCTCAACTCCGTTGGGAAAACTATCATCTACGCGGACGATTTCTACATTTATTCCCCGCCAATTGGTAGCCAGTTAGCGGATAAAATCTGCGCCATGTATGAAGTCCACGGGAGTCAAAATAGACCCAGCACCCGCTATCACGATTTGATGGACATCGTGACAATGACCAGTACCCAAACCATTGATGGTCGCGTATTTATTAACGCTTTGCATCACGAATCCTCTAGGCGTGGTGTCGAACTTCCGGAGAAACTGGTATCCCCTAGTAAAGATTGGGATGCTCGCTATTATTCGCAAGCAACCAAACAGGCCCCATTCCCCAAAGAACTACATTCCTTGGAGGCATCTCTGGACTACGCCGGGCGGTGTATTAACCCCGCCCTTCGAGGACAAATCCAAGATGAAACGTGGAATCCAGAGAAGCAGTCTTGGCAATAAAGCCTTACTCAGGCAGGCCGCACGCGATGCCCGTCGAGTGGTGCGGGCAGTACCCATTAGGGACCTTGTGCAGATACTGCTGGTGCTCGTCCTCCGCGAGGTAATAGGTGCCCGCCGGCGTGTCGGCCAGGGGGCGAACTTCGGTGGTCACGCTGCCGAAGCCTTCGTCGGAAAGCTGGGTGGCATAGTGGTCGACAATTTCCTGCACCCGGCGCGCGTCGGCGGGGGTTGCGGTGTAGAAGGCGGAACGGTATTGCGTGCCGACGTCGTTACCCTGCCGGAAGCCCTGGGTCGGATCATGGGCCTCCAGCGCGATCTGCACAATCCTATCCAGGCTGATTACCGCGGGATCGAAGACGACTTCGACTACCTCCGTATGGTTCGTCCGCCCGGTGCATACCTCGCGGTACGTGGGGTTTTGCGTAACTCCCCCGGCGTAACCGACGGACGTGGACTCCACGCCGTCAGTCTCCCAATACATCTTTTCCGCGCCCCAGAAACAGCCAATCCCCACCCACAGGACAGACTGATTCTCCTTCCACGGCCCGGTAATCGGCGTACCTAACACGGCGTGCGGCTGCGGTTCCGGGAGCACCGGGTGACGGCCACCCTTGAGCGCTTCGCTTTCTGCTACGAGTTCAGGCTTCGGGCCAAATAGCCAGGCCATGGAAATCTCCTTTTCGTTGGGGGTGTGTACTGCTTTTAACGGTCAGGGTCGGCGAAAAATTCCGCGCCGACCGACCGCAACAAAACGACCGTCCCACTATCCGGTTTATTGAGTTAACTTATATTAACTTGCTATTTGATAGCGCTATTAAGCAGGTGTTTTGCAAATTTCTGCAACGTTAACCCTTGCAGAAATTGAAAAGCTACCTACCATGGGTGCCACGAATTAAACACTAAAGAAAGGACCTACAGCATGGCTGTTTACACCCTTCCAGAACTCGACTACGCATACGACGCACTCGAGCCACACATCTCCGCAGAGATCATGGAGATCCACCACACCAAGCACCACCAGACTTACGTCGACGGCGCTAACGCAACCCTCGAGGCACTCGAGAAGGCACGCGAAGAGGGCACCGACCAGAACCAGATTCGCGCACTCTCCAAGAACCTGGCATTCAACCTTGGTGGCCACACCAACCACTCCATCTTCTGGAAGAACCTTTCCCCAAACGGTGGCGGCGAACCAACCGGCGAACTTGCAGAAGCTATTAACCGCGACTTCGGCTCCTTCGAAAAGTTCAAGGACCACTTCTCCAACGCAGCACTGTCCCTGCAGGGCTCCGGTTGGGCAGTTCTCGGCTACGACCACGTCGCAGGCCGCCTCGTCATCGAGCAGATGACCGACCAGGCAGGCAACACCTCCATCAACCTGACCCCAATCCTCATGCTGGACATGTGGGAGCACGCTTTCTACCTCCAGTACAAGAACGTCAAGGCTGACTACGTCAAGGCAGTCTGGAACGTCTTCAACTGGGACGACGTCGCAGAGCGTTACGCAGCAGCAGCTAAGTAAAACGTTTTAGCGCTTCGACGCTTGGCGCTTAGCGCTTGATGCGCTTGGCGTGCGGCCGGCATCACTACGGTGATGCCGGCTTTCTGCATTTTCGGGGCCGGCGAACTGCGGCTTGAGCGCAAGGGAGCATCGGGGATGTGCATATTTATGAGCTGCACTTAATATCCCAGGTCGGCGGTTCGTTACCGGGAGTGCGCGACCTGGGCTGTTAAGGCTCGCTGATAATTATTCACCTCGCAACCTCACGCCAACCGCGAATCCGCGCTCCATATTTCAGGTGACCCACCGGATGGGGCAATCCGCGGCGCGCTTGCGCGCTACGTTCTGGCTCGCGCGCATCCTTGACTGACAAACCTGATACGCCAGGTCGCGCTCGAAGACCGAACTTTCACGACCTGGCGTATACAAGATGCGCACCAAATATTCACGCTAAAAACACCACCAGCACCACAGGCAACACACAATGGAGCAACCACGGATACGAACCCATGCGTACATCCGCATACTTACAAGCTGGCCTTAATAACCCAGGTCGCGCGCGCCACCCCACCGAAGCGTGACCTGGGATATTAAGTCTGGCTCATAAGGCCAGCTATTCCAGGCCCGCCAGGCCTTCCCAGTCCTGCAAAAACTCCAAAAACTGCGCCACCGCCGGCCCGACAGCCGGCCCCACCGCGCAACCCGCGCAACCCGCGCAACCCGAAACAGCGCCACCACCCGAACCATCCCCGCGCCAAGCAACGCCAAGTTCCCTGTACGCGGCAGGTTCGATGGGCCGGAGTTCGATGCCTAGGATCTGCAGGTTTGGGTCGCCAAGCGGTAGCAACGCGACGCCCAGGCCGGCAGCGACGAGTCCGGCGACTGTCGTGAGTTCCATCGATTCGAAGACCACGTCGGGGCGGAAACCGGCGGCCGCGGTGAGCGTGTCGAGGAGCGTGCGCGTCCCGTAGCCGGGCAGCATGCCGATCCACCGGGCGTCGGCAACGTCTTCCAAAGCGATCGGCCCGGAGCCTTCACCGGCCGGCACGGCGACGGCCAAACGCTGGCGCGCCAGTTGCTGCCACTGCATGTCGGGGTCCGGGCGTGGGCCTACGAGCGCCAGGTCAGAGGCGTCGGAGCGCACGCGGTCGAGGAGGTAGCTGGCCGCGCCTTGGTGGAGTTCGAAGTGGACGTCGGGGTGTTGGCGCCGGTATTCGCGCAGGATGTCCGGCACCATCCACGTGCCCAGCGAGTGCATGAAGTCCAGCCGGATAGTGCCGCGTTCGGGGTCCATGAGCCGGCGGACTTCGGCGCGCCCACCTTCGAGCGCGTCCAGTGCGGCGCGTGCGCGCACCACGAAGGCCCGCCCCCGGGTGTTGAGGACGAGCGAGCGCCCGGCGCGGTCGAAGAGGGTGGCTCCGGCGTACGTCTCAACGCGTGCTAATCGACGGCTCAGTGTCGGTTGGCCGATTCCTAGGGAGGAGGCGACGTCGATAAGCGGGTCCTGGCTGGTGGCCACGGCGAGGAAGCTACGCAGATCATCTATACCCATACCGCATACTTTAGGCCTATTATTCACATTTGACGCATATGAGAAGGTTGAGTCATGGCAATTTCACGTGGTACTCCCGGCTATACCAAAGCTGTTCTTGCGATGTTGTGTGCTGGCCTGGCCACTTTCAACGCCCTGTATTCCACGCAGGCGATTCTGCCGACCTTTGTCGCGGAGCTGGGCATGGACGTCTCGCATGCTTCGTTGCTCGTGTCCGCGGCGACGGGCGCGCTGGCTGTGTGCATCGTGCCGGCATCGATCCTGTCGGAACGATTTGGGCGCGGCACCGTGCTCATCACGAGCGCACTCGCGGCGACGGCCCTTGGCCTGGTCATCCCGCTGTTTACGGAACCGTGGCTGTTGATTGCGCTGCGTGGCCTGCAGGGCGTGCTCATCGCGGGCGTGCCGGCGGTGGCGATGACCTGGATTGCCGAGGAAATCCGCCCCCAGGACGTCGGGCATGCGATGGGTATCTATATTGCCGGGAACACGGTCGGGGGTTTGAGTGGGCGTATCATCCCGTCCGCGCTTCTGGAGGTGGTGAACTGGCAGGCCGCCATGTTCATTTCCGCGGGCGTGGCGCTGACCATGGCCGTCGCGCTGAGTGTCCTGCTGCCCCGCCAACAGAACTTCCGCCCGAAGCAGCTGCGCCTGGGCCGGGAGGTCCGCGCCATGGTCGGCCACTGGGCGAACCCGGGCCTGGCGTTGCTGTTCGCGTCCGCGTTCGTGGGCATGGGGTGCTTCGTGTCCATGTATAACTTGATTGGTTTCCGGTTGGTGGAAAAGTTCGGGATTTCCGAGGCCGCCGTGGGCGCTATCTTCTTTATGTATTTGGCGGGGACGTGGACGTCGGCACGCGCGGGCGCGATGGCCACGCGGTGGGGGCGCGGCCACGTCATGGGGATTGCCGCCGTGCTCTTCACGCTGGGTTTGCCGCTGATTGCGGCGCCGAACCTGTGGGTGGCCATCGTGGGGCTGTTTGTTTTCACGGCCTCATTCTTCGCGGTGCACTCCGTGGCGTCCGGATGGGTCGGCGTGACCGCTACCCGCGACCGCGCCGAGGCCTCGAGCATGTACTTGTTCTGCTATTACATGGGTTCTTCGATCATCGGCTGGCTGTCCGGCCTGATCTTCGCGCACTTCGGCTGGGTCGCCGTCATTGGTTGGTTGTGCGTTGGCGGGTGCGCGCTCATCGCGATTGCGCTGGCCAGCACGATGTACCGCCGCAGGGCTGTGCTAATCGACGACGCGCCGAACACCCGGGGCACCAGCGCTTAACCATGCACGCACGGCGCTGGTGGCGCGGCAGTCGTCTTCATTGTAGTCCAGCAGGCGCGCCCGGGCAGCCTCCGGGTCGCCGGGGTCAATCCCGCGGGCTTCGCGGTATGCGCTCACGGACTCTTCGCCCGCGAAACCGGACTCGCGCCAGTGAAACCCGGCGTGCGGGGCCACCACCTTCAGGCCCACGCCACCGGTCCCGATGAGCGAGGCCTTCACCGCCACGAACACGTCAATCCACTCGTCCGAGGCGATGAATTCCTCCACCTCCTCGAGGGTCGGCGCGCGCACACCCGCATACACCTGCCCGCCGAAGCGCCGCGCACTGCTGCGCAGCCAGTGGTTCTCCCCGCCCGCGGCGTAGCAATAAATGCCCACGGTCTGGCCGGCGGCCCGCGCACTTTCGACGGCGGCGCGCAACCACCCCCACATGCGCGCAAAGTTTTCACCTTCGGCCACCCCACCGAGCCCATCCCAGGTGGCGAAACCGTGGTAGGCGTGCCCGTCCCACAGTCCCCACAAGTAGGCGCCGTGATCCAGGTACGCCTCGACGTCGAGGTCGATTTCCACGTCGCGGCGCGGCACCGCCTGCACGCGGGCACGCGCCAGCACGTCCACGCCGTCGCGGTACGCCTGCGCCAGGGCGGACGCCTCCCCCAACTCCGCCGCCGCGAGTCCGGCAACCGTGCCTAAGCCCAATTCGCGGAACTGGCGAGCCTTATCGCCACGGAAGAGCAGCGAAATATCGTCACGCGCGCGCAGCTCCGGTTCGCACAGGTGCCAGAAGCGGCAGCCGTCGCATTCGCGCACGCGCAGCGGCCCCTCCGGGATCGGTTCGCGCATCGCCGTGACCGTGGCCTGCTCAAACCGGGCCAACTCCACCACGAACGTCCGCGTCCGATCCTGCCCGATAATCCCGGCCAGCCCACTATCCAGCCCGGCGGCGCGCAGCCCCCACGCCGCCAGCACGGCCTCATTGTGTTCGTGCGCGTACGCCTTGACCTTGTACTTTTCTTCCAGCGGCCGCCCGAGCCCCAGCCGTGCCGTCGCAATGACCTGCGCGCTCCCGCGCTCGGCACGCCGCCCAATCCGGTGGTTACTGATTACCACCGGCATATACGCCTCCCCCACGCGCACCAGCACCGGTACCTCCACGGACCAGGCCACGCCCTCAAACACGCCACTAAACGCCGCGCCCGTAATCAGGTGCGCCCCCGACGCCAGCGCGTCCAGGGTGGCCATTTCGCGCAACCACCGCGCACTTTCCTTGCTTATCGACGGCTCCTCCGGCGGGACGTCGTGACGTCGAAAAGCAACCCTGTCCCCGCGGGCAGCCCGCACCGGGAGCAGCTCCCACACCGCCTGCTCCGCCGACGCCATCCGCGCACGCCGCGCCAACGATTCCGGACCCGGCCCAATCTCCGGGTACGCGCGGCGCTGCGCCACCGCCCACTGGCAGCCGGATAAATCGCGAACCCCCATCGGCTGGGAAGCCGCCAACGCAATGCGCTGCGGGTCCGGTGCCACAAGTTCGGGGTTCGTCACAATTCCACTAGCTTAAAGGACTTTCCGGGTAATGTTGAAGTCTGTTAGAACAACCACCACAGACTAGGCTTAATACACATGGGACTTCTGGATAAAGCACTGAAAAAACGCGCACGCTACAAAGCAGAAATTAAGGCCGCCGAAAAGCGTGCCGCCGGCGAAGTAAAATCCGCCGCCAAAGCGGACCACCGTCGCGCGAAACTGCTCGCAAAACAGGAACGCGAATTACTTAAAGCAGAACGCAAAGGCCTGAAAGCTAAGCGCAAGCACGAAAAGCAGATGGCGGAGAAGAAACTCGCCCAGCTTAAAGCCGGCAAGTTCAACAAAGACAACGTGAAGCGGTGGACCGGCGCAGCCCGCCTCCTGGCTCCACTGGCAATTCCTGCCATCTATCGACTGGTTACCTCCGGTAAAGAAAAACTCAACGAACAGCGCGCACAAAAGTTTGGAATTACCCCCGACCAAATGGCCCAGTTTTCCGGCCACGGCGCACCATTAAAAGCCCGTATTGAAGGAATTCGTCGCAGCCTGAAGCGCGACGGCATCGCCCCTGGCCTGCGCCGGGACGTAGAGGACCGCCTCGACGAATTGTCCGCCGCCGTGGATAATGCCGAATACATGACCGATGAGCAGCGACGCCGCGCACATTCTTCGATTGAGCGTGATATCGACCAAGTCACTAATCAATTGCAGGAATCCATCCAGCGCTAAATCCCCTTTAAGCCCCGGTTATATTCTCCCGCAGAATATAACCGGGATTTTTATTCAATACATTTGCGCGCAATTATGTCATCGCAATTCATTTTCCGCTAAACTGCGCATTAAGCACTCAAATTTAAAAACTATACGAAAAGAGAAGGCTTATGGCGCGCAAAGAAATCACGCAATACTTTGACGATTTAGACGGAGCACCGCTTAACGACGACCAAGTGCACATCGTCCGGTTCTCCCTCGAAGGCACCAATTACGTCCTCGACCTCTCCGCGGAGAATGCCACGAAACTGCACGAGGCACTCCAGCCCTTTATCGACGTCGCCCGCAAGGAAACCGCCACCACCCGGCGCGCTACCGCACCACGCCGTAACAACCGCGCCAAGGAGATCCGCAAGTGGGCGCAGGACAACGGCTACGACGTCGCCGACCGCGGCAAGATCCCAACCGAGGTCATCGACGCCTACGACGCCGCGCATAAGTAAAACGGCGCACAACAGTAAAGGCCGCCGGAACGCACCAACGTTCCGGCGGCCTTTTCGCGCCCTTTTTAAATGACGCCCTGTTCGCGGGCGGCCGCGACGGCCGAGGTGCGGGAGCGCACACCCAGCTTGTCGTAGATGTGCACCAGGTGGGACTTCACGGTGGCCTCGGAGAGCATGAGGGTTTCGCCGATTTCGCGGTTCGAATTGCCGTCCGCCACCAGGCCCAAGACCTCGAGTTCGCGTGGGGTCAGGGAGGAGCGTGGGGTGCGGACGCGCGTCATCAACCGGTCCGCGACCACAGGCGACAGCGCGGAGTCACCCTCCGCCGCGGAGCGCACGGCCGCGAGCAGTTCTGCCGGTGGGGCATCCTTGAGCAGGTAGCCGACGGCACCGGATTCGATGGCGCCCAGGATGTCGGCGTCGGTGTCGTAGTTGGTGACCACCAGGATTTTCGGCGGGGTGGTCATCTGCTCCTTGATGGCCGCTGTGGCTTGCGCGCCGGTGGTCAGCTTGGTGCCTTCGACACCTGGGCCGAAGCGGAGGTCCATGAGGATAACATCAATGCCGCCGGCAAGCGCTGCGGAGATAGCGGCCTCGGCGGTTGCAACTTCGCCGATGACTTCGATGTCGTCTTCACCATCGAGGATTGCACGTAAGCCCATGCGGACGATCTCGTGGTCGTCGGCGAGCAGTACACGAATCTTTCGTCGGCCCATAGTGCAGGTCCTTCCTCATTGAGCGCCCAACTGCAGGCGCAGGTTAGTCTCCACAGATTGTACTCATATCCTCCACACTTTTCGCTACCCCTGGCCACCCCCGTCGCGGCGTACTGCAACACTGAGGGCCGTCCCCCTGCCCGGTGTGGATTCGATAGTCAGGGCGCTTCCAATCTCTTCGGCGCGGCGTCGTAAAGCAGAAAGTCCCACGTGGCCTAGTCCGGCTGGGCGCGCCTCGACGGCCGCGGGGTCGAAGCCGTCGCCGTTATCCACCACGTCCAGGCGGATCTCATCTTCCTCGTAGCTCAAGGTGATGCGTGCCTTCGATGCGTTCGCGTGCTTCATCACGTTGCCCACCGCGCCCTGCGCGATCCGCAGGAGGGCGGCCTCCACCTTCATGGGCAGCGGGTACGGCTCACCGACGACGTCCACGTCAATGACCGTCTGCGCACTCGCCCCATAACTGCGCGCCGCCCGGTTCAGCGCATCCTCCAGGGAATGCTCGCTTAACGACGCCGGCTGGAGCGCCGCAATCATGGCGCGGGCTTCCGCAAGATTGTCTGACGCCGTGGAACGTGCCTGCTCCAGCCGCTGTTCGATACGCTCCCGGTCGCCGGCGTCCATGTCCGCCTGGGCCAGATCCCGGGAGGCAACGTGCAACAGCATCTGGATAGACGACAGACCCTGGGCGACGGTGTCGTGAATCTCGTGGGCCAAGCGCTGCCGCTCCGCCGCCATACCCGCTGTACGCTGCGACTCCGCCAGCTCCGCCTGGGTGTTCAGCAACTCCTCGATGAGTTCCTGGCGGTCCTCACTGACCAGCCACAGGGTCCGGTAAGCGCTGTACACAATCACAATGATGAGGGCAGAAAAGCTCGGCCCCAATACGCCACCCGGCGTCAGGCCACCCGGGATTTGCACCCCAATCGTCAGTGCCGTCGCCGCAATCACCGCGACGACACCCCGCCAACCGTTGAGAACCCGCAGGTAAATGAAGCACAGCGGCATAATCAGGTACAAGGCCGCGCCCGTGATAGCCATGAGCATGATCCATACCGCCGTCAGGCTGACCAACCACGCCCACTGGCCCGGGATTGGCCACTTCTGCCAATTCCTATTCCCGTAGAAGAAGACGAACGCGTACAACCCACACAAGATCAGGTTGCTTAACGCCAGCTCCCACCCCATCGTCAGCGACTCCGACGCCGCCACAATCAAGAACACGCAGTTAATAATGAGCACGCTGTTCTGCAGGCTGGCCGTCGACATATTGACCCGCGCCGACACCTTCCGGCGCTGCTGCCCTAAAGTCGTTTTCATGCACACGAGCCTACCCAAGCGCACCCTCCTCGCCGGCCTCGCAGCCGCAACCCTTGCAGGGTGTGCGGCGCCCGAGCCTGCGCCCGCCCCCGCCCCGGCACCAGCGCCCACCACACACGCAGCCCCCGCCGTGCCGCTGACCGAAACGCCCGCCCACGACCGCACCGCCGCCGAGCCCTGCCCCTACCTGGACACCCAGTGGGTCGCAGACACCAATGGCCAGCGCGTCACCGGCAGTAACGTGGACACCCGCTTCGAGGTCCCCGCCTGCGTCTTCTGGTCCTACCCGGAGGAACCGCAGCTGGAAGTTATCGTGCGCCGTCTGGGCAGCGTCGCTGACGCGGGGGCGGTCGTCGACCACTTCGTGCCCGTCGCGGAATCAGAGCGTGCCGAACTCCCCGGCGGGTGGACCGGCGGGCGCATGGGCGCCACCGGGACCGGGGCGGCGTATGCGGTTGCACGGGAGGGGGACGCCGTGGTTGTGCGGACGAATCAGGAACAGTCCTTCAAGGCCGAGCAGGTTGCAGAAGAGGTCATCCGCACCGTCTTCGGCTGAGCCGCTAGCCGGTTAGTTCACCGCCACATCCGTGTACGGCATCTGCGTGGACACCCACGGGTAGACCACTTCCATGAGCAGGAAAAATATCGCCACCAGGGCCGCCAGCACGATCAGTATTTTCACCAGCGTCGGGCCGGGGAGGTGACGCCACAGCCAGCTATACATTCTTACCTCCTAGAACGGTGGGCACGACGCCGGGCTCTTTGGGTAGGGATTCGGTAAGCATGCCGTGCACGATCATGCGTTCCGCGTTGGAGAATTGCGGGTGGCACGTGGTCAGGGTGATCAGCGCCTCCAGGCCCTCGGGTGCCGCTTCGGTGTGGGGCAGGGGGTCGATGACGGCGACGTCGCTAGGCGTGGTGATGTAGCGTCCCTGCACATGCGCGTAGTCGCCGCCGGTGATGCGGACCTGCTGGTCGGGGCTGAAGCAGGACAGGTCCCCGCTGCCGGGGGTGGGCAGGACGCGGTAGATTTCCCACGTGGTTTGCGTCTCGACGACCAACGCATCGCACGTCTTCAGCGCGCCTAAGTCATTAAACGGCGCGCCCTTGCCCACGCGGTGCCCGGCGAGCGCAAAGTTCCCGGCCTGGCCGGCACCTTGGGTTTCGGGGTAATGCCCTGGCCCGGCGAGCAGCTGTTCCTCATTCGTGCCCTCGACGATGGCGAAGTGAAAGTCCGAACCGAAGTGCGGGATGTAGAGGCGGGCGAACGCGTTGCCCAGCTCCGGGGTGCCTTGGCCGCGCCGGTTTTCCCAGGTGTCCTCGAGTTGGGCGTTGGCCACTTCTTGTTTGCGGCCGGCTTCGAGGTTGGTCCAGAAGGATTCGTAGAACGCAAACAGGAGAACCAGCACGCCGACGGTCACGAAAATTTCACCGACGACCTGCGTGAAGGTTACTCGCGGGGCGTCCTTGCGCTCGCGCGTTGATGTCTGCGGCACCGGGCACCACCTTTTCTTGAATACTGGGAACACACACTACCATCGGGATGAACGTGTGACACCGACCGTGGAGGCCTCCCGTGCTTGATCTCTTCGCCTACCCCGTGTCTGCAGTGATGAAGCTGTGGCACCTCCTCCTGCACAACGTGTTGGGCCTGTCGCAGGATACGGCGTGGGTGCTTGCACTGTTCGGGCTGGTGGTCACGATCCGCTCTTTCATCGCCCCACTGTTTTGGATCCAGTTCAAGTCGGGCCGGATTTCCATGCTCATGCGCCCGGAGCACAAAGCCCTGGAGGAGCGCGATAAGCACGCGACGACCCCGGAGGAGCTCGCCGCGGTCGCGGACGCGAAGAAGGAGCTCAAGGAACGCTATAACCACAAACCCCTGGCCGGCTGTCTGACGGTATTCGTGCAGTTCCCCGCCTTTTTGGGGTTGTACCGGGTGGTCCTGTCGATGGCGCGCCCCGAGGAGGGTTTTGGCGCCGACTACCACCCACCCATCGGCGTCCTCGACCACGCGGACATCACGAGCTTCCTGTCTTCCACGTTTGCCGGCATCCCCCTTGCCGCTTATCGACGCATGCCCGACTCCGACCTCGCCGCCCTCGGCACAAACACCGCGGACGTCACCGCGCTCACCCAGGTCCTCCTCCTACTTGTAATCCTGGCGACCACCTTCAATATGGCGTTGTCCACGTGGCGCAACCGCCAGTCCCTGGACTGGGATTCCCGGGTGGGCCGCGGGCTCTTCTACTTCCTCGTCGCCATGTCCATAGCCACGCCCTTCATGTTGGCGTCGGCGGGTTGGAACGGTCCCGTCCCCATTGCGGTGCTCTTGTACTGGTTCGCCAACAACTTGTGGACGTTCGGCCAAACCGCCGTCCTCCACCTCCTGCTCAACATCAGGTACCCGCTCAGCGACGAATACCGCGCCCACAGCGCGCAACGTCGCGCCGCATTCAAGGACTCGGTGCGTGAGCGCCGGGCGCATAAGTGGTGGGTGCGTAGGCGTCGTTTAGCCTCGTTCAAGGCGTCGAACCGGGAAGCGCTCGCCCGCGACAAGGCCGAGCGCGCCACCGCGAAGCGGGAAGAGAAGGCGGCGGCCGCGCAACGAAAGAAAGCCCGGGCGAAGGCCCAGGCTCAGTTGCGTGAACAGCAGAAAAATCAGATGGAGTAGTCCGCCGGCGGGGCGGACAGCAGTTGGCGTGCCAAATCCTTCGCCGTCACCAGCGGCTCGGTAGTGCGCGTCAGCCGAGAGCCCGCGATGCCGCCGTCGAGGAAGATGAGCAGCTGGTTCGCCTGCGTCGCACTGGGGTAGCCGTTCTTCTGGTTCAGCAGTTCGGTGAGCGTGGAGTGGCACCACTTCCGGTGCGTCATCACGGCCGCGAGGATAGCTTCTTCGCTCTCGGTTTCGGGGCGCGGGTATTCGCTGGCGGCGTTCTGGAAGTGCGAACCGCGGAAGGAATCTTTTTCCAGTTCGTCGCGGCACATGTCGAAGAAGACCAGAATCTTCGCCTCCGGGTCTGTCAGTTCCTCGGTGCGGCGGTGCCATTCCTCGCGCCACTGCTCGTCCAAGTTCTCCAGGTAGGCGACGACGAGCGCGTCCTTCGACCCGAACAGCGAGTACAGGGACGCCTTTGCGACGTCCGCCTCACGCAAGATGCGGTCAATGCCGATCACGCGGATGCCTTCGCTGGTGAAGAGTTTGGTTGCGGATTCGAGGAGGCGGTGGCGCGGGCTCGGGCGGGTGGCGCGGCGACTACCGCTCGCCTTTTTCGTCGTGGACTTCTTTGCCGGCTTCTGAGCCACCATGCCTCCAGTTCCTTGTGGGGGTAAGGGTGCTGGCAATACACCCGTTTTGCAACTACCCCTAATACTAGACAACCCGGTTCAGTTCGCGAAAACTGGACCGGGTTGTCTAGATGAAGGCGGGTTATTTCTTCACTGCGTTCACGATGGACAGCAGGATAACTGCGCCCAAGAGGCAGGTGATGAAACTAAAGATCCAACCACCGCCAGCGACGTCAACGCCAAAGAGGCCAAGTAGCCAGCCACCGATGAGGCCACCGACGACGCCGACAATAATGTTCAGGCCGACGCCCATGGAGGCATCCTTGCCCTTAATCTTCGAAGCGATCCAGCCTGCAAGGCCACCGATAATGATCCAACCAATGAAGCTGAGTCCGAGCATGTTTTTCCTCCTAGTTTTAGTAACGGGTCAACATATTAGATATCTCATATATGCTGTGGTCCCCATTGTAGGCGTGCATAAAAATACCCACCACTTATATGATGAAATGTCATCAAAAAGTGGTGGGTTTGAGACCAATATTAACTAGGTCACACCTTTAGATGTGGTCGGGACGAACGACCATCATCGGGCACGGTGCCGCCTGAAGCAGTGCGCGCGATGTGGAACCAAGGAGCATGCCCTTGAAACCGCCACGGCCGTGAGAGCCGACGACCAGAAGCTGCGCGCCTTCGGCAACATCGGTCAGGGCGCGGACTGGACGGTCACGGGTAATAACCTTCTTGACCTCCACGTTGGGGTACTTCTCTACCAACGGTGCCAGTCGCTCGTCGAGAAGCGCCTTCTGCTCCTGCTCGACTTCCTCCCACTGGGCCTGCGCTGCGGCGAGACCGGCAAGCGATGCCTGGACCTGCATATCCATCCAGGTGTGCACGGCCACCAGCTCAGCGCCACGAGCGTTCGCCTCGGCGAAGGCGTACTCGGTGGCCTTCTGGAAAACCTCAGAGCCGTCAACACCGATAACTACCGGGCCGTACTTGGTGTTCTCGTTGACCGGGTTATCTTCACGGACAACAACGACCGGGCAGTAAGCGTGGGAAACAACTGCGGCAGAAACCGAACCAAGAACCATGCCGGACAGCCCGCCGAGACCACGCGAACCCATGACCACCATGGTTGCTTCCTTAGACATTTCCAGAAGCATGTCGATCGGGGAGCCCTCAGCGATGGTGTGGCCAATCTTGATGTCCGGAGCGACCTCGAGGGCAATCGTGCGCGCATCCTCAATCTTTTCCAGGGTTTCGGACTGGAGTTCGTCGAAAAGCTCCTGCGGCGGGACCATGCCCTCTGCATACAGGTACTGCGGCATAACGTAGCTGGACGCCAGGCGCAGCGGGACACCACGCTTGTTGGCGGTGTTTGCTGCCCACTTCACAGCGGTACGCGAAGCATCCGAACCATCAACAGCTACAACAATATTGCCTTCGTATGACATATGTTGGCCTTTCTACAGATTGTTGTTCCAAGCACCTACCAGTGTACCCGCCGAATCCGCCAAAAGATAGAGAAATACCCCCACGCCACAGCCTTTTCTGGCATGTCGCGAGGGGGAAATTATGCAGTGCGCTGGTTTACTGCGCGTTCGTGGCGGCGTCTACGATGGTGGAAGCGGCGTCAGCGTTCGCTGGGAACAACACTGCGTAGAACACCTTCGCAATATTGGCAATGATCTCACCGATCCCGGTGGAGAAGAACTGAATCACTGGTTCCAGAAGGGCATTAAAATCCATGGTTGATAGCGTAGCGCCGAACCCGGGAAAACGGAAGCGTCGGCGCAAACTCCCGCCACCCCTGCCCATCCGCGACGGCCTCAACCCGTCCCGCGTCCGCTTCCCCGCCGGCGCGGAGCCCATGACCGCGCTCGCGTTTGTACAGCACTTGGTGGGATCGCAGCATCACCGTCACCTGCTTGACGACGACCACGCCATCGCCACACGCTTCGCCGAAGAATTGGTCGTGAACTCCGCCGGCGAACCCTACCGCCCCGGGGACGTGCTCCGCGGGAACGAGGACGTGTGGTTCTACCGCGTCCCCGCCCCCGAGGTTACGGTTCCTTATCCCATTGCGACGGTGTACGAGGACGACGCCATCCTGGTGGTCAACAAGCCCCCATTTCTTGCTACGATGCCCCGCGGACGCCACATCACAGAAACCGCGACGGTACGTTTACGCCGCTCGACCGGCATTTCTGAACTCGTACCAGCCCACCGCCTCGACCGCCAAACCTCGGGACTTTTGTTATTCACCAAGACCCCGGACGTGCGCGGGGCATACCAAAAGCTCTTCGCCGAGCGGCAGGTGTTCAAGGAGTACACGGCAATCGCCGATTACGATCCGCTGGTTGTTCCCGCTCGCTGGGAGTGCCGGATAGAGAAAGAACCTGGCGAAATCCAGGGCCGCATCGTCGAGGGTGAACCGAATGCTGTGACCGACCTCGTCTCGGTAACCCCAGTCTCAGACGGGGAGCAAGCGAGACTCGAAGCCTTGCACGGGCCCTTGGCGCCGCAAGCTAGGTATCGCTTGCGCCCACTGACCGGAAAGACGCACCAGTTACGCCTGAACATGATGGCAATCGGGCATCCCATCTTGGGCGATATGGCGTATCCGGAGGTCATGCCCGAGGATGCTGAAGATTGGGCGGTGCCCATGCACCTTACTTCTACCGGTCTGCGATTCGTCGATCCCTTGAACGGCGAGGACCGGCAGTTTAGCGTGCCGGCGTGGCTGGACGCGTAGTGGAGGCGCAGTGGACGCCTACCCCCATACCTATTTATTCAATTGAGTGTTAGATTTGTAGGTATGGGTATTAAACATGTACTTCTCACTGCTGCAGTCATTCCAGCCCTAAGCCTGGCAGCCTGCAGCCAATCCGACACAACCGCGTCCACGGAAGCATCCGGCGACAAGCAGACCATCACGAACTGCGGCTTCACCATGGAACTGGAAGGCCCCGCGCAACGCGCCGTCACGCTGCGCCAAGGCGCCACCGAGACACTGCTAGAAATGGGACTCGAAGACCAGATGGTTGGTACCTCTGATCTGCGAACCCCCGTCCTCGAACACAACCAAGCCGCATTCGATTCCATCCCGGTCCTCGCCGATGGCGTGCCAACCATCGAACAGGTCATGGGCGCCGACGCTGACGCCGCGATCTCGGACCGCGCTAGCTACTTCACCGGCCAATACGCGGGCACGCGCGAGGAGCTCGCAGAAAAGGGCATCGTCACGTTCGTCTCGAACACTGACTGCAACAAGGGCAAGCCCGCTTTCGACATGTTGGAGCAGGACTACAAGGAGCTAGGCCAGATCTTCGGAAAGCCAGAGGCCGCAGACAAGCTGATCGAGAAGCAACGCGCAGTTATCGCCGAGAACAAGGACAAGATCGACGGCCTCGAGCCGGTTACGATGGCAACCATCTACTCCATCTACGAAGGTGAGATTTACTCCGACGGCAACATGTCCACCTTCCAGGCAGTCACGGACCAGCTGGGACAAAAGAACGTGTTCGCCGATGTCGAAGACCAACGATTCTCGCCGGGTTGGGAAAAATTCGCATCACTTGACCCCGACTGGATTGTCCTCGGCGACCTCTCCACACGCGGCGGCCCGGGCGACTCCCCTGAAAGCAAGATTGAGATGCTGGAGAATAACCCCGCCACCCGCAACATGAAGGCCGTCCGGGAAGGAAACTACATCGTCGTTCCTGGCGCTGCCCTCGACCCAAGCGCTCGCTCCGTCGAAGTGCTGCCACTCGTCGCCGATGCCCTAAAGGAGGCCCACAAATGATCAGCCGTGAACTAGCGACCGACTGGCTACAGCGGTGGGACGACCAGCAAACCAAATACATTCCCAACCGCCGCGAACGGTTTGAGGTCATCGCTGATCTGATTGAGGTGTGCATCGATAAGCTCAACCCAGTGATTGTGGATCTGGGTGTGGGTCCCGGTTCATTGACCCGGCACCTACAGGAGCGAATCCCTGACGCGACAATTATCGGGCTGGACAAAGACCCAGTACTGCTGGAAATGTCGCGGGCCATGGACTACGACGTCCGGAACGTAGACCTGAATGCGCCAGACTGGTGGGAGCAAGCGGGCATTGACGCCACGCCCGATGCTTTCGTATCGACGACCGCACTGCACTGGTTGGACGCTGAGGGGTTCGCACAGGTGGTGGGCCGATGCCGCGAGGTCCTGGCTTCCGGCGGTGTGTTTATCGATGGAGACCACTTCTACCACCGACCTGCCGCCGAGGCACGCGCTGAGGGTGCAGAGCGAGCCATCACTCTCGACGGCATTGGGATCGCACTCGAAGAGAAAGCAGCCGAGCGTGCCGGCGTTTCCGGCAACCAGAGTTGGGAAGCGTGGTGGGAAGAGCTTGCTGCGGTTCCCGAGTTCGCGGAACTTCTGCAGCAGCGTGAGGCCGTGTACGGCGACCGGCAACCGGCGAAACCACCAACGATAAGCCAGTTCCATGAAATGGCAGCCGATTTCAGGTCTTCTGGTTGTTGTTGGCAGCACGGCGCCGATCACATCTTGTATGCGGTGAAATAGACTGCCAAACGAAAAAGGGTCCCCGTCCGGTAAGGACGGGGACCCAACGCATTCCGTCAGATCGAAGACTTAGAGCATGAGACTAGGCGGTCTCTCTGCAACTGTAGTGGACGCGATAAAAGGGTGGTTACACCACGTGACGTGATGTAACCACCCTTTTTCTTGTATGTAATTTTTAGTGTTGGCGGCGACCTACTCTCCCACACGCTCCCGCATGCAGTACCATCAGCGATTAACAGGCTTAGCTACCGGGTTCGAAAAGGGACCGGGCGTACCCCTGCCACAATAACCACCAACACACTCAATAAACACAACCCCGAAAGGGACCATGCCCACAACACCACGTGTTGTGTCAAACACTGCACAGTGGACGCAAACACCCAACAAATCTTTGGGCTCGTTACAAACTTACTTGTGTGTTACGTTCGGCCAATTAGTACCAGTCACCTCCAACACTTACATGCCTTCCAGCCCTGGCCTATCAACCCCATCATCTCTAGGGAACCTCAAAAGAAACCTCATCTCGAAACAGGCTTCCCGCTTAGATGCTTTCAGCGGTTATCCCTCCCGTACGTAGCCAACCAGCCCTGCTCCTGGCGGAACAACTGGCACACCAGAGGTACGTCCAACCCGGTCCTCTCGTACTAGGGTCAGCCTTCCACAAGTTTCTACGCGCGCGGCGGATAGAGACCGAACTGTCTCACGACGTTCTAAACCCAGCTCGCGTGCCGCTTTAATGGGCGAACAGCCCAACCCTTGGGACCTACTCCAGCCCCAGGATGCGACGAGCCGACATCGAGGTGCCAAACCATCCCGTCGATATGGACTCTTGGGGAAGATCAGCCTGTTATCCCCGGGGTACCTTTTATCCGTTGAGCGACACCACATCCACAAGTAGGTGCCGGATCACTAGTCCCGACTTTCGTCCCTGCTCGAGCCGTCACTCTCACAGTCAAGCTCCCTTATACACTTACACTCAACACCTGATTACCAACCAAGCTGAGGGAACCTTTGGGCGCCTCCGTTACCATTTAGGAGGCAACCGCCCCAGTTAAACTACCCACCAGGCACTGTCCCCAACCCAGATCATGGGCCAAGGTTAGATGCCCAGTCCGATCAGAGTGGTATTTCACCAACGACTCCACAACACCTAGCGATGCTGCATCAACGTCTCCCACCTATCCTACACAAACCGAACCAAACACCAATACCAAGCTATAGTGAAGGTCCCGGGGTCTTTTCGTCCTGCCGCGCGTAACGAGCATCTTTACTCGTACTGCAATTTCACCGGGCCTGTGGTTGAGACAGCAGGGAAGTCGTTACGCCATTCGTGCAGGTCGGAACTTACCCGACAAGGAATTTCGCTACCTTAGGATGGTTATAGTTACCACCGCCGTTTACTGGGGCTTAAATTCTCCGCTTCGACCACAAAGTGATCTAACAGGTCCTCTTAACCTTCCAGCACCGGGCAGGCGTCAGTCCGTATACATCAACTTAACCGTCTTCGCACGGACCTGTGTTTTTAGTAAACAGTCGCTTCCCTCTATCCTCTGCGACCACCACCAGCAAAAACAGTGCAAGACCATTCCACCAGCAGTGGTCCCCCTTCTCCCGAAGTTACGGGGGCATTTTGCCGAATTCCTTAACCACAGTTCACCCGAACGCCTTAGTATTCTCTACCTGACCACCTGTGTCGGTTTAGGGTACGGGCCGATAATGCACTCGCTAGAGGCTTTTCTCGACAGTACAGGATCATCACCATCAACCAAAAAATGGTCTACGCATCACGCCTCACCCACAATACAGGACGGATTTACCTACCCTGCGGGCCACACGCTTACACCCCACACCAACCGGGGGCGTGACTACCTCACTGCGTCACCCCATCACTTGACTACTACCAACTCAGGTCCCAACCACACACCACCAACACACACAAAGTATGCGCTGACAGCATGTGGGAGGTTAGTATCATCAGCCTCGTCACTGGGCGCACATTATCGGGTACGGGAATATCAACCCGTTAACCATCGACTACGCCTGTCGGCCTCGCCTTAGGCCCCGACTCACCCTGGGAAGACGAACTTGACCCAGGAACCCTTAGTCATCCGGCGAACATGATTCTCACATGTTAATCGTTACTCATGCCTGCATTCTCACTCGCACACAGTCCACCACTCCTTACAGTATGGCTTCACCCCATGCACGACGCTCCCCTACCCATAATCAAAAAATTATGCCGCGGTTTCGGCGGTATGCTTCAGCCCCACTACATTGTCGGCGCAGAACCACTCGACCAGTGAGCTATTACGCACTCTTTCAAGGATGGCTGCTTCTAAGCCAACCTCCTGGCTGTCTTCGCGATCCCACATCCTTTTCCACTTAGCACACCCTTAGGGGCCTTAACCAACGATCTGGGCTGTTTCCCTCTCGACTCGACGGAGCTTATCCCCCGCAGTCTCACTGCCACACAACACTTCACCGGCATTCGGAGTTTGGCTGACATTGCTAAGATGATAGTCCCGCTCAACCAACCAGTAGCTCTACCTCCGGCAAGCTAACATGTGACGCTGCACCTAAATGCATTTCGGGGAGAACCAGCTATCACGGAGTTTGATTAGCCTTTCACCCCTACCCACAACTCATCCCCTCAGTTTTCAACCTAAGTGGGTTCGCGCCTCCACAACCTCTTACAATTGCTTCACACTGGCCATGGGTAGATCACTCCGCTTCGGGTCCAGGACATGCCACTACACAACACCCTTAATTAGGATTCGCTTTCGCTACGACTACCCCACAACGGGTTAACCTCGCGACATGCCGCTGACTCGCAGGCTCATTCTTCAAAAGGCACGCCATCACCCACATACGGGGCTCTGACGGATTGTAAGCACACGGTTTCAGGTACTATTTCACTCCCCTCCCGGGGTACTTTTCACCATTCCCTCACGGTACTATCCGCTATCGGTCACACTGAGTATTCAGGCTTACCGGGTGGTCCCGGCAGATTCACAGCAGACTCCACGAACCCGCTGCTACTCGGGAACACAATCACCACACCACACAACACATTCATGTACAGGACTCTCACCTACTACGGTCGGCCATCCCAAACCAGTTCCACTTGCGTCATATGACATGCGGGTGGGTCTGGCAGAACCCACAACAATTATCTCCCACAACCCCCTACACGCAACCCCTGCCAGGTATCACACGCATAAAGTTTAGCCATCATCCGCTATCGCTCGCCACTACACACGGAATCATATATTATTTTCTTCTCCTGTAGGTACTGAGATGTTTCACTTCCCTACGTAACCCCCACAACCACTATGAATTCATGGAAGGGTGACCACCAATAACAGTAGCCGGGTTTCCCCATTCGGACATCCTCGGATCAACGCTCCATTGACAACTCCCCGAGGCTTAACGCAGCCTTGCACGTCCTTCATCGGCTCAGCATACCAAGGCATCCACCGTGTGCCCTTACAACAAACACACAAGAACACCACCACAACCATCAAAAGACTGTGGTTAGTATCTAGTTACAATTCAACTTGCCACAAAAAATAAAGATGCTCGCGTCCACTATACAGTTCTCACACAACACCACCACACACCAAAAACAACACAACCAACAGTGTGTCATCCCAGCCTATGATGCACATGTTTCACACAACCACAAAGGGTTGCATGAGACACCCAACAGCATGCCAACGTTTATTCCTGCCACCATATGGTTACACGCACCACAAGAGGGGGTGTGATCCACCAGTAAAACAATTAATAAAAAATACTCCATAGAAAGGAGGTGATCCAGCCGCACCTTCCGGTACGGCTACCTTGTTACGACTTCGTCCCAATCGCCGATCCCACCTTCGACCACTCCCCCCAGAAAACTGGTTGGGCCATGGGCTTCGGGTGTTACCAACTTTCATGACGTGACGGGCGGTGTGTACAAGGCCCGGGAACGTATTCACCGCAGCGTTGCTGATCTGCGATTACTAGCGACTCCGACTTCATGGGGTCGAGTTGCAGACCCCAATCCGAACTAAGGCCGGCTTTCAGCGATTAGCATCTCCTCACGAAGTAGCACACGCGTTGTACCGACCATTGTAGCATGTGTGAAGCCCTGGACATAAGGGGCATGATGATTTGACGTCATCCCCACCTTCCTCCGAGTTAACCCCGGCAGTCTCTCATGAGTCCCCACCACAACGTGCTGGCAACATAAGACAAGGGTTGCGCTCGTTACGGGACTTAACCCAACATCTCACGACACGAGCTGACGACAACCATGCACCACCTGTACACCAACCACAAAGGGAAAGACCATCTCTGGCCCGGTCTGGTGTATGTCAAACCCAGGTAAGGTTCTTCGCGTTGCATCGAATTAATCCACATGCTCCGCCGCTTGTGCGGGCCCCCGTCAATTCCTTTGAGTTTTAGCCTTGCGGCCGTACTCCCCAGGCGGGGCGCTTAATGCGTTAGCTACGGCACAAAACCCGTGGAAGGGTCTCACACCTAGCGCCCACCGTTTACGGCATGGACTACCAGGGTATCTAATCCTGTTCGCTACCCATGCTTTCGCTCCTCAGTGTCAGTAACTGCCCAGAGACCTGCCTTCGCCATCGGTGTTCCTCCTGATATCTGCGCATTCCACCGCTACACCAGGAATTCCAGTCTCCCCTACAGTACTCAAGTTATGCCCGTATCGCCTGCACGCCCGGAGTTAAGCCCCGGAATTTCACAGACGACGCGACAAACCACCTACGAGCTCTTTACGCCCAGTAAATCCGGACAACGCTCGCACCCTACGTATTACCGCGGCTGCTGGCACGTAGTTAGCCGGTGCTTCTTCTCTAGGTACCGTCACAAAAGCTTCGTCCCTAGCGAAAGAGGTTTACAACCCGAAGGCCGTCATCCCTCACGCGGCGTCGCTGCATCAGGCTTGCGCCCATTGTGCAATATTCCCCACTGCTGCCTCCCGTAGGAGTCTGGGCCGTATCTCAGTCCCAATGTGGCCGTCCACCCTCTCAGGCCGGCTACCCGTCGACGCCTTGGTAGGCCATTACCCCACCAACAAGCTGATAGGCCGCGAGCTCATCCCGTACCGCAAAAGCTTTCCACCACCGACACTAAACGATGGTCCTATCCGGTATTAGACCCAGTTTCCCAGGCTTATCCCAAAGTACAGGGCAGATCACCCACGTGTTACTCACCCGTTCGCCACTCGAGTACCACTGCAAGCAGTGGCCTTTCCGTTCGACTTGCATGTGTTAAGCACGCCGCCAGCGTTCGTCCTGAGCCAGGATCAAACTCTCCACAAAAGAAAAAATTCAATCAGAAAAAATCCTCAAGCAAGAAAGCCTGAAAAACCTGACAAACAAAAACTAGCAAAACAACCACACCAATCTTATCCACACACGGGGGTGCATGAACAAGAAACCAATGTGGTCAAACATAGTTAGGCACACCATGATCATATTTAACGAGCCACAGGTGTTAACCCACACCACACACTCGACCAGTCACACCCCAACACCACCAGTCATACGAACCAGTACGTGTCAGGCGCAATGTAACCAGTAACAAAAATAATAAAAGTACATTGGCACACTATTGAGTTCTCACACAACCATGACACAACAACGTATTACCGCTTTCGCGCTAATAACCTTGAAGGCCATAAGATTTGATTTCGTCAGCTGCTTGTTTTCCTCTCGCCACTCCTCACTGCTCTGCAGTGTGGGGCGCTGTCGGTCGCGCTGACTTCTATTAAGTTACACACGGGTTACAGAAAGTGCAAATCCGGGTTTTATACCGCTTTCAAAAACTAGCCCTGAACTGCGTAAAGACCGCGACTTTCGGCGACTCGTGAAACGAGTTCAAGGAGCTCTTCTTGGGTCATGTTTACGCGCGTTGCTTCGTCGATAAGCGGGGCAAGTGCCGCGGGCAATTCCTCCTTGCGTGATGCGACCAGTGCTGTGATGGCGTCGGGGGCCACAATCGCCGGTTGGCCGCGACGCGCAATGAGAATGCCGCGGGCGATGAGTTCGTTGAGGCCTCGTCGGGCCGTCGCGGGGTTGATGCCGTGAAATGAGGACAGCCATATAGAGGAAGGGACCGCGGACCCGGGGGTGTACTCGCCGTCGAGGATGCCGTCCTCAAGGAGGCGAGCGACTTGACGGAACAAGGGCGTTTGCGTCTGCATGGGCAACCTTCGGTGGTTGGTTACTTGGTTAATTCACTAATGAACCTATCATTGTTTACGCATACGCTCGACGCAGCACCCCTATTTAAGGCATGCTGGGAGGAGCAAACTTTTTTAGATAGTCAATGAAGGAACTTAGGAGCCATGATTGAACGCACGATTGTCTATGTCGACACCTCTTATCTACTCGCTAGCTTTTACAACTCGTGGGAAACCGGTGCCCGCGCACAATTAGAGATCGACCTTCCGGAGGTAGTGTCCCAGCTCGGGCGCATGATTGAAGAGCACCTCGGCCAACCGATTCACCGCCAATATTGGTACGACGGCATCCCCGATTCCGGCCCCCACCGCTACCAGCGAGCACTGCGCACGTGTAACGGTGTGCAACTGCGGGCCGGGCAGCTCATTGAGTGGGGGGAGCGGCGCACGCAGAAGGCCGTCGATACGCGTCTTGTTGCCGACATGGTCGTCGCAGGTGTCAACCAGCAGTTCTCCGACATGGTCCTAGTCTCCGGCGACGCCGACATGATCCCCGGCGTCAACGAAGCCTGCAACCACGGCGCCCGCGTGCACCTCTACGGCTTCGGCTGGGACTCCATGTCCTCAGCACTGCGCCACGCCTGCGACAGCACCACCATCCTCGACCCGCGCGAAGACTTCGCCGACGCCATGCAGCTCGAAGTCCTCGAGGGCCCACTGCCACCAGTCATCCCGGCGCGCCCGTTCGGCGAAACCGAGGAGCCCGAGGAAGGCGGCCTCACCCCAATTCCAGAGGAAAAGACGCAGGCAGCCCCCGCTGCAGGAAGCACGCTTTCCGACGCTTCCCAGCCCGAAACGCCCACAACCGAAGAAATCGCCGCCACCGCCGACCCTGCCGCTGGCGATGCGGCCGACGCAGGAGACTGCCCGCTCCCACGCCCCGGCGCCGGTTTCCCCACCACCCAAGGCGGGACGATCACGCCCGGCGGCGAACAGCACAATCCGCAGGAAGCGTTCGCCAGCCCAGCCGAGGTGGCTCGCGGTACACAGGCGGTGCACAATCAGGCGACGTCGATGGTCGACCGCCAACTCGAAGAAGAACGCCAAGCCGCGCAGACTGGCGGCGACAAACTTCCTACGCCGCAGCACGACGCGGCACCTGCCGACGCCGGGGATGCCGAGGGCCAGGATGCAGACACATCCACGCCAGAGGGCCCACGCCCTGCACCGAAACCTTCGATGATGGCGCCCAAGCGCAAACTCCGCTCCCGCTACGTGCCACTACCGAACGAAGTGTGGGCTTCCGCTGGCTTCCAGACGCCTTTCGACGTCGGCCAGCAATACGCGGCCTGGTGGTACGACAACGCCGCCTCCGCCGACCAACGCGACCAAGCCCACCTCCTCTCCGGCGGTGGCCTCCCGCCCGAGGTGGATCGCCCACTTCTCCAGTTCGCGTGCGAGACACTGCACGAATACACCTTAAGCGAATCCCAGCGCGTTAACCTGCGCGACGGCTTCCACGCCGGTATTCGAAGCGTACTCATCACGGTTCGCCGCAGCGAACAGTAACCCGCACGAAGACGACAGCGCGCCCCGGAAAATTTCCCGGGGCGCGCTGTGTTGTGTGGACTACTTGGTGTCTTCGACCTCGGGGTAGATCGGCGCGTCATCCTTGCCGGAGTCCCCGGACTCCACGGCCTTGGGCGCGTCGCCCTGCATCTGGGCACGAATCTCTGCCAGGCGTGCGGCACCCTTAATGTCGCGGCCCGACGCTGCGATCTCATCCATGCGGCTACCCACGGAGTTCTGGGTCAGTTCCTGCGCGCCAAGTGCGTTGGCGTAGCGGCGCTCAATTTTCTCGCGTACGCCGTCGAGAGTCGGGACGGAATCGTCCTGCTGTGCGGTGAGCGCACCCATAGCCTCGTTGGTCTTTTCCTGCATCTTCGCCTGGTCAACCTGGTTACGCAGCTGATCAATCTGGGCGAGCTGCTCCTTGAGGCGGGCCTCGGACTCACGCTGCTGCGCCTTCGCCTGCTCAGTCGCGGCGGCGGCCTGCTGGTGCATCGTGTTCGCTTCCTCGAGCTGCTGCTCCACGGCAACGAGCTGGGTAGCAAAGACCTCCGCGGTGTTATTGAACTCGTCGGCCTTCGCCTGGTCGCCCTCGCCCGCGGCCTTGTCAGCCAAGGTGATGGCCTGGCGAGCCTGGGTCTGCAGAAATTCCTGGTCCTTGCGCAGACGATCAATCTTCATCTCCAGCTGACGCTGGTGGCCGATGATGTTTGCGGCGTGCTCGGTAATTTCCTGGTGCTGCGCCTTCGCGGCGTTAATTGCCTGCTCAATCTGGACCTTTGGGTCCGCGTTTTCGTCGATCTTCTGATCGAACGAAGCCATGAGGTACTTCCAGCCCTTGGAAAATGGGTTAGCCATACAAGAATCCTTAAACGTTTTTGAGTAAATGTTTGTAGGCACCATTCTACTGGCGCTCCCAGGAACGTGCAGGGAGAATGTGCTGGCACAGCCTGATACAGGCTGATACGACAAAGCGCCCGGCGCCACCACGCGGTGGCGACGGGCGCAAACGCTGCTGAAGCTTTAGCTTTCAGACTGCGCGTTCTGCTCTGCGACCTGGCGGCGAACTTCATCCATGTCCAGGCCCTTGACCTGCTTGACCAGGTCTTCCAGGGCTGCTGGCGGCAGGGCGCCAGCGTCGCGGTAGACCATGATGCCGTCGCGGAATGCCATGAGCGTTGGGATCGCCTGGATTTCCAGGGCCGCGGCGAGCGCCTGGTTGGCCTCGGTGTCGAGCTTGGCGAAGGTGACGTCGTCATGCTTCTCGGACTCGGCCTCATAGGTAGGCGCGAATGCGCGGCATGGGCCGCACCAAGATGCCCATGCGTCGACGAGCACGATGCCCTCGGCGCTGACGGTCTCCTGGAAGGTGTCCTCAGTGATATCTACGGTTGCCATGTGTGCTCCTTAAATTTTGTTGGGGGCTTTCGGTCTACCATAACGGTAGTGGCGTCCGCATTATTCCAACGCTGCAAAACCCCTTGACAAATACCCCCCAGGGGTATATTTTCGGGGTCATGGATACACCGCAGCTCCTCCCCCAAGCACGCATCGACCTCGGAGTGACGGGCATGACCTGCACGTCCTGCTCCGCGCGCGTCGAACGCAAGCTCAACAAGCTGGACGGTGTTAATGCGACAGTGAACTTCGCCACCGAAACCGCCGACGTCACCTACGACCCCAGCCAGGTGTCGCCGGAAGACCTCGTCGCGGTCATCGAAAAGACCGGTTACGGGGCGTTCACGCTTGACAGCACCTCTGAAGAAGGGACCGGTGACGAACCCGCCACCGACAAAACCTCGGCGGCCCGCGACGCTCACGCCGAAGACCTCAAGAAACGCCTCATCATTTCCGCCGTGCTGGCCGTCCCAGTGTTCCTGCTTTCCATGTTCCCGGCCCTCCAGTTCACGTACTGGCAGTGGCTCGCATTCGCTCTGACGGGGCCCATCTACTTCTACGGCGGGCTACCGTTCCACCGCGCGACCATAAAAAACCTGCGCCAGTTCAGCTTCACCATGGACACCCTGATTTCCTTAGGCACCACGGCAGCGTTCGCGTGGAGCATCTGGGCGCTCTTCTTTGGTAACGCCGGTGAACCGGGCATGGTCATGCACATGTCGCTGACCGCACACGCCGAATCCGGCATGGATGAAATCTACCTGGAATCCGTGGCCGTCGTCATCACGTTCCTGCTGCTCGGGCGCTGGTTCGAAACCCGCGCGAAAGGCCAGTCTTCGCAGGCACTGCGCACCCTGCTGGACATGGGTGCCAAGGACGCCGCTGTTGTGAAGGACGGCGCTGTGGTGCGGGTGGACGTCGATAAGCTCACGGTCGGAGACATCCTGTTGGTGCGCCCGGGTGAAAAAATCCCCGCCGACGGCACGGTCGTGGACGGCACCTCCGCCGTTGACGAATCCATGCTCACCGGGGAATCCGTGCCTGTCGAGGTCACGGAAGGGTCGGCGGTGACTGGCGCCACGCTGAACACGTCGGGACGTTTGCTCGTCGAGGTCACGCGCGTGGGCGAAGACTCCACGCTCGCCGCGCTCGGGCGCCTGGTCACCGACGCGCAAGCAAAGAAAGCGCCCGTGCAACGGCTTGTGGACAAGATCTCGCAGATTTTCGTCCCCGCAGTCATCGCGATTTCCGTGGTCACGCTCGTGTGGCACCTGGCCGCCGGCTCCGGACGTGCCGACGCATTCGCCGCCGCGGTCGCCGTCCTGATCATCGCATGCCCGTGCGCGCTCGGCCTCGCAACACCGATGGCGCTCCTCGTGGGCACCGGCCGCGGCGCGCAGATGGGGCTGATCATCAAGGGCCCGGAAATCCTTGAACAGACGCAGAAAGCTGACACCGTCGTCCTGGACAAGACCGGCACCGTCACCACCGGCAACATGCAGCTTATCGACGCCACCTCCGGTGAACTCCTCGCGCGTGCTGCCGCAGTCGAGGCCGGTTCCGAGCACCCGATTGCCGAAGCCATCGTCGCCGGCGCCGCAGCGCGTGGGCTCACGGTCCCAGATGCGACCGATTTCGAATCCACCGCCGGCAACGGTGTGCGCGCCCGCGTCGACGGCGTGGTGGTTTCCGTGGTCCGGCCGACCGAATCCGCCGTCCCGCCTGCAGCGTGGGCGGAGGTACTGGCAGCGCAGGAAGCGGGCAGGACGCCGGTTGCAGTGCTCTACGACGACGTCTTCGCTGGCCTGGTGGTCGTTGCCGACACGCCCAAGGAAAGCTCCGCCGAAGCAGTCGCTGCCTTGCGCGGCCTCGGCCTGGAGCCCGTACTCCTGACCGGCGACAACGAAGGCGCCGCCAAGGCGGTAGCCGCCGCCGTGGGGATCGATCACGTCATCGCGGGCGTCATGCCGGACGAAAAAGTAGACCACGTTGCCCGCCTGCAAGAAGCCGGAAAGAACGTGGCGATGGTCGGCGACGGCGTCAACGACGCGGCCGCGCTAGCCACCGCGGACCTTGGCCTGGCAATGGGCGCAGGTTCGGACGTCGCCATCGAAGCCTCCGACATCACAATCATGAACAACGAACTGCGCTCCGCAGCCGACGCCATCCGCCTCTCCCGGCGCACACTGGGAACCATCCGCGGCAACCTGTTCTGGGCGTTCATCTACAACGTCGCGCTCATCCCAGTCGCCGCCCTTGGGTTACTGAACCCCATGTTCGCGGGCGTGGCCATGTCGTTCTCGTCCGTGTTCGTAGTTCTGAACTCGCTGCGCCTTCGCGGGTTCACGTCCGCGTTCGCGGGGTAGGCGGCGGTGAATAATTATCGCGCACACTTAACTTGCCAGGTCGCGGATGCGGTTAAATTTTTCGCGACCTGGCTTATTAAGGATGACCGATAAATATGCACGGCTCGGGCAAGCCAGCAGGCTCACAGGCCTAGAAATACGGCAACCCGCTCACCCAACACTGGGTCAGCGGGTTCTTCTGTGTCTGCCTGGTTACGCTGCGAACAGGTTGTGCAGCATTCCGCGCCAGCCGTGGCGCTCTTCTTCGACGAAGTCGTTGAGGTCACGCGGGACGGTGAGTACGGTGAGTTCCGGAGTGCGCTCGGCAGCCACGGATTCAGATAGATGTGCAGTATATGGGTCAAAAGTGCGGTCCATGGCGTTCTCCTTAGCTAGGTCCTCGATTGCTGGTAGCACCTATAGTAACGCTTTGACCAGGGGTTTTCACCGTTGGTAAGGATTACTTAACAAAGTTTGCACTCAGTTAGGCGCTACTTATCAGCCGAAGGTTTAGGGCCGGAGGACGTCGATAAGCAAGGATTTTAACCGCGCGCCATATCCACGAAGCGGGAGTAATGCAGCTGGTGGGCGACGGAAACCGTGTCGATGGGGCCGCCGCGGTGCTTCGCCAGGATGATGTCGGCCTCGCCGGCGCGCTCGTCGTCCTTGTCCTGAGAGTCGGGGCGGTAGAGGAGCATGACCATGTCGGCGTCCTGTTCGAGGGAGCCGGACTCGCGGAGGTCGGAAAGCTGGGGGCGCTTGTCCGTACGGGACTCCGGGCCACGGTTCAGCTGCGAAATCGCCACGAGCGGGACGTCCAGCTCCTTAGCCAGGAGCTTCAGCGAACGGGAGAACTCGGAAACCTCTTGCTGGCGGGACTCCACCTTCTTGCCCGAACTCATCAGCTGCAGGTAGTCCACGACGATGAGCGAAAGATCATGCTTCTGCTTCAGCTTGCGGGCCTTAGACCGGATATCCATCATGGTCATCGAGGCGGAGTCGTCGATGTAGAGGGGCGCGTCCGCGATCTCACCGGCGCGGCTGGCCAACTTCTCCCAGGCCACGTCGTCCATGCGGCCGGAACGCATGTCTGAGAGTTTGATCTCCGTCTCCGCGGAAAGCAGGCGCATCACAATCTCCGACTTCGACATTTCTAGCGAAAAGATCGCCGACGTCTTGCCGTGCTTAATCGAACACGAACGCGCAAAGTCCAAGGCCAACGTGGACTTACCCACACCAGGACGAGCCGCCACAATAATCATCTGGCCGCCGTGCAGGCCGTTGGTCAGGTTATCCAGGTCGATGAAACCAGTCGGCACGCCCTGCGCCAGGCCGCCCTGCGCTGTGATGAGGTCAATTTCATCGATCGTGGGCTGCAACAGATCGGCCAGGACTTCGTAATCCTCGCTGGCCTGCTCGTTGCCCACCGCGAACACTTCCTGCTGGGCCATGTCCACAACCGTGTCGACTTCCGCGCCGTCGGCACCTTCGTAGCCGAGCTGGACGACGCGCGTGCCGGCGTCGACAAGCTTGCGCAAGATCGCCTTTTCCTGCACGATTTCCGCGTAGTAGCGGGCATTCGCTGCCGTCGGTACGGCGGACATGAGCGTGTGCAGGTACGGGGCACCGCCCACGCGCTCCAGCTCGTTGTTGCGGTCGAGGCGTCCGCTGATGATCAGCGGGTCAATCTCCTTGGATTCGGAGAACAGGTCGATGATTGTGCGGTAAATCAGCTCATGCGCCGGGTGGTAGAAATCGTCCGGGCGTAGGATCTCCACGATGTCCAGCAGGACGTTGGAGCTGAGCATGACCGCGCCCAAAACGCCACGCTCGGCTTCCGAGTCGTGCGGCGGCTGACGGAACCCGCCGGAATTCTCCCCACCATCGCGGCGGCCCCGGCCGCGGCGATTCGAGTAGTCGCTGCGCCCGCCGTATTCGCGGGCTGGCTGGGCCGGCCCGAAATCTTCCGGGTAGTCGGGTTCTTCGGGCGGGGGAACGGAATCGTCGTCAAAGCTGGCTACGACCGGTTCTTCCTGGTCAGAGCCTTGGTTGTTCATCGCTTCAGACATGGGCACCCCTTAGTTTTACGCTAAGCCCTCATTGTGCCACAGGCCCCGGACACCTTCGAACACGCAGCTAGTTCAGCGGTTCACCACGGGCAATCCGGATCGCATCAATCGCGCGCACCACGCCCAGGTGCGAGAACGCCTGTGGGAAGTTGCCGGCTAGGCGCCCGTCGACGGGGTCATACTCCTCCGCGAGCAGCCCCAAGTCCGTGGAGACGCTGATCAGGCGCTCGTAGAGGGCCTCCGCGTCGTCTAAACGGCCGCTCGCCGCGTACTGCTCGACAAGCCAGAACGCACAGATCAGGAAGGGGTATTCATGCCCTTCCAGACCGTCGAAGCCGGCCTCGGTGCGGTAGCGGTAGACGAACCCATGCTTATCGACGAGATCGTCCTCAATCTTCTCCACCGTTTTCAGCATCACCGGGTGGTCGGCTGGCACAAAACCTGTCATCGGGATCTGGAGAAGCGACGCGTCCACCTCGGAGCCGTCATAGGTTTGGACGAACCCTCCATATTCCCCGATTCCGCGGGTGAGGATTTCGTCGCGAAGCATCTCCCGGCGCTCGCGCCACAGTTCAACATCGCCCTCGAGCCCATAATCCTCGCAGGCTCGAATCGCCTGGTCGAGGGCAGCCCACATCATGACGCGGCCGTGGGTGAAGTAGTGGAGTTCGCCGCGCATTTCCCAAATGCCGTGGTCGCGGCGGTCCCAGTTCTTGAGGACGTAGTCGATGAGCTTGCGCTGCATCTTCCACGATTTCTTCGACTCCTTAATACCGGCCTCGCGCAGCTTGCCCAATGCGAGCATGACCTCGCCGGCGACGTCGGCCTGGTACTGCTCCGCCGCCCCGTTGCCCACACGGACCGGGGCGGAGTTTTCGTAGCCGGGAAGGTGGTCGATGACGCGCTCGGGAAGTTCCATCTCCCCGTCGATGCCGTACATAATCTGCAGGTCCTCGGGGAGATCCTGGAGAGTTTTGCGCAGCCACTTGCGCCACCTCTTCGCCGCCGAAATGTAGCCATGGCGCACGAGCACCTCGATGGAGAACGCGGAATCCCGCAGCCACGTGTACCGGTAATCCCAGTTGCGGCCGCCGCCGAAGAGCTCGGGCAGCGACGCCGTGGGCGCTGCCACCATGCCACCGGTTTCGGCGTGAATCAAACCTTCGAGGACCAGGAGCGAGATGCCTTCCTTCTCATCGGCACCCTGCGGGCCCCAGATCCGGTCGGCGGCCTCGATGGCGCTGACCGGGTCCGCCTGGTCCTCCGGCTCGTCTGATTCCGGGAAGGTCGCGGAGATAGTCCATTGCAACTCCTCGCCCGCCTGCAGGCTGATAGTGGTTGCGAAGTTGCCCGTGACGTAAAGAGTGCGGTCATGTTCAGGGTAGATAGGCCACAGGCCGTAGTCGGCGGTGGGCCGGAAATCGTTGTCCACCGTGACAGAGCCGCGGAGGCACTGGACCTGGCGGACCACGTCAACCGCAAAACCGGGCGGGGTCATCACATCGGTCACGAGCGCCGCCCCAGTTTCCGATTCCCACAACGTCTCCAGCGTCAAAGTACCCGTGCGGTAACGACGCTGCGTGGGCTCCGCGCCCCGAATCGAGATCTGCCAGCGGCCGTGCGCCGGGGTACCTAAAATCGCCGCAAAAATCGCCGGTGAATCGAATCGGGGCAGGCACAACCAGTCCATCGACCCGTCGCGACTGACCAAAGCAGCGCTGCGACGATTGGACAGGAACGCATAATCTTCAATCGGGGTGCTCACGCCCAACCACCGTACCCTGTTCTTGCTTATCGACGCCCTCCGGTCCACAACGGGGAAGTTATCCACATTTTCAGGTAAACCGCAGGGTGTTAGGGGTAAGTTCTTGACTGCGATTGTGGAGAACCCTGTGGATAACTGTGGATAACCGTGGTGGGCTTTGTATTTGCGCAGGTGGGGAGGGTTTTAGAATGGTTGTTCTTTTGCTTATTTCCGCTACCAGCACGTTTGACTTCACGATTCCGCAGTGTTAGTTCACTGAAAAGTCTGGGAACTGCATGAATGCGTTTACGGTTTGTTGGTTTCTTGACGGGGAGTTATCCACAGGTTTCGTGAGTTATCCACACACCTGTGGTTAGTCGGGACTGCAAGGGGGTAAGCGGGGTATACCTTTTTGAGTTCTGGTCCGATTTTATTGGCTTGGCATTTCGTAACCAGTTTGTCCCAACGTTTTTCCCAGGAGATTCCAATGAAGCGTTTTGTTGCCGGCGTCCTTGCTGTCGCCACCGCATGCTCCCTGTCCACCGGTGTTGCTAACGCGAAGACATCGTCTGATGTGAACGATGTGGAGCTTGGTGCTTACATCCTCGAAAAGGGCGTTCAAGATCTTGCTAACCCAGGAGCTGGTATTACCTCATCTCTTAAGGATTTGGCGCGCTCAGACTACAAGGACGAAGACGCAAAGGCATTGCTTTCCTCTTACCGCAATGACGCACTGAACGGCTACAAGCTCGGCACCACTTTCGACATCCTGCTCGGCACCGGTATTGCTGCAACTGTTCTCGCAGCAATCGCCGCAGCCATCCAGAGTGGCGCTGTCAAGCTGCCTTTCTAATAGCAGTCGTCAAATGATTTTAGGGCTCGTCTTTTCTTAAAGCGCGGGCCCTTAAACATATCGCTATTCACCTAACTCAACATATTTGCATTTCTCAAGGAGATTCCAATGAAGCGTTTTATTGCCGGCGTCCTCGCCGTTGCTACCGCATGCTCCCTGTCCACCGGTGTTGCCAACGCGAAGACTTCGTCGGAAATTGACGAACCTTACATGCAAAGCTACCTCATAGCTAAGAGAATCTCCGAGTGGTTAGAACCTGGGAGCGGGTTTACTTCGTCTACTCGAGAACATGGCATGAGCCAGGAAATTACCACCGAAGATCTCAAGGCAATGGGATCGTCCTATAAAAATGACGTAGCTAATAACTATCGAATTGGTACTACTCAGGACATCTTGATAGGCACCGGCATTGCTGCAACCGTTCTCGCAGCGATCGCCGCAGCTATCCAGAGTGGCGCAGTCAAGCTGCCTTTCTAATCTAGAAGCAGCGTAAACACATCAAGGTCCCGGTCTCACCACGAGGCCGGGACCTTCGCTTTTGTCTGGGCACGCTAAGCCCACCCGCACGTGTTCGATGCATGGGTCGTCGCAAAGCGGACACCCAGCCACGCCACACTCACCCGCTGCACAGACACGAACACCCCCGCTTCCGGTTCACGTTCCGGAATTGTGCGGGGGTGTTCGTGTGCTGTTGTCGTTGGGGCTCCGCGTCTGCGGGCCCGCCGTCACGCGTCAAAAGTTACGCTGCGACGACCTCAAAGTTCACGTTTGCTGGCACGTTCTCGTGCAGCTTGACGTCGACGTTGTACTTACCAGTCGACTTGATCAGACCGCGTGGGACCACGATGATGCGCTTGTCCAGGGTTGGGCCACCTGCAGCTTCGATCGCTTCTGCGATGTCGCCTGCGGTAACCGAGCCGAACAGCTTGCCGGAGTCAGCGGTGCGGACCTTGACCTGGACGTTGTCCAGGCCCTGGAGCTGCAGCTTGACTTCCTGTGCGTGGTCGAGGTCGCGGATTTCGCGAACCTCTTGTGCGCGGCGGATGCCTTCGATTTGCTTCTCTGCGCCGCGGGTGGCAACGATGGCCAGGCCGCGTGGAAGCAGGTAGTTACGTCCGTAACCGTCACGAACCTCGACAATGTCGCCTGCGACTCCGAGGTTGTCAACGGCAGCGGTGAGGATCAGCTTCATGATCCCTAACCTTTCTGTAGTTGGATGTTTCTGTTGCGTTTAGAACGGGGGCTCATCGTCTGCCATGCCACTACCGGCAGGTGGTGCAGAGTTCCACGGATCGTTGTCCGGGGCCTGCTGGCCGCCTTGGTTGTTGGCGTCGCCGCCTCCAAAACCGCCGCCGAAGCCGCCACCGAATCCGCCTTGTTGCTGGCCGCCCTGGTTGCCGGAGTTTCCTCCGCCCCAGTTGCTGCCGCCCTGGTTGCCGCCACCTTGGTTGGAGTTTCCACCCCAGTTACCTTGGTTGCCGCCACCTTGGTTGCCACTGTTACCGCTCCAGTTTCCGCCACCTTCACGGGGGTTGCGGTTAATTTGGGCGGTTGCGAATTTCAGGGAGGGGCCTACTTCTTCTACTTCGATTTCGTAGACGGTTCGGTTGTCCCCTTCACGGGTTTGGTAGGAGCGTTGGCGCAGCCGGCCGTAGACGATAACGCGCATGCCCTTGGAAAGGGTTTCGGCTACGTTTTCGGCGTGCTGGCGCCACAGGTTGCACGTTAGGAAGAGAGCTTCACCATCTTCGTATTGGCCGGCATCGCGGTTGAAGCGGCGTGGCGTGGAAGCGATCCGAAAGTTCGCTACGGCGTGCCCTTGTGGGGTGAACCGCAGTTCGGGGTCGTTGACTACGTTGCCAACGACCGTGATGTTCGTGTCTCCAATTGCCATGGTGTTTCTCCTTGATTCCTCACGAGCGTGACGATGGTCCTAGTGCTTACTAGTATCCACGTTCTTACTTGTCAGTGCGCAGAACCTTGGTGCGTAGGACAGTGTCGTTGAGGTTAACCAGACGGTCGAATTCGAGGACCGTTGCAGACTCGCACTCGAGGTCTACAACGATGTAGACGCCTTCTTCGTGCTTGTCGATGGGGTACGCCAGGCGGCGCTTGCCCCACACGTCAACCTTCTCTACATTGCCGCCTTCTTTGCGGACAACGTCGAGGTACTTCTCTAGGGACGGGGCTGCGGTGCGTGGATCCTGAACGGAGTTCAGGATGATCATGATTTCGTAATGACGCACGGGCCTCATCACCTCCTATGGTCTTGTTAGTGGATTTCGGCCACACCCATCGGTAGGTGTGGCAGGAGGATGCTGCAATTATTGCAACCTGTTCAGGCTACCGTATCGGGGCTGAAAACGGAAGTTATAGCCAAGGTGACGGGCACAATTGTGAGCAAAATCAGAGCCAGGATTCCCAGCACCCACACCCATGTCCGTTTCGGGCTGTACATGAAGAGCGCGAACGCCCCGCCGACGCAGCAGAATCCGAGGGCCACGCTGGCCATGGTGATAATCATTGCGGTACTCATGATGTGCTTATCGACGCCTCCCGGTTCCACACCTGTCCAATAATAAGTAGCGCGATGGCCACGATAAACCCGCCACGCACGATGAGCAGCAGGTTGAAAAGTTCTGGTGGCAGCCCGTTGCCGGCTTCCGCACCGATAAAGATCATGGTTGCTGGCCATACCAGCATGTCCACGACCATCCAGGAGAGAAGCAGCCGCCACCTGGGTAGCGCGAGCACGGCCGGGACCACCAGCCACAGCGAATACTGGGGTGACCACACCTTATTCACCAGGATGAAGCCGGCAACGATGAGGAACAGGAGTTCCGGGACCGTGGGCACGGCCCCCGCCTTCATCCCTAGTACGAAGACTCCCAGGCAGATGGCCGCGAAGGCAACGAAGGAGATCGTGTTGATGGTCTCTGGCTGGAGTTGCAGGCCGGTTGTGCGGGCCAGGATTTCGTAGATCGTGGTCCATTCCGCGCCGCGGTCTTCGTTGAGGCGTAGGAATTCCCGCCACGCGTCGGGGTACAGGTACGCGATGGGTGCGTTGACGGCCACCCAGGTGACCACGGTCGTCGCTAGTGACCAGAGGAATGCGGGGAAGCGGTGGCGTCGTAAAGCAACTATGAGCAGGGCGCCCAGTAAGTACAGCGGCCACAGTTTGAGGGCTGTGCCGACGCCGATCCACACGCCGGCCCAGCCGGGGCGTCCGCGGCGCCAGGCAACCATCGCGAGGACAAGCGCCAGGATCGAGGGGATGTCCCAGTTTGTGAAGGCATGCACAATGATCAGCGGCGATGCCGCAACGAGGACCGTGTCCCAGACCCGATTCCCCGCAAGTTCGGCGACGTAGCGGATCGTGATAACCCACATCGCCGAAAGCACAAGCGCCGTGAGCGTGAAGTACCACGACGCCTCCGCGACGGTCAGCCCGAGCGCCTCGATGAGCGGGTACGTCCACCGGGTCAGCGCGCCCATCGCCCCCTGGAAAAGGCCGGAGAGCACCGGGTATTCCATGTACCTGGTGAGGTCACCTTCTTTCCACGAGTACGCGTAGGGGTTGCCCGGCATGTTGAGCCCGCGCCCGTTGTACAGCGGCAGGATGTCGTTGTAGCAGGCGGACATGTACTGGCGGTTGCCGGACCAGTTCAGCCCGACCGTTCCATCCTCCCCGACGGCGCCTTGCAGGCAATTCGCCTTGGTCATGTAGCCGAATGAGAGGAAGGTCAGGGCAATGAAGATGAGCGTGCGCAGTGGCGTCCACCAAGGTTGGCGACCCACTATTGCGAAGCGGCCCATCGGTCCACCCAGCGCGCCCATCATGGGCCCCGCGGCCGGTTCCGTGCGCCCGGGCTGGACCCGCACGGTGGGGTCCTGCCACGCGGTCTCGGTGGTATTACTCATCGGCGCAGCGTAGCTCCTAGAACGGGAGTAACTCGCCCGGGATTGTCAGGCCTGGGACAAGCTCAAGGTCCTCGGCAGGCGCGGGCGCCGGTGCCGGTGCAGGAGCTGGGGCAGGTGCTGGCCCTGCCTGTTCAGGAGCAGACGACGTGCCAGTGCTTTGCGACGGCGCCGTGTACGCCGGGTAGGCCGGCGCCATCGAACCGCCACCCCAGGTGCCGGTTCCCCAGGTCACTGGGTTGGCGTCCGGGAATGCCTTGATTTCCTTGCCCTGGTGGGCTTCGTCCATGAACTGCTTCCAGATGTCGGTCGGGAGGCCGGCGCCGTACATCTGGCCACCCCATGCGGTGAGCAATGGGGAGTTATCCTCCGTGCCCACCCAGACGGCGGTTGCCAGTTGCGGGGTGGACCCGACCATCCAGGCGTCTTGGTTGTAGCCGGTATCTCCCAACTGTGTGGTACCAGTCTTGGATGCCGATGGGCGCCCGCCCGCGAGGACCTTTCCGCCGGACCATGCGGCGATAGGTTCCATGGCGTTGATGGTGTTCTGTGCGACCGTCTTATTCACACGGCGCTCACCCTGGGAGTGGTCCGCTTCGTAGAGGACCTCTCCGGTGGCGGTTTCCACACGTTCCACGAAGTGCGGCTGGTGCCAGACGCCATCGTTCGTCAGGGTCGCCAGCGCGATCGCCATGTCGAGTGGGCGGGACTGGTACTGGCCCAAAACGATGCCTTCGTATGGCTGCTCGCCATGCTCAGTCAAGGTCTCCGGAACACCCGGCAGCGTGCGCGCCATGCCCAGCGCGTGCGCCATGTCGGCAGTGTCCTGGGTGGTGTTGTCCAGGTCATTCTGCAGGCGGATGAAGGAGGTGTTCAGCGATTGCTTCAACGCTTCCGCGATGCTCTGGTAACCGCCACCGGAACCACTGACGTTGGTCACCTGGATACCGCCCGGCAGCATGACCGGGTCGGAGGAGTACTGGGCGGTCAGCGGGATACCCTGCTGGAGTGCAGCGGCCAGGCCGAAGATCTTGAACGTGGAGCCCGTCTGCAGGGCTGCGTTTGCAAAATCCCAGCCCGTTGCGTCTTCGCCGCCGTAGTAGGCGCGCACAGCACCCGTGCCCGGTTCCACGGAGACGGCGGCGGTGCGCACGTTGTCACGCTCGCCCTGCATTTGCGTGTGCACAGCGTTGACCACGGCTTCCTGCGCCTGCGGGTCAATGGTCGTGGTGATCTGCAGGCCACGGGTAGTCACGTCCACCTCGGTGATGCCGATGGTTTCCAGTTCCTTCATGACCTGGTTCTTGATCATGCCGTTAGTGCCGGAGGCCTCGGTGTATGCGGAGTAGCTGGCCGGGTCTTGAGTCTCTGGATAGACGGCGTTAGCGCGGTCTTCCGCAGAGAGGACGCCCATGTCCACCATGCCGTCCATCACGTAGTTCCAGCGTTGCTCGGCTTCCTCGCGGTTGACCCACGGGTCCAGCTGGCTAGGGCGCTGAATGGACGCAGCCAACACCGCGCCCTGCTCAGTGGTGAGTTCGCTGGCAGGAATGCCAAAGTAGGCGTCGGCAGCGGCCTCGATACCGTAGGCGTTACGGCCAAAGTACACGGTATTGAGGTAGGCCTCGAGAATTTCTTCCTTTTCCCACTGGTTGGTCATCTTGGCCGAAAGCACCAGTTCGCGCAGCTTGCGCTGGATGGAATGCTCATTGCCCACGAGCACATTCTTCACATACTGCTGCGTAATCGTGGAGCCACCGCCGGCAGAAGCGTCGCCGGTGAGCTGGCCGATAGCCGCGCGGGCGAAGCCCGTGATGGAAAAGCCCGGGTTGGTCCAGAATTCACGGTCCTCAGCAGCCAGAACAGCGTTCTGCACGCCTTCTGGAATCTGCTCCAAAGGAACCTGACGACGGTTCCCGTCCGGCGGGACGATACGCGCCAGTTCCGTCTGCGAATCCGAAGCATAGATTTGGGAAACCTGCTTCGTGGTCAATTCCTCCGGCTCCGGCACATCCGCCACGATGTACGCCACCAGGAATCCACCCAAGGGCAAGACAACGCACAGGAGCAGCGCAATAATTGCCGTCCAAGCTGCCACCGGGTGCTTGAAGCGCGACGATACCTGCGCGAACTTGTTCGCAGGCTTCGCATCCTTCTTGGCCCCCTTCTTCGGGGCAGATTTCTTGGACGCGGACGCGGCAGGCTTTTTCTTATTTTCCGACACTACGTGACCTCATCACTTACCAGTACTGTATGTAGACAGGTTACTTGCTTGGGCCGACACGCTACTAACCGTCGTTCGAACATTCCGGTTCTGCCGTGGCCACGAACTCTTTAAGCAGGTGATTCCAGCGGCACGCCGGGCACACTTCCACCAGGTGAACCCGAATCGGGCCACGCTCGGAAACGAGGCGTGCAATCTCATCAACACTGCGCGCGGTACCCGTCTTGTTGCCCAACGATTCGCCATGAATCCACAACACGTGACGCAATTGATCCGATCCGCACACCGGGCACGGCACCGGCGCAGGCTTGCCGTGAAAGCGCGCGGCCTCGACGAGGATGCCGTCGGCATCTTTAATATCTTCGTCAGCGACGCGCCCCTGCTTCCACGAACGCAGCAGGGTACGGCGTTCCCACTCGTGGTTGACTTCGCCACCGAAACTAATGCGCCTCTTCACGGTGAACAATGGTAGCCTTACAGGTGATTTTGCGGTCGATATGAAAAATGTGGTTGTGGGGCCGGATGGCGTCGATAAGCAGCCAAGAGCAGCCGTAATACTTTTATTAGATAGGATGGCAAATATGTCACAGGAAAGTTCTTTCACCGCCGCCGAAATGGCCGAACAAATTCGTCCGGCACTGACCAAGCTCTACGTCATGTACTTCCGCATGGCCGAACAATCTGAGCTCACCGGCCCGCAACTCTCCATGCTCACCCGCCTGCGCGAAAACGGCGAATCGCGCATCAGCCAACTCGCCCGCGAAGAAGGCATCCGCATGCCCACCGCCTCCAACGCACTGCACCTCCTGGAGAATCGTGGCTACGTCGAACGCCTCCGCGACTCCGAAGACCGCCGCGGCGTCCGCGTCCGGCTTACCGACGAAGGCAACTCCGCACTCAACCGTGTTGGACAAGAACGCACCGAGTACCTGACCACCATGCTCGACAGCCTGCCCGACGAACTCCTCCAGAAGGCTCCCGCAGCCATCGAGATGATTAACGCCCTCGCAGAAACATTCGGCAACCAGGCTGCTCACGAAGAGAACTAACACATGGCGGACGCGCCAACCCGAATACTGGTCGCCTGGCAACCCGGCAACCCACTCCACGACGGCCTCGCCATGGCCTCCTGGATCGCCCGCACCACGGACGTGCGCATCCGCGTCCCCACCACCGTCGTACGCGGCTGGATCCCCGCCTCCCTGCGCAAATACAGCGAAACCTACCGGGCCTGGCACGAAGAACAGGCCCGCTCCTGCGCCGACGCAGCTGCATCAGCGCTCACCGAAGCCGGTATCGACCGCGCCAACTGGGATGAGACGTACTCCGTATTCCTCGACGGGACCTCCCAAAACGTCTTGCTCGGAGACGCCGCCTCCGACTTCAACGCCCACCTCCTGATCATCGGCAGCGGTGCAAGCGCCCCCGCCGGGCACTTCCAAGCCGGCACCACCGCAGACGCCCTCCTCCACTACTCCCCTACGGCCCTCGGCCTCGTGGGACGCGACGCCCAACTCTCCACCAAAGGCGTACGCCGCATCAACTACCCCTTCCTCGACGACTCCAGCGAAGGAGCCCCCGCCCTGCGCTACGCCGCCGACCTAGCCCACCGCTGGGGTGCGAGCCTGCGCATCATCGCACTATCCCCCAACGCCGACCTCACCGGCGCCCCCACGCCAGGCCTCGAACTGGAACAACGCCTCGCCGCCGACTGGCACGAACAGGCCTACGACCTCCTCGACCAAGCGCGCGCCCGCGTCCACGCCGACCTCCCCGACCTGGAGGTCAGCACCACAGTCGGCGAAGGCACCGGGTGGGCGCATGCGGTCGACAGTATCCGGTGGAAAAAATACGACCTCCTCTGCCTCGGCTCCCACCCGCGCGGGCCGCTGGAGCGCGTCTTCATCTCCTCCACCACGAACGAATTCCTGCAACACGCACCCGTCCCGGCAATCGTGTACCCGCTGCGGCCGGAATAAGCCGCCCACGCGGGCACACCCGAATCCCACATTGCCGCGGGTGAAGGCACCGTTTCGGGCACCGCCCCACCCCCGCGGGCTATGGTTAATACCGTGAGTCACAAAGACGACCGTTACGAGGGCCCCGACTGGTGGAAAACCTACCAGGACGAAGTTGACCACCCCGAAAACGACCTCCACGACGACGCCGACTTCTCCAACAAACCAGCCCCCATCCCCCACACCGTCGACGACCTCGCCGACGCCATGGACCCCGCCGAACAGGCTCGCCGCAACCGGCATTCCACAAAAGAGGCGCTGTGGTGGCTGGCAGCGACAATTGTGCTGTCGTTCATCGTGTCCTTCGCCGCGCTCGCCGCGTTCCGCGCAGCCGGCGGCCCCTACTGCGAGGCCGGGGAAACCGAGTGGCTATGCTCCCGGTCGGCGGAAATCTGGTGGGCGCTCATCAGCTGCGTCGTCCCGATCGCAGGCCTTGTCGGCTGCTCCATCATCATGGTCCGCAAACTGAAGGCCTACCTGCGCTGGCGCCCGTGGATGGGGATTTTCTGGGTGCTGGTCCCGCACGCCATGTTGTGGATGACCACGGTCGGCCAGATTGCCATCGTCGGGCATGAAAATTTAGGCCGGTAGCACGCCGCTTCACGACGCCTACCAGCCCACCCGCGCTCTTACTGACCTTCGCGCGAATCCAGAACTACGTCAAACTCCAGCAACGAAGACTGCGACGCAGCCGGCTTACGCTGCTGGCCGTCCTTGCCAGTGTGGCCGTGGGACTTAGCAAACGATTCGCCGTTGACCCAGCCGTCGTAGCTTTCCTGATCCTTCCACCACGTGATCACGAAGTAGCGGTCATCCCCCTTGACAGGGCGCAGGAGTTGGAAACCTTCGAAACCGGGCTGGTCGTCGATGGAGTGCAGGCGTGCGCCGAAGCGCTCCTCGAGGTGCTTGCCGGCTTCTCCGTTCGGAACGGTCAGGGCGTTAATTTTTACGATGCTCATGACTCCACCATAGCCTCAACAACGGCCTTACAGGAAGGGTCGCCGCAGTGGTGGAGTTCTGGCTTCTGCCAACAATCCGGGCAGATGAGAACCTGCTTGCGGCACTCGGGTTCGTTGGCGCAATTGTGGAAATCATTCGTGCCCGCACCACAGTGGACGCAGTGGCCCAGCTGCTTGACGTCACCACCGGAAAACTCCATGTGCATGCGCTTATCAAAGACGTACAAGGAACCATCCCACAGGCCCTCGTTGCCAAACTTTTCGCCGTAGCGGACGATGCCGCCATCAATCTGGTAGACCTCTTCGAAGCCGCGGTTCTTCATCAGGGCGGAGAGGATTTCACACCGGATGCCGCCCGTGCAGTAGCTGACCACCGGCTTGTCCTTCATCCAGTCATACTTGCCGGATTCCAGCTCGTCGATGAAGTCGTGAGTGGTGGTCACGTCCGGGACCACGGCGTTGCGGAACTTGCCGATCTGAGCTTCCATGGCGTTGCGCCCGTCGAAGAAGACGACGTCGTCACGCTCCTCAACCAGCTTGTTGACCTCCTCCGGCTTGAGGTGCACGCCGCCCCCGACGACGCCATTTTCATCAACCTTGAGCTCGTCCGCAGCGCCGAACGCCACAATCTCGTCGCGCACCTTCACCGACAGCCGCGGGAAATCATCCGCCCCACCCTCAGACCACTTGAAACTGATGTCCTTGAAGCCGGGGTACTCGCGCGTCTTCTTGATGTAGCGCTTGCAGTCATCCATCTCCCCGCCGACCGTGCCGTTGATGCCGTGCTCCGAAATCAGGATCCGGCCTTTCAGGCCCAGCGATTCGCACAGGTCACGCTGCCACAGCATGATGGCCTTCGGGTCGGCGATGGGGGTGAATTTGTAATATAGGAGAATCTTGCCCACACTCATGGGCTTTACTTTAGCGTGCCCGCTACCGCTTCTGATACAGCGCCTTACGCTGGAACTTCGGCTCCGACGTCACCAGCACACCCAAGTTGCGGAAAATGCCCTCGTCCACGCTGCCCAACAGCGTAGTCGTGTGCACGTCGCAGCCCTTCAGGTTCGACAGCTGCTCCAAAGCCCGGCGCGCATTCTCCGACCGCGACGCCGACACCGACAACGCGATGAGCACCTCATCGGTGTGCAGCCGCGGGTTCCGCGAACCGAGGTGCTGGGTCTTCAACGTCTGGATTGGTTCGATGGATTCGGCATCGAGGAGGAGGACGTCGTCGTCAAGCCCAGCCAGGTGCTTGAGCGCATTGAGCAACATCGCCGACGAGCAGCCGAGCAGCGCCGACGTCTTACCCGTAATAATCGTGCCGTCCTGCAGCTGGATCGCGGCACCCGGCGCGCCGGTGCGCTCCTCCACCTCGAGGGCGGGCGCCACCATCGCGCGGTCAGCTGTCGACGTACCCGCCTTCGCCATAATCAGCGCAATCCGCTCCGAGACGACCGGGTCGAGCTCCTCGCGATGCTCCTCCGCGAGCGCCTTGTAGTAGCGGCGGATGATTTCCTGCTTCGCGGCGTGTCGGCAGGCGTCGTCGTCTGTGATGCAATAGCCCGCCATGTTCACGCCCATGTCCGTCGGCGACTGGTACGGCGACTGCCCCGAAATCGTCTCCAACGTGGACTTCAGCAGCGGAAACACCTCGACGTCCCGGTTGTAGCTGGTCGCCTGCTTGCCATACGCCTGCAGGTGGAACGGGTCGATGATGTTGATGTCATCCAAGTCCGCCGTCGCGGCCTCATACGCCAAATTCACCGGATGCTCCAGCGGCAAATTCCAGATGGGGAACGTCTCAAACTTCGCATAACCGCTGCGCAAACCCTGCTGCGCGTCGTGGTAAATCTGCGACAAACACGTAGCCAACTTGCCCGAACCCGGGCCCGGCGCGGTCACCACGATGACGTCGCGCGTCGTCGGAATCGACTCATTGAGCCCAAACCCATCCTGGCTGATGATCCGCGCAGTCTCCGAAGGATAACCCGGAATCACCCGATGCTTCACGACGTTCAACCCCAACTTCTCCAGCCGGCTAATAAAAAGCGCCGCCTGCGAGTTATCGTCCTCCAGCTGCGTCATCACCACATTGTCCACCAGGAAACCCCGCTCCCGGAACACGTCCACCAAACGCAGAACGTCCTCCTCGTAAGGAATACCCAGGTCAGCGCGCACCTTCTGGCGCGTCAAATCCTTCGCATTCAGGCAGACCACGATCTCCACATCATCGACGATGTTCTGCAGCATCGCGATCTTATTATCCGGCGTGAAACCCGGAAGGACGCGGGAGGCATGGAGATCGTCGAAAAGCTTACCGCCCATCTCCAGATACAACTTGCCGGTGGGTGCTGAAATATTAGGGGCCTGCGGAACCCCCTGCGCTAATTCGATACGACGTTGGTTAATGTGCTCTGACTGCAGATCAATATATTTCTGCGGGTCAAACCCCATGCGCATAACGCACCCTTTCGATAGAACGGATGTAACTACAAGATTTTAGCGCCTACAGACGCCGGACCGAAACAGCGTGGTGGGGCGTGGGCATTGGCTTGACGCGGGCGTGGCTTGGCGCGTTACCACGCTGAAAAATAGCCTGTAATTACCCTCCGTGATACGAAAAAGACATTATGGCCTTCCAGCCAAAAACTGACCTGGGAATATTCGGCGCGCGATTCAGCAAAATGTCTTTTTCATATCACCGCGCCCCGAAAACAACCCGGCACGGTCAGTACATGGATATCCATTAATTAGTTCAGTCACCTACCCGTCAACGACCGGAAGGGACAGTCAGTGCGCGCGTAGCGCGCCCGTTCGCGCTCTCCAGGCTCATATTCCACACCGGGGCCACCGAAAACGAACCAAGGAATAGCCCTCCGTGATACGAAAAAGACATTCTGGCCTCCCGGCGGAAAACTGACCTGGGCAGATTCGGGACTCGACTTAGCAAAATGTCTTTTTCATATCACCGCGCCCCGCGGGCCCACAGCTCAACCTAAACTAGTGGCATGGATATAGGGGGAAAATACTTCGGGGACTCTGACATCGTGATTTTGCGTCAGCTTTCATCAGCCCAGCGCCAGGTCGCGTACCGCTTGGCCCAGAAAGGTGCCTTAATCAAGGTTTGGGCAGGTGCGTATTCCACTCGGCCTCTGGATCTGTACGACTTCGCGCTCGCGCAGCTCGTGGGGATTTCACAGACTACCTCCGCGGTAATTGCTGGTAGGAGCGCTGCATACGCGCTACGATTACCGTCGTTAAAGTATCGAGCAATACCGCAACCGGAACTATATGTGGCGGGCCCGGGTCCCAGCCCAATACCAATTATCCGCCACCGCCCGCTCCCCACGACTGGCGTGATCGAAACGAACACGAAATTCGGCACCGTGCGGGTGACCACACCCGGGCGAACGGCGCTCGACTTGGCGCGGTTTCACTCGTTGGCAGAAGGCGTGGCGGCGTTAGACGTGGCTATTCGGGCACACCAAGCCGACGATGTGCCCGCAGAACTGGTGACACTCCACAACAGCAAAGGCATTCAAAACGCGCGCACTGCCGCCGAACTGGCCAAAGGGCTTTCGGAAAGCCCTCCGGAATCGTTTTTCCTCACTGCCCTGTGGGAGGCGGGGGCTCCGCCGCCGTACCAGCAGGCGGACGTGTTCGGGCCCGACGGCACGTTCGCCGGGCGCCCTGATTTCTTGTGGCCGGAGGCGAGCTTTTCGGTGGAGTTCCACGGCGCCGGCAAACACCTGGGCGTATACGATTCCACGCCGGAGGGGACGATGACCCGCGAGGCTTTACGCCACCGCCGGTTGGATAACGCCGGCCTTACCCAACGTCACATTGAACAAAAGCATCTCGACGACGGCAGCGCCATCCGGGCGACCGTCAGTTTCTATCAGAAGGCGTTAAAGAAGTTTGGCCCGTTACCCTCGCAGCGGTGGAGGGCGAACGGGCCGCGTGCCTGGTAGGCGTTAAATGTGGATGCCGAACTGCGCCAGCAGAGCTGGGATGTTCAGCTGCGAGAGCGCGAATCCGCCCGCGCCGATGGCGGCGATCACGGCAACGATTGCGTCGATGATGCCGACGGTTTTCATCTCGGAGCTGCCGTCTTCGAGCTCAGAGCTGCCGTCGCCAAGCCCGGGCGCACGGTTGATGGTGCCGTTGAGGCTGATGAGGCCGTCGTCGAGAGTTTGACCAGCCTGGACTGCGCCGTTGAGGGAGCGGGCGAAGTCGGCGGTGGCGGTGGTTTTCACGTTGGTGAAGCTGAACGCTTCGCCGCGTTTGATTGGCTTGTCCAGGTCGAAGGTGAGGAGGACGCGGTTGTCGCCCTGGATTCTGTTGAACTCGTAGTCGCCGATGAGCTGCGCGGAGGTACCGTTGACGCGAATGTGCAGGTCGCTGTACTCCAGTTCGGTGTCCCAGCCGAAGATGGTTTGGCCTGTCTTGAGTTCGATTTCGCCGTCGAGGTCGATGCGGCCGTTGCCGGCGTCGTCGATGTAGCTGTCGCGCAGGTCGATGGGCAGCAAGAAGTTGGGGCCCGTGTAGATAGCGCCGTCCGTGGCCGACTTATGGGTCATGCTGTGCAGGAAGCTTTCCTTCACATTCCAGGTGACGGTGTTGGGGGTCTGCGCGGTGGCCGTCGGGGCAACAAGTCCGCTGACAGCCAGCGTAGCGACGAGCGCTGCGGTTGAGGTACGAAGCATAGAAATTTTCCTTTCTTATTTTATTCTTACCAACGCCTCAACCGAGTCTAACGAAAAGTGGCCCGCCACCCTCCGAGCGCTGGAGGGTGAACGGGCCACGTGGCGGTATTCCTAGATGCGGATACCTGCCTGCGCGAGAAGCGCGGGGATATTAACGTGCGACAGCGCGAACGCGCCGCCACCGAGGACGGCTGCGATAATCGCGATGATGCTGGCAATCAAGCCACCCTTGCTGGAGCCAAAGTGATCTTCGATGCTGTCCGGCGTGGTGGAGTGGTCCTGGTCAGGCTTCGTGTCGGTGAACTTCAGCGACAGGCCTGCCTTACTGCCTTCGACGACTGTGCCGTTCTTGTAGCGCAGCAGCGAGCTTTCCAGACCGGGGCCGGCCGTGGTGACGGAGTCCACGGACGTGAATTCCTGGCCTGGCGTGATCGGTTTCGCGAGGTCGAAGGTGAGGATGGTGACGTCGTCGCCGGTACCACTGAGTTCCTTGCTCGTGTCCGAGGCGGAAGCGCCGGCCATCGTGTAGTCGCCGATGAGGGTCGCAGACGTGCCCTGGACCTGGATTTTCAGGTCGGAGTACGTGAGGTCGAGCCCGTATCCGCCGCCGCGTGCGAAGCCTTTATAGGCGGTGAGGTGCGCGGAACCGTCGAGGTTGATGGTTCCGTTGCCGGAGGCGTCGATATGCGATTCGGCGGAGTTCACCGGAAAGACGAGCGTGCCGTCCTTGACGGCCGCACCGCCCTGGCCGCGGAAAGTGCCGCCTGCGATGGGACTCTTCAGATGCTTGATGAAGGATTGCTTGATCAACCAGGAGAATTCGCCGGTGACGTAGGGGCCCGCCTCGGTGGCACCTGCGGGAGCGACGGCGCCGAAAGCGAGTGCCGGGACGAGCGCGGTGACGAGTAAACGGTTCATGAAAATGTCCTTCTCTTATTTAGTGCTTATCGACGCTTGCAACTCCGCAAATACCGCAGAGTTGAAAGCAAAGGCCTTCTTCGCTTCCTCCACGAGCACCTGCTGCGAAGCGTGATCCAAGGGAAGAGCGTCCAGGCTCTTGCGGTAGTTGGTGCGGTACGGCGGGATTTTGCCGATGGCCGCGAAGTCGTAGAACAGGAGGTGGTCCATGCTGATGCCGTACAGGCCGTGGAGGCGCTTACGAATCACTTGGCCACCAGAAATGTCACCCAGGTACCGCACGTAGTGGTGCGCGATGAGGCGCAAGGCGTCACCCTGTTCCGCGAGTCCGCGCAGGCGGGCGACGTAACGCGCCGTGGCGGGCAACATTGTTACGTGGCTTTCCCACTCCGCGCCGAGCATGTTTTCTAGGTCGGAGCGCAGGGCTGGGACGCGTTCCAGGTTGGGGTCGTAAATCGTGGCAACCGCCGGACTGTCTGCGACGGCACGCATCGCGTCTTCGAGGGCCTCGTACACAAACCCGAGCTGACCGGTCAGGAGATGGGCTGCACGGGTGTTCAGGTGGCCGTCGAGAAGCTGAGCCATGAAGTCGGATTCCTCAGCATCTTGGTGGGCGGCCATGGTGCCTTCGCGCAGGAGCTGCGACAGAGGCGTCGTGGGCCGTTCGACGATAGGCGCGGACACGGTGTCTCCTTTCAGACGCGGCAAAGCATAAAGGTTAGCCTTGCCTGGGTAAATAATACCGTAGGCGAGGCTAACCTTATTCGCAATACCCTTGAGGAAAGTTCAACCGAAAGGTTTACCTACCCTATACCTTTGATTAACGGCGCAGGTTCTTAAACATCGACTGTAGGCCATCGACCAGGCCAGAGGCTCGAGCAATCACCCCAAGCACGCCAGCCATCCCGAGTAAACTGCCGATGCCGAGCACCCAGTTCCAACCCGTAGCCATTGCGCTGGAACCGTCAGTCTGGCTGGATTGGTCGGGCTTACCGGTGTCACCGCCACCACCGGGGGCGCCAGGCTTACCGGCTTGTCCCGAATCGCCTGGCGCGTTCGGCATCGACCCGCAGTCACTCTTTGTCTTTAGTGTGATGGTGAGATCATCCATTTCCGCCCCAGTTGCGTACATCCCCAGAAACGCGATGTCTGCGCCTTGAACGATGCCGTTCATAGAATCCGTGCCAGACTGCTGGACGTATTCCACACCGGTAGTCTTCAGCGTGACGGTATCGCCACTGACAGACACTGTCGTCCCACCCTTGGCAATGTAGCCTTGACCAGACCGCAAGTTTTCTGGCTTCCGGTCATCCGGGGTGTACTCGGTCATGCCCTTGCCTGGGACGTAGTAGCCCTCGTAACTGATACCCACCTGGCTTGAGTTGCCTGCGGACGTGAGATAGGGCGAGCCGATATACGTCGCTAAAGCTCCGTGGTGACCCATGAAATCCACCGCGCCAGCGCTGGTCCGAATATCAGCGGACTGGATATTTCCTGTTCCGTCGAGCACCAGTTTCGAGGCACTCGGATTTACCTGGAACTGGAAGTAAAAATCAGAACCCTTTTTATTGACGCCGTGCTGGGTCACGTTGCCAGTAGTATCCCACTTGCCATTGGCAATCGGCCCGGCAATGTAGTTACGGAAGGACTGCTTAACGCCCCAGTCCAAGGTCCCGGATTCCACGGTGTACGTGCAGGTCTGCGCTGTGGCTGTCGCAGCAAAGGGGACGGTAAGGGTTGCAGCTGCTACGGCGCAGGCACTCATGAGCGCACACTTTTTCATTGATCTCTCCTAGAGCTTTAGTGCTTATCGACGAGTCTTAGAAACGCCCACCCAGGAACTGACGAATCTGATTGACCAGACCCTGTGCAATTCCGTTTTGGTTCAGAACGTGTGCGATTGCCCCCAGCAGGCCCAGTAGACCTAGGGAACCCAAGATGCCCGCTACGACCTTGAACCCGACGCTATCGGAAGACTTAGGCGCAGGTTCCGTAGTTGGCTTCGGGGTTTCCGTGAGCTTCGGGGTCTCGGTTGGCTTCGCGGTTTCCGAAGGCTTGGCAGTCTCGGTCGGCTTCTCGGCCTCCGTCGGCTTCGTAGGCTTCTCCGACTCAACTGGAACGCAAGTCTTCTTAGTCTTCAGGGTGACGTTGACGTCATCCATTTCTGCCGTCGCATCGTACATGCCCAGGAAGACGACGTCGACGCCCTCAATGATGCCCTTCCAGGGATCAGTGCCTGGCTTGGGCTGGTACTTCACACCGCTGGCTTTGAGGGTGACGTGATCACCGTCCACTGTTGCGGCTGCAATACCACCAGCCATGTGATCAGAGCCTTCAAGCAGATTCTCAGGAATCCGGTCTTCTGGCTTGTACTCTGCCATTCCTTTGCCCTTAACGTAGTAGCCACGGTAATTGATGCCAATCTTCGCGTCGGTGCCGGTGGTCGTCAGGTAGGGCGAACCAATGTGGCTAGCCAATGCGCCCTTGTGACCTTCGAAATCAACCGCAGCGTCTTGGGTACGAATGTCAGCGGCTGTAACATTGCCCGATTCGTCGAAAGTGATGGTTGACTTTGCTGGGTCTACTTGGAATTGGAAGAAGAAATCTTTACCTTTTTTATTTTCACCGTGTTCGGTGACCGCACCGGTTGTAGTCCACTGTCCATTAGCAATACCGCCGGAAATGTAGCGGCGGAATGACTGCTTCACGCCCCAGTCCAGAGTTCCGGACTCAACGGTGATGGAGCACTTTTCAGCCGGCTTAGCGGCCTCATCCGAAAATGCAGGTTGTGCGAAAGGAACAACGAGGGTGGCTGCTGCCACAGCGAATGTCGTGGGGATTGCGTACTTACGCATGATGTTCTCCTAGAAAGTTGTGATGAAGCGTACGTAGAAGCGCATACGCCGACTCGTCGACGTGGCGCCTCGTTGGATGGACGGTCACAGCGCCGTCCGCGCGACCAACATGGATCGGCCACCCGTAGATGTCCGTCAATGTCTGGTCGGTGAAAACTTCTTCGACGGTCCCCGCTGCTGCGACGGTGCGGTCTGCGAGGCAGACGATGTTGTCGCAGTACGCGGCCGCCGCCCCCAGGTCGTGAACAACCACGATCACGGTGACGCCAGCTTCGTGCGCGAGGGTGCGCACCAGGCTGAGCACGCGTTCCTGGTGTTTGATGTCGAGGGCCGCGGTGGGTTCGTCGAGAAGAACAACGGGAGTGTTTTGTGCAAGCACGCGGGCTAGCGCCACGCGGGCGCGTTCGCCGCCGGACAGCGTGACGATGTCACGTGCCTCGAGGTGCAGGCAGTCGACGGCTGCGAGCGCTGCGTCGATGATCTGCGGGTCGTGCGCCTCAGCAGGAGTTCCCTTCCAGGGCCGGCGGCCCATCGCCACGATGTCGCGGACGAAGAATTGGAAGGACACGCCCACGTCTTGGAGCATGACCGCGCGCGCCTGCGAAAGGGCACGCGGGGTGGAGGTACTGGGGTTGTGCCCAGCCACCGTGATGCTGCCACGGGCCACCGGAAGATCACCGGCAATGGCTGCGAGCAGTGTGGACTTACCAGCGCCGTTGGGCCCGATGAGCCCTGTCACAACACCAGGCTGTGCCACAAAATTGACGTTTTCCAGCAGGGTCTTATCCCCGATGTTTATGGTGACGTCGTGGACTACGACGCCCCCGCCGGAGGGGACGTCGTGAAGCATGTGAGTCATCGGTGCAGCCCCTTTCGCATCATACGGCGCAGCAACACGAAGAAGGTGGGGCCGCCGACGAGCGCTGTGAACACGCCGATCGGCAGGTCCGCGAAGGGGATAAGCGTGCGCGCGGCGATGTCGGAAAGCCCGATCAGGATCGCGCCCGCCAGGGCCGACAGCGGGATGAGCAGCGAATTCTCCGGGCCGATGACAGTACGCAACACGTGCGGCACGATCAGGCCCACGAACCCGATGAGGCCCGCGAAGGCGACGGCACCGGCGGTCAGGAAGGCGGCCACGATGATCGCGATGACGCGCAGGCGGGCGACGTCGATGCCCGTGTGGCCCGCCGCGCGCTCCCCCAACGCCAGCACGTCGAGCGCGCCACCGAGGCGCAGGGCGATGAGCATGCCGATAATCGTGATCGGCACAACCACCCACACGTGTTTCCACTGCGCGCCATTGAGCGAACCCATCTGCCAAAAAATGATCTGCTCGCGGGAGGTCGTCGGCGCCAGGTAGACGGTGAACGAAATGATCGCGCCGCACACCGCATTCACGGCGATGCCGGTCAGGATCAGGTTAATTACGGCCACCCGCCCGCCGCTGCGCGACAACTGGTAGATCACGCCCGCGACCAGGAGCGCGGCCGCGAAGGCGAAGACCGGAACCGTGAAGGTACCCAGCCAGGAAATCTGGAACACGATCGCCGCCGCGGCGCCCACGCCCGCGCCCGAGGTCACGCCGATCACCGACGGTTCAGCGAGCGGGTTCGCAAATACCGCCTGCATAATCGTGCCGGCGATGCCCAGGCACGCGCCGACGAGGAAACCGAGCAGAATACGCGGCAGGCGAATGTCCCACACCACGTTCGCGGACAGGTGTTCCTGGCCGGGCCCACCGCCGATGATGGCGGCAAGGTCGCCGAACGGCACGTAGTACTGGCCCAGCACAATCGACAGGATGGCCGTCACCACCAGCAGGAGTGCGAGCACAAGGACGGTTGCTAATCGACGCCTCCTGCGCCTCCCAAAAACGCTGCGGGCTTCGGCAGCCGGGGCTTCTTTAAGACTGGGGGTCATAAAGCGCCTGCGCTGTCCGGAGAAGAACCTGGCCGGTGGTCGGCCCGAACGCCAACGATTGACCATCCGGGATCGCGATGACGCGCCTGTTTTGGCCCGCCTTCGTCTGGGCGATACCGGGGCGTTGGAGCAGGCCCTCGATACCGCCGGTGGATTCTAGGCCGTCGGTCATCATGAAGAAGGCGTCCGGGTTGAGGCGGGCGAGCGCCTCCGCGTTCGCGGGTTCAGCCTGCGAGAGGTTGTTCTCCGCGGCGACGTCGATGCCACCGACGGCCTCAATGAGATCCTTGGCGCCCGAGCCTTCGCCCAGGATGAAGAAGACGCCACCATTACCGCGGGCGTACAAGAAGGCCACGCGCATCGGCTCGGCGGGCACGAGTTCCTTGACGGCCGCAATATCCTTGTCGAGTTCTTCGACGGATGCGTTGGCTAGGGTCTCGGCTTCGTCGTTAAGCCCCACAACGGAGCCCAACGTCTTGATGTCCTGCGCCACTGCGTCGATCGTGCGCTCTGGCTGGAGGACCACGGTGGTCACGCCGGCGGCGCGGATCTGGTCGATGGCGTCGCGCGGGCCGATCGAATGGTCCACGATTACCAGTGTCGGCTGCAGCGAGAGCACGGCCTCCACGTTGATGTTGTGCCCACCCTGGGTCACCACGGGGCGGTCCGCCAACACGTGTTCGGTGGAGGACACCGTGCGGCCCACGATATTATCCGCCAGACCCAGGCCGGTCAGCGTCTTGGTGTACGTGCCGTACAGGTCCAGCGCCAGGATGCGGTCCACGTTGTCGACGGTGACGTCGAAGCCGTCAGAATCCACGAGTTCAACGGGCAACTGGGGCTTGGGGTTGTCCGTCACCGGGGTGACGTCCGCGAAGTCCTGAACGTGCGAAACACCCGTGATCGTGCGCGGATCACGCAGCTCAGAGGCGCTGGGCAGCTCCTCGCGCAGGGAGGCGTCGACGGATTCGTACGCGCCCTGGACCCCGCAGCCGGTCAGTGTCAGGGCCGCGGCGGTGATAAGCGCGCAGGCAGCGCGTTTGGTTGTGGTCAAGAAAGTCACATGTCCTCCTACGCGGGGTTGTTCGTTGCCAGTCGGCCCATGGAACCGCCCGCGACTGCAATGGCGGCAAGGATGAGCAGCACGTACGTCAGTGCGTTCTCGTCACTGAACCCACTGGCCCCGGATTCGCCGGCGGACTTGATCTTGAACTTGTTGGTACCGTCATAGCCGGTGGTGTCGCTGGGGCTGGAGCCCGGCGCGCTCCCGTCGGCGTCGGTGCCCTGCGCCATAACATCCTTGGCTGCCTGCGCGTTCGAGCCAGACCCGCTGGCCGAATTACCGGACGCACCCGAAGCTCCGATAGCCCCGCAATCGCCGGCGCCACCGAGTTGGGCGCTAAAGGAAATCGGTGCGAGCGCGATGCCGGCCTCGTAGAAGTCGGCGAATGCCTTCGCGCCGTCGGCGGTCAGGACGGTAGAGGCCTCACCACTGACGGTGTCGCCTACATTCAGGTTAGAGAACTGCAGGTTGGCCAGCGCCACGCGCCCGAAGTCAGTCCTCTTGCCTTCCATGTTGGACGACTGCACCTGCGCGATGAGCTGCCCGGAATTGCCGTTGAAGTGGATCTCTGGGTTGGAAATCTTCAGGTCAAGGACGCCGTTGTGGCCAGTGAAGTGGACGGAGCCGTCATAAAGCACTGAACCCTGCTTGGTTTCGGTGTCCACATTGCCCTTAGAGCCGCTGAACTGGAACTTTCCGCCCGAGTGGCTGGCGCCGCTGAGCGTCCACCGGCCCTTCGCGATGGATCCCGTGATGTAGGACTGGAACGATTCTTTGATCGCCCACGCCGCGTTCGCGCTGGTCACAGACCTGACTGCCTCGCACTTGGCTGCTTGCCCGCTTTGCGACGGCCCTCCGGCCGCCGATCCGCTCGCCACCGGACCAGAGGCGCCCCCGCCGGTGGACGCAGAGTTGGAGCGTGCCGGCGTGGACGCTGCCCCGCCCCCGCTGGTCGCTGCCGTTGACGCGGTTGACGCGGTGGATGCGCTCTTTGTTCCGCTGCCCGAGTTCGTGGACTTACCGCGATTCTGGAAGGAGTCCAACTGATCCAAGAACGCCTCTGCGTTACCCATAAACGTGGTCATGGCGTTCATGGTGTCGTTGGTTTCCGAAAGAATCGCCATGGCCTCTTTGTTAAAGCCAGAGAAATTACCCTTGATTGTTCCCAGGGTGCGGTTCGCCTTGCCGCCACCGGTGCCGCCGCCCGTGCCGCCGCCTGGGGCGCAGGTGCCGTCGGTAGTCACAACACCACGCGCCGGATCTAAGGTTTCACCTACGCTGTACTGCAGGAACAGGTCATGCCCGCCCGAGGCCAGCGAGGTAGAACCGGTGAGATCCACGGTCTTCGCCTGCGCGTCAACCGGTCTTTCCAGGTTAATGGTGGCGATGACGATGTCATCCCCAGAGATGCGGTCGCCCTTCTTCGTCTTATCCACCATGTCAGAGGTGTAGGACACGTAGTCCACCATGATTTCCGCCTGCGAACCGGAGGCACGGACCTTCCAGTCCGACAGCGTCATATCCAACAGCGGGCCGCCACCGTAATCATGACCGGTGAACGCGATCGTGCCGGGGAACGGAATGGTCACGGTGTCGCCGGAGACCTCGGCCTTGCCGGGGGTGAAGACGAAGGCGCCGTCGGCACCCGTTTCACTTCCGGTAAAGCCAATACCATTGCCCTTCCAGCCGCCCTTCGCGATGGGCCCCCGGATGTAGGAACGATAGCTTTGCTTGATGCCCCACTCGAAAGAGCACTGTCCGCTGGCCGCGGTGGCGTGAGGCGCCGCGAAACTCACTGGTAGCAGCGCGATACTTGCGGCCGCGAGCGTTGCAGCGACGGCGCGCGGGATGCGAAGTACGGTCATGTATAGAAACTCCACAGGATAAAGGTTCGGTAAGCCAACGGTTACTAAGCCTAGGCATACCTTGCAGTTTTACCGTGGAGACTATCACAGGCGCACCCCGTTAGGGTAGGCTACCTTTCATATCCTTCCCTGAAACCGCATACCCCGAGGTCACCGGCATGCCACACCCCCACTCCCGGTCGTTTAACTTCCTCTACCCCGACGTGGACCCCCGCACAGGCCTGGCCACCACCGCCCCCGAACGCACGGCCCTGGCACTGGCGTTCGCGGTGCTCGCATTCGGTGCCGTCACCGGGGACCTCATCGTCGGCGGAGTCGGCGTCGTCTTAGCCACCGGGGCCAGCATCGCTCAATCGCGCAAAACGCCACGCCGCATCCGCTCCGAAGCCCGCGCCCGCTTCCCCGAACAAGACTGGGCAGAAAACGAATCCCCCGCCTTCATCCCCATCGCAGTCGGCGTCTTCGTCGCCGCCATCGCCACGCTCTGCGTCGCCGGTTTCTGGTGGGTCCCCGACCGCTTCACGACGGCAGGCGGCGCCATCATCGCCGCACTCGTCGCAGTCCTCGTCTGGTTCATGCCCGGCCTCAACCCCGTCTGGACGCGCACGCGCACACGCCACGACGCCCCCACCATCGACACCGCCGAACTGCACCTTTCCGGGCTAAACTAGGCGGTTATGCCTGAAGGTCACGTCATCCATGCCCTCGCCCGCGATCTAAGCGCCGCCTTCGCCGGACGCACCGTAGCGGTCAGCAGCCCGCAAGGCCGCTTCGCCACCGAAGCAGCGCTTCTCGACGGCACCACCCTCACCCACGCCTCCGCCTGGGGAAAACACCTCTTCATCGAGTTCGACGCCCCCACCGACGACAACATCGTCCACATCCACCTCGGCCTCATCGGCATCATGCGCTTAAGCGAACACGCCGACCCGGTCGGGCAAGTGCGCCTACGCATCAGCGACGGGCACACCGACGCAGACCTGCACGGGCCCCAGTGGTGCCGTCTGATTAGCCCGGAAGCGATGGGGGCGGTCGTCGGCAAGCAGGGTGCCGACCCGCTGCGCCCAGACTCCGACCCCAGCGGCGTGTTCAAGAAAGTGGCCCGGTCGCGCAAAACGATCGGCGCGCTACTCATGGACCAGAAACTGTTCGCCGGCGTGGGCAACATCTACCGCGCCGAAACGCTTTTCCGGCTCGGCATCTCCCCCTTCCAGCTCGGCCACGAAATCAAAGACTCCGAACTGCGCGACATCTGGGACGACCTCGTCCACCTCATGGCCATCGGCGTGGAACGCGGGCGCATCGACACCGTCCGCGACGAACACCTCCCCGAAGCCATGGGCCGCGAACCCCGCAAAGACGACCACGGCGGCGAAGTCTACGTCTACCGCCGCGAAGGTCAGCCCTGCTACCAATGCGGCACCCCCATCCGCCACCAAGTCATGGAAGGCCGCAACCTATTCTGGTGCCCCACCTGCCAGCCGAAACGCCGCCGGAAAGGGCGGCTGGGCTAAGCACCGACCGGCACAACCTTCGCCGGATCCCCCAACGCCGGGCCCAGAATCACCAAGACGATAAAGACGGCGACGGCGGCCGTCGTTAAGCCCACAATGAACGCGTGCCACCGCATACGCCACGACGGGGTGCGCACGACGCTGGCCACCCACGCGCCGAGGAACGCACCCAAGGTGTTGAAAATGAGGTCGCTGATGTCCGTGCGCCCAACAGCGAATACGAACTGGATGACCTCCACTGACAAGCTGAGCGCGAAACCAGCCCACACTGCGCGGCCCACCCGGACGCCCACCACTACGAGCAGCGCACCCAGTGGGGCGAAGAGCATGATGTTGCCGACCATGTCGAAAAGTGGGGCGAACCAGCCGCGCCCGTTAAAGAAACGCACGAACGGGATGAGCCGCAGCTCGCGGACGCGCTGATTTTCCGGCAGCCACAGGTAGCCGATTTGGTAGAACGTCTTCAAACACGTCAGCGCAATAATCACGCCCACGTAGCCGAGGAGGGAAAAGCGTGCCCACGTTTTCATACTTCCTCCTAACGGGTAGGCGTATGCGCCGTGACGTCGAGGGTGTTGGCGTCGCGGGTGGCGGGCCGCGCCCCGATGCCGAAGAAGGTTTCCAGGCCGCGGACGTTGAATTGGGTGGAGTTGTAGCGGGCGTTGGTGCCGGTGTTCCATTGGGAGACCACGAGGTCCAGGTTGTCCAGGGTGGAGCCGGGGACGATGTATCCGCCGTAGAGTTGGGTGAAGTTTGACGGGGTTTGGGCGGCGCCCCAGCCGCCGTGCCCAGCGATGACGACGTTCGCCGGGGTGATGGTATCCCAGTCGCGGGCGATGGTATCGCTGATGCGTACTTCGATGGCCATGGTCGCCTGGTTGAACATGGCGAGTACCCAGTGGCCTTGGATGTAGCGCAGGCTCATTTCGCCGGCTTTCATCCGGTCGTCCAGGATGGGTCGGCCGGTGGTGCCCCATTGGCCGGTGGTGGGGTCGTAGAGGTCCCATTTGCTGCGGTCGGCGATGTCGGCTTCGCGGAAGCGGGACAGGTAGACGGGGTCGTTGCGCTGGAATTGGGAACTCATCACGTAGATGTAGCCGTCAGGCCCGTGCTCCCAGGTGATGAGGTTGCCCATGCCACCCATGTAGCTTGTCGACGTCTTCGCCACCGACTGCCACGTCTGGCCGTTGTCGGTTGACCGCCAAATTTCGGTGCCCAACACGTTGCCGACGCCCCGGTTCCACATTCCTTGCATATATAAGGTGCCGCGGATGTTGATGACGTCGCTAGGCAAGAGAGTGAGCATGTCCGTGTGCTCATACTCGAGCAGCTGCTCTACCTGGGCCCCATCGTTGAGGGGGGCGAGTAATTCAATTTCGCCCGCCGCATTCATCCGGGCGCGGGCCCCGATGGGGCTTAACCACTCGCCCTGGCCGACCGTGTGCCCGCGGAACGAGTCGCCGAAGATAATGGCGAACTCCTCCCCCGAACCCAGCGGGGCCATCATGCCCAGGTCACCGGACAGGATGTTCAGGAAGTCCGACAGGCCGCGCCCGAATAGGTCCGTGACGCGGGTGACCTTGAGTCCCTCCGAAATTTTCGACGCCCACTGCGTCGCAGACACTGACGCATCCGGGGATGTCGGCGATGACGAACCGAAAGAACTCTGCGCCGACGCCGGCGACACAACAGCCGCGGCACACACGGCCACAGCAACCACAGCGGTGAATAGTTTTCTCACCCGCCACATGCTAGCGCATACGCCCTAACGGGGGGCGGTTACAAGCAGGTTCGTCACCGTGCCCGACGCCACCAGGTGGCCCTCCTCATCCGTAACGTCCACCCGGTACGAGGCCACGCGGCCCCCCTCATGCAACGGGGTGGCGCATGCGGTGACCCGTCCGGTGGTGACGGCGCGGTGGTGCGTGGCGTGCACGTCCACGCCGACGGGCACGCACCCGCGCTGCCGGGCGTGCGCAAGCGCCGCGACGCTTCCGACGGTTTCGATGAGCGCGAGCGTGGCCCCGCCGTGGAGGGCGCCGAAGGGTTGTTCGTTGCCGGCCACGGGCATGGACGCGGTGGCGTATTCGGTGCCCCGTTCGAGGGTGATGCCCAGGCGCTGCGCCAGGGGGCCGAGGTTATCCATGGTTATCCGTAGTGGTGGATGAATTTGTCGTAGACTGCGCGGGCGGCGGTGGTGTTGCCCGGCGCGTAGGGTTTTCCGAAGGGCAGGTCGGGCACCGGAGGGGCGTCGATAAGCTGCTCCATGGCGATGACTGCGGTGCCGCGGAGGGTGGCGCGCTTCATGTTGAGCGGGATGACGGGGGTGTCGAGCTGGTCGGCGAGCAGCTGCAACCACCCGGGGACTGTCGCGGTGACGCTTCCCGACGCCACCACCGCTTTGGGGCGCGCCCCGGTGGACAGCATGTGTTCCCAGACGCGCGCGTACGATACGGCAACGCCTTCGAGGGTGCCGCGCCACAGGTCGGCGGGGGTGGTCGACGCGCTGACGCCGTGGAATTCGGCGCGTGTGCCGCCGCGCCACCCGGTGGAGCGTTCGCCGGTGAAGAATGGCAGGACGGTGGGGATTGTGTCTTCGTAGTCGGCGGCAAGCAGGGCGGTGCGTTGTTTCTCGCTGACGGGTGCGAGGTTGGTTTCGAGCCAGGAGATGGCGCGGCCAACGTCGTTGAGTGCCCCGCCGAGGAGCGCTTCGTGGCGTCCGACGCGGTAGCACCACAGGCCGGTCGGAATTTTCTCCGGGACGTGGTCAAGCAGGAGGCGGGCCGCGCCCGAGGTGGCGGCGGACAGGCCGACGATGCCGTCGACTGCGCCGGAGCCCACGTTGGAGGACCAGCCGTCGGGGATGGCGTGGAACCACCGGAGGCCGTCGTGAAGCGCGGGCTCATCCGGGAACTTCAGTGGGGCGAACCAGTCCATGTTCGCGCCGACCGCTTCCAGAATGGGGGTGTCATATTCGGCGGTGTGCGCGTTGAGGATGCCCGCCCACGCGGCCGTCGCGACGGCTTGACCTTCGATGCCAGCGAGCTTGAAGTACACGTACTCGCCCAGGCTCATCATCTTTTCGGTGCGCGCCAGCACGTCCGGGTGCTCAGCCGCCAGCCACAGAATCCGCGCCGGCAGGTACGACGTGTGGAAACGCACACCCGTGCGCGCGTGGTACTCGGCCTCGTCGCCGGCAAGTTCCGCCAGCTTATCGACGTAAGCCGCACACCGGGCATCCGCATACGTCACACACGGCGTGATAGCTTCCCCACCCGCCACGCACACCAGCGACGACGCAAACGTATCGAACGCCACCGCACTGAGCTCAATACCAGCCTCCGCAGCGAAAGACTTAATGTCTTCGATGATGCTGCGAATCTCCTCGACCACCTGGTCAGCGTCAATGGTCGACGTGCCATCCGTGGCGGTGGTAAATGCGTGCGCCCGACGCTGCTTCGACCCCGACAACGGCCGCCCCGACGCATCGTAAATACCCCCACGTGAGGCAGTCGACCCCACATCCAGAGCAATAAGGTACGGTCCTACAGCCTCTTTGGCGCTAATGTGCAATGAATGACGGCGCATACCTATTAATAGTAAAAGAACACCCCAGCGGTATAAACCACTGGGGTGTCCTCGCACTCACTTTATCCCGTTGTGACCACCCCGAAAGGCGATCGTAGGTAAGCCTAACCTAGTTGCACAGAAGCGTCAAGGGTCTAACCAAAAAAACTTTTACACCCCACCGAACTACCATAAAAAACATGCACAACCTGGTCACACACAAAGCCGTCCGCACAGCCGAACACCACGCACTGGCCAACCAAACCGAACCAGACCAACTCATGCGCCGCGCCGCACACCACATCGCCGAAACCGCCCGCACCCTCACCACGGGTAGGCGTATACACATATACGTAGGCCCCGGCGGCAACGGCGGCGACGGACTCTACGCCGGGGCGGAACTCGCCGCCGACTACGACGTCACCGCCGAACTCACCGCCGGAAAAGCGCACGAACGCGCCCTGGCGGCGTTCCGCCACGCCGGCGGCCGGGTAAGCGAATACGCCGCCATGCCCGACCTGGTGATCGACGCAATCGCCGGCCTTGGCTCCGACCCGACGCGCCCCCACCCGGCGATGCCCGCGGACGTGCCGGTACTGGCCGTCGATATCCCGACCGGCACCGGCGGCCCGAATGCGGTACACGCCGAGTGCACCGTCACGTTCGCCGGCGTCATGGAAGCACACGCGTACAACCACAACTGTGGCACCCTCGTCGTGGCGGATGTGGGCCTACGCCCAGAGACCACGGGTGCCCTGTACACGCGCGTACTCAACCCGGGCCCCAACGTGCACCTCGACGACAACTTCGAACCCGGTGCCGCCGACAACAAGTACACCGGCGGAGTTGTTGGCATCATCGCCGGCTCCGAGACGTACCCCGGCGCGAGCCTGCTTTCCCAGCTCGGTGCCCTGCACACCACACCGGCGATGGTGCGGGCCGTCGGCGCCCCGGCCGCCCCGGAAGTCGTCGCCGCGCCTACGCTTGACCGCTTGGGCCAGTGCCAGGCATACGTGTACGGGCCCGGCCGCGGTCAACGCCCAGGCGAACTCGCTGACCTGCTCGACACGGACCTGCCCTTGCTTCTCGACGCCGACGCCATCACCACCCTCGCCCACAACCCGGACCTCCGCGCCCGCCTTTCTAGCCGGGACGCTGCAACTGTCCTTACACCCCACGGCGGTGAATTCGCCCGCCTCTCCCCGCTCGACGACGACCGACGCGCCTGCACCGAAGCCTTAGCCACCGAACTCGGCGCCACGGTCGTGCTCAAAGGGCGCACGACGACCGTCGCCAGCCCAGGCCAGCCAACCACCCTGATTGACGCCGGCCATTCCTGGTCAGCCACCCCCGGCTCCGGCGACGTACTCTCCGGGTGCATCGGCGCTCTCCTGGCCCGCTACGGCGACCCCCACCAAGCCGCAACCGCTGGTGTACAGTTACACGCTCTAGCGTCGTGGCTCTCCGCGGCAACCGCGTACGGACCTGGCCCAACCACCGCCAGCAACATCGCCGCCCACCTGCCAGACGCCATCGCCCTGGCCACCCACCACTAGCGAAAGTCCCCTTTTGAGCACCACCACCCGCACGAACACCTTCCCCTGGATTCCGCTGACCGCGATGAGCTTCGCGGCCTTCGTCTACGTCACCTTCGAGATGTTCACCGTCGGCCTCATCACCCCCATGTCTACCGACCTGGGTGTCAGCGAATCCCAAATCGGCTTGCTGATGTCCGTGTACGCCGGCGTAGTCGCCGTGGTTACCATTCCCGCCATGTGGTTCCTGGGGCGCTTCGACAAACGTCCCGTATTCCTCGCTACCATCGGGTTCCTCGCCGCCGGAACGCTCGTCCAGGCAGTCGCATTCAACTACGGCGTACTCGTGGTCGCGCGCATCATCGCGGCACTCACGCACGGCATCTTCTGGGCGCTCGTCGCACCCATCGCAGCGCGCATCACCCCGCCCGGCCACACGGGGAAAGCGATTGGCATCGTATCCACTGGTTCCACGCTGGCACTCGTGCTCGGCTCGCCGCTAACCACGGCCGCTGGTGGGCTCATCGGGTGGCGGTGGACGTCCGGGGCACTGACCATCATGGCGGTGGGCGGGCTCATCCTACTGCTGGCGACGTTGCCGCATATCAGGCCGGCGGAAGCCCACACCAACGTCGATGCGAATACGCCTTCACGGTGGGGGGTACCTTCGCTCGTCCTGTTTCTCACGCTCGTGGTCACGGGCGTTTTCACCGCGTACACGTACTTGGGTTTGATCGTCGAGAAGCTTATGGGCGCCGGCTGGGTGGCGGTTGGCCTGTTCGCGTTTGGCGCGTGCGGTTTGGTGGGCGTGACGGCGGCGACGCGCCATGTGGATCGGCGCATGATTCGGGGCACGCTTGTCGTCGCGGCTGCGCTAGTACTCGCGGCCATCGCAGGGGAGGCCGCATTCGCCTGGGCGGGATGGCTGATTTTGCCGGCAATTGCCCTGTGGGGTGCGGCGTATGGCGCGCTTCCGACGGTTGCGACCACGTATTTCATGTACGCGGGGCGTGATAATCCGGATCGGGCGTCGTCCGTATATGTGGTGACGTATCAGGTGGGGATTGCGTCGGGTTCGGCGATTGGCGCTGTCCTGGTGGGCGCGGGCGCGGTGTCGGCGACCCTGTGGGTGATGGCGCTGCTGTCCGTGTTGGGCCTGTCGACCGTTTTGCTGTGGACGCGACCGTTGACGCGGTAGTTGCGTTAGAAGTTTCGTCTAGACGGCCTTGGTGCTTTGCTTTACGCTAAAGGCAAATAAGACGGGAGTACTGCCAATGAAGAAGCCTGCAGAGCCAAACAAAAAGAACTTCGACGAAGATTTCTACGTAGATGTTTTCTGTAAATCTGAATACAAGTTATGGTTGGATTCTATTCAAGACAATGACGCAACAGAACGTCAAAAACAAATACATCGCCGCAGCTATGCCGAGATAGGTATCCAAACAAAGCACACATGGAGCTCTGAAGAGGATGAGCGCCCTGATTGGCTGCTCGCTACATTCAGTCTAATTTTCCCGATTCACCCTGCACTACTGGCAGATGCTCCCCACAAGGGAGAATTCATTGACCTTGAAGGCTGGGAACGCGGTCGATACCACGGAATCAAGGGCTTCACCCTCAAATCAACTGACTCCCCAGAAATGAAACGCACCTCATACTATCAGGAGTCAGGTCGACGATTCCCGGCAAGCTTTGCGCAAAGTGTCGGAGCAGATGAGAGTAAACCCTCTGACACCAGAGCAGAGAAGCGGACAAGCTCAAAAGATCACGGACCGAGGTTCCGTTTTTATCACCGTCGTATAGCTGAGCAGCCTGGGAAAACAAGCTTCGACTTAACCCAGCAATGGTCAAATAATTACCGAGAATTATTTGAACCATTAGCCGCATACCCTTTGGAAGGGCGCTTGACTCTTACTGGTCTTGAGTTCTTGCAGTATCTTGACACAAAGTCTGATGCTGACCCTAATGAAGAACCTCGTAAAAGTTACTACCTGGTTTTACATTTCGTAGCCCAAGATTGCTCAAATGATGTTTTAACTCAAATATCGGAAGCACTTAATAGGCCCCGCAATGGGCTTCGACTTCTCAATGAAACATCAATACATGAGTGCGTAAAAAATTATCGTCACAAACCTTGGAGAAATAACGATAGCAAGAAGGACTCACACTACAAGCTCCTTCGCTATTTTGTAGATTTTGCAATAAAGACAGTCAATAATTCGATTGCTATATCCCCCAAATCAGACTTCCCTTTTTCTGCCCACTTAACAGACGGCGGATATATTTCTGGCAAAGTAAGCCAAAAGTGGCATAAGGTAGAAGAGAAATTAGCTTCGCCATCACGAATAGTCTGCGCGATTCCAGGAAAGGAGTCTATAACACAGTTTCCTCGCCTGTTCCGAAACGCCAATATCCAATGTTTGGCTGATGACAGCTGGGCAAAACAGACTGCATGGGCTTGGCAACTCGCTACTGGTTCGGATATCTACGCCGAAGCAGTCCCGAATATTAGCCCTGAAGCCTTGAAGAAAAATCAGGTTGGGGACTTCCTGATGTGGCAAGTACTCGCAGATGACTCAAATCTGGCCTTCGTGCGACGACCCGAGCCCTCGCAGTTAACCGGTACAGATTTCAAGTTTTTGATGCTCGCTTCTACCACGGTTGCTGATATTGTAATTCTCAACATGCGTTGTGAATATGCATTAAATGGAATGCAAGTAGCTCTGCGGAATGATGATAATGAGCAATCTGATATATCACTAAGTGCACGCCTTAACCATATAGAGCATGTACAGCGATTAGCGTTGGCTTTCCGCCGCCACTTGTGGTTTAACGCTATTGGAAATCGAGTCGAAGACTCACAGATATTGAACGCAATCCAAAATACGAGTGGAAACCGACAACGTTTCGAAGACTTCAGTAGTGAGCTAGAAAGTCGAAAAGATATCTATGACACGATATATCGGCGAGCTCTCGAAGCAGAAAAAGACGAAAAAGCTGAAGCTGAGAAAAAACTCCAAGAGCAGCGTGACTTTGAGCAAGCACAAGCTGAAAAACAGGATCAGAAGCGAAATTTGCTTATTGCCATCGCCGGTGTCGCATTCGCCACGCCAGCGTGGGCCGAAGCGTTCGGGCTTGAGTTCAACTGGATAGTTGGTTTCTGTACCCTTGCGTTCGCAATCTTACTGTCGGTCGTAGTGTGGCAGTTTCTTAATAAACACCCGAAGTAACCCGTTACGTCGCGGCTACCTCCGTCAGCCGGTCTTGCGCTAGCTGTGCCTCCGCATTCGCGTCGACGTGGCCGGTGGTTGGTGGGACCCATTGGAGTTTGCCGTCGATGCGGGTCATGTAGCCGAATTTGCCGTGGAGGCGTTCGTCGTCGTTGACGGCGTTGTGGAAGGCGCAGAGGCAGCAGAGGTTTTCTTGGTTGGTGTTGCCGCCGTTTTTCCAGGCTTTGAGGTGGTGGATTTGGGTTTCGTCGGCGGGTCGTCGGCAGTCGGGCCAGACGCATGTGTTGGTTTCGGCGCGTGCCATGAGTGCTTGTTTGTAGTTGGCGGTGCGGGCGGTGCGGAAGGCGTCGATGGGGCCGATGAGTGGGTGGAAGAGGACGGCGTACCCGTAGTCGGCGACCATGCGGTTGACGAATTCTTCACCGGTGTAGCGTGCGCCGTTGGTGGCGATGATTTCTACCGAGTCGTCGCCACGAATGACGTCGGTGAGTTCGTCGAGCGTGATGGTCACGGTTGTGGCTATGGGTTGTTTGGCGAGGGTGCCGTCGAAAAGCGCGGTGAGGTCGTTGAGGTCTTTGAGGTTGGCTTTTAGGTCGGCGATGGTGGCGGAGTCGGTGGTGATTTTGACGCTCGCGGCGTCCCCGCGGTGACGCGTATACGTGATGCCGGGTTCCGGCGGGGCGGGCGGCTGTAAATCTTTGATGCGCTTGTTGGCGTATTTGCGCAGCGGCTCGGCGGCAAGTGTGCTGGCCAGGAGCTCTTCGCGGAGCCGCCACCGGGTAGTTTCGTGCTTCACCCGGGCCGTCGTTTGGGCAATGATGAGCAGCACATCTAATTGCTTATCGACGGCCACCTTCCGCACCCTCTTCTGGTACCTCGAATGGGTCGTGGCCCCAAAAAGCATGCGCCGAGCCGCAACGAGCTGGTTCGCCAAATGCGGCGGGATGTGGGCGTTCTTCAACTCCTCGCACGTGGCATCACCGACCGCCTCGATGATGGCAAAACCGCTCGCGAACAGGGACGTTAACTTATCAATAAGACTCATGGCTGCGAGCCTAAAAGCACGCAACCCGCCCCGGGGAAACTAATTTTTCCGCCTGTTAACAACGCCTATGCGCGCCACGTTATCCACAGCCCGGCGCGCCCACGGGAAATCGCGGGAACCGACAGCGCGCACGACTCGTCTAAGCGAGCATGTCCTTAACCAACGGCACCACTTTCGTGCCGAACAGTTCGATGGAGCGATTAATCTTCTCGTGCGACAGCGGGCCGTTGGAAATCTTCATGTCGTAACGCGTCGCGCCGAGCGCCTTCATCCCATCCGCAATCCGACGTGCAACCGTATGCGGTGACCCGACCGCCAGGGACCCGCGCACGAGTTCGTTGTTGTACACGGCGCGGTTCGCCGCCGACCACCCGCGGTCCTTCGCCAGGCGGCGCTGCACCGCCAGGTACGGTTCGGCGAATTCCTCGCGCGCCTCCTCGTCCGTCTCGGCGACGTAACCCCACGTGTGGTAGCCCACCGGCTGGGGTGCGTGGCCGAATTCTTCCTGGGCGCGCCGGTACAGGTCGGCGAATGGGGCGAAGCGGGACGGGTCGCCGCCGATGATTGCGAGCATGAGCGGGAGGTCGTAATGGGCAGTACGTACGACCGATTGCGGTGACCCGCCTACGGCGATCCACGTTTTGAGGCGTCCGTGTTCATACGGCGGGTAGACGGTGACGTTGTCCAGGTCTTGCGCGTGCGTGCCTTTCCAGGACACGGGTTGTGCGCCCCGCAGCCGCATGTAGAGCTCGAGTTTTTCGTTGAAGAGTTCTTCGTAGTTGGCCAGGTCGTAGCCGAAGAGCGGGAAGGATTCGGTGAAGGAGCCGCGGCCGAGGATGATTTCTGCGCGTCCGTTGGATAGGGCGTCGAGGGTGGCAAAGCGTTCGTGGATGCGCACTGGGTCGTCGGAGGAGAGGACGGTGACGGCGGTTCCTAGCCGAATCTTTTCCGTCACAGTGGCGATTCCGGCGAGCACCGTATCCGGTGCAGAGATGGCGTAGTCGTCGCGGTGGTGCTCGCCGATGCCAAAGACGTCGAGGCCCACCCGTTCAGCCGTACGCGCCTCCTCGACGACGTTGCGGATCACCTGCGCCGGGTGAATGAACGTGCCGGTGGCATCTTTGGTGACGTCGCCGAATGTTTCGACGCCAAACTCGAGGTGTGTCATGGTGTCTCCTTTGCTATGGTTGTTGATATGTCACACACTAGCGGAGTTGAGCACACCCACGCAATCACCACCGTCGGGGTCGTCGGTACCGGCCGCCTGGGCACCGCGGTCGCGCGCCTGGCCCTCGAGGCTGGCTACCCCACCTATGTCACCGGCCGGGACACGCCGATTAACGCGATGATCGTCGAAACTACCTTGCCCGGCGCCCACTGGGTTACCCCCGCTGAGCTGTGGAAACACGCCGACGCCGTCATCCTCGCCATCCCGCAGGAGGCGCTACACACGCTCGACCCCACGCCCGGCACCCTGCTTATCGACGCCACCAACGCCTGGGACGACGCCCCCGAAGTCAACGTGCCCGAGCTTTTCCCCAACAACCCGGTGGTCAAGACGCTAAACCACACGACTTACAGCGAGTTACACACGGAAGCCCACCTAGGGCGCGCGATGGGTGTTGCGGGTGCCGAGGAGTATGCGGTGGCCGTCGACAAGCTGATCAGCGACATGGGCTTCGACCCGGTACGTGCACCCGCACGCGCCTTGACGCCTGGGCAGCCGTTCTTCGGGCGACGCTTCACGGCGGAGGAATTCGCCCTGGCCTTGGAGTCGTACGTACACTGAGCGCATGTCCGACCCGCTCCTGCCCTACCTCGCCGAGACCGATGCCGGCGCGCGGCTGCAAAAGTACCGGCCCACCCGCGCCAAGCGCATCGCCGCGGGTGGGACGATTGTACTGGGCGCGCTCATGCTCTTACCGCTTATCGACGCCCCCACCCCCACAAACACGGCCACCGCACTGGCGTACTTCGTGACCTTCGCCCTGCCCGGCACGTATTGGCACCTGCGCAACCGCGCCGATACCCGGACCGTGCGGGCGTGGGCGCAGGCACGTGAGGAATACAGCACCAATTGGGAACTGCTGGCCATCTCCGAGCGTCGTGCTTTCGCGCGCCCGGACGATGAGCTTCCGCTTCTGCCGAAACGCCACTGGTGGGCGGTCGCGGCAGTCTGCTTCCTGGCGCTCGTCGTGGGTGGTGTAACTGCGACGACGCTGTAGCCCAGGAAATATTCTCACTGCAGAAATTTTCAAACAAACTATTGTGTTAGGCGCTGCGCTGGGATAGTGTTCCGATAACACCGCATCGAAAGGAACCACTATGCACAAACGTAACTTCGTGCTCGTCGCCGCAGCCATCATCGTCGCGGGCGGAGCTATCTACTTGAACCCCGGTCAAGCAACTACCCATGAGGCCGAAACGATCGAACCGATCCAACCCCCAATCCCAACGGAAGTGCACCCGTCGTTCTCCCCCGAGGCGATTCCGGAATCCTGGTACGGTCCGGCGCCACTCTCGATGCCGGATTACTAACCCTCCACGTTCACCCGGACGCCGTGGTCCCACTTCCGGCCGCCACCAATACCCCGTAGGCTCGCATGCAAGCCCATGGGATTCGTGGGTATGAAGCCGGAAAGGCAGTTCACGCCGGCGTCGAAAAGCGCAGAGGCCAGCGGCGTGGAGGGGCCCACGAGCGCGACCCACGCATGCGGGCACAGCTCAAGCAGGCGCGGCAACGTTTTGTTCACCAGGGCTGACGCGGTGATGAAGACCGCGTCCATGGTCGGCAGGAGGAATTCGGCAGCCGAGTCGGGGTAATCGCCGGGGCGGGGCACACGCTCGAAGACGTGGACGTCCGCCACCGGGTGCAGGGTTTTCTCCAGACCCGGGAAATGACCGACCACGCCCACGCGCTTACCCGCGCAGCGGCGCGCGAAAGCAGAGAACGCGTCGGCGTCCGTGCCGGCGGGTACGGGTGGACGGTTGTACCAGGCGTTCATCGTGGCCAATCCGACGCCGGCTTCCGCGAAGTTCCAGGAGGTGATGAGTGCGGAGGCGTCGTGAAGCGACATACCGACCGGGGAGTCGGATGCGACGGGACGTCCGTCGCCGGGGTACACCGCGCCCATGCCGATATGCCCGTCGGAGGTGCGCACCCACGCCCAGTGCGGGGCGATGCCGAAGTCGGTCACCGTGATGTCGCGGGGCAGGGGTGCGCGCAGGGTGTCGTAAATGTGCCAGCTCATGGCACCAGTCTAAGACGGGTAGGCGTATACGCCTAGACGCGAGCGAACGTGTCGGCCGACGCGGCGGCCCAGTCGGCGGCCCAGTTGTCGGGGATGTCGCCGGCGGTGAGTTGGCCGTCGTCAAGCCACTGGTAACGCTCGGCGTAGGTTTGTGGTTTGCCGTAGTCGTCGTTGCAGCGGATCATGTCGGGGCGCAGCTCGCTGGGGTTGGTGGCGCCCATGGTGGCCATGAGTTTCATCGCCGAGGCGACGGTCGCCGCCTGGTAGCGCTTGACGCGCATCGCCTTGTCCGGCACGTCGAGTGCGCGTTCACGCCACTTATCCTGCGTAGCTACACCCGCCGGGCACGTACCCAGGTGGCACTCCATCGCCTGGACGCAGCCGATGGCCATCATCATGGCGCGCGCCGACAGGAGGAAATCCGCGCCCTGGACCAGGCGGCGCACGATGTCGTTGCCCGCAGCAATCTTGCCAGCCGCCCCAATCTTGATGTGTTCGCGCAGGCCACAGCCCACAAGCGCGTTGTGCACGAAGGTCAGGCCCTCGGTCAGGGGCATGCCGACGTGGTCCTCAAACTCCTTCGGCGCCGAACCCGTACCGCCCTCGGCCCCGTCGACCACGATGTAATCCGGCAGAATGTTCGTCTCCAACATGGCCTTGCACACGGCCAAAAACTCCTGGCGCGAACCCACGCACAGCTTGAAACCCACCGGCTTCCCGCCAGAGAGGCGACGCATCTTGTCCAGGAACTCGAGCATCCCCTTCGGCGTATCGAACTCCGAATGCGCGCCGGGCGACGTAAACGCCTTGCCCACCGGGATGCCACGAATCTCCGCGACCTCCTCCGTCACCTTCGACGCCGGCAGCTCCCCACCGAGGCCAGGCTTGGCACCCTGCGAAATCTTCAGCAGCGTCATCTTCACCTGGTCGGACTGCGCTTTGCGGGCGAACGTCTCGTCGTCGAAGCCACCGTCGGGAGTACGTGCTCCGAAGTAGCCGGTGCCCAACTCCCACACCAGGTCACCATTGTGCTTCGTGTGGTGCGGCGACAGACCGCCCTCGCCGGTGTCATGGTAGAAGCCGCCCATCTCCGCGCCCTTATTCAGCGCCTCGACAGCACGACCCGACAGGGAACCGAAACTCATCGCCGACACGTTGAGCAACGAGCAGCTATACGGCTTATCGCACTGCGGGCCACCAATCATCACGCGCGCTGGCTCCTCCGGCACAGCTAGCGGACGCATCGAATGAATAAGACTGCGATGCCCCTGCGCGTACACGTCCTCCTGGGTACCGAACGCCGTCGTCGACGTCTGCCCCTTCGCACGCGAATAAATCAGGCTACGAGTATTACGGTCGAACGGCCGGCCATCCCAGTTACGTTCAATGAAATACTGCTGCAGCTCCGGGCGAATCGCCTCCAACGCGTAACGCGCATGCCCCAATACGGGGTAAATCCGCAAAATCGAATGCTTCTTCTGAGTCAGGTCACGGGCAGCGAGCGCCCCCACACTGAGAGCACCTGCGAGCGCCGCTAGCTTGCCTTTACCCATGCGGTTTTTACCGGCCATCATTCTCCTTGGATACGGGATAGGAAAAGTGCAATAAACAGCCCCCACCGTACGCTGTCCTGGAAAAATAGACATTTTTCGCCGAAAAAACGCCGCTATTCAAACCTTCGAACCACCCCGCGGGTGCGGGTAGACGGGGTGCGGCTGAGGCCCGCGCGCCCGAGCCCGCATTAAGGCAAAAGAATGAGCGCAGCACTGACAAAAAATTTGCCTGGTCCCGTTTGCGCTGCGCTCACGCATCTTTAAACTATCAGAGAAAACTCCAGTGTACAACCGTACATGTGGGCGCATGAGGTAGCCTTCCGATTACCCTCCATCCCACTGGAGTTTGTGACTCTCAAGTGCTAGGATTGCAGTTAACAAGACCCGCCAAGGTTAGTTTCACGTCGCTGAAGCCCTCAAATAGGCGGGTTCCTTAATTTTCTTCTACGATTACACCATGCGCGGAAGAGCAAAGGTCCACTTTTCTAAACCTGCAATCTCGCTCGATCAACAGGTCCAAAAAATACGGGGTCGAGGCCTGCGAGCCCAAAAGGACGAGCTGACAGCAGCTATCAAACGCATCGGGTACTACCGACTTTCCGGATACATGTGGTGGTTTTATGAAGACTCCGATAGCCACCTTATTCTCCCAGGAACAACGTTAGACCAGGTAATTAGCCTTTACGAATTCGATTCAACCCTACGCACCTTAATCATGCGCCTCTCCGAACCCATCGAAGTATGGCTACGATCGGCATTAGCCAACGCCCTTGCCCACCACTACGGCCCGATGGGCTACCAAGATAAGACTAAATTTCATAACCAAGAGGCACACCTACGAGATCTGGGTGAACTTGATAAGCGACTTCGAGACCGGCATCAAGAATTTTTCATTAAAGCCTTCTACAAGAAATACGCTGACACACGGCCTCCCATATGGATGGTCACGGAGCTCATGTCAATCGGGCTCCTCTCAAAGTTCTACAACAACATTAAACAGGAGAAGATTAGGAAAGACATCGCCAAACGGCTAGACATTCACCAGTCTGTTTTAGCAAGCTTCCTGCAGGTATTTACCGTCTTTCGAAATGCGGCGGCACATCATTCGCGTGTTTGGAATCGTCAGACGTCATTGACGATGTCAGCTATCAGAAATCCCCCGCACCTACTGAGCGAAGCAATTGAAGATGCCGATCGCTCTTCACTCTATTACTTGCTTGCCGTAGCAGCATTCATCGTGCATCATATCGATCCACACAATAATGTCGTATCAGATTTACGCGATCACTTTCTCAGCGCCGAAGATGATTGGCTCGATGACATGGACGTTCCTATCGATTTCCAATCATCTAAGCTGTGGAACCCTTAATGCACCACACAGCACAACGCCCGCGCCCCTGCACACAGCAGGAAACGCGGGCGCCAGCGAAACCCAACGCGCTCGCGCGCTACTTCACCACCAGGTTCACCATGCGACCGGGGACGACGATCTCCTTGACCACGTTCTTGCCCTCGAGGTGGGAGGCGACGGCGTCGCGGGCAGCAGCAACCACGGTGTCCTTGTCGGCGTCGGTGGCAACCATGACGCGGCCGCGGACCTTGCCGTTGACCTGGACGGGCAGCTCGATTTCGTCGTCGACGAGCCACTTTTCGTCGTAGTCTGGGTAATCCACGTAAGTGACACCGCCCTCGTGGCCCAGGCGCGCCCACAATTCTTCCGCGATGTGCGGCGCGACGGGGGAGAGCATGACAACCAGCGGCTCGACGGCGGCACGCGGCACGGATCCGGTGTGCGCCTTAGTCAGGTAGTTGACGTACTCGATGAGCTTCGCGACCACCGTGTTGATGTGCAGGTTGACATAGTCTTCGCGCACACCTGCGATGGTGCGGTGAAGGGCTTTCAGGTCGTCGTCGTTAAGCGCAGAATCGGAGACGGTGACCTCGCCGCTTTCCTCATCCACCACCAGGCGCCACGTGCGCTGCAGGAAGCGGTAGGCGCCGACGACGTCCTTCGTCGCCCACGGGCGGGACGTATCCAGCGGGCCCATCGACATTTCGTAGACGCGCAGCGTATCCGCACCATACTCGGCGACGATCGCATCCGGGGTAACGGAATTTTTCAGGGACTTGCCCATCTTCCCGTACTCCTGATTTACGGCTTCGCCGTTGTAGTAGAACTTGCCGTCCTTCTCCTCAACCTCGGCGGCCGGGACGTACACGCCGCGGGAATCCGTGTACGCGTACGCCTGGATGTAACCCTGGTTGAACAGTCGACGGTACGGCTCACGCGACGTCACGTGGCCCAAGTCGAAGAGCACCTTGTGCCAGAAGCGCGAGTACAGCAGGTGCAGCACCGCGTGCTCCACGCCGCCGACGTACAGGTCCACGCCGCCCGGGTCGTTCTCGCCGTGCTTATCGGGCTGCGGGCCGGTCCAGTAGCGCTCGTTCTCCAGGTCTACGAACGCGTCCGAGTTCGTCGGATCAATGTAACGCAGCTGGTACCAGGAGGAACCCGCCCACTGTGGCATGACGTTCGTGTCGCGGTAGTAGGTCTTTGTGCCGTCACCGAGGTCCAGTTCTACCTCGACCCAGCCGCGTTCCTTCGCCAGCGGGGGCTGCGGCTCGGAGTCAGCGTCCTCGGGGTCGAAGCTCGGCGGGGTGTAGTCCTCCACGTCGGGCAGTTCGACCGGCAGCATCGACTCCGGCAGGGCGTGGGCTTCGCCGTCTGCATCGTAGACGATGGGGAAGGGCTCGCCCCAGTAGCGCTGGCGGGCAAAGAGCCAGTCGCGCAGCTTGTACTGCACCTTCTCGTGGCCCACGCCCTCGTTAGCCAGCCAGGAGATGGCAGCGTCGATGGCCGCGTCCTTGCCCAGGCCGTTGAGGTCCAGGCCGCGATCATTCGCGGAGTTCGCTAGGACGCCGTCGCCGGTGTAGGCCTCCTCGGAGATGTCGCCACCCGTGACGACCTCCACGATCGGCAGGTCAAACTTCTGGGCGAACTCGTAGTCGCGAGTATCGTGCGCCGGCACCGCCATGATCGCACCCGTGCCGTAGCCGGTCAGCACGTAGTCGGCGATGTAAATCGGCAGCTGCGCGCCGTTGACGGGGTTCGTGGCGTACGCGCCAATGAACACACCCGTCTTTTCCTTATTCTCTTGGCGCTCCAGGTCAGACTTGGACGCAATCTCAGCACGGTACTTATCGACGGCCCCACGCTGCTCATCGGAGACGAGGACGTCGACAAGCTCATGCTCAGGCGCCAGAACCATGTAGGTCGCGCCGAAGAGAGTATCCGGGCGGGTAGTGAAGACGGTGATGGTGTGGCCGGAGGCGTCGAAATTAACCTCCGCACCACGGGAGCGGCCGATCCAGTTACGCTGCATCGACTTGACCTTCTCCGGCCAATCCAGCAGGTCAAGATCATCGAGCAGGCGATCCGAATACGCCGTAATACGCATCATCCACTGCGACAAACGCTTCCGGAACACCGGGAAATTGCCGCGCTCGGAACGGCCGTCGGCGGTGACTTCCTCGTTCGCCAAAACCGTGCCCAAGCCCGGGCACCAGTTCACCATCGAATTCGCGCGGTACACCAGACGGAACTCGTCCAAGACCTGCTGCTTTTCTAGGGAAGTGAGCGAATCCCAGGAGCGGCCGTCGTCAAGCTGCTTTTTACCAGTGGCGAAGAGCTCCTCCAACTCGGCGATCGGGCGGGCCTTCTGCTGATCCTTATCGAACCACGCATTATAAATCTGCAGGAAAATCCACTGCGTCCACTTATAAAACTCAGGATCCGTGGTAGCCACCGCGCGACGCTCATCGTGACCCAAACCCAACGCACCCAGCTGACGCTTCATATTCTCAATGTTCGCCATCGTCGTGGTCCGCGGATGCGTACCCGTCTGAATCGCATACTGCTCAGCGGGCAGACCGAAGGCGTCATAACCCAGCGTATGCAGGACATTCTTACCCAAAGTCCGATTAAAACGCGCATACACATCCGTAGCGATATACCCCAACGGATGCCCCACATGCAGACCCGCCCCCGACGGATACGGGAACATATCCTGCACAAAAAGCTTCTCGCCATCGAGGCGCTCCTTATTATCCGCGGCGAGATCACCCACCGGGTTCGGAGCATGGAAAGTACCATTATCCAGCCAATACTGCTGCCACTTCCCCTCGATCTCGTTCGCTAGCGCCGCCGAATAACGCTGCGATGGGGTAGCGGGCGTTCCTGCCTGGGATTTGTCCTGCGCATCAGTCATACCTGCACAGTGTAGTAGGTGCTCAGGCGTGGGGACCTGTGGGTAGGCGCTTAACTTTTGCTTATCGACGGGGCGCGCTCCGTCGGTGGCGGCGCTGGGCGCGGGCCAGTGATACGAAATCTACAATCTGCATGACCGCGCGCCGGAAACCCGCAGGTCAGATTTTTGCACCCCGTGCACAATGTCTTTTTCATATCACGGGCGGTGCCTGGCGGGAGGTCGCATGTCGCAAAGCCTCCATTCTGAGGGTTAGGGCAAGTTAAACCCGCAGGTCAAATTTTTGCACCACGTGCAGATTGGAGGGTTTGCGACAAACGGCAGAAAAACCGCGCGCACGGCCCGCCAACCCAGATTTTTATACTTCTTTATATTTCGAACAAAGTATAAAGAAGTATAAAATCAGGGAGTATGCAACGTAGCCCGTTTACACCAGGAGATGTCGCCCGTCGCGTTTTTGGTCGCACACGCTTGCTCCGCGAGGTACGTGTTGACCTCATGACCGCTGCTATGGATGAGCAGCTGATAGGTCGTCTTTCTGTATTCGTTGGCCCGCGGGGCGTCGGTAAGACCAGCTTGTTACGCACAATCCAGACGGAAGCTACGGAGAAATATGGGTTCGCCACCGCGTGGGTGACTTCCGGAGACGCACCGCTCAGTGACAGCATTGCCGAAGCATTGCACGCTACTTCCGCTTCTTGGGCGTCGGACGTGGTGGGGCGCGTGCGTTCGTCGTTGGAGCGCATCACCATCCAAGCGCCGGGCGTGTCTGCGGAGTTCAATACCCGGTCGGAGCCTATTCAATCGCCTGGTCGCCTCGTTCAAAATGCACTGACTACGGCTTGCACAGGCGCTTTAGAGTCGGGGCATGCAGGTCTAGTTCTGCTTATCGACGAAATCCAGGAGGCCGATTCCGACGGTCTACGCGCACTCGCTTATGCCTGGCAACATATGCAAAACGAGAACGCTGATCTACCGTTAGTGTGTCTGACCGCGGGTTTGAGCAATTCGCAGGACGTCATAACTGAAGCGGTTAGCTTTGCGGAACGTTTTAAATACACATACCTGGGGAACCTGGACCAGAACGCTAGTCAAGAGGTGTTGGCCAAAAGCACTAAGTCGCGTGAAGTCGGCTGGTACGCGGATGCGCTTGACGCTGCGCTAGAGGAAAGCAAGGGGTATCCGTACTTTCTGCAGTTGGTGGGGGATTGCATTTGGAAAGCAGCTGGTTACCCAGATCCGGAGCACTTCATTACGCTGCGGGAAGCTTCGGAAGGCTTGGCCGATTTTCAAGAGGAAAGCCGAAACTTTCACCGTGCCCGTTGGATGAAGGCAACGCCAGCCGAAGAAGAGTTCCTCATCGCTATGGCGAAACTAGGCGGCGACATGGTCCCACGAGCGGAGATTGCTCGCGCTATGGGTAAGGAATCATCAGCGATCAGCATGCCACGTCAGTCGTTGATAGATAAAGGAATCATAGACAGCCCTTCGCACGGATACTTGAGCTTCTCCGCACCAAGCTTCGCCGAATATATCGTCCGAGACGTGCTGGGAGAAGCGTAGAACCGGCGCTGAGCCGGCGCAGTGATACGAAATCTACAATCTGCAGGACTGCGCGCCGGAAACCCGCAGGTCAAATTTTTGCACCCCGTGCACAATGTCTTTTTCGTATCACGGGCGGTGCTTGGCGGGAGGCCGCATGTCGCAAAGCCTCCATTCTGACGGTTAGGCCAAGTTAAACCCGCATGTCAGATTTTTGCACCGTGTACAGATTGGAGGGTTTGCGACAAACGGCAGAAAAACCGCGCGCACGGCCAAGCCAACCCACCCAATCCACACCCGAACTGCACGTCAAATAGCCTTTCCACACGTCGCTATCTAAGATTGGGTTAAAAATATTTAGGAAGGGGTTCTGATGGCTGAGTTTCTCACTGTGCCGCAGGCTGTGGCCCGCGCGTTGGCTAAACATGTGCACCATACGTTTGGTGTGATGGGTAATGGTAATGCGCGTTTTATTGAGGAGCTCGGCGCGCAGAATGTGCCGTATACAGCGGTGCGGCATGAGATGGCTGCGGCTGCGGCGGCGGATTCGTATTTTCGGGGGACTCGTAAGTTGGCGCTGGCCACGACGTCGTACGGCCCGGCGTTTACCAATCTTCTGACTGGCCTTGCGGAGGCTACGTTGGCGCATACGCCGCTGGTGTGCGTGGTGGGGGATGCGCCGGTGTGGGGGCAGCGGCCGCATGATGTGGATCAGGTGGCTTTGGCGCAGGCGTTGAATATTCCGTATTACACGGTGTCGGCGAATTCGGCGGTTGAGGAGACCGTGCAGGCGGTGGAGACGGCGTTTAATAAGAACACGCCGGTGATTATTGCAATTCCTTATAATTTGACGGATCAGATGGCGGTGTTGCGGTCGCAGACTCCGGAGCCGAATATTTGGCCGCAGCCGGCGCTGGCTCGTGATGAGATGTTGGCGCAGACGCTCAATGATGCGCGCCATCCACTTATCGTCGCAGGTCGCGGGGCGTTAAGTGCCCGCAAGGAGGTCTTGGAGCTCGCTAGTCTGTTGCGTTGCGACGTCGCTACGACCGCCCCGGCGCAGGGTTTCTTCCCGTACGAGGGGCCGTGGCGGCATGTGGGTATCGTGGGCGGTTTCGCTCCGGCGGATGGGGCGATTAATGCTGCGATGGCGGACGTCGTCCTGGTGTTGGGCGCGGGGTTGAACAAGTACACGACGGCTTTCGGTGACGCGTTCCACCCGGAGGCCGTGGTGATTCAGATTGATCTGGTCCCCGATAAGACGCATGAGCGTGTGGACATGTTTTACCAGGCTGACGTGCGGGAGGCTGTGCGTCAGATTTTGCCGGATGTGGAGCAGAGGGATCGGGAGATTCCGCCGCCGTTGGGTTATCCGGATCCGCCGCGGATGTGTATGGATGCGCGGTGGGATCCGCGTGGGCTGATTGCGGAGTTGGACACGATTCTTCCGGCGGAGAAGATGATGGTCACTGATGGTGGCAACTTCATTGGGTGGCCGAACATGTACTTCAGTTTCCATGAGCCGGATTCGGTGATCCTGACGGGTACGTCGAGTGAGGCGATCGGTATGGGGTGGGCGTCTGCGATTGGGGTGTCTCTCGCAGCGCAGGAGAAGGATCGTTTCATGGTGGCTGTGCTTGGCGACGGCGGCGCCCTCATGGGTCTCGCGGATGCGGAAAGTTTCCTCCGTGTGACCAAGCGTGGCGTCGTGATCATTATGAATGATGAGGCCTACGGTTCGGAATACCAGCAGTATAAGGGGCCGAATTACCCGGAGGAATCGATCTTTATTGCGGGCGTCGATTTCGCAGCTATCTTCCGCGCTTTCGGAGGAAACGCTATCACTGTGCGCAACGAGTCCGACCTTGACGAGTTCAAGAAGTGGGTCGATTCGGGCAAGGATGGCGTCTACCTGCTGGATTGCCATATTTCGCGCTCGATCGCGGGTCCGTTTATCGGGAAGGCGTTCTCCACCAAAGAGTAGTTATTGTGAAACCTGTTTTTGCTGGCTTGGGTTGCGTCGCGTTGGCGCTGGGCGTAATCGGAATTTTTCTTCCACTTCTGCCGACCACGCCCTTCCTTCTGCTCGCGGCGTTTTTGTTCGCCCGCAGTTCGGAACGGTTGCACACGTACCTGATCACGCACCCGTACTTGGGCGCGTACATCCGCAACTATCACGAACATACGATGACGCGCGCCCACAAGGTGCGCACACTCGCTCTGATGTGGGCTGGCATCCTCATCTCTGCGGCGCTGATCAATAAGACGGTTACGTGGATTATCCTGCCGCTCATCGCATGCGGCGTCACGGTTCACATTTGGCGCTTGCGCGGCACCGTAGACTAGAAAGCATGAGTGCAAAAAACCTGACTGAACCAGTGCCCGAGGGTCTTGCTACGCAGGCGGCGTTGATTGGGGGGCCGGAGGCGTCGATAAGCGATGAGCAAGCACGCGAGTTTGTGGGGGAGCAGCTTGCGGGCGCGGACATCGACGGCAAGAAAGTGGTAGTAGTTATTCCGGATGGGACGCGGTCGGGCCCGCATGCGCTGATGATTCAGGCGGCGTACGACGCCATCGCGGACCGCGCGGAGTCCATCACGATCCTGATTGCGCTGGGTACGCACGCGGCGATGAGTGTGCCGGCGATCGAGAAGCTGCTGGGTGCGCCGCTGTCGCGGTTCCCGAAGGCGGAGGTCGTGAACCATGATTGGCAGAACCCGGACGCGATCGCCACGCTCGGCACCGTGCCCGCCGAGGAAATTGCCCGCCTGACCCACGGGCTCCTCGAAGACCGGCCCATGGACGTGCAGATCAACAAGCTGGTCGCAGAAGCCGACGTCAACCTGGTGATCGGGCCAGTGTTCCCGCACGAAGTCGTCGGCATGTCCGGCGGCAACAAGTACTTCTTCCCGGGCTGCTCCGTCCACGACGTCATCGACGTCTCCCACTGGGTAGGCGCGCTGATCACGGCATCCGACATCATCGGCACGCTCGGCATCACCCCAGTCCGCCAACTCATCAACACCGCCTCCGACATGATCCCCGGCGAAAAACTGGCGCTCAAATACGTGGCCACAACTGGCGACGACGAAACGTCCCACCTCCACGCCGTCTCCTACGGAACCACCGAATCCGCCTGGGCGGCGTGCGCCGAAATCGCCCACGAAACGCACATCAAATGGCTCGACGCCCCGTACAAGCGCATCGTTTCCAAGGTCCCAGAAATGTACGAAGACCTCTGGACCGGCGCAAAAGGCGTCTACAAAATGGAACCCGTCTGCGCCGACGGCGGCGAAATCATCGTCTACGCCCCGCACATCACCGAAATCTCCGAAATGCACCCCGGCATCGGCGACATCGGCTACCACTGCATCGACTACTTCATCAAACAGTGGGACAAGTTCAAAGACCACCCCTGGGGCGAGATCGCACACTCCACCCACGTCCGTGGCCTCGGCACCTACGACCCCGAAACCGGCGAAGAACACCTACGCTGCCGCATCACCCTGGCATCACAGGTGCCGCCAGAGGTGTGCGAGGCCTACAACCTGGGCTACGCCGACCCGAACACGCTGGACTGGGAGGCCTTCGAAGCCGATCCGGACACGCTCATCGTGGAACACGCCGGCGAAATCCTGCACCGGTTGCGGTAGTGGTGCGCTGGGGTGGGGCGCTGCGTTTGGGTGAATAATTACGAGCCAGCCTTAACTTCCCAGGTCACCGGCTCTTCGGCGCGTACCCGCGACCTGGCATATTAAGCCCAGCCGATAATTATTCACCCAGGCGGCGCGCCAGCGGCTGGGATGCTATCCATCGAATAAATACCTCAATTTTACTAGACGAAATAACATGGCCGCGCTACACTCGCACCACTCTTACTTTTCCTCCCGAATCCATTACTTGGAACAAGGGCCACTCTGACACGGCCGAAGAAAGCTTGGTGTAATTATGCGCACATGGTTAAAGAGTATCTGGGGCTTCCTAGTGGTCTGGATTGTAACAACGTATATCCCCATCAAAGCCACCGGCGAACTCGGTTTGTGGTGGGTCGGCTCGGTCATCACTGCAGTTCTGTATTTCCCTACCTGGGCCGAGTTCATCGCGGCGAAGCTGAAGGCGCGGAAAAGCTAAGGCCGCAGCGCGGTAAGTGGGGCCACGTGGACTCCGTCGGGGCGTCGGTAGGCCATGCCGCCACCTGTGATGACTAGGCATTGCGCGTCGGGGAAGAATTCTGCGAAGCGTAGCAGCGATTTCGCGGCTTCCTCGACCACCGACGCACTATGTCCAAGTTTAATTTCGACGAGCATCATGGTGCCGTTCACTTCTGCAATGGCGTCGACTTCGGAGCCATCGGCTAACCGGGCGTGGCTAACTTCTCCATCGGCATATACGCGTAGGTCGTGGACTACTTGCGATTCGAAAAGTTGCCCCATGTAGGGCAGGTCGCCCAGCAGGTCTGCAGATTTTTTGCCCAACGCTGCTAACGCTAATGCGGGGTCTGCAAGGTGGCGCTTTGGAGCTTTACGTAGTGGGCTGCGCGAACGCAGTGACGCGGCCCAAGCGGGCTGATCATGCGAAATGAAGATGCGGCCGAGGGAATCAAGATAGTCGGTGATAGTCTCTCGCCCGATTCCGGTATCCGTTGCCATCGCCACGGTAGTCATTTCAGTTCCAATGCCTCGCGCAAGTGAACGTAGCAACGCATGCACGCGCATGGGGTCGCGTGCTACACCGTCGGGGGTTGAAATATCTACTTCAGCGATTGTGCGTATGTAGTCGCGGTTGTTGCGTGCCGCAGCTTCTAGCGGAAGGTTGCGCCCCGCCGGCCAGCCGCCTCGAGTCATGCGCTCGGCAATGTCTTGGATGCTTTTCGACGCCCCTCCGGCCAGCTGCGTGTTACCTTTGGAGATTTCCGTCAATGACACTTCGCCGGTTGAGTCTCCGGATTCCCAAAACGTCATCGTGGACATCCGGAGGCGTGCAAACCGCCCCGCGCCGGAGTGTGAGGCCACGAGTTCTGACGGCGCTGTAGACCCGGTGAATATGAATTGTCCGACATCCTGGCGATCATCGATGAGATGTCGTGCCGCGTTCCATAGCAGCGGTTGCACCTGCCATTCATCGACAAGCCGAGGTGTTGCACCCATGAGCAATAGGTTTGGGTCGGTCCCCATCGCGATGTCCACGTTGGGGTCGGTATCCACGCGTAGTTCGCTGGCGGCTTGCTGACGCGCTGTCTCGGTTTTGCCGCACGCCTTTGGCCCTTCAATCAGAACGGCACCTGCGCGCTGTAGCCCTTCAGAGAGCAATTTATCGGCCACCCTGGGCACGTATTTGACCACTGCGTTTCCCCTAGTAAAAGCACCTATCCGATATTTTGACACGATTCTATCCGACACTTTGAGACTGCTTCAACCGACATTTTGTAGGCGTTTCACCCGACACTTTGTAGAACTGGGGCCCGCCAGCGCGTGGCGTGGCCGTCGAGAAGCCTCTTCCGGCCCGCGAAACAACGGGTTAGGGTAGTAGCCATGCCTGAAAAGCCCGAAACACCTGAGTCTCTGATTGGCCGCGTCGCTGAACACCTCCCGCGTGGGCGCCTGGGCGTGGCGTTTTCTGGGGGCGTGGATTCGGCGACGCTCACGGCGATTGCGGTGCACGTTCTTGGGGCGGGGAATGTGGTGGCGATTATGGCGGTGTCGCCGTCGTTGGCGCGGCGGGAGCGCAGGCGCGCACATGCGACGGCCCGGCAGATTGGGGTGGAGCTCGTGGAGGTCGAAACGCGGGAGGGACAGAACGAGGATTATCAGGCAAACGGGACGGATCGGTGTTATTTCTGCAAGTCGGAGATGTTCGACGTGATCGATGCGACGGTCATCCAGGAGCACAATCTCGACGCCGTCGCGTACGGGGAGAATGCCGACGACGCCGCTCGCCCGGACCGTCCCGGCGCGCGTGCCGCCACGGAGCATCAGGTGCTGCGCCCGCTCGCGGAGGCGGGCCTGACGAAGCAGGATGTGCGCGCGGTGGCGGCGTACTTCGGGTTGGATGTGGCGGACAAGCCGGCGGCGCCGTGTTTGGCGTCGCGGGTTCCGCATGGCCTGCCGGTCAACCCGGAGAAGTTGCGCCAGATCGAGCAGCTCGAGGACACCCTGTTTGACCTGGGGTTTTCGGATTGTCGCGTGCGTCACCACGAGGCGATCGCCCGGATTGAGGTGCCGCCCGCGGAGCTGCAGATGGCGCTGGAGCACCGGGGCGCCATCGTCGCGGCTGCGAAGAAGGTGGGTTTCCAGTTCGCCACGCTAGATTTGGGCGGGTTACAGTCGGGCGCGATGACGTTGAAGGCGCTCGCGGAGGAAGGGAAGTTGCGTTATGTCTGAGCCGGTTGGTGATTTTGCGCGCCTGGACACGGATCGCACACGTCGACGCGGATACGCTGAGGCGGTGTTCTGCGAGTCGAAGACGCCCGATCAGGTTTGCGCGATCGCGCAGGTCGCCCCGCCCGGCACCCTGTTCACGCGCGCGAATCCGGAGCATGCGGCCGCGGTCCAGGAGGTGCTGCCCGGCGCGTTCTACGATCCGCTCGCGCGCCTGCTGGCGCACCCGGGGACGCCACCGGAGCCGTCGGGCGAGTCGGTGTTGGTGGTGTGCGCGGGCACGTCGGATCTTCCCGTCGCGCGGGAGGCGCTGCATACGGCACGTTTTTTGGGTCGCTCCACGGATTTGCTTGTCGACGTCGGCGTGGCCGGCATTCACCGCCTCCTCGAACATGAGTCACGGCTGCGTGCTGCCGGTTGCCTTATTGTGGTGGCGGGTATGGATGGGGCGTTGCCGTCGGTAGTCGGTGGTTTGGTGAGCGCCCCGGTGGTGGCGGTGCCCACTTCCGTCGGGTATGGCGCGGGTGCGGGCGGTATTGCGCCGCTGCTCACGATGCTGAATTCGTGTGCGCCGGGGGTGGGGGTCGTGAATATTGATAACGGTTATGGGGCGGGGCACCTGGCGGCGCAGATTACCGCCCGATAGCGTCTACGACCTCCCGTTCCGGCACGCCGAGGGCATTGGCGGCGGCGCGGATGTCCTCGTACTCCGGTTGCCGGGTCACCTCCCGGCCATTCCAGGTGGCTATTTTGATGCGCACGGTCTGCCCGCGGACCTGCACTTCTTCCCAGTGGCGTTCCGCCACGGAGCGGGTGACCGCATGCGCACGCACGCCGAAGGTGGTGGTGTGGGTGAAGAAGACGTCGCGCACCGCGTCCGCGTGCCCGGCCTCGACGAGTGCGTGAACCGTGTGGGCGGGGCGTCCCTTCTTCATCTGGATGGGTGTGAGCCAGGCGTCGCGCGCGCCGGCGCCTAAGAGTGCGCCCAGGACGCCGGGCCACAGGCGCGGGTCCATGTCGTCGACGTTGGCTTCGAGCTGCACTAACGCGTCTTCGCCGGCGTCCGTGAGCTGTACGGCGCGCACCACGTTGGGCCAGCCGTGCGGGTCGCGTGTGCCCGCGCCCACGCCCACTGCACCGATGACGCCCACCGGCGATTCGCACGGTGCACCTACCGCGAAGTGGCGCAGCAGCGCGACGCCCGTCGGCGTGGCCAGCTCACCAGGCGAGGGCCCGGGGTTGGAGGCGGCCGCCCAGCCGTCCATGAGGCGCATGACCGCGGGAACGGGAACCGGAATGGAACCGTGGGCGGCCTGCACGCGCCCGGCACCCAACGCGATCGGGCTGACGTGCACGTCCGGGGCGCCGAGGAGGCGCAGCGCTTCGCATACGCCCACGACGTCGGCGATCGAGTCAAGTGCGCCGACCTCGTGGAAGTGCACTGTATCGCGCCCGGTTCCGTGGACGTGCGCTTCGGCGTCGGCAAGCAACTCGAAGACCGCGCGGGCTTGGGTGCGGGTCCACGGGTCGAGGTCGGCGGCGTCGAGCAGCGCGCAGATGTCAGAGAGATGCCGGTGCGGCGAATCCTCTTCTTGCAGGACGGGCTCGGCGTGTGTGCTGGCCTGCCCGGCGCGCTGCACGCGTGTGACCTGCAGTTTCAGCGCCCCGGGGAGGACGGCGTCCCAGGCTTTCTGCACGGCGCTGGCGCCCGCGCCGAGGTCCAGCAGCGCGCCGAGGAGCATGTCGCCGGCGACCCCGGCGGTGGCATCAATCCACATGGAGGACTGCGCGATCAATCTTCGAAAGCTCCTCGTTGACCTGGTATTTCACGGCTTGGATGCCACTAATCCCGAAGCCCTCGAGCCGCTTCGTATGCTTCTCGACGTAACCAACCGCCGCCCCCTCGCTCGCAAACAAGTAGACGCCCCCGGCCACCTCGCGTGCCGGGTCTTCAGTCCAGACTTTCCAGACCAGGTCCGGTTCACCGGCGATGTCTTCTGCAAGTTCCCGGTACGCGTCCACGGCTTCGGCGCCGAACGGTCCGGTGGAAGGGAATTCAAATACAAGTAGTGTTGCCATGCGCCCACCCTAGCGTTTTACCTCGAGGAGCACCCGTTTGACGGCTGCGCTCACGCCGTTGGCCTCGTCGAGGAGCTCGTCCCAGGTAACGCGCACCACCCGGTATCCTCGCCGTTCGAGATCATTGTGCCGTTGCTTTTCCGCGATGATCTGCTGTCCCGCGTCCTGCCCGTCCACGCCGTATTTGTGCTTGCCGTCGAATTCCACCACCACGTGCCCATTGACCAGCAGGTCCACCCGATACGTACCGATGCGCGCCTGGGGCTCAACGGTCTTGATGGCCGGGTCCTTCGACTGGCGCAATTGGACACGCAGCACGCTCTCGCCAGGGCTTTCGGAACTCCCGTCAGCGAGCGCGATGGTTTCGCGGAAGGCGACGCTACCTTTGCGTCCCTTCTTCGTTTCGGTATATAGCAGCAGGGTTCGCCTATTAACCCAACGGTTGCGGTAAGCGTGATCAAGTGTCACGACCGCCGCCATCATCCCCTGGTAACGCGCTATATCGAAGATGGTTCTGGGCATCGTCGTCGTACGAATTCCCCGGGAAACCTGCATCTCACCCGCCGGTAGATAGCCCGCCCGGTACGTCACCTCCGGTGGCCACGAAGTTCGGGGTGGGAATCCCGAATCGCCCGGAAGCGTAAGCTCGACCTTCTTCGGAGTTTCTAAAACGTGCAGGTCAAGCCATAACGCTGCACTAATACCACTAACGACGGCACGCGGGGTCGCCTTTCCAATCGCATGAACTTGCTCCTTCGCGACAACCCACGGTGGCCGATTTTGCATCCACGTCCGTGGCACGATAACGCCAGAAATAAGCCTGTGGTACCCGCGCATATCAATTTTTTCCAGGTACTTAGCGGTGGCGGTGTGCGTGTTTATGAGATCCGCTGTGCCGTCAAGAGTCTTAAATACTGTGCTCATACCTTCAGTTTGAGCAGAAATCGGCCTGCTGTCACCTGCCACTTTAAAAACCTGTGGATAGTGGTACGCACTGCGTACCTATCCACAGCTATGCGACTGTTGGGCAACTTCCTGGAACCAGCGGCCGACTTTGATCGTCTAGCGCTAGGGCAGCGTCGGGCGCTTGCCAGGTGCTGTGTGCCGGGCGCCAAGCGCCGCTGTACCCGGCCGCGAAGCTGTCCTTACCAGCCAGACTTAATATCCCAGGTCACGCAATCTCCGCCACACACCACCGACCAGGCAAGTTAACCCCAGCCGATAATTATTCACCCCCTGCCCTCCGCCAGAAGCCCCCAAGCCGGGCGCCAAGCGCCGCTGTACCCGCCCGCGACGCTGTCCTTACCAGCCAGACTTAATATCCCAGGTCGCATCCCTTCCCCAGAGCACCCGCCACCAGGCAAGTTAATCCCAGCCGATAATTATTCACACCTTCCCCGCGCAAACGCGCACCCCCAACCCCACGCAACGCCCCCGGAGTACCGTAAACCCCATGAAAACGCCAAAGCTGAATCGCCTTGCCCCTGTGAAACGCCAGTTCCCTAACCCGAAGGTCTTGAAGGATTACCTGAAGCTTGATTTGCCAACCACGGATCGCCGCGCGAACCGCCTGAAGAAGGCCGCGGACGTGTGGGACGTCCGCGCAATCGCCAGAAAGCGTACGCCGAAGGGCCCGTTTGAGTACGTGGATGGCGCGGCGGAGCGTGAGCTATCGCTTGCGCGTTCTCGTGAAGCGTTCGATCAGCTGGCGTTCCGCCCGGGCGTCTTACGCAACGTGGCGGATATTAGCCTGGAGACTCGCGTCGGCAATACGGACATGAGTATGCCTCTGGCTATCGCACCCACGGGTTTTACCCGGATGATGCATGCGGAAGGGGAGATCGGTGGCGCCCGCGCAGCCGCGAAAGCGGGCATCCCGTTTACGCTGTCGACGATGGGCACCACCACGATCGAAGACCTCGCCGCAGCCACCAACGCCGCAGCCACCAACAACGCCAACAACAACGCCGCCAACTGGTTCCAGCTGTACCTGACGCAGGATGAGGGCCACGGCATGAGCGAAAACCTGATGCGTCGCGCCCACGAGGCCGGTATGGATACGCTGATGGTCACGGTCGACTGCCCGATTACGGGCGCCCGCCACCGCGATACGCGCAATGGCCTGACGTTCCCGCCGCAACTTACGTGGAAGACGTTCGCCGACGCCGCGATTCGCCCGGAGTGGTGGGTTAATTTCCTCACCACTGAGCCGTTGGGCTTCGCGAATCTGGGCCACGGGCTTTCCACATTTGACCAGATTGGAAAGCTTTTCGACGCCACCTTGAACTTCGATGACCTGAAGTGGCTGCGCCGCAATTGGCCGGGAACTTTGCTGGTGAAGGGTATTCAGACCGCCGATGATGCGGTGCGCTGCATGGAGCAGGGCGTGGATGGCGTGGTGCTCTCGAACCATGGTGGCCGCCAGTTGGACCGCGCGCCGGTCCCGTTGTACACGCTGCCGGAGACTCGTGAGCGTCTGGGGGAGGATGCGATCATCCTGCTGGATACGGGCATCATGAGTGGCGCGGACGTTCTCGCGGCGGTTGCTTTGGGTGCCGACGCCGTCCTCATCGGCCGCGCATACCTGTACGGCCTGATGGCTGCCGGCGCGGAGGGCGTGGAGCACGTGTTGGAGATTTTCCGCAATGAGATGCACCGGGCGCTCATGTTGATGGGGGTGTCGTCGATAAGCGATCTGACCCCGGAGCATGTTGATTTGGACTGGCACACTGTCTAGGCGCGTCTGTTAACAAAGTAAGGGCTCTTTACGATATTTTGAATTGTGTCCGATGGTTTTCACAGCAAACGCGTGTGAGCCCTCTCCCCGCTATCAGAAAGCGTTTTTCATGAAAGCTTCTCGCTTCCGTATTGCCCTGACGTCTTCTTTCGTGGCCGCGGCCGTCGCTGCGACCACCGTCTCTGTTCCGCAGGCGTCTGCTGAACCCCAGTTGGCTACGCAGGGTGCTGAAAATGTTAATCGTTGCACCTTCGAGTTCGCGCCTGAGGATAAGGCGGCGTTCCAGGAGATCGATAAGGCAATCGTGCAGGCGTACCTTGACGCCGTGAAGGAGATCCGCGCGAAGCACCCCGAGCTCGCCGACGCGTTTGCCAAGGCTGACGCTGATGTCCGCGCAAACAAGGCCAGCATCCGTGACCTCGATGGGATGAAGCGCAAGATCTCCAACTACAAGGATCTGGAGAATAAGCTCTGGAACAGCCCGCAGAAGTACCGTTACGGTTCCATCGAATTGATCGTCATGCTCCCTGAGCTTGCCGACGACCTGTCGGCCCTCAAGAGCGTCCTCTGGTTCCAGCCGACGAACATCACCTTCCCGACGAACAACATTAAGCCTGCAGATCTGGTTCCAGCGGCTAATCTTCGTAAGGCTGACGAAGGCCAGACCTACGATGTGGAGAAGCAGTACCGCCCAATCGAGCAGGCGAACAAGACGTTCTTCAACATTCGCGAAATCGCAATCTACAACGATTCCGCACGCATGCGCGGCTGGGCCCAGGACCATTGGGGTCCTGTCGTTACCGCTGTGGCGAACGCCCGCACCCACTACAACAACGAGGACCTGCGCCGCCTGGGCCAGGCGTGCGAGGCTCACCTGCAGAACGTCAAGGATGAGAACACGCCGCTGAAGCGTCTGGGCCTGGATAAGATCATCAGCGACGCGGTGGATAAGTTCATCGCGGGTGCGATCGGTGAGAATGACTTGAACGCGATCATCATGAATGCGTTGAAGGAGGCTCTGGGCGGCAAGACTGCTGATCAGGCGATTGCGGATACCGTCATCAAGTCGATGGGCGGCAAGACCCTGGACCAGGTGCTCAATGAGACCGTGGATCAGTTCCTGAAGGGCACGATGGGCGAGGATAAGCTCAAGGATGTTCTCGTGGGTGTCACGAAGGAGGCCCTGGGCAACCGGCCTCTCGACGAAGTCTTGGCGAACACGGTCGTGAAGTCCATGGGCGGCAAGACCCTGGACGTGGTTATCAACGAAACGATCGACCAGTTCATGAAGGGCCTGATCGGGGAGCAGAAGCTCAACGACATCATCCAGGGCGCCATCCGCGAGGCTCTGGGCGAGCAGGGTATCGACGACGCCATTTCCAACACCATCATCAAGTCCATGGGCGGCAAGACCCTGGATAAGGTGTTGGCGGAGACCGTCGACCAGTTCTTGGGCGACGACAAGCTCAACGACATCATTTTGAACATCATGCGCGAAGCCTTGGGCAACCGCCCGGTCGATGACGTGGTGGCCGGCATGATTTTGAAGTCCATGGGTGGCAACACGTTGGATAAGGTCGCGCAGGACATCATTGATAAGTCGCTGGACAAGCTGACCGGTGGCAAGACGTTGGGCAAGATTGGTGAGGACCTCATCGATTACACCTCCAGCAAGCCTTCTGTGCAGATGCTGAGTGTGTTCGCCGGCCTCTTCGGTGCCTTGGGCCTGATTGCCGCGATTTTGCACATGATTCCGCTGGCTAAGAATGCGATGTAAGTATGAATCGTGTTGCAGTGAGCCTCGTTACCGTAGCCGCGGTGACGTGTACGGTTGCCCAGCCCGCGCAGGCGCGCCCCTTGTCGAGTTTTGAGATTTGGCTGATCTCCACGCTGACGGGCCTGCCGGAGTTGAAGGAGATTCTGGAGCTTCAGAACGACCCCGACGTCCAGGCCCTTGGTGGCCTGCACCCGGAGTTGCAGGCGGCGTTGGACAAGCTTGGCGATAAGGTTGTGCAGAAGGTCAAGGATCGTCTGCGCACCGACAAGCTCCCCGAGCTGACCATCGATTCCGAGGCTGTGGCCAAGGAGATTGGTCTGAACAAGGTTTCCGGCGATGCTTTCTCGAAGCAGTTGCAGGACAAGCTGGGCACGGAAGGCCTGGGCCAGGCCTTGGGCAAGGAGTTCCAGATTGACCCGGACAAGATCTTGAAAGGTATTGGCGGGGAGAACTTGGGCGATAAGGCCAAGGACCGCATCAAGGACCATCTGCAGATCGGCCCCCTGGACGGCGTGAAGCCGGATGGGGACAAGATCAAGGAAAAGATTGGCGCCGATAAGGTCTCGGACACGCTCAAGGACAAGCTTGGCACGGACACACTTGGCGACGACATCAAGCGCGAATTCCCCTTCAATGAGGAGGAGTTCAAGAAGCGCACGGGCCTGGCCGCGTTGGAGAAGATGAGTTCGGATAAGAAGAACCAGGACGACGCCGACGCCGCCCGGCAAGAATTAACCACCCAGATCATTATCGGGGTGGTGGGTTCGATTGGTGTGCTGGCCATGTTGGCGCACATCATCACGATTACGCCGGAGATGATCCGGATAGCCCGGAGTTAAAAAAATTGTGCCACCCGCGCGGGTGGCACAATTTTTTTATCGTTCGCCTGCTTGGTCGCCGGCTTCTTCGATTAGCCGGCCGTTGGTCAACCGGTCGGGGGAGACGTCTTCGCCTACCCGGGTGGAGTCGGGGCCGCTTTCCGACTCGGCGAGCAAGAACCTATCGTCCGCTGCGGAACCCGCGGTGCGGCCGTATCCTACGGCTTCGGCGGCTGCGGAGTGCAGGGCACCCTTGGAGTGCTGGGAGGAGAACCCTGCAGAGGCCAGGGAGGCGTCATCCAAGTCCATTTCTTCGACTGGCTTGATCTTGCCACGAGCGAACTTGTCGATGATCAGTGCCAGCGCACCGTCACCGGTGACGTTCGCTGCGGTGCCGAAGGAGTCAACAGCAATGTACGCGGCGATCATGAGGGCGACCTGGTTTTCGTCGAAGCCCAGCATGGAGCCAAGCAGACCCACGGCCGCCATGATTGCGCCACCCGGTACGCCTGGTGCGGCGATCATGGTGATACCGAGCATGAGCAGGAAGCCGATGGCCAGACCCGGGGAGACGTCCATGCCTGCCATGTACACGATGGCGAATGCGTACAGCATGATCTTCATCATGGAGCCGGCGAGGTGGATCGTTGCGCACAGCGGCACAACGAAGCCGGCGACGTTGCGGTCCACGCCGTTCTTCAGTACGCCCGCGTAGGTGACAGGGATGGTTGCCGCGCTTGACGACGTTCCCAGTGCCGTCGCATACGCCGGCATCATGTTCCCCAGGGACTTGAATGGGTTCTTGCCGGCGATGGCTCCTGCGATGAGGTACTGGATGAGGAGGTACACCAGCGTGCCTGCGATCGAGAGCACGAGGACTTTACCGAAGACTACGAAGGTTTCGCGCAGGTTTCCGTTCATGCCCAGGGAGAGGAACATGCCGTAGATGAATACCGGCAGCAGTGGGATGACGAAGGCTGAGATGACCTTCATGACGACCTGCTCGAGTTCGCGGGACACCTTGTACATGGTTTCCGACTTCACCGTAGTCATCGCGATGCCAAGGCAGAAGGCCAGGAGGAGGGCCGTCATGACCTCAAATGGTGGGGTCATTTCGATGGAGAAGTATGGCTCGAGTTCGCCCTCTGAGATGTCTGCGACGGCGTTGACGTTGGTGTCGCCGAGGAGGGTGGGGTAGAGGCCTCGTGCGGTGACGTAGGCCAACAGGCCGGAGACGATGGTGAAGAGGTACGCAACACCTGCGGTCAGTCCGAGCCACTTACCTGCGCCGCGACCGAGGCCTGCAATGGCTGGCGTGATGAGCGCGAAGATGAGGATGGGGACGAAGAATCCGAGGAAGTTGGAGAAGAGGCTGTTGAAGGTGATGAAGATGCGTGCCAGCCATTCTGGGAAGAAGAAGCTGGATACGACGCCAAGTATGATGGCGACGATGATGCGGACGAGGAGGTTTCCGCTTAGTTTTTTGAGGTTCATCCGGCGTGTCTTTCTAGCAAATTTATAGCCGTTGGGCATTGATTTGTTTGCTAAAACAGTACACTACCGGCGTGTTTGCGCCTAACTTTTGGCTAAGAATTTATGGCCGTTATCCACATTTGGGGGTAGGGGGCTGCCGCCTAGCGGTAGTGGGGGTTGGTGGCTTGGTCAGCGAGGCGTTGTTGGAGTCCTGGGTTGGTTAGGAGGCATACTGCCGCGCCGATGTATCTAGCGGCTCCGGTGGGGTTTGAGGATGTGGCCGTGTTGGCACAGTGGGTGAGTTCGGCGATGGCACCCGTTTGTGGACCGATGGGTCCCATTGCGTACATGGATGCGACGCTTGCGACGAACGCGTTTGATTGGAGGATGTTTGCACCGGTTTTTATGATCCCCTAGACGAGTGCACCGAGCGGGTCGTGTTGCCATTGGTTGAGTTCGGTTTGTGAGGATCCGGGGTTGGGCGCTTCGTGTGCTGTGGCGGGGGTGAGTAGGTTTGCGGTGAGGAGGATGGTTGCTGCTGCGGTGGTGAGTTTCTTCATATGTTGACCGTAGCAGTTGGGGTTGCTTTTTAAATGGGGAGAACCCCAACTCCCGAGGGGAGTTGGGGTTCTGGGGGAGGTTTTGTTAGTGGTGTTCTAACTATGCCTCTTCGCCGGTTGCGTCTGCAGTGGTGTCAGTTGCGGATGCTTCTGGCTGTACTGCTTCGTCAGTTGGCTGCTCAGCGTTAGGGGTGTTCTCTTCGGCTGTTGGAGCGTCCGTTGCTGGTGCTTCGGTTGCTGGTGCTTCCTTGGAGGAACCGTTAGCGTTTGGCTGATCCTTCTTGGAAGACGCGTTGTCCTTTGGCTGATCCTTCTTGGAGGAGAGGGAGCCGAAGAGGTCGGTCTTCTGGGAGGACTGCTTTTCTGCTGGCATGCACTGGTCAGCGATGGTCAGACCAGCGACTAGGCCGTAGGCGAGCAGACCTGCGAGGCGCAGACCGCGCTGTACCTGTGGCGACTTCAGGGTGTTGTTCAGGTTATCGACCCACTGTGCCAGCTGTGGGTTGAAGATACCTGCACGCTGCTGGAGCGCGGTGTTTGCATCCTGAATCTGCTGGCTGATACGAGCGTTCATTTCCTTGGCGCCTGGGATGTTCAGCTCTTGGCCGAGGGCCAGAGGAACCAGTGCCAGGAATGGGATGCCCAGACCGAGGCCGGTAGCAACACACTTCTGAACGTCGATGCCTTCGGAGGAACCGGCAGGCTTCTTGTTGTCGTCGCGACCCTTTTCGTGGCCGTTGACAGGAACCTCGATCTCAACCTTGCCACCAGGCAGCTCAGGATCCTCAACGATGACGGTGATAGGACCATCAACGTCAGCACCTGGGGTTACCTCGATTTCACCGGTCTCAGGGTTGATGACTGCAGGAACAGTCTTGCCGTCTTCATCCTTAGCGGTGACCTTGGTGTCCTTGTCAGGGTTGTTGACGATAACGCCAGTGCCCTGCTTGTCGTCGGTTGGGTTAACCGGCTTGACGTTGCCCTGGTCGACAGAGGTCTTCCCCTTGTCGGAACCGTTGTCATCGCGGCCCTTTTCGTGGCCGTTGACAGGAACCTCGATCTCAACCTTGCCACCAGGCAGCTCAGGATCCTCAACGATGACGGTGATAGGACCATCGACGTCCTTACCTGGGGTTACTTCGATTTCACCGGTCTCAGGGTTGATGACTGCAGGAACAGTCTTGCCGTCTTCATCCTTAGCAGTGACCTTGGTGTCCTTGTCAGGGTTGTTGACGATAACGCCAGTGCCCTGCTTGTCGTCGGTTGGGTTAACCGGCTTGACATTGCCCTGGTCGACGGTGGTCGGAGCGCTAGGCTTGTCACCCTTGTCGAACGGATTGTTGCCGTTGTCGATTTCATCCTTGTTGGAGGTGCCATCGCCATCAGCGTCGCCGTTCGGGTCGAGGATGGACTTGCCATCCTTGCCCAGCAGATCCCACTTTGCGTTTGCAGAGTTAGTGGAGTCGTCTTCGAAGGTGAAGTCAACCTTGGTCTCTGGCTTAGCGATCGGGGTGAAGATCTCTACGAACTTGTCCCAAGACTTGCCAATCTTGTCAGCTTCGGTTGTGTACTCAGCCTTCAGGTTCTCAGCCGTTGGAGCCTGGCCGTTGATGATGCCGGACAGGTCAGCCTTCGGAGTGAAGGTCCAGTACTTAGCACCTGCTGGGGTGTCAACCTTTACGTCCTTGACCGGTGCTGGGGTAGCAAACGGGTTAGGAGTATCGGCGTTCTCGCCAACCTTGACGCCGGTACGGGTGTTTTCAGCGCCGTAGCTTGGCTTGTGAGTATCCGCGTCGGTTGCACCAACGATGCGCTCGGACTCGTTGCTGTTGCCATCCTTAGCCTTGACGGTGTCGCCATTGTTCAGCGGCTTGTCAGCTGGGACTGGGACCTCGAACTTGTTGTTGTCGTCGGTCTTGGTCTTTGCTTCGGTGCCATCTGGGAAGGTGACAGTGATGTCCTCGTTTGGACGATCGCCGGTGCCGGTGATCTTCTTGTCATCGGACTTCACGTTGTCGATGGAAGGAGCGGTGTTATCGGTGATCTTGATTTCAATATCACCGAGGTCCTTACCGTCCTTGTCCTTGATGGTGACCTTGCCGTCCTGAGGGTTGGTGCCCTTTGGAACGGTTACCTTGATCTCACCGTCAGGGGTGATCTCAACCTTGGCATCAGGGATAACCTTGCCGTCCTTGTCCTTGACCTCACCGGTCAGGCCGTCGGTTGGGCCGGAAATCTTGTCATCCAGGGTTTTCGGGTTACCGTCAGCTGGAACCTCATCAGTCTGGGTACCAGGGACGATCTTGGTTTCCGGAGCCTTATCGGTGATCTTGATGTCAATATCACCGAGGTCCTTACCATCCTTGTCCTTGATGGTGACCTTGCCATCCTGCGGGTCGGTGCCCTCAGGAACGGTTACCTTGATCTCACCGTCAGGGGTGATCTCAACCTTGGAACCAGGAATCGGGTTGCCGTCCTTGTCCTTGACCTCACCGGTCAGGCCGTCGGTCGGGCCGGAGATCTTGTCATCCAACTTCTTCGGGTTACCGTCAGCAGGAACCTCATCAGTCTGCTTGCCACCGACGATCTTCGGACCATCGACTGGCTTGTCAGCAACGGTGAAGGTGAAGGTCTTTTCGACAGGCTTGCCATCAGCACCGATAACAGGCTTGCCATCCTTGTCCTTGACAACAACCTTGACCTCAGAGGTACCAGGCTTGGTTGGAGTACCAGTGATTTCACCAGTCTCAGGATTGTACGTCACACCCTCTGGAAGACCAGTGACCTCAACGGTGCTGCCGGTCGGAGCATCAGTGACTACAACCTTGACAGGGTCAATTGCCTTATCAACGGTGACATTCTGGTTAGGAATGTCACCAATGGTGGTCGGAGCGGAGTTACCGTCCTTCGGGTTGGAACCCTTCTCCTTTTCATCCTTGTCCTCGATGCCATCACCATCGTCATCCTTATCGGTGACGTCAGGGGTTCCATCACCATCAGTATCCAACTGGAATGGTGCGGTCACATCATCGGTGGAGCCATCGGTGTAGGTGACCTTGACAGGAACCTTCAGCTCCTCAGCGGTCTCACCATTTGGCTTTGCAGGAGCTTCAACGGTGACAACGCCGGTCTCAGGATCAACGGTTACCTTGTAGCCCTCAGGTGCGACGTAGTCGGAGCCATCTGGGTTCTTCAGTTCGAACTTAGCGCCCTCAGGCTTAGCAACGTCCTTGCCATCCTTGTCTTTGAACGTAGGAGTTGCGGTTGCTGGGGTACCAGGAACGACTAGCGTGTTGCCGTACTCAGGCTGGACAGTGTCTGCAGTAGGAACTGCATCAACGACCTTGAGAGGTACTTCGTCAGTTACCTGGGTTTCGTTGCCCTTCTTGTCAACGAGCGTGTAAGTAACCTTGACGTTCGGATTCTTCTCAGAAGGAGCGTTCTCGCCCTCTGGAGTCTTAGCAGTTGGGGTACCGGTGATCTTGCCGGTAGCAGGATCGAAAGTCAGTCCCTCGGGTAGCCCCTCAACGTTGAGAGAGCCGTCCTTGATGGTGTAGCCGTTCGGGTTCTCCTCAGACTTCACAGGGAAGCCTTCAGGCTTCACTTCCTGCTCGTAAGGCTGTCCAACAGTACCGTCCGCCAAAGGAGTGTCGGTAACTACGAGCTGCGTTACGACCTGCTCCTTTTGCGTTACCGTTGTCTCTTCTTTTTGACCCTGATCATTAGTCTTGGAAACCTTTACCTCGACTTCACGGGTAACAATAACTTCGGAAGTACCTGGCTTCGTTGGGGTTCCAGAAATCTTGCCAGTAGCAGGATCAATCGACAGACCTTCAGGAAGACCCTCTGCGCGGTAGACAGGCTCAGTGCCTTCAACCTTGTTGTCTGGGAGTTTCTCAAAGTGCTGTGCTGGGTTGTTCTCGCCGTAAGCTGTTCCGACCGAGCCAAGAGGCAGCTTCTCAGGAACAACAGCAGTAAACGAGTCTGCCATCATCCAGGTGTTATCAACCTCACCGGAAACTGGATCAACGGCAACAAATGCAGCGGTGTACACCGTGGTCTCGTCGAGGTCCTTAGGTGCCTCGAAGTCACAGGAAGGCAGAGCGCCAGTGTTGTCGGACTTGACCTTGCAGATCTTATCCTCAAGTTCAACTTGCTTGCCCGAAGGATCAGTTGCATACCAGCGGATTGCGTAGTCAGCATTCGGAATCAGACCAGCAGTCTTCGTGGTGACCTTCGAACCAGCGCGACCCTTGTTGTCGTACGAGTTGTACTCAGGGATGTCAAAAATCGGCTCCGCGGTAATGATTGGGAAATCAACACCGTTAATGGTGACGCCAGGATCAACCTTAGGGCCACCGGTGGAACGAACATCCTGGAACATGTTTACCGGGAACGACGACATACGTACGCCGTAGCCCTCAACCAACGGGTAGACATACATGTAGTCCGTGTTGACGTGGCGTTTCTTCGACTGGTTAATCGCCAAGCTACTAAATGCCGCGTAGCGCGATCCGCCTTCTTCAGGCACGTAAGTCGGCGCGAGAGTACCAAATTCACCCGGCGCTAGCTTGTTAGACACCTGCGCCGTCTGGTTTTCCTTATACCGTGTATCGCCATAGAGACCCTTAAACGGAATGTAGAACTGGCCGTCTGCCTTCGCAGGTGCGACAACCGTCTCAGCGATGTGTGAGCCCTCGCCGTGTTCGGCGACGTATTCCTTGATGATTCGTTCCTGAGCAGCACGCTCCTGCTCAACGGTGAACCCTTTATTAGCGTCCTTCCAAGCGTCAATCTGGCGTGCAACCTCATCATTGAGGTAGGAAGCGACAACCTTCATGCCATTGGCGCCACGGTCACCCTTGTTGGTGTTATAGCCATAGTAGTCAGGCAGTCCACCGGCATTCTCATTGTTTTCCCACCACACGCGCGAAGCGCTTACAACGCTGCCGATAGCACCGTACTGGCCGTAATCATTGAATAATCCGTCAACTGTTGGCTCACCAGTCTGGCCGTCAGTGGCAACCGTCCACTGATCCTGCGGTTTTGCCAGCCAACCCACCAAGTTTGGTTTTTCTTCCAGCACGAACCTTCCGTTGCTGACACGGGAGCCCGCAGGACCGGCAGTGAAGTTCCAGGATTCTTGAACACGATCCAAGCGGGTTGAGTATTTACCCGACCTCATGTCACCAGACATGACTACGGAGTACTTCGACTCATCTGGGTTTTCACCCCATACGCGAACGCGGACGTTACTATCTGTCAAGTCAAATTCAGGTGCACCCGCCGGCCCCGTTATCGACTGAGACAGATCGAATGAGAAACGTCCTTCAGAGTCGGTCAAGGTGTAGAAGGTCGGGGACACGACGCCTTTACCCGTGACGTACTGCAGATAAATGACGTTACCCACGAGAGGCTCATTGGAGTCCTCAATATCATTCGGGTTGTCATTCTTGTTGATGTAGGCGTATCCATGGTAGCCGTAGAAATCGCGCCAGCCCGCCTTAGTGTAGATGGCATCAGGAACCATCTTATTCTTCCCCGGCTGGTTTGCCGCAGCCTCCTGCGCGTACGCGACTGCGCCGTTACCGGAAACTGCCGGAACAACGACGGTACCCGTTGCGGTGATTGCAACTGCAGCACCCGCAGCAATCAGGGTGCGCATACGATCCTTAAGGACCAAGCCACTCAGGGCGAGACCTGAGGCGCTCTTAGTATTTTTAGTCATGTGAGTCCTTCACTCCTCAAACGCACCACCCGTGAGCAGTGCATTGACGAAAATAGTTTCCCGGTTGGCCTCCAGATGTGCATGACTCAACACCTGAAGACACCTAACCTGTGAAGTATCTTATCATCTCTTGGAATTCAATGAGAATTGTCTACACGCTTCGCTAGGATTTTGAATTTATTTAACGGATTAGATTCAGTCGCGGCATCCATCTTGTAAATAGAACGTTGTTTTTGCTTGTCTTTTACGCTCAATCGGCACACGTAAATAAGTGTTTACCTATCTTTAATTAATCGCAGGTCACATATTCTTTAAGTATGCAATTAATTACATCAGCGTGTCATCATATGTCAGATCGGGAGTCTCGCAAGGCTTTGTGGGCTGCATGCACATGCCGGCAGTACACTCTCCCATGTGATCCTTGGAATAATTCTGCTCGTCATCGCCGTACTGCTCGCCATCGTTGGCGCACTGGGGTGGACCGGAAAACTCCCCGGCAACTCCTTTATCGGCCTGAAAGTCCCGGAAGTGCGCAAGTCGGAAGACTTGTGGGAATTGGCCCACAAAATTGCCGGCCCTTTCTGGGTGCTCGGTGCGGTCGCCCTCGCGTTTGGTGGCGCCTTTAGCTTTGTGGCTACCGGATGGTGGTGGACCCTCCCGGCACTCACCATCGTGATTGCTTTAGGTTCCGTGGGCACCGGGGCTGCAAAGGCTGCACACACTGTTGCCGCAGTGGATGCACGTGCCATCGCAGAGGAACAGCGGGGCGGCGCGAAGCCCGCCGTAAACCTCGAAGCCTTACGGAATACTGCCAAAAACCTGGATATGTAGCGGTTGAATATTAATATTGCACGGCCACCAGAACAGGGCTATAGTTTTCCCCATGCATACAACTACCGCTCAGGCATCACTGAACAGTCAGTGGTGGTGGCGCGCCAGCTGGCGGGCCACTCGTTAAAGTGCACCCCTAAAACTTAGAAACACTAAGGCTCGCCAACTTCACGTGAAGCGGCGGGCCTTTCCCATACCCGCACCGGTTCACAAGAATAAACGACACAGTGACGAAATGAATCGAAGGGTAATGAATGGTCGACAGACTTAAAGGGATCCGAATCCTCCGGGAAAACATCCCCTACACGGAGGATGCGTCCGCACTATTCGCCGAACTCGGCGGAACCGCGCACGATCACACTGCGCTCCTCGAGAGTGCGGATGTTTCCACGAAATCAGGGTTGCACTCCATCGCGATCCTTGGCGCGGCTCTCCGAATCCAGTGCGATGGCACCAAAGTAACCGCGGAAGCGTACACCCCCTACGGCGAAGCGCTGGTGGGGCATCTGGCGAATGAGACACAGGCGAAGATTGTTTCACGTGAAACATCGCGCCTCGTGCTGGATTACCCCCAAGGATTTGCTACCACTGAGGCGGAACGGCTGACGGCACTCTCCTCGATGGAGGCGCTGCGCATCCTCAGCAGCCCCGCAACCGTGCCGGGGGAGGAGAACCTGCCGCTCCTACTCGGCGGATGGGCATTCGACTATCTGGCCTCCTTCGAAACGCTCCCCGAGGTACCCGAGGGGCCGAACACGTTCCCGGACTATCACTTCGTTGTCGGACAGATTATCCTCACCATCGACCACCAGGAACGCACGGCCGAACTCATCGGGATTGCAACCGAGGAAGAGGCCGAAAGCCTAGCCGGAGAACTGCGGCAGATTGCGGGCCGGATTGGGGGACAGGTGGGCGTCGATAAGCAAGAAGGGCACGGGCCGTTTACTGTCACCGCGTCGGTGAGCGACGCGGACTTCCGTGCCGACGTCCAGGCGCTACAAAACAATATCTACCAGGGGGACATCTACCAGGTCGTGCCAGCGCGCTCCTTTACCGCCGAATGCAAGGACGCGTTTGCCGCATACCAACAACTACGCGCCACGAACCCCAGCCCATACATGTTCTACGTGCGCGACACCGTCGGCGATAACCCAGAAGTATTTGAACTGTTCGGGGCATCGCCGGAATCGAACCTAAAATTCACGCCGGGGGACAGGAAAGTGGAACTGTACCCAATTGCCGGTACGCGGCCGCGGGGATTGAACGCGGATGGTTCGATTAATGCAGAACTGGACATCCGCAATGAGCTGGACATGCGGACTGACCCGAAGGAGCTCGCGGAGCACACCATGCTCGTGGACTTGGCGCGCAACGATTTGGCTCGCGTAGGTGTACCCGGAACGCGGCGCGTGGCAGACCTGCTACAGGTAGATAGGTACTCGCGAGTCATGCACCTAGTATCGCGGGTTACTGCTGAGTTGAAGCCCGAATTGGATGCCCTGGACGCATACCGGGCATGCATGAACATGGGCACGCTCACCGGCGCGCCCAAGATCCGCGCCACCGAACTGCTGCGCGGCGTCGAAGGACAGCGGCGCGGATCCTACGGCGGGGCAGTCGGATACATCCGCGGCGACGGGTCGATGGATACGTGCATCGTTATCCGGTCCGCCTACGTACAGGGCGGGGTAGCGGTCGTACAAGCAGGCGCGGGCGTGGTACGCGACTCCAACCCGCAATCCGAAGCAGACGAAACCGTCCACAAAGCATTCGCCGTACTGAAAGCCCTGGCGCTGGCCGCCGGACACAACGGCAACGACGTAGAAGTGGAGCGCTAACAGTGAAGATCACGCTGATCGATAACCAAGACTCGTTCGTGTACAACCTCGTCGACGCGCTCGCACAGACCGGACACGACTGCACCGTCTACCGCAACACGGTTGATGTATCCGTGGCTTTGGGCGGTTCTCCGGACGTAGTGGTGCTTTCACCGGGGCCTGGGCACCCGACTGAGGCCGGCAACCTCATGGACGTTGTGCGGGAGAGTTTGGAGCGGGGGATTCCCGTGCTGGGAATCTGCCTGGGATTCCAGGCGCTGCTCGACCACTTCGGCGGGACCGTCGAACCATGCGGACCTGTGCACGGGACTAAAGGGGAGATGTCGCTGACTGTGGCAGGGCAATCGTGCGGGATCTTCGAGGGGTTGACCGTGGACCGCGACCCAGCACACCCAGGCGTACCGGGGACGCGGGTTCCGATCGCCCGATACCACTCGTTGGGATGCACAGAGCCACCCACGGAATTTGAGGTGCTCGCGTGGTCAAACTCGAAGATCGGGGACGTGGTACAAGCAGCTGCGATTCCCGGTTCGGGCGGGTATGCGGCGCTGGGGCTGCAGTTCCACCCGGAGTCGGTACTCAGCCCGACCGGCCCCATTATTTTGGAGCGGTGCCTTGAGGCGCTGAATCGTCGATAAGCAAACTAAAGATGTTTCACGTGAAACATGAAAGGATAGGAATTATGACTTCACAGAACACACTGGACAACCTGATTAAGTTCCTGGATAACCCGAACCCGACCGTCGAGGAGGCCAAGGAGGTCTTCACGCCACTGACCGTCGGCGACTACGACGACATCCACATCGCGGCGCTGCTCGCGACCATTAGGACCCGCGGCGAAACCTACGCCGACCTCCTAGGCGCTGCGCAAGCATTCATCGCAGCCGGCCGACCCTTCGCCATCACCGGCGAAGGAATCCTAGACACCGCAGGCACCGGCGGCGACGGCAAAAACACCATCAACATCACCACCGGCGCATCCCTCGTCGCCGCAGCCGGGGGAGTCAAGATGGTGAAATCCGGCAACCGCTCCGTCTCCTCCAAATCCGGCTCCGCGGACGTCCTCGAAGCCATGAACATCCCACTCGACCTCGACCCAGAACGCGCCGTACGCCAATTCGAAGCCTCCAACTTCACCTTCCTCTTCGCACCCGCATACAACCCAGCCGTCTCCCACGTACAACCCGTACGCCGCGCGCTCAAGGTCCCCACACTGTTCAACACGTTAGGCCCAGTCCTCTCACCAGGACGCCCCGAATACCAAATCATGGGCGTAGCCAACCCCGAAGTCGGCCACATGATCGCCGAAGTATTCCGCGACCTCGGACGCGGCCGCGCCATGGTCGTCCACGGCGCAGGAACCGACGAAATCGCCGTCTGGGGGCCAACCCAGGTCTGGGAACTCGGCCGCGATGGCGAGATTAACGAATACACCATCACGCCCTCCGATCTCGGCCTGGAGACGTACTCGCTGGACGAGCTCGTCGGCGGAGACGGCGAAGAAAACGCGCAGCACCTGTACAACGTGTTCGCCGGCAAGGGCAAGCCAGCACACCGCGCAGCCATCGCCGCCTCCGCCGGCGCAATGTTCTACATCACCGGCGCCGCCGATTCCTTGCGTGCCGGCGTAGACCGCGCACTCGAACTCATCGACAACGGCACAGTCAACGACTGGTTGCGCAAGCACGAGGAGGCCAACTATGCCGGATAAACTCCCCACAGTCCTCGAAAACATCACCGCGGGACGCAGAGCACACCTCCCTGAGATTCAAGCGCAGGTGGCTGATGTGGACGTTGACGCGCTGCCGCGGTCTACGCGGTCGTTGTACGACGTGCTCCGGGGTACGGAAGAGTTCCGCACCGTGTCGGGGAACGCGGGCCGCGGGCGCGCAGGTAGGGAAGGGCGCCACTTTATCATGGAATGCAAGTCCGCCTCACCCTCCTTGGGCATGATCCGCCCCTCCTACGACCCGTCCGCCATTGCGCGCATCTACTCGCGCTACGCGGTAGGCATCTCCGTGCTCTGCGAACCCGATTACTTCGGCGGCTCCTACGCACACCTCGCAGCCGTACGCGCAAACACGCACCTGCCAGTCCTGTGCAAAGACTTCATCGTCGACCGCGCACAAGTCATCGCCGCGCGATACTACGGGGCCGACGCCATCTTGCTCATGCTCTCCATCGTCACCGACGAGGAATACACTGAGCTCTCCGAACTGGCATCATCGCTGGGGCTGGACGTGATTACGGAAGTCATTACCGAAGAAGAGGTCGCCCGGGCCACACGCCTCGGTGCCAAAATATTCGGCATCAACCACCGCAACCTCCACGACCTCTCCATCGACCTGAGCCGCTCCGCGCGCTTAGAAGCACTGATCCCTTCCGATGCAGTGGTCATCTCCGAATCCGGCGTACGCAACCACGCCACCGTGCGTGAACTCTCTGGCCACTCCGACGGATTCCTCGTGGGCTCCCAACTGACCAGCCAACCGGACGTCGATGTTGCAGCGCGCGAACTCGTGTACGGACCCAACAAGGTGTGCGGATTGCGCACCATCACCGAGGCGCAGCTCGCTCGAGCAGCCGGTGCGGTCTACGGCGGGCTGATCTTCGAAGAGGCCTCGCCACGCAATGTTTCACGTGAAACGGCCACCGAGATTATTCAGGAAACGCCGCACCTCCGGTTCGTCGCGGTCTCACGCCGCACGAGCGGGTGGGAAGAACTCGCCGCATTGGGCGTCCATGCGGTGCAGATCCACGCTCCCTATCAAGGCTCCGTGGACGCAGAACTGGCGCTCGTAGAGAGCGTACGGGCATCCGTTCCCGAGGGCACGGAAGTATGGCGCGCAGTCTCGATGACCAACGTGGACGGCCCAGCTGTCGCGGAAGCGCTGGCGGGGCAGGGGATCGTCGATAAGCTCATCCTCGACTCCGGCGACGGCGGAACCGGCCAGACCTTCGACTGGGACGCCATCCCCGACAGCGTCAAGCAGATCTCACTGCTCGCCGGAGGAATCAACGCTGCCACCGTCCGCGCAGCCAAAGACACCGGAGTCCTCGGCGTCGACCTCAACTCCGGACTCGAATACGGCGCCTGGGACATCGACGCCCCACAACCAGGCCCAGGCGGGCAGCGCACCTCCACCAAAGAACACCCCGGCGCCACCAACTGGTCCGGCTACAAAGACCCCGGCCAAGTAGTACGCGCACTCGAAGAAGCACGCCTCGCATAAAGAAAGACCACCATGACCAACCCATTCAACGGCGACACCGACGCCGCAGCCGGCGGAAAAACCATACTCCCCGCATACTACGGTGACTTCGGCGGACAATACGTCGCAGAATCACTCATCCCCGCACTCGACCAACTCGAAGCAGCCTTCGTCGAAGCGTGGAACGACCCCGAATTCATGGCCGAATACCGACGCCTCCTCCGCGACTACCTCGGCCGGCCAACACCCATCACGGAATGTTCGAATCTGCCGTTGCCGGCAGATTCGAGTGGGGCTAAGTCGAATAAGGCCGGGAACGTGCGGATCTTCCTCAAACGCGAAGACCTCGTCCACGGCGGCGCCCACAAAACCAACCAGGTAATCGGCCAAATCCTCCTGGCCAAAAAGATGGGCAAAAAACGCATCATCGCCGAAACCGGCGCCGGACAACACGGCACCGCCACCGCACTCGCATGCGCCCTCCTCGACATGGAATGCGTCATCTACATGGGCGCAAAAGACGTCGAAAGGCAACAACCCAACGTCTACCGCATGCGCCTCCACGGAGCCACCGTAGTCCCCGTCGACTCCGGCTCCGGCACCCTCAAAGACGCCGTCAACGAAGCACTACGCGACTGGACCGCAACCTTCCACACCTCCCACTACCTCCTGGGAACCGCGGCAGGACCACACCCATTCCCGCGCATCGTCAAAGACTTCCACCGCGTCATCTCCGAAGAAGCAAAAGCCCAGATGCTCGAACGCACCGGACGCCTTCCCGACGTTGTGACCGCATGCGTGGGCGGCGGCTCCAACGCCATCGGTATGTTCGCCGACTTCATCGACGAAGACGGCGTAGAACTTGTCGGCGCAGAACCCGGCGGCCTCGGCCTCGACTCCGGCAAGCACGGCGCAACCATCAACAACGGACAAATCGGCATCCTCCACGGCGCCAAGTCCTACCTCATGCGCAACTCCGACGGCCAAATCACCGAGTCCTACTCCATCTCCGCAGGCCTCGACTACCCAGGCGTCGGCCCAGAACACGCATACCTGCACGACTCCGGCCGCGCCACCTACGTGGGGATCACCGACGCCGAAGCACTGCAAGCATTCCAGATGCTCGCCCGCTACGAAGGCATCATCCCAGCGCTGGAATCCTCACACGCCTTCGCCTACGCCCTCAAACGCGCCAAAACCGCGCAAGAAGAAGGCAAAGACCTCAACATCCTGGTCTGCCTCTCCGGGCGCGGCGACAAAGACGTCGACCACGTCCGCCGCACCCTCGACCAGAACCCCGAGCTCAAGTTGGAGAAGAACTAATGTCGCGCTACGAAAACATGTTCCGCGCACTGAGCGCGGCCGAAAAACCATCCGGAGCATTCGTCCCCTTCCTCATGCTCAATGACCCATCGCCGGAAGAATCGATGGAGATCATCCGCACCGTCATCGCCGCCGGAGCAGACGCCCTCGAACTAGGCGTCCCGTTCTCCGACCCAGTCGCTGACGGCCCAACCATCCAAAAAGCTCACATCCGAGCACTGGCCGGCGGGGCGACCGTCGATAAGTGTCTTGCCCAAATCCGCCAAATCCGTTCAGAGTTCCCCGACATCCCGATTGGCATGCTCATCTACGGCAACGTGCCATTCACCAGGGGAGTGGACAAGTTCTACACCGAATTCCACGAAGCCGGCGCCGATTCCGTCCTCCTGCCAGACATCCCCGTGCGCGAAGGCGTCCCCTTCGCCTCAGCCGCGGTAGAGGCCGGGGTCGACCCCATCTTCATCGCCCCAGCGCAAGCATCCGAAGAAGTCCTACGCGGCGTGGCCGCACACTCGAAGGGCTACATCTACGCCATCTCCCGCGACGGCGTCACCGGCGCCGAAAAGGAATCCTCGACCACCGGGTTGGCGGACGTAGTCACGAACGCCTCCAAGTTCGGCGGCGCGCCAGTGCTGCTAGGCTTCGGCATCTCCACGCCCCAACACGTAGCCGACGCAATCGCCGCCGGGGCAGCGGGAGCGATCACCGGATCGGCAATCTCCAAGATCATCGAACGCTACCTTGTCGACGCGCCGGAACGGGAATCGTTCTCCGAACACGACCTGCCCGCGCAAAAGGTTTCGGACATGGAAGGGCTGAAAAAGGAACTTTCAGAGTATGTTTCAGCCATGAAGGCGGCAACCTCTAAGTAGTCCCCGTTTAGTCACGGTGACCAAACTATCTGATAGCCACGGCTCCGAATAAGGGCTGTGGCTATCACTTATATCAGCCCATTGGCCGACGCTACGGGCGGACCCGTGGGCTACCCTAGAAGCATGTCTGACACTCACACCGCCCCCGCCTGCTCCCGCCGCCTCTTCCTCGTCGGCAGCGCAACCACCTTCGCCGGAATCCTCGCCGCCGCATGCGGCAGCACCTCCACCGAAGAAGTCGCCGCCACCGACGTACCCGTCGGCTCCGCCATCATCGTCGGCGACTTCATCATCGCCCAACCCACCGCAGGGGAGTACCGCGCCTACTCCGTCATCTGCCCGCACCAAAACTCACGCATCACCGAAGTCGAAGGCTCCACCGTCCGGTGCACCAACCACAACTCCATCTTCGACATCGCCACCGGCAAAGTCCTCGAAGGCCCCGCCCGCGACGGCCTCACCCCCGCACAGACCGACGCATCCGGCGGCACGGTCACCGTCACCGGATAAGTTTCCGCAAACCGGCGGGGAAGTGACGCGCCCCCGCTAGGATAAACACCATGCGTTTTCGACGACCAAAGATCGACCCACTCATCGTCCTCATCATCCTGGCGGTGATCCTGGCCATCTTCCTGCCCGCCCGCGGAACATTCGCGGCGGGCTTCGACATTGCCGTCAAAATCGCCATCGCGCTCCTCTTCTTCCTCTACGGCGCCCGCCTCTCCACGCGGGAAGCACTCAGCGGCCTGAAAAACTGGAAGCTGCATAGCTTGATCCTCGCGTTCACGTTCGTGCTCTTCCCACTCATCGGCCTGGCTTTGAGCCCGCTGCAGCACTGGCTGGGCGCCGACATGTACGCGGGCATCCTCTTCCTCACCCTCGTGCCCTCGACGGTGCAATCGTCAGTCGCATTCACGTCCATTGCGAAAGGCAACGTTGCGGGGGCGATCGTGGCGGCATCGTTAAGCAATGTGGTGGGCGTCGTGGCAACCCCTCTGCTCGTGCTGCTGCTCATGACTACCGACGGCAGCCTGCACATCGATACCTCAGTCTTCATAGACATTTCGCTGCAACTGCTCGCGCCGTTCATAGTGGGGCAGCTGACCCAAAAATGGACGCGGAAACTTGCGGCCAGCCCGGCGACGAAGATCGTGGACCGCGGGTCGATCGCGATGGTCGTGTACTCGGCGTTCTCCGCGGGCATGGTGGCGGGCGTATGGTCCTCGACCGGCGTGTGGGAGATCGTGTTCCTGTGCGTCCTGTCCGTGGTGCTTGTCGGATTCATGCTGTGGTTCACCCGCTTCGTCGCGGAGAAACTCGGCATGAACCGCTGGGACGTCATCGCCGCCGAATTCTGCGGCACCAAAAAATCCCTCGCCTCTGGACTACCGATGGCATCCGTCATGTTCAGCGGCGGCGCCCTGGGCCTGATGATCCTGCCACTCATGCTCTTCCACCAAATCCAGCTCATGATGTGCTCCTGGCTGGCCAGCAGGTACGCGGGCGAGGTAGCGGGCGCGGGCGGTCGGGGAGCGGCTGGCGAGGGCGCCTAGACTAGTGCCCATGACTGATATGTACGTGCGCATGTCCATGACCGTCCCCGAAGCAGGCACCGTCACCCACGTCGCCGAAATCCGCGAAATCGACCACACGAAAGCAGAAATGCTCCGGATCGTCGAGCTTGACGACGCCGACGTGGTCCGCGGAGCCGGCACCCCCGACGGAATGCACGGCACCCCAAACGTGCCCCAACGGTACGTCCCACACCCAGACTCCTACGACACCTTCCCCGATATCATGGCCCGCCGCATCGACGCCTCCGAATTCGAAGCGTTGTGGGCGGAGGCCGTGGCCAAGTTCCCGGAACTGGGGTAGTGTTACAGACCATTAGTTAAAGAGAGGGGTGCGTTGATGAACGCAGAAGAGTATGAATACCGCACGGAATGGTCCGAAGAAGACCAAGAATATGTAGCCACCGTGCCGGAGTTTCCTTCACTATCCTGGCTTGCGCCGACAGAGCAGGCGGCCCGCGCTGGAGCGGTTGCTCTCGTTGCGGAGGTAATCGCAGATATGGACAAGGCTGGAGAACTAATCCCTCGGTAGTTAAGACATGCAGAGGCCCGGGCGTAAGCTCGGGCTTTTTCTTTATTTGCTTCAGCTGAGCGATCCGACGTTACGCAGCTAGCATCGCGCAACAATCACTTGTATTCCAAGCTTCCGATGCATATTGCAAGCAATTCGACCATACCCGCTGGATTGCTATAGTCCTAGTCAAAGGAGGTGAACACCATGACGTATAGCCCCATCATGATTGCCAACAACATCCTCAGCCGCGCATTCGCTGAAAAGGCCTACATGAGCCCAATGAAACTGCAGAAAATACTCTATTTCGTCGCAGCCGAATACCAGAAAGAAACCCAGCGCCCGCTCCTCGCAGAACCATTTTCCACGTGGGCGTACGGGCCCGTCGTCCGCTCCGTCTACGATGAATTCCGCACGTTCAGCAAAAACGATATTGACTGTTACGGCCGGGACGCCCGCGGCAACGTATTCATTATCAACGAAGCCGAGGATCCCCACCTCAAACGAGCGCTCGATCGAGTATGGGACAAAGCCAAGCGCTATGGAGCGGTAACTCTATCGGAAATCACACATCTTCAAGATTCAGCATGGTACAAGGCGTACCAAAATAACCAAGCTTTCCTCGATCCTGACGACATTACCGCCGACACTACCTACTACGAATCACTTGACCTCGAGGGAGTGCGCGCATGAACAAGCCAACTCCACGCAAACCACTCCCAGAAGTAGGGGAGGAAGTCGACCGCACCCTCCACAGTTTTAATGAAGGTAGCAAGCCGGCAGCGGACGAGCCACGGGAAGCGGGCGCACATCCCTTAGCGCGCAGATGACGCCACTACCCGGCAAACACCACATTCACGAAAACCATGTACGTGGCCGTACCGCCCGCAATAGACAGGCCCAAGCTTCCGCGCCACCAATGCAAACCCAGCGTCACGGCCGTCGCAATCAAGCCTGCCGCAATGCCCCCAGGGTTTCCCCGCAAGCCGAAAAGCGTATAAATCACCAGCGCCACCATCACGCCAATCGGCATCGTCGCGCCCAGGCTGGCAACAAACGTAGAACGCCCCAGGACCCGCTGAAACAGGAACGGCGCCCACCGCAACAACACGGTCACAATACCGATCGGGATCAGAACCGCAGCCACATGCGCGAGCGTGGTCCCCTCCGGCAAACCGAAAGCCCCAGGAGTGTGCAACCAACTCACTTCTCGTCCACCACCTTCGGTGCACGCTCACCACGCGGGGCGAGCCGCAGCGCGCGATCCACGCCCGGCAACGCGAAGCGCAGACCCAACACACCCACGTACGCGGCCAACGCAATCACCAACATCTGCGCCGGAGCCACCAAGCCGGCGACTATCGCAAACACGCCAGCAATCAACACCAGCGACCAATCCCGGGCAGCCTTAAACGCGTCCCACGCCAACACTACAAACAACGCCGTCAACGCGAAGTCCAGGCCCTCCAGCCCGGGCGGAATCAACTGCCCGGCCAACGCGCCGACAATGCCCGGGATGACCCAAAATAGTTGGCACACCCACTGCACGGTAGCCACACGCACACCGGTGAGCTCCTGCTGTGGTTTGGTGGAGACGATGGCGTAGGACTCGTCGGTAAGCGAATAGGTGGAATATGCGCGCCCCAAACGCGACCGGATCAAGTTACGCGGGTAGGTCAGGCCGTAGAAGACGTGCCGGAAATTCACCAGGAAACCGGTGACTGCCGCGGACAGCGGGGAAATCGCCGAGGAAACCAGGCTGATCGCCAGGAATTCCGCGGAACCCGCGTAGATGATTAACGAGAAGATTGGCGCCCACCACCAGGCGTACCCCGACTGGACGATGAGCACGCCGAACGCGAGACCCAGCGGGATCAGACCCAGGCCCACGGCCCACGTGTCGCGGAGGCCCTTGCGGATCTCGGCGACAGTCGATGTTTCACGTGAAACATTGCCGTCCATCAGTTATCCACAACGTCAGCCGGGAACGTAGAAAAGAGCGGCAGCGGCATCGCTTGACGACGCATCACGTTCGCCCACAGATCCACATCCCCGGGAGTAATCACGTCACCCGGGAGGGCCGGGGCGACGAACCAATCGCCGCGTTCAATCTCGTCGTGGAGTTGTCCGGGGCCCCATTCGGCGTAACCGGCGAAGAGCCGGAGGCCGTCGATAAGCTCCGTGAGCTCCTCGGGGTCCTTCCGCAGATCCACGTGCACCAGACGGTTAGCCAGGCGGGTGAAGTAGGGGTGCTCTTCGATGCGCACGCCGTGGGCCGTCACGCCCAAGCCCACGACGGACTGCTGCTGCAGCGGCCCGCCGATGTAGAGGGCGGCCGGGTCGGCCAGTAGGTGCTCCCACTCCGGCATCACGTTGAACACGGCGACGTCCGAACGCGCCGCCAGATTCACGCCGAAAGTGAGGTACTCGTTGTGTTCGATCACCAGGACGACAGACCGATTAAACTCCGGCGACAACATACCCGGCGCAGCCACAAGCAACTGGCCGGGCTCCGGGTCCGTGCGCTCTAAAGCGTTGAAGAGGCGGTCGCCGTACAGACCGCCGGGGTATGGGTCGTAGTCGCTGGGGCCGCCGCCACCGAACGGATCAAACATGGGCACTCCTTAGCGTTGATTCCACCACGAGAGTAGCCGAGCCACCGCCTCATCGCGGTCAAGTGGACCTTCCTCAAGCCGCAATTCCTTCATAAAAGCCCAGGCCTGACCCACTTCCGGGCCCGGTTTAAGGTCCAGAATCTGCATAATTTCATTGCCGTCCAAATCGGGGCGAACGCGCGCCAAATCCTCACGCGCCGCGATGTCGGCGATCCGCTCCTCCAAGTGGTCGTAGGTGCGCTGGAGGCGGGCCGCCTTCTTCGGGTTGCGGGTCGTGCAGTCCGCGCGGGTCAACTTGTGCAGGCGTGGCAACAGGTCGCCGGCATCCGTGACGTAGCGGCGCACCGCAGAATCAGTCCACTGGCCGTCGCCGAAACCGTGGAAACGCATGTGCAGGAAGACAAGACGCGAGATGTCCTCGATCTCGCGCTTGGGGAACTTCAACGCGCGCAGGCGCTTGCGCACCATCTTCGCACCCACCACCTCGTGCTGGTGGAACGTCACCCCGCCACCAGGCTTCGCGGCGCGGGTCGCGGGCTTGCCGCAATCGTGCAAGAGTGCAGCCCAGCGCAGGATCAGGTCCGGGCCGTCTTCTTCCTGATCCATCGCCTGGCGTAGCACCTGCATCGAGTGGGCGTACACATCTTTGTGCTGCATGTGCTCGTCACGTTCCATGCGCAACGCAGGAACCTCCGGCATCACAATCTGCGCCAGCCCGGTTTCCACCAGCAGGTCCCAACCATCCCACGGCGCCACCCCAGCCATGAGCTTGTTCAGTTCGACGGTGATGCGTTCTGTAGTAATACGGCAAATCTGGTCGGCCATCGCCTTCATCGCTTCGACGACGCGCGGAGCCACCGCGAACCCCAACTGTGACACGAAACGCGCCGCGCGCAGCATCCGCAGGGGATCGTCGTCGAAGGATTGGGATGGGACCGCCGGGGTGTCCAGGCGCCCGGCCACCAGGTCGGGGAAACCGCCGACCGGGTCGTGGAAGGCGGCGTGGAGGCCGGAGGCGTCGATAAGCAGTTCCACTGCCATGGCGTTGACCTTGAAGTCGCGGCGGATCAGGTCGCCTTCGAGGGTGTCGCCGAAGGTGACGTCGGGGTTGCGGGAGATGCCGTCGTACTGGTCGGCGCGGAACGTGGTGATCTCGATCTGCTGGCCGTCCTTCTCCGCGCTGATCGTGCCGAATTCGATGCCGGTGTCCCACACGGTGTTCGTGTACGCCTCGAGGATCTCCTGGATCACGTTCGGGCGGGCAGAGGTGGTGAAGTCGAGGTCGTGGCCCAGGCGGCCGAGCAGGGCGTCGCGCACCGAACCTCCGACGAGGTAGAGTTGCTCGCCGCGTTCGTGGAAGGCCTTCGCCAACGGTTCCAGCACCGGGGCAAGGCGGTGGACCTCCGCCTCGGCGCGGGCGAGGGTCGCGGCCTGGTCAGGACTCATCACATCTGGGGAATTCACGCAGGACAGTCTACCTGGGCCACATTTAGGCACCCACGCTGGCTTAGGGATAGTATGGGCATGATGTCTACCTCAAACCAGAAACCGCGGCGTTCCAACGGCCGGCCCAACCGCCGCCGTTCCTCCGGCGCCGGCAAAAACTCTGGCACGGGGTCTCACTCAGGTGCTTCTCGACGTCGCCGTCGCCACCCCAAGCAGGGTCAAGGAAGTGCACGGGGCGCGCAGCGAGGCCGTTCGCGCAATGCCCGTGGCCATGCACCGCAGCGGCCCTCGATGCCCACGCGCGACGAGACGTCGGCAGGCGGCCTCATGGTTTCCGGCCTCGCCGAGGCTGTGCGTGACGACGGCACCGTGGACCTCTCCCGCGTCTACGTCGCCCTCATCGGCCGCATCGACCGGCGCGGTCGCCTCCTGTGGTCCATGCCGAAAGGCCACGTGGAACCAGGCGAAGGCTACGCTTCCACCGCCGAGCGTGAAGTGTGGGAAGAAACCGGCCTGACCGGGGAAGTGATCTCCGAGCTGGGCGTTATTGATTACTGGTTCGTCTCCGATGGGGTGCGCATCCACAAGACGGTGCACCACCACCTGCTGCGCTACGTCGACGGCGACTTGAACGACGAAGACCCCGAGGTCACCGAAGTGTCGTGGGTACCCGCCGACCACCTCATCGAACACCTCGCATACGCCGACGAACGCAAACTCGCCCGCATCGCCCACGACCAACTGCCGGATCTTGCCCGCGCGGAAAAGGCTGCCGGAAGGCTCACTCCGCGATGATGCGCACGCTTCGGGGGCTGCTCGCGGTCGGCGTCGCGGGCACCGTGCTGTTCGGCACCAGTTTCCCGGCCGCGGCCGCGCCGTTCCCGCAGAGCCCAACGCATCCCGATTACTCCGAACTGTGGGCGAATCCCGTGGTGCGCGTCGGTGAAAAGGACGCCGAAGAGACCCTCACAGCGGAACTGGTAGAAGTTACTCCGTTTACTTCCGACGGCTCCGTGAGCGCAACCGTGCGCCTGACAAACCGCAGCTCAGAACCCATAACGCAGGCCTCGATTACGGCGCGGCGCGCCGGCGCGGTAGCCACCGTTGCGGAGGCGCGGCGCGCGCTCGCCCAAGACGTGGGGGCATACACCACGGTCGGGGAGACGACCGCGCTCGAAGACTTAGCGCCGGGGGAGAGCGCCGAGGTCACGCTCACCTACGAAGCAGAGAACCCGCTATCGCTTAATTTTACCGGCACGTACCCGCTGCTCTTCGCCATTTCTGGGCAAGCGATCACCCCCGAAGGCGCGCGCTTAATCAGCACGTCGGAGCGCACTCTCATCCGCGTTGAGGCGGGCGCCTCCGACGCGCCTACCGACGCATCGCCAGATGCGGCGGTACCGGAGGTTTCACTCTTACTTCCGTTGACGGCGCGCACCTACATCACGCCCGGCGAGACCGGCGAAGCCCCCGAAGACCCGCCCCTTCTCCTCCAAAACGAAAGCTTCAGCGAGCAACTTTCCCCAGGTGGGCGCCTCTTAGAACTCCTAGACGTCTACGCGGATGCACTCACCGGGCCGGCGGCCGCGGGCACGTGCCTGGCCGTCGATCCCGCCATCGTGTACACGGCGTCCCGCATGGTTGACGGGTACCAGGTGGCGGGGGAGCGAGGTGTCGTCGATACGCAACCGCGCAGGCTCCGCGACTCCTGGACCACGGAGAACACAGCCCCCGACACCAGCGACGGCACCGGCGCCGACGCAGCCGCCACCTTCCTGGAGACCCTGCGGGGACTGGCCGCCGACCACTGCGTCACCGCCCTCCCGTGGGCCAACGCGGACCTCGGGGCCGTCGCACGCACCAACAACGCGTGGCTCATGCGCGAAACCCTGGAACGCGGCCAAGGCACCCTCGCCACCATTCTGGGCATAAAGCCGCGGACCAACCTGGTCATCCCCGGTTCCGGGTACCTGGAACCCGGCACCGAACCCACGATGGCGTGGGCCGACGCAACCACAACCACCGTCTTCGAAACGGGCGGGCTCGCCGCCGCGTGGGAGGCTGCCACCCAGGAAGACCGCGGGGCTCTGACCACCGCGGCGGCGCCTGGCGAACCCATCCCCGCGCAACAGCCTGTGGGCGTGCTCGTCGCCGGCAACACCGTCCAGGCGGATACCCCGATCGCGGACCTCGGGGCCAATATCCACGCCGTCACCTTCGACGCCTCGCTTGCCGCCACGCTCGCCGCGACCGGCGCGCAGCCCCGCACCACCGCGTACTCCAACCCGGCGTTCCGGTACGACTACCGCGTCGACTCCGAAACAGCCCGCGCGACGACCGCCGCGAACTCCCTCCACCTGGCACTCGGCACCGCCGCGCAAGACGAAGAACGCCTGCTCATCATGCCTCCCGCCGACGTCGACGCCTCCACCGCGCGCCTCATCGTGGACACGCTCGCCGGCGAAGACGTAGCCTACGTCCCCGCCACTGCTGCCGAAGTCAGCCCCGGAACGAACACGGGCACCCCATTTACCGACCCCGCCGCCTACGGCGACACGGAAGTCCAACCGCTGGCCCAGCAAGCGTTCATCGCCGATGACATTTCCCGCCTCCTCATCAACGACCCCGGCATCGCGCTGACCCGCTACGGGTACACCGCGCCTCTGCGCCGCGACATGATCACCGCGCTAAGCGCCACCGGCCGCTCCACGATCGCCGGGTTCGACACCTCCGTCGAGGCCACCCGCCAGCGCACCACCGTGCTGCGCGACACGCTGCGCGGCATCGTCAGTTCCGTCGCACTCCTGCCCCCGGGCAACGTGTTCACCCGCACCAGCGACAACTCACCACTGCTCATCGCCGTGCGCAACGGCCTCCCCCTGCCGGCGCACACGTCGATCAAATACACGTCCGACGACGGCATGGTCATCTCCACCCCCGACTCCGTCATCATCCCCGCGCGCGGCTCTCTGACCATCCAGATGACCGCCGACACCCCCGACGGTGAAAACGCCTCCACCGCGGACCTCTGGCTCGCGACCACCGACGGCGCCCGCATCTCCGACCCAATCACCATCTCAGTGCGCACGCGTACCGACGCCATCCGGATCGGCGTCGTCGCCGCCTCCATCATCGCCGCAGCCGGGCTAGCACTCATATACGGAATCGGGAAGCGGCGGCGTTAACTTAACCGAGCGCGGCTAGCGGGACTACCACTATTCCGTCAGGTCGCGTGTACAGTTCTTTCCCCGCATGCACAACCATTCCGGCCTTAAACTTCTCGCCTAATTTTTCCTGCAACCACAACAGGTGGGCAACGTCGTTGTCGCGTACCACACCGGAAAGTTTCACTTCGATGCCAACTACATTCTGGTAGGCGTCTTCTACAACAATGTCTATTTCCCTCTTTCCGTCAGCCGTACGCAAGTGCCGGGTGGTGGCGCCGAAGGACTCAGCCGCAACGCGCACCGTTAAGACAACGAGGGATTCAAAAAGCTGCGCCAAAATGTCTGCCGACTTTGGAGAACCACTCAACAAGCTCGCCTGGTTGAAACCTAAAACGCGGGCAGCCAAAGCGGGATCACACAGGTGATGCTTCGGCGCTTTAGCCAACCGTGGAATCCCTTCGTGAAGCGGACTCCAGGCATCCAAAGGCTCCAGGATCATGAGCTGTTCGAGGAGGGCCCGGTAAGCATTCGTCGTAGAGCGCGACGGCTTATCCGACTCTCCGGGTGTAGCCCGGTCCAAAATTTGCTGGTAGGTATCCATCCGTGATGTTGCCAACGCGTAGGCCTGCATCCAATGCCGTACCGCTTCGGGGTTTCTCACCTTCAGGCCTTGCTCTGGAAAGTCGTGCGTGACAATGCGCGACAAATACGAGTCCAACCGGACCGTCCTGATCCTTTCCGGTAAATCCATAATCCCGGGAAATCCAGACCGGCAGATTTCGTGCGCGTAGTCGGCAATGCCTGGCCCCAGCGTGGCAGGCTCGACAGCGCCGATCTCGCCGGCAAACAACGCTTCCACAACAACCCTGGTATCTGCGATAGGCCTTTCTTGGATACCAAATGGCCGCATCCTGACCGAATCAATCCGGCCCGCACCCGAGTGGATCGACGCTGAATCCGGCGGGTACGCACTTCCTGTCAGAAGAAAGGAAGCTGGATCTGCCCCGTCATCGACAGCCCGACGCACAATATCCCACGAGGAGGGGAAGCGTTGCCATTCGTCGAGAAGCACAGTCCCGGAATAAGAAGTGATCAGCTGTGGGTCCGCCTCAAGCATCGCGTGAACCGCGGGAAAGTCCATGCGTAACGTCGTGTGCGCACGCTGCAGCGCAGTCTCGGTTTTCCCCACGCCCTTCGCGCCCTCCAGGGCGATCGCCGGGAGATGCGGCAGGTACTCATCAAGCAGCTTATCGACGCACCGAGTGGTATACGCAGGCACCTAAATCCATCCTTTTTAGTCCGCTATTTTCGCACTACAAACACTATACTGTACAAATTGCAGGCGTTCTACCGGTCAAATTGCAGCATTTCTACCGGTCAAATTGCAGGTGCGAGCAACCACCAATAAGCCCGAACGCATACTTAACAGCCAGGGTTAATATCCCAGGTCGCGACCCCGCGACCCAAAACTCCCCACCTGGGATGTTAAGTCTGGCCGATAAATATGCACCCAAACTCACAACCCGCAACGCAGCGCGGTAGTTCGCGTAAATTCCACGCAACGACAACAATAGGCGTGTGACTGATTCAAATTCCGTGGCCACAAACGCCAGCGCCACCAACCCCGGCGCCCGCACCCAAGGCGTCCCGGTGGGGTTGCGTTCGCGCATCGTGGAGCCGTCTCCGCCGGCTCCGGTTCCGCAACCCCGCCCGAAGCCTGGTAACCGGGCGTCGGAGAGGGAGGAGGTGGTCGTCGATAAGTCTAAGTTGACTGCGGCCCCTGCTGCGCCGCCGGCTGCCCCGACCGCGACTGCCACAGCTGAGGCGACCGCACAGGCGACGGCATCGCAGGAGGGGACCTCCGACCGTGATGTGGTGCGTGCCTCCGGTTCGATGGCGGTGGCAACACTGATTTCGCGTATCACGGGTTTCTTCCGTAATGCGTTGATTGGCGCGTCGTTGGGCGGCGCGGTGGGGTCGGCGTTTACGGTGGCGAATACGCTGCCGAACTTGATTACGGAGATCGTGCTGGGCGCGGTCCTGACTTCGCTTGTGGTGCCGGTTTTGGTGCGCGCGGAGAAGGAGGATCCGGATCGGGGTGCGGCGTTTGTGCGTCGTCTGTTCACGTTGGCGTTCACGCTGCTGGGTGTGATTACGGTGGCGGCGGTGGTGGGTGCGCCGTGGCTGACTAAGACGATGCTTCGCGACGACGGCGAGGTCAACATATCGATGGCCACCAGCTTCGCGTACCTTTTGCTGCCGCAGATCATTTTCTACGGCCTGTTCTCACTGTTCATGGCGGTGTTGAACACGAAGGGCGTGTTTAAGCCGGGGGCGTGGGCGCCGGTGGCCAACAATATTGTGTGCATTGCGGTGTTGCTGCTGTACATGCTGGTCCCGGGGCGTTTGAATCCGGCGGCGTCGGTGACGATTCTGGACCCGCACGTCCTGCTTTTGGGGGCGGGTACCACGCTTGGTGTCGTCGTGCAGCTGTTGATTATGATTCCGCCGCTGAAGCGCGCGGGCATTGACCTGCGCCCCTTGTGGGGGATTGATGCGCGGCTGAAGCAGTTCGGCGGCATGGCCCTGGCGATTGTGGTGTATGTGGCGATCTCCCAGTTGGGGTACGTGATTACCACGAATATCGCATCGGCTGCGGATGAGTCCGCGCCGCTGATTTACCAGCAGCATTGGCTGCTGTTGCAGATGCCGTACGGGATTATTGGTGTCACGCTGTTGACCGCGATCATGCCGCGGCTTTCGCGTAACGCCGCCGACGGCGACGATAAGGCCGTGGTCCGTGACCTCACGATGGCAACGAAACTGACGTTCATCGCGCTGATTCCGATCGTCATTTTCATGACCGCCTACGGCCCCCAGTTGGCGACCGCGCTCTTCGAGTACGGCGCCTTCAACCCAGAAGATGCGTACACCCTGGGCCTGACCGTCAGTTTCGCGGCGTTCACGCTGATCCCGTACGCGCTGGTCTTGCTGCACTTGCGCGTGTTTTATGCGCGTGAGGAAGCCTGGATCCCAACCTTTATCATCGCGGGTATCACGATCACGAAGGTGGTGCTGTCGGCGGCGGCCCCGCTGGTGGCCAGTTCCACGAAGAATGTGGTCATCCTGTTGGGTGCTGCGAATGGTTTTGGTTTCGTCGCCGGTGCCGTGATCGGCGTGTTCCTGCTCAAGCGCAAGCTGGGCAACCTGGGTATGCGCCAGGTCTTGCGGACCTCCATGTGGGCGGCCGCGGCGGCAATCGTGGGTGTGGCGGCGTCCACGTTGACGCACTGGTTGCTGGGCTTGGTCTTCCCGGTCGACGAACTCGGCTCGATCGCCACCATCGTCCTGCTGGGCGTGTTGGGCGTGATCTTCCTGATCGTGACCGGCATCGTGCTGAGCTTCTCCCGCCTGCCCGAGGTCCAGAATCTGGCCGCGATTTTCCAGCGCATCCCGTTTGTGCGCCGCTTCATCCGCACGGACCCGGAGGAGCAGTTGGCTGTGGGCGAGGTGTCCCAGGAGGAGAAGGCTGTGGAGTTCTCCGGCCTGGATTCCTTCGTCGCGTCCCCAGTTCCGCCGCCCATGTCCGCGGGTGTGGTCCGCGGGCCACGCCTGGTGCCGGGAGCGCCGGTGTCCGACGGCCGGTTCCGTCTCCTGCGCGAGCACGGTACCGCCCAGGGCGCCCAGTTCTGGCAGGCGCAGGATTTGCGCACGAAGCAGTTGGTGGCGCTCACGTTCGTCGATACTGCGGGTGCATCCCCGCTGGCGCCTCTCACCCCGGCGCAGGCTTCGGCGAAGGCCGCTGAGGTGACGCGCCGTACGCAGGTGCTCTCGAGCCTGAAGCACCCAGGTATCGCAACCGGGATCCAGGTCCGGGGTTACCGGTCTGGCTGCATGGTTGTGGCTGATTGGGTGGAGGGGTCGTCGTTACGCAGTGTCGCTGAGGCCGGGGGAGTGGACCCGCAGGCGGCGGCTCTGGCGCTGTCGCCGATTGCGGCGGCGACGGGTGCGGCCCACGCGGAGCACGTGCCGCTGGGGCTGGATAACTGGTCGCGGATCCGCATTTCCACCGACGGTCACGCGGTGCTGGCGTTCCCCGCGGTCTTGCCGGATAATTCCCGCGCGGAAGACATGGAGGCTTTGGCCTCTGCACTGAATTTGCTTATCGACGACACCGCCCCCGCCGACGTCACCGCCGCTAAGAAGCTGGCCGAGCAGGCTGCCGACGATGATTCCGGCGAGTCCGAGATCACCCCAGAAGACATCGCCGAAGCTTTGCGACGCGCCGGTGAGGGCGAGGAACCCGTCCTCGACGTAGAAGTCGAACAGGCCCCCACCGTGGAGGCGCAGACCGGTTTCGGCGACCGCTCCATGACCAGGCGTGGCACCGGCCTCCTGATCGTCGGCGCGGTCGGCGTGGTGACCTTGGCGGCGGCCGCGGTGACATACATCGTGGGTGTGCTCGGCGGCGATGACCCCGACGCCCCGGTCACCTCCGATTCCCTCCAAGGCGCGGCGACCACCACGACGCAACCGCAGCGAATGTCCCTGGTCTTCCCTGCCACCGACGCCCGCGTGTGGGGCGCACCGGGCACCGACATCTCCATGGACAACCCCGAGGATGCGCCCCTGGCTATCGACGACGACCCCGCCACCTCCTGGGCCACCGCCGAATACCCCAACGGTTTGGGCACCAAGCCGGGCGTGGGCCTGCGCGTGGCGATCGCCGAGGACGTGTACCTGCAGCACCTGGTGTTGGACACCACGGATTCTAAGGGCGCGCACTACAGCATTTACGCCCTCCCACCGGAGGTCACCCCGGACACCCCGCTGGAGGAACTGCCGCGTATCGCCGACGGCACCATCCGCGGCGGCAAGACCAACATCGAACCCAAGACTGAGGGCGTGCCACGCTCTGGCGCGGTACTGATCTGGTTGACCACCATGCCCGTGGAATCGGGCCGCGTGGATATCAATGAGGTTTCCGTTATTGGTTCCTACAACCCACCGCCACTGCCGAAGTCCATCGAAGTGGAGGAACCTGCCGAGGCAGAGACTGCGACACCGTAGTTCACACGCCTCCGGCGTATTGCGCGAAACGCACCGGCTACTCGGCCGGTGCGTTCTTTTTGTTGCTCCACCAGGCGTCTATCAGAGTTAAACACAGAAAAGTGTGTCCTGCCGTGCTGCATCCCGCTCCGCGAGCCGGCCTTTTTATTTACTGGGTCACGCAGGTGAGTCTCGGATATACGCAGATTGCGCCGCGTGATACGAAAAAGACATTCTGCCAGTTAAGGCCCATTAAACCCCCAGGTGGATTTTTCCAGACGATCGCACAATGTCTTTTTCATATCACCGCCAAGCCCATGCCCCGCCGAGAGCGCGCAGTGCGGGGCGATGGGCACCCGTTTCCGGCCTGCTGGGCGGGGTTATCCCGGATTGGAACCACACTTTTCTTTACGTAACCCGTACACCAGGTGGGCGCCTGCTGCGATGATAATAGGCGGATAAATAATCTTGGACCAGACGCTGAGATCCTCGACAAAAGGAGTGATCACGAACCACGGAAGAATCTGCGCCACAATAAGCGTGATGAAAGCGAATCCGGCAATCCAACGATTCCATGTCGCACGCACAAAAATAAGGGGGATGGAAATTATCACGCTATATCTCAGAATGAGGGCGATGACAAATGAAATATCCCACAGATAAAGGGGATAAGAAAGTGGCCAGACCGAGACAGTGAGGTTCTGGTCAGGGGAAACAATCCACACGAAAAGGTGGAATGGCACGCACATGAGTACCAAAACAATGGTACGTAGATTCGTTTCATGCTATGTAACCCTATCGCTGAGCATCGATACAAGCCATCTCCGCAAGAGGTGGCGCGCCCCGTAAAACTATGGCATCATGGGGCACACTTCGCCGTGGGGTCGGCGGGGAAAGGAAAACTACGTACAAGGGGAACTCGGGGTTATGCACGGGGGAGACATTTATGCGTCCGCCACGGACGAATTTTTAACACGGCACCATCTGGCAGGGGATTCGCGCGCATTCAGGGAGATTGTGCGCCGCCACGAGCGCGCGGTCCGCTGGGTGGCGCGCCGGTATGCGCGCACGGAGGCTGATATTGATGACATCGTCCAGGACACCTTCCTGAAGGCCGCCCAGAAGATGGATACTTTCCGAGGGACGGCCAAGCTATCTACCTGGTTGCACCGTATCTGTATGAATGTGGGGGCAGATTTTATGAGGCACAGGTTTCGTCGTGAAGTGCCCACCGATTCCGCTGACCTCTCTACTTTTTATGCACAGTTAGCGTGGGACCCGCTGGATTCGTGGGACACGGCGTTGTGGGTGCGGGCGGCATTGCGGCACATTTCAGCGCAGCAGGTGGTTGCGTTGGTGCTTATCGACGCCTTCGGTTACTCCGTGAAGCATGTCGCCGCACGTGAGGGGGTGGCTGTGGGGACGATTAAGTCGCGTCGGGCGCGGGGTCGCGACTGCCTGCGCATGGTACTGCACGCCTAATACCTCTAAGATTGTCGCCATGATTACGTTGAACACGTCCGGAGATAATTCAGCACCAACGGGTGGCAATGATGACGCCACCGTTTACGATGTGGCGATCATCGGTTCGGGCCCTGCCGGCTACACCGCAGCCCTGTACGCTGCGCGCGCCGAGCTGAGCCCGATCGTTTTTGAGGGCTACGAGTTTGGTGGTTCGCTGATGAACACCACGGAGGTGGAAAACTACCCAGGCTTCCAGAACGGGGTGATGGGCCCCGAGCTGATGGAACAGATGCGTTCCCAGGCGCAGCGCTTTGGCGCGGACCTGCGCATGGAACTCGTCGATTCCGTAGAGCTCGAAGGGGACGTGAAGGTAATCCACGTGGGTTCCCAGACTTTCCGTGCACGCGCCGTCATCTTGGCCACGGGTGCCGCACCGCGCCTCCTGGGCGTCCCAGGGGAGCAGGAGCTCATGGGCCGTGGCGTGTCGTCGTGTGCAACGTGTGACGGTTTCTTCTTCCGCGACAAGGAGATCGTGGTCGTCGGTGGTGGGGACTCCGCCATGGAAGAAGCCACGTTCTTGACCCGTTTTGCGTCGAAGGTGACGTTGGTGCACCGTCGTGAAGAGTTCCGTGCTTCGAAGATCATGCTGGACCGTGCACGCGAGAATGAGAAGATCGAGTTCCTCACCAACAAGGTGGTTGAGGAAGTCGTGCAGGACGATAATAAGGTATCGGGCCTGATCCTCCGCGACACGGTGACCGGCGAGAAGCTGGAACTACCTACCGCCGCAATGTTCGTTGCCATCGGCCACGACCCGCGTTCGGCATTCCTGGACGGCCAGGTGAAGTTGAAGGAGGGGGGTTACGTGTGGGTCGACGAGCCGTCGACACGCACTTCCATCCCGGGCGTGTTTGCGTGCGGCGATTTGGTTGACGACCATTACCAGCAGGCCGTCACCGCCGCGGGCTCCGGATGCCGGGCCGCGATTGATGCGGAACACTTCTTAGCGGAGCAGGGTGCATAGCCGTTTTCTATGGTGTGGGTTTTCCACGTAGACTGGGGCGGAATTTGATGAAGAAAGAATCCGCCCCAACCAAAGGAGAACGATGAGCAACGTCATCGACGTTACCGAGTCCACCTTCAAGTCCACGGTCATCGAGTCCGATAAGCCCGTGGTCGTTGATTTCTGGGCAGCGTGGTGTGGCCCATGCAAGAAGCTTTCGCCCGTGATCGATGAGATCGCCAGCGAAATGGGCGACAAGGTCACGTTCGCGAAGGTCAACGTCGATCAGGAGCGTTCCCTGGGCGCGATGTTCCAAATCATGAGCATCCCAGCTGTCCTTATCTTTAAGGATGGCAAGAAGGTGGATGAGTTCGCGGGGAACCGCCCGAAATCTGACATCATTGATGTGATTAATAAGCACCTCTAAGTGCTAGTGTTGATTTTTAGTTCTGTTACTACGAAAAAGGGGTCATCTGGTGCCGCAAGTTTTACGCGTTGGTGACCGTAGCCCGCGCGTCGCCGAAGTTCGTCTCACCTTCTCCCGCCTTGGGATGCTCGGAGACTACGACGGCCCGCACCCCACCACTGAAGGCTCTACCACGCAATTCGCCGATGAGGAGCAGCTTTTCGACGCCCCCCTGGCCGTCATCGTGAAAGCCTTCCAACAGTCGCGCGGCATCGTGCCCAGTGGCAACATTGACGAACTGACACTGCGCGAACTCCGTGGCGCCTCCTATTCGCTGGGCGCCCGCGTCCTCGTCTTCGACGAAGAAAACTTCGTCACTGGCGACGACGTCTCCCAACTCCAGAATCACCTCCAAGAGCTGGGCTTCTACACTTCGCGTATCGACGGCGTCTTCGGCACAAATACCGAAACAGCACTCAAGTCCTACCAGCTCAACTCCGGCCTCGAGCCTGATGGCGTGTGTGGCGACGACACCGTCCGCGCCCTGAGCCTCCTCGGACGCCGCATCACCGGCGGTTCCCTGCAGTCAATCCACGAGCGTGAATACGTCCGCGCCGCCGGCCCCTCGCTGCGTGGCAAGAAGATCGTCCTCGACCCGGGCCTCGGCGGCGATGAAGCCGGCCAAGTAGTCCGCGGCAAGCATGGCAGCATTAGCGAAGAGGAAATCCTCTGGGACATAGCCGCCCGCACCCGCGAACGCATGGAAAAGCTGGGCGTGGAAGTTATTATCTCCCGCCCGCGCGGCGATAATCCTGGCCCGCGTGCACGTGCCGCCATGGCAAACGCCGCGAAGGCCGACATCATGATCTCCCTGCAAGCTGACCAGTACCCGAACGAGAAAGCCAACGGCTGCGCAACCTTCTACTTCGGTTCAGAAATCGGCAACTCTTCAATGACCGGCGAAATGCTTTCCGGATACATTCAACGCGAAATTTCCGCACGCACCTCGCTGACGAACTGCGGTAATCACGCCCGCACGTGGGAATTGCTTCGCCTAACGAAGATGCCAACCGTCGACGTCGTCGCCGGCTACCTTTCCAACCCCCACGACGTCGCCGTGCTAACCGATCCAAAGCAGCGCGACGCCATCGCCGAAGCGATTGTTGTCGCGGTGAAGCGTCTCTACCTCCTCGACGAGGACACCCACGCCACCGGCACGTACAACTTCTCCGAACTGCTTGAGGCCGAACACGGGGCGTAGGAGTTTAGGAGCGCTGGGAGGCCTTACTGGGCGCAGGATAACGTACCCAATTCTGCGCTAAAGCGTAGCGCATTACTTCGCACACGCCAGCCGTCGATATCGCGCGAATGAATAGCAGAAGTAATGGGTATTGCCCCCACACGTCGAATTGAATTATCACGCATGCAATCACAGTAATTGCTGCTGTACTGATAACTGGCCACTGGAATATCGCGAGCGAAAGTATCGCAGATATTATTAAGAGGTAGGTGAATTCAGGGGAGTAATATTCGTGCAGGACGCTACGCGAAAACAACTCAGCAATACACGAGATAATACATAAAACTTGGGCATTGCTCCACCGAACATTAGCACTACTAGTTACATCGAAACGTGATTTCTGGACGAGGTATACAAAACCGCACCCGCCTCCGATGCCAGCGATTATAGGGCTCCACACGATGAGAATCAGCGGAGGCCCTGTGATTGCCAGTAAGGCTAGTACGGATGGAACTCCTAGCGGAAGAAGGATTGATGTTGCGCAGCGGTTTACCGAGGCTGGCAGCAAGAACCCGGCACTACTAGCGACGCCACATGCCGGAATAAACAGGACCAGAAACGGGTGTGTTGGTTCAGCCAACGATCCCAACAAAAACAGGGTAAGAGCAGGAATTAAAGCAACCATTATTCAGTAGAGGACTCTGTCCAAAAGCGGTAACAGTGCTGAGGCATAACGCCAGTAGGAGTTAAATCGCGACTGTCGAGGAATTTCCTAGACAGTACATTTATACTGAACTATGCGCAAGGGGGATTAGCGGATAGCATTTAAGAAAGCAGTTCAGAAATTTCCACTAGCTAATAAGATGACCCCCAGTATGTAACTGGGGGTCAGAGCTTCTTTGCCTCTCGGCCCGACGTACGCACGCTAGGCTTTGCCAAGCAGTCCCATGATGCGTTCGAAGTCATCCTGGTCGCTGAATTCTACGACCATCTTTCCCTTACGCTTGCCCATGGTCACGGTCACCTTCGTGTCCCATGCGTCGGCTAGGCGCTCGGCGGAGCGGGTGAAGTATTCGGGCTGGGGGATGGGCTCGCGCTTGCGCTTCTCGGCGGGTTTTTCGCCGCGGTTGAGTAGGGTGGCGGCTTCTTCCGTCGCGCGGACCGAGAGGCCTTCGGCGACGACGCGTTCGGCCAGGGCTACCTGGTCGGCCTCGCCGGTCTTGACGCTCATGATCGCACGGGCGTGCCCTGCGGACAGGACGCCGGCGGCGACGCGCGTTTGGACGTCGATAGGCAACTGCAGGAGCCTGATTGTGTTGGTGACCGTCGAGCGGGCGCGTCCCAGTCGCTTGGCTAGTTCCTCTTGGGTGACGCCGAATTCTTCCAAAAGTTGCTGGTAGGCGGCGCCTTCTTCGAGGGGGTTGAGTTCGACGCGGTGGATGTTTTCAAGCAGGGCGTCGCGGAGCATGGCGGAGTCGTCGGTTTCGCGGACGATCGCCGGGATTGTTTTCAGCCCGGCTTTGGAGGCGGCGCGCCAACGTCGCTCGCCCATGATGAGTTCGTAACCGCCGGCGACGGGGCGCACCACGATCGGCTGGAGGAGGCCGAACTCGCGGATCGAGTGGACTAGTTCGCCCAGCTGCTCGGGGTCGAAGACCTGGCGCGGCTGGTTCTCGTTGGGGCTGATCTTCCCGATGGGAATCTCTTGGTACGTTGCGCCCATGGAATCGATGCCCGGCTCACGTGGGTCAGGCTTGCGGCCAATGGTGTCGCCGCCGCCGGGCTTCTTCTTCGGGGCGGGGGTGCCGCCGAGGATGGCGTCGGCAGCCGAATCGGACAGGCGTGGCTTCTCCGGGCCGGAGGGGATCAGTGCGGCGAGGCCGCGCCCGAGTCCACCTTTGCGGGATTCTTCGAACTTGCCCATCTTGGGGCCTTGGGGTGCTTTAGCCATTGCTCTCCTCCTGGGCTGCTTCTAGTTGTGCGGCGGTCTCGGGGGAGACGCCGATGGGTCCGGTGCCGGGGCCCGGCTGGTAGTCGCCGCGGGTCACGAATTCCTCAGCGGCCGCAATGTAGGCCAGGGAACCGCGGGAGCCGGGGTCGTACGCGATGATCGGCATGCCGTAGCCGGGGGCCTCGGATACCTTGACGGAACGTGGGATGACGGTGCGCATGGTCACGTCGCCGAAGTGGTCGCGGACTTCGGTGACCACCTGTTCGGCGAGTTTGGTGCGGGCGTCGTACATCGTCAGCAAGATCGCGGAGATGTGCAGGTTGGGGTTCAGGTGCTCGCGGATCATGGAGATGTTGTTGAGCAGCTGGCCCACGCCTTCCAGGGCGTAGTACTCGCACTGGATGGGGATCAGGACTTCGTCGACGAACGTCATCGCGTTAATCGTGAGCAGGCCAAGGGAGGGCGGGCAGTCAATGAACACAAAATCGAAGCCATTTTCCTCCAGGAATCCGCCCTTGAGCTGGTCGTACAGACGGTATTCGCGGCGGACCATGCTCACCAACTCGATCTCTGCACCCGCGAGGTCGATCGTGGCCGGGATGCAGTACATGAGCGGGGAGTGCGGGGAAGGCTTCATCGCCTCTTCTGGGGTGGCCTGGCCGATGAGCAGTTCGTAGCTCGACGTCGTGCCCGCGCGGTGTTCCACACCCATTGCGGTGGAGGCGTTGCCCTGCGGGTCCAAGTCGATGACCAGAACCTTCATACCGACGGCCGCGAGACCCGCCGCCATATTCACACTCGAGGTAGTCTTACCAACCCCGCCCTTCTGGTTCGCGACCGTGATCAGGCGCGGTGCGTCCGGCTTGGGCAGGGGAGTGCGCTGTGGGATGACGGACTCGGTCATAGTTGAATGCTCCCTTGCAAAGTTGCGGTGACGAGGTGCTGCGTGCGTCGTAAAGCGCTAGTACCCACGCTATCGCACCCGCGGAATCTTGATCAGGGTGGTCGGCTCGGCCAGGACGGAGGAGCCGACGGTGAAGATCTCGCCCTGGCCGCCGCCTGCCTTGCGGATGTCGTCGGCGTCGCGTTCGAGTTCCTCGCTGACGGAGGAACCCTTCATGGCGATCATCGCGCCACCCACTTTCACCAGGGGCAGGGACCAGCGCGAGAGCTTGCCCAGCGGAGCGACCGCGCGGGAGGTGACGATGTCCGCGGAACCGGCTTCCTTCTGAATTGCAGCGTCCTCGGCGCGCCCACGGATGACGGTGACGTTCTCCAGGTTCAGCTCTTCGCAGACTTCGCGCAGGTACGTGGAACGCTTCAGCAGCGGCTCGATGAGAGTGATGCGCAGGTCGGGGCGGGCGATCGCCAGGGGGATGCCGGGGAGGCCGGCGCCGGATCCGATGTCGATGACGTGGACGCCTTCATCCATGGCCTCGCCGATGACGGCGCAGTTGAGGACGTGGCGATCCCAGAGGCGCGGGACTTCGCGCGGACCGATGAAGCCACGCTCCGAACCGGTCGTCGCGAGTGATTGGTGGTAGGCGATGGCCTTGTCTGTGTTCTCCCCGAAGATGCGCTCCGCCTCGGCAGGAACCGGGTATTCGGTGGTCTGATCTGCGTCGGGCGCGCCCTGTGTTTCGTCATGTTTCACGTGAAACATCCCCTTTATGTCATCGGCTGATGGATTTATCCCCCATAGCCTAGCGCATGAAAAAGTCCCCGGCCACTACCATTTCAGTGGCCGGGGACTCGCTCGTGAAAACCTACTTACACCGCAGGAGAACTACTTCTTCTTTTTCTTCTTCGGGTTATTCGGCTTCACGCCGGGCTTCGGAGCGGTGCTGCGCTGCGCTGCCTTCTTCTGCTCAATCTCCGCGTCTTCCTCCGCGTCGATCTTCTTGAAGATGTAGCGCTGCTGGAAGAACGTCCAGATGTTGTTGGACATCATGTAGACCAGCAGGCCGATGTGCCAGAACGCACCCGTGATGAGGATCGTAAACGGCATAACCCACATCATCATCTTGGACATCATCTGCTGCTGCATCTCAGCCATCTCGCCGGACGCGGCCTGAGTCTTGCCCTCTTCACGACGACGATTCATCCGCTCCACCGACAGTCGAGCATTCATGTGCGTTGCAAAAGCGATGATTGCAATGAGTGGCGCGGCCACCATAAAGATGCGGCCCTGCGAAAGCTCAGTAGCGGTGGGGAACGCGGCGTACATTTCCTTCGGCATAGAGATGAACGCCGAAAGTGGGACGCCAAAAATGTTCGCATCCAGGAAGGACTGCACATCGTCGACGCCGAAGATGTAGTTCGGGGTCATACGGTTCTGCTCTGGGGACATGCCCAGCTGGCCGGTACCTTCACCGGTTCGGTTGAAGGAGCGCAGCACGTGGAACAGACCAATGAACACTGGCAGCTGTGCCAGGGCGGGCAGGCAGCCGAGGAGCGGGTTGACGCCCATTTCCTTCTGCAGCTTGCGCGTTTCTTCCATCAGCTTCTGCTGATCGTTCTTGTACTTCGCCTGGATCTCACGCATGCGCGGAGCCATCTTCTGCATCTTCATGCTGGAACGCATCTGGTTGATCATGGGTTTCAGCAGCAGCAGACGCAGGGTGAAGGTCAGGAACATGATCGCGAAAATCCAGGACCAGGCTGAATCTGCCCCGAAGGGGAACGCGAAAATCTTGTGCCAGAACCACAGGACCGCTGAAATCGGCCAATAAATGAAGTTGAGCACTCTACTCAGTTACTCCTCGTGGTGGGTGGTCAGTGATTACAGTAAATATAGTGCACGCAGGCCTAAACGGGTATCCGTGGAGGCACGTGGTCAATCCCGCCGGGGTGCCACGGCCCGCATTTAGACAGTCGCACAACGGTCAGGATTGTGCCGCGGATTGCGCCCCACTCGCGTAAGGCCCCGATGGCGTAATTGCTGCAGGTTGGTTCGAAGCGGCAGCTCGGCGGAGTCAGCCCCGAAATGTATTTCTGGTAGAAATACATCCCTTTGAGAAGAATCCGCGTCCCTAATCCGCTTTGCGACGCCTCCGGCCGATCAGCGCACATGCTTTAAAGAGCGTGACGCTTTGTCAGTGGCGTGGCCCAGGGCGCTGGTGACGTCGCGAAGCAGCTTGTGGGAGGTAGCCTCCGCCGCGGCTGGGAGCGCCCGGACGACGACGTGCGCCTGGTCCGGGATCGTGCCGTCGGCTATGAGGCTGGCTAGGACGTGACGAAGCCGCCGGGACACGCGGTGGCGAACCACTGCATTCCCGACGGCTTTCGAAACAACCAGGCCGCAGCGCGGCGCTGCGCTTAATGCGACCTGGTCTACTGAAGTAGTCAGCGCGTCACGCTGCTGGACTCCTCCGAGGAAGGGACACCAGTAGTGAACAACTACGGTGCGGCTGCCTGCCTTCGACCCGCGTCGCATCGTGCGCTTGAACTGCGCCGGCGACGTCATTTTCAGGTGTGAAGGCAGCATGCTACCTCCTACGCGGTCAGCTTTGCGCGACCCTTACGACGACGAGCAGCAACAATTGCGCGGCCGGCGCGGGTGCGCATGCGCAGACGGAAGCCGTGCTTGTGCGCGCGGCGGCGGTTATTAGGCTGGAAGGTCCGCTTCGACACGGTGTTCTCCTTTTACTTTTATTCGGCACTAAGCCCTCACCACGGCATAGCCTGCCGCCGCCCCGGTGTGAGCGCTGCGAGCCACTAACTTTCAACAGCGCGATGCAGGTTTCCACACACGTGGTGTGCGAAGTAGCGATGCACCATCTCCGCAGCGCTCCCAGGGCGGGAAAGGCGTTGCTTGACGATCGGCGCGCCTGCTCGCTAAAGCACATGCACGCTCCGGAGCTTGGTTAAGCGCCTGAAGACATGGATGTGACGAACGGCAACCAGAATACGCCATCGTCGTAGGCCCTTACAAATCGACACACCCTCCCTTTTCGCACGCCACCCCCACGTACCCCCGAAATAACAAATGTGTGTTTTTCTCCAGCTGACGGCCATTTTTCACCTCGAGACTGGCGTACGCGCAGGCCACTCCGGCTCACATGGAAGTCACAGCTTCATGTAGACCTTTTCGCTTCTCGACGCCCATCCGGCCCCACTACTTCACATAAAAGTTACCAACATGGACAAATGCGAGGTGAAATGACAAAAATGGGGCGTTAGCGTCAAAATTTCACACACATGTTATCAACACAGATGTGGATAACTGTGGATAACTTGGCACCTAAAAATGCACCGGTTTTATAATTATGCTGGTAAGAGCAGTTTTAGGGGCCACGGAAAGTTATCCACAGGCATGCGGGTTGTTTGTGGATAACTCTCTCGCCTAAAGTTATCCACAGTTGTGCACAACTCTGTGGAAAGCCAGGTAACAGGACTTTCCCCTTGTGCATGGGAAGGTGGAAGGACCTGAAGTTGTGCACCTCCAGGCATTCCCGTTGATAGCTATACCGAACCGGGAAAATTCTCCTCGCGAAGGAGTTAGACAGAGAAAGGATGGGCAGACGTCGTGGCACCTGCCGAACTACCCCTCGCCCAACAATGGAACGAGGTGGTCTCTGAACTCACGCATCATTCAGAGTCGTCTGACCCCACCATTCCCGCCTTCACCGCGCGGCAACGCGCATTCCTAAGTTTGGCCAAACCAGTCGAGCTGGTCCCTGGCTTCGCGCTTATTACTACGCCGCACGAGATGGCCGCCCAGGTCATTTCTGAGGAATTGGGCCAGTACATCGCGCACGTCCTCGGTGAGCGCATGGGCGTCCCATGCCACGTCGAGGTCACGGTGGACCCGGATTTTAATAATCAGCCGGAGCAGCACGAACCAGCGGCGCCCGCGCCAGCAGCCCCGGCGCCCGCACCGGCAGCGGCGCCCGTCGAGAAGCCCCAGCCTGCGGAAACGCCCGCAGCACCGGTCGCTCCGGCAGTCACGCCCGAGCCGCCGGCGGAGTCGCCGGCTGAACCGTGGAACCAGAACCACAGTGTGGGCGACGAAGGTCCGGCGGGCGAGCCGGTGGCCCCGCCGCTTCACACGGCTGCTGACGCCATGGCCAAGCGTTTTCCCCGCGAGCAACCGGCGCATAACCCGGATCGGGAAACGTCGCTGAACCCGAAGTACACCTTCGATTCGTTCGTCGTGGGTTCCTCAAATCGTTTCGCTAGCGGCGCTGCGATCGCGGTGGCGGAGAACCCGGCACGGGCCTACAACCCGCTGTTCATTTCCGGCGGTTCTGGTTTGGGCAAGACGCACCTGCTGCACGCGGCCGGTAATTATGCGCAGGTGCTGCAGCCGGGGTTACGTATTAAATATGTGTCGTCGGAGGAGTTCACGAACGACTACATCAATTCGGTTCGTGATGACCGCCAGGAGTCCTTCAAGCGACGCTACCGCAACCTGGACATCCTCATGGTCGACGATATCCAGTTCCTGCAGGGTAAAGAGGGTACGCAGGAGGAGTTCTTCCACACTTTCAACGCGTTGCATCAGGCGAATAAGCAGATCATTTTGTCCTCTGACCGCCCGCCGAAGGAATTGACCACCTTGGAGGATCGCCTGCGTACGCGGTTCCAGGCTGGTTTGATTACGGATATTCAGCCGCCGGACCTAGAAACCCGCATCGCGATTTTGTTGAAGAAGGCTGAGGCCGACGGCACCCGCGTTGAGCATGACGTCCTGGAGCTTATTGCCTCAAGTTTCGAGTCTTCCATCCGTGAGCTCGAGGGGGCGCTGATCCGCGTGTCAGCGTATTCTTCGCTGGTCAATGAGCCCATCAATATGGAGATGGCAGAGATTGCGCTGCGCGATATTCTGCCGACCGCCGAGCAGATGGACATCACGCCAGAACTGATCATTTCTGCTGCTAGTGAGTACTTTGACTTCACCGTGGAGCAGATTCAGGGCACGGGTAAGACGCGCCCGCTGGCGCACGCCCGCCAGCTCGCCATGTACCTGTGCCGCGAGATGACGGATCTTTCTTTGCCCAAGATCGGGGAGGCTTTCGGCGGCCGCGACCATTCGACTGTCATTTATGCGGTGCGCAAGATCAATGAGGAGATGACGAAGAAGCAGGACACCTACGACGAGATCCGCGAGCTCACCCAGAAGATTAAGACGGGTAACTAGCCCGCTTATCGACGTCCTCCCGGCCCGAAGGGTCGCGCTGTGTGCTCAGCGCGCCCCTTTTTTATGCGCCTCACCAGCACCATCTACAACCATAAGCCCCACGAACCCCTTGAATCCCACTCTCCACAGCGCTATCCACAGTTGTGTAATTCCATGTTTGTAATTTAGAGATGTTCGCCACGAAACCGCAGCCACAACCGGCGCACGCAATGCTCTAGACCAAGGGAAAAGTGGGGGATCGGTGGCGTCGCGAAGCAATAAAACCGCAGGTCGCGGAGGTGTGCATAACCCAGGAAAACGTGTGCAGAACCCGAATGACAAAAGTGGAGAAACTGTGGAAGGATCGGAATCCCAAAATTTCTCCACAGAAGCGCGGAGTTATCCACAGGCCATCCACACCGAAAATCACACCCCAAATTTTCGCGCCGACCAGCACCGGGAGGCCCTTCTCCACAGTTTCGACAGGCCCTATTGCTGTTACTAAAGAAATTACTGGTTTCTATAGAGAAGAAAGAGGGGGTGGGGAAAACGTGTAATTCCAAGAAAATCGCGGGCGACCGGATGGGCGTCGAAAAGCAATTGAATTACAAACTTGTAATTCAGCCACCTGTTTCGGGAACCTGAAATTACAATTCCCATACCGCGAACATTTGCCGTATCTTGGTAAGCAGTTTGGTCCGTGGCCGAAACGTGTAATTTCACGTTTCCGGTCGCCGCGTAGCAAAAGAGCAGGAGCAAGAGATAGCGAACATGGATGCACAAGGGGTTTCGTTTCGGGTCGCCAAGGATGATTTCGGCGATGCAGTCAGCTGGGTAGCACGTAACCTTCCGACGAAGGCTGCGCAGCCGGTCCTGCGTGCAATGGTTATCTCGGCGACGGACGAGGGCCTCGAGATCGCAGGCTTCGACTACGAAGTCTCCACCCGTGCTCGCATCAGCGCCGAAGTCATGGTTCCAGGGCGTATCGCCGTGGCAGGTAAGTTGCTCTCCGACATCATTGGCCTGCAGCCCAACAAGCCTATCGACGTCTCCGTGGACGGATCCCAAGCCATCGTGACCTGCGGATCCGGCCGCTATGAACTGCCGCTGATTCCACTCGAGGAATACCCAAAGATTCCGCAGCTGCCGGAGACCACCGGCCAGATTGACCCAGCGCTTTTCTCCCAGATCGTCGGCCAGGTCGCAGCAGCCGCCGGCAAGGATGAAACCCTGCCGATGCTCACCGGCGTCCACGTCCAAGTCGAAGGTTCCACCCTGACCCTGGCCGCAACGGACCGCTTCCGTCTGGCGCAGCGCCGCGTGGAATGGCAGCCGAAGCAGCCGGACATCACAGCTGAACTGCTCATTCCTGCGAAAACGTTGCAGGATAACGCCCGCACGCTGGACACCAACAACGGCGAACCCATCGACATCGCCGTGGGCAGTGGCGACCAGATCGGTGCCGACGGCCTCTTCGGCGTCCACGCCGGCAACCGGGAGACCACCACCCGCATGCTCGACGCGGAGTTCCCGAACATCTCGCCACTGCTGCCGAAGGCACACTCTTCGATGGCCAGCATCGAAATCGGCCCGCTCTCGGAGGCGATCCGCCGCGTGGCTTTGGTCGCCGACCGCAATGCCCAGATCCGCATGCAGTTCTCCGAAGGCCAGGTCATCCTGTCCGCAGGCGGCACCGACGCCGGCCACGCCGAGGAAGTCGTGCCGTGTGCATTCGCGGGCCGCGACGATCTGCTCATCGCGTTCAACCCGTCCTACCTGCGCGATGGCCTGGCGGTCATCGACACGGGCCGCGTGGTCTTCGGCTTCACCGAACCAGCACGCCCCGCGATCATGATCCCGCAGCCGGAAAACATGCCTGAGCTGGGCGAAGACGGTATGTACCCAACGCCGGCCACGAATTTCACCTACCTGCTCATGCCGGTACGCCTGCCGGGTTAAACCGCAGGTGTTGTGGGCAGGAGGACGTCGATAAGCAAAGCAGAAAAGGGGGCATGACCTGTGCATATCGCGGAACTGTCCCTACGCGATTTCCGCTCGTGGCCGGAACTGAAAGTCACCCTCGAACCCGGGGTGACCATCTTCGTGGGGCGCAACGGCTTCGGCAAAACGAACATCGTCGAAGCAATCGGCTACGCCGCACACCTCGGTTCACACCGCGTGAACTCGGACGCCGCACTCATCCGCAGCGGGGCACCGAATGCGCGGATCTCCTGCACAGTGCTTAACGACGGCCGCGCCCTCACCGCACACCTCCTGCTCAAACCGCACGGGGCGAATCAGGCACAGATCAACCGGACTCGCCTGAAAAGTACCCGCGAAGTGCTCGGCGTGGTGCGCACCGTCCTCTTCGCCCCCGAAGATTTGGAACTTGTGCGCGGTGAACCGGCGGTGCGCCGCAAGTACCTGGATTCGATTATCGCGACGTTGACCCCGCGGTTGGCCGGCGCCAAAGCCGACTACGACAAAGTCCTGCGCCAACGCAACGCCCTGCTCAAATCCGCAGGTGGGAGCCTACGCCGCGGGTACACAGACGACGACGGCGCCTCCGCACTGGCAACCCTTGACGTGTGGGATGCGAACCTGGCCAGCCACGGCGCGCAGGTTCTCAAAGCACGCTTAGACCTAGTGCGCGCCCTGGAACCGCACGTTTTTGAGGCCTATTCGACCGTGGCGCCCGAGTCGCGGCCCGCGCGCCTGCGCTACACGCCGTCGATCACGATCCCAGCAGGGGAGGAACCCACGGTCGAAGTCTTGGAGGCATTGCTGCTGGCTGAGCTTGGTGCCGCGCGTACCCGCGATATTGAACGCGGCATGTCCACCGTGGGCCCACACCGCGATGACCTAGAGGTTTACCTCGGCGACCAGCTGGCCAAAGGCTTCGCCTCCCACGGGGAAACGTGGAGCATGGCGATCGCGCTGCGACTCGGCGAATTCCAACTACTGCGTGCCGGCGGCTCGGACCCCATCCTCATCCTCGACGACGTCTTCGCCGAACTCGACGCCCAACGCCGCGAAAAGCTGGTGGGCATAGCGTCCGACGTGGAGCAAGTGCTCATCACAGCGGCTGTCGACGAAGACCTCCCCGGCAACCTCGAAGACCACGTGGTGGCCAGGCACCTCGTGACAGTAGAAGACCGCGAAGAAGGGAGGGTGTCACTCCTTGACCACGTCGAATGAACCGGTACCGGAGCAACCGGTATCAGATGCTCCGGAAACGCCGGACGCTTTGGATGCTGCTTTCGAAGCGATGCGTGCCGCAGCAAAGAAACGTGGCGGTTACGTTCCCAACCTGCGGAAACCCGCGAAACTGAAAGTGGAGGATGATCCCTCAGTTCGCGTGCCCGGCTTGGAGAACGTTGCGGAGATGGACCGGAGGCCCGTCGGAAAGCGGAGGAAAGTACGCGGCATCCCCACTGGTAAAGACGGCTTTATCGTGCAGCGACGCCGCGACATGGACTCGCTTGGAACGCTCTTCGCGCGCGAGGTCCGCAAGCGGGGCTGGAATAAGGAAATCGCCGGCGGGTGGGTCACGGGCAACTGGGAAGAACTCGTCGGCGAAAAGATTGCGCAACACACCCACGTGAACATGATCAAGGAAACCACCCTGTTCATCAGCTGCGACTCCACCGCCTGGGCCACGAACCTGCGCATGATGCAACGCCAAATCCTGCAGGCGATCGCAAAAAAGGTAGGCCCGAACGTGATTACGGAACTGAAAATCTTCGGGCCGAACATTCAGCACAAGTGGCGCAAGGGCCCGCTGCACATCAAAGGCCGTGGGCCACGCGACACCTGGGGGTAATGCTGCGGGGAACTGGCGTGCGCGGGTGCGCGGGTGCGCGAGCGTGCATATTTATCGGCTGCGATTAACATGCCTGGTCGCGCGTGCTCGCCCGGGTGGCCGCGACCTGGGATATTAAGCCTGGCTGGTAAGGACAGCCGGAAACGCGGCTCAAGCGTAAGCCCGCCGCGCACCCACCAGCCCCCAGCCTGCGCCGGCCCGTCCCGTTCGTCCTGCTCATATGCTAAAATTTAAGGCATTTAGCACTTGCACGGCATCGGCGATTCGCGCAGACGGCCCCAGATGGCCGTTCGACGCGCCGAAGCATGCCCCTAGTGGGGGCGTACGTGGGTGTACAATCGAACAGTCTTAACCGTTTTTAGCGAGGAGATCAGGGTACACGTGGCCACTGAACAGCATGATTACGATGCCTCATCGATTACTATCCTTGAGGGTCTTGAGGCGGTGCGTAAACGCCCCGGCATGTACATCGGGTCGACCGGCTCGCGTGGCCTGCACCACTTGGTGTGGGAGGTCGTTGACAACTCTGTCGACGAAGCGATGGCCGGCTACGCATCCAAGGTCGACGTGACTTTGCTTGCCGACGGCGGCGTTCAGGTCACCGATGATGGCCGTGGTATCCCCGTCGAAATGCACGCGTCCGGCGTTCCTACCGTGCAGGTTGTTATGACGCAGCTGCACGCCGGCGGTAAGTTCGACTCCGAATCCTACGCAGTTTCCGGTGGTCTTCACGGCGTGGGTATTTCCGTGGTGAACGCCCTGTCCACCCGTGTTGAGGCGGATATTAAGCGTGACGGCAAGCACTGGTATCAGGAATTCAACAATGCGGAGCCGGAGCCACTCAAGGAGGGCGGCAACGCACGCGGTACCGGTACGTCGATTCGTTTCTGGCCGGATGCGGAAATCTTTGAGACCACCGAGTTCAACTTCGATACCATTGCGAAGCGTCTCCAGGAGATGGCCTTCCTGAATAAGGGCCTGACGATCACCCTGAAGGATGAGCGCGTCACCGAAGAGGAGCTGGAGCTTGAAGCTCTCGCTGAGGAAGGCGACACGGCGCCGTCGTTAGACGCTATCGACGAGGCAGCTGACCTTGAGGCCGCGTCCAGCGATGACGACAACAAGCCTGCGAAGGCCAAGAAGCTGGAAAAGAAGCGCGTCTTCCACTACCCGAACGGCCTGGTTGATTACGTTGAGTACCTCAACGCCAAGAATTCACCCATCCAGCCGACCGTCATCTCGATTGATGTTAAGGGCGAGACCGAGGAACTCGAACTGGCGATGCAGTGGAACGCTTCCTACAAGGAATCCGTCCACACGTTTGCTAATACGATCGCCACGATTGAGGGCGGCACCCACGAAGAGGGCTTCCGTTCCGCGCTGACCTCGGTGATTAACCGTTACGCGCGCGACCACAAGCTGCTCAAGGAGAAGGAATCCAACCTCACTGGTGACGACTGCCGTGAGGGCCTCGCCGCCGTCATTTCCGTCCGCGTTTCTGATCCGCAGTTCGAGGGCCAGACGAAGACCAAGCTGGGCAACACGGAGATCCGTTCCTTCGTACACAAGGCGCTGTACGAGCACTTCGGCGACTGGCTGGAGGCGAACCCTGCTGAGGCGAAGCTCATCGTGAACAAGGCGATGTCGTCGGCGCATGCCCGCCAGGCTGCACGACGTGCCCGTGACCTGGTGCGCCGTAAGTCCCCAACCGATTTGGGTGGCCTGCCCGGCAAGCTCGCGGACTGCCGTTCCAAGGACCCGGAGAAGTCCGAACTCTACATCGTGGAGGGTGACTCCGCAGGCGGTTCCGCAAAGGGCGGCCGCGATTCCATGTACCAGGCGATCCTCCCGCTGCGCGGCAAGATTTTGAACGTGGAGAAGGCCCGCCTCGACCGCGTGCTCAAGAACGCCGAGGTCCAGGCGATTATCACCGCGCTGGGTACCGGTATCCACGACGAGTTCGACATCAAGAAGCTGCGCTACCACAAGATCGTGCTCATGGCCGACGCTGACGTCGACGGCCAGCACATCGCAACGCTGCTGCTCACCCTACTGTTCCGCTTCATGCCGCAGTTGGTTGAGGAAGGGCACGTATTCCTGGCGAACCCACCGCTGTACAAGCTGAAGTGGCAGAAGGGTGAACCGGGTTACGCTTTCTCCGATGAGGAACGCGACCGTGAGCTCGAGGAAGGCCTGGCTGCTGGTCGGAAGATCAACACCGACGACGGCATCCAACGCTACAAGGGCCTGGGCGAGATGAACGCGAACGAGCTGTGGGAAACCACCCTCAACCCAGAGACCCGTATCCTGCGCCGCGTGGACCTGCACGATGCGGAGCGCGCGGACGAACTGTTCTCGATCCTCATGGGCGATGACGTCGCATCGCGTCGTTCGTTCATTACCCGCAACGCGAAGGATGTCCGTTTCCTGGACGTCTAAAAACGCGAGAATGGGCCACATTCGTGTGGCCCATTTTTTATTGCTTATCGACGCCCTCCCGGCCGCCGCACTGCCTACTTCGCGGTGTAGTGGCGCTCGATGAGCGCACCCAACTCCGGCAGGACGGGTTCAATGAGCGAGGACGCCTTGCCGCGTACGGTCTTGTAGATGCGGTGAACCGCGGCGTTATCGGAATTAGCGATGGCGTCGTCACCAACCTTGAGAAGGTCCCCGGTAACAGCCTCGACGTTGTTGGCCAGGTAAGCGCCGAATTCGGCATCAGCTGCGGCGGCTGCATCGGCGTGTGGCTGCAGGCTGCCCAACAGGTTGGGTAGGAGCCGGTTGACGCCTACGGGAACGATGTCTGCCTGGAGTTTCTTCGCAGCTGCTGCCGCACCCTTGATAGCCATGCCGGTGATTCCGGATTGTTCGGAGATCGTGCGGTCAACGAGGGCGCTCAGGTCGGAGACCAGGGGAGCGCGGCGGGTTTCGTCTAGTAATACGGATAAATCCATGCCAGCCATTGTTCCACAAGTCTTCAGCGTGGGGCGAATATAAATAAACGCGTGCGTCGGGGCGGTCTTATTGTTAAAAATCGCGATTTTTATAAATAAGGGGCACCGGTGGGGCGTGCTAATTGCTAGAAATCGGTGTTTTTGTAAAAAAGGGCTGCGCGCTCATCGGGCTGGAGTAGCCTTTCCGCTGCACCTGGATTTCCGGGTCCAGGGTTGCGGCGGTTTCGCGCACATCCCAGATGGCCAGGGCGAACGTCATATCCAGTTCGAATGGGATCCGGCCGCCTTCTTGCTGCTCGTTGAAGATGGTGTCGGCGACGTCGATAAGCGATGAGCCGTACCTGCGCGCATAGCGCTGCGCCTCGGTGCGGACGCCGTCGCGGTCTAGCCACCGCGAGCTGACGCGCCGCGCGTACCGCAGTTGCGGCAGAAACCCTTCAGACAGTGCCCACCCCACGAGCTTGCTTATCGACGCCCTTCCGCCACCACCATGTTCCTCCTGCCCGGTCCGGGCGAGGCATTCGGTGAGCAGGCTGGTGCGCCGGGCGATAGGTGTGGAAATGATGCACCATTCTTCCGCAAGCGCTACTGCTTTCTGCAGGTCAGCGGGCGTGTTCATGCCGGGGTTTCGGTTGGAGATGACGGTGGAAAACTTTCGCCCCTGGATGTCGCGGGGGAGGGGTGCGGCCCAGTCGTGGACGTGGAACGTCAGGTGTGCGGCGCGGCTTTTGTTCGCTTCGGCGATCATGCCGGAGGAGATGTCCAGCCCTACGCCCTCGGCGATGCGCGGGGCCATTTTCTTGAGGTGCCAGCCGGGTCCGCACCCAATATCTAGGACCGACGCGCCCTGATGCAGAACTGAGAATTCATCTATTACTTCGAGGAGTAGGTCCCGCGTCCCTTCGAGGCGTCCCGCCCAGCCGGCGGCCTGCTTGTCCCAATGCGAAGCTTTCATAGTCCGCGAGCATAGCAACGCGGTCTATATCCCCAGGTAATTAATTTTTGCCAGAATTCTTTCGCGAAAAAGATATCGGAAAGATATAGCGCGAAGATATCTCCGTGGGAAACCGTATTCGTGCAGTTCAGGGCTGTTATACGATATCTTTCTATATCTTCACGATATCTTTTCGGCGGGAATCCAACGGGTACCACGGCCGCGCGCAGGCCCTGTCGGATCGATGACAATCTTGCCCTCATTCTTCAGGTTTTGCAGTATTCGGCCGGCTTCAGGTGCGCTAATTCCGGCATAAGAAGCGATATCTGCAGAGGTAAGCGGTATACGTGCCTTGAGGCGACCGTTAATCCATTCCTCCACAGACATAGCGTCGTTGGTCTGTGGGGAAAGAAGTTCGCGCGCCTTATCACTGAGGACCCACTCGTCGGGGGAGAGTTGTGTAAGGATGCCGCAGGATTGAACAACATCCATGAACTCAGATATTTCATTGTCTGATGTTTGTGTTTTCAGCTTCGCGGTTGCCCGAGTAATGACCGGGGAGGTATTCAAATGCCATAGGACGATGAGGGTGTTCACATTATTGATAATGTGGTCGCCAAATTCTTCGGCGAGGCGGTTGAGCCCCTTGATGAAGGATATGTCTGGCTGCTGCGCTGCAAGTATTACCGAGACAAAAGACGAGGTGGCAGTTACCTCAGGCACCTCGCGCCCAGTACGAATCATTGCGGCCCACATGCGGTCGAAGCCACGTGAGTTTTCTTCAGCCAGGCCCAGCGTACGCATAGCCCCCATAAGCCGGTTATTTCGGGGGACTGAAGGCATCGTCAACAGTTTGTTTACTTTTACGCCCGGTGGCAGTGGTCCCGGGGAGGTTACTTTGAGGACTTTGCGGGATTGTTCAATAACAACTGGTCGTGGATCCTGCCAGTCACGGTGAATGACGGCATTAGAAATGACTTCATCGATGGCTTGTCCCGGGAACCGGGAAATTGCGGTTTCCTGGCCGTTATCAAAAAGTACGCGGTCGATCTCTTGAGAGCTGTTTTCCGCAATGAGCCTTCTCAAACGCGGTAAGGCGAGCACTAAAGGATCTGAGATTTCTGTTGCCACTGGATCGTCGCCGGGGATTTCGCGCCATAAGTGCCTGATGGTCACCTCGGTTGGTGCAGGGTCCGCAAGAAGGATTTCTCCTGCCTTCTTCAGTATTCCCTCTTCTGTGACTACACCTAATTCGCGAAGCAGCCCGAAAGTGGTGTGCGCAATGGCTAGATCTTCGCCTTTATTTTCCCGGTGTACTCGTAGAATTCTGCGTGTTTCTTCGATGACTTCGAGTCGAAGATCACTGATATTGATGGGTGACAGTGTGTTTGAAAAATCGGTGTTCCGGCGGGCAAGGTCGATAGCTCGTCTTTCCTCTTCAGTCATTGGAGCGCAGGAGAATTGGCCGTCATCGATACGGCGTTTCGCTGAGCCGCTCTTCCGGGAATAGAGGGCTAGGGCTTCCGGAATTTCAATGATTAGTAGATTCGACCCGAAACGCTCAACGGTTGAAGCAAATACGCGCATGTTGGGAACCGTGTGGCTGAATATACGTTGTCGTATATCTATCGGGTCCAGCTGGGTACCAGTGAATGCCTCGGGGCCACTTACTTTATCCGCGACTCCGACGATGATGTATCCACTGCCTACGTCGCTGTTTGCCATGCATACTGATTCGTCAATGAGCTTCTCGACGAGACCTGCACGCCCTTTATCCCCGGTTTTAAAAGAGCGGTCTTCCTTGAATTCGAGAGTCATTGATTCTTGGGCGTCGGCGGTTGAACCCTCGTAGATAGCGGTGAGGGCATCGTCGACGTAGAGAGGGATGCTTGCCATAGTTGTCACTATATCTCCAGGTAATTAATTTTTGCCAGAATTCTTGCGCGAAAAAGATATCGGAAAGATATAGCGTGAAGATATCTCCCCGGGAAACGCTATTCGTGCAGGTCAGGGCTGTTATGCGATATCTTTCTATATCTTCACGATATCTTTTCCGGTCACCGGGAAGTGCGAGCGTGAATGTAAATTAGAAGTTTTTCGATCTGGTTTCTGTGGCAAAACTCATGCTCAGGGGTACTTAGCCGGGCAACCCGCCAGGGGGCAGTCCTGTGCGGCCGTAAATTTTTCCAAAGTCAAGGGAACTTTAAAAAACGTGCGAGCGACTTAATGGAGGTCCAATTACCCTGAAACCTTCGAATGGAGTTTATTGCATGAAGAAAATTGCCGCCGTCGCAGCAGTAACGGTCGTCCTAGCTAACCCCGTTGCCGCATCTGCACACGTGTCCGCCGAGCCTTCCGAGGCAGCTGCAGGAACTTTTTCCACGATCTCTTTCGGCATTCCTCACGGTTGTGACGGTTCCGCAACGACAGCCCTTACTTTTGCCATCCCAGACGGGGTGGAAAAAGTGAAGCCAAACGTGAACCCGGCCTGGGATATCACGCTTGACCAGCAGAATGACCGCGTGACATCCGTGACCTACAAGGCGAAGACTCCATTGCCGGACACTCTGCGTGATTCCGTCGCGCTGACGGTGAAGCCTGCTGAATCGGCGGCTGGCCAGGCGCTCCTTTTCCCGGTCACCCAGGCGTGTGAGCAGGGGGAGATCGTGTGGGATGCGGCGGACCATTCGGAAAAGCACCCGGCGCCGGCAGTTCAGATTACGGCAAAGCAGGGCGATGAGCACTCGCACGGCGGTCATTCGCATGAGGGCCACGAAAGTCACGAAGCTGCAGCCCCAGCAGAGTCCCCAGCGGCAGAATCTTCGCCACTCGCCGGCTGGGGAGTGGGACTTGGCGCGGTGGGCGTTCTGCTTGGTCTGGCGGCGCTCATTGTTGCTTTGCGACGTCGCTAAGCGCATGTTTCACGTGAAACATTAAAGACGACGACCGCGAACGTACATGCGCTACGTTCGCGGTCCAGTCCGAATTCTTTGTGGTTCTTCCGCCACAGCCGCTAGGAAATGAGCTTCCTAAAGAAACTTTAGTCACACTAGTTAACTGTAACCACAACAGCAACAGAGTTTACTATAAAAAATCGGAGGCGCAACCCGAATTGGGAACGTCTCCGAAATATATGGTCTACCTCACGCTACTGCTGGGAAGACAGTGCCTTCTGCAGCTCGGCGAGCGGGGAACCTTCTGAGGAGAGGTTCGAGGACATCTGTGAGGAACCCGTAATCGGGCCGAGGTCGGGAAGCTGAATATTTTCCAGACCCGGGATGACGAGCTTGCCGGTGCGGAGCTGCTCGTAGAGGAAGCCCAGGGCGCCCAAACCCAGGACGACGCCACCAGTAATCAGCCCAACATCGATGGGGGAGGATCCGGTCAGTGAAGACCCCTGATCCGCTGGCGGATTGTAATTCGGGGCCATGCGGTCGGCGACGGGGTCAGAGGAACCGGTTGCGGCGTTCGCTGGGGTCACGCCGACAGTGCCCACGGTAACAGCGAGCGCGGTAGTCACGGCAATCACAGTCTTTTTCATGTTTCACACCTTAATTAATGTCCCGGACAAGGGCTAGTTCACGCATGGTATCGGAAACTAGGCGGGCAAACGTTTCATTGTGGCTACTCAGCGGCTGCAGTTTCAGGATGAGGCGCGAAGCCGTGCGCGCCGCGTTCTCAACGGAAATGTGCACCGGAACCCCGTGCAGGCGGGCGGTCGTGGCACCCGCTACGGCTGCTAGGGCGGGGTAGTCCACTATCTTCGCCCGCGTGTGGGGCCGGAGGGCGTCGGCAAGCAAAACTAGTTGCTCCAGGCTCATCGCAAGCGGGCCTCCGCGTCGAGGTATTCGGGCAGGAGAGTGCGGGCAACGTCTGCGACCTGCGCGTCCGCGAGTGTGCGCGCAGCCGCGGACACGATTGCGCGGACGGCGGCCTCGTGCTTGCTGGAGCCCTGAGCCTGCGCCAGCAATGTGAGCGCGCGGTCTTGGTCGGCGGTGAGTCGGAGCGTCATAGCCATACGGTGATGGTATCAAACTGATACCACAAAAAGGAGGAAAAGCCCGAAAACCGGGCGTAGACGGTAATATGGGCGGTTATGAGCGATGACAATAATCACGGGTCCGGCGAGACCCTCTTTGATCGCATCCACCCCATTGACATCAATGAGGAGATGCAGACCAGTTACATCGACTACGCGATGTCGGTGATCGTCGGGCGCGCCCTGCCCGAGGTCCGAGACGGCATGAAGCCCGTCCACCGACGCATCCTGTACGCGATGTATGACTCCGGCTACCGCCCCGACCGTGGCTTCGTGAAGTCCTCACGCCCAGTCGCGGACACCATGGGTCAATTCCACCCGCACGGTGACGCCGCAATTTATGACACCCTGGTGCGCCTCGCCCAGGACTGGAACATGCGCTACCCGTTGGTCGAAGGCCAGGGCAACTTTGGTTCCCGCGGCAACGACGGCCCCGCAGCAATGCGTTATACCGAGTGCCGCATGACCCCACTGGCCATGGAAATGGTCCGCGATATCCGCGAAGAAACCGTGGACTTCCACCCCAACTACGACGGCAAGACCAAGGAACCCGACGTCCTGCCATCGCGCGTGCCCAACCTGCTGATGAACGGCTCCAACGGTATCGCCGTCGGTATGGCCACGAACATCCCGCCGCACAACCTCACCGAACTGGCGCAGGCCATCTTCTGGTGCCTGGAAAACCCGGAAGCGGACGAAAAGTCCACGCTCGAAGCGTGCATGAGCTTCATCAAGGGCCCAGACTTCCCGACGGCCGGGCTCATCGTCGGCGACCAGGGCATCAAGGATGCCTACACCACCGGACGCGGTTCCATCCGTATGCGTGGCGTGACCTCCATCGAGCAGGAGGGCAACCGCCAGACCATCGTTATTACGGAGCTTCCGTACCAGGTCAACCCGGACAACCTGATCTCTAACATCGCTGAGCAGGTCTCCAACGGCAAACTGGCGGGCATCTCCAAGATTGAGGACGAATCCTCCGACCGCGTGGGCATGCGCATCGTCGTCACGCTGAAGCGCGACGCAGTGCCTCGCGTGGTGCTGAACAACCTGTTCAAGCACTCCCAGCTGCAGACAAACTTCGGCGCCAACATGCTTTCGATTGTCGACGGCGTCCCGCGCACCCTGCGCCTGGATCAGATGATCCGCTACTACGTGGCGCACCAGATTGAAGTCATTGTGCGCCGCACCCAGTTCCGCCTGCGCAAGGCTGAGGAACGCGCACATATCCTGCGCGGCCTGGTCAAGGCTCTCGACGCCATCGAGGAAGTCATCAAGACGATCCGCCAATCCGCGACCGTCGACATTGCCCGCGAAGGGTTGAAGGACCTCCTCGACGTCGACGACGTGCAGGCAGACCACATCTTGTCCATGCAGCTGCGCCGCCTGGCAGCGCTGGAGCGCAAGAAGATTGAGGACGAACTCGCCGAGGTTGAGGCGGAGATCGCCGATTACAAGGACATCCTGGAAAAGCCAGAGCGTCAGCGCGCGATTGTGCGTGATGAGCTGGGCGAGATCGTCGAGAAGTATGGCGACGAGCGCCGCACCGAAATCGTTGCAGCTACCGGCGACGTGTCAGAGGAAGACCTCATCGCCCGTGAAAACGTAGTAGTGACTATCACTTCTACCGGTTACGCAAAGCGCACCAAGGTCGACGCCTACAAGTCACAGAAGCGCGGCGGCAAGGGCGTGCGTGGGGCAGAGCTGAAGCAAGACGATATTATCCGCCACTTCTTCGTCTCCTCCACCCACGACTGGCTGCTCTTCTTCACCAACTTCGGCCGAGTATACCGCCTCAAGGCCTACGAACTGCCGGAAGCAACGCGTACCGCGCGCGGCCAGCACGTGGCTAATCTGCTGGAACTGCAGCCGGAAGAAAAGATTGCCCAGGTTATCCAGATCCAGTCCTACGAGGACGCCCCGTACCTGGTGCTGGCTACCAAGAATGGTCGCGTGAAGAAGTCGCGCCTGGCGGACTACGAATCTAACCGTTCCGGCGGATTGATTGCTATCAATTTGAACGAGGGCGATTCCCTCATCGGCGCGGCACTGTGTGAGGAAACGGATGATCTACTCTTAGTTTCCGAAGAGGGCCAGTCCATCCGCTTCACCGCCGACGACGAACAGCTGCGCCCCATGGGCCGCGCCACCGCCGGTGTCCGCGGTATGCGCTTCCGCGGCGAGGACCAACTGCTGGCTATGTGCGTGGTTACCGACGGCGATTACCTGCTGGTTGCAACCAGTGGCGGCTACGGTAAGCGCACCGCGATGGAGGAATACAACGCGCAGGGCCGTGGTGGCCTGGGTGTTGTGACCTTCAAGTACACCCCGAAGCGCGGCAAGCTCATTGGTGCCCTCGCGGTGGATGAGGACGACGAAATCTTCGCAATCACCACCGCCGGTGGTGTCATCCGCACCGAGGTCAACCAGATTCGCCCGAGCTCGCGCGCAACGATGGGCGTGCGCTTGGTCAACCTGGAAAATGACGTGGAACTCTTTGCCATCGACAAGAATGTTGAGGGCGAGGGCGAGGAAGCAGCCGAGGCCGTCGCTAAGGGCGACGTCGACGGGCCAGCCGACCGCAACAAGGGTCAGCAGGGCTTGGAGGACATCCCTGGCGTAGAAACGGACGAAAGCTAAAGGGGCACCCATGGCACACCGTGAAGTTGTGATCACGAAGGTCGCGCCCATGTCGGCCTTCCGTGTTGGCCTGGCTTTGTCGCTGGTAGGGCTCGTCGCGTGGGTGATTTGCGTGGCGATCCTCTACGTGGGTCTGGACGCGACGGGCGTCTGGAACAACGTCAATTCCGTCATCGGTGGTGTTGGTGGCGAACAGAAGGTCACGTTTGGCCTGGTCATGAGCGTGTCCGCGCTGGCGGGTGCGATCATGGCGATCGCTGCGACCATCATGGCCCCGTTGGGGGCGGTTATCTACAACGCCGTCGTGGACCTCTTCGGAGGCCTGCGCGTCAGTCTCTCGGAGACCCGCAGCATTGATGTTTAGCGGCTCACTCTGACCGCTTATCGACGCCCTCCCGGCCCCACACCAGTGGCCCGGGAGGGTTCCGTTTTTGCCCTGTGAACTGGCGATTTGCGGAATCTTCGAGTGGTATCGTAAAGTATCTATCTGTTGCACGGGCCTATAGCTCAGTCGGTTAGAGCGCATCGCTGATAACGATGAGGTCGCAAGTTCGATTCTTGCTAGGCCCACCAGCAACAATGGGGCATTAGCTCAGTTGGTAGAGCACCTGCTTTGCAAGCAGGATGTCAGGAGTTCGATTCTCCTATGCTCCACAGTGTGAAGAGGCTCGCAGAAATGCGGGCCTCTTCTTTTTTGGTCCATACGCTACCCACGGGTAGCCTTAACCCCCATGACTAACGCATCCCTCTTTGACCCCATCCAGTTTGGCCCGACTACCTGCACAAACCGCCTGGTGATGGCGCCGCTGACGCGCTTGCGCGCTGGCGAGGATGGGGTGCCGAATGCGTTGATGCAACAGTATTATGTGCAGCGCGCGAGCGTCGGACTGATCGTTACGGAAGGCACCTGGCCTGTGTTGGAGGGGCGTACGTGGCATGGGCAGCCGGGTATTGAAACCCAGGAGCAGCAGGACGAATGGTCGAAGATCGCGGACGCGGTCCACGCCGAGGGCGGCAAGATCGCGATGCAAATTATGCACGGTGGACGTGTTTCGCACCCTGAGCTTTCGGGGTCGGGGCGCACGGTTGCTCCGAGCGCGTTGGCTTCGCCGAATCCGATTCGCGTGTTCGCGGGCAAGGTGCCTGCGCCGGTGCCCGAGGCGTTAACCATCGCGGAGATCTGCGAGATCACGGATGGTTTCGTGGCCGCTGCACGTCGGGCAATCGACGCAGGTATGGATGCGGTCCAGATTCATGGTGCGAATGGGTATTTGCTGCACCAGTTCCTGTCACCAGTGTCCAACATTCGCGACGATGAATATGGTGGCAGCGCGGTGAATCACGCGCGCATGGTGATTGAGGTGGTGCGCGCGGTAGCGGCGGAGATTGGAGCGGAACGTACCGGCCTGCGCTTGTCGCCGCAGCATAACGTGCAGGGCGTCTTGGAACCGGATGATGCGTTTACGCGCGAGGTATACGTGGCGGTGGCTGAGGGGCTCGCTGATCTGCCTCTGCACCACGTCGACCTCTTGAGCGAGGAGCCGTCGGGTGCGCTGGTGCAGGAGTTGCGCACGCTTTTCGACGCACCGTGCGTCGTCAACACCGGCTTCTCGACGCCCACCACCCGCAACGAAGCCCTATCCGTCGTGGCCGATGGCGTTGCCGACGCCGTCTCCGTCGGCAGGGCCGTGATCGCGAATCCGGACGTGGTGCGTCGTTGGCGCGATGAGCTGCCGGAGAACGAGCTGGTGAGCGAGACAATCTACGCGAAGGGCGCACTCGGGTACACGGACTACCCTTTCTTTGAGGGATAGTATGGTCCTTTGCCCGCGGATTTGCCAGGACCAAGCCTAAATCAAACATTTAACAGCCGTTTCGGCCAATTTCTTCCTGAATAAAATAAAACTGGCTGTCAAATGTTCACTTTGGCCCAGAACCGCGTGCGCCGAGGAACGCGTTGCGGTGCTTTACTATTCTTTACTATTTTTACTATTTTGTGAATGATTGAATATTCTGTAGGTCGCGCGCTCTCGGATGTATTCACTCCTCCCAGGGCACGGTGCTTTACTATTTGGAGCTGAGCGCAGCCGTGTACTAAACTAGTCCGAGCGCGGGGCATTAGCTCAGTTGGTAGAGCACCTGCTTTGCAAGCAGGATGTCAGGAGTTCGATTCTCCTATGCTCCACAAAATAACCGGCGTCTTCCAGGTGGAAGGCGCCGGTTTTGCGTCTGCGTGTACCAGGAGTAACGTCACAAATGTTCAGGGGCATTAGCTCAGTTGGTAGAGCGTCGCGTTCGCAACGCGAAGGTCACGGGTTCGATTCCCGTATGCTCCACAAATTTTTGGGGCACACCCCGGCCGATTGTGCTTACACTTGTGCGCGAAGGAGGGTTTGTTATGGGGAAAACTCTGCGCCAGTGGTCTGGGTTGGCAATTTTTCTGGTCGTTGTGTTTCCGCTGGTCCCCTTTGTGTTGGGGGCTGGCGCGATTTTTCTTGCTGGGGGCGCGTCCGGGGTTTCAATCTGGCGCCTGCTCGCCTGTGGCTTCGCTGCGCTGGGGTTGAGTATCGTCGCTGGTCTAATGGCCAGAGTTGTGGTGAACGCCGTCCTGGCGCCGGGTGGCAGAAACCGAGCAGTCGTCCAAGAGGTATGCGAAAACGTGCTCCTCGTGGCTGTTTATATTGCGGTCTACAGTTTATTGGCTCCTGGCCCGTCCGCGCTTGTGGGCGCAGCCGTCGCGGTGTTGGCGCATTGGCTTGGGGATCGGCTGCTCACGCGCTGTAAGGCAGCGGCGCGCTAACCTGTTGCGCTGCCTTTACACTGTTGGGCATGCGTGTTCTTTCCACCAACATTGGGCAGCCCCGCCCCAGTGGCGTTCCTCGTTACGCGATGACGGGCATCGATAAGCGGCCACAACCATATGTGCAGGTCAGCGCGCCGGGACCGGAGTATGGTGACGGTTCTGGGGTGCTTCACGACGTCGTCGGGGACTCCCAATGCCATGGCGGCGAACAGAAGGCCGTGTACGCGTTTGCGCGGGAGGAGTTGGATTACTGGGAAAGTATCTTGGGCCGCTCCTTACCCAACGGGGTTTTTGGGGAGAACTTAACCACCGAGGGGATCGATCTTTCGCGCCTTGTTATTAACCAGCAGGTGCAGATTGGCGAGGTACTTCTCGAGGTTTCGGTTCCGCGTTCACCGTGCGCCAAATTTGCCGCGTGGGTGCAGCACCCTGGCTGGTTGAAAAAGTTCACCGCCCACGGTGATTGCGGTGCCTATTTTCGCGTGGTGAGTCCCGGCGTGATCCGCCCTGCTGACCCGATTGTGTTGCGTGAAGCCCCCGATCACGGGATCACTATGGCCGAAGCATTCGCCGCAAAGATGGGGAACAAGGAAATAGCCCGGAAGGTTGTGGCTGCGCACTGTCTTCCGGGCCATCATCACGAGGGTTTACTACGCCTCGTCTGATTCAGCTTCTTCGGTTTCTTCAGCTGGTGTTTCGGTGGAGTACACCAGGCGGGATTTGCCGTCTTCGCGGTGTTCTTCGACGCGCGGTGGGGTGTCGCTGACTTCTTCGTTGCGGTTCAGGAATTTTGCCACGACCCAGCCGACCAAAGTGGCAATCGCTGCAACCAAGGCCGTTATGCCTAGGGCGCGGAGAAGCTTCTGCCACCAGGGCTTTTTGCCGCGCGCCTTGTCAATCTTCTTCTGTGCTTTCGCGCGGGCTTTGTCTGCGGCCTTGTCGGCTTTTTTGGCTAGGCGCTTGGACATTTTCTTGCCGTCGGAGCCGAGGCGCTTTGCTTCGGAGGTAACGGTTTCAGCGGCGTCGGAGGCGGCGTCGGTGGCTTTGTCCCAGGTCTGTGCTAACCGACGTTTCGCCGAGGCCGTGAGAGCCCCGGCTTCTTTGGAGAGGTCGTCTGGGAGGTTCTCGGTGACGTCGACAAGCGCATCGTAGGCCTGCGATTGTTTCTTCTCGCGGTATTCGTTGAGTGCGCTAAGCGCGCTGCGCGACGCGTTCAGTGCGGTCAGGGCCATGCTGAGTGTGTTCATGTCACTATCATAGGTGTGAAAAGGTGGCACGTGGGGAAGTTTTCCGCCTACACTGGCCGGCATGAGTATTTCTACTGCTACTGCAATCATGCACACTAACCACGGTGACATTGAGATTGAGCTGTTCGGCAACCATGCGCCGCAGACCGTCGAGAATTTTGTTGGCCTGGCTGAGGGCACCGCTCCTTACACTGAGAAGAATGCCAAGGGTGAGAAGGAAGGCCCGTTCTACGACGGCGCGATCTTCCACCGTATTATTGCTGGCTTCATGATTCAGGGTGGCGACCCAACCGGCACCGGCATGGGTGGCCCTGGATACCGCTTCGCCGATGAGTTCCACCCAGAGCTCCAGTTCGATCGCCCATACCTGCTGGCTATGGCTAATGCGGGCCCTGGCACCAACGGTTCCCAGTTCTTCATTACCGTCGCACCGACCCCGCATCTGAACAACCACCACACCATTTTCGGTGAGGTCACTGACGCGGCTTCGCAGAAGGTCGTCGACGAGATCGCAAACGTGCGCACCGGCATGCAGGACCGCCCGGTTGACCCGGTAGTCATCGAGTCCATCGAGATCAAGAAGTAAGCTTCTCGACGCCCATCCGGCCACCTCCCTCTAGGTAAGGAAGTGGCCGGTTTTTTATGCCCACGCCTGGGTCGGGCTTCTCACAAACTTGTAATTTACCGCCTCCGGGCGGTTTTCTTTTATCCACAGCCGGTGACCTGCGGTTCGGTGTATTTTTGTGGAATATTCGAGGAGTTACCCACAGGTTCTTGTCATTTCACATTGTCCACATGGTTTCTCCACAATGTGGATAACTACATTCTTGTAATTTACCGAAAATCCGGGCGGGCACTTTCGAAAGCACGTCCCTCTGCCCGAAGAAAAACATGTAATTTCGAACTTCCTGGCGAACTGTGGAGTTTGTCAACAGGTTTATCCACAGGCTGTGGATAAAGGGTGTGGAATCCTGAATTACAAACTTTCCACAAAATTCTCCACAGCCTGTGGATAACTTTATGCACTGGCGGTGGACACCTTCTCCTGCTTCACCGGGACCAGCAAGAACGCGCCCGCAGCCAGTACCACGGCAATGCCCACGATGCCTAGGCGATCTCCGCCGATGGCGGTTAAAATCATGAACATGAGCGGAGCCAACCAGCTGACCGCGCGGCCCGTTGTTGCGTAGAGGCCGAAGATTTCCCCCGAATGTTGTTCATCGGTGAGGCGCGCCAGGAAGGAACGCGACGCCGATTGCGCCGGCCCCACAAAGAGGCACAGCAGGAGTCCGAAAATCCAGAAAATGGTGGGTCCTTCCCCGAAAAGCAGCACGCCGGCGACCACGATCATGGCTACGAGCGATCCCATAATCACAGGTTTCGGACCGATGCGGTCATCGAGCCAACCGCCGGCCGCGGCACCCGCCGCTGCAACCACATTCGCTGCCACGCCGAAGAGCAGGACGTCACTGTTATCTAGTCCGTAGACCGCTACCGCGAGGATCGCGCCGTACGTGAATACGCCGGCGAGCCCGTCGCGGAAAACAGCGGATGCGATGAGGAAGTAGGCGGTATTGCGGTCGTTAATCCACAGGTGGCGGATGGTCGCCCACAGTTTCTTGTAGGAGCCAGCCCAGGAGAGTTGTTCGCCGGTCTTCGGGGCGGGTGGTGCCTTGAAAAATAGGGGCAGGGCCGCGAGCAAGAACCAGGTCGCCGCGAAGAGGGCGACGAGGCGGATGTTCAGGCCGGCTTCTGTGGGCAGCCCGAATGCGCCACCCTCCCCGGAGATGAAGAGGATGAAACATAGAAGCAGTACGACGATGCCACCCACGTAACCGAGCGCCCAGCCCACTCCCGAAATACGACCGACCGTGGCGGGTGTGGAGATTTGGTTGAGCATGGCGAAGTAGTTGACCTCGGCGAACTCGAACGTGATGGAGGCGACGGCCATGATTGTGATGCCTACCCAGAACCAGAGCGCGGCGTCGTTGCGCACGAGGAAGAGGGAGGCCATGAGGCCGATCGTCACGAGGGTCCACAGGATCAGGGACTTTCGACGGGTGCCGCGGGCGTCGGCACGCTGACCCATCACCGGGGCTACCAGGGCAATCGCGACGCCGGCAATGGCGAGCGCGATGCTGTAGTAGAACGACGGTGTTTGGGAGGCGTCGATGGTGGCGCCGACGGAATCCGTGAGGTACACCGAGAAAATGAACGTCACCAACACCGCGTTGAATGCGGCGGAACCGCAGTCCCACAAAGCCCATGCTGTTTTCATACCCGAAAGTGTATCGGGTGGTGAAGCATTGGGCGCGGTGAAGCGGTGATGCAATTCCCGAGCGTGAAGAGTTTTGACGGCTAGAGCAACTTGTTGTCGCCCGGGATTTCCGGATACTTAGGATTTGGTAGCGCATTGCTAAGCAGTACCTTGTTCCATAAGAAGTCTAACCGCGTTTCTACGTCCAGGAGTCTGGCTTCGTTCAGCGGCGCTAACTCTTTGACTAACGCCTCGATTTTCGGCATTTCCTCTTTCACTGCTTGATTCACCTGCTGGGTGATCCACAACCACTCTGGATCCTTCTGGGTCTCCGGAAGCGGTTCGTTGAGGAACTGGATCCTTTCCAATAGTGCCTCCAGGAACTCGTCGAACAGTAGAGACCCGTCCGGCCATAGGCTCTCTCTGTAGTATTCCGTCAACTCGCCGACGACGATCTTGTCGCGGTCTTCCTTCCACCCGTTTGGGCGCATTAATACTTTCTTGGATTTCTCGAGCTTGCGAGCTTCTTGCTCTAGGCGGTACTGCTCCTCGTCCCACTCGTCTTCCTCAATTTGGCGTTGAGCGATCTCCTGATTCATTCCCTCCAGATATGCTCCGTAAATCTGATTCTTGGCCCGCAAAGCGCCCATCTGCCTAATCGATACGGTCTCCATGTATCCGGGTTCCTGGCCATACTTGGTTCTGAAAGCCTTCAACTCGGTATCAGCTAGCTGGTCACAGAGCTGACTCCATTGGGTGTACATGGTGTCGTAGAGATTGTCGATCTGCTCTTGGGTCACCGACGGGTCGTAGGCTTTCAGGACGTTGGCTATGTCTGCTTTCCAGATCATGGGTTGCTCCTTGTGGTTGCAAGCTATAAAGCTTGGTGGATGTTTAACTGGCGTCTATCTCGAGCATGTCCAGAAGGCTGGTATCCGGATAAAAAGGCCGCTGACCATCATCGATGTCGTCTAAAGGCGTGGCGATTTCTCCATACAGCGCATGGAACGGGGCTGCGCGGATTGTCTCATCGCGCATCGAAGCAATAGATGCGAAATGTACACCAGGTTTTGCGTCCCGCCAGTCCAGGTCGATCCCGTGTTTATAGGCCAGCGTTGTCATGACGAACCGGGTCGTGCGCCCATTGCCATCACGGAAAGGGTGAACAGCGTTGAGCTTGGCATGAATGGTTCCCAATGTTTCGATCAAGGCGTCAGAATCCAGGCCGCTAAGCGATTCAATATCACCGTCAATCGTGGCTAGGAAGGCTTCGATGTGTTCGGGGTCGATGAATTCCTGGACCTCATCGTCGTCGAAGATTTCATTGGCTTTAGCCATGGGGACATTACGAAACTGGCCAGCCCACGAGTAGCAATCCTGGAAAAGATGCCCGTGTACGCGCTTCAGATATTCGGCCACGGTGTCTCCACCGAGTCCTTCCGGTGGGATCTCAATTGCGCGGTAACTAGTCAGTTCTGCTTCTTGGTCTTGCCATACGTAGTAATCAGTTACCCCGCTCAAGTTACGGAGAGTTCCAGTTTCTGGATAGATTAATTCGTTCCAGCGTTCCCGATTACTGCTCATTGCAGTGCCTTGCTTTCCGCTTCCGCATAGCAGCAATAGCTTCGTCAGCGGTGATCTCACCGGCTGCGATCCGGTGGCACTGTCGCCTGGTTTCCTCGCTTAGCGGAGGGGTGTCGATTTCGATTGAGGCCAGGATGTTTTCAACCTGACGCTTACTATGGATGCGTTTCATGGCAGGACTCCTTGGAAGAATGTGTGGGTACTTGGTCTATCAGATAAAGCAGACACCCAATACCAACAATTCGAACATATGAACGCATATTAGCTGAAATGGTGCAGCACAACGCAGGTTTTGCCGCTAACATAAGTAGCAAATCCAAGAGCGATGAGAAAAGGGGGAACCCATGCGTACTTTCCGGCTAAGTGTGGCGCAGGTGATCGTCGTTAATCTGCTCCTGTTGGCGTGGCTGCTTTTCCTGCGCCCGCTGATTACGGGGATGCCGGGGGTGATGACGCTGCTGTTTGCAATGTCGTCGATTCCGCTTCTCATCGTGTGGGGCGTTGCGCTTCTTTTTGGGTGGCGCACCGAGGAGGCCACTGGGCGAAAGTACTACACAACGCCGGTTAGCTGGGCGTGGGTTGTGCACCAAGTCATGTTCTTCCTTTTCGGCTTCATGGTCCAAGACAGCTCTGATTTCAATGACAGCTATTCGGTGCTGATCACCTTGATGGGCGAGCAGGCCACAGACCTGTCCGACCTACTAGCTGGCTTGTTCTTCGTTGGCTGTGTACTCAGCTATATCGCGATCTTCGTGCTGGGCTTGTGGTCCTCCTACCGCATGAGAACCACGCTGTGAAGGAAAGTGCGCCTCCAATCCGGCTTATCCCCAGGCTCACAAGCTTGAAGAGGGTATCTATCGTTTCCGGAGGGGCTGGCGATGATATAAAAAAGACATTCTGCGGCCATCCGAAAAAATTCACTTGGGGGTTTAATGTTGCCTAACTGGTAAAATGTCTTTTTCGTATCACGCGCGGCAATCCTCGTGTAGCCGAGACGCCCCGCGTGGTCATGGCGCAATCTCCACCGCGGCCGGACACACTTTACTTCACCCAAACAAGCTGCGAAGAAGGCCAACGCAACAAAAAACCGGGCCCCGCGCATATAAGCGGGGCCCGGTGTGCCGGCTAATTCTCTAGCGCCAACCCATCGTCATGAGCAGGCCAACGATGAGGAAGCCGAAGCCGATGCCGTAGTTCCAGGGGCCGAGTTCCATCATGAATGGGATCTTGTCGCCGGCCAGGTAGTTCACAACCAGCCAGGCAAGGCCGATGAGCATAAGGCCGAACATAACGACCTTGTACCACACGGGCGTGCCGCCGGTATTGATTTTCACCGGGGTGCGGTTCGCGTTGCTGCCTGGGGTAGAGGAGGGCAGCTGGCCGGTGGTCGTAATTTTTGCCTTAGGCATAGTGGTCAACCTTCTGTATTAAGCTGCATGCGTTTATCGGCTCACTATACTATCAGGACCGGCGGGGCGTCGAGAAGCTCGCTACGGTGGGGTGGGTGAGTGAAATGATTTCTGTCCGCGGTGCCCATCTCCATAACTTGAAGGGGGTGGATGTGGACATCCCGCGTGGCCAGGTGGTTGCGGTGGCGGGGATTTCGGGGTCGGGGAAGTCGTCGTTGGCGTTCGGGACGATTCATGGGGAGGGGCAGCGCCGCTATTTTGAGTCGGTGGCGCCGTTTGCGCGTCGGCTGATTGGTTCGGCGACGGACCCGCAGGTTGATGCGATTGATGGGCTGCCGCCGACGGTGGCGTTGCAGCAGAATACGTCGGCGGGTGGAGCGCGCTCGACGGTGGGCACAGTCTCCACGATGTCAAACACGGTGCGCCTGCTGTATTCGCGCGCGGGCACCTACCCCGACGGTGTGGGCCATATGGATTCCGATCATTTCTCCCCGAACACGACGGCCGGCATGTGTCCACAGTGCCAGGGAACGGGCACCGAGTATGTGGCCACGGAGGCCAGCATGGTCCCAGACCCCACTTTGAGCATCAACGATGGGGCAATCGCCGCGTGGCCGGGCGCGTGGGCGGGCAAGAATTTCCACGACATCCTCGAGGAGCTCGGCTTCCCGATGGACACCCCGTGGCAGGACATCCCCGCTGACCAGCGCGAATGGATACTCTACACCGAGGAACAGCCGGTGGTCACGATTTACCCGGTCCGCGGCAAGGATCAGGTGCAGAAGACGTACGAGGGCACATGGCGTTCCGTGTCCTCGTACCTGAACAAAACACTCGCGGAGACGGAGTCGGATACCCTGCGTAAACGCACGCTCGGTTTCATGGAGGCGCGCACGTGCCCGCTTTGCGACGGCCGCCGCCTCATCCGCGAAGCGCTCACGGTGACCTGGGCGGGAATGCCTATCGACGAACTCGGGACGCTCTCCCTTACCGAACTCCAGAAGATTACGGCCACCCACCACGCGGACCCCGCCAGCGAAGCCGAACGCCTCCTCCTCGACGCCCTGGCCCCAATCCTGGATTCCGCCGTTGAGCTGGGCCTTGGGCACCTAAGCCTGGACCGTCCGGCACGCACGCTTTCTGGCGGGGAGACGCAGCGCCTGCGCTTGGCGTCCCAGTTGAAGACGGGCCTATTTGGGGTGGCGTACGTCCTCGACGAGCCGACCGCCGGCCTACACCCGGAAGAACGCGAAGCCGTATTCACCGTGGTGCGCACCTTCGTGGAACAGGGGAATACGGTGCTGCTGGTGGAACACGACATGAATTTGGTCGCCCAATGCGATTGGATCGTCGACGTGGGCCCAGAAGCCGGCGAAGGTGGCGGAAAAGTGCTGTTCAGCGGGCCCGTCGCCGAGTACCTGGACGCCGCTATTGATTCGCCCACGCACCGCGAACTCACCGCCGGTGCCAAGCCTGTGCTCAATGAGAATCCCCGCGAACCGCGGGGCACCGTGGAGGTGGTTGTAGATGAACGCTCCTTCGATGACGTCCACGTCAACCTGGGGGTCGGGCAGTTCACGACCGTCGCCGGGTTATCGGGTGCGGGGAAGACGACGCTGCTGGAGGCCGTCGAGAAGCAAGTGGAGAACCCACTATTAATTACGCAGGACCCCATCGGCCGGACCCCGCGATCGTGCGTGGCCACCTACACCGGCTTCTTCGACGACATCCGCCGCCTCTTCGCACGCACCGACGAGGCGAAACGTCGCGGCTGGGGTGTGTCGCGGTTTAGCTACAACGTCAAGGAAGGGCAATGCCCCACCTGCTCCGGCGAGGGGCAAATAGAGGTGGAACTGGTCTTCCTGCCGGGCTCCTACACCACGTGCCCCACGTGCGGCGGGGCGCGATACACGGACGAAACCCTCGAGGTCACGTGGCACGGGTACACGATTGCGGACGTCCTCGGACTCACAGTGGAGGAAGCGCTATCAGTTTTTGAGGGCGAGGAGAAAATCTCCCGCGCCCTGCGCACACTCCACGACGTGGGCTTGGGATACCTGCGCCTCGGGCAGGGCGCGCCTGAGCTCTCCGGTGGTGAGGCGCAGCGCATCAAAGTGTCCCGCGAGCTGGCCAAATCGCGGCGTGGGCACACCGTTTACCTGCTCGACGAGCCGTCGACCGGCCTGCACCCCGCGGACACTGCGAAGCTCATCGACAGGCTCCAAGAGCTTGTCGACGCCGGCGCATCCGTCATCATCGCCGAACACAATGTGGCCGCGCTCGCTGCCGCGGACCGGATCATTGAGGTCGGCCCTGGCGCTGGCGCGGACGGCGGGCGGATCATCGCCGACGGAACCCCCGCCGACGTGGCCGCCGGGGACACGCCGACCGGCCGGGTGCTGGCTTAGGTTGCTGGGACGTCACCTTCCATAATTACCCGGTTTTCTGCATCCGACCAGGTGAAGGTTGCGTGGGTTTCTCCAGAACGCATCGCGTTGCTTTCACCCGGGAGCGGGTAATGGTACGTCACCGCAATACTGTTATCACTGGTGCGCGTCACTGTCGGCATGAAGGCGTACGCATCCAGCGTGCCCGTCCCCAGGTACTCGCCCTGGTGGAACAACATGATCTGGAACGGGGACGACGACGATCCTTGCTCAATCGAAATAACAGCCCACGACAAGTCCGCGCACGCGTCGTATCCGGAGGTATCCGCGTGATCTGGATCCCAGTCTGACCGGACCGGCTGCAACTGGTGAAGGTTAGCCCGCACAGCTGTGTCGCCGTCCGGGTAACCACACGAAGCCACCGGCGCAGGGGCAGTGGTCGTTGCGGTGACCGTGACCGTAGAAACTTCCGGAGTGGACGATGTTGACTCCGTAATATAAGAGGCCGGGGTGGGTTCGGCGGAACAACCAGCTACAACCAGGCTGGCAGTAAGCGCTGCACACGCGAGAACGGGTCGGATTTCCATGGTGTTGTCCTTGTGCGAGATGGCTGCTTTAGTCTGGTGAGATGCGCTCACTGCCGATGACGCGGTTTTCCGCGTCCGACCAGTTGAATACGCGATACCACGCCCCGGAGGCCTCTGAATTACTTTCGCCTTCGCGTGGAGCCGAGTAGATGATTCGGAAAGCGTCGTCGCTGAGACGATCAACGCTGGGCAAAAGACCTTCCGGCTGCTCGGTAGCCGTGCCCACGTATTCACCCTTGTGGAAGAGCATGAAATGAATCGGGGAGGAACCAGTCCCGCCATATACATGGATGGCCGCCCAGGATAGGTCCGCGCACGGGTCATAGCCGCTGAGGTCGGGGCAATCAGCATCCCACTGGTACTTGTCAGGCTTCAGCGTGTGAATGTTTTCCCGAACTGCCGTAAGACCGTCTTGGGTTCCGCATGCTGCGCTGTTCTGGGATGCCGTTGAGGTTTCCGTGACCACCACGGTGGATGGTTCCGGGGTAGGTTCCTCCGTAATCGTGCTGGTCACGGTGACGACTTCGGGTTCTTCCTGCGCCTTATTATGTGCCGTCCCACAACCAGCGACGGTGAGACCGAGCGCGAGAGCTGTGACTCCGACTAGTCGAGTCTTCATAGTGTCCTCCTAGCAGGGGCTCGCATAATTATCGACACTACTTTTCAGCTCCCGGGCGTTGCCCTCACCACGAGCCTGCGCCGCGCAGACGCCAGCGCGGTCACTGCCGTAGTCCTTATATATGGGGTAGACGTCGGCACCGTCGTAACGCCCGCGTAGCGAAGGGCACGCTCCCGGGGAAGTAGCCAGCGCGCCGGGGTGACGCGCCAAACCTGCATCAACCAGCGGTTTCGGATCCTGGCCATCGTACGCCAGAACCGATTCGACGATGAGCACGTACCTGCCACCGCCACACGACACATTGGTCAGATTCGAAGCCGGGGAAGGGGCGGGAGCGGGTGCTGGCGCGGGCTGTTCAGGTGTGGACGTCGGGCACGTAAAAAGTTGGGGCATAACTTTCGCCCGAACGTCAGCTGGTACGCCCTGGGAGATGAGGTCGGACTCGTAGAAACAGGCCTTCATGGACACTGGGTATTTTCCGGTGCTCTTGATGTATTCCCATTTTTCGCCGTTCCAGTGTTGTAGGGAGCTCCCATCTGTAGCGTAACCTGCTGCTACCTGATACTGACCATCACAGTAGGACGAAAAGATTGCGCCCGCGGGAGATGGATCGTTAGCAAGAAGTTCTTCTCGGGTGGGCGCACACTCGCCCTTGCTGGGCTTCGCGACGACGGTGGTAACGGTCGTCGTCACGGCTTCAGAGGAGGTGGATGTGCTGGTTGTCGTCTGCGCGGTCGAGCTCGCTGCCTCGGCGAGATACGGCGCTGGCGGCGGGTTATCGCTGCAGGCCGTGAGCCCGAGGCCGAGGATCAGGGCGGCGGCGGTTGTGAGGACGCGACGCATTATCGATTGCTCCAGGTTGCTTCGTCGTCAGCAGAACACAGGTTAAGCTGTTCGATTAATTCGTCGGGGGCGCCGTCGGCACGTAGCCCGCTTTCGCGGAAGCATGAATAGCCACGGCTGAGGAACGTAATCTGGTTACGCTCATAGGGGACCCACTTTTCGCCGGTCCAGGCGGTGATGAAGTCGTGACCGTCGATAGTGAGGTGCGCCCACGTGCCGTTGCAGAAAGGTAGTTCGATGGACTCGGAGTCGTTGTGAATATCCTTGATTTCTGCCTCGGTGAGGGAAGAGCCGAAGATGGCATCGATGGAGCAGTTCGAAGGCTTTTTATTCTGTAAGGAGATGACCGCTCCAACAGCGACGAGGGCCAGGATTACGGCTACGATGATGGCTACGATTTTCGTCGGGAAAGAACGCCGTGCCGGCGCTGGCGGAGGGGTATCGAACGGGTTCGTCATATGCATCCTCAGTTTTGGTCTGACTGTGTTCAGATAAGTGTAGAAGATTTTCGCAGGCGCATAGCAGTACTTCCCCCGGGTTGTCTGGGTGGGTGTATAAAAGCAGGTGGTTAGGCGTTTGGACTGTCAGCGCAAATCGGCCCGATGTTCTGGTACTTCTGAATAATCGCCTCCGGCAGGCCCTCATTTCGTAGGGTTTCCGGGTTATAGCAGGGGAGAGCGCTCATCGAGTGCGCGCCGTCCTTCGCGTAAGGAACCCACGAAGTGCCGTCCCACCGAGCGAACCACGTGTGATCACTAGCGGGCTGGCCTGCATATTTCCACGTGCCGTCGCAGAACATGACGAATTCTTCGTACTGGTAGCCGTCGTTAGTAATCAGCTCCGGAGTGCACGGGCCTGGCATTGCGGTAACGGTGGTGAGCGCGGTAACGGTGGTCGTGCTGGGGGCGGCGGGCTCGGTCGGCGTGGTGCACGCGGCAAGTGCACACGCCATCGCTGTGGCTGACGCCCCGGCTATGAGTTTTCGCATGGTTTTCCTCTGTCGTTGGGGTGGGTTGGATTCATTATGTCGCTAAGCCTCCATTCTGCACAGGGTGCAAAAATTTGGCCTGCGAGTTTAATCTGGTTGAACCGACAGAATGGAGGGAACGCGACACCGGCTTCAAGGCGACAGTAAAAACCGTTCCGTCGGCGGGCGGGGAGCCTTACGGCGCTTGCGATTAGTGGGTTCGCGCGCGCCGGGCCAGCCAGTTTCCCAGCGACTGAATGAGCTGCACGACGACGACCAAGATGATGACGGTCATGACAATCGCGACGGTATCGAATTGCTGGTAACCGTAGGAAATAGCCAGGTCACCCACGCCGCCGCCGCCGATAGTTCCGGCCATCGCGGTAGCACCAATCAGGCCCACGGTGGAGGTGGTTAGTGCCAGGATGATTGAAGGCTTAGCTTCGGGGAGCAGGAAGTGGCGGATGGTTTGCCACGTTGTTGCGCCCATCGCTTCTGCCGCTTCAACGATGCCGGGATCGACGTCTAAGAGGGCGGATTCGATGAGCCTGGCGATAAACGGTGCGATGTACAGCGTCAATGGAACTAACGCGGCTGTCGTGCCAATTGATGTGCCTACCAGCAGGCGGGTGAACGGGATGATCGCCACCATCAAGATGATGAACGGCAGGGAACGTACGAGGTTCACCACCGCGTTCACAACGTTGTATAGGACGGTGTTCTTCAGCAGGCCACCGGGCCGGTACAGCACGAGTGCCAGTGCTAGTGGGATGCCGATCAGCGTGCCCACGAATAGGGAGACGAACACCATGTAGAGGGTTTCGTAGCCGGCGGATAGGTAATCGCCGAGGCCAACGCGGGTATCAAAGGTTTCTTGCCACCAGGTCATGGGAGTACCTCCACGTTCACATTGGGGCGCGAGTGGGCGTCGGCAAGCGCGGCGTCCACGTCGCTAGAGGCTCCGGAGATGGCCAACACTAGCGTGCCGACGGTCGTACGCCGCAGTGGGGCGTCCGCCGCGTGTAATAGCGATACCTTCACCGGATATGTACTGCTCAAGTCACCGATTAACGAGGCCGCGGCACCGCCTGTGTGGACGACGCGCACGAGCACGTCGGTGGGCTTGGAGCGGGCGCGGGTACGCACGTCGTCGGGGAGGCGTTGCGGAATGACGGTCTCCACGAAGCGTCGGGTCAGTGGTTGGACCGGTTGGGCAAACACTTTCTCGACGGGCCCATGCTCAATCAAACTGCCGTTTTCTAGGACGGCGACATCGTCGGCGATGCGAGCAACCACGCTCATCTGGTGAGTAATCACGATGATCGTGAGTCCCAGTTCTCGGTTAATCCGCGCCAGCAGTTCCAAGATTTGGGCGGTGGTGATCGGGTCGAGGGCGCTGGTTGGTTCGTCGCAGAGCAGGATTTCCGGGTTGGTCACCAGGGCGCGCGCGATACCGACACGCTGCTGCTGACCGCCGGACAATTGTGTAGGGCGGTGGCTGGCACGCTCGGCAAGGCCGACGAGGCTCAGCGCCTCTGCTACTCGACGCTCACGTTCCTCCTGTGCCACGCCCGCCAGGAGAAGGGGCATGGCCACATTCTCCGCGACCGTTTTGGAACCGACGAGGTTGTAGTGCTGGAAAACCATGCCAACCTTGCGCCGCAAGGTGCGCAACGCGGACGTCGATAAGCGAGCGGGTTCCTCGCCTAAAGTCTCAATCGTGCCTGAGGTGGGCTTTTCCAATCCATTGACCGTGCGCAGCAGGGTGGACTTGCCGGCCCCCGACGTGCCCACGATGCCGCAGATGGTGCCGCGTGGGATATCGAAGCTGATGTCGTCGACTGCGGTTACCTCGTCATAAGACTTCGTGACATTCCGAAACGAGACCGCTGGTCCGTGAGTGTGCGCCATTACTTGATCTCGTCCGGGACGAACCAGTAGTTATTCTTGTTCTCCTGATCCAGGAACTCGTGGAACTTGGGGTTGCGGTACGCCTCCGCGACGGCCTTCGCCCACTCGGAATCCTTATCCTCCGAACGGACCACAGCCTGCAGAATTAGCTCAGGGCGCAGGTTCTCCTGGAAGTACTGCAACGCTGGATCCACCTTCGCAGAATAAGAGATTGCGCCAGGGATAATCGCCCAGTCCAGGTCGCCCAAAGCGCGTGGAATTGTGGAAGAATCCATCGGCTGGATGTCCAGGTTGTAGCGGTTTTCTTCCACATCCTTGGTGGTCAGAAGGCCAGGGTTTGCGCCTTCCTTGAGGGTGATCCAGCCGGCGTCGGCAAGTATGAGGAATGCGCGGGACTGGTTGGAGGCGTCCGCCGGGATACCCACCTTGTGGCCATCGGCGACCTGGCTGATGTCGTTGTGGCGCTGCGAGTAAATACCCGCTGGGACCGTCGGGATCGGCGTAATTGCGGCCAAGTTCGCGCCCGTCTCCTTGTTGAAGTTATTCATGTAGGAGGTGTGCTGGTCCACATTCAGGTCCGTAGAACCTTCTTGCACGGAAACATCCGCCTGACGCAGATCGGTGAACTCCGTGTACTTAATCTTGTAGCCGGCTTCGGTCAGGATTGGATCGATGCCATCTTGGAAGAGAACAGAGTACGGGCCAGGGGAAGTGGCCACGCGAATCGTCTGGTCATCGGTTTCCCCACCACCGCAGGCGGCAAGGGACAGGCCGACGGCAGCTGTAGCAGCGAGGGTGGTGACTTTCTTGAGGAAAGACATGGGCGAACTCCTTTGGGGTGGGCGCATACTAACTAGACCGCTTAGGCTACTTCGAATAGACAAGGAAGTCTATTAGTTATATATTCCTGCAGGTGTGCTGTGAATAAAAACGTTCGTGCGATCATGGCTCCCTCTGGGTAATTATTCGGGTCCTCGCCGTAAGTAGAAAGCAAGCGACTAACGGAGGCGCCTGCTGGAGCCCGCGCGGCGGATTGTCGCAAACCCTCCAATCTGCACAGGGTGCAAAATTTTAACCTGCGGGTTTAGGTGGGCTTAACCGGCAGAATGGAGGGAAAGCGACACGAGCTGGCGCCAGCCAGCAAAAAGCGGCACCCTCCGCAGAGGATGCCGCCCAGCGCCCGGCCGCGCTAGTTCGCCAGCGCGCTGAGGTCGAATCGGTACAACCGGATATCGATCGTCTGGTTATTCCGGATCGGCGTGCCGGGTTCAGGGGAGACGACGGCGATGCGTTCGGCGTCGGTAGGCAGCGCGGTCTTGACCGTTTCTCCCTGCCGGAGCTGCGATTCTTGGCCTTGCCATCCGGCTGCGCGCAGGGCGTCGAGTGCGCCGGAGGGGGTCATGCGGGTGATGTCGGGCATCATGATGAGGTTCCCGCGCGAGACTTCGAGGGTGATCACGGAACCTTTCGGCCGGTATCCGCCCAGTCCGGAGACGCCCACGACCTGTTCGGCGCGTTCGTACCCGTCGATGGGTGTCACGGAAACTTCGAAGCCCAGGTCCTGCAGGATAGTGGTGGCCTGGGCGCCGGTCATGCCGCGTACGTCGGGGACGCGCAGTTCTTCTGCGCCGGTGGATACGGTGACGATGACTTCAGAGCCTTTGGATAGTTGGGCACCGGCGGCTGGGTGTTGGCTGATGATTTCGCCTTCGGGTACGTCGGTGGAGGATTCCTCCCGCACGTTTTGGGCGAGCGCCAGGCCGGCTTCGTCGAGAAGCTTGGATGCGTCGGAGAGTTTCTTGCCGGTCACGTCGGGGACGTCGGTGATTTCTTTACCTGCAGAAACCACGACCATGATCGCGGTGCCGCGCTGTAGCTGCGAGTTCGCCGACGGGTTGGTGCGCAGCACGGTGCCGCGTGGCACGTCGGGGCTGGGCTCCTCGGTGACGTCGACGAGCAGGCCCAGGTTCTCTAGCTGTTTGACGGCGGCTGCGCGGTCCATGCCTTCTACGTCGGGGACCGTGACGGCGTGTGCGGTTGCCCGGGATTCGGTGAAGTAGTCGTAGGCGAAGGCTCCACCCACGCCAACGACGACGACCGCAAGCACCGCGGCCACCCACTTCAACCACGCGGAGCCTCTTTCAGCGCGGCGGTGTGTCCCACCCTGCGGCGGGATCTGCGCCGGCTGTGCAGCAACCCCAGCACCAGCCCCGGCGGCTGCTGCTCCGCGTGCCGCCGGCGCGCCGGGTTCGATGTCCGTGGGCGCCTCGTGGGGTGTCACGTGGGTGCGGGCGGCTTGGGTGACTGCGTTGCGGGAGAGTAGTTCCAGGTCGTTGGCCATGTCGATGGCGGTTTGGTAGCGGTCGCCGGGGTGTTTTGCCATGGCGGTCAAGACCACGGCGTCTACGTTGACGGCTTCCGTGGGCGTCAAACCGGGGATGAAGTTGGACGGCGGTTCGGCGTTTTCTTGGACGTGTTGGTACGCCACGGCGAAGGGGGTTTCGCCTTGGAAGGGTGGTTTCCCGGTGAGAAGTTCGTAGAGGACGCACCCGAGGCCGTAGATGTCGGAGCGTGCGTCGGCTGCTTTGCCGCGGGCTTGTTCGGGGGAGAGGTATTGGGCGGTGCCGATGACTGCGGAGGTTTGCGTCATGGCGGAGGTGGAGTCGTCCAAAGCGCGCGCGATGCCGAAGTCCATGACTTTCACGTCACCGGTGTTGGTGATCATGATGTTGGCAGGTTTGACGTCGCGGTGGACGATGCCGGCGTCGTGGCTGGCTTGCAGCGCGTCGCAGACGGGGATGAGCGTGGCGGCCGCTTCGGTGGGTTCCATCGGCCCGTGGTCTTGGACGATGTCGCGCAGGGTGGACCCGACGATGCGTTCCATGACGATGTAGGGGACGGAGGTGCCGTCGATAAGCGTCTCGCCGGTGTCGTAGACGGCCACGATCGCGGGGTGGTTGAGTTTGCCCGAGTTGTGGGCTTCGCGGCGGAATCGTTCGCGGAAGTTGAGGTCGCGGGCCATTTCTAGGCGCAGCATTTTGATGGCGACGTCGCGTCCGAGCAGTGTGTCGGTGGCGGCGTAGACGTCCGACATGCCGCCGGTGCCAATGACATCGCCGAGTTCGTAACGGTCTGCGATCAGTGTCATTGTGCTAGCTCACCTCCTGGCGTGCTGTTCGGGAATACGGGTTCGGCCACGGGGTTTGCGGGGGCCGTGGTTGCCTCGGGGGCTTGTTGCGTGGTCGGCGGCAGCTCTGGCTGCTCAGCCGGGGTGCTGGCCCGCGTGGGGGCGGTCGTCGCTGGGGTGGTGGGCCGCAGCGTGGGCTCGTCGGTTTCGGTGACTTCCGGGGTTGTCGGCTCGGGGCGGGCGCTCGTCGTCGGTGGCGGTGCCTGCGTGGTCACGGTCGGGGTGACGGTTTCGGTGACCACCATGGTCTGCTGGGTGGTGGTCGGCGTTTCTGGCTCCAGCTTGGAGTTGCTGCTGCTCATCCACCACAGGCCGCCGGCGCCAAGCGCCGCGATCAACACGGCTATGCCCAGCCCGATGGCGAAGCCGTTGCCCTTCTTTGGGGTTGCTTCGCGACGTCCCACCTCCCGCGGAGCCACCGGCGCAGCAGGGGCCGGGCGTGGTGCCGGCGCGGGCTGCGGGCGTGCGGTCGTGAGCATGGCGGTGGACGCATCCGCGTCGGGGCCCAGGACTGCCGTCATGGAGCCGGTGGTCCCGCGTGGGTCCGTCGGACGCTGGCCGCCGAGGACTTCGGCGGTCGCGCCGGCTGCTTCGGTGCCGGTGGCGAACCGTTCAGCGGGCACCTTGCGCATCGCGATGCTGATCAGTTCGCGGGTTTCGGCCGAGATGGCCGTCGATAAAGCGGCTGGGGCTTGGTTGATGTGCGCCAGCACCACGGATACCGAAGAGTCCCCGGTGAACGGGCGGTGCCCGGAGAGCATCTCGTAGCCCACGACGCCCCACGAGTACACGTCGGAGGCGGACGTCAGGTTTTTGCCCTGCGCCTGTTCGGGGGACACGTATTGGGCGGTGCCCACGACCATGCCGGTGCGCGTCAGCGGGACGGCGGCGGCAGCTTTCGCGATGCCGAAGTCCGAAATCTTGATGACCCCATTCTGGGTGATCATCAGGTTGCCGGGCTTAATGTCCCGGTGGACCAGGCCCTTTTCGTGGATGGCGGCCAGGCCGGAGGCTGCCTGGTACAGGATCTGCAGGGCCTCTTCTTCCGGCAGGATGCTGCGGCGCGCCAGCAGGTCGGCCAGCGATTCGCCGCGAATAAATTCCATGACGATGAAGCAGAACGTGGTCCCGTACTGGTCGGGCACTTCCCGGTAGTCGTAGGTGGCCACCACGTTCGGGGAGTCGATGTCCATCGCCGCGTTCGCTTCGTTGCGGAAGCGTTCTAAGAATTCGGGGCTGTTGGAGTACTCGGGCCGTAACGCTTTGATGGCCACTTCGCGGTCGTTTACGGTGTCGTCGGCAAGCCATACCGTGGACATGCCGCCGTGCCCGACGATCCACTGCAGGCGGTAGTCGGGGCCGATGAGCTCCTGTAGGCGGGCGCGGTCATCGTTCGGGTTATTGCCCGCGTGGCGTCCCGTGCCGGGATTCGTATTCTCGTTCACGTCCACCCTCCTTAATTCAACGCGGCGCGCGCGGCGTCAATGACCGCGCGCCCAATCGGGGAGGCTACAGAGCCGCCAGTTGCAGAATTACCCTGGTGGCCACCATTCTTCACGACGACCGCCACCGCCACATCAGCGCCCTCACTGGGAGTAAACGCCACGTACCAGGTATGCGGTCCCACGGAGCCGTCACCGTGCTCCGCCGTACCGGTCTTCGACGCGATGTCGTCGCCCCGGTAGCCGTACGTGTTGCGCTCCGAATCGCGCATCAGGTCCGTCAGCGTTGCCGCAATCTCAGGCGAGACCGCCTGGGCTGCTTCCTTCGCGTCATTCGTGCGGATCGTGGTCAGGTCGGGGGCGGTGATCTTGGAGACCACGTGTGGTTCCATCCGCTTGCCGTCGTTAGCCACCGTCGCCGCCATCACCGCAGCTTGCAGGGCCGACATGGTGACGTCGCGCTGCCCGATCGAGGACTGCCCTAAAGCACCCTGGTCGGCCACGTCGCCGAGCGCGCCGGGGGCCATCGGCAGGCCCAGGTCGTAGGTTTGGCCTACGCCGAAGCCCTCGGCGGCTTTGCGCAGAGCGTCGGCGCCAATGTCTAAGCCCATCTCCACGAACGCGGTGTTGCAGGAGAGGGCAAACGCGGTGCGCAGGCTGACTTGCCCGCCGCCCGCGCAGGCCTGGCCGGCGTAGTTCGTAAGCGTCTGGGTGGTTCCCGGCAGGGTGATCTCGGCGGCGCCGGTCAGCTGGGAGTCCGGGGTGTAGTTGTTCTCCAGGCCCGCGGCGGTGGTGATGATCTTGAAGATCGATCCCGGGGGCAAGGTGTCTTGCGCCGCGTGGTTGAGCAGCGGGTTGGCGGGGTCGTTGGTCAGTTGGTTCCAGGTGGCCTCGGCGGTCTCCGGGTTGACGATCGCATTCGCGTCGAAGCCGGGGGTTGATGCCATCGCGAGGACCTCGCCTGTCGACGGGCGCAGCGCCACCACGGAACCCTCATAGCCGGCGGAGGCCAGCTGGTCGTACGCCACCTGCTGGATTTCGGGAACCAGGGTCAGTTCCACGTTGTTGCCCACGGCCTCGCCGCCGGTGAGCTGTTCGAACCACTGCTTGGTGGAACCTTCCTGCCCGGAGAGCGCCGCGTTATAGGAGGCCTCGATGCCGGAGGCACCGTACTGGTCGGAGAGGTAGCCCACCACGTTGCTGTACGCCGGGTTGTTGGCTTCGTAGGTGCGGTGGTAGAAATCGTCCTCGCCTTTGTAGGAGCTGGCCAGCAGCATGCCGCCGGCGGTGATCTGGCCGCGCGGGACGGACTTGATCTCAAAGAAGTTGCGCGAATTGAGCTGGTTGTGCGCGTATTCGTCCTGCTTGAATACCTGCACGACGGTGAGGTTAATCAGCAGGATCGCGGTGAGTACTAGAGAAAAGATGGCGGTCAGCCGTATTGATCGGTTCATGGGTTACGCCTTTCCTTTCTCATTCGGGGCCGGTTCGCCGGGGAATACCGGGAACAGGGAGGTCGCATACGGGCTATCCGACGACGCCACGCCCGCGTTACCTGCGGGAAGTTCCGCCTGCGGGACCGGGGGCGCGCTCTTGACTTCGGCTGGTTTACGCGCGGAGTTGGAGATCCGGATAAGTAGGGCGAGCAGGATGTAGTTCGCCATGAGGGAGGAGCCACCGGCCGACATGAACGGCGTGGTCAGGCCCGTCATGGGCAGCAGGGCGGAAATACCGCCGACGACCACGAACACCTGAATTGCTAGCGTCAGGGAAAGCCCGCCGGCCAGGAGTTTGCCGTAGGTGTCGCGGACCTCGGTGGCGGCCTTGAAACCGCGGGTCACAAACAGTGCGAAGAGCAGGAGGACAGCGCTCAAACCAATCAGGCCCAGTTCTTCGCCCACGGCGGACAAGATGAAGTCCGACCACACGATCGGGATGGTCAGCGGATAACCCTCGCCTAGGCCCGTGCCGGTGAGCCCGCCCCACGACAGGCCGAAGAGGCTGTTGGAGAGCTGCTGGCCGGTTCCGTAATAGTCGTCGAGCGGGTTGAACACGTTCTTCACGCGCGTCTGAATCTTCGTGGAGACCGAGTACACAGCGGTGGCGCCGATCGCGATGAGCACGCCACCGATGAGCAGCCAGGAGGCCCGGTTGGTGGCCAACCACATCATGCCGAGCACCGTGGCGAATAGCAGGAGTGCGGGCCCGAAGTCGTTGGATGCCGCCATGATCAAGATGGCGAAAGCCCACACCACGAGGATGGGCGCCAGGTCACGCAGGCGCGGGAAATCCAGTTTGAGGAATCGGTAGCCGGCGACGGTAAACAGGGAACGCTTCATTGCCAGGAGTTGGGCGAAGAAGATGATGAGCAAGATCTTGGCGAACTCACCCGGCTGCACCGAAAATGGGCCGATGCTGATCCAGATGCGCGCATCCGATTCGGTGGGCTGCGGCCACACCAAGGGCAGGGCCAGCAGAATAAGCCCCGCTAGGCCCAGCACGTACGAATACCGCGAAAGTGTGCGGTGGTCACGCACAATAGCGAGCACACCGCAGAAGAGGACCACACCAACGAGCGTCCACATGACCTGCCGGTTAGCCAGGCTACTGTCGCGGGCAATGTCGATGCGGTAAATAATCACCAGCCCGATGCCGTTGAGCAGCGCCGTCACCGGCAGCAGGATCTGGTCGGCGTGCTCCGCCAAGAAACACAGCGCCAGGTGCGCGATCGTGAAGACTAGGATGAACCCGCCAATCAGCCACAGGATGTCCGAGGTCAGCGCATTACCCTGGGATAATTCCAGGCTGACTAGCATCAGCGACACCACGATGGCCGCCACGATGAGCAAGCCCATCTCGCGCTTGCGTCCAAAAATACGCGACATTACTTCACCTCCCGGCAGTTCACGCCCGGATCCGAAAGATCCTTGCTGCCCGAGTCCGCGCCCGCTTTTTCACGGGTGACGCAGACGGGCAGGGCTTCGTCGGCAAGCGTGCGCAGGTGCGCGGTGGCGTCCTCGTAGCTGCCGGCCGGTGTCGCGGTAATCGAGCCGCGCACGGCAGGTGGCACGTCCTTCACGGAGAAGTACTGGCAGGATTCGGCGTCACTTTCGACCATCCGCAGGGAACCATCCTTGCCGATGCACGCGTATTGGTACGTCGAATGCAGGTCACGCCCGAACGCGGAGAAATCGAAACCGCGCTCGACCACGATCCGGTCTTGCGTATCGACGTCCACGTAATACCTATCTTGGCCAGCGGTATAAGCCCACCAGCCGCCACCAATCGCGGCGATAAGGACTACGAGCAGGCTAATAATTCCGACCCATTTCCATGCCTTCGAACCTGTTTCGCCCTCCTCGTCGGAGTCGTCGGGCACGTCCTCTTCGGTGGGGGCGGGTGGAATGACCTGGGGTTGGCGTCGCAAAGCTGCGGCGCGCCCGGCGGCGGTGTCCGGGTGCGTGGACTCCTGCTCCCCGAGCAGTGCGCCCGAGGTCGCCGGCTTCGTGGGCAGCTCGCGGTGCGGCGCGGAATCCTCCACGACGTCCGCGATGACCACAGTAATGTTGTCCGGCCCGCCCGAACGCAACGCCAGGGCGATTAGCCGCTGCGCGGCCTCCTCCGGGGTGCCTCCGGCCAGGGTGGACTCGATAGTCTCGTGCGTGACCGGGTCCGAAAGACCATCCGAGCACAAGAGGAGGCGGTCACCTGGCTGGGCGTCTAGGGTCCAGAGGCCGGGTTCGACGGGCATGCCCGTGTACGCCTTCAAAATCAGGGAACGCTTCGGGTGCGTGGACACGTCCTGGGGGTCCAACTGCCCGGACTCGACGAGGGACTGGACGTAGGTGTCGTCGACAGTAATCTGCTCCAGCTTGCCGTCGCGGAGGCGGTACCCGCGGGAATCGCCGACGTGGCAGATAGCCAGGTGCTTCCCGTTGAACATAATCGCGGTAAGCGTGGTGCCCATGCCCTCCCGCTCAGGGTGGTCCGTTACGGCCGCGGCAATCGACGCATTCGCGTCATCAGCAGCCGCGCCCAGGAGCGCGAGCATGTCGTTATCGCCTGGGTCGGCGTCCAACACCTCCAGGTGCGTGATCATGAGCTGGGAGGCCACCTCGCCGGCGGCGTGGCCACCCATCCCATCCGCGAGCGCGAGAAGATTCGGGCCCGCGTAGGCCGAATCCTCATTATTACCGCGCACTAAGCCCTGGTCGGAGGCGGTGGTGTAATCGAAACGCAAAGCCATGACCTACACCAGCCTTACCGTGGAACGGCCCATGCGGATATCCGAACCCACGCCCACACGCTCCGGCTGGTCAATGCGAACACCGCCCACCGACGTGCCATTACGCGAATCCAAATCCTCCACAAACCAATCCGAGCCGCGCCGGAAAAGACGCGCGTGCCGAGCCGAGGAGAAATCGTCACCCAACACGAAATCACAGTCCTGACTACGGCCAATCGTCACCGCACCCATACCGGAAATATCCATGTGCGAACCACGCAGCGGCCCATCAACCACAGTCATCCGAGTCACCGGAGCACGCTTCGGCGCACTCGGACCCGGGCCAGGAACCCCGCGCGCAGGCCCACGGCCCGCGTACGCCTTCGGCGCCACATCCTTTTTCATCGCCCGCAAGGCAAGCAGCACGAAGAGCCACAGCACCACAAGGATGCCTACCCGGATGCCGGTAACAACAAGACCGTCCACAGGTTTTCCTCTTTCCTTATATACGGGCTTTACACACCGACGGGTGCGGTGGTGATACGAACCTCTATGTGCGAATGGCCGATGGTGATGACGTCGCCGTCGGCAAGCAACCAATTCTCAATCGGAGTGTCATTGACCGTGGTGCCATTCGTCGACTGCAAATCAACGAGCACCGCATCCTGCCCATTCCACGTAATCTCCGCATGCTGACGCGACACACCCGTATCCGGCAGGCGGAAATCCGCATCCGTAGCACGGCCAATAATGTTCGACCCATCCTTGACCACATACGTCCGCGACGAACCATCCTGCAAAAGCAGCGTCACGACGGGCTCAGACACCTGCGGCTCCGGCTTCTCAGACTGCTCCTGCGCCGGATTCGGCACGGCAATAAACTCTGTCGACGGTGCATTGGTATCCACGGAATCCTCCTCAGAAAGTTCAACTTCGGCGTCCGCCTGCGTACCAGCCTGGGCCTCAAACTGGGCCAAGGCCTCAAAACCACTCGAATCCTGCGGTCGCTCATTGCTAAACGACGACACCCGCAACTGACCCGACCGCAAACCAGACTCCTCAGCGATCACCACAACCACCGGCCCAGCAACTGCCCAGCCCTGATTGCGACAAAAACGCCCCAGCTGATCCGCGAAATCTACAGGCAACCGCGGATTCTCCTCCTGCAACGAAGCAAAATCCGCGGCCGCGACGCCCACGTGAAAAACATTCGGCACCTGCGTGAACGTATCCGCCGCGTTCCCATCCGAGAACGCGGCGGTGGAGGTGGCGGTAAACGCATTATCGTCCATCTCCTGCTTGAGGGCTTCCTCAATCTCCGCAGGCACAACCTTGCCGCCAAACACCAACGCGAAAGCATTATCAAGACCCCGCTGCAAAGAACTGTCGAACTTAGCCAAACGACCCATCAACGACATCGCAGGGCCTCCTTTCTTATCCTTAAACACGTAAGCGTGCCTGGCGGGCACGTGATTGCAGCCCAGTATAGAGCGCACAAGGCCCTAAACCCTATCTGAACCAGAGGTAATCGTTCTTTTTCGGGCTGTTCAGTGTGCTTGCGGCACGGGCATTGGGGCTGTGTAGTGCGGGTTTGTAGGTTTCTGTCAATATGAGTAATATCTTAGGAGCTGCCCGCCCGGGTGGCGGAATTGGCAGACGCGCTGGCTTCAGGTGCCAGTGTCCGCAAGGACGTGGGGGTTCAAGTCCCCCCCCGGGCACAATATGACCGGCCACCTTATATATAAGGTGGCCGGTTTTGTTTTCGCTGTGGGGGTGTGGGGGTGGTTGGGGCTGTGGGTGCGCGGGGTTTCCTTTTCGGGTTGCCCGTGACGCAGGCGCGTCTCGTCTGCGCGCCAATTGCGCCGCGTGATACGAAAAAGACATTCTGCCAGTTAAGCTTTGTTAAACCCCCAGGCGAATTTTCCCAGGTGCTCGCAAAATGTCTTTTTCATATCATTCCCAAGCCCATGTTCCCCCGAGGGTGCGCAGTAGGGGCAACGGGCACCACGAATACTGAAGATTTGTGATTGCAGCTCTTCGTTGCTGGGCTGGTACGCGCGAATGCGATTTGTTTATAGGTCACAGCGAATAACGGATACCTATTTTGGGCCCGCTAGGCGGAGTCTTGCCGGATCGGAGATGCACGCTTTCTCTACATAATCCGCCCTCGGCACCGCACCCGACATTTACGTAGACGAATGTATCCCGCGGCTCCTTGCCGTAGCGCCATCCCGAATCCGAACAGCATTCCAGGAGGCGTCCAACGCGCACGAGTTCCCGACTTTTTGCTTCCACACCGAAGTGGCATATTTGTGTGGTTTTTTAACCCCGGGTGGTGCTGTCAGTTTTCTGGGAACAATGTGGAGTGGTCTGTGTATTTTGCGTAGATGTCCACTAAATCGCGTGGTCGGGGCTCCCAGAATTTTCCCAACTTTCCCGCCCTCAATCCATTAATCATTTGATAGAGAAATGTATGATTGAATATATCTTTTACCCATATAGTACCCCCAAAAGGGGGTGAGCCATTAGTGGTCAATCAATAGAAACACCGTATGGTTTTGCAGGTCAGAAAACAGTATGCCTATTGGTCTACCCAAATAAACATAAATAGTACTAATCGGTAAATCCATCTGTTACGGTTCACTCTGTGAATAAGACAACTCCAGGTGCGGTAGGCACCTCCTCCAGCAATTACCTGCCGGTTAAGCCGGTAGGGCACGGGAAGGCTGTGCTGATCATTGCGCTCGGTACTGCCATGCTGGCTTTCACTCCAATCTGGGTGAAGGCGACCAACATGGACCCTGCAACGCAGGCCTTCCTCCGTGTTTCCATCGGTTTCCTCTGCTTGCTCCCATTCGGTATTTGGGAGATCAAGCGTAAGGGCGCACTTCCTAAGAAGGGCATTACTTACTCTGTCGTCGCGGGTCTGTTCCTTGGTGTTGACTTCACCTGCTGGAACTACTCCATTTTCTATGTCGGCGCCGGTATTGCGGCGATTCTGCTGAACCTGCAGGTCATCGTTGTGCCTATGCTGACCGCGATCTTCGACAAGTACAAGATTCCTAAGGTCTTCCTCATTCTCGTGCCAATCATGGTCGTCGGTGTTCTGTTGACCGGTGGTGTCTTCGAGCCTGCTGAGGCGTCGACTGGCCCAGAAGAGATTCTTGGCATCAAGACCGCAACCCTGGGTACCATCCTGGGTCTGACCTCCGGTATCTGCTACTCCTTCTACCTGTACTTCTCCCGTAAGGCCGGTACCACGGCTCCTCGTAAGGACCTCTACGTCCAGCCGATGATGTACACCTTCGCGGCGCAGATGGTTGCTCCTACCCTGTGGGCCTTCACCGGTTCCCCACGTGGTGGCTTCGACTTCAAGTACGGCGTATTCGACAAGAACGGCCAGCTGCCAATGGGCGACCCATGGAACGACCTGGGCGCAGAGCTCACCGGCTGGAACTGGTTCCACCTGATCTCCCTGGCTGTTGTTGGTCAGGCTATGGCATGGACCTTCGTTCAGTGGGGTACGGTCTGGCTGGAGCCAGTGCTGTCCGCGGGTATCCTCCTGCTCTCCCCAGTGTCCTCCGTTGTTATCGCTTGGCCGCTGTTCGGCGAGATCCCGTCTGCTCTGCAGTGGGTTGGTATCGTCCTGATTCTGGGTACGGTTATGTACCAGAACGGCCTCTTCGACTCGATGTTCGGTAAGAAGAAGAAATCTGGCGACGTTGGTAACCCCGAAGACAACATCGACGACGAGCTCGTCCGTGAAGGTCTCGCACCGGGTCACTCCCCAGATGAGGCAACGCCACTTCGCGATCAGAAGTAAGCAGCCCGTAGCTAATTAAATAGCCTGCCAAACTTGGAAGCCCTGAGTAGTTCATCTACTCAGGGCTTTTGGCTTGCTTATCGACGTTTATTTGCCCTGGCCAGCGTCCGGTCGGAAGTGTGCGCCAGGTGCTGGGCGCGTGCATATTTATGGGCTGGGCTTAATATCCCAGGTCGGGTCGGTTTGTCAGGCGAGGCGTGACCTGGGATGTTAAGTCTGGCTTTTCGCGGCCGGTTTCGGCGCCTGGCGTTTACAACCGGATGGGATAATCCGTGGCGCGCTGTGCGCGCCTCGTTCTAGTTGACGCCGAGTGTGCAGGGGGCGTGAGCCGGAACGGCCGGCGCAGGAGTGCCGGGCTGATTTCCCTTCCGGTTGTATGCGCGTGTTCTTGATCCGGATTCTTGACTGGCGTTCTTGACTGACAAACCTGATACGCCAGGTCGCACGCGCCCGCCGCGTAACCGCGACCTGGCGTATCAAAGACGCGCACCAAATATGCGTGAAATCGCATAATTAGCAGCCAGGCTTAACATCCCAGGTGGGCGGTTAACTGCCCGGCACGCGCGACTAGGGATATTAAGTCTGGCTGGTAAGCCCAGCGCGTGGCGGCAAAAGAAAAGCGCCGGCACATGGCCGGCGCTGAACTTGCTACTAGAACGATGAGCCCAGGTTGAGCTGTCCGGTCAGCTGCGCGATGAGGTTGCGCAGGATCGTCAGTACGTCAGGTAGGGCGATTGTCTGACCTGCGACGTTCACGGTCACGGATGGCTGGCCTCCGGAGAGGTCAATCGCAGCGGCAGGCGCAGCTGGAGCGGGCGCAGGAGCCGGAGCACCAGCACCAGCACCCGGAGCAGCCGCCGGAGCACCGGCACCAGCACCCGGGGCAGCGTTTCCGCCCTTGAGGCCGCAGCGGTTGGCGGCTTCGTCGACACGCGCGAGCGCGGCGCGCACTTCTCCGCCACGCGGGTGGAAGGCGGCTAGGGCGTTGGCTTGGGCGACTTTGTTGTTGTAGTCGGCTTCGTTGGTCCAGTAGCGGTTGGCTTGGTCGCAGGAGATGGGGCCGGCCGGCAGTGCGGCGAGTGCCTTGTCGACGACATCAGCGTGAGCGGTCGCGGGCGCCAGCGCGAGGCCGCCGGCGAGGGCGGCGGTAAGCAGGATTCGTTTCATGCGCACCATTGTTACACATGTTGCTGGTGGGGTCCATGTTGCGAATAGGCGCGTACCCTTAGAAGCGGTTGCGCGTCCCCGCGAACGCAGGTACCGTAGAAGGTGATTGTAGATACATCAACAAAGGTTCATACAAGGTACATCCAAGGAGTTTTCATGGCTAAGAAACTGGCATCTGCGTTCCTCCGCGTCCCAACTGGCGCGTTCATCCTCAATTCGGGTATCGGCAAGTTGGGCCTGAAGGGCGAGGCGGCGGAAGGTCTTCAGGGCTTCGCGGCGACTGGTATTCCGGCGCTGGGCAAGCTGGATCCGGATACGTTTGGCAAGTTCATTTCTTACTCGGAGATCGGCATTGGCGCGTCCCTCCTCGCGCCGTTTGTTCCGAACAAGCTCGCCGGCGCGGCGGTCGCGGCGTTTGGTTCTGGTCTGCTGACTCTGTACTTCAACAATGACAACATGACTGAGGAAGATGGCATCCGCCCGTCCGAGGACGGCATCGCGATTGCTAAGGATTCCTGGCTGGTAGGCATTGGCGCTGCTTTGATTGCGCTGGGTAGCACGAAGAAGTAGGTCGTCGATAAGCAATCTTCGGTGTGGCGCCGACGTGTATCGGTGGAACCTTTAGACTGGGGGCATGAGTCTTCCGATTACCCTCGACGAATTTGCCGACAAGCTAGATAACCTAAACAACAAGAATTACGGGGCGTACAAGTCGCTCGCGGGGGTACGGGTGGATATTGCGCCGGGGATTGTGCTGGTGCTCGATAAGGTGCAGGCCGATCCGTTCGCGCCGCCGTCGTTGGCGCATGTAGAGATCGCTGACCACGCCCTCGACGGCACGGAGGCCCTGGCGGTGGAGGACCTGCTGGCTCGCCGCCTGCGCGACGCCTTCCGTGGCAACCGTGACCTGCAAGTCGGGCACGTGGGCCAGGAGATCATCGAGCGCACCGTGGCGAACACTCGCAGCGATGTGTGGGTGCTCCGCTTCACGGTGGCGCTGCCGGCTCGCGGCAGGCGCATCATGGGGTATGCGGCAAACACACTGCTCACGGAGGTTCTTCCCCCGCTTATCGACGACGTCGTGGACATCCCCGACACCGACTGGGACAATGCAGCCGACAACCTGGAGCGCCAAGAATCCATCCGCGCGCAGCTCGCCGAGCGTGGCCTTGTGGCCTTTGTTGCCGACGGTTCCATCCTCCCGCGCGAAGCCGGAAACCGCGACACCCCCGCCGACAACGCCGTCCCGTTCACCGCGCCCTCTGAGTTGGCCGTGGAGATTGACGGCGTACGCGGCATGGGCATCCCCGAAGGCGTGACCGTGATCGTCGGTGGCGGCTACCACGGCAAATCCACCCTCCTGCGCGCCCTGCAGCTGGGCGTTTATCCCCACGTGGCTGGCGACGGCCGCGAAGGCGTAGTCACGCGCCCCGACGCCGTGGCCCTGCGCGCCGAAGACGGACGCTGCATCACCGGCGTGGACATTTCCGCATTCATCAACGGGCTGCCCGGCGGCCAGGACACCACCGCGTTTTCCACCCAGAACGCGTCCGGTTCCACCTCCCAGGCGGCGAACCTCATCGAGGCTTTGGAAGTGGGCACGTCCGCGCTGCTCATCGACGAAGACACCTCCGCCACCAACTTCATGATGCGCGACGAACGCATGCGCGCCCTCATTAAGTCCGAGCCGATCACCCCACTCCAGGACCGCGTGCGCGACCTGCCGTGCTCCACCGTAATCGTCACCGGCGGCTCGAGCGCCTTCCTCGACGAGGCCGACACCATCATCATGATGGAAGAATTCGTGCCCTCGGTGGTGTCGTGGGAAAGCGAACCACGCGAGCGCGGCACGTTCGAGGTGCCGGCTGCGCGGTCCCTGAAGCTGGAGAACCCCGAAAAGCGCAAGCCAGCCAGCCCGAAAGGCCGCGCCCTGGTGCGCTACGGCCGCGACGTGATCAACCTGGGTGCCGCCGAGCAGCTCAACGACCCACAACAAACCGTGGCCATCGCCCACGCCATCGACCTCCTCGAGGAAAAGTCTTTAGACGAGGTCATGGCAATGCCACTGGAAGAATGGTCCCCGTACTCCCACAACCCCGGCCTCTACGCCCGCCCACGCCGCCACGAGGTGATGGTGGCCGTGAACCGGTGGCGCGGGCTGCAAGTGGGGTAGCGGGGTAATGGGTGCGTGCGAGATGGTTCGGTACGCGCCCAATTTACGTTTCTCCGTAATTGCTTTGGAAAATATCCGAATTTCTTGCTCAGGATGTTGATACGCGGTGCGCCTATCTTTCAATCAGAATTTGAGTCCTCAACTAGATTTTCGCCCCGTTGCAGCTCCCTGTTGGTAAACGGTGCAAGACGTTGTTTGTATTGTGATGGAATGTCAACAACCATCCAGGTATATCCGTCGATTAGCGATTTTCCGTTTGTTGAGCAAACTCGTGCCCGCACAGAAGAGCTTTTTCAAGAGCTTCTCGATCGCTACCGGGTAGGATCCACTATCGAAGTCAAGGCGTTTTATCCCGCTAAGAGCGCTGAAGATGAGATTCGCTACGTCGATAAGCATGTTGCGTGGGCGCCGGACATGGAAGTCGGTTTCAGCTACTGGATCAACGGCGAATGGGACTCTAGCTCGTGGCCAAGCTGTCTTCCTGTTGATGACGCAGATCGAATCTCTGAAGAAGATCTGGTTTACCCATTCCATTCGAAGCCAGAGCATCTTGGACAATGGGCAATTGTCGAGGAGTTTGAGGGTGTGCTGCCTCCGGAAAAGCTTTCGAAAATACTTGCCCAAGACCATTACTGGTCCGAGTACCGCAACTTTGCTGGACCAGCAATCGCATCGATCGGTTACGGACTCGTTGCCGCGGCCTTAGCTGAAGCCACAGACGGGGTCATCGCCTCGATTGATAGTGCTTTCGAAATCGAACACAACGGAGAGAGTGCTGCGGAGTTCCTGGCATGGTGGGGCGATGAACAAATAGCTTTTTATGGTACTGACGACTTTAAAGGCGTTGGTGGTATTTAGATTTCGTCGCTGAACCAACGGGGTTCCAGGGTTTCCGTATAAAACAGCGGGCTCCGTGCCAAAAATGGATCGACATCACAGGGTCGTATACGCACTAGCGACCGGTAGTCTTGGGGACATGCTGCACACAGATTCGCTGGTTTCAGTTCTATATTCGGCGGGCAAGGTCTTCGATAATCTTCGGTCAGGCCGGTTGGCTACCGAGGCCTTCCTTCGCAGCGGGGAAACAGCTGGTATTGCTTCGCGCGCTGACCTACAGCTCCTCGAAGATCTCAAAGCTGCAGGCCATCTCGTAGCCCAAACGAAAAGGGATGAGGCAACACTGACTGCTGACTTGGTGTGTGAAATCAATGCTGCGATGACTCGTTCCGCAGCATTGCACCCAGGTCAGTTACGTACCGATGAACAGCGAATTGGCGTGCGCACAACATACGGAAATCACATGCCTCCAGCTGTAAGTATGGATGGTTTGCGTGTGATCGTCGAAAAGTACCGAAGTGCACAGAACCGTGAGGGCGCTGCACGATTGTTCGTCGAGCTTGCGAAAGCTCAACCGTTTGAAGACGGCAACAAGCGAACTGCGTTACTTGCAGCCAACGTGCTTTTGCCTGGCGACGCAACGCTTGTGGTGCCCTTCGACGCGGAAGGCCCCGGAGATGTTGAAGCCAGGTTCCATGACTTGCTGGCCCGCGCCTACATCTTCGATGAGACCGAGCCCGTTGTGCGATACATGTGCGAGTGGGTGGAGTCCACGTAGGTGCTCATTGTCATCGATCACATGGCAATGACGTACGCAATGAGGGCCATTTTTACGCAATGACGTACGCAATGAGGGCGCCAAAATACGCAATGACGGCCTTCATTCAGTTCCTCATTGCGCTCATTGGGTACCTAAGGATCGCAATGACGAGCGCAACGAGACCGAGCGCCACCGCCCGGCCCCACGCCACGCGCCCACCCGCGCCCGTCGCGAAGCAGATCCGCCCAGCTGTGGCCTACCGTCCCTGTTCCTCCCGTAGCGCGAGCCAGCGGTCGCGTACGTCGTAGGCCGCCTTCTTGGGGCGGCGGTCGCGGGTGAACATGCCTTTCTTGTTGCCACCGACGCGCATGATGCCGGGGGTGGTCATGAAGTCGGCGAAGTTCCACATTTGTTCGCCGATGACCTGCGGGGTGTCGTCGAAAACTGCGTGGAACATGGCCAGCATGTCCACCTGGTATTCCTCTGACCAGGGGCGGCGGTATAGGTCGTTGAGCCCGGGCATGGTGTCGGGGCCGTATTCGGTGAAGATGATCGGCTTGCCGGGGTAGCGTGCGATCCAGACGGCGAGTTCTTCGCGCAGTGCTTTCTCCGCGTCGGCGAGGTTGCCGGTCTGGACGTACCAGCCGAAGTAGCGGTTGAGCATGATGACGTCGAAGAGGTCCGTGATGTTTTCTTTGTCGGCGGGTGAGGTCATCACGTTGACGTAGCCGACGGGGCGGGTGGGGTCCGCCTCCCGGGCGGCCTGCACCAGTGGGGCGAAGTAGTCGCGGGCGGCGTCGGTGTGCGATTCGGGTTCGTTGGCAATCGACCACAGGACCACGCACGGGTGGTTTTTGTCGCGCGCGATCAGGGCCTCGATTTCGCGTTTGTGGGAGGCTTGGGTGCGCTCGTTGATGGTCTCGGGGGAGAAGGTCGGTAGTGGTTCGCCGCCGAAAATACCTCCTGAGATGCCGGTATTCAGGCCCACGGCAGGCGTTTCGTCGATGACTACGAAGCCTTGCTCGTCGGCGTAGTCCATGACTTCTTCCGCGTAGGGGTAGTGGGAGGTGCGGAAGGAATTGGCGCCTTGCCACTTCATGAGTTCGAAGTCGTGGACCATCATCACGTTGTCGTGTTGCTTGCCGCGGATGTCGGCGTCCTCGTGGCGGCCGTACCCGCGGAAGTAGAAGGGCTCACCGTTGATGAGCAACTGCGAATCCTTGACCTCGACGGTGCGGATGCCCACGGTCTGCGGGTACACGTCCTGGCCGGCGGTAATTTCCAGGGTGTACAGGTAGCCGTCGCCGGGCGCCCAGAGGTGCGCGCCGGGAACGCGCAGGGTGCCGATCGCTCCGGTTGCGCGGGTCACTTCCGCGCCGTCGCGGTCGAGCAGGCGCACTGAAACCTCACCCGCGGACACGACGTCGTAGGTGACCAGGCCGTCCGTGCCGTCGATATCTGTGACCACGGTGACGTCCTCGACGTACGTTTCCGGCCGCGTATACAGCTTCACGGAGCGGTGAATGCCGGCGTAGTTGTAAAAGTCGTGGTAATAGTTCTGGACTCGGCGGCCCTGCGAGTCGGTGGTCACGTAGCCGGGAGGGATCGTCTCCCAGGACAAGCGATTATCGACGGCCACCGTCAGCCGAAATTCCGCGCACCCCGCAACAACGTCGGTGATATCCGCCTCAAACGGTAGGTAACCGCCGGTGTGGTGGGCTACTTCGGTGCCGTTGACCCACACGGTTGCGGCGTGCGTCGCGGAACCGAAACGCAGGATCATGCGATCCCCGGCAAGCGTGCGCGGCACGACGACGCGCCGCTGGTACCACAACAGCCCCACGTGATTGCGCACGTCCGCATCGGTGACGATGTCGTTAAACGACGCCGGCACCGGCATGCGTTGGGGGTTGGGCAGGCGGCCGGCGAACCACCCGTCTTCGATACCGGAATCGTTGCTATCAATTGCAAAGTCCCAGATTCCATCCAGAACATGGACCGACCGGGAGGGCGTTTCACGAACAGTAAGCACAGTGGACCTCTTTCACCTCAGCGAACGGCAATGATTAAGCCCCACTGTAGGACTGTTGCTCGGTCCGGCGCCTACACCCCGAGCATGAGTTCCGCCACGCGGCGGTATGCGCGCACGGTCAGTTCCAGGTCCTCGAGGTAGAGGTGCTCGTCGTGGGAGTGCAGCTGCCGGTTGACGTCGGCGAGGTTGCGGGAGGCGGCGTGCATCGCGAAGCCGTAGCCCACGCCACCGAGACGGCGGGCGAACCGCAGGTCAGAGCCACCGGTCGCGTGGACGGGGACGACGTTGGCGTTGGGGAAGATTTCCCTGGTAGTGGTCACAATCGCGTCCCACAGGGGGCCTTCGGTAGGCGATTGGGTGGCCGGCTCGGTGAGCAGGTGCTCGATTTCTACTTCGTCGGCGAGGTCGCCCAGGCCGGCGCGCAGCAGGTCGTCGATTTCTTCCTGCGTCTGGCCGGGCAGGGGGCGGATGTCCATCTCCAGGTAGGCGTGCGAGGGCATCACGTTGATCGCGCCGCCGGCACGCAGCACCGTTTGCGCCAGCGTGACGTGGGAGAATGCATGGGCGTACGCTGCGAGGTCACCGAAGGCTGAGTAGTTGCCGGTGCCGTCGAGAAGCGCTTGCTCGGTGGTGGGATCAAAGCGGAAGGACTGCACGAAGCCGCGCCACACCGAATTGTGGGTCACTGGGGGTTCGATGGCGGCGATGCGGCGGGCGACTTCACCAATCTTCACGACGGCCGAATCCTTCCCATACGGCGTGGACCCGTGGCCGGCATCCCCATGCACGTGAATGCGACGCTGCGCGGCACCCTTCTCACCAACGTTGAACCCGATCGCACCGTCACCGAAGTGAGAGCCACCGGTCTCAGAAAGGCAGTTCTTCCAGCTAAACGCGCTGGGCTCATGCTCGGCGATCCATCCCGCGCCGAGGCCGCCACGCGCTTCTTCGTCGGCAAGCCCCACAAACGTCAGCGTGCCCTTTGGGGTGCCGGTGCGCGCAATGTCCCTGGTCACAGCAGCCTGCGCCGCGGTGATGAAGAGCATGTCCATCGCGCCGCGGCCAAAAATCTTCCCATCAATAATCTCCGCCCCGAAAGGATCCGTGGTCCACTTCGGCTTATCGACGGGCACCACATCAATATGTCCCAAAAGAGTAAGCGGTTCAGCGGTTTCGTCCGCGCCGGGCACCGTAAACGCCACCGAACGACGACCCGGATGCGGCTCAAAACGCTGCACCTTCACCGAACCGGCCGCGATCTCCGCGGCGAAAAACTCCTCCAACGTATCTGCGTTACGGACCTCATGACCAGAATCGGCGGTGAGGTCATTGACGCACGCGTTGCGGATCAACTGCTGCAAAAGGGCGAGGGTGTCATCATAAAGAGTCATGGGGACCATTATGGCCCGCGGTGGGGGAGAGTGTCAGGGATTAATTTCGTGGTGGTGCGGAAGCTGGGCGTGAAACTGTAGACATCAGAAGCGTTCAGAGTTCCGACATAGTAACTGGAGAATTATCTATCCCTGCATGCGCGGGGAACGCCAGTCAGCAACCCCGTGGCCAGCGTGAATGTTGGGCTCATCCCCGCATGTGCGGGGAACACTAGGCCCTTGTATGGCGGTTGCTGAACGGTGCGGGGAACACCCGTGTGTGACCTCTAGGACAGTGACCCGCCCCGGCTCATCCCCGCATGTGCGGGGAACACGCTTCATACACAGCCGGGGGTTCCCTTTTAACCGGCTCATCCCCGCGTGTGCGGGGAACACCACCCGCGTAGCTTCATGTCAGACAGTGCGCGGGGCTCATCCCCGCGTGTGCGGGGAACACAGTAAAGTACGCCGTTGTCAACGCCGTAAAGGGGGCTCATCCCCGCGTGTGCGGGGAACACCATCTCCCACGACACACGCAGACCAACCGCAAACGGCTCATCCCCGCGTGTGCGGGGAACACAGGTGGAATGATGGAGTTAATCGCGCGGTAAAGGGCTCATCCCCGCGTGTGCGGGGAACACAGCAGTGGTTGGTCGGAAAAAGAGCTTAGTTTCGGCTCATCCCCGCGTGTGCGGGGAACACTTCGAGATCGTGCCCGGCAAACGCGGCGCCAACGGCTCATCCCCGCGTGTGCGGGGAACACTGGTGCCTCGACTGGGGTGCCGGTGGGGTGGAGGGCTCATCCCCGCGTGTGCGGGGAACACGATGGTTCGGATGCTGACGTACGCGCCGGGCGGGGCTCATCCCCGCGCATGCGGGGAACACTCATGATTTGAAATTTACCTGACCTGCGCAGAGGGCTCATCCCCGCGCATGCGGGGAACACCTCAGTGATCTCCCACGCTACGTTTGGCCACGGGGCTCATCCCCGCGCATGCGGGGAACACGCGTCGTTGGAGGAGTGTGTTCTTGCTGGTCGGGGCTCATCCCCGCGCATGCGGGGAACACTTTGCGACGGAGCTGGGGCCGATTGCGACCGCGGGCTCATCCCCGCGCATGCGGGGAACACGGAATGTGAGGTTCATGGTGTGTCCTTTCGGGGGGCTCATCCCCGCGCATGCGGGGAACACTGATGGTGTCGGTGAAGGTGCCGTTTTTCCTGGGGCTCATCCCCGCGCATGCGGGGAACACTCGGGTGTTTCTTTCCTACTCCTCGATTTACACGGCTCATCCCCGCGCATGCGGGGAACACTGTCAATGCTGAGCACCTGGCCGTGCCGTGGGAGGCTCATCCCCGCGCATGCGGGGAACACCAAGCCCTGAACGATATTCTGCCGCCCATTTCGGGCTCATCCCCGCGCATGCGGGGAACACACTCCTTGAACAGGAGTTTTATCAGCCGATTGCCTATTTTACATACGACTTGATCGAATGAAAATAGGGGCTTACGTCCGTCCCTGCAGGTGCAGGGAAAAATAATTGCCCCAACTTAACAAGGGCTCATCCCGGCAGAAGCCGGGATGAGCCACATTCTATAGCCCTGCTCCGTAATGCTCTAAGAGCGTCAGATTTACACAATAAAACTTGTTAAGTTGGGTATTGGGTATTGACATGTTTTACTTTTCAGGATAGATTCAAAACCATCGAAGAAAACATCTAAAAGAAAGCTAATCATGAGTGTCGGACATGAACTTCCGAAAAGTGTCCTTGATGTGGCACGCCTGTTCGATGGGTGGGTTTCTCGGCGCAGCCCCATGGCCAATTCTTTGTGGGCCAAGTCAGGCGATGAATCTGGGTATCTTTCATTAACGCAGCATCTAGTTGATGCAGCTTGCGCTGCTGCTGCGGTGTTTGACGTGTGGTTAGCGGCAAACGTGAAACGTCAGTTGGCTAAAGAGCTGGGGATTGAAGTCGAAGAACTGCGCACTCTTTACCTATGGCTGGCTGGCGTACATGATTGCGGGAAAGCAACCATGACTTTCCAATCACAGATTGAGATGACTTATCCGCATATCGTAAATGCGGTCTACGATTCAGGTTTGACGTTGGAAAAACCTAATTTAGAGCTAAAGCTACCTAAGATGCCACACGGCATATCGTCAGGTGTTTTAGTGAGTAAATGGCTTAAGGGTCAGGGGATTTCTGCCCTGCTAGCACGGCGTATCGCTTCGACTGTCGATGCTCACCACGGCATTGCCTCCGCAGACTCCGAAGCGCGTACGATTCGTCTCATTCTCGATGGTTATCCCGAAACGTGGAAGGCGGTTCAGGATGAGATCATCACCGCAATGGCTGACACTCTAGATGTTTACCCTGTCCTGGAAAAGCTTGGAGAGGTCCGCCTTGCCCGGGGTGGCGTAGCGCAAATTCTCACTGGAATTATTGTCATTGCTGACTGGATAGCTTCGAACGCAGACGCTTTCCCGATGGTAGTTCAGCAATCTCAGGAGGACCGCCTGAAAGATGGGATGGCGCTTACTGATTTAACCAACCCGTGGACTACGTCCATGCCTAATAAGGATATGGATACGTTCTATCGTGATTCTTTTGGGTGGCCCGATTCGTTTAACGCTAAAAGCGTGCAGCAGGCCATCGCCGAGTGCGCTCGACAACTGAAGGGTCCTGCGCTCGTGATGCTTGAAGCAGAGACGGGCGTGGGTAAGACAGAGGCAGCGCTCGCGGCTGCACATATCATCGGACGGAATACTTCTGCTCAGGGGATATATTTTGCAGCGCCGACGATGTCTACAGCTAACGGCATCCTGGAGCGAACGATTGAGTGGGCGAAGAACACCGGAGCGCGAGAAACGGTTGCGTCAATGTACCTGGCGCACTCGAAGAATCAGCTTTCGACACAGTTCAAGAAGCTGAAGCTGTAAAATATTGCGGAGGATGTGCCGGAACATGGTGGTGCGGCCGTCGCTAGCCAGTGGATGAATGGTAAGCGGCGTGGGCTGCTATCCAACATTGTTGTGGGCACCGTGGATCAGGTGCTGATGCTCGCATTGGAGCAGCGTTATTCCATGCTTCGCCATGCCGCTCTAGCTGGGAAGATAATCATTTTCGACGAGGTTCACGCCTATGATGCCTACACTTCCGATTATTTAGAAACAACACTTGAGTGGTTGGCATACTACGGCGCTACCGTGATTATGATGTCCGCGACGTTGCCTGCGAATCGGCGGGCAGCACTCGCACAAGCGTATACGGGTCACAGGTTGGAAAACGTGCCCGATTCGTATCCCCTGATTACTGTCGGCACTGCGGATGGTTACAGTTTCGCAACGCCAGCTCCCAACCCAACAAATCTTCGAGCTTCTGTCCAGGTCATCGGGGATTCCTTGGATGAGCTAGAGAACCTTACTCATGAACTGCTTATCGACGGCGGCTGCGCGCTCATAATCTGCAACACCATAGCTCGCGCGCAAGATGTCTACCGAACTCTATCTTCGGCGTATCCCGAAAAGGTTGAGTTGCACCATGCGGGTTTCATGGCGTGGGAGCGTTCGCAGAAGGAAGATTTTCTGCGCGAACAATTGGGGCCAAAGGCTAGTAGGGGTGATGGTCGCCCCGATTCCAAAATAGTTGTGGCCACACAGGTTGCGGAGCAAAGCCTGGATATCGACGCCGACGTGCTGATTACAGATTTGGCTCCTATGGATCTGATCATTCAACGCGCAGGTAGGTTGCACCGCCATAACCGTTCCGAGCATGATCGCCCAGAGCCGGTCCGCAAACCCAAAATCTTTATTCGAGGACTTACGCAAGTGGCGCCCACTCCCGAAATAGATGGCGGTGCGATGGCTATTTACGATCCGAAGATCCTCGTTGCAACCTTGCTTCATCTTCCCAAAGAATTCAATCGCCCCGATGACATTGCCGGATTGGTCCAAGCCACGTATAGCGACGACCAACCTGAAATGGGCGAGGAACTGCAGGAGCTGTGGGAACAATCCAAAATAACAAGTGCGCAGCGCGAGGCGGAAGCGCATAGGCGATCGAAAGGTTTCCGGACACCTTCTCCTTTCACTGTTAAAGAGTTGAATCAGCTGTTTAGCAAAGTCAATGCTGCTCTTTCACTTGCCGATGAAGAAGCCGGAGCGGCTCAGGTCAGAGACGCTGAGCCGACGGTGGAAGTGATACCGATTATTCAAACGGAATATGGGTATCGGCCGCTAGGGAAAGAGATGGAAATCTTGGATGAAAATGACGTAGATTATCCCACTGCTTTTCATCTTGCTTCCAGCACGCTTCGGCTACCTGCGCGAATGACACGTTATGCGAACGATTTCGAGCAGGTAATTAGCGAACTGGAACGCAACACTCCCGTCTCCTGGAGCAAACACTTCCTGTTGAAGGGGCAAGTCGCTCTCGTTTTGGACGAAGACAAGACAGCTCGTGTGGGTCGGTTCGTGGTCACCTACAGCAGCGAACTCGGATTCGAAATTTTGAGCGATGGGAAGAAGGCTGATGTCCATGCCTAACGCTAGGGTTAAACCATATAAAAGTTGAGTAGAAGTGAGTACAGAGAAAGGAGTGAGCAGCATGTCTTTCAATCTGATTGAAGAGCCGTGGATCATCTGCGAGACCGCGCAGGGGACTAAGGCCCTAGGAATCAAGTCGATTTTTGACGGATCGGAGAAGGTCCTAAGAGTTGTTGGTGATTCACCGACACAGGACTATGCCGTTCTTCGAACATTGCTGGCGATTTTCTGGCGTGCCCAGCATCAAAGCCTAGAAGGATCTTTCACTAATCCACGAGCTTATGGTCCATTTGAATGGTCATCTTGGTTCATTGAGAAGCGAAAAGCTTTGCTCGCTGAAGGTAGAGACGAAGCCGTACTTTCCTACCTGGAAAAATACCGTGATCGCTTTGATCTGCTGGATCATGAAGCCCCATTTATGCAGGTCGCAGACCTGCATACAAAAAACGGAAATACATTAGAAGTTTCTAGGATTATCCCGGAAGCGGAACATGATTATTTCACGATGCGTACCGGGACAGGACGCACATCTTTGTCCTTCGCTGAGGCAGCACGCTGGTTAATTCACACACAAGCCTACGACTATTCGGGGATTAAACCGGGCGTAGAAGGCGATCCCCGTGTGAAAGGTGGGAAAGGGTATCCCATCGGTACTGGGTGGACTGGTATGACCGGCGGTACTTTTGTCCAAGGCGAAAATCTGCTGGATACCTTGTTGCTGAACACGACGCTGGAGGCAATCGGACCTGATGCTGCGAATGACCGGCCAGTGTGGGAACGTAAACCAGACTCAAGTGCCCAGCGGGTCCTCAATGAGGCTGATGTTAATGCTGCGATGACTCCTGAGGGCGCTTCTGACCTGGCAACCTGGCAGTCACGCCGTATTCGCCTCTTCACAGAAGGGGGCGAGGTAGTCGCAGTATTAGTCGGCAATGGTGACCGTATTCCAGACGCTGGTAAGAACGTGTTTGGTGACGTGATGACTCCGTACCGCTTCAGTCCGAACCAGACCAAAAAAGGCATCCTCGCTTACTATCCACAGACATATTCTGTGGAGCGAACCATGTGGAATTCTTTGGATGCCTTGCTCGTCTCTCAAATGGATTCTGGGTTTAGCGAAAAATTGCATCCACCGAAAAGGCCACAAACGCTTGAAAATCTTAGTTCCGAAGCGTTGGTTGGATATGTCGATGAGGTACTCGATGTGTCCATCGTGTCTATGGAATATGGGCCGCAGAGTTCATCTGTGGGGACAATTATCAGTTCGCAACTGGGTATTCCATTGCACCTGCTACGTAGTGCGCAGCATTCTGAAGAAAGCCGGCAGAAGGTGCGCAATGCAGCGCAAACGGTGCGTGATGCTGCCACAGCACTAGGTTCTTTCGTCGGTCAGCTGTCGCTGGCAGCCGGAGGCGACTATGCGTTCAACGTTGACGCAGCTGACCGGCTCTACACGGATTTAGAGCCCAAGTTCATTGCTTGGCTCCGGGGCTTAACGCCGGAGAATATTGATGATGAATGCGTGCGTTGGGAAAGCACGATCCGTCGAGCAGTGCTTGAAATGGCGCGCGAACACGTTCGCGGTGCTGGCCCGAAGGCCCTCATCGGACGGCTAGATGGTGGTGAAGATGGAACGGGGCGCATTGTCAACGCTGGATCGTTACACAACCAGTTGTTACGAAAGCTCCGTGACATCCTGCCTTTGCTCACTAACCAACGAAAAAAAATAAAGAATGAAGAAGGAGGAACGTCTGATGAGTGAAGAACAGTCCACACTTCGTCAGAGCGTAGGTAAAACTGCAGCGCGGCTACAGCGGCAGTATCTAAACTCTCAAAACACTGCCGACGGTGCCTTAGCCCGCGGAACACTGGCGGAGCTACGCAAATTCGCTTCGCGGCCACTCGACACTAATCCGCTTGCCCTCCAGGAAGTCCTTCTGACGCTGGACCCACCGCTCAGCGAACGGGAAGTTGGACGAGGTGACGCGCCTAGCCCGAGCGAGCGAGCTGCGTACTATGCGCTGAGCCTTTTCGGTATCCATATGCAAAGTGCGAAGAAACCTATGCACTCTAACGACGTTTCTTTTGCAACCGCATGCGGTCAGCTTTACCGCGTAACTGAATCACGTTCCATCAAAATGCGTTTCGACGCAATGCAGGTGGCAGGTGACGAGCAATCCCGCCTGGTTCACCTACGTTCGTTAATATCGCTGCTTCGAGCCAATGAAATAGCGTGCAACTACGGGCAATTAGCTGCCGATCTTCGCAGCCTCTCTAATCCGGAGTACCGGGACCGTGTCTTGCTTCGTTGGGGGCGCGATTTTGCTACAGGAACCTTGCGCCTATCTGCACGAAGAGATGCAGAAGCCACTGCCCAAGAAATTCAATAACCAAAATTCTGGAAAGGAATTAAACATGTCCCTCGTCATTGATATCCACGCCCTTCAGACCCTCCCTCCATCACTGATCAATCGTGACGACACCGGTGCTCCGAAATCAGCAGTGTTTGGTGGTGTGTCACGTCAACGTGTTTCGTCGCAGTCCTGGAAGCGAGCAATCCGCAAAGACTTCAACGACCGCTTCTCGCCGGAGCTTGTCGGAAGCCGTTCCAAGCGTCTACCTGAGCAAATTGCACGGCTGCTCGAAAAGCGTGGAGATGTCGCGCAGGCAGATGCTATCGGGCGTGTAGAGCAACTTTTCAAAGCTGCAGGTATCAAAACGGTCGTCGAGAAGCCATCCAAAAAAGATGCCGAAGATACTGAACACAACCCATATCCGCAGACCTCCTATCTCATTTTCTTGAGCCCCGCCCAGGTTGAGCGTGCAGTCACGACGCTTATTGAGAAAGAGGGCGAAAAGCTCAAGAAGTCTGAGGCTCAAGAGATTCTCGACACCGACCATTCTGCTGACATGGCAATGTTTGGACGTATGGTTGCTGACGACGCAGCGTACAACGTTGACGCCGCCGTCCAAGTCGCGCATGCAATTGGTGTGCACGCTTCTGCTCCGGAATTTGATTTCTTCACCGCTGTCGATGACCTTGCAGAAGCTGGCGAAGAAACAGGCGCAGGCATGCTAGGCACTGTCCAGATGATGTCCTCGACGCTGTACCGCTATGCGACGGTCAACGTGGAAGGCCTAGAAAAGAACTTGGGATCGCAGCAAGCGGCAAATGAGACACTGAAGTATTTTGTCGATTCGTTCGTCGCCTCCATGCCCACCGGCAAGATCAACACTTTTGCCAACCAGACACTTCCAGAGCTGGTGTACATCACAGTGCGCGACAGCCGTCCGGTTTCCTTGGTCAATGCTTTCGAAGATCCTGTTGAAGCCGACAATGATCGCGACCGTCGTACGGTAGCTGCCGACCGCCTGGCCACAGAAGCAAAGGAAGTTCAGGAAAAGTATGGCTTCGTTCCCAAGGCGGCATATGTAATCGGTTTGGGTAACCTGGCTGATTCTTTCAAAGAGATCGCGCAGGAAGTTACGTTGCCTGAGCTCGGTGAGAAGCTAGTAGCTGAGGTCGAGAAGCTCCAGCAAGGTGCAGAGTAATGAAGCATTCACTCCTTCTTCTCCTCAAAGGACCAATGCAGTCCTGGGGCGATGAGTCACGCTTCAAAACGAGGGCTACCGCCCCGACGCCGACGAAATCGGGCATCATCGGCCTCATCGCTGCTGCGCAGGGGCGACGCCGAACTGACCCCGTCGAAGATTTAGTTGAGCTACGCTTGGCAATCCGAGTCGACCAATCCGGTAGCTTATTGCGGGACTACCAGACGGCACAACCATGGATTACTAAGCCTTCAGCTCCAGCCCAATTGGTGACCAGGTATTTCCTTTCGGACGCTGCCTTCGTGGCTGCTGTTGAAGCAGATGACAAAGAGTTTTTGGAAGAGATCGCAAGCGCTTTACGCAAGCCCGCATTCCCCTTGTTTATGGGACGCAGATCTTGCCCAGTTCATCCTGGTCTGGTGATTGGCATCGTGGACGCTGATGCGGAAACAGCACTCCGTGAACATAAGGAATGGTACGCAACGCGTCAGCACAAGCGTGAGTCTCCTACGGAAGTATCATTGGCTGTTTATCGTGACGGTACTCCACAGGAAGCCGGTGGGATCGCCCGTCAAGACGTGCCGATTTCGTTTGATCCGCAGCATCGCAAATACGGGTGGCGTACTGTCGTTCGCGGCGAGGACGTGATCTTAGAAAATCCAGACGGTAAAGATCAGATCCTGGGTAGCGACATCTTCTTCGATACGGTGGTGAAAGCGTGACAACACTTACACGAATCTTGCTGAATCCAGCACGGCGAGCAGGACGTAAATACCTCACCGAAACTAACGCATTGCATGCTGCTGTGCGCAGTACATTTCCACCGGACATCCAGGAGGATGAGGCCCGCGTCTTGTGGCGTGTCGATTCGCATGAACACACTCATACGCTCTATATCGTTGGACCTGAGAAACCTACAGCAGATGGGATAGTCGCTGAGGCCGGATGGGAAACTCGGCCGGCGCAAAGTGCTGACTACACCCGTTTCTTGGACGGACTGATAAAAGGCCAGCGGTGGCGTTTTGAATTAGTAGCGAATCCGACCTATTCCGAGCGTCGCGAAGGGAAGCGCGGCAAGATTAAAGCACATGTTTCACCGCGTCATCAGCTGGATTGGTTATATAAGAAGGCAGACCTCCACGGTTTCGCCCTTGCTCCACGTACGGATGATGAAGCCTCTGAACAGGAACGGGAACGCTGGTCAGCGTTAGAACAAACCGGAGTTGTGCAACGCTGGACCGATGTATTCCACAAGAACCGCCAAGATGGGACCAAAGGTAACCCGGTGCGCATCGTTAAGGCGCGCTTTGCAGGAACGTTAGAGGTCACAGAGCCCGAGGCACTCCGCCACGCGCTTACACACGGAATTGGGCGCGCCCGTGGCTATGGGTGTGGGCTAATGACGTTGGCTCCGGTGAAATAGGATGCCAACACCACAAGAAGTTCCGATTACCCGTCATGCATTAGCACAGATGGGTGATCGGATTTCTTTTCTATACGTAGAACGAGCAGTGGTTAACCGCGACGGAAACGCTTTAACCATTACAGACAAACGCGGAACCGCACACGTACCGGCTACACAACTCGCGGCACTACTTCTTGGACCTGGCACCAGGATTACTTATGCTGCAATGGCTCTGCTTGGCGACGCCGGTGTGTCCACCGTATGGGTGGGGGAGCGTGGCGTGCGGTATTACGCCTCCGGTCGTCCGCCAGCAAAATCTTCCCGCATGGCAATTGCGCAGGCAGAAATTGTGACCAACCAGCGGAAACGATTAGATTGTGCCCGCAAGATGTACGGGTTACGTTTCCCCGGTGAGGACGTTTCTGGCCTGACGATGGCCCAACTACGGGGCCGTGAGGGAGCACGCATGAAAAAGGTGTACGCGCAGGAAGCAGAGCGCACCGGAGTCTTTTGGGACCGGCGTAGCTACGACCCCAATGACTTCGATTCAGGATCCCCAATAAACCAAGCACTGACCGCTGCAAGTGCTGCTCTTTATGGCATAGCACACGCAGTAATCGCAGGTCTCGGCTTTGTTCCTGCGTTAGGCGTTGTACACACGGGAACCGACCGTTCCTTTGTCTATGACATCGCTGACCTCTACAAAGCGGAAATTGCAATTCCTGCCGCATTTGACGCCGTGGCGGCAGCGCAAGGAACACCACACATTGAGGTGCGGCGGAAGATCCGGGACGCGGTCGTCGAAAAGCGGCTCATGCAGCGCATGGTGTCTGACCTGAAGTATGTCATGGACATTCCTGACGACGATCTCATTTCAGATGCTGAACTGATGCTGTGGAGCGAACTCGAAGTTATTGCTTCCGGGATTAACTGGGCCGAGGAAGAACTGAAATCATGATGGTGCTCGTGGTAACAGCTTGCCCTGCAGGACTTCGTGGTGATTTGACCAAGTGGCTCATGGAATTGAGCCCGGGCGTATTCGTCGGTAACCCTTCCGCGCGCGTACGCGAACTATTGTGGGAGCGCACTGTCGACTTGTGCAAAGATGGCCGGGCATTGCTTGTACAGTCAGCGGCAAATGAACAAGGTATGGAGTTCAGGGAACACCGCCACAGCTGGAAACCCACCGACTTTGATGGTCTTACCCTGATGATGCGACCGGACAAACGTAGCTCGGCTCGTCGAACTGGATGGAGTAACGCCCGGCGACAGCGCAAGAAATACAACTCGCGGTGACATTCACGTACCCCGTCTCAACGCAAAAGTGACTTGCCTCGCCTTTACCTGCAAAGCTAATATGTAACACCAATACTGTTTTCTGCAGCGTCTAGCGCGCACCTTCACAACCATTGTCCTTGGGGCAACCGGTCAGGGGAGCGCCGTCCCGAGGCGTAGCACGGAAAAGTCCGCGGGATGTTGCATTCAGGCTCCCGCCAATTGTAGAGCGGAGTAAGCCCATCATGTCTGTCCTTTCGGTGACCGTAATTATTTTGGGGTGTATCGCGGTCGGGGAAATCCTGTCCGCATTGTCGAAGGCGCGCATCCCATCAATCCTGGTGGCCATGCTGCTGGCGTTCGTCCTGGCTAACCTCGGTTTCTTGCCGTATGAGATGGCGATGGCATCCGCGCTCGTGGCGTTTGGTTCGTGGGCGCAGTCGGCGGTCATGATTCACATGGGTTCGCTGATTCCGATTGGTAAGTTGCTGGTGCAGTGGCGTCCCGTCGCTATTGCGGTGTCGGGCATTGTTATGGCGGCGGCCTTCGTGCTGGGTATCGGTACGTGGCTGTACGGTTTCGACATTGCGGCGGCGTCGGTTGGCCCGATGACCGGTGGCCTTGTCGCGACGACGCTCATGAATGAGGGCCTCCAGGGCATCCCGGATCTGGATCCGATGGCGCTCATGATCCCATCGATGCTGCTCATGGTGCAGTGTCTTCCGGGGATGCCGGTTGCGTCGACGTTGCTGCGTCGATACGCACTTGCCCACCGTGAGACCCTCACCCCCGAGCCCGGCCCTGAGGTCGGCGACGTCGAGGACCACATCGACGAGGACGGCGACCTCAACGACGGCCACCGCACCCTCATCCGGCTTCCCGACGCCATCGCCGACAACGCCTACTTCGCCCTCTTCATGGCAGTCGCCCTCGGCTGGGTCGCCCGCGTACTCGAAGACGCGACGGGCGTCAGCTACTCGCTGTGGGGCCTAGCGATCGGCTTCATCGGCGCATACATCGGCCTCGTGCCACGCCGCCCCCTGGAGAAAGCCGGCTCCTTCGGCATTATCATGGCCAGCCTGGTATTCCTGGTCATCGTGCCGTTGACGGGCTTCACCTTCGCGGACCTCGCATCCATCGCCGGCATTCTGGTCGTCATGATGATCGCCGGCTTCGGCGGTGTCTTCCTCGGCGGCGCCATCATGACCAAACTCGTCGGCTGGGACCTCCGCCTCGGCATCCCCGTCGCCCTGACCTCCACGTTCGGCTTCCCCGCCGACTACATGATCTCCCAAGAAGTGGTCAAAGCCACCGGCCGCACGCCGAAGGAGCGTGAGGCCCTCCGCGAACAGATCCTGCTCCCCATGCTCATCGGAGGCTTCTCGACGGTCTCCGCCGGCGCCATCGTCATCGTCTCTATTATTCTGTCCGTGCTGTAACTAAAATCCCGGCGTATGACCGCCGTAAAACTCACAGCCCAGGCCAGCGCTCTCATAGCGGTGGCCTGGGCTGTTGCGTACGCCCCGAGTCATTTCGACCAGGCCTACTCGTGGTGGCACTACCTAGCCGGCGCATACGCACTCGCGGTCGGCTTAGCAACCAAAGCGCCCTGGCTCATGATCTGCGCCGGGCTATGCATGGCGCTGCCATTACTGATCTTGGTGATCGGCTTCGCGTTCTTCTTCGGGGTGTAGGTTTCTGACCTGGGCAGACGGCTGTGAAGGTTACCAAACGCATGACGTGAAGGGGTCCAAACGCAGGCCACGGCTACGTCCGAAGTGCCGGTTCCGTGAATATTTGGTGCGCATCTTGTATACGCCAGGTCGCTGAAACGCTGGCTGTGCTGGCGACCTGGCGTATCAGGTTTGCGAGTCAAGGATTCACGCCCACAACGCTAGCCTTACGAGCCAGCCTTAATATCCCAGGTCAGTCTCGCCACGCTGCACAGCCGTGACCTGGGATATTAACGCCAGCTGATAAACATGCGGATACACGCATGCGTTGTGGGCCAGGCGGGCGCCGTGTTTGCGCGGGGCTGCCGAGAATTCTTCGTACGCACCAAGATCTCACCTGTACTTTTGCATGCCACACGCCTGAAACCGGAAGGGAATAGTCAGCCCGGCGCCACTGCGCCGGCCCTTCCGGTCCACGCCACTTTCACAAGCATGCTGGCTAAGGCGAGGCGCGCCCAGCACGCCACGGACTTTCCCATCCGGTGGGATTCGGGTGGCTTCAGGTTCCGATTTTCTGCAAGCGCGCTCACGCCCACAACGCTAGGCTTACGAGCCAGACTTAATATCCCAGGTCGCGCGGAGCCTAGCGCACGCCCGCGACCTGGGATATTAACGCCAGCTGATAAATATGCACGTCCCTGCGCACTTCCCGCTCCTAAGAGCAGCGCGTTTGCGCTGGCGAAGCGCGCAACGCTGGCCGGCCGCCCCGCGCTGGCGAAGCGCCCTGTCGCAGCGCTGGCGGGCCGGAGGGCGTCGATAAGCGGGCTAGATCTTGCGCAACTTCTCCAGCAACTCGCGGGAGTGCGCGTCCTGTAGTCCAACGATGCGGACCTCTTTGCCGCGCTCGGCGTACTTGTGCTGCACGGAGTCGAGTGTGGAGACGGTGGAGGCGTCCCAGATCTGGGTTTCGGAGAGGTCGATGGTGATGGGGGAGGGGTCGTCGGCGTAGGCGAAGGAATACACCAGGTCGTTGGAGGAGGCGAAGAACAGTTGGCCGGAGATCCGGTAGGTGGTGCCGTGGTCGGTTGCTTCGCGGGTCATGTTCGTGAAGTTGGAGACCTTGCCGGCGAACGCGATCATCGCGACGAGCACGCCCGCAATCACGCCGATCGCCAGGTTGCCGGTAAACACGGTCAGCGCGACCGTAATGAGCATGATCACGGTCTCAGCCAGCGGCATCGTGCGCAGCGTCTGCGGTTTGATCGAATGCCAATCCATCGTGCTGACCACCACAATCAGCATCACGGCGACGAGCGCGGCCATCGGGATCAGGCCGGTAATATCGCCCAGCGCCACCACCAGGACCAGCAGGAATACGCCGGAAATGAAGGTGGACATACGGGTCCGCGCACCCGCCTGCACGCCGACGACCGTCTGGCCGATCATGCCGCAACCGCCGATACCGCCGAACAGGCCGGCCGCCAGGTTCGCCACGCCCTGGCCCCACGTCTCGCGCGTCTTATTCGAGTGCGTTTGGGTGGAATCGTCGACGAGGTTCGCCGTGAGCAGCGATTCCATCGTCGCCACCAGCGCCATCGCCAGCGCGTACGGGAAAATAATCTTGAGCGTCTCCAGGTTCAGCGGCACGTCGGGAAGCAGCAGGCTAGGCCACGAATTCGGCAGCTGCCCCATGTCGCCCACGGTGGGCACCGTCCAACCGGCGGCCACAACGATGGCGGTCAGCACCACAATTGCTACTAACGACGAAGGCAGCGCCGTCGTCACCTTCGGTAGCAACCACACGATAAGCACGCCGACGACCACCAGCGGGTACACCAGCCACGGCACATCAATAAGGTGTGGCACCTGGGCGGAGAAAATCAGGATAGCCAGCGCGTTCACGAAGCCAATATTCACCGAACGCGGGATGAACCGCATCAGCTTAGCCACGCCACCGATGCCCATCAGGATTTGGAGGACGCCGCCGAAAAGAACCGTGGCGATCAAGTAGTCCATCCCGTAATCCCGGACCACCGGGGCGATGACCAGAGCGACGGAACCAGCGGCGCCACTCATCATCGCCGGGCGTCCGCCCGAAAACGCCACCACGATAGCAATCGCAGCCGACGCGAAGAGGCCCACCTGCGGGTCCACGCCCGCCAAGATAGAGAAGGAAAGCGCCTCCGGGATCATCGCGAACGCCACGACCAGGCCGGCGAGGACCTCCGTCTTGAACCGTCCGAACGAACTCAGTGACGCCCGGAATGAACTGACAACGTCCAGCGCTTCCGGACGATTTCTATGCGGCATGACCTTGTAACCCCATCTAAAAATTCAAATAGTTCCGATATAAAGGTATCGGGGTGCTGGGGTAGGGGCAAACGGTCCACGTTGCTTAGGCAGTTCGTCCGGCTGCTTCATTGTCTGACGCAGCCTCAGCATTATAGAGAGCAAAGATGCCACGGTAAATACACACGTAAAGAACAAGAATGTAGAGCCGGTATCAGCAAAACCAGGAAACTCAGACTAGCCAGGGTTGTGCCAAGCGTGCCAATGGATAAAGGGTCTAAGTATAAATGCTCCTTATGTGCAATTAAATAAAACAGCGACGCAGAGTTAAAACCATCGATAGTACCCACGCCAAGCGGTAGTAAAAGTCGAGTGAGCAGCTACAGATTATCCCCTGTGCGGTAGGCGACTGCGCCGTAATATATATTGCTGGCTCCTAAGCGTCCGCGATTCCGTGGACAATTTGTTGTGCGCGGTCGTGGGTGCGAAATGAAGAGGTGATGAATCGGTCACGTGGTCGGTGAATTCTTTTTTCGTTTCCACCAGTCCTGAATCAGGTGAGCACCTGCCGCAATGATAAACGGTGGAGTTATTAGGGTTGACCACTCCGCTAGCCCACTATAAAACGGCCCTGTCCCGGCGGTGGAAACTAGGAGAGCTCCCAGGAAAGCTGTGAAGGTTAATCCGATGATCCAAAACAGCCATTTCCTACTCGCCCAAGCCATGGGGATAGAGATAATGCAACAAATCTGGAACAAAAATCTGAGCATGAATGATGTTTCCCACAGGTAGATAGGGAAGGGGATCGGCCACACGCTAATCGAAATCAAACGCTCCTGGGGAACAAGATACGTGATGATGAGGAAAGGCAGGCTGGCGATAGCAAAGAATAGGGGTACAGAAAAACGGTTCATCTTAGAGATTCCCAATGTGGTAGCCCGTAACAGCAATGAAATAGATGTCGCGTGCATCAAAACAACCGTTTCGACGGAGATCCACTACGGAGTAATTGTTGGAACACACTTGATGAAGATCTTTCCATAGGGTCTTGTTGCACGGACCGTAACCGTTTCCTTGGGTATCGGCAACATCCATGCACAAGTCATGGCGGGCACAGGCACCCTCAAAACGAGCATTACGTCCAGGTGCTGGGAACTGGTCGGGACTCTTGGTGCAGAAGTCATGCCGACCGTATGCGGGCAGTTCTTTCAGCCACTCACGACAGGCCCAGTAATTGTAATGCCCAGGAATAGAAATTCCACCGAAGTCTGTAGTTGATGAATCGGGTAACGGACACACGCTTACTGACCGTGCACTTCTTGTCGCTAAACTTTCGGAGGAGGCAAGACCTGCCGGCTTGATTGCATTCTCTAGTGAAATCCTATGGTAATTGAGGTATTCGATAAGGAGGTTGCTTACTTCCTTACCGCCAACGTCGCGTACCCCAGCAGTCTCAAACTCCTCCGCAATGCTCAATTGTCCACCACTAAAGGGCTGGGCTACTGTCACCGGAACATCCGGGTCCATCACCGGTGCCCCTACCGGATACTCCCACCGAGAATCCGTGCCACCGCGCATATCCCACAGGTCATGAACCAACCCAAAACTCTCCCACGCACCATAAGCTGGATGCCAGGTGATCATCCCATTCTGAAAAACCTGATACCTACCTACACCATCACTAGCGACAAGCTCATCGGTAATAGGAAAACCAAGTACTGACTCCGGCCCACCGATAGCTTTGTAGCGTTCTAAGATCGCACCCCACACCACAGCCACATGCTGGCCCACACCTTCTAGCGGTCCCCCAAGAGCTGCCTTCGACCGGTAGACGGTACCGCCCTGAAATTCTTGTAACCACCCATCTAATACGTCCCCCTCTACTGGGCTGCGCCCAGTAGAGGTGACTTCACCACCACGCGGGTATCCCATAGGGCCTGCTTCCCACCCGTGGGCAGCCCATACCTGGGCAACACGGGTACTAACAGCGTGCGCGCCTGTTACCGGGTGCCAGTAAATAAACCCGTTTTGGAATTGTTGGCGTGCCCCCACCCCGTCAGGGTTACGCAGTTCTGGGCCAATAGGCCATAGTAACCAGGAGGTGGGTCCTCCTTGTTGGATGTACCGGTCTTTAATTGCCCCACATACCTGAAACTGGTTGAAAGGAATACTCATGCAATTTGATCGACTTGCACGGATCGGGGCAGACGCAAGCTTGAGTCGAGCTTCTTCCTGCAACGCTTCTACTTCAGCGTCGGTATACCCGCCAGAGCCTGCGACAACGGGGCTACGCTGCGCGTCTTGGATCCTAGCTTCAGGTGGAAGGGACGCGCGATAATCTGCGGCCGTGTCGGTGATCGTATTCTCGGTTGCTGTGGCGGGCGGTGCATTAAACGCTCCGACGGCAAGCAGTGCAGCCGCTACAGAAGCTGCGAGTTTTCTAAACATAAGTAATACCTTCTAGGGGGAAACTACAAGCGTCAGGGCGTAACAGTACACTTATACGGTGAGATGTGCAATGGTTACGCCGATTCGCTAATACTGGTCGGTCTAGGTAGGGTGGACCAGTCAGTCTAGATAGTACGATTGGAAAACCTCGTGACCACACAAACACAGCCCGCGGGCGGAAAGAAGATCTTCGGCGCTCTTATCGGTAGCGCGATGGAAGTCTTCGACTGGAGTATTTACACAACGTTCGCCGCGTTCTTCGCTTTCTCCTTCTTTGGGGGCGGCGGAAGTGATACGCAGGCGTTTATTAATTCGCTGGTCGTGTTTGCGGTCGGCTTCATTGCCCGGCCTATCGGCTCCCTGCTGTTCGGCTACATTTCGGACGTGCGTGGCCGGCGCGTCTCGCTTTTCCTGACCTCCCTCACCGCGTTGATTGGTACGCTGCTCATCGCGCTGGCGCCGTCGCACGCGCAGATCGGGGTGGGCGCGGCCATCATCCTGGTTGTGGCGCGCGTGGTCCAGGGCTTGGCGCATGGTGGCGAGCAGCCCGCCGCCGGCGCGTACATCGCGGAGCGTTCCACCCCGTACAATCGCGGCGCGCTTTCTTCCTTAATATATGTGTCCATCATGGTGGGTTCCCTGCTGGCCACCCTGCTGGGCGCGGTGCTCACTAGCTCGACCAGCAAGGAAGCGATGATCGACGGCCTGTGGCGCGTCCCTTTCCTGGTGGGCGGCCTCGGTTCTTTGATCGCCCTGTACTTCGTGTGGCGCTTGGAGGAGACGGAAGTCTTCGAGGCCGCTGCCGAAGACTCCGCAGCCAAGGCCACGAAGCGCCCGAACCTGTGGAAGGAGATGGCCCGCGCATGGCGTCCGGCCCTCCAGATTATTGGCCTGACCTTGGGCATTACGATCGCGTTCCAGAACTGGGCTGCGATGGTCGGTTTCCACATCTCTATCCTGCACGCCGATCCGGCGCACGCGCTGTGGACCGCGGTCGCCGCGAATATCCTGGCGATCATCGCGCTGCCACTGTGGGGCGCCCTGTCAGACAAGATCGGCCGCAAACCAGTCCTGATCATCGGCTTCGTAGGCCTGGCGCTAAGCACGTACCCGCTCATGCAGTTCCTTGACGGTTCGTGGCAGCACATGCTCATTGGCATGGGAACCTCGATGGTGTTGTTGGCTGCGCCGCTTTCGATCCTGCCGGCGCTCATGGCGGAACTCGTGCCCACCTCGATCCGCACGATTGGCGTGGGATTCTCGTACGCCCTGGCCACCGCCATTTTCGGGGGCACGGTCCCGGCGTTGCAGGCGTGGATTGGTGAAAACTGGTCGCCACAGCACTTCGGAATCTACGTCACGTTAACTGTGATCATTTCGCTTATCGTGACGTTCTTCATCCCAGAAACGCGCGGCAAGGACCTGTCAGAAGAGGCGACGACCGCCGACATGGACGTCGAGAAGCATTAGGAGAAACATGAAAGACCATCTTGCGGCCGAAGCCGGGGCCCGCGGCGAGTTCAAACGCCAGAGCAACCGCTTCACCGAACCGTTCGAACCCGCCGCCGGCAAGTATCGCCTGATTGTGGGCAACCTGTGCCCGTGGGCGCACCGGCAGCTCATCGTCCGCGAAGTCCTCGGCCTCCAGGACGCGATCAGCGTGGGCACCATCGACCCCATCCGCGGCGAAGACGGCTGGGAATTCAACCTGGACCCCGGCGGGGTGGATCCGGTGCTGGGCATCCACGAACTGCGGGAGGCATACCTCAAGGCAGACCCGCTTTTCGACGGCCGCCCCACCGTCCCCGCGATCGTCGAGATTGAAACCGGCAAGGTGGTCAACAATGACTACCACACGCTCTCGCACCGCTTCGAAACTGAGTGGACCGACTATCAGAAACCGGGCGCGCCGAACCTCTACCCCGAAGAACTGCGCGCAGAAATCGATGAACTCGCCGACTACATCTTCCACAACGTGAATAACGGCGTGTACAAATGCGGATTCGCCCGCACCCAAGAAGCCTACGAAGACGCCTACCGCGAACTCTTCGCCGCCCTCGACCGGCTGGAAGAACACCTCGCCGGCCGACGCTTCCTCATGGGCGACCACATCACCGACGTCGACGTCCGCCTCTGGGTCACGCTCGTGCGCTTCGACGCCGCCTACCACGGCGGATTCAAATGCAACCGCCAACGTCTCACCGAATTTCCCAACCTGTGGGGCTACGCCCGCGACCTCTACCAAACGCCCGGCTTCGGGTCGACCACCAACTTCGACCACATCAAACGCCACTACTACTCAATCCCACAGATCCGCAACGAATTCGGCATCGTGCCCGCCGGCCCCGACGAATCATGGTGGGACACCGCCCACGGCCGGGAAGTACTCTCGGCCACACCGACAGAAAAGTTCCGCAACTAGGAGGACACATGGCAATCAGCGAACGCACTAAAGAAACCGACGGAAAAGGCGGCTTCAAGCGCCAGACCTCGGCATTTACCACCTCATTCGGCGAGGGTGGCCTGCCGGTGGAGTCCGGCCGCTACCGCCTAGCCGTCGCGATGATCTGCCCGTGGGCACACCGCCAACTCATCGCCCGCGAACTCCTCGGCCTGCAGGAACACATCTCCGTCGCCGTCGCCGGGCCACGCCGCACCGAACACGGCTGGCGCTTCTACCTCGACGAAGGCGACCGCGACCCCGTACTCGGCATCGAGTACCTCGACGAGGCATACCGCGCCGCCGACCCCGACTACTCCAAGCGCGGCACCGTCCCAGCGCTTATCGACGTCACCTCCGGCAAAGTTGTCAACAACAACTTCCACCGCATGACCAACGAACTCGAAACCGCCTGGGCACCCCTCCACGCCGCGGACGCTCCCGACCTATACCCGGCTTCGCTGCGCCAGGACATCGACGAATTCAACGACTGGCTCTTCCACAACGTCAACAACGGCGTGTACAAATGCGGCTTCGCCACCACCCAAGCCGCCTACAACGACGCCTACGACGCCCTCTTCACCGCCCTCGACCAGCTGGAAGAACGCCTGAGCACCCAGCGCTTCCTGTGGGGCGACCACATCACGGACTCCGACATCCGCCTCTACGTCACCCTCGCACGCTTCGACGCCGCCTACTACGGCGGATTCAAAGCAAACCGCCAGCGCATCGTCGACTTCCCCAACCTGTGGGCCTACGCCCGCGACCTCTACCAAACCCCAGGCTTCGGTTCCACCACGGACTTCGACGCCATCAAGGAAGGCTACTTCGGCGGCGCCGGCGTCCTCTCCGAAGGCGCGGAGCCCATCATCCCGAAGGGCCCCGACCAGTCCGGCTGGGAACTCCCGCACGAGCGCGCGTCACTGTCCGCCACGCCGAACGAGCGCTTTAAGCGTTAACCAGCGCCGCGAGGTCCGCGCGCACCAGTTGGCGCACCCGGCGGTCGCGCGGCAAGTTGTCGTGGGAGACCACGCTGGTGGGGTCCAAGTCCTGGACCCACACGTTGCGCACGCGGGCACTTTCCCGGTCGGTGTGGAGGAAGGCGGTCTCGGGTGGCTGCACGACGGCGTCGTAATGCGTGGCGATGCACGTGTAGGACATACCTTCCTCCGTGTCGCCGTCGTCGTTGATGGACGCCAGGAAATCCGAGCCGTGAATCTGCTCAAAGCCGGCGGGCCCGAACCAGGAATCGATGATCGAATCCGCCATCCGGCGACCCACCTCGCCGGTGAGCGCCTGCGCCACGATCCCGCCGTGCGTAGTCCCATGGTGCGGCGCACCCAACGTGACTAGGTGGCGGATCTTGCCCGCCCCGCCGCCGTGGCGCATCCACCAGCGGGGGAGCACGCCACCTTGGGAATGGCCGATGACCACCGCCTGTTCGGCACCCGTGGCAGCCAGGACCGCGTCAATGTACGCGCCCACCTGCGCGGCACTGGAAGCCAGGGGGTCCGTGGCGCGATGACCGTAGGATACGGCGAAGGTGGCCCAACCGTCGTGACGCAACTCGGTACCCAGTTCCTGGAAATAGCCGGCACTTGCGCCCGTGCCGTGGACCAGAATCACCGGCCACGGGCGCTGCTTCGTGGGGCGGGCGCGCCAATCATCCTCCCAGTAGCCGCGCGGGCGCAGGCGGGCGAGAACCGGCAGGGAGCCGTCGTGATTCTCCAGCTCAGCCTGCTCGTTTTCGGACTCGTAGTGCTCCACGATGCGCCGCGCCGTGTCTTCCGGGAGCGGGGTCTCCTCCGGTGCGCCGTCGGAAAGCACGTCCGGGCTGATATTGTTCCACGCCTTGGCTAAAAGGCGGGTGAGTTCCTTCTTCAAATTCAGCGCCATAGCGCCTAGGGTAGTGGACATGGACGCCGTGAGAGCCCTGCAAGAGTTGTACAACACCGCCTGCGACACCGCCCGCGACATCTTCCACACCGGCCAGTGGGAACGATACGCCGAGGTCACATACCCCAAACTGATCATCGACGTCCTCGACTGGCAACCCGTCGACCGCACCTATTCCTTCGGCTACGTCGACGGGCCAGGCACCTACTCGGCGGTCCTGTCCAAACCTGGGCTCATCGCCGACTACCTGCGCGAGCAGATCGCCGCGCTCACGTCCCACTACCGGTGCGAAGTGAGAGTCGAACCTTCAGATATCCGCATCGCCCCCGAATACATCCGCGGCCTAGAAAACATCGGCGACCACCGCGCCCCCGAAGTACCGCGCCCCACCCTCGACGACGTCCACGACGCCATCATCGACAGCCACTGGGACGCCTTCCACGGCGCCGAAAAACCCCTCTTCCAATTCGGGCCCCAACGCTTCGACATCGCCTGCGCGCGCATCGAACACTACACCGGCATCCCGGTCGATAGCCTGCAAAAATACATCCTGTTCACCAACTACCCGATGCACACCACCGAATTCGTGCGCTTCGGCGTCGCCGAACTCGGGGGCCGCTACACCCACATGATGCTTGCCGACGGCACGCGCATCAACGCACACGTGGACGTCGACAAGCTCAACCTGGAATCCCGCAACCAGATGCCCCGCTTCGACCTGTGTGCCGAAGGCGGAACCGGAATAACCATTATCAATATCGGTGTCGGGCCCTCCAACGCGAAAACTATCACCGACGCGCTGGCCGTCCTGCGCCCCGAAGCGTGGATCATGATCGGCCACTGCGCCGGCATGGACGGGCGCATGCGCATCGGCGATCTCATCCTCGGCAACGCCTACCAACGCGAAGACCACGTTTTAGACTCGCATATTCCCCCTTCGCTCCCAGTCCCGCCGATCCCCGAAGTACAACGCGCGCTCGAGGCTGCCGTCGACGAAGTCTACGGCGACAAACAACACATCATGCGCACCGGCACCGTCTTATCCACCGACGACCGCAACTGGGAATGGCGCACCCCCGCCGAACTATGGGAATGGCTCCGCGGATCCACCGCCGTGGCCGTCGACATGGAATCCTGCGCACTCGCCGCCAACGGATACCGTTACCGCATCCCCTACGGCACCCTACTCTCCGTCTCCGACCTGCCGCTGCACGCCGTACCGAAACTCCCGGCTGGCGCGCAGGCGTTCTACGCCAACTCCAAACAAGCACACCTCATGTGCGCGGTCCGCGCGGTAGAAAAACTCGCCGAAAGCCCCGGGAAACTACACACCCGCAAACTGCGACGCACCCTGGGGGAAGTGCCGTTCAGGTAGGGGGTATGGAAAAGCGGCGCGCTGTGTATAGTGTGAGCCATGAGTACCCTCGGGGGGTTCCTCGCCGCATTAGCTTCAGGGGTGGAGCTGGTGAAGGAAACCGCAAACAAACAACACCTCATTGACCTTGGCGTGTCCACGACTCTTGCCGGCAAACTCGTGAAAGCCCACGAAATGCTGTTCGGCCGCACGAAATTCAGCCGCTACCAGGAGCGATGTCGTCGTTCTGCGGAAGGTAAATCGGTGGAAACGCTGATCGTCATTGCTGAAACGTCGGGCAGAATCAAGGACGAAAAAGCGCGGTGGGAATTCCGCGAAGAACTCTGCGCCCTGAACCTGGGCCCAAACTCCATGAAAACACTGGCCAACAAGCGGGTGAAGGAAATTCAGCCCACCGTGCGCAAGCCTAAAGTCGCGTATGCGCGGCACGACGGCAACATGGCCTCGTGCACGATCACAGCAGACCGCGCCACGATCGAGGACTTGCGCGCCCAGATTCAGACCGTCGATGATGTTACTGCGCTTTTCGACGGCTCCCTGTTACCGAAACAAAAAGGTAACCTGCACATCATCATCCATGACGAGCAACTCCGAAAAATCCTCGACGGTGAAGAAGTCCGCCTTCAGATGACCAACGGTGCAGAAATATCCTCCACCGAAATCATGGAACGAGCTTCCGACGACCTACTCTTCGGCACCATCATGAATCAGGTGCTCGGCCCCATCGACGCCTTCGAAACCGCGCGCTTCGCCAACTTCAAACAACGCCTCATGCTTGCCGCGCAATACCCGACCTGCGTGTGGGACGATTGCCGCGTCCCCTTCTCTGAATGCGAAATCCACCACATCGAACCGTGGGTGACCGGCGGGCCGACAAACCTGAACAACCTGGTCCCGCTGTGCAAATACCACAACCGAATCAACGACGACGCCCGCGCCGGCTCCTCCCGCGGCTACGTCATCAAAATGGACAACAAGGTGAGGCGGGTGTTCGCCAAAGCCTAATCCAACTGCAAGAGGGAAAGTTCTAGGTATTCCAGGTAGGTGCGCTGGCGCTCGTAGTCGGCGTAGACGAGGCCGCGTTGGCACCGGTCGACGTGCCGGCGTAGCCGGGCGGCGTGGGCTTCCAAAGCCGCGCGTGGCAGGGTGTACTGCGTCATGTCGGGAACCCGGACGCGGCCGCCGTAGTCGGCCACATTATCCGCCCACGCCAACAGTAGCGCCGGGTCCGGGTCGGTGAGCTTGTTCCACGCCATCACGTGGGTGCGCATAAGCATGGTCAGCGGGGAGTTGAGGCCCTCCGCGCGGGGGAAATGAGCAGCCAGGATGGCCACCCGGGCGAGCATGTCGGAGGCTTGGAGGTAGGCGGTGAGGGGGTCGTCGCGAAGCATGATACGCAGACCCGGGATCGGGCGAATGAGTTCCGCGGCGAGCGTATCGCCGGATGCGCGTGGCGGGAAGGAATACGCGCCGGGCATGCCGTCGAGGGTCGGGGCCTGCAAGCCGAGGGCCACGAGGTGTTGGCACATGTCGGCGTTCGCGGCGTCGGGGCAGAAGCAGACGGCGTCCAGTTGGCGGAAACGCAAACGCAGGCGCACATCGTAGGTGTGGCCTGCGGCGTCAGTCACGCTGCCGGCGGCCAGGTGGGGTGTGCGTTCATGGACGCGCACCCCGGCCTGGAGTTGTTCGGCAGCGGAATAGGTGGCGGGTGAAGAGTTAGCGCGCAAGAACCCCGGCGACAGCGTCGGCGGCAGGGGTCCGAGCGGCAGAAACACTACTGGGACTTTACCACCAGGTCGACGATGTCATTGCCGGATGCGTCCTCGAGGTCGACTTCCCAGCGCAGTTCGCCGTTTTCGCGGTCGAGCTCGATGTTGTCCAGGTGCGCGTCCGGGTGGGCGGCGAAGGCCTCGGCCAGGGCGTCCTTCACGGAGACGATCGCTTCCTGGGCTGCGCGGATATCGTCTTCGTCGCGCTCGCGTTCCTGTTCGGTGACGGAGGTGCCGTCGACGCGCAGTTCAACGGTCTCTTCGCCGGCGACGATCTGGATTTCGTAGGAGTTGGAGTTGTCCTCGCGGTCTACGGACACGACGGTGCCGTCAACCTGGTCAAGTGCTGCGTCGATGGCGTCTTCGACGGACTTCTGGTCGCCACCCTTGTTTGCGGCGGCAGCCGAAGTGGAGGAAGCAGCCGACGATGCGGAGGTTGCCGCCTCGGAGGACTGGGAGACGGTGACGGTCTCGGTGGTGGAATCGCCAGAGCATGCAGTGAGGAACAGTGCGCCGGCTACGGTTACGGAAGCAATAATACGGGATGTAGTCATGTCCACCACCGTACCAACTTTCAGCGGCGCAGGACGCGGGCCAGCGGGCCGATCACCCAGCCGACGAGCCCCATCGCGATCGCGCCGGTAAATGCGGCGCGTACCGTCGTCACGTCCAGACCAATGCCCGCGGCGCGGGCCGCCCACGCCTGCAGCCAGAACATTCCGGCATTCATAACCAGGGCGAACAAGCCCAGCGTGAGAATATTCAGCGGCAGGCTGACCACCCGCACGATGGGACGCACCAGCATGTTGACCAGCGCGAACACCAGGCCAGCGCCGAGGAATACCCAGGCGGGGTGGACGTCGGTGCCGGCGGTCTCCAGGGCGACGCCGGGCACGAAGGCCACGACCACGTAGAGGGCCACGCCCATGCCGGCGGCGTTAATCAGCAGGTTCCATAGAAAACGCATGGGCGTGAGGTTACCGGAGGGCGTCGATAAGCATGTCCACGAGTTGCGAATTAATATCCGGGCTCAGCGATTCGACGGCCGGGGGCGCGGGACGCGCCACGACGCACAACCCGGCGATGAGCTGCTCGGGGCGGATGCCCGGGCGGATGAGGCCGGCGTCCGACGCTAAGCGGAGAATTTCCTCCGATTGTGCGGTGGCTTGCGTGCGCAGGGTCTTGACCTCGTCGGGGAGGTCGTCCAGGTTGTCGGGCGCCAGCGCGGGCAGGAGAGTGGCCACGCCGAAGTCGACGAGCGTGTACACGAAATCCTCCCACGCGGCCTGCGGGTCGGCGGGGAAGTCGGCGATGATGTCCGTCTGCAGTTCGAGCAGCTGGTCCATGAGGTGCGTGGCGCAGGCGAGGCGCAGGCTGGCGCGGTCGGGGAAGTTGCGGTAGACGGTGGCAACTCCGACGTCGGCGTATTCGGCGACCATGTCGTGGGTGACGGCGTCGGGTTCTGTGGTGCGGTAGAGCTCGCACGCGATGCCGATGATGGTGGTGCGGCGCTTGCGGGCGTCGCTGCGCATTGGGGTGTGTGGCATGGCTTTAACTTTAGCTGCGCTACTATTGGCAAACAATTAATAGTAAACCCTCCACTTGTGGAAGATTGGACACATGAACGCACCATTGGAACTGCGCGCACTCCGCGTAGCCAAGGACGCCCCCGAATTATCCTTCGAGGTCACAGAGCCCTTCACCGTGCTGCGGACAGGACGTGAGAGTCACGCCTCCGCCACGGCACTCGTCATCGCAGGCAGGCTGCGGGCCACATCCGGAGAGGTGCTTATCGACGGCACCCCCGCCGACACCCGCGCCCGCTTCGCACACGTCGCCCTGGCCGGCGCGATGGAAGTTGATTCCCTCCCGCGCCTAGCCGATGTGCGCGCCGTCGTCCGCGAGCAGCTGGCGTGGGCGTCGCCGTGGTACAAGCCGGTGCCGCGCACCCCGGACGTCGCGGAACCTTTCGCCGCGGCCGGCTGCACCGCGGATCTGGGCGACGTGATCGGGGACCTGGATGTGGAGCAACGATTCCGCTTACGCGTCGCGCTCGCGCTGATCGCCCGCCCGGACGCGCGCCTGCTCGTCGTTGATGACGTGGACCAGGTCAAGAACATGGCAATCCGCGACCGCATCCTGGACACCCTGGCCCGCGCCCCGCTGCCGACCGTCGCCTTGTCCACCAACCCGACCGACTACCCGGAGGTGTCCCTATGATCGCTGGCCTGCACATTGGTTCCGAGCTGCGCCGCCTGCGCCGCGGCGTCCTGCCCCCGGTAGGTTTCGTGGTGATCTGCCTGCTGCCCCTCATTTTTGGCGGCCTGTTCCCGTGGGCCTACTTCGACCCGGTAGGCGGTTTAAGCCGCATGCCGGTGGCGGTGGTGAACTCGGACCGCGGCGGCACGCTCGGCGGGGAGCCGTTTAACGCCGGCGACCTGGTGGCCGACGAGCTGGAGAAAAATGACGCCGTGAACTTCATCCCCGTGTCGGCGGATGAGGCGCGCCGGGGCGTGGCCGACGGGACGTATTACTTGGCGATCGAGTTGCCGGAGGATTTCTCGGACGCCGCGACTTCGATCCGCGGGGAGAATCCGCAGTCCGCGACGATCAACGTCCAGCTGAACAACAACAATGGTTTCATCGCCTCCACGCTGGGCAATCAGGTGTCCACGACGGTGGTCAACACCGTTGACCAGCAGCTGGGCGAGCAAGTCACGAACCAGTTGCTGCTCGGCTATTCCACGGTGAAGGACGGCATGTCCACCGCCCGCGACGGGGCTGGCACGCTTCACGACGGCACCTCGTCCGCTCGCACCGGCGCCGAGGACCTCACCAGCGGTGCCGCCACCCTGGAGGAAGGTTTGGCCACCGCGGAGCAAGGCACGCAGCGCCTGCGTGAGGGCGCGTCCACCTTGGACGCAGGCCTGGCGAAAGCGGAGGAAGCGTCGGCGCAGCTTGCCGACGGCCTTTCCCAGCTCGACGCCGTGACCAACCGCGTGGGCCAGGGCGCCGATAATCTGCAGGCCGCCTTCGACCAGGCGGTCGCGCCGCTGGTGAACGCGTCGGCGGCGCTGCGTTCCTCGGGCCTGCCGGGCGCGCCGCAGCTGGCTGACCAGATCGATGCGGCGCTTCATGGCGTGCGCACCGAATCCCAGGCGGCGCAGCTGCGCGACGCCCTGGCGGCCTACCGCGCCGGCATGAATACGGCGACGGCGGGCGCGCACGCCTTGAACGAGGGGCTCGTGCAGCTCAAGGATGGGTCGGCGGCGCTGGTCGTCGGCGTGAATGCGGTGGCCGACGGTTCCTCCAAGCTGTCCGCCGGCGCGACCCAGCTGCGCACCGGTGCGGCCGCCCTGCGCGACGGCCTGGTCACACTCGACGACGGTTCCGGAGAACTCGCCTTCAAACTGGGGGAGGGCACGGACGCGGTGCCCACCTGGGAAGGCCAGCGGCTGAACGACGCCTCCGCCGTCGGCGGCCAGCCCGCCCACCGCGAACTCACCGGCGACGGCCTGACCAAGTTCGGCGTGGGCCTGGCGCCATTCTTCCTGTCCCTGGCCATGTTTATTGGCGGGATCATGATGTTCTTCGTACTCAACCCGCTGCAGCGCCGGGCCCTGGATTCGGGTGTGTCGCCGCTGCGCGCGGTGTTGGCGTCCTACCTGCCGGCGATCGTCGTCGGTACGCTGCAGGCCACGATTGTGTGGGCTGTGATTACGGGCCTCGTCGGCCTGGATCCGGCACGCCCGGGTCTGCTGTGGGCGGCGCTGGTTGGTGTGTCGTGGACGTTCGTTGCGGTGGTCCAGGCGATCAACGCGGCGGTGGGTGCGACGGCCGGTCGCGTGGTCGCGATCGCATTCATGGCGCTGCAGCTGGTGTCCTCGGGCGGGCTGTACCCGCCGGAGACGCAGCCGGCGTTCCTGCGCTGGTTTAATACGTACGACCCCATGACGTATTCGGTGAATATATTCCGCCAAGCGATCATCGGGCCGGGCCAGGGGGATCCGCGCCTGCAGCAGGGCGTGATCGTGTTGGCGTGCGTCTGGGTCGGCGCGCTTGCGGTGTCGTCGCTGGCGGCGTGGGCCAAGCGGGTGATTGCCCGCAAGGACCTGCACCCAGAACTAGCGATTTAGCACGGGGAACCGCAGCGGGTCACGCAGCACGGGGTCGAGCGCTGCGGCCCGCGCGATGGCCTGCACAATCTCATTGTGGGTGGGGATCAGGCGCAGCTCGGGGACGGTGTCCACGACCTGGCGGATAGCCTGCGAGAACGCCTTCGTGGTGCCCTTGTCCTCGGTGAAGGTGGAGCCGGCCAGCACGACGGTGCTGGGCTGGTACCGGGCAATCAATTCTGCGGTCAGGCGCGCCAGTAGGGTGCCGCGTTCGTCGAGGACCGCGCGCGCACGCGGGGTGGTTTCCGCGGATTTCACCAGCGCCTGCAGGGAGGGGGCGGGCAGGCCGGTGCGGCGCACGTGGGCCAGGAAGCCATCGGTGTTGAGGCTCGTTTCGGGGGCGTTGTCGCGCAGGCCCAGGGTCTCGGACGTAACGGCAGGTAGGGTGCGGATCTGCCAGGCACCGTCGTCGGTGGTGACGGCGGCGGAGAGGGAGTCGTCGGCGAAAAGGGCCAGCGTATTCGTGGTTTCCAGGCGCGTGAGTTCGGTGGAGTGGATCTCGCTGCCCAGGATGGCGGGCACCGCGCCGGAAATGCTGACGGGCACGTTGACGTGTTCGCGCAGGAGGTCGGCGGCGGGGACTGCTTCCCACCCGAGGTTGGGGGCGTCGACGGTGCCGTCGTTAAGCACCCTGCCTGACGTGGTGACGCCAAGTGCCGCGATGGTGTACTGCCCGGCGGCGAGCGTGTCGTGCAGGGCGGTGGACAGGGCGGCGAAGAAGTCGCGCGGGGTCATGTCGGCGACTGGGATGCGCACGGGGGTGCCGTGGACGCGGGTGCCGTGGACGGAGTAAATGCCCAGGAAGTGGTCGGTGGTGCCGATCGCGATGCCGGCGAACAGGGTGGGCACGCGCGGCATGTCGACGGGGATGGTGGGCCGGCCGCGGGTGCGTTTGGTGGCAAGGTCGGGGCGCTCTTGCGCAAAACCGGCGTTAATGAGGTTCGTGACCGCGCGCGTGATTGTGGGCTGCGAGAGGCCGGTGGATTCTACGATGGAGGCCCTGGTCAGCGGTTTTCCCTGCCGTAAGAGGTGGAGGGTGCGTGCTGCCGGCGTGGTCGGCCTGGCGAATGCGAGTGCTCCGGTCTGGTCCATGGTTGACATCCTAGTCACAAGTAGACTGCATGGTCTAAATTTTCATCGTAAATCTGAACAACATGGTCTACCCCTGCGCTACCCCCGCCACAACGGGTAGGGTACATATCAGTACCTTGTTGTTTTTCAGGAGTATTTGTTTTATGTCTTTTAGAAATTACTACAGTGAACAAAATGTTCAGAATCTTTTGAGCCGCGTGGGCAAGGCAAGCGTCGGCTGGCTCGTCGTGCGCGGCATCATCGCGGCCATCTTCGGTGTGCTCGTCCTCATCGCCCCCGGCCCCAGCACCGCCGCGATCTCGGCGATGCTCGGCATCGTTATCGCAGCTTGGTTGCTTATCGACGGCATCGCCCACGCCTGGGGTGCCTGGCAGGAAAAGAAAAACGACGTCTCCGGCTGGGGCTGGGACATGTTCTTCGCAGTGATTGCCATCATTGCCGGCGTCATCTTGTTCTTCCTGCCACTATCCGCCGGATTCTTCATAGGCCTTTTCTTCCTCTGGCTCATGGCCATCGGCGTCATCTTCCGCGCCGTCCCCCTGTTCACCCGCGGCGGCGGTTGGTCCACGGCACTGGGCGTGCTCAACGTGATTATCGCCATCGTGTTCGTCCTGATGCTCCTGCTCAACCCGGGCGGCGCGCTCGTCGCGGCCGTATGGGTTGCCGGAATCTGGGCGATCATCTTCGCCATCACCAGCTTCGTGCTGGCGTACCAGGTTAATAAGGCGCTGAAATAAACTCCTGCGACGCAGGACCCGCCTCCGCGGCGGTCGTGGACCACGTGGCGCTGCATAGTGGCGTTAGGTCCGTGGGCTGAGGGCTCACCTCCACGAGGGTTGCCCCAGCCCTTTTCGCTTCCACCGGCAAACCCGCCGCCGGGAACACCACGCCCGACGTCCCCACAATGATCACCAGATCCGCAGCCAGCATCCGCTCCTGCGCCACCTGCCAATCCCGCGCCGGCAACGCCTCCCCGAAGAACGTCACCGCCGGCTTCACCAGGTTCCCGCAGGCCGGGCACTCCGGCGGGGCAATCCGCTCCACCGGCTCCTCCGGCAGGGGCACCTCGCCGCGATACGGGCGCCCACAGATACCGCACTCGAACTTTGCGACGTTCCCGTGCAGGTGAGCAACGTTGCGCGAACCCGCGGCCTCGTGCAAGGAATCGATGTTTTGGGTGGTCACGTGGGCGTCGCAAAGCGAAGAAGCCTCCCACGTGGCGGCGGCGAAGTGCCCCGGATTCGGCGCGGCCTGCGACATCAGCCGCGCCTGCCACAGGTGCCAGCCGAACACCAGCTCCGGGTCACGCGCCCACGCCGACATGCTGCACACTTCCTGCGGATCCACCTGCGACCACAAGCCCGTATCCTTATCCCGGAACGTGGCAATCCCCGAATCCGCACTGATTCCCGCCCCGGTGAAGAACTCCACAACCGGGCGCTCCACCCGCTCGAAAACACCGCTGATCGCTGCGAAAAAGTCCGTCTGCATAACTCCTATTGTCCCACAGGTGGCAGTTCACCGGCACGGTAGCTAAGATTGCCCGCTATGAGTTCTGAAGAACGTGAGTACTCGTTGCTCGATTCGTCGTGCGATGCCTTCGTCGTCGACCTCGCCCACATCAGCCCCACCGACGCCACCGCCTGGGGCATCGAAGGGCTCAACGGCGAATTGCAGGACTTCTCACCCGAATACTGGGAACGCCGCGCCGAACGCTACCGCGACATGATCATGGACGTCGACGCCTTCGACGAAGGCACCGACGAATCCGACGACGATGACGACTTCGACGCCGTCGACCACGTCACCGCCGCCACCCTCCGCGACCGACTCACCCTCGAGCTGGACAAACACCACCTCGACGAGACGCTGCGGCTCCTTAATAATATTGACTCGCCCGTCCAAACCATCCGCGACACCTTCCTCCTCATGGACCGCGAGACCGCCGAAGGCCGCGACGCCATCCGCAGCCGCATGTCCAAAATCCCGGCCGCGCTCGACGGCTACCGCGAATCCTTAAGCGAGGCCGCCAACCGGGGGCACGTGGCGTCGGCACGCCAAATCGACGAGGTCATCTCCCAGTGCGACGACCTCGTCGACGCCGACTCCATGCTCGACCACCTCGGCCTAGAAGAACACTGCGCCGAAATCGTCGCCGCAAAACACGCCTTCGAAGACTTCGCCGAATGGCTCGGCGACCAACTCGCACCATCCGCCCCCGACACCGACGCCGTCGGCCGCGACCGCTACGAACTGTTCTCCCACGAATTCGTCGGCGACGAAATCGACCTCGACGAAACCTACACCTGGTCCCTCGAACGCCTCCAAGAAATCCGCGCCGAACAAAAGAAAATCGTCCACAGCCTCTACGGCTCCGACGTCTCCATCCGCGAAGCCTTCTTCAACCTCAACCACGACGACCGCTACACCATCACCGGCGTAGACAACCTGCGCGAATGGATGCAGCGCACCTCCGACAAGGCCGTCGCCGAACTCGGGGCCGAACACTTCGACATCCCACCAGAGATGCGCACCCTCGACTGCTGCATCGACCCAGCAGGCACCGGCGGAATCTTCTACACCCCACCCACCGACGACCTCGACCGCCCCGGCCGCATGTGGTGGTCCGTCCCCGAAGGCCAAAACACCTTCCACACCTGGCAAGAACTCACCACCGTCTTCCACGAAGGCGTGCCCGGACACCACCTGCAATGCGGCACCACCGTCTCCTCCGACATACTCAACATGTGGCGCCGCAGCGTCTGCTGGATCTCCGGCCACGGCGAAGGCTGGGCCACCTACGCCGAAACCCTCATGGACGAACTCGGCTACTTCGACGACCCCGCCACACGGCTGGGCTACCTCGACGCCCAACGCCTCCGCGTCGCCCGCGTCGCCCTAGACATTGGCGTCCACCTGCGCAAACAGGTACCCGTCAAGACCGGCGTGTGGGACGCGTCCTACGCCAAGTGGTTCCTGCGCGAAAACACCGCCATGGACGAGGCCAACCTCAACTTCGAAATCAACCGCTACCTCGGCTGGCCCGGCCAGGCCGCCTCCTACGCCGTGGGCCAGCGCATGTGGCTGGACACCCGCGCCGCCGCGCTCGCCGAAGGGCAGACGCTCAAGCAGTTCCACACCAACGCCCTGGCGCTTGGCTCGGTGCCCATGTCCGTGCTCGCCTCCGAGGTGCTGGACAACTAGCGACGTCTAGCGACGCAGCCGGCGCAGGATCGCCGGCACGTACGAGGCCACCACAATCACGGTGAGCAGGCGAATTATCTGCAACACCACAACGACCGCGCCCGCATGCCCCTCGCTCGCCAGCGCGAGGACGGTCTCCAGCGCGCCGGGCGAGGTCGCCAAGTAGCCTTCGAGGCCGGTCGCGTCGATCGCGAGCGTGAGCAGCCAGCCCGCCCCGGCGCAGGCGGCCATCATGAGGACGATCATCGTCACCGTCACCGGCAACTGGCGGGCAAACACCTTCAGGGTGGGCAGCGACAACCCGCCGCCACAAATCCAGCCGATGCACACAAACGCGAACACGGCCAGCGGCGCCGGCACGGTCAACAGCGCCGCATAGTCTGCCGGTACGAACGAACCGACCACTACCGTCAACGCCAGCGGCCCCACCACCGAGGGAACGGGCAGGTGCAGGAGGCGCCCCGCCCAACTGCCGACGCCCGCCAGCACCGCCACAACCGCGGCCGCGATGAACAATTCCGCCACGCTCAGCCGCGGATCGTCGAGCTGCGCCGCGCCATCGCCGGGGAAAAGGCCGGCAACTAGTGGCAGCGTGACAGACACGATGAGCAGGCGCAGGTACTGGACCAGGGACACGTAGCGGTAATCGGCACCCAGTTCAGAGGCCAGGACCGGCATCATCGAAGCCCCGCCCGGCAGCATGGACAGGACGCCGGTGTTGGCGTCGATGGTGCGGTCGGAACGCGCGAGGACATACCCGCCCGCCAGGCCGAACGCGGTAGTTAGCAGCGCGATGCACAGGCCTGGGATGATGAACGATCCAACCTGGCCCCACGTGATCCCCACAACCGGAATACCGGCTATCACTCCGATGACGGCGCGGGACGCCGCGTACACGGGCCGCGCTACGTGCATGTCATGACCCGTCGATAAGGCAACCACCCCAGAGACCACGATCGCCCCAAGGATCCACGCCGCCGGGACGTGCGCCCAGGCCAGCAGCGCGCCCAGGGCGATGGAAAGCGGCGCCACGATTAACCAGCGCTTATAGTCCGTGTTCTTCACGGTGTCTACTGTAAACCGGCAGCCTTCAAGGGGGTATTTCGCAGCTGGCCGGCAGCAGGTGTTTTTAGCCTGGGAGGCATGTTGAATATTCCAGTGGCGGTGCGTATCCACCGCGAAACTCCTGCCCACACGCACGTGGTGATGGCGGTGGCCAGCATTGTGGCCGTGGTGGCGGGGATGATGGGCGTGGCGTTGGTCGCCCCGGAGCGGGATTTGCCGGCGCTTGCGGCGGATGTGGCGCATTACGAAGGCCCGCTGCCGGAATACTTCCAGCTGCGGGCCGAATAAGCAGGGGCGCGGTTAACTGCCGATGAGTCCCATCGTGGACGGCAGCCACAGGGAAATCTGCGGGATGAAGACCACGAAGAGCAGCGCCACCAGGATTGCGATGAGGAACGGCCACAGTTTGCTCAAGACCGATTCCAGGCGCAGACCGGCGACTTGGGCGCCGACGAAGAGCACGTTGCCCACCGGCGGTGTGATCACGCCCAGCGACAGGTTCATCACGACCATCATGCCGAAGTGAACCGGGTCCACTCCAAGTTCCGTGACCACGGGCAGGAAGATCGGGACGAAGATCAAGATCGCAGGGGTCGGGTCCATGAAGGTGCCGATGCACAGCAGGATGAACATCATGATGAGCAGGATGATCACCTTGGAATCGCTGACGGCCAGCAGGGCGTCGGCAATCAGCTGCGGAATCTTAGCGAACGCCATCACCCACGACAGGGCGGAACTGACCGCAACCAGCATCATGACGATACACGTGGTGCGCGTGGAGCTCAGCAGAATGCCCGGCAGGTCCTTGACCTTAATCTGACGGTACGCAAAGCCCAGGATCAGGCAGTACACCACGGCAATCGCGGCGGATTCGGTAGGGGTGAACCAGCCGGCCAAAATACCACCCACCACGATGAAGATCATGGCCAGGGACGGCACGGCACGCCAGATGGTCAGGGCGAAGAGGCTTAACGACGGCCGTTCGGTGGCCTTCGTGTAATTCTCTTTACGCGACAGCAACCACGCCACGATGGAACACGCGATGATCCACAGCAGACCCGGCCCCACACCAGCCATGAACAGCGCGGCAATGGAGGTCGAGGACACCAGCGAGTACACGATGAACGTGTTCGACGGCGGAATCAGCATGCCGGCCGGGGCGGACGCCACGTTCACGGCGGCGGAGTAGGAACGCGAATAGCCGTCTTCCTCCATGCGCGGGGTCATCACGGTACCGACCGCGGACGCGGCCGCGACAGCTGCGCCAGAGACCGCGCCGAACAGGCCGTTGGCCAGGACGTTGGTCTGCGCCATGGATGCGGGCATGCGGCCGACGAGGACCTTGGCGGCGTCGATAAGCCGGGCGGCGATACCGCCTGAATTCATCAGCGAGCCCGCCAACACGAAGAACGGAATCGCCAGCAGGCTGAAACTATTCGTGCCGGTAAACATACGTTGCGTGACCGCCTGGGCCGCGTTCTCCGGGCCTAGGACCGCCATCGCGGCAAGCAGGGACGGCAGGCCAATGGCCACCGTGATCGGCACGGACATGGCAATAAGGATGACCACGCCGAACAGCAGAATCAGAGCTGCAACTAATGCGGGTGACATTATTTCCTCCCATCCACAGCGACGAGCTCTTCCTCAGCCTCTTCGAGGTCGCGCGGCTCTTCAGGTTCTTCGACGTCGGGGTACGGTTCCTCTTCGCCACGCAGCAGCGCCACGAAGTGGATCACGGAGAAAATCGCGATGCACACGCCAGTAATCGGAATGACCAAGTACACCCAACCGATAGCAAACGGCAAGGCCGTCAGGTTCTGGTTCCACGCGATCGACGACGCCAGGTAACCGCCCCACACCATCGCCACCACGGCGAAGATGAAGATGATCGCCTGCACCGTCGCGGCCAAGTACTTCTGGCTACCGCGCGGCAGGCGGCGGGCAACGAAGTCCACCGCAATGTGGCCACGCTCGCCGTACAGGAAAGCGCCGCCGATGAACGACAGCCAGACGAACAGGAGCTTGGACAGTTCTTCCGACCAGGTCGATGGGTCATGCAAAATCTGGCGGGTGATGACCTGCCACACCGTCACGCACACCAAGAGTGCGAACAGGATGACAGACAGCACACCGAGCACCTTGAGCAGGGCATTCTTAGTTGCCAGCATCAGGATCCTCCTTGGCGTGGATAGCGTCGTACAGCTGGTTCTGGTATTCGGTGTTCAGGAACTCGTCACGCATCGGGGCGAGCGCCTTGTCGAAGGCCTCACGGTCGACGTCGTTGAACTCGGAGCCGGCGGCCTTGGCGGTCGCGATGGCGTCGTCAGTCTTCTTCGCCCACAGCTGCGTGTGCTCCACCATGGCCTCATCCCACATCTTCAGGAAGAGCTCGCGGTCCTCCGGAGTCATGGCCTCGAGCAGGTCGTGGCGCATAATCATGTAGTCCAGGCCCACCAGGTGTTCCGTCTTGGACCAGTAGGGCGCGACCTCATTGTGCTTCTGGGTGACGTAGGAAACCTCATTGTTCTCCGCGCCGTCCAGCACGCCAGACTGAATCGCGGTGTAGACCTCGCCGTACGACAATGGGGTAGCGGAACCGCCCATGAGTTCAATCATGCGGATGTGCATATCCGATTCCTGGACACGGATCTTGCGGCCGTGCAGATCCTCCGGCTTCAGCACCGGGGAATCCTTGGTGTACACCGAGCGCGTGCCCTGGGTAAAGCCGCCGATGACGGAAATGTTCTTGTCCTCCAGGCTGGTGAACAAATCACCGACGACCTCCTGGTCGCGGATCACATCCATCTGGTGGTCCACCGACTTGAACGTGGTCGGCATGTTGAGCACGCGGAAATCCGTGTTCAGGTTCTCCAGCTGGGTGCCGGACACGATCGCCAGCTCAATCGCAGAAGACTGGATGAACTGGAGGACTTCCTGCTGGGAACCCAACTGTTCGTTCGGGAAGACCTCAATCTTCCAGCGGCCGTCGGTGGCTGCTTCGAACTTCTCGGAGAAGCTTTCCAGCGCGATGAAGCTGGGGTGGTCCTCAGACTGGTTGAGGGCGAGTTTGACGTAGGTGGTTTTGTCGGGGGCGCCGACCGTTTCCAGGTCGAGGCCGCCGAGATCGCCGCATCCTGACACGCCGAAGCTCAGTGCAACGGCAGTGACGGCGGCCGCGAGTGTGTGGCGGAGTCGCACGTGTGTGTCTCCTCGGGGCTTGGGCAGGGACTCGGCCCCAGGGAGGGCGCTGACCTGCAGTGGAACATTATTTGTCTGACCATAACACGCTGATAGGTACCTCTGGGTACCCCCAAAATTCCTGGTCAGAATGTGCATGTCAGACATTGTTGCAGTTTGTTTCCAGGGGTAAAGGCGGGGGTGGGGGTAGTGTTTCGAAATGTGATATCACATTTCGCGGCGCTCTGTGATAATCTGATATCACATTAATTTTCAGCCCCCGAGGAGGCACCCCATGAGCGAACACGTCAAAGAAGCCGAAGTGGCCGACCGCCCCGTCGGCCACGACGGCGCCAAAGTAGAAGTCAAAGAAACCAAATCATGGTCCACCGGCGCCGGCGGGGCAGTAGGAATCCTGCTCGCAGCACTCGTGCTCGTGGTGGCGAGCATCGCGCTCCTCTTTGTTACCGCCGCGCTCTGGAGTCTGCTGCTCATCGTCCTGACCGGCCTCATCTTCCTGGTCGTGCTCGGTATGGTCCGCATCATCGACCCCGGCCACACCCGCGTGGTCCAATTCTTCGGCCGCTACGTAGGCACCAACCGCCGCACCGGCTTGACCATGGTCCCGCCGCTGACCACCACGAAGAAAGTCTCCGTGCGCGTGCGCAACTTCGAGACCGAAACCATCAAAGTCAACGACTCCAACGGCAACCCCGTCAACATCGGCGCGATTGTGGTGTGGCAGATCGCCGACACCGCCAAAGCGTCCTTCGCCGTGGAGGATGTGGATGAATTCATCCTCTCCCAAGCGGAGTCCGCACTACGACATGTGGCTACCACTCACCCCTACGACGGTGGGACGCAGCACGCGCCGTCGCTAAGCGGCTCGACGGAGCTGGTCTCCCAGGAGCTTGCCGACGAAGTCGCCGCCCGCGTCCGCGTCGCCGGTGTAGAAATCATCGAAGCCCGCATCGGCTCCCTGTCCTATGCGCCCGAAATTGCGCAAGCCATGCTGCAACGCCAGCAAGCCGGCGCGATCGTCGACGCGCGCGAAACCATCGTCGAAGGTGCCGTCTCTATGGTAGAAACTGCCCTCGACCAGCTGGAACAGAAAGACATTGTGGATTTGGACCCAGAGCGTCGTGCAGCAATGGTCTCCAACCTGCTGGTCGTGCTGTGCTCCGACAATAACGCACAGCCTATGATCAACACGGGGAGCTTGTACACCTAACAATGGCACGCAAAAGTGTGGCCCTGCGCATAGACCCGCAGGTCCACGACGCCATCGCCCGGTGGGCCGCCGACGAAGCACGCAGCACGAACGCTCAAATCGAGGTCATGCTTCGCGACGCCCTCCGGCGCGCCGGCCGTTTACCCAAAAACGTCGGCGACATCCCGCGGCGGGGCCGGCCGCCCGGAACGTAGGGCTGGGATGGTTCTACTCGAAAGCTACTAGAAAGAAAAATTTTCGAGTAGCTTTCGAGTAGCTTTCGAGTAGAAGAAACTGGCGTTAGCGTCCAGGCGCCGGTGCGGGGCACAACTTTACGTACCTAGAGGAGGCAAGCCGTGGTGAGTGGGGAAGCCGTAACGATTCCTTTGGCCTATGATCTTGCCTGGCTAGTCATAATCCTGCTGCACCTTGTGTTGAGTGTGGGCGTATTTGTTTATGAATTCCGGCGCCGCGGCACTGGCTCGGCGGTTGGTTGGGCGTTGATGGTTTTTCTTCTCCCCCTTGTGGGCTTCCTTATATTTGTTTTCGCCCGCTGGTGGAAGAACAGGAGCTAGAGCCTAGATATGGCTCGTCGTTGTGCGCGCGGAGGAAGGCGGCCTTCAAGGGAGGCCACAGTGCTGGAATATGCCGCTCACGCTTGAATCGGTTTAAATTTAGCGTTGTATTTTTGCATTCTGGAGAAGCGTCGCTGGGAGTATCGATGAGGCGCAGACAAACTCTATTCCCATTATCTTTCCATCGCTGCTGACGTCTATTTCAACTTCGCCGGCGATCTTATCGCAGGTTATTCCTGCTATTTGCGAATCCGATGCAACGCCTTCTTCGGCTAGGGATAGGTACGCTGCATCGGCCTCGGGGTCGTAGTATGTTAGCTCCATGGAGAGAACTCCTTACGGTAATTACTTTGGGTGCCTCTACATCCGCTTCTTCGTTCGCGCCGTCGCGGGCGCGGTCCAGGGGTCTTCCGGCCACGGGTGTTTGGGGTAGCGCCCGCGCATGTCGGCGCGCACTCCGGTGTATGGGCCGTTCCAGAAGGAGGCGAGGTCGTCGGTAATTGCTAGTTCCCGGCCGGCCGGGGACAGCAAGTGGAACTGCACGCGCACGCCCGCGCACTCCGGGGAGGCGGCCAGGCCGAAGCATTCCTGCAGCTTGACGCGTACAACGGGGCGTCCGGAAGAATAGTCCACTTTCGGGTTGCTTCCCGACGGCACCGGCAACCGCGCCGGCGCCAACTCCTCAAGCCGCGTGGCCTCTGGCCACGGTAGGAGCCGTTGCACCGCGGGGTACATGTCGATTCCGCCGGCGCGTGCACCGCCTACGACCTGCTCAATCTCGGGGTCCAACCACCCCTCCGGTGCCTCACCGGGCCACGGTTCGCCTACCTGCTCGTGCAGGAATCGGATGCGGTCTAAAAGTTCGCGCGCGGCCTGGGAGAACGTGAAGAGCTCGGGGCCGGCGTCGCGGAGGGCGCCGCGGGCTGCATCACGGTCGGGTTTCACTGGCGTGGAGCTGAGTTCGATGGCGCCGGCTCGGCGTACGCGCCGCCCGCGCACCGCGCCGCTTTCCAGCCAGGCTTCCGTAGTTTCAGTAACGCCGATGAGGCGCAGGGCGTCCGCCTCCGCGATGGGGGCGCTGTCTCGGACCACGGCCCGGTTGCCCGTGCGCGAGATTTCGCTGCACGCGATCCAGTCGCTGCTCGCTGGTGCCTCCACGCGCGTTCCCGAAGCCAGCAGGTAGGAATCCTTTTCGCGCCGCCCGATCCACTCCGGGTACGCGGAGCCGATGACCACGCCAGGTTCCACGGCGCGGGGTTTCACAAAGCGGCGCAGCCGGGCGGCCTCCTTCTTCCAATCGCCACCCTCCCGGGCCGATAAGCGGGCCACGGTATCCACGCCGCCGGTGTCCAGGAGTGCGCGGCCTAACCGCGGGTCCAGGGGCATGCGCGCCAGCTTCTTTCCCAGGGGCGTGACCTCCTCGCCATCCAGCGCGCCCAAGCGGTGCAGGGTCTCTTCGGCAGAGTGCAGGGAGGCGGCCGGAGGGGCGTCGAGAAGCGGGAGATCCGGGGAGCCCCAACACTTGAGCCACAGCGTGGCCTGGGTGAGGTCGGCGCTCAGGATTTCGGGCGTGATGTGGGCGGGGAAGTGGCGGAATTCGGATTCGGTGAACATGCGCACCACCCGGCCTGGGCCCTCGCGTCCGGCGCGACCAGCGCGCTGCTCGGCGGTGGAGCGCGCCTCCGACACGGTGACCAGGCCAGTCATGCCGCGGTTCTCGTCGCGGCGCGGGCCCCGCGAAAGGCCCGCGTCGACCACAGTACGCACGCCGGGTACAGTTACTGAGCTTTCCGCCAGCGCCGTCGACACCACAATCCGCGGCCCCGTGTCGCGCAACGCGGCATCCTGGTCCCGGGAACTCGCCCCACCGTGCAGCGCAATCCCGCCACACCGTCCGGCGACGTACTCCGCCTCCCACCGGCCCGGCACAAAAACCAGGACCGAGTAATCGCCCAGCTCACCGCGCGCCGTGTCGGCGACGGCGTCCCAAAACTCGCGGGTGCGCTGCCCGCGGCCTGGGTGCGCGCGGTACTCAATCTCCAAGGGGTGCGTCACCGCGGGCGTGCTCACCACATCCAGGCCCAAAAGTTGCTGGTAGCGGGCGGTATCCACGGTCGCGGACATCACCACCAGGTGCAGGTCCTCGCGCAGGAGGGCAAGCTCGGCGGCCATGCCCAACACCAGGTCCGTATCCAGCTGGCGTTCGTGCACCTCATCGATGATGATGGCGTCCACGCCGGGCAACTCGGCGTCGGAAAGCAACATCCGAAGCAACACGCCCGGTGTGCAAAACTCCACGCGCGCGCCGGGCACCGTGTCCGCATGGACCCGGTAGCCCACATCCTGGCCCAACTCCTGGCCAGCCAGGGACGCAAGACGCCGGGCCGCCGCCCGAACAGCGACCCGGCGAGGTGCCGTGACCAGCACTTTCCCCGACACCAGGTTGGCGGCGAGCGGCGGCACAAAGGTAGTCTTGCCCGTCCCCGGAGGCGCCTGCACCACCGCGCCGCCGGCCTCGAGGGCAGCTCGCAGGGCGCTTTCTTGCTTCGCGACGGGCAACCCCGCCCCAATAACCTCCAGGTTGAACATTCCTCCAGGCTAGAAGATGCCCTTATTCTTCCGCTTCATGTGGTCCACAGTGGCCTCACGGGAATCCACGTTCTGGTCGTTGTACTCGGACACGTCGCCAGCCACGCGGCCAATCTGGGTGACCGTGATGTAGTTGTGCAGGCGGCCCTCAGACGTGTTGCCATCGCCGAAGTTCAGGTTCGCCACCAGCTGCGACTGGCCCGGGCGCACCGGATTCGACAGTGTCACCTCGAAGGAACGCGTGGACGTTTCCTTATTAAAGCCCAGGTCACGGGTGTACGCCCCGTTGAACCAGCCCGGCGTGATCAAGCGATCAACGCCCTCCGGGCCACGGTCGGTGTGAACGTCGATGCGGAAACGGGTCGCCAGGTTGTCCTGGTAGTACTGCTTGGTTCCCACATTCTTCACACGCAGCGCCACCAGGCCCGCGAAACCAGACGCCTTACCTGCGGCGACGGTGAAATACGGCTCGAGGTCATACTCGTGGTCGCCCGGGTCCAGGGTCGGCTCCGGGATGATTTCTGGCTCCTCGGCAGGGCCGTCGACGACGTCCGGGTCCGCCACGGACGTATCCGGTTCCGAGGTGGTGTCTGGGGTGTCTGGGGTGCCTGGAGTGGTGTCGCCCAGCCAGGAGCCGGCAAGGGTGTCATACACCTTGACCTCCACCTCATTCTTCACCGGAGCCATGACGCGCCACGGAGTGGGGTTGGACCAGGTGCCGTTGGGCTTGCAGTACTGCTGGGTGCCATCCAGGTGGATGGTGCGGAAACCGAACGTCGCCTCACCCGTGTGGCCTGCAGGAACCTCGTACGGGCCGATCTTCTGGCCGGCAGTCCAGCTCAAGGAATACGAGAACTGGGCACCAATCTTCTCGACGATCGACTTCGTGATACCCACCGAACCAGACTTACCGTCCTCACTGACCGAACCGCCCAGGTTGACGGAGGTGGTGTTGGTGCGGTCGCCCTGGATGGACAGGGAAATGGACTGGGTGCGCGCCAGGTCCTGAGTCAGCGGAATGGGGCTCGACGTCTTATTCGTGGTGGAAATCGTGCCTGCCGGAGTGAAGTTGTCCGAAGCCTGGTAGACCACGGTGCGGAAATCCTCACCCGAATTGCATACCGGACGCGCGTTGAGCACATTGGCCTTGATGTGGTCAGAGCCGTGGGTAGTGTGCACGATTGGAAGCTGCGGGTTCAGCTTCGGGGTTTCCGGGTACGTGTCGTGGAAGGTGTACGCCTGCGCTGGGGTGGCGGTGAAAGCCAGCGCCGCAGCAGCAACGGTTGCAAGCAGCTTTTTCATGCAATTCTCCTTATGTGTCGGATGGCACAATTATTGTTGCTGTGTTTCACCTGCGCAATACTTTTAGGGGGTAGTGGTTTTCACCCCCGGAGTCTGGCGTGCGTGCCAGAATGAGCGCCATGATCGAAGTACCTGACAACACACGCGTAGCAGTAGTCACCGGAGGCTCCTCCGGGATCGGGGAGGCCAGCGCCCGCGCACTCGCTGCCGACGGCTGGTTCGTCGTGGTAGCGGCGCGTCGCAAAGAAAACCTCGAGCGCATCGCCGCAGACATCGGGGGCGCTGCCCACGTCCTAGACGTCACGGACCAGAACTCCGTGGACGCCTTCGCCGCCGCGCTGCCCCGGGTAGACCTACTGGTCAACAACGCCGGCGGAGCCAAGGGCCTGGACCCGCTGGCTGAAGCCGACTTAGAGGACTGGCAGTGGATGTATGACACAAACGTGCTCGGCACCGTCCGCGTCACCAACGCCCTGCGGCCCCAACTACTCGCGGCCACGGCACCGCTGATCATCAACATGGCCTCCGTCGCAGCCTTCAACCCGTACGAAGGCGGGGCCGGGTACAACGCCGCCAAATTCGGGCTCCGCGCCCTGACCCGCGTCCAACGGATCGAAGACGCCGGAAAAATTCGCATCACCGAAATCGACCCCGGCCGCGTCAAAACAGACTTCTCCCTCGTCCGCTTCAAAGGTGACGCACAGCGCGCCGCCGCCGTCTACGAAGGCCACCTCAACCTCACCGCCGAAGACATCGCCGAAACCGTCCGCTGGGTAGCGTCCCTGTCCGCCCACGTCAACATCGACCGCCTGCACATCATGCCGGCAGACCAGGTCTAATGCTCGGACTGCTCGTCGCGTGGATCGCGGTACTCCTAAGTCCCGGGCCGGACGTCTTCCAGATCATCCGGGTAGGCAGCCGCTCACGGCGCGCCGGGGTGCTGTGCGCGCTCGGCATCATGACCGGCAACACCGGGTGGGCCCTGGCCTCCTGGCTCGGCCTCGCCGCGCTTCCCGCCCAGGCGATCGCGGCCGTCCAGATCCTCGGTGGCGTGTTCCTGGTGTGGATGGGCGTGCAGGCCGTTCGCCCCGCGCCCGCACCGGCCGGCGCCGGCGGTGACGGGGACGGGAGCGCGCCCCCGGCGCAGCCACGCGAACGCAACCCATTCCTCGTGGGCCTAGTAACGAACCTGGCCAACCCGAAGGCGCTCCTCTTCTTCGCCGCGATCTTCGCCCAATACGGCAACAGTTTCTGGGCCGTGGCCTTGGTGTGCAGCACCGGATTCATCTACTTCATAAGCTTTGCGCTGCTGGTAGATAAGATTTCCCCACTGCTACAGCGCCTGGGCCCGTGGCTCGACCGGGGTGCCGGCATCCTGTTCATTATCTTCGGCCTCATAATCGCAGTTGGGGGCTTCAGTACACTATGAGCATGCAGGAATTCGAGGTGCCCGTCAGCGGCACAATCAAACTGGGTCAGTTCATCAAGCTCGCCAGCCTCGCAGAGACCGGTGGCCACGCCAAAGAACTCATTGCCGAAGGCCACGTCCAGGTCAACGGTGAGGTAGTCACCGCCCGCGGCCACGTGCTTCACGACGGCGACGTAGTCTCCATCCCAGGCGTGCGCGCCACCGTCACCGCCGACGACGGCGAACCCGAATTTGATGACGACTTCGATCCTGAAAAGTGGAGGAACATGTAATGCCAGCCTTCAAAGCAGAAGTTGGAATGCCCTACTGGGTAGACCTCATGAGCTCCGAACCCCGGAAATCCCGCCACTTCTACACCGAACTCCTCGGCTGGGAATTCCGCGACCGCCTCGCCCGCGTCGAAGGCCTCCCTGTCGCCGGCGTCATTGAAGCCACCGGCAACACCCCCGACACGTGGGTCACCTACTTCTACGCCCCCGACCTGTCCGCCACCGTCGCCCGCGCACAAGAACTCGGTGCCCGCGTGTTGGCCGAATCCACCACCGAAATCGGTGACATCGCAATCCTGTCCGACCCCGCCGGAGCACTCCTCGGCCTGATCAACCCCGCAGGCGAAGGGGCCTTCGTGGCCGCCGGCGAACCCGGCACCGCCGTCTGGCACGAACTCACCGCCACCACAAAGTACACCGAAGCCGCCGACTTCTACCGCGAACTCTTCGGCTGGGCCACCCAAGAAGGCGACCGCTACACCGTCATCCTCCAAGACGGCGGCGCCTTCGCCGGCATCGCCGACGCCCGCGGCCAATTCCCACCCCAAGTACCCAGTTTCTGGCAGTCCTACCTGGGCGTTGCGGATGTCGATGCAGCCGTCGCCGCCGTCCCCGGCCTCGGCGGAGAAATCATCCGCGAACCCTGGGACGCCGACTTCGGGCGCATCGCCATCGTCGCCGACTCCACCGGCGCCACCATCACCCTCGCCCAGGTAGACCCCTACGTTGAGGAAACCGTCGAAGAAGGCGACGACATCCTCCAGGTACTCAAGGACGCCGGCATCGCATAAAGTATTGTTCACCAAAGATTAACCGCGGGGTAGCGGTAAGGACTCCTTTCATGCATAGGGTCTGACGGTGTCACACTGACCGTCGATAAGCAGAAAGATCTGTTGCATGAAAAAGCTATGCGCCGTTCTGACCGCAACCGCAGTCGCGATTGCCCTCCCAACTCCTGCACTAGCGCAGACCACCACAGGTCCCAAAAACATCATCTACATGGTCGGCGACGGCATGGGCTACAACCATGTCGCCGCAACCAACCTGTACCAAGCCGGCGAAACCCGCTACCAAGTAGAAGGCGAAGCCAACCCGGCCACCCTGAAGGAAAAGCCGGGCAAGGCGGTCCAGCAGTTCGAGAATTTCAACCTGCTCGGCATGTCCACCTACCAGCACGGTAACTACTACGACGGCCAGAAAGCCTGGTCCGACCACAACTGGGTCAACGAATCCTACACCGACTCCGCCGCCTCCGGCACCGCCCTGGCCACCGGCGTGAAGACCGCCAACGGCAAACTCGGCGTCGACCCCAACGACGTGAAGCTGGAAAACACCTCCGAGCGCGCCAAGAAACTCGGCAAGGCAGCGGGTGTGGTGTCCTCCGTCCCGTTCTCACACGCCACCCCTGCCGCTTGGGCCTCCCACAACCCCAAGCGCAACAACTACCACGAGATCGCCGCGGAAATGATCGCCAGCGACCTCGACGTCATCATGGGCGCCGGGCACCCGCTCTACACCGACGACGCGACACTCGCTGAGCAGGCGACCTACAAGTACATCTCCGAAAAATCCTACGAAGAGATCATGGCAGAAGGCTCCAAGTGGGACGTCATCGTCGACGAATCCGAATTCCAAGCACTTGCCGACGGCACCGTCAAGCCCGACCAGCAGTACTTTGGCCTCGCACCGGCAGCGTCCACCCTCCAGTTCAACCGCACTGGCAACGACCCACTGCAACCATTCGCAACCCCCGAAAACGACATCGTTGACCTGCCCACCATGTCCAAGGCAGCGCTCAACGTGCTTGGCCAAGACGAAGACGGCTTCCACCTCATGATCGAAGGCGGCGCCATCGACTGGGCCGGCCACGCCAACACAATCGGCCCGAACATCGAAGAAGTCATCGACTTCAACGAAGCCGTCGACGCGGTCATCGAATGGGTAGAAAAGAACTCCTCCTGGGACGAAACCCTGCTCATCGTCACCGCCGACCACGAAACCGGCTACCTCTCCGGCGCCGGCGACCAGCCCGGCTACACCGCGCTCACCGGCGCAAAGGGCGAGGTCCCAAGCCACAAGTACTACTCCCCGAACCACACCAACATGCTGGTTCCCATCTTCTTCAAGGGCGCAGGCTCCGAAGATATTAAGGCGGCCACCGAAGGCACCGACCCGGTTCGTGGCGGCTACGTGGATAATACGACCGTCGCAAAGCTGACCCTGAACAACTGGTGGACCGGCACTACCGATGGCGGCTCCTCCGCAGGCGCCGTCGCCGGTGCAATCGCCGGAGTGATCGGCCTCATCGCAGCCATCGTCGGGGCACTGAACCTGCCGCAGATCGCAGACGCCCTGCGCAACCTGCTGCCACGCTTCTAAAAACACAAACCGCCACCTGCATTAGCGCAGGTGGCGGCTCCTTGTGCGGGCTAGTTGCCAGCGCGCAAACCGCCGTACAGCGTTGCGTTGAAGTGCTTAATCGGGCCGTACACATTCTGTGCGCCCAAGTACTCGCCCTGGACAGGGCCCAGGGAGGTCATGCCCACGGCGTAGTACTTGCCGTCGATGATCGCGAACAGCGGGCCGCCGGAATCACCCTGCGAGCTGATGTTGCTGACGCGGAAAATCTCCGAATTCATGTGGTTCAGGTAGCGGCCACACGAGTAACCACGAGTACGACCGATGCGGCACACCACGTCCTGGTTACGCAGGCTGCGGGCATCAATGTAACCAGACAGTTCGAACTGGCCGCCGACAGCCGGGTGCACCAGGGAAGCGCCCACGTTATTGAGCTCAACCAGGGCGAAGTCATACTCCGGGTCGAAGTATTCGCTCGGATCCTTATCAATCAGGAAGTGGCCCTCCGGGATGAAGGTGCCCACCTGACGCTGGCCGTACAGGGTGTTCATGAAGATGGGATCGCCCGGCTTGCCGCAGTGGCCGGCGGTCAACATGAACGGGCGGCCGTCGATAGTGACAAAGAAACCAGACGAACAAATACCGGTGCGGGTGAAGTACTCAGAGCCCGGGGTCAGGTAGCCGGTGTTGCGCATCTCCGTCGCGGCCTGCGGGTACCAGCTGGGGCGGAAGTCGCCGGACGCGTCGTTGCGGCGGTTCGGAAGCTGGTACTCCGGGGCCACAGTCCACGTCGCGTTGAGGCGGCCTTCGCGCAGTTCGTCCAAGTCAATACGGCCAGGCGCGATGTCCGCTGCGACGACCGTGACCGTACCCTTACCGATGAAGTACTTGCCGGTGTACAGGTAGAAATCGTAGGTACCCGGCTTCGCGTTCTCCAGGGCGGTGACGTTGAGCTTGCGCTCGTCCTTGTCGTACCAGAGCTGCAGGCCATCGGCCGGCGTATCGGTCCCAGAAACGTAGACGCCGGCGGTGGAGGTGTCATTGATGAAGATCGTGTCCGGCAAGTCAAGGCCAAAGCTCGAACCCACGCGGACCTCGGCAGCAGGCAGCTCAACCGCCTTCGGGACAACATTAACCACACCGTACGCAGCAGGTTTGCCGTCAACGTACATGCCCACCACGTAAGCACCGATCCGGGCATCCCGGTTCGCAGCAACCTGCAGCTGGCCATTGTAAATACCGCCGACGACATCACCCACGATACGGCCCGACGTGTTATCGAAAACCACAATCTCCTGGCGCGAACCCAAGTCAAAGTTTCGCGGCAGGTTCCACGCGGTCCAGTGGTTCGGGGCAAGCTCGACGTTGCCCAACTTCACAATCTTGCGCGGCGTCGGAGCAGGCTTACTCACGACGACGGCACCGTTACCAATCACGCGCCCACCACGATTAATCCGGTACGAGTAGCGGCCCGGAGCCGTCTTGGTCTTCGTGGTGACGCGAAGTTCACGTTCCTTCGCATTCAACTGCACGCCAACGCCACCGTCGACAGTGACGCGGTCGCCCGGCTGCAACTCCAGGGTGACGGGAAGCTCAAACGCCGTCGTATCATTCACGCCGCCGACGACCGTAGCCTCACCCAGCTCAATCGGGCTGGGCTCGGGGGCGGTCGGAAGCTTGACCTCTGGCTCGGGCAGCTCAGACGGGGCTGGAGCTGGTTCTGGAGCGGGCGCGGGCGCGGGCGCTGGCGCTGGCGCTTCGCTTGGCGCTGGCGCTTCGCTTGGCGCTGGCGCCGGGAATGGCTTGTCGTCCGGGCCCGGGGCAGGGACCGGATCCGCGGTCGTATCCGCAGGTGCGGGCAGTGGAGCCAGCTCGTCGGGAGCGACCTCAACGGGGTCTTCCGTCTTTGGCTGCTCCTCGCGGCCAGCGGTAACGTTCGATGATCCTGCATTCCCGGCGGACTCAGAGGTGCCCAGCGTAATGCCCAGAACCAGAGCCACGACGGTCAGGACTGTCCCAATAAATGGGATGGCCGCGCCAAGTGCGTTGGCAAAGCGCGGGAAATCTTTCAAGGGGTTCACGTGTGAAGAAGCTTTCGTCTATGGATGCAATATGTGCACAGTAGAAAGTAAATGCACATATATTAAACCCGCCGAATGCTTCTCGACGTTAATCCCTGCCCCTAGCTGCAGTTACGCAAAAATTCAGCGGCGTCTTTCACGCGCTGCCGCGCGACCGCCGGCGTGGAAATCCGGTGCCGCGACGTATAGGTACGCACCGTCGCCCCCGGAATCTCCGGTTTGGTGGCAACTTCGTCGTGGATCGCCCACTGCAATAACGTCGGCGGCCACTGCGTGGGAAGCTGCGCGTCGCCGCGGAGTTCGCTGGGAATGCCGTCGAGGGATGCGAAGTCTGGGTAGATGAGGACTAACGCGTCGGCGTCGTCAGCCAATAAAGAAGCCAGCGCACCGCCTGAGCTGTACCCGATGAGCGCAACCTGGTCCGCCTGCGTGCGCGCCCACTCCACACTACGGCGCACCGCGGCCACCACCTCGTCCACGGAATGCGCAGGCAGGAGCGGGTAATCGACGTCCAGGACGGTCACGCCAGACAACGCAGCAATCGCCGCGACCTCCGGGCGCCACGCCATCTCCAAAGGCTCGCCCGAACCGCGGCGCCACCCACCCGAATGCAGAGACACCGCCCACCTGCCATTCGGCTCCGGCGGGGTCAGGACCTGCCCATATTCCGTGTCGCGGACATCCACGTCCTGCGCGTACGCCTGGCCGGGCATCGAATGATCCAGCCCCGACCCCAGCATCAGCATGGACGCGTGCGTAATCCGGTCCGGGAGGCGGGCGGAGTAACGGTCGGCGGCCTCCAGGTCATCGGCGGGGTAAGGGTGGTGCGCGTCGAGGTACGTGCCCAACTGTTCTAGCTGCTCATCCTCGGTCAGTTCGCGGTCGACGCCACCAATCTGGAAGGCTGCCCGTTCTTGTGCGTCAATGTCTGCAGAATCCATGATTTTCAGCCTAGTCTTAAGACATGGACTTCACAGCTGAGATCGCCACCCGCTTTGGTGGCATGACAGAGGTCGACGACTCCTGGAGCCTCCCCGCCGACGGGGTCGACGTGCACTTCATCGTCGGGCGCGACGGCGCCGACAGCCCGCGCCAATTCGCCGTCGCGGTACGCCCTGTGTCTGACGCGATCGCGCCGTGCCACGAGTTCGCCCGCGACGAAACCCGCAGCGCGGCCATGCTCACCGCGGATCCCGTCGCCGTGGAGGCGGTGCTGCGAATGCTCCTCAACACCGAAGTCCGCGAGGTCCAGCTCGAGGAAGTCACCCGCCAGCGGGCCGTCGGCTCAGTGCTTATCGACGACCAACGCAAAGATTTTGTCCTCCGCATCCCAGCAACCCTCAAACCCGTCCGCCACGCCCAGCAGGGCTACACGACCCCGCCACTCCACGCCGTGCGCGGAGATTGGGTGATCGCCGAAATGTACTGGGACGTGGGTTAGGGCGGTTCCGGGGGTTCGTGCATCTTGCACCCACTTACGCTTCAAAACTATCGCGCACGCCCTGGTTTGGGTGCGCTTCGTGCGCTTCGTGCGCTTTGTGCGTTTCGCGGTGTTTCGCACACAACGCACCCATGGAACCTAGCTTCGCTCTGAAACCCATGCGAAGTGGGCGCAAAACGTGCGAAGCCGGGCGCGTCACCAGAGAATTAGCCCCCATAACCGCAGGCCAGTGACCGGAAGGGGAAACCTGCGCGCGCTCGCGCGCCCCGCCTGGCACACCACGTGACCTTTTCGTGCACAACGCACCCAAAAATCCCGCGCCGCACCGAAAACTGACGCGTTTTGGGTGCGAAACGCGCCAGGCGGACCGGGCGCACACATAACGCACCCATTATTCGCACACATCCATGGTTTTCGCTCCCGAATGGGTGCGAAACGTGCGCCCGCACACGAAACGCACCCACTAAACACGAAAGCACCCACCAACCCGGAGCTGATGGGTGCAAAACGTGCGAACCGCGTTTACCAGATGGTCACGCGTTCTTCGGGTGCGCGGTACATGGGGCCGTCCTCGGCGGTGGGGAAGGCGGCGTAGAACTCGTCGATGTTGCTTGCGATGACGTTGCAGCGGAACTCGGCGGGGGAGTGTGGGTCGATCGCAAGGTATTGGGTGGCCATCTCCGGGCGGATTGCGGTGCGCCATACGCGGGCCCAGGATAGGAAGAGTCGCTGGTAGCCGGTGTATTCGCCTTCGAGTTCCCCGAACGGGGCGGTTTCCTGGCCGGTCTGGTCGTGGTCCTTGAGCCAGTTGCGGTACGCCACTACGGCGATGCCCAGGCCGCCGAGGTCGCCGATGTTTTCGCCCAACGTGAACTTGCCGTTGACGCCGGAGGAGTCGGTGCCTTCCAGGACGGAGGGGACTAGGCCGTCGAATTGGCCGACCAGGGCGTTGGTGCGTTGGGTGAAGGCTTCGCGGGAGGCGTCGTCCCACCAGGGTTCGAGGTTGCCGTGGCCGTCGTATTGCGAGCCTTGGTCGTCGAAGCCGTGGCCGATTTCGTGGCCGATGACCGCGCCAATCGCGCCGAAGTTTTCCGCAGCGTCCGCGTCCAGGCCAAAGAATGGGGGCTGAAGGATGGCGGCGGGGAAAGTGATGTCGTTGACCACTGGGTTGTAGAAGGCGTTGACGGTTTGTGGGGTGGTCACCCATTCGTCGCGGTCGGCGGGTTTGCCCACCTTAGACAGTTCGTAATCGTGGTTGAAGGCCGCGGCCGCGCGCACGTTGTCCACCAGGAGCGAGCCTTCGTCGTGAAGCACTAGCCCTTCGTAGCTGCGGCCAGTTTCCGGGTAGCCGATCTTGGCTTTGAACTGGGAGAGTTTTTCTAGGGCGCGGGTCTTGGTGGCGTCGGTCATCCAGTCGAGGGCGCGGATGCGTTCGTCGTAGGCGGCGAGCAGGTAATCCACCAGGCGCAGCATGTCTTTCTTCGCCTCGGGGGAGAAGTGTTCGCGCACGTACGCCTTGCCAATGTCGTGGCCGACCAGGCCCTCCGCAAGGGCCACGCCACGCTTCCAACGGTCGCGCTGCTCCGTCGCACCGGAAAGGCGGCGGCCGTAGAAATCGAAGTTCGCCTCCCCAACCTCCTCGGGAAGGACGCTCGCGCGGGCGCGCAGCACATGCCAGTAACCCCACAGGACCCAATCCTCGAGAGACTCCGCAAGCAACTGGCCCAGCGCATCCGTATACGACGGCATCATATTAATCACCCGGCCCTCCGTCAGGCCGGCACCAGCCAGCATAACCTGCACCAACTCGGGCAATTCGGCGACGGTAGTCGGGTTATAGGTGCGCATCGCGTCCCGGGAAGCAACCACGTCCCAGTGCGCGGCCGCGAGCTTCTTCTCCAACGCGACTACACGCGGGGCGGCCTCACGCGGGGTGACGGGCAGCGACGGGGCGTAGGAGAGCATGCGCTCCACGTGGTCGGCGTAGGCGGCCAGGGTCTCGGCGTGGGCGTCTTCGCGGTAGTAGGCTTCGTCGGGAAGCCCCAGGCCAGACTGCACAAGGTAGGGGACAGCGTCAGAACCCTGGGAATCCTTTTCCACCCAGAAGCCCAGGGGCGCGCCGACGCCCACGCGGTCAAGCTGGCCCAGGGCGCGGGCGAGTTCCTCCGCGGAGTCCACGTTGAGGAGCCGGAGGTCGTCGTGAAGCACCCCCACACCAGCGGCGTTGACATTATTCACATCCATAAAGCTGCGGTACACCGCGCCGCCGCGGCCCGAATCTTCCTGCAATAAGGCGTGGACCTGGGCTTCCGCCTGGTCGCGCAGGGCGTGGAAAGTGCCATCGACGCCACGGTCAGCGGGGATTTCGTGGGACTTCATCCAGTCCCCATTAACGTATGAGTACAGGTCAGTTAAAGAGTTCATGCACCCACTCTAACCATTCACGTACTGTGTTGTGCATGCGGGAATATCGTTTACAACCGGCGCGGGTCGGGGGCCTCTGGGCAGGTGTGCTGGCTGCACTGTTGGTAGCTTTTGGGCTACCAGCGTTGATTGCGCCGCAGGTCCCGGCCCCGGAGCCGGACCACGAAATTTACATCGGCGAAGAAGAACACCGCGTCCCCCTGCCCGGGTGCACGCAGGACTCCATGGCGTTCTTCCCCACCTGGAACTGCGCCGGCACGACCGTGACCACGCAGTTGTATCCGGTGGCGGACATCGACGACCCCGACCGGACACTGCGCCGCACCGTCAAGGGCGCATTGTCCCTCGGGGACAACACCGGCCCGATTGAGCAGGCCGGCAACATCCGTTTGCTTATCGACGAACGCAGCCCCCTCATCGCCTTCTACTTCAAAGAAGGCGAAGAACTCTTCTACCTGGTCATCGAGGGGCCGGGCGCCCGCGAAGTGACCGCCCAGATCTGGCCCCACGTCGCCGACGTTCCACTGCCGCCCGCCGTCGACGAAGCCCTCAAAACCGCCGTACCGCACCGTGAAAAGTGGGAGCTACTATGAGCCGCCTATTCCGAATCACCCTCTGGGTCCTCCTGGCCGTTGGCATCGGCATGACGGTCGTCCAACTCCTCGGGCTGATGGTCATCGAGCCCGCCATGGCGGTGCTCAACATCGTCATCGGCGGCGCCTACCTGGCACTTGTACTCTTCCTGCTCAGCCGGCTCCCATTCTGGCCACGCGGCACAGCATGGGTGGCCAGCGCCCTCCTCTGGGGCGGCGGGACGACCATGATCTTCGTCTTCGCCTCGACCCCCGCGATCAACCTCGTGGACACGCTCCTACCCGAAGCAGTCATCTTCTCCTTCGGCGGCGCGTACCCCGAAGAAATCGGCAAGGCCGTGGGCATCCTCGTCATCTTGCTCTCATTCCGGCAGCTCAACCGCCCGTGGCACGGGCTAGCCGTGGGGATGAGCGTGGGCCTCGGATTCGAAGTCTTTGAAAACATCCAGTATGGACTCTTCGGCGCGCTCATGGACCCGAATTCCGACCTCATCGGCGTCGCCCAAATGTGGGGCGCCCGCGTCGTCGCCGGCCCACTCCTGCACGTGGCCTTTTGCGCCCTCTCCGGGTGGGGAATCGGGCTGGCGCTGTACAAAGCGGACTGGTCCGCGTGGAAGCGCCTCGGCGTGGCCGCCGCCGGCCTGGGTGCTGCGTTTCTGCTGCACTTCTGGTGGAACTTCAGCCCCGGGACAGACCTCGCGTACGTCATCAGTCTGGTCACGTGCGCGCTCGTCCTCTACCCGGCGGTCATCTGGTGCTGCGTCGATGCTTCTCGACGCTCCCACGCCGACAACTCCTACGCGTACACCGCAGTGGGGGCGTAGGGGTTCTGCGCGCGGGGGCGTGCGGGGCGCGGGGGTGTTTCACACGTTTCGCACCCATCAGCTCCGGGTTGATGGGCGCTTTCGTGTTTAGTGGGTGCGTTGTGTGTGGGGTCGCGCGTTTCGCGCCCAAAGCGCGTCAGTTTTCTGGGTCGGATCGGGATTTTTGGGTGCGTTATGTGTGCAATACCTCGAAACGCACGAAACGCACCCAAACCTGGGTACGCGTGGCAGCTTTGAAGCGCACGTGGGCGCAAAGTGTGCGATGAGGATTGGTATCACGCGTTTCGCGCCCATTGAGCGCTAGTTTCCGTGTTAACGGGGGATTTTTGGGTGCGTTATGCGCGAAACACTACGAAACGCACGAAACGCACCCAAATTTGAGCTGTTGCCGTAGATTTCACGCGCGTATGGGCGCAAAGTGTGCGAACACGCGCCACCTCGCACGTTTCGCACCCATGGCGCGCGGCTTTCGGAGCAAAGTTAGATCCCAAGTGCGCGTTATGTGCGAAACACCGCGGAACGCACAAAGCGCACCCAAACCAGGGTGCGCATGACCGATCTCAGGCGCGCGTGGGCGCAAAACACGCGCTCACGCCCGCGCGCTAGTCCGGCTGCGTCGCGATGTGCATCGTCGAAGGCTTCCACAGGCCGGAACGCGTGATCGTTTCGATGTCGATGTCCGCGACCAATGGGGCCTGGCCGGTGGAGTCGGTGCGGCGTTGGTACACCTCCATGGAACCCCAGTCGCGGCCTGGGTCGTTGACTAGGTAGCCCGGAAGTTCGTAGGACCAGCTGACCGTTTCCGTGAGGCCCATGACGCCACCGCCGGCGTAATTCTGGACCGGCGAAAGCTGCTTCTTGCCCGGGTGGTCTGGGGAGATGCGGTATTCGGCGATTTCCGTGACGCCCGCGTAGTGGCCGAATGTGCGCTGGCACGGGAATTGCAGCGCGACCGGCCAGTCCAGGAGACCCGGTGTTTCTGGGGAGATGACGGAGTTCATGGGTGCGAGCGTCGGGACGCGTGGTGGCGTGAGTGCCAGCCACTGGTCGGGGTCCAGGCTGTGATCCTTAGCGACCAAGCGCACCACGTTCGCGCCCTCCGGCAGGTCCTCGAGCGGGAGACGCAGGTTGCGCCAGGAGGGTTCGGGGCCGATGTCGTACATTTCGATCTCGCCGGTATCGCGGACGGAACCGCCGGTCAGGGTGCCGTATTCGAGGGTCAGGTCCTGGCCGTCTTGGAGGATGCCGTCGCGGTCATGGTGTGCGATCCGGCCCGCCACGGACACGACGAGCAGGGGCGCGTCGTCGGAAGCGGCCGGCAAGCGGTACCACTGGGTGGTCAGCTCAGCGGGAGTCTGGGTGGCCTCCTCCGGCTTCCACGAGCCGAGCACCGGCACGCGCGTGTAGTCCAGCGCGAACGGCAGGCGTTTGGTCGAACCGTTGATGCCCGTGGATTGGCGTTCGCCGCCCGTGGTGCCGGTGTCCTGGCCTTCGGGCTGGTCACCGGAGGTCACCTGCTCCGCGATGGCGGTGGTGGGGCCTTCGTTCTCGGATTCGAGGTCGTCCGAGATGCCGTCCGGGGTGAAGCCACGGGAGGCTCCCACGCTTAACGACGACCCCAGGTCCCCATCAACCGGCTGCAGGAAGGATTCGTTCGTGTTGGTTTCCAGGCGGATGTCGTTGGCCAGGGCACACGTCTCGCCCTTGAGGTCACGCAGGTTACCCAAGCCGACGGTGTACGCCGGGTACTGGGACACGAACGCTTTGGCCATCGTGGCGCCGGAAAACGCTACGACAAGTGCGGAGAGGACGGCGATGGGGGCGGCTGCGACCGTCGAGAAGCGAGGACGGTGACGCACAGCCCCAACAATGAGCACTACAACTGCGATGAGCAGCATGACCGACGCCGCCTCCACGCCCTTGAGCTGGATCGACTTGTCCCACCACGGAACGCCGAAGGAAGACACGTACCACCACGCATTCGCGCCCGCCAGGGACAGGGCGAAGAGCAGCAGGAAACCGCCCACGATGAACCAGCGGGACCGCGGCACCCGCAGCGCAAGGGCGGCCAACGCCACCGCAGCGACCGCCGCAACGATGGGGGCGATACCTGCGTAGACGCCGAAGTGGTGCGTCCACTTCGTGGGGGTGAACGTCATGAAGAGGACTGCGCCGAAAACTACCAGAATCAGGCGGACCGTCGGCGCCTTGTGGATGCCGGGGATCTGGCGGTAGCGCAGCAAACTCAGGCACACGATTGCGACGCAGGCGCCCAGCATGAGCATCGCGAAGCGGCGCGTGAACGAACCGTCCACCGACTCCGTCGATAGTAAGGACTGGTAGCGGGCAATCTCCAAGTACCACGGCAACGAAGGCCCAATCTCAGAGCGCACCGCGGTGGCCTCCATGACCGCCGCGAACGACTGCGTCCCAAACACCGGTGCCAAAATCGCCGTACCCGCGGCCAGGAACGGCGCCAGGTTAGCCACCGCGTCACCACGTTCCTTGAGCACCCGGATCAGGGCAGGCAGGGCGATCAGGAATGCGCCCACAGCCATCAGGCCCGTCGGGGCGGCCGCCAGCGTCGTGGCCGCCAACATCACACCAATCGCCGCGGGGAACAGGCGCTTCCGCGCAATCGCGTACTCGAACACCGCCCACGTCAAAAGCGCGCCGCACGCCACGACCGGCTCCGGCCGGGTGCCATTGTTGTACGGCATCCAGAACGCCAGGAACACCATCGCAGCCGACCACACCGCCAACTTGCGGGTAGCGCCCACGCGCGGCAGGGCCACACGCGAAATCACGAACCACATGACCACCGCTGCCACGAGCGCCGGCAGGCGCATCCACGTCGACGCCGTGGACACGTGCGTCATCGCCGCCAGCAGGTCATAATACGGCCACCCGAACGGGGATTCCGGCACGCCGAACCAGCGGTAGTAGTTCGCCATGTAGCCGCCCTCATCGGCGAGGCGGGCCATCGTCAAAATGTAGCCGTCATCAGCGGTGTTCGCGCCAAAAATATGCCACAGGCCCAGCACCGGCAGCACCACCGCGTCCGCGGCGATGAACCGGAACGGGCGGCGCGCCGGGGTAGCCGGGGCGGCCGCACGGTCCAGGCGCCACAGGCACACCAGGGCGATAAGCAGCGCGATGCCGCCCACCCACATGGCCGCCTGCTTGATCACCGTCGGGGAGGTAGTGAAGCGAGAGTTAATCTCCACGTCCGCCGCCAAACCGGCGGGCGCAGACTCCAGCTCCGAGTACACGCCCGTGACCATCGGGCGATTATCGTCCTCTAACTCCCACTCCTGGCCGCCGGCGCGCACAATCGTGGCGTCCTCGGTGGAGGAAACCGTCACATCCTGGCCGGCGGGGGTCTCCGCGACGAGTTCACCGCGGGCGACGACGGAGTAGCCGCCGTCGTCAAGCGCAGTGACAGTAAGCGCCCGCTCCACAGCATCCTCTGCATCGGTGGGGACCGTCGTGAGCACGAGGTCCTGGTCCGGGCGCAACGCATCCGCCGCACCGGCCGGGATCTGCAACTCCACCTGCTCCGGAACGTAAGAGAACAGGGGAGCATTCACCGAACTCGCGGCCGAATCCTGCGGCCAATGCAGCGAAGACTGCTGCTGATCCACCGGCAGGAAGGGAACCAGGATGAATGCAATAAAGCCAATCAGGCCCGAAACGATTGCAAGAGGCTTAGTAGACACTCATGGGAGTCTACTAGGGGACCTACTTATTTCGGGCTACCACCACGAATGGGCCAACCTGCTTCTGCGTCCACTCTGCCCCAAACGCATCCGGGTTAAAGAAGATCGCCCGGTACCGCACGTTCGGCTGGTTCGGGTAAATGTCCTCCGCCAGGTGGTACTTGTAGGGCTCGCCGACCTTGCCGCGGAACACGAAGGCGTCCATCGGCTCCCACCGCAGCTTATCGACGGCTTCCGTAAACTCACCCGGCGTATCCCAGGAGGTCTTCGCAAGCTCCTCGATGGCTGCGTTACGATCATCGAACTCGCCCAAAGGATTCGCATAATGGCTGGTAAACGCCTGGAAACCGAAGTACGGGTAGAAGCTAAATAGGCGCGTCTCATCGCTGAGCACAATCGTCTGGTTCGCCGGGTAACCCAACTCCACCAGCTTGTCGTGGACCGCCGGGTAATGCTTCGCGATATCCGGGGCGTACCGGTCCGCCCGCTGCCCGTCCAAGCCAGTTTCCGAGTAAGCCAAGTCAATCGCAGTCTCCAGGCGCGACGGGATCTGCTGCACATATTGCAACACCGCGCCACCCAGGCCCACCACCAAAAGGACGCTGACCACTTGCGATACCTTCGCCGTCCACTCCGCGCGCCACGACAAGTAAATCTGAATCATGCCGAGGATACCGGCGGTAGCCAACTGCAGCGTCACCAGGATTTCCAGGCGGAACCCCAGCAACGTAGTCCCCGCCAGCGTGGCCAACATAGACAGCAGGGCCCACAGGTAGAAGCACACCAAGCTGATCGCCATCGTGCGCACATCCGGTTGCCGGAACTTCACAATCAAGTACACCAAGCCAACCAGGCACAGTACGCCAATAACCGACGGCGCTAGGAACGGAAGCGGCATGGTAGTTCCAGATTCCGGCAAGAAGTGCATCGCCGTAGCACCCGACCGGGGGCGGCCCGACAGGACGTCGAAAATGTACGGCCCCCAACTAATCAACGCGATTGCGATGGAACCGAAACCGATGACCGCCAAATGCAGAATCGGACGCCACGACTTCATGAACAAGAACGTGACAACGGCCGCCAAAATAACAATCGAAATCGCAACCGCCCCGGTAAACAGCGTGTAATGCATCGCCGAGAACCCCAAGAAAATAGCGATGCCAATCGTGGACAACCAGCCACCATCCAACGCCGAACGCGCCATCACCGTAATCGCGGGAACACCCATCGCGATGATCGCAGCGTACGGTTCCTCAGCGCTCATCACCAGGGTAATCGCCGTGGTCACGATACTGATACCCACAGCCGCCGGCAACGAACCACACAACCGCTGCCACAACGGCGTCAACAGGCCGGAGGCCGCGGCGATGGACACAATCGCCCACGGCTGGAAAACCTCCCAGCCCGCTAGCCCAAACACGTTGGCAAAACGGCCCGCCGCCCAGAACCAGAGCGCCGGATAATACGTGGGCATATTCGCGTAATTCATATCCGCCAACGCGGCCGTATCCGTCATCCGCGTCAGGAATTGGGTGCGGAAACCCTGGTCAACCTGCAGGCCCTCAAGATAAAAATCGGTCGCTGACAGTGGGATCGCCAACGTGGTCACCACCATCGCCGGCGGAACCATATACAGCACGGGGTACGAAATAATCTTCTGCACCTTCGACTGCGGGCTCGGCCACAACCACCACGTGCACAGGGCAATCGCCACCACCGCGAGCAGCACCGTGCCCGCCGTCGCCACAGCACGCGTCACCATCGACGTATTAAACGCCGGCAACTCCACCTGTTTGAGCAGCCACCAGCCCACAAACGCCACGAAACCGCCCCCGAGCCCGCTCGCGAACATCGCGGCAATCGACTTGCCGGCAGGCAAAACATCCGGCCGGTACGGGGTCTTCGTGGCAGAGTGCAAATCCATGCTCAATAGTTTGGCACACCGGTCAGACATTGGGCTTATCCCCTACGGAAAGTGTCGCGCCCCCGCGCATGAGAAAACCCGGCGTGCCAGTTGGGCCAGCACGCCGGGTCTTAACGAAGCGCAGCTTCTAGAACGGCAGCTTCGCGAAAATCTTCTGCGGAATCAGCTTGAACACGGTGGCAACCGCGCCAAACAGTGGGTGCACGAAGATGGAATCCTTACGCTTCAGAACACCTTCGACAGTCGCCTTCGCGACATCCTCCGGGTTGACGGTCAATGGGGCTTCTTCGCCGCCGGCCGTCATCTTGGTGCGTACCTGTCCGGGGCGGACGACGAGGACGTGCACGCCTTCGTCGGCAAGCGCAACACCGAGGTTGGTGTAGAAGCCGTCCATGCCCGCCTTTGAGGCGCCATAGACGAAGTTCGAGCGGCGCACGCGCGCACCCGCGACCGAGGAAATCGCGACGATCGAACCGTGGCCCTGGGCGCGCATCTTCTCGCCGAGCAGCACACCCACCGACACAGCGGCGGTGTAATTCACCTCAGCCGACGCCACAGCCTTCGACTGGTCCTGCCACAATTCCTCCTGGTCACCCAAGGTGCCAAAAGCAACGATTGCAACGTCAACGTCGCCGTGCGCGAAAGCCTTCTCGATGACCTCCGGGTGGGAATCCGTGTCCAGGGCGTCGAAGTCGATGGTCTCAACCTTAGTCGCGCCAGCCTGCTCCAGCTTTGCGACGGCCTCCGGCAGGGAAGAGCTCGACTCGCGGGCAGCCAACGTGACGCGTGCCGGGCCCTTCGACAGGAACTCGCTCACGATCGCAACACCAATTTCGGAGGTGCCGCCGAGCAGCAAAATATTCTGGGCTTGTCCTACTGCGTTTAACATATGGGGCTCCTTCTAGTGCAGTTCCAGGCGACGCGACATATCGGACGCGAAGACGCCCGTCGGGTCGATTTCGTTGCGGGTCTTGAGCCAGCCATCCATCTCTGGGTACATGGCGTGGAAAGTCTCGGCGGTAGCGCGGGACTCCTTGGCCAGGTAGAGGCGACCGCCGAATTCGAGGACCTGGCGATCCAGGTCGTCGAGAAGCGCGCCGAGGCCTGGGCGAATCGGGAAGTCGACGCACACGTTCCAGCCACGCATCGGGTAGGACAGTGGGGCGCGGTTGCCGTCGCCGAAGACCTTGAACACGTTCAGCGCAGAGTAGTGGCCGGAAGCCTGCATCTGCTTAATGATGTCCTTGAACGGCTCCACAGCTGCCGGCGGTACCACGAACTGGTACTGCAGGAAGCCGGCCTTGCCGTAGCCACGGTTCCACTTCGCGATCATGTCCAGCGGCTGGTAGAACTGCGTCAAGTTCTTAATATCGTTGCGGCTCGGGGCGCCCATCATGTAGTAGGCCTCGCCGATCGCGGACAGGGTGAGCTTGTTCATCGTCCACGATGGGAAGATGTCCGGCACGGTGAACAGCTGCGGCGCGGAGAACTTCAGCGGGTCCTTTGCCAGCTTCGGTGCGAACTCCTTCAGCTGGTCCAGGGTGGCCAGGGAACCACGGGAAATGGTCGCGCGGCCCAGCTTTGGCTCCGGGCTGATGACGTCAAACCATGCGGAAGAGTAGGTGTAGTTCTCTTCCGAACCGTCCGAGTGCAGGGCGATGGTTTCGTCCAGGTTGTCGGTGCGGTCCGTGTCCGAGATGAAGTAGGCGGTCTCCGTCTTGGTCATCTGGATGCGTGCGCGCAGGATGATGCCGGTCAGGCCCATGCCGCCGACGGTCGCCCAGAAGAGGGTGCCGTCTGGGTCATCGGCGCTGCCTTCTGGCTCAAGGTGCAGGACGCGACCGTCTGCGACCAGCAGTTCCATGGAGACCACGTGGTCGCCGAAGGAACCCTCTGCGTGGTGGTTCTTGCCGTGAATATCGGGGCCGATTGCACCACCGATGGTCACCTGGCGAGTGCCCGGAAGGACTGGAACCCACAGGCCGTAAGGGATTGCGGCGCGCATGAGCTGGTCCAAGTTCACGCCAGCGTCCACGTCCACGATGCCGGAGTCCGGGTCGATGGAGTGAATCTTGTTCAGGGCCTGCATATCGACGACGAGACCGCCGCCGTTTTGCGCCGGGTCCCCGTAGGAACGGCCCATGCCGCGGGCGATGACGCCGCGACGCTGCTGCTCCGGCAGGCCGGATTCGCGTTCAGCGACTTCCTGCACCGCCTTTTGGATAACTTCAACGTCAGGGGTGGATAGCACGTGCGCGGTGGTGGGCGCGGTGCGACCCCAGCCGTACAGTGATTGTTCCGTGGTCTGGATAGTCATAGGAACAACCTTAGCCCCCATAAGGCTGAATTGGTGTATTTCCAGTGACCTCACAGGGATTTGTATAACTGCAGGTCAGGACGTACGTACTGTTAGGAGGGCTTAAAGGTCCATGAGTTCACGGATGCGTTCCGGCAGCTCTTCCTGCGACGTAATAATGGGGCCCTCATAGTTGCGCAGTTCCTCGTAGACCAGGATGCGGGTCGTGGAATCGACCATCGGTAATTCTTGGGCCATGAGCCGGGTCATGAAATCGTTCAGAGGCACATTCGTGTGCTGTGCTGCAATGTGAATCTCTTCCATGGTTTCAGGCTACATTGGTGGCCATGACTGACTACTACCCGCTCGACGACACCCGCGCTGGCCGCGTCACCCAGGCCGTACTTGCTGGCGGTTACGTCGCCGCACGTAACTGGCCCGCCCGCCTGGCGCTGCTCGTGGGAGGTGGCGCGCTTGTCGGCTACCTCAATGCCACCGATGATGACCCTTCCAACGACGTCGTCCCCGAGGGCAATCCGCTGCTCGGCGTGGGCGCTCTCGTCGGCGGTGTCTGGGCTGCAACAAAGCTTATCGACGTCACCACCGCCCGCCTTCCCCGCTGGGTAGCAGGTGTCGGGGCCGGCGTAGCCACGTTTGCAGTCTCCGAGGCCATGGCATCATGACTCGTTCTAAAATTTCGGTCGTCGACAAGCAGGCCGTGTGGCACGTTGAAACGGACACCGGCGCGTTGTCCGGCGCCTGGCTGGGCGAACCGGTAGATACGCTCGTGGCCGGGAGTGTTGTGGTCCACCCTGGCGACGGCTCCTTGACGCGCGTGGCCGACGCCATCGCCGCCGAAGCGAAGCGTTTAGGGTTCCCCAAGCCAGACACCTACACGCCCAACGACTACACCTACCACGGCGAACCTGCTGCCGAGGACGCTTGGCGGTATGCCCGCGCGTTCTCCGACACGGTCCAGGAATGGCTGGCGCTCGAAGCGAAACGCCGCGGCCGCAAAGCCCTCGCGGAGGAGTACGGTTCGGAGACTCGTGCGCTGCCCGGCCTAGATAGTTAGGCTGGGGGCATGGACGCACCGGTCATCGAGCTTCGGCCCACTACCTGGCTGCTTCGCTGCCAGGCGGGCGATGCCGTGCGTTATATCGGGGTGATTTCCACGATGCGCTTGACTGACCTGCACCACGTCCTCCGCCACTGCTTCCACCTCGCCGACGACGCCCCGTGGCGGTTCAACGCCCCCGCGGATGCGATGCTTCGCGACGTCGGGACCGCCGGCCTGACGTACCACTGGGGCCTCTGGGATGTCCACGTCGATGTGGTCGACCGCCTCCACCGCGACGGCACCGCGGCCGCCCAATGCGTGAGCGCCGAGGGCGACTTCTTCGGCGAAGCGGACGTGGACCGCATTAACGCCGAGCTGCATTCCTTCGGTTTCGGCGCGGGTCTAGAATAAGCGGAATGAAAACCCAAGCGTTCCGATTCCTCATCTCCGGCGGCGTGTCCGCGGTCGTTGACCTGGGGCTTACCTGGATTTTTAACGTTCTCCTCAGCGTCACCGTGCCTGTATCGCGCACTATCGGCTGGGTTTTCGGCACGCTGACGGCCTACGTGATTAACAGCCGCTGGACGTTCAGCTCCGGCCACTCAAACAAGCGCTTCGCGCAGGTCATGGGCCTGTATGGCATCACGTACGTCATCAACATTGGCGGCCAGTGGGCGCTCCAGCGCCTCGCCGAAGGTTGGGGCTGGAACCAGACCGTGGCCTTGGTTGTTGCGTTTGTTATCTCGCAAGGCACCGCGACTGTTATTAACTTCCTGGTCCAGCGGGCGTTCATCTTCAAGGACTAGCGTGGTCTAGGGGCGGGCTAGGGCTTCTAGGGGCGGTAGAACTGTTCCTTGCGACCTAACCGGTGCAGCTTCAGCCACTCCACGAACCCTTTCGGGTCCTTCTGCTGCACCAAGAAGTACCACCCGAAACGGGCGTATTCCTGGGGCAGGAGGCGGCGCATTCCCGGCTGGTTCATCAGGTAACCACGGTTTCGGTACGTGAAGTAGCGCTTCGACTCCGAATCCGGGTACTGCGTGTGCATCCGCCCACCGAGGATGGGTTTGAACTCGTCCGAACCATCTGGGTGCACGTACGCGGTGGTCAGCGCGGTCCCGAACCGCAGGCCCGAGCGTTGGAGCCGCCGGTGATATTCCACCTCATCCCCGCGGATGAACAGGCGGTAATCAGGTACACCGATGACCTGCATCGCGGCCGCCGAGAACAGCGCACCGTTGAACAAAGAGGCGTACCCTTCCAGAAACTCGCCCTCGAGTTCATCGCGGCGACGCTTCCACGTCAGACCCTGGCGCATTGGGAAAGCCAGACGCTGCGGGTCCTGAATATTGCAGACGACAGGGCTGACTTCATGCAGGCGATGCGCGTGCGCAGTACGCACGAGTGTTTCCAAGACGTTGGTGTCGGCCGGATGGCCGTCGTCATCTGCGCACCAAATCGCGTCCACTCCCAGCGCAAGCGCGTGCAAGAAACCGTAGGCGAAACCGCCGCCACCACCGAGGTTCGTGCGCGATTCCAAGTACACACCCGACTCCGGCGCGATGCTTTCCAACAGTTCGCGGACCTCCGGCTGCGCCCCGTTGTCTACCACGATGATGTGGTCCACCGGGTAAGACTGCCCAGCCACCATCTCCAACGACCGGCGTAAAAGCTCCACCCGCTGGTGCGTGACTATCACCGCAGCTACGGACGGGCGTTCAGGAATCGGGGCAACACTCATGCGCCTATTGTTGCACACCCCTCGAACGTGACTGCGATGCGATCATCCTTGATCTCGAGAGATTCCAGGCGCAGGGTTGCTTCCCCGCTTTGCGACGGATGCGGTGTCTCACCCCAGTCAATGGCGAAAGGTTCGGTACTGATTGGCGCCACCTCGGGCGTGATGAGCCGCCACTTAAGAACCGTGCCATCAGGCGCAGTGCGCTGCATGTCCACTACGCCTTTACCATGTTCCTTGGCGTATGCGTCCAAGTCGTCTGGGTGAATCGCCCATGCCGCAGGGGTAGGTTCTTTCACACCGTTGACGTCGAAGAAGTTCTGCTCCACCGGCTTTTCAGCGGCGGCGATAAGTTCCACGTAGGCGCCCTTCGGCTCCGCCAACGGCACCAACGCATTTTCCGTTCCGTGGTCGTGGCGCCCGCCCGGGATCGCGCGAACCCCGGTGAGCTCCTCAAACCAGTCGATGAGCTCGCCCAAGTCAGGGCCAGCGATGACAATATGATCCAAATTCTCCATGCCCAGAGTCTAAGGGAACTAATTCGCGCCAAGGTGCCACCTCCACACCAGGGGTCGGAAGCGCCGCTTCCGTTTCTTGAGGATTTCTTGCAGGATTTCGCTGACGTAGCCGAGGTGGTGGGCAATGTCAGAACCGCTGAAACGCAGCACTGTCCACCCACGGACAACTGCCTCGTTTCCCTTCACATGGTCCGCCACGAATTGACCGCGCTCCGAATGGAATTCCCATGAATTAATTTCGATGGCAATCTTCTTTTTGGGCAGGACGAGGTCGAACGCATACCCGCCAATGAGATAATTGTGTTCAGGTTCGAACCCAAGCTTGCGCAGCAGGTTCGCGACCTTGAGCTCGGCGCCACTGTCTGCACCGTACCTTTTTAGAATCGTGTCCGCCCGTTTCCGTTTCCGTGGGTGTTCACGCTGGTGAAGGCGCATCTTTTGGGCCCCGGATCTTCCGGAATACAGGCGCTCAACGCCGGACGAATGGCCGTCGAAAATAAGCTTTTGGTACCCGGTGACCACTCTGACCTTGTTATGTGTAAACGACTGAACAGTCCTCTTTCGGGTTGTAACCACGAACTCGTTGCTTACTGCCCTTCGGGAATGCTTCACGTACCCCTGGATGGGAAAGGTGAGCTCTTGGCCAGAGAAAAGCTGCTCAGCGCTCTCACCAGCTAAAACGAAGTCTGGGATTTTCCGGCAGAGTTCGCGCGCAAGCCCTAAAGGAGTAGTACATGATTTCGTATACCATCCCTGCATTATTCGTATCACTTCCCCCGATGCCACTGCTTTCCGCAGCGCATAGATAGATTTTGTGGATTGCTTGACGTCTTTCCTGGTAAATAATTCCCCCATGTCGAACAGAATAGCGATGTTTTTGGTGTAGGTCAAGGGTCTTTTGGGGCGAATGTTTTGCACCCAACTGGGCCGTATTTCGGGGGCGTTTCCTTGGTTTTGGGTGCGTTGTGTGTCATTTCTTGCGGCAGCGGGCGTATCGCACCCAAAAGTGGCGGCATATTAAAAGGATCGCTTAAAAATGGGTGCGTTGTGTGTGAAAGGCGCGCACCCCGCACATATTGCGCCCATGTAGGCAGGTCAGGCATCGGAAGAGCTCGCGGATGGGTGCGAAGTGTACGAAACCGCGCGGGGCGAAAGTATCGCGCCCAAACCTTCCGGAAAAGCATGCAATACGCGTGGATGTGGGTGCGTTGTGTGCGAAACCTTGGCCTGGATCCCAAGAAGGAGCGCGCAAGCGCGCACAGACTATCCCATCCGGTGGTTTACCTGGGGCTTTGGGGTCGGATCGTTAGGTTCGCGGTGCCCGGGCGCACACATCGCACCCAAAATCAGCGCCATAAAAGGGGCAGCGCGCAAAAAAGGGTGCGCCATGTGTGGAAACAGCGTGTCTCGCGCATAACGCACCCAAGAAACCAGGCTGGACCCCGATAAACGCCAAAAGTGGGTGCGAAACGCAAGAAACGCCCGCCCCCGCGCCAAACGCACGCCCCGCCCCCAAGCCCAAAAGCGCCCCTAAGCCCCCTCGATCTCGGCCCGCAACCTGCGCATATGTGCGCCGGCCTCGGGACCCTCGTAGGCTTCCACCACGTCGGCGACTAGGCCGGCCTTGCGGATTTCGCCGTGGTCTACCCAAAGCGCGGTGTTGCAAAGCTGGGCGAGGAAGTCGTTGGAGTGCGACGCAAATACTAGGATGCCGGAGCGTTCAACGAGCTCTTGCAGGCGTACGCGGGCTTTTGCCATGAAGGCGGCGTCGACGGCGCCGATGCCTTCGTCGAGAAGCAAGATCTCGGGCTCGATCGAGGTCACAACACCTAAAGCCAGGCGCACGCGCATGCCTGTGGAGTAGGTGCGCAGGGGCATGTTGAGGTATTCGCCGAGCTCGGAGAATTCGGCGATGTCGTCGATTTTGCGGCGCATCGATTTGCGTGTTTGGCCCAGGAAGAGGCCGCGGATGATGATGTTCTCGTAGCCGGAGATCTCGGGGTCCATGCCCACGCCGAGGTCGAAGACGGGGGCTACACGGCCGCGGACGATTGCGGAGCCGCGCGTGGGTTCGTAAATGCCCGAGAGCAGGCGCAACAACGTGGACTTGCCGGCGCCGTTGTGCCCGACGAGGCCCACGCGGTCGCCCTCGCGGAGGTGCAGGTTGATGTTGCGCAGCGCTTCGACGACCACGGTGTTGGAAGCGTTGCGGCCAATCATGCCGCCCGCGGCCCCGAGGAAGGCCTTCTTCATGGAACGCGATTTTGCGTCGAAGATGGGGAAGTCTACGCAGGCGTTATGCGTGTCAATGCTTACTTGAGCCATATTCAGTAACTCCTAAACCCAGTACGGGACGCGGAAGCGCCACTTCTTCATCGCCAGCAACGTCAGAAGCAAGCCCACGACCGTGCAGCCGAGCACAACCCACCACGAGTTCGGATTAAGCGGCTGCCCAATCAGCGGGGCGCGAACAATTTCCAGGTAGTGGTACAGCGGGTTGAGCTGCGCCAAGTGCGCGCGTGAACCCATGTCCGCCATATTTTCGCGCAAAGTCGTGGTCATCCATACGATCGGCGTGACGTAAAACAGGAGCTGCGTGCCCGCCTCGAGGAGGGGGGAGACGTCGCGGTAGCGGGTAGCGATGATGCCGAAGAACAGCGCCACCCACACCCCATTAACCACGAGCACGAACATGGCCGGGATCGCCAGCAGCACGTTCCAGCTCCAGTTTTCGGGGAAGATCAGCATCAGGATCAGCCAAATAACCAGGTTGTGCGCCAGAAAGAGGGTTTGCTTCCACACCAGACGGTACGCGTGAATCGAGATCGCGGAAGGCAGCTGTTTGATCAGGCCTTCGTTGTCGATGAAAACATCCGAGCCTTCCTTAATGCACCCGGAAATAAAGGTCCAGAAAATCAGTCCTACCGTCACGTGCGGCAGGAAAACGTCCAGGGGAACCTTGAACAGGACGGAATATAAAAGACCGAGGGCAAGCGCCATGACGCCCGTCGCGATGGTGATCCACAGGGGCCCAAGAACGGAGCGCTTGTAGCGTTGCTTGATGTCCTGCCACCCGAGCTGTAGCCACAGTTCGTGCTGCTTGAAGCCGCGGGAGAGGTCGTGCCAGGCGGCGCGCACTGTCATTGAGTCGGAGGCGGGCGCGTGGTCTCCTGGTGGGGAGGTCATGCGCGCGACGTCGGCGTTGAGCTTTGCGGCATTGCTTTCTGTAGACACAGTTGACTAGCCTAGCCGGCCGTCTGTAGGAATCGTGATTCCGTTGGGGTATTGTCTTTCCCATATGCTCCGTGCAGCGAGTGCGTAATATGTCTGGATAGTTAGGGAGGTTCGGGGATGGCTTCTTTCGATGTGCCGTCTGTCCGAGGTTTATACGTCACACTCGGCGATGGCTGGACCTATCTCAACGCGCATGAAAATCCGCTGGTTCCGGAGCGTGTTTCTGTTGGTATCGCACGCGCCGCGCGGTCTGTTACGGCCCCGGTCCGGACCGAGGACGGCTGGGTCACTCGCGCGGATGTGTTGCGCGATCAGGCTCGCAAGGCGGTCGCTGATTTTGCGGGGGTTGCGCCGGGCCAGGTGGTTTTAGGTGCAACGGTGGGCGAATTGTACGGAGCGCTGGTGCGTGCGATGGGCCCCCTGATGCGGCATGGTGGGTCGATGGTGCTCACGCGTGGCGACGCCCACGCTGGCGGCGATGTCCGTTTCGCCCAGTTCACTGACGGTATTCTGGATCCGGCGCAGTATTCCAAGCTAGTCAACGGCGGTACGCGCTTGGTGGCGCTACCCGCGGCGCACCCGCTCTTTGGTTCGGTGCAGCCGGTGGGGGAGATTGTGGATGCGGCGCGCGCGAAGTCGCGCTCTTGGGTGCTTATCGACGCCACCGCCTACGCCCCGTACCGCCGCTTCGACATGGACGCCTGGGGCGCGGACATCGTCGCCATGAATCTCGGCGCGATGGGTGGCCCGGATCTCGCCGCCCTGATTTTCCGCAACGAGCGCATGTTTTCCCGCATGCGTAACCTGGACGTTCCCCCAGTCTCTGGCATTCTCGCTGGTGGCGTTGCCCCGACGTTGGCGCATTACACAACGCTTTTCGACGCCGGCCTGGAAACCCGCATGCGGGAACTCGCAGGAGACCTCACTACTTTCATCGGTTCGCTGCCGGCCGTAGAGGTCGAAAGTGTGCCGCGTGAGTGGGAAGTCGGGGAGGCCCTCGACCGCACCCCGCGCATCACCTTCACGATTAAGGGCGTGCCTGCGGAAACGATTCAGCAGCGTCTCGTCGATAATGGCATGATGGCCGGCTTCAACGCCGACGGCTCGATCACCGTGGCGGCCGGGCCTTACACCCAGAACCACGACATCGAGCACCTCACCCGCGTCGTCGCCTCCCTGGCCTAAACCTCGAGCACCAGCTTGCCGGTATTCTCACCCGACGTGAGGAGCTCGTGGGCGCGTGCCGCCTCCTCGAACGGAAGTGTGCGGCTGTGGTGCACAATCTTCCCCTCCGCGAGTAGAGGCCACACGTTTTCCACGGTGGAACGCACAATCTCAGCCTTATCCTCGAGCGACCGCGCGCGCAAGGTGCGGCCGTGAATGGAAAGGCGTTTCGGTAGCAAAGCACCCAGGTTGATCTCCGCCCGGGTTCCTCCCTGTAGGCCGATGATGACCAGCTGGCCGTCGTCGGCAAGCGAACGGATGTTGCCGGCCAAATACTTTGCACCCATGATGTCCAAGATGATGTCGCAGGAACCCTTCAGGCGCTCCGCGAAATCCTCTTCCTTGTAATTGATCAAGGTGGTCGCGCCCAACGACGCGCAATAATCCAACTTTTCCTGCGACCCCGCAGTCACCGCGACCTCCGCGCCGAGCGCAGCGCACAGTTGGATCGCGAAGGACCCAATCCCGCCCGCACCCCCATGTATGAGCACCCGGTGGCCTTCGCGCAGGCCCGCGACCATGCCCAGGTTGGACCACACGGTGGCGGCGACCTCGATAATCGAACCGCCCTCAATCGTGGTCAGGGGTTCCGGAATCGGGGCCACCTGACCTGCGGGAACAGCCACATATTCGGCGTAGGCGCCGCCCGCGAGCAGGCACGACACCTTCTGTCCGACCTCCATGTTCGTGTCCCCGGCGTCCAGGATCGTGCCCGAACACTCCAACCCTGGAATATCCGTCACCCCAGGTGGCGGCGGGTAATGGCCCGCGACCTGGAGCACGTCGCCGCGATTTACGCCGACGCCCGCGACCTCCACAAGTACCTCGCCCGATTTAGGTTCCGGGCGGGGGCGCTCCGTGCGTACTAATTCCTTATTCACGACCTCATAAGCAAGCATGGGGCCCACTTTAGAGGTTTTGCCGACCCATGCGGTACGATTCCATGTGTCGCAGCGCGCTCGTGCGCGCCTGGGATATTTGGAGATGTGGCAGAGCGGCCGAATGCACCGGTCTTGAAAACCGGCGATGGGAAACCATCCGAGGGTTCAAATCCCTCCATCTCCGCAGTTCAACCGCCCATTCCGGGGTCTCCGGGGTGGGCGGTTTTGGGTTTGGGGTGGGTTTGGGGGTGAGCGTGGGTGTGGTGCGTTTGGGGGACGCACGTTTTGCGCCCAAAAATCGCGCGTGACCCTTGAAAGTGCACTCGTTTGGGTGCGAAACATGTGAAACGCACAAAGCGCACCCATCGCGGGGCGTTGTGCTTCCAGGGAGCGTGGTTTTGGGTGCAATGAGTGTGAACCCGGGCGCTATCGGAGGATTGGCCTCGAAAAGTGCAGGTGAGATGCCGGAAGGGTGGGCCTGTGCGCGCGGTAGAGCGCGCCTTTAGGTTCGTGCGCACGTATCGCACCCAGATCGGGCGCCCATTAACGGAAAGCGTGCTCGTATGGGTGCGAAATGGGTGAACCTTCACGCTTTCGCACGTAGTGCGCCCAAAAGCTGCGCGTGACCCTTGAAAGTGCACTCGTTTGGGTGCGAAACATGTGAAACGCACAATGCGCACCCAACTCGAGGCGTTGTGCTTCCAGGGTGCGTGGTTTTGGGTGCAGTGTGTGCGAACTCGGCCGCTGTTAGCGGGTTAGCCCCGAAAAGTGCAGGTGAGGTGCCGGAAGGGTGGGCCTGTGCGCGCGGTAGAGCGCGCCTTTAGGTTCGTGCGCACGTATCGCACCCAGATTGGGCGCCCCTAAACGGAAAGCGTGCCCAAGTGGGTGCGAAACATTCGAAAGAAGACGTGGGCACCAGTCGGAGCGCGCACACGCGCGCAGATCTTCCCATCCGGTGGCTGGCCAGTCGTCTGGGCAGCGGATTCGTTGTCGGCGGGCCGGGTTTCGTGCGTATTGCACCCAGTTCACGCGAATTTAGGTGTATAACGTGCCAAAGTGGGTGCGGTCCGTGCGAAGGAGCGCACTTTCGCACCAAACGCGCCCAAAAATCGCACGCAGCCGGGGGAAAGCGCCAGACTTGGGCGCGAAACGCACGAACGCCCAAACCCAACGCACCCAAACCCAACGCACCCAAACCCAACGCACCCAAAACCAAAACCCCTACTTGATAGCCTCCCAAGCTTCCAACAAGCGCGAGGTCTCAGAAGCGTTCGTTACGGTGATGCGCACGCCTTCGGGGAATGCGCGGACGATGACGCCGTGCTCGGCAAATGCCTCGGCGAGGGCGTATGGTTCGCGTTCGGAGGCGGGGATCCACACGAAGTTGGCCTGGGTTTTTCCAGCGCCGAGGGCGTCGGAGACGGAATCGCGGACGTCGATGGTTTCTTGGACACGCGCTGCGAGCTCCGAACGTGCTTCCAGGGAAGCTAGCGCGCCTGCCTGGGCTACGGAGGAGACGCCGAAGGGGACCGCCACCTTATTTAATGCGCTCATCACGGGCGCGGGGCCGAACGCATAGCCGACGCGGACGCCGGCCAGGCCGTACGCCTTGGAGAATGTGCGCAGGCCCACGAGGTTCGGGAAGCGGTCCAGTAATTCTGCGGCGTTGGGGGAGTCGGCGGCGCGGCTGAATTCGAAGTACGCTTCGTCGAGGGCCACGATTACGTGAGAGGGTACGGCTTCCATGAATTTCAGGAAGGCGTCGTTAGTAATGGTGGTGCCGGTGGGGTTGTTCGGGTTGCACACGAAAATGAGGGAGGTGCGCTCGGTGATGGCGGCGGCCATGGCTTCGAGGTCGTTGTGGCCGGATGCGGTGAGCGGGATTGCGACGGGGGTGGCGCCGACGACGCGCACGAAGATTGGGTACGCCTCGAAGCTGCGCCACGGGAAAATCACTTCGCTGTCCGGGGTGGACGTAATTTGGACTAACTGTTGGCACAACGCGGATGAGCCGGTTCCGACCGCAATCTGCTCAACCGGCAGGTTGAGGTGCTGGCTAAGGGCGGTGCGCAGTTCGTGGGCGCCCATGTCGGGGTAGCGGTTGGCGTGGGCTGCGGCGTCGGCCATAGCCTGCGCGGCGGCGGGAAGGGGTTGGAAGGTGACTTCGTTGGAGGAAAGTTTGACGGCGTCGGCCGCGGCGGGTTTTCCTTGGACGTAGTCAGGGATTGCGTTGAGGTCTGGGCGAATCATGTACTTATGGTAGCCGGTTTGCCCTTGGGGGGAACCTCCCGCTACGATGAGTCACGCTGGAGATGTGCCAGAGTGGCCGATTGGGGCTCCCTGCTAAGGAGTTGACCTTTCACGAGGTCCGCAGGTTCAAATCCTGTCATCTCCGCCAGCGCCCGTAGCTCAACGGATAGAGCATCTGACTACGGATCAGAAGGTTGGGGGTTCGAATCCCTCCGGGCGCACCATGTGGCCCTGCGAGTAATCGTGGGGTCTTTTTTCAGCCCTAACCTGCGGGGGAGGTAATGATGAATCACACCGAAACCATCGAGCACCTGGAGGAGATTCTCCGCTCCGAGGAGGATCTTGCTCCGGAGCGGGCGCATGAGCTTTCAGTGCTTCTCGACGAGCCCCCCATCCAGGACATCATCGAGCTGATTGAGCGCATCACCACCACCCGCGGTGCCATGCTCATGCGGCTCCTGTCCAGGGAACGCGCCATCGAGGTCTTCGATGCTCTGGACGCCGCGCACCAGGCAGACCTGATTGGTGCGTTGCAGAACGCGGACGTGGTGAACTTCTTCGGGGCTCTCGATCCCGATGACCGTGTTTCGCTTCTCGACGAACTTCCAGCTGAAATCGCCGAACGCCTCATGCGTGACCTGCCACGCGGCGAGCGTGCAGTCACGGATGTCGTTCTCGGGTACCCGAAGGGTTCGGTGGGTCGGCGCATGTCGCCGGAGGTTCCGGAGCTTTTCGTGGACCAGACGGTCCGGGAGGCGCTCACGTACCTGCGCACCCACGCCGATGATGTAGAGACGATTTATTTGCTTCCGGTGGTTGAGAGGGATCGTCGATTAGCGGGCGTGTGCTCCCTGCGCGACCTCTTCAAGGCTGACGAGGACGCCCTGCTCGGCACAGTTATTGGGACCGCGGTGAAGGCTGCCGCCCACGCGGACGCGGAGGAGACTGCCCGCTGGTTCCTGCCCTTGGACTACCTGGCGATGCCGATCGTCGACGACTCCGACCGCCTCGTAGGCATCCTCACCTTCGACGACGCCCAGGACATCGTGGAGGAAGAAGACTCCGAGGACTCCGCCCGCGCCGGCGGTTCCGAACCCCTGCAGCAGCCGTATCTGGCGACCCCGCTGCGCAAGATTGTGCGTTCGCGCGTGGTATGGCTGCTGGTTCTCGCGGTGTCTGCGATCCTGACAGTGCAGGTCCTGGACTCTTTTGAGGCCACGCTGGAGAAGGCTGTGGTTCTTTCCTTATTTATCCCGTTGCTCACGGGCACCGGCGGTAACGCGGGTAATCAGGCGGCGACGACGGTGACGCGTGCTCTTGCGCTTGGCGACGTCCGCAAGCGTGACATACTCACGGTCATGTGGCGCGAACTTCGGGTCGGCCTCATGATGGGCTTGCTGCTGGGCGTCCTGGGTGTAGCTTTGGCCTCGATTGTGTACGGACCTCAGATTGGCCTGGTCATCGGGCTTACTTTGCTGGCCGTGTGTGCGATGGCTGCAACTGTGGGCGGTGCGATGCCAATCATAGCGAAAACCGTGGGGGCAGACCCAGCAGTGTTTTCTAACCCATTTATTTCAACATTCTGCGACGCAACCGGGCTCATTATTTACTTCCTCATCGCGAAATCTGTACTCGGAATCTAAATTGGGGGTGTTTTCGGGGGTACATTTCTGCACTTTGTTGTGTAGTTCACTGTGAGCCACGTTAGAGTTCAGACTATGAGCACCCCCGAAATCAAAGAAAGCTCCAGCCACGCGCTGGGCGAAGATGACGTCGCGGCCGCCGGCAACGAAAATGGCCGCAAAGTCACCGGGCTTTTCGCCGGCCTAGCGCTGGCAATCATCATTTACCTCATCTTCCCGGAATCCGCCGTCGAGCGGGTCCTCGAACTCGAACCGGAGTCCGAGTACAGCTACGAGGCGATGCGCATCACCGCCGCCACCGCAGTACTCATGGGCGTGTGGTGGATGACAGAAGCCATTCCGCTCGCGGCAACCGCCCTGGTTCCGCTGGTTGCGTTCCCGTTGTCGCAGGTTATTGGGTTTGGAAAGATTTCCGCCTCCTACGCTGAGCCCACGATTTTCCTGTTCATGGGTGGCTTCATCCTGGCGCTGGGCATGCAGCGCTGGAACCTGCACCGCCGCCTTGCGCTGTCCGTTGTGTTGCTTGTTGGTGTGCAGCCGAAGCGCCTGATCTTGGGCTTTATGGTGGCGACCGGCTTCCTTTCGATGTGGGTATCTAACACTGCTACGGCCGTCGTTATGCTCCCAATCGGTATGTCGGTGCTGCAGCTCACCGCTGAGACCGTTGGCGGCATGCGTAAGCAAAAGAACTTTGCGACGGTCCTTATGCTGGCCATCGCCTACTCCGCATCTATCGGCTCCCTGGGCACCATCATTGGTACCCCGCCGAACGCCCTGCTCGTGGCGTACATGCGCAACACCCACGATATTGAGATTGGCTTCGGCCAGTGGATGCTCGTCGGCGTTCCGATGGCCGTGCTCTTCACCTTCATCGCCTGGTTCGTCCTGTGCCTGGTCTTCCCGCCCGAGATGGACACCATCCCTGGTGGCCGCGAACTTATCCGCGCGGAAGTCAAGAAGATGGGCAAGATGAGCACCGCCGAAATCCTCACTGCCATCGTCTTTGGTGGCGCGGCACTTGGCTGGATCTTCATCCCGCTGGCCATCGACCACTTCGGCTGGTCCATCTCCGTTGCCGACGCAGCCATCGGCCTCGCAGCATCCCTGCTGCTGTTCATCCTGCCGTCCGGCACGAAGAAGGGTTCCCGACTCATGGACTGGGAGACCGCGAACGAACTTCCGTGGGACGTCCTGCTCCTCTTCGGTGGCGGTCTGGCGCTGTCCAAGATGTTCTCCGAATCGGGCCTCTCCCTGTGGATCGGTGACCTGGCCCAGGGCCTGCGTGTCCTGCCTGTCTTCCTGCTCATCGCGGCGGTTGCCTTCCTGGTGCTTGCGCTCACGGAATTCACGTCCAACACCGCGACGGCCGCAACCTTCCTGCCGATCCTCGCAGGTGTTGCAGTGGGCATCGGCCTCAACGAGGGCGGCGAGCAGAACATCCTGCTGCTCACCATCCCGGTTGCGCTGTCTGCAACGTGTGCGTTCATGCTGCCCGTGGCAACCCCACCAAACGCGATCGCGTTCGGGTCCGGCTACGTGCGTATCAGCGACATGATCAAGGGTGGCCTGTGGCTCAACATCATTGCCGTCATCCTGATCACGCTAGTGACCTACTTCCTGGCAGTTCCGGTCTTCGGCATAGTGCTCTAGGGCTTAGTTGCGCGGCCCGCGGGCTAGGTTTTACCGCCTGGCCTGCGGGTTTGGTGTATCAGGGTGGGGACTGTAATATAACTAGGCGTTGCAGATACTGCAACGGGCGCCCGTAGCTCAACGGATAGAGCATCTGACTACGGATCAGAAGGTTGGGGGTTCGAATCCCTCCGGGCGCACAAATTAACCCGCTACCTCCCAGGTAGCGGGTCTTCGCATTGCTTGGGTTCGCTTTGCGACGGCGCGTGGGGCTTGGGGTGGGGTGTTTTGTGCGTTCGCGCGTTTCGCACCCAGAAGCGCGAGCTTTTGAACGCTTGGGTGTTCAAGTGGGTGCGTTGTGCACGTTTGGGCTTGGTTTCGCGCGTTTCGCGCCCAGAAGCGGCCGGAACGCGTTGATTGCGCGCTTTCTTGGGTGCATTGTGTGCGAAGCCGCGCGGGAGCCAAGGATTAGCCACTAAAACCCCTGGTCCGCGACCGGAAGGGAAGTCCGGGCGCGCGGTAGCGCGCTCGTTCTGGGATCCGCGCACATTTCGCGCCCACAGCGCGCTCAGATGCGTGGTTTCGCATCAAGAATGGGCGCGTTCTGTGCGAAGGCCCGTAAAGGCGCACGTTTCGCACCCAAGGGACGCTACGTTCGGGCAAAACCTGTCGTGTTTGGGTGCGTTATGCGCGAAAGCGGTACGTGGTGCTCCAAGCCGAGCGCGCAAGCGCGCGCAGGCTATCCCATCCGGTGGGAACCTCGCGGGTAGGAGGCGGGCGCTTCCAGGGCGGCGCGCGTAGCGCACGTATTGCACCCACCGCGCGCGATTTTTAACTCAAAAGCGTCGGAAATGGGCGCGTTATGGGCGCGTGCACGTGGAAAACACATAACGCACCCAAATGAGGAGCGCGAACCCCGAAACCCCGCGCGTTTGGGCGCACAACGTGCGCCCCGAACCCCGAACCCCTACATCACGTGGATGCGCGCGCCCTGCTGCTCCGCGAGCTGGAGTTGTGAAACCCAGCCTTCTTCGCCGGGGAGGAGTCGGAAGACGGGGCGTGATCCTGCGCCGCGGGCGCGGTAGCGTTCGTAGGCGGCGTTGCCGTCGACGGCTAATTCGGAAACTGAGCCGCCCGCCAAGGTCGCGCGCGCGTCTTGGAGGATCGCGAGCGCTTCGTCTAATGCGCCTAGAAGTGCGTCGGAGTTGTTTTCGCACATGGCGCGGACCAGGTCGGGGGCGGTGCCGGCGACCCGGGTGCCGTCGCGGAATGAGCCGGCCGCCAGGGATAGGGCGAGGGGTCCGCCGGCGTCGCCGACCAGGGCCAAAGCCTCCGCGAGCAGGTGCGGAAGGTGTGAGATGCGGGCGACGGCGGAGTCGTGGCGGGCAGCCAGCGCGGGGATCGCGTGCGCGCCTACGAGGTTTGCCAGGTGGATGACGTCGGAAAATGCTTGGGTCCAGCGCGGCGAGCACGCTTCTAGGGCGTGGTCGTACGTGACCACCCACGCCGCGTCTTCGAAGAGGCCGGTCTGGGACGCGTCCCACCCGGACTCCGCGGTGCCTGCCATGGGGTGGCCGCCCACGTAACTATCGGAAAGCCCGCGCTCGCGGACAAGGTCATAGACCGCGCCTTTGACGGAGACAACGTCGGTGAACACGGCGGTAGGGGCGTGCACCGTCAGGGCGTCGAGAAGCGAAGAGATTGCCGGCATTGGTGTGGCCAGCACGATGAGCGCATCGTCGCGGGCGGCGCGGCGGAGCGTGTCTTCGAGGGAGTCGGTGACATCGAACGAGGTGTCCAGTGGGCTGCGATTCCAGCCATACGCGGGGGCGCCGGCGGCATGGAGATCGCGCAGGAGAGAGCCACCGATGAGGCCCAGGCCCAGGATTGCTACAGGTCGGGAAAGTTTTGCGGAAATCACCTGACAAGTGTCGCATAAAAACGCTACGGTTACCGGTATGAGCGCTTCATCATTTGCCGTGTGCCTCGTGCGGGCCGATAACCGGTGGCTAGCCAGCCGCTTCGACCTCGCGGCACCGGAGAAGTTTGTGCAGGCGGCGGCCGCGCACGTCGCCGGGCTGCGCAGCGAAGGCCCGGCCCTGGCGCTGGCTGCTATTGAGGACGATTTCTTCGTCATTATCCGTCCGCAACCCGGCGGGGCAAAGCTCTACATTTCGGATGCCCTCGCCGCCACGTACGACGACTACGCGCAGGCTGTACTCGACGCCATGGACGCGGAAGTCCCTGAGGTTGACAATATTGACGACGCGGACCCCTGGCCGGACGGCGACGACGACATCCTCTCCGACCTCGGCCTCTCCGACCAGGTCCTCGACGTGATTGCCGGCGACGCGGACGCGTGGGCCAGCGAACAAATTGACCAGATCCTGGAGGAATTGGGCGTCGATGCTTCCCTTGACGCCATCCGCTAGCCACACCTGGATGGGCCGTGCGCTCGACGTTGCGCGCGCGACCCCACCCGCGGACGTGCCCGTCGGCGCCGTCATCTTTGACCCCTCCGGGCGCGAAATCGCCGCCGCGACCAACCGCCGCGAAACCGACTCCGACCCCACCGCGCACGCCGAAGTACTGGCCATCCGCCACGCGTGCGCCGTGCTTCACGACGGCTGGCGCCTAGAAAACTGCATCCTGGTAGTCACATTGGAACCGTGTGTCATGTGCGCCGGCACCATCGCTGCCGCCCGCCTCGGAGGAATCGTCTACGGCGCCTTCGAACCCAAAACGGGTGCCGTCGGTTCCGTGTGGGACGTGCTTCGCGACGGCCATTCCCTCCACACACCGCAGGTCAGAGCAGGCGTCCGGGAAGAGGAATGCGCGGAATTGATGCGCTCTTTCTTCGCGCGCCACAGGTAGTTTTTTGCCTCTCCCGTGGCGAGGTCGCGCAAACTTGCGTACAGTGGACTCAAGTAAGCAACGTATAAATTTCAAGGAGTGATTCCATGGGTTTCGCAGATGACGCAAAAGACAAGCTGTCCGACGCAGCCGACACCGTAAAGGACAAGGCTTCGGAGTTGGGCGACAAGGCTAAGGACGCCGCCGAAGACGCCAAAGACAAGCTTGATTAATACGTTTTAAGATTTTAGGAGGACCATATGGGCGACATTTCCAACAAGGCAGAAGAACTTAAGGGCAAGGCAAAGGACGCATACGGTGACGTCACCGATGACAAGTCCACCCAAGCCGAAGGCAAGCTCGAAGAAGCTGGCGCCAAGATTAAGGACGCCGCATCCGACGCAGCCGACAAAGTAAAAGACGTATTTAACTAAGGAGCACGCAATGAGTGACATTTCCAACAAGGTAGACGACCTCAAGGGCAAGGCTAAGGAAGCAACCGGCGAAGTAACCGACAACAAGGACCTCCAGAACGAGGGCAAGGCTGAGCAGCTGGTTTCCGACGTCAAGGACAAACTCACCGAGGCCGGCGAGACCGTCAAGGAGAAGGCCAACGAAGTTCTGGGCAAGATCCAGGACAAGCTTGACGACGACAACGAGAAGCCCGAGCAGCCACAGGCTTAAGCTCACGCTTTAGTTACTTCCGCCCACCCCGTGCTTATGCGCGAGGGTGGGCGCTTTTGTGCGCGGGGGTGCTGGCGCATGGGCGTTCCTAAAACAGCTGGTTAAGCGCCGGATGGGAGGACGTGCGCGCGCGTGGGCGCGCTCCTTGTGGGTTGTGCGCACGTTTCGCGCCCAATGCGTTTGATTTCTGACTCGCGGGGCGCACAAGTGGGTGCGGTGTGTGCGAAGTGCTCGCATTTCACACAGAATGCACCCAAACCTCGGGCGTTGTGCGCGAAAAGGCGCGTTCTTGGGTGCACTGCGTGCGAGTGCCTAGACGCGGCCCAGGACCCTTACCCGAAACCCCTGGTCACGGGCGCGCAGGGCACATGCACAACACGGAACACACGAAACGCGCCCATCGCGCCTTGCTTTTGCCCCGAACGAAGCCACAGTGGGCGCACAATGTGCGAGCACGCACCGTTTCACACGAATCGCACCCATTTAGCGCTCGGGATCGCGCAACGCGGGCTCACATGGGTGCGTTCCGTGCGAAAACCCACGTGGAGTGCCAAGCGGGGCGCGCAAGCGCGCGCAGGTTGTCCCTTCCGGTGGCTAGCGCCAGGTGTTTCAGGCCAATTTATGTTCACCGCACCCTAGAGCACACGAATCGCGCCCACTTCGCGACCGGAATCGCACCACGCGACCCCACATGGGTGCGAAATGCGCGAAATGCGCGAAACCCGCAAAACCCCAAACCCAACCCGCACCGAATCGATTTGGCCACCGCGCGCCGGGTACGTTAACCTAGTTCGCGGTGGCGTGTCCGAGCGGCCGAAGGTGATCGCCTCGAAAGCGATTGTTGGGTAACCCCCAACCGAGGGTTCAAATCCCTCCGCCACCGCCATGAACCCGCGGGCTTCCTGAAACAATGGGAGCCCGCGGGTTTTCTCGTTGCGCAACTGGGCGCGTCGTGAAGCACACAGGTAGACTGGCCAAATTAGGGAAAGCGCCCGCCGGCGCCCGCCTGCGCCCGGGCGCCCTAGCCACACCATCAGAGAAGTTTTGAGGAGACGGTTTCGTTGGCAGAGATGTTGTTTAAGCTTGGCCGCTGGTGTTTCCACAAGGGGTGGCTGGTGCTTACGGTGTGGCTCGTGATTTTCGCGGGTATGGCTGCCGCAGCGTTTACGTTTATGAAGCCGTTTACTTCGCAATTTAGTATTTCTAATACGCCGTCGATTCAGACGATGGAGATGCTGACGAAGAATTTCCCGGAGCAGGGTAATCCGGTGAATGCGGCGTCGGTGAACGTGGTGTTCCAGGCGCCGGAGGGGGAGAAGCTCACGGATCCGGAGAATAAGGAAGCGATCGATAAGGTCATTCACGCGCTCGAGCACAACTTGGGCGATGACCTGACCAATACGCAGCGCTTTGGTAATCCGGTGGAGTTGTCGCCGAAGTTGCAGCAGGTCGTCTACGACACGTACGTCGAGCAGGGGCTCCCGGAGGAGACTGCGAAGGAAGACGCCGCGAATCTGGCCATGCTTTCCGACGACCAAACCATCGCATACACAACCTTCGACTTTGACGTCCCCACCTCGATGGACGTGACCGATGAGCATCGCGCGGCTGTCAATGATGCGATGCAGGCCGGCCGCGACGCCGGTATCCGCGTGGAGGCGGGTGGCCCCGGTTTTGGTGATCCGATCCAGATTAAGGCCACGAGTGAGGTCGTGGGTATCGCGGTGGCGTTTATTATCCTGATTTTCACGTTCGGGTCCCTTGTGGCCGCGGGCCTGCCGGTGATTACCGCGCTGATTGGCGTGGGCATTGGCTTGTTCATTATCTTGTTGACCACGCATTTCGTGGAGCTCAATGACGTCACGCCGACGCTCGCGATGATGATTGGCATCGCGGTGGGCATCGATTACGCGCTGTTTATCGTGGCCCGTTACCGGGCGGAGTTGGCGCGTTTGAAGCGCCCGGAGGCGGCGGGTATGGCCGTCGGTACGGCGGGTTCGGCGGTGGTGTTCGCCGCGGTGACCGTGATTGTGGCGTTGGCGGCGTTGTCGGTGGCGGGCATCGGGTTCCTCACCGCTATGGGGTTGCTTGCCGCGGTGACGGTGTTCATTGCGCTGCTCGTGGCGTTGACGCTGGTGCCTGCACTTTTGGGTATTTTTAATACGAAGATTTTCGCGGTCAGCGTGCCGCGCGTGGGGAACCCGGATCCGAAGACGGCGATGGGCCGCCGGTGGGTGAAGTTTGTGCATAAGGCGCCGGGGTTGATTGTGGCGGCCGTGGTGGTAGCGTTGGGTGCGCTCAGTTACCCGGTGACGCATTTGGAGATGGCGCTGCCTTCGGATTCGACCTCGAACGTGGACACTACGCAGCGTCAGTCCGCTGACCTCATGGAAGAGGGGTTCGGCGCGGGGGTGAATGCCCCGCTTCTCATGGTTGTGGACGCCCACGGGGTGGATCCGGAGTCCACGGCGTTGGCGCCGCTTATCGACGCTCAGATGTCGGCCGGCGGGGACGTCGATAAGCAAGACGCAGCACAATTGGCTGCCTTCATGTACGCGGTTGACCAGGTCGATGGCATGGCGGACCTGAAGAATGCGCAGATCGCGGGCATTAACAAGGACGGGACCGCCGCGCAGATCCTGGTGACCCCAACCACGGGGCCCGCCGACCAGGAGACCGTGCAGGTTTCGCATGCGCTTCGCGACCGCGCCGCCGAAATCTCCGACGCCACCGGCGCCCAAGTCGGCCTGACTGGCCTGACGGCCGTGCAGATGGACATTACCGAGACCCTCGCCAAGGCGATGCCACCCTACCTGGGCATTGTGGTGGGCCTGTGCATCGTGCTGCTGCTCATGGTGTTCCGCTCCGTGCTGGTACCCGTGGTTGCAGGCGTGGGCTTCTTGCTTTCTGTCGGCGCGGCATTCGGCCTGACCGTCCTGGTGTGGCAGGAAGGGCTGTGGGACCTGGTGAACACGCCGGCGCCTCTGATTAGTTTCATGCCGATCTTCCTCATCGGCGTGACCTTCGGGCTGGCGATGGACTACCAAGTCTTCCTGGTCTCCCGCATGCGCGAATACTACTCACACTCCGGCGGGCAAGCGTCCGGGCGCACGCCGTACAACGCGGTCGAAGAGTCCGTTATCGAAGGCTTCTCCCAGGGTGCGCGCGTGGTCACCGCCGCGGCCCTAATCATGATCGCGGTGTTCGTGGCGTTCATCGACCAGCCCCTGCCATTCATCCAGATTTTCGGATTTAGCCTGGGTGCTGCCGTGCTTTTCGACGCCCTCTTCATCCGCATGGCCCTCATGCCCGCAGCCATGTTCCTCATGGGACGCGCCACCTGGTGGATGCCGCGCTGGCTGGACAAGATCCTGCCGCACGTCGACGTCGAAGGCGAAGGCCTCGAACGGCAGCTTCGGGAGGGGAAGCTGCCGGCTTAAGAGATTCTTAGAAAGGCTCGCGGCGCTTGCATTGGTGAGCGCTGCGGGTCTTTTCGTTGTGTGTCCGGGCGCATCTAACGCACCCCATTGGGTGCAGTAATACGATCCCGGGATTCTGTTTGGGTGCGATAAGAGCGAAGACCGGCGTGACGCTGCTCGTTCGCACACAACGCACCCACTACGTGCCCAAAACGTAGGCCAGCCGGGCGATCTGGGTGCGAAACGTGCGTCTCGCCACGCGCTCGCACACAACGCACCCGTTTCGGGCCCAGAAAGTAAGAAAACTCGTTCAAGTGGGTGCAAAACATGCCATACAGCCCGAAACCCCTGCTCAACCTTCCGCCTCGCACACAATGCACCCACCCGCACCTGAATCCGGGCACTCACTCCTCCGCGTGGGTGCAAAACGTGCGAAACACGCGAAACACGCGAAACATGCGAAACCCACGCCCCGCACACGCCCACGAAACGCCGCCCAGCGCGCCCCGCGTAACGCACACAACGCGCCCACTAGAATCGACCACCATGACCGCACACGAAAACCCAGCCCCAAACAACACCACAAACCCAGCCACAAACAGCACCCCAAACCCCACCCCAACCCCCCACGCCCAGGACACAACCTTCGAGCTTGGCACCGAAGTGTTCAATGAGCCGGGTAAGCATGGCCGCACGGGCGTGATTCATACGCCGCATGGCGCGATCCAGACGCCGGCGTTCATCCCGGTGGCCACGAAGGCGACGGTCAAGACGTTGACGCCGGAGCAGATCCGGGCGACGGGCGCGCAGGCGATCCTGTCGAATGCGTATCACCTGTATTTGCAGCCGGGGCATGACATTGTGGACGAGGCCGGTGGGGTGGCGGCGTTCGAGAATTGGCATGGGCCCACGTATACGGATTCGGGTGGGTTCCAGGTGATGAGTTTGGGCGTCGGGTTTAAGAAGGTCCTCGCGATGGATACCGCCGGCCTGACGGATGCGGATATTCGTGCGCAGAAGAAGGAACGCATGGCCGTCGTCGATGAGGATGGCGTGGATTTCCGTTCGATCTTGGATGGTTCGAAGCATCGGTTTACGCCGGAGGTGTCGATGCAGATTCAGCACGGGTTGGGCGCTGATATTATGTTCGCGTTTGATGAGCTGACTACGCTCGTCGATACGCGTGAGTACCAGGAGCAGTCGGTGGCTCGGACGCATCGGTGGGCGCAGCGCTGCATCGATGAGCACAATCGTCTGACGCAGGAGCGTGTGGGGAAGCCGTTGCAGTCGTTGTGGGGTGTGGTGCAGGGCGCCCAGTATGAGGACCTGCGACGTCAGGCGACCCGCGGCCTTGTTGCGCTTTCCGACGCTGCCGAGGCCGAAGGGCGTCGTGGGTTTGGTGGTTTCGGCATTGGTGGTGCCCTGGAGAAGGAGAATTTGGGCACGATTGTGGGGTGGGTGTGTGATGAGTTGCCCGTCGAGAAGCCTCGTCACCTGCTGGGTATCTCTGAACCGGACGACCTTTTCACCGCGATCGAGGCGGGTGCGGACACGTTCGATTGTGTGGCGCCGACGCGTTTGGGGCGCCGCGGGGGTGTGTACACTCTCGACGGCCGCATGAACCTGACGAACGCCCGGTTCAAGCGTGATTTCCGGGGTATTGATGAGGAGCTCGGCGGGTACGTCAGCGAGAACTATTCACGCGCCTACATCCGTCACCTGCTGAAGGCGAACGAATTCCTGGCAGGCACCTTGTGCACTATGCACAACTTGTATTTCATGGTCGGGTTGGTGGATAAGATCCGGGCGGCGATGGAGGCCGGCGATTACGAGGCGTTCCGCGACGAGTTCATGGGCCGCTACTACGCGGGAAAGGCGCGCTAAGCGCGGCGTCATTCTGCAAAGTATTCCGCCTCCCGCGTCTCTTTCAACCGCAGTACGTCGGCGCGCGAAAAGCGGGTGTGGGTGCCCACTTTGGTGGATGGGATGCGCCCGGCACCTGCCCATTTCATGAGCGTTGGGCGGGATACTCCGAGGATGTCGGCGGCCGTGGTGGAGGTCAGTGTTTCTGGAAGTTGCGTGACGGTGGCGTGCCCGTCGGTGGCTAGCGATTCCAGGACGTGGGTGAGCAGTTTCTCTACTTCGGAGCCCACTTCGATGGTGTCCCCGTGGGCGTCGTGCAGCGTGAGGGAGTGCGGGCTTTGTTGCACCACGCGCTGCGCTTCTGCGACGACGTGGGGTGGAACGATGATGTTTCCGTTGGGTAATGCGTGTGGGGACATGGGGGCCTCCTGGTTCGGTGCCCCCACCCTAAGGGTTTCAGTTATAACTGCAACCCCTGTTACGCTGCGTATCCTTCGCGCTTTTTCACCCAACCGATGACCAGGTAGGTCAGCGGCATGATGACAACTTCGATGGCGGTCTTCCATACGAATCCGACCACAACGTAATTGATAAAGTCTCCTCCGGTTGCGATTCCGATAACCGGTGCGGCGATGGCGCAGAACAATAAGGTGTCGGCAAATTCGCCGACCACCGTCGAACCAATCAGGCGCGCCCACAGGGACTTTTCGCCGGTGCGCTTCTTAATCGCAACGAGCACCCACGCGTTGAGTAGCTGGCCGACCAGGTATCCGGCCAGCGAAGCCAGCACAATCTGCGGTACTAGGCCGAGGACGCCTTCGAATGCTTCTTGGCCGTCCCAGAAGGATGCCGCTGGCAGTGCGATGGCGATGTAGAAGGACACCACGGCAATAATTGCGGCGACGAAACCGGTGATCACGGCACGTTTTGCGGCGCGGAAGCCGTAGCATTCCGAGAGGACGTCGCCAAGCACATAGGCCAGGGGGAAGAGAAAAAATGCACCGTCGGTGACCAGTGGGCCAATCTCGACGCCTTTGGTGGCGTTGATGTTTGAGATGACGAAGACGGCCGCGAACAGCGTCATCACGACGGGGTAGTAGGATTTCTGAACAGGGATGAACTGGGCTTTTCCGGACGCTGCGGCCTCGGCAGCAGCGCCCTCCCCAGACCCGCTGAGGGTTTCAACTTTTTGCATGCAGGCAATACTAATAGACGGGACGACCATGACAATAGGACGCTACGCCCCCAGCCCCAGCGGCGACCTCCACGTGGGAAACCTGCGCACTGCAGTCCTCGCGTGGCTCTTCGCGCTTCACGACGACGGGACCTTCCACATACGCGTCGAAGACATCGATACCGCGCGTTCCTCCGCCGCCGTAGCGGAGCGCCAACTATCAGATCTTCGCGCACTGGGCCTGACGTGGGCGGAACCGGTGGTGTGGCAATCGCAACGCACCGACGCGTACCACTCCGCGTTGGAGGCGCTGCCGGTCTACGAATGCTACTGCTCGCGCAAGGACATCCAGGAAGCGTCGCGAGCCCCGCACGCCATCCCCGGCCACTACCCCGGAACGTGCCGCGACCTCACGGAAGGGGAGCGGGCGCGCCGCCGCAGTGAGCTAGCGGAACAGGGGCGCGTGCCTGCGCTGCGCCTGCGCGCCGGGGTTGATTCGTGGGAGGTGCACGACCTGCTGCACAGGCGCGTGGAGGGTGAAGTCGACGATATGATCCTGCGCCGCGGCGGCCGCCTCCCCGAGGGGGTGGAACCGGATTGGGCGTACAACCTGGCGGTGGTCGTCGACGACGCCTACCAGGGCGTTGACCAGGTAGTTCGCGGCGACGACCTGCTATCGTCTGCCGCCCGCCAAACCTACCTTGCGCACCTGCTCGGCCTGCCGGCAGTGGACTACGTGCACGTGCCGCTTGTGCTGGGACCCTCGGGTGCGCGCCTGGCTAAACGTGACGGTGCGGTTACGCTGCGTGACCTGGGACCTGCGGCCGTGCCGGAGGTTGTGGCGTGGATCGCCTCTTCAGTCGGGGTTCCGGGTGCTACGACGCTTGCGGAGCTCCAATCTGCGTGGCATCCGGGATTATTGCCCCGCGAGCCCGTGACCTGGCCTTAAGGTTTCCCATTGTAGGATTCTGGTAACTCTCATTGTAGGATTCTGGCAAAAATGGAGGCGCGTGGCATGGACCGGTTTATTCAGCGCACTGCAGCAGACTCTGCGGCGAAATTAGCGCAGTGGTTTCCTGTTGTTTCGGTGACGGGTCCGCGGCAAAGCGGTAAATCTACGCTGGTACGTCATGTGTTTGATGGCTACCGTTATGTCAACTTGGAGGACGTGTCTTTAAGAGAGTTGGCGCAGGATGATCCCATGGGATTTGTGAAATCGCTCGGTTCATCTGCGATTATCGACGAGGCACAGAGGGTTCCGGACGTGTTTTCAGCAGTCCAGGTCTATTCTGATGAATCCGGCAAAACGGGGCAATATATTTTGTCTGGTTCGCAGAATTTTCTTTTGCAGAGAGAGGTTACTCAATCTTTGGCCGGGCGGGTAGGAAGGCTGGAATTACTTCCGCTGACCTTCGGTGAACTTTCGAGCTCTAGGCATGACATCAGTGTCCGGGATTTCTTAGTCCAGGGTGGGTACCCGAGGATTTACGATTCTGGCATCCCTGTAGATATTTATTGTGCGAACTATCTCCGCACGTACCTGCAGCGCGACGTGGGTGAATATGTCAATCCGCAGAATGTTGTCACCTTCGAAAAGTTTATCCGCTTGTGTGCCGAACAGGCCGGAAATTTGGTGAACTACTCGAGCCTCGCACGCGAGCTTGGCGTAGATGCGCGAACCATCAAGTCATGGCTTTCGATACTGGAATCAAGCTACATCGTTTTCATGCTGGCACCTTTCCATACCAACACTCGCAAGAGGGTGACCAAAACTCCGAAGCTGTATTTTTACGACACAGGCCTGTTGGCCTATTTGCTGGGTGTCAACTCAGAAAATTATGACTTTAGCCAGCATAAAGGGGCACTTATAGAAAATATGGTAATCGCTGAAACGCGCAAAAAATACCTCAATAACATCGAGGAACCTCGCCTGTACTTCTACCGCGACGATTCTAAGATTGAAGTGGACCTTCTCGACCTCACCAAAGAACCGCGCCTTATTGAAATCAAATCTTCAGCAACGTACCGGTCTAAGTTTGGAAAGCATCTGGCAGAGGTTGCCGAAAGATTGGTCTGCCAGACATCCGCACGATGGTGGTGTACGCGGGAGAAGGAGATTATGACCTTGCTGGCCACACAATCCAATCGCTGCGTACGTACCTGATGGATTAGCGTGCACCCCGCGCCCCGCTGTGGTCCCGGATCCCGCAAAAATAAGGGGACCCCGCGCACCCGGTAGAGCTCGTTGACCCTTGCTGCATTCCTGCCCTGGGGGAGTTCACAAGATAACCGCCGCGCGGGATCCGGCCTCCCATACTAGCCCATAGGTGGCGATTTGTCCTAAACGGGTATCAGTGTGTACAGTACTTCAAAGACGAAAGCGATAGCCGTATGGCTTGAGCTTGTTGTCGCTGGAGGATTCGACTAGCGGCCTATGTCACACGCCTGGAACGCGTGCGGGGTTCACGCCCCTCGTGGGTTCAAATCCCACATCCTCCGCCAATTGCCTCCCACATCGTATGGTGTGGGAGGCTTTCGCATTGAGGGGTAGGGGTGTGGCAGCGTCGCGCACAGTGCACCCATGAACAGGATGCGTAGGTATACATAGGCTGCCCGTGGGTGCGAAGTGTTTGATGCCGGAGCGGTCGCGCACATTGCACCCAAACCGGGTCAAATTCGCGCGAAAAGCACCACGGCTGGGTGCGATACGCGTGAAAATACCAGGGCTCGCACGCTTCGCACCCAAAATAAGCCACGGGACCGGAACGCCACACGCGAATGGGTGCGTTTCGTGTGAGCGCAAGGTAACGCACATAGTGCACCCAAGATGGGGCGATTCCGCGCGAAGAGGGGTACAAATGGGTGCGAAGTGTGTGCGCAGGCGCAAGGTATCGCACATAACGCACCCAAGCCGGGTCGAATCCGCGGGAAATAAGCCTCGGATGGGTGCTTATTGTCCCCTACTTGCTCTTTTAACCACCGGTGTTCTGAGCGTGAGTTTGGTGGTGTGCTCGAATTCTGGCGCAACCACTGGGTTGTGGCCACCAACCCGGACCGCTTCCAGGACATTGACCTGGTCAAGGAGACCCAGGACTTTTACAAGAAGTTCTACGACTACGACCTCTCCGCCGACGAAGTCCAGCGCATCATCGACGCCGAAGCGCCCGCGAAGTAGCGCACGCCGCGGAGCGGGCGGGGCGGGCGGGGCCGGCCACTCCGCGCCGGCCGCTAGACTGGCGCGGCATGAGCACGCAGCGAAAACCCGACACCCCGGATCCGAACCACCCGAACACTCTGGATTATGTGGCCAGTGGGAACTGGTTCCAGCCGGGGTGTTCCGCGTTCCAGGATGAGCGCGCCCGCACCCTGGACCTGGTACACGAATTCAATGCCCTCCCGCCCACGCAGCAGGAGCGGGCCCAGGAACTGTTGCGCCAGATCACGTGCTCGGACACACACGCCACCGTGGGCGGGCCATTCTTCGTGGAGGTGGGTAAGCACCTCCATCTGGGGGAGCGCGTCTTTATCAACACGGGCGCCACTATTTTGAATACCGCGCACGTGACTATCGGCGACGGCACGATGATCGGCCCGAACTGCCAGCTCATCACAGTCACGCACCCGCTTGACCGCGAGCAGCGCGCCGCGGGGTGGGAGCGCGCCGAACCGATCACTCTGGGCAAGGATGTCTGGTTAGCTGCGGGAGTCACTGTCTTGCCCGGTGTCACGCTTGGCGACGCCGCCGTAGCCGCCGCCGGCGCCGTAGTCACAAAAGACGTGCCGCCGGGTGTGCTCGTAGCGGGGGTACCTGCACGGGTAGTGCGGGAGGTGTAGCAAAGTCTCAGGATAGTACCCCCAATCAGCCAAAAAATGATTGGGGACAAAAATATCTTCTTTTAGGTCGAGGGCCTCCCAGAAAACACCGTTTTGGTTGCTTAATCGCATAGGTCAGGTGAGCCTTATTTTACAGCGAATACGGACAAAACCAACCCTCTTAGCGCGGGTACAGCCCGAAACTACCTAACTTTAAGGGAATATGTAGAGTATATTTATCCGGGGTTGAGTGAGCGCAAGGAAGGTAATCAGTGAATAGTTACGTGGGCCAGCTGCAGGATGAGCTAGACGTGCCGAAAACCGGCCCCATCTTCACAGTCGTCATCCCTGCCTACAACGTGGAAGACTACCTAGAAGAAGCTGTTCAGAGCATTCTAGATCAGGATTTCGACGTCGACGGCAACATCGAAATCGTCATTATCAATGACGGAAGCACTGACCAGACGCCTCACCTAGTAGATCAGCTCGCTGCCCGATACCCCACTATCATCCGCGCGTTCCACCAAGAGAACAGAGGTGTATCCCAAGCGCGGAATCGTGGGATGAGTTTAGCGCGTGGCAAGTATTTAGGCTTTCTCGATTCCGATGATAAATACTCTAAGAACACGTTTTCTAACGTTTACCGCTTCTTTGAAGATCATGAAAGCGAGATCGACGCAATCGGGATCCCTCTTGAATTCTTTGGGGATAAAACAGGGCAGCATATACTTAATCATAAATTTCATGACGGTACTCGTGTAATTAACGTAGAGAAAAATTGGGATTTAATCCAAGGATCACTATCAGCGTCCTTCGTGAAAAAAACGGCCATTGAAGAATATGGGCTACATCTAGACCCAAATTTGAAATACGCTGAAGACATGAAATTTATGACACAGCTCATCATGAAAAGGCGTAAATACGGGGTAGTAGCGGAAGCTTGCTACATGTACCGGAAGCGCAACGATGGCACGTCTGCTCTTGATACAAATCTAGGGCGAAAAGAGTACTATATTGATGTAATTGAAGGATTCGGGAAAGCGCTTTTCAATGAATTTCAAGATAGTGAAGGTAGCGTTCCCAAATATGTACAATATGCGGTTTGCTACGATCTTCAATGGCGTATTAGACAACGAACACAAAACGTATTAAGCGCTGAGGAACTTGAAGAATACAAGCGAGGAATAGTTAACCTGGCGCATTACCTGGACACCGATGTTATTCTACGACAGCGGCATATTCATATCGATCATAAGTTATTGCTTTTTAGTATGAGGCGCCAGAAACCAGCTATCCCGGATTTGCAAATCCGGTGGCATTCTGCCTTTCTCGACGATGAAAAGGTTTGGGCAGCCGGTGCCGCTTCTTTTGGGTGCGTAATCGAATCGTTGCGGCAGGAGTCTGGAAAAATTCGCGTCAAGGGCCACTATAAGGGTGTGCCGATAGCTGAGGTCGAATTTGGATTTCTTACCAACCACGAATTTGTACCACTGAAGCGTGTCCCAGCGCCCAAGAAAAAACGCACTATCTTCCTTGGCGAAGAGGTTTTCCAGCCATATTATTTTGAAGTAGATTTAGAGGTAATCCCAAATCTACGTGTTCGACCAGCGATCCGATATGGCGGCAGAACATATAGGCCAAAAGTTACATTTGTGAAAAATGCGGGGTTGGTTGACTCTCCGAGCGGTTACAAGATTTTAAAATCCTTTATTGTCCAAAATGTAAAAAACAAGTACTTCGCGGTTAAGCCCCGAACGGTACGTGAAATTTGGCGGCGCGAATTTTCTCTTCTGCGGACGATTGTCAACGATAAGCGAACTAAAGGCATCCAAAGAAAAAAGTCTATACTTCTATGCTATAGGATCCTGAGTCTTATATTAATTACTCTGAAAAGGAAGCAAATCTGGCTCATATCAGACCGCTTTTCATCAGCCGGCGATAACGGTGAAGCGTTTTTCCGATACATGGCATCAAATACGAATCGGAATAGGAAAGTTATATTCTTGCAGAGCAAAGATTCTGCGGAATACCAAAATCTGCGTAAAGTTGGAACTGTCGTTGAACCAGACAGTTTTGTAGGGCGTTTGCTCTATCTTGTTGCCGATGTTTTCGCATCGTCTCAAGCAGACGATCACATTCTTAATCCCTTTGGTGCCGATTCACGCATTATGCGCGATAATTATCGCTTCGAATTTGTGTTTTTGCAGCACGGGGTAACTATTAACGATATTTCTGACTGGCTGAATGCATTCGACAAGCCTTTGGCGAGGTTCGTAGTGTGTGGCCAGACAGAATTAAACGAAGTGACTAAAGGAAATTACGGCCTAGACAGCGTGGAGGTTCCGGTACTCGGATTCCCGAGGCACGACCGGCTGGTAAATAACAAAAATACCAAACGTATTGTTGTTGCTCCAACGTGGAGGTCGCAGTTAGCCGGTCAATTCGATCGTTCAACTAATACGCGACACTATCGGGAAGATTTCAAGGATTCAGATTACTTCCAATTTTATCAGCAGCTGTTATCTTCTGAAACGCTAAATAAAGCCCTTGAGCGCGAGGGTTACGTTCTTGATTTTGTGCTCCATCCTAACTTCTCCCCGCAAAATATTGATTTTGTTCCAGGAGAGTTTACAAATATTGTCGTGCCCCCGTATGACTACAAGACGCTTATTTCTAACTCTGAAATTTTTGTAACAGACTATTCTAGCGTGGTCGCTGATGCGGCTTATCTTCGGAAGAAAATAGCGTATATTCAATTTGATGATCTGGTCAATCGCGGTGGACATACCGTCGCCTACGGTGACTTTGATTTTGTCGAAGATGGTTTCGGTCCGGTCTTTTATGATTTACAGTCTTTGATTGGTTTCTTAGTGAACAGCATGGTTGGTTCAGCTCAAGATATTGACAAATATGAACCCCGTATTCAGAGAGTTTTCAAGTTTCGAGATTTCAATAACTCTGAACGTGTTAGCCAGGAGATTGAGCAGTTGCTGAAATAGCTGCATGACGTCGAAATGGCGTTTTGTAATTATCTAAAAGCGCCAATTTGGCTATATGCGCGTTGAATCAGGGCAAGATTCTTTAGGAAACCCTCTTTTGAGACGGTAGTGTCCTTTACTACCTGCATACGAGTTGTAGTGATGTATATGGTGACTATTTCTTTGATTGGGTTTTTAACAGATCTCCCGTTACCGCCTCTTAAATCAGTCTTTTAAGGTATATCAGGGTTGTTATGGCGGCGTTATCTTGTTTCTAAAACAGATCCTGTCAGCCTAAGCCGACACAGTGCGCGAGGCGCAGACTATGCCCTGCCGCACCGCCGCCAACCAACTCCGGAATGGTTAGCTCAACTCACAGGCGTGGTACCAGGCTTGGTTTAAACTCCGCTGCTAATGCGAAGCTATGTACGGTTCGTTCATCGCTGATTGGCTCTTTGAGTGCTATCTCGGATCAGCACGAGGGGTGACCACAATCTTTGCAACCCGTAATATGAAAGCGGTCTCAACCGGTGGAATGAACGAGCTTGTAGCCAAATTTGGTGTAGAGAACCTCTTGAAATTGCAGGTATCCGTGATGGGCAGAAGATTTCGATTCCCTGCTCGCTGATATCCGTACCCGGCACCTTAACCAGGAGCCGTATTACTACGTCTCGTGTGGTGCTTTAAATATGGTGGTTGGTGAGGGGGCGAGCAGCCAAATCCGGTGTGCTTTCTGCTCCCGGGTTCAGGCTGATGTCTCCCGAGAGCTACTCGGCATGGTGAGCTCGGCTTCGGAGCCGAGCTCACCATGGACTGGTTTTCCGTGCCTTGTATTTTTTGCCGTGATTTGTCTCTTGGCGTTAGATGAAAAACCGGTTTTTCTTGACGTCTTTTGTGTCTACAAGAAATTCGTTGACAACGTTCAACTTGGAAGTGGCGTCCTTTGCTGTACTAATCTTGCGATCGGCTAAGGAGTAATCTACGGTTTCGCGACTATCAAATTCATAAATCCATTCTTGTGTCTCCATAATTTCGTGTTCCTTAGTCTTTTCATCCCCCCCCCACGCATGTACGGAATGCGTCGAGAAAAACACGCCGTCACGGAGTTGGCGGGCTGGATTACCTCCGAAGACTGTGTTCGAGGGTTGTTTTTTCCCTGCAATAACAGAACCGGCGGCAAGTATCGCCCCAGAGCCTATATGAGTTCCTTTAAGGATGAGAGTGTCTTGGCCCAGCCATACGTGGTCTCCAATAAGTACAGATTTGCTGGCGTTAATACGCATTTTTGTTTTGGAGTCGTATATCAGATGAGGGTCAGCTGTACGCATGGTGATGCCATAAGAGAATAGTCCTTCGCGACCAATTAGAATATTCTTTCCTTCTGAGGTGGTCGCGGTGAGCTTTCCATTCATAAATGTATCTGGACCGAAAAAGACACAAGTATTTGCGTTGACGGACAGCTGAAGTCGGTAGGGGTGTCGATTTCGGCTTAAATAAAGAAGGCTGTTCGATCCATTGACATTAATGCTGCCACCTTCTATTTTAACTCCGTCTTCTATGACAATAATGTTATTACTGCCGTTAATGTTAATCCTTGCGTCTCTGGCCAAAGTAGATAGGCTTGGGTTAACTTTGATCTCATTGCTTTGTGGAGGTTCGGTGAATGATTTAATTATTTCCATTATTATCCTGGGGCTGTCGTACGATCTTTCGGGGTTTACTGGCTATTGGCCGGTTTCTAGCGGGACGTGTCAAACCTGTAGCCTGGTGTCCCATGGTAGCTTACTGTGCATAGTGTATCTATGTTGGCTGAGCGGTGTAGACTTACTGTCCTGCTTCCTTCCACACCGTTTAGATGTCGCTAATCCACGAATGGGGTATATGTATGTTTATCAATGAAGGAGATGGGGTCTACACCCACTGTGGTCGATCGTTAAAATATCGATACAAGCCCTCTCAGACTGATCGACGCAATATTCTGGTGATTTTCTCTGGGTTCCGGGATAAAGGAACATTAGATTTTTCCGGCAATAGTCTTAACTGTGTCCGGCAAGATATAGTTTGGATCTACGATGAATTCGGTGAAAATAACGCTAATTCCTACTACTTGCGCCACGATGGCGAGTCTTGGCCGGAAGATATTGTAGAGTCGTTCATTGACAATTTGTGTTCAGAATTCAATATTAGCCGCGATATGATTATTGCAGCCGGCTTTTCTAAAGGTGGCAGTGCTGCGTTGTATTTTTCGCTAAAACTTGGTCTAGGCGGTACGGTGGTTACCGTTCCACAGCTTTTTATGGGCACGTACCTGAAAACGAGTTGGCCGACTGCTGGAAAAATTGTTGCGGGTAAGCGCGGGCAGGCCGTCCTGGATGAAATGGATTCTTTACTGCCAGACCTTATTGAGGAAAACCGTGGCGGGGGTGCTCCGATTTACCTCATCACTTCTAAAGGTGATCCGCAGTTTAAGACCGAGATCGAACCCAATGTGGAAGCACTATCGAGGCTTGAGAACTTCAACCTCATCGCGGTTAATAGTGATTATGTAGATAGCCACATCGCAGTCACTTCCTACGCAGTGCCTATAGTCCAAGGACTTCTCTTGCTACTGCTAGAAGGCCTTAACGTAAAGTTGGGCCCGCATGAAATCCTAGATTGGAAAGAGGAGACGTCGCCAGCCGCCGCGTCAGTGTATGGTACGCCTGAGACCTCAATACAGGTTCTGAAAGTCAATGACGGCCGTCTGTTCGTCGAAGCAGACACAATTTTCCGCGGAATCCCAGTGGACGGCTACGGGCAGATGGAGCGTCGCCTTCACATAGGACCTAAAACTATTGATTTAGGAACCGTGCTAGACAGCGGTGTTTCTTTACGGAATTCACGTTGGGGGCGAGTTGACTATTCAGGTGGTTTAACCGCAACCCTTAAGCGTCAGGGTGTCTCCCTTGATGACTTACCTTTCGGTGGGCATGAAGCCAAAGTGTACCTAAACCATTTCAAAGCTAGGAAGTCTGCTCTAGCACCGCTAACGGCAAAGAACTCCCGGTGGGCCGGAGCAATCACGAAAGACTACAGCGTTTTAATCTCTGCGGACAAGAAAAAGACGGATGTGCTCAAGCTTCGGCACGCCGATTGTGAAATCATTCCTAATGGAAAATACAACCACGTAGACGTCTTGTCCATCAATCCAGAGGGACGCCTGTTGGTACGTGGTTGTTTGGCACCTGCTGGTACGACTATCTCCGAATGGGGCCAGGCGCTCATGTCCTTGGTTATCACCCAAGGTGGGGAAGTTGTTGCTACCAAACGGTTGGGAATTGCTCACCGAAACCGTGACCTACCAGCAAGCCTTGCTAAGGCCTACTACCATGACATTGGCAGTAAAGGCGTCGACTTAGACGATCTTGACGCCGGAAACTACGAATTGTCCGTCACTGTAGTCACGGCTGACGGCATTTGGTCCAGTGGAGCCATCGGCAAGTTGCATGTAGCAGGGGCGTTCGGTCAGTCATTTGGCACCAAATTTAAGGTAGAGGCTTACAACTCCTAATCTGCGTCATCCATCGTTTTTACGCACCTGCGTATAGCGGTGTATGTATCAGCGCAGAAGGACGGGTTCGCAGAAGCAGTAGGTTCTCGTTGGCTATTTATTGTGCCTAGGAGTTCCTTGACCTCGTCAACATTGGCTGCAACCGGCAGATTCGCCACGGCGGCGTTATCGGTCACTATCGGTCGGTCACCGTCGCCGTGCATAAGCAGCACCCGTTTTCCGGCCGTGAGGGCGTCGAAAAGCACCGAAGAGTAGTCGGTGACCAACACATCCGCCGCGGCGAGGATACTTTGGAAATCGTCTCTTCGCGGGTCCACCACATCCTGGGCAATGTCGACGCCTAGTTCGTTGGCGATCGAAGGATGCGCTATCACATGGACCTGGTAATCCTCGCGTAACTCCTTCGCAAGGTTTGTCCACGCGGAATAATCTTTGCCGGGGAACCACGTGGGCATCAACAACACTGTGAGACGCGCCCCCGGCAGTTTTCCCCTCGTCAATTCCACAAGTCGGTCCCAGCGAGGCATCCCTACCTGAACTACACGGTCAGGGCTAATACGGAACCGCGAATCTGGCGCCGCGACGTACTCGGTTTCCGCTTCAGTGCTGGTGAACATGAGGTCAATATCAATCGTGTTCAACCACCCGGCAATGTTTTTAATATTGCGGTTGTAAATCACCCCATGCTGCAGAAACACAAAAGGCGCACGCGAGGGACCATACAAGTACGCGGGTGCAAGGTTGCGGGACTCCACAACCGCGTCGGAAGAAATGACAACCTCCGCGTTCAAGTACGCAAGTATGGAACGCACACTTCCATGCGGTAAAACCCGGTAGCCGTCCTTCTTCAAACGGTCCCACCCAGGGGCGCCACGTTTGAGAACAAAAAACGCTTTTTGGTCCGTGTTGTCCACAATCCAGCGGTACAGGTGCTCTCCATTATCGCCAGCACCAGTAACCCGGTCCGTGATAACCCACGCGCCCTTCAAGCTCGCAGGCGCCCACGGAATGTTCACTATCACTTGTGCTTTCAGCTTGGCTGATTTCTTTACCAGGTGGCGGGCTTTCCGGGATACGGCCTTCGCCAGGTTCACGGCCCGATTATCTCCGGTCACCAGGCGGCGCAGCCGCATACGCTCAGCCCACGTCAGAGGATTCGTCCCCTTGGGCACGCGTGGTTCGCGTTCATACGTCACGTGGGCGAAGGGTTCGTCGAAAAAGTGCTGGCAAAAATCGCCGGTAGGTGGCTTACCCCAATACTTCACGGCCCACGCATCCCGAACCGTGGAACTGACCGGGCGGCACGGATCTGTGCCCGGTGGTAGGAGGGCGAAGATGGCGTCGAGAAGCTCTAAGAACTGGGCCTTGAGCTCGGCTTGGTGGTACAGCCACATAGTGCGTGCCCGAGTGGTGATGTCCTCGGTGAAGTACCAGGAAATGTCGTACAAAACAGTATTCGCCAACCATGCGGGCACAGCACCGCACTGAGTCACAGCCTGCTGCAACAGTGCTAGGTAGCCGAAGCGCACTTGATCGTCGTACCGTTCTCCGATGCCCCACCCGCTTTGTACCAACGAACTCGTGTCCGTGCGCGAGCGGTAGAAATACAGCGCAGATGCCACCTCACCTACCTGCACGCGCTCCGCGGAAGCAGTGCAACCAAGGAGATAGCGGCAAATAAGGTGCCCATCCTCGAATGTGGGGCGCACACGACGGTCATAGCGCAAACCTAAGCCTTCCAGTATGGCGCGCTTCAAGAACGCTGTAGCACCCAGTTGGATGTGTGTGGGCTGATCGCCCAAGTCCACTACCTGGTCCCCGCTGCGGTACTTGAAGCCCAGAGGTAAGGAATCACCGACCTCACCATTTTTCCCATTCAGGCGCAGAATACGGGTTGTGTACATCGCACAACCCGGGTATTTATCCATAAACCCGGCAACCTGGGTGAAGTAGTGCGGGTCCAGCACATCATCAGAATCCACCACCGTCACCCACTCACCGCGCGCGAAATCCAGGCCCGCGTTACGCGCGGCAGCTGCACCAACGTTGCGGCCCAAAGAAACCAGTGTGACATTCTGACGCTCAGACGCCCACGAACGCACTATCGCAGCGCTGCTGTCGGATGAACCATCGTCGATGAAGATATATTCAACATCCGCGAAGTCCTGCGCCTGCAACGAATACAGCAGCGCCGGCAAGTAATCAGCACTGTTGTACACGCCAATCACCACGCTGAACCGGTATGCCCGTTCCGTCGAACGCACCACCACGCGTGGCACCGCTGGACAGATCGGCTCCGAGTGATCTGTGACAGCGTCTAGCATCCGCAGCTGACCATAACTCAACCCGGAAACGCCCACCGCATAATCCGGCGCTGGGCGTGTGCGGTAAGAACACGCCTGGGCAAGATCGACGAAAGCCTCCGTGTCCACTACTTCACGTAGCTGGTCAAGGTTATTGGCGTCCAGCAGCGCGCAGACGGATGAGTGTAACTGTTCCATGTCGTCTTCGTGCATGCTCATCCTGCGTACGTCCTTGGTTACCGGTCCGGAATATTCAACCCTGAATGTTACTGTAGCGTGGAATGTATTCACGCTCCTCCCGATGGAAAGTACACATGCGATGGCCCAGGATGATACTCAGTATGAAAACTGGAAGTACCCAGTAATCACGCACTCCTCGCCCCAGGCCTTTACACAGCTTAAAGGCTATGGGGACGGCATCCACGCCATCAGCCTCGGCGAGTCCCACCTGGACATCCTCCTGCGTAGGCGCCCGGGTAAGAATGTGCTCGTGGTATTCGGTGGGGCAGTGGACCGCACCGCCGGGTATCCACCGTTTTTCTCCGGGGTGGGCCTGACTTCCCGGTTGCCCTTTTCGCTTATCGCGTTGTCGGACCCGGCGTTTACCGTCGATAAGCAACTGCGGATCGGCTGGTACACCGGCACCCGGAGCGAGCCCGCGCAACACCTCATCCCGCAGCTTATCGACGCCATCCTGGACACCTGGAACAAAGAAAAAGCCGTCCTGCTCGGGGGATCCGCTGGCGGTTTCGCGGCGCTCGTCACCGCACCCCAACTACGGCACAGCGCCGAAGCGTTCGTTATGAACCCACAGACAAACGTGGAACGCTACCACCACAAACACTCCGTCACAGCCTGGGCCGAAGTATGCAAAGACCCAGAATCCGGCCAAATCCTGGACCTACAGAAATACTATGCGGGGCTTCCCACCCAACCGCGTATTACGTACTTCCAAAACAAATCGGACACACACCGTGGCACCCACGCCGAACCCTTCCTAGAATCCCTGGAAACCCAGCCCGAATTAGTCCTCGGCGAATGGGGTGACGGCCACGTCCCGCCGCCCAGCAGCGTACTGGCCGCCTACCTCCTCCCAGCACTCCTGCCCACACCGGCTGGTGCTCTCGCCCAGAAGATCCCGGCTGAGCAGCGGCAAAAACTCACCGCCCTGATCCACAAGGTGAAAAAATGAAACAGCTCCTACGCCGGGCAGCCCTCATAGTAGAACGTCGCGGCCCGCTCGGCGGGCTCAAACTGGCATCCGCCTGGCCCCGTTTACGTGAAGCCCGCACATTCCAACTCCTTTCCTACGGGCCCAGCCAGGTAGGGCGGCAGCTGGAGAAAGAACAAAAAATCTCCTACCTGGAGCTCGGAACCTCCGGCGGGCTGTACACGCGGTGGGGTGCCAAAAAACTACAGGTCACCGATATTGCACCCCACGTGCAGGCGTGCATCGAACCACCGGCAGAGCTCCGCGCACCACTCATCCGCGCCGGAATCCCCCTGGTGGAAGAAAACACCACCGCAATCCGTACCGCCCTGAACTCCCCGCTGCTGCGCGCAAAGATTGCCACCGGGCAACTCCGTGAACTTCTCAGGGGTGAGCATGATGCCGCCGGGATGCCATTGCCCCTGATCAGCGTGGTTGTCTCCACGAACCGCCCCGACCAACTAGAACACGTGCGGGCACAGTTCAGCCGGCAAACCTACCCGCGCACCGAACTTCTCATCCTGACTCACGGGTTCCACGCCGAGGGCTGCCTGCACAAACCGGCAGAAGCCAGCCTGGGGGAGTGCCTCAACGAACTCGTAGCTCACGCCGCCGGGAAGATTATCGCCAAATTCGACGATGACGACCTCTACCTGCCCAATTACCTCACCGACCAGTACCTCAGCATGTGGGACACCGGTGCGAAAGTAGTGGGCAAAGCGGCGAATTACATCTATTTCCCCACGCTCAACGCCATCGCCCTCCGCCGGGAAAATCGCGCCCGCATGTTCACTGACTTCGTCGCCGGGGCCACCCTCATGGCGGACCGCGACATCCTCGAACAGTTTCCGTTTGCTGAACGCACCCGTGGGGAAGACACCGACTTCCTCCGCCGCGTAGCCCACGCCGGGGTACCCATCTACTCCACAGACCAGTTCAACTTCATGGTCATGCGTCACGACGACCACACCTGGAACGCCACAGACCTCACCTTGGCGCAAAGCGCGGACATCCACACCTTCGGCCTGAACGAAGACCACGTCCGCGCCTAGCCTAAGAATATGCTCTGGTAGCGGCGGCTATTCGCCGACCATGACCGCTGCCGCGCCCACTCCACCCCGCGCGCGTTCCGCGTGCCCGCAACGTCTGCGATACCGCGGGCCAAATCTTCCGGAGACTCCGGTATCACATACGTTTCCACACCCCCAGTGACCTCGCGCAACGCCGGAAGGTCGCTGGCCACAACCGGCGTGCCCAGCGCCTGGGCCTGCAAACCCTTAATCGGGGTGACCTTCCGGGTCACGGCAAGGTCCTTGCGCGGAATGACAAACACATCCACAAGCGCATACCAATCCAAGACCTCACTCTGCGGCTTCTTACCGACGAAGTGAACATTCTTAGCGCTGCACATAGCTTCAAGACGGGTGCGGTCCGTACCATCGCCCACAATCACGAAGACGTATTTATCAGGCAGTAGCTCCGCAGCGCGGATGAGGGTGTCTAAACCCTCATACTCCACAACCGACGTAATCGCGCCGACCACAATCTGGTCCTCCGCAATTCCTAGAGAAGAACGCAGCTCCGCAATCCGCGCCGGGTCCGGAACCCATTCCAGCTGGGCATCATCAACCGCGTTCGGGACCACCGTGATCCGCTCCTCTGGGACACCGCGTGCCATCACATCCCGCTTGGACACCTCGCTGAGAGTAACCACATGCGAGGCCGCCAGCATCGCGCGCGTCTCAGCAGCGTGGGCTAGGGCATAAAACTCCGAATCCACGGCCTCGGGTGGGCGTCGTGAAGCCCACGTGGATTCCAGCTCCCCGCGGACTTCGTAGACCCACGGGATCCCCAGGATGGCAGCCGCCTCCGCGACGACGATAGCGTTCGTGTAATCCGTCGTCGTCTGCAGCGCCTCCGCTCCCTGCTCCCGGCAGAAGTCCACCAACTCCTGCGTCGCCCGGGTATCCCGGCGGGTGAGGGACGTGGGGAAATCCTTGGGCAGCATGCGGTGGTACGTCACGCCTCCCACCACATCCGACTGCGACCGCGAAAACTGGCCGATCACCAGCGGATACCCCAAACGCGTTAGCGCCGTGGCGTGAATATCCGCTGCGTTCTGGGCCTGCAGCACCTTCTGGGAACGCAACGTGTACCCAGAATTCGTGTACGGCAACGAGTTCGTCAGATAGTGCACAACCGTGTGCGCGCGGCGCATCGGAATCCGTGCAGGGAACTCGTGGCGCAAGCGCTCCAACTTCTCCCGGTGAACCCGCACCAGCGCCGCCTCCCTACGGGAAACACGCCGCTGGCGTTCCGCCCACTGGATACCCGCGGTGAACTCCCCGGCATCACAATACGCATCCAACGGGCTACCACTTATCCGCTTCAGGCCACCAGAAAGAAGCCGCGCGCCCCGGTGCAGGACCGGGTTTGTAGACATCCGGAATTTCTCCGCCACCTTCGCAGTAAAACCAACCGGATCCTCAGCGAACAACTTCGCCGACACCGTACCGGCGAGCCGCACGGAGGGCAGAAGCAGACCAAGATTCTTAACCACGGACACGACCCTTCGCCCCAATCACATCACCAATAAGCTGCAGAAAACGTGCCGGCCCACGGTGAGCGTATTCATCCTCCACCCACGCGGCTGCGCGCTCATCCACCGCGAGCAACGATCGGTCCTGCGCCAAACAGGCCCACGTGCGCGCCAAGTCCTCCGGCGATTCCGGAGCCACCACAGCCCCCGCCCCCAAATCCTCAATCAAATCGGCGGCCTCACCAGCGACAACACCGGTAATATGCATGCCCAACGCCATCAACTCGAACGTCTTCGACGGCACCGCCTTCCGCAACGGCGGCCAATCCGTCAGATGAACCAGAGCGGTATCCGCCCACGCATAATGCTCATGCAACTGATCCGGTGTCACCCGCCCCAGCATCTCCACATCGACGCCCAGTTCGCCGGCTTCCTTCATAATCTCCTGCTTCGCCGCCCCGGCACCAATCATCCGCAACGTAATATGCACGCCTTCCCGGGCTGCCAGGTGGGCGGCGTGTACCGCGTTCGACAGATTCTGCGCACGGCCAATGGTGCCCGCGTACAAGACATGTAAGTGCGCGCCGGGCTTCTCGCCACGCGCGTGGTCTGGGGCTGCTGGCGTTTCCGGCATCGTCGCGGGCGGGAACACGTTACGCACCGTCACCACCGAGTGCGCTGGGGCGTGAAACCGCGCCACCAAGTCCTGCCGGTGCTGCTCCGAGGTCACGATCAAGGCGTCGGCGGCTTTAAACACACTGTTCAGGGCTCGCGTGACCACCCCTTTGACAAGACGCATCGGCAGCCCGGACAGCAGGCGCTCCCGACGCGAGGTAGTGCCCGTCGCCGCGTTCCAGCTTTCCGACGTATCCAGCAGTTCTGGCCAGGCGTCGCGTAAATCAATAACCAGGGGTGCCCGCCAAATCTTGGCCACCATAAAAGCGGCGACAGCCGTAGGAATAGCCGGAACAGTGCCCACCACGACGTCGGGACGCTCCATAGTACCGCGCACGCGTTGACCCACCGCAATTCGCACAGTGGAGAGCGCTGACCACAACTGATTCAAAGACTTCGACGTCAACGAGTGATTGACTGGGATAAAACTTGCCCGAACAATACGCTCACCCTGCGGGCCACTTTCCGGGCCGCGATTCCGGGAACTGCGCAACGAATTCCACCACTTATTCGTAGAAACATTCCGCAAATAATGCGGCGGTGGCGCAATGGCGGTGACCCGGTAGGAAGCATCTGTAAGTAAACCGGACAGCCATTGCCAGCGACGTTGTGGAACACCGTTTTCCGGGTACCAGTAATGCGAAATAACCATCACATGGTGCACGGGTAATGCTCGCTTTCGTGGTGAATGCATGAACGGGATTCGAAACCGAAGCTTCTATACACCATCCGATAGTATACTGTCTGGTTCTTCCCTGAGAGATTGCTCGGCTAAGCTTTGGAAGGTACTAGCAGACGGGAGAACCTTCTTGAGTGACGATGTAATCAGATACAACGGCCAAAGCTTGCAGCCGCTGCTCCTCAAGCCCACCCTCTTCGGCTATTTACGGCAGCTGCACGACCGCAGATTCTTCATCATCGCCGACGCCAAAGGAAAAGCATTCCGCACCACCCGTGACTATGCGCTGTGGCGCATCTGGCTCGTCCTTATGCCGGTGCTGGATATTGTTATTTATGCTTTCATTTTCGGCTTCGTCCTCAAAACAAGCCGTGGCGTGGAAAGCTTTTTAAGCTTTTTGGTCATCGGCGTCATCTTCTTCGGCTTCATGAGCCAGTTCCTCACCGCCGCCGTGGGACTTATTCAAGTGAACAAAAACTTGATCGATTCCTTCAACTTCCCCCGCGCGGCAGTCGTATTCTCCCACGTCCTCCGCTACTTTCTGGACAACCTCATTCCCGCCACTATCGCGGTGATCGGCGCGGTTGCGCTCAAAGACGAATTCAGCATTTCGTGGACGATCCTCCTGGTCATCCCCCTATACCTACTCATGCACGTTTTCGGCCTCGGGCTCATGTTAATCGTCGCCCGCCTAACGGCATTCCGGCCGGAATTCAAGGTTGCCGTCAACCTATTTAGTAGGGCCTGGTTCTTTATCTCTGGAGTGTTCTTTTCCATCGAACGCTTCGTGGACCACGAGGTTGTGCAAAAAATTATGATGGCAAACCCGGCCTATAAGTTTCTCACCGCCATCCGCGAATGCGTGGTCTACGATTCCGTACCGTCGTGGGAATTGTGGGCACAATTAGCGGCGTGGAGCGTGGGGCTTTTCATTATCGGTTTCATTTTCTTCTGGCAGGCTGAAGAAAAGTACGTCAACATCCGCTAACCATCCAGGGAAGAACAATGGAATCACCGTTATTTGTTGTCAACAATGTGGTCAAAGACTATTACCTCAAAAGTGGCGATGTAGAAACCGGGCTTTTCTCCCGCAAAAAAGGCCAACGGGAAGTGAACGCGCTCAAGGGTGTGTCCTTTTACGGGAAACCGGGTGAATTTTTAGGCCTCCTAGGCCAAAATGGGTCCGGCAAATCCACCGTCCTGCGCATCCTTGCCGGCCAAGAGGAGCCGACCTCGGGCCAAGTCCGCGCAACGTCACGCCCCCAACTGCTGGGCATTTCCGCAGCGATGCAAACCTACCTCACCGGTGCGCAAAATATCCGCTTGGGCTGCCTCGCGCTGGGAATGACTCCCGCCGAAGTTGATGAGGCCACGCCCAAGATCGAAAAACTCGCCGATATCGGCGCAGCCATCGACCGCCCCATGAACACGTACTCCTCCGGCATGTCGGGCCGTTTAAAGTTCGCGATTTCCACAGCAATTTCCCCCGAGATTTTGCTTATCGACGAAGCCCTGTCCGCTGGTGACGCCTCCTTCGCAGAGCGCGCCAAGCGCCGCATCGACGAACTCACCGAATCCGCCGGCGTGGCAGTCTTGGTTTCGCACTCCACGGCTCAAGTGAAATCGATGTGCAACCGGGCGGCGTGGCTGCACCTAGGCGAAATGATCGCCGACGGCCCCGTCGACGACGTAGTGAAAGGCTATTCCCAGTGGGCTGAGTACAAGTCCAAGGGAGATACCGCATCCAGTGAGAAAATCCTGGACGAATTCCGTGCCAGCTACACGCCTCCCAGGTTTATACCCGTCGCAAAGCTATAGCCTTAGTAGCGGGCCTGAAACTCCGCAATCCCATCCAAGGGGCGCGCAGCGACGAGTGCATCGAGTGCGCTGATGATCCGCGGAGTTGCTGCGCCGTCACCAAAGGGGTTGACGGCATGGCGCATTGCCTCATACGCGGCAGGATTTTCCAGCAGGTTTTCTACCTCGCTGATGATGGCCTGCGGGTCCGAGCCGATAAGTTTTACCGCACCGGCGTCGATTGCTTCAGGCCGTTCGGTGGTATCCCTGATCAGGAGGGCAGGAAGCCCGAGCGCGGGGGCTTCTTCCTGCACGCCACCAGAATCCGTAACGATCAACGTAGCTTCCTGCATAAGGTGCATGAACTGGTCATACGGCAGTGGGCCGGTGGTGACCACATTGTCCAACCCCTCAATCGCCGGCAGCAGACGCTTACGGATCTTAGGATTCATGTGCATCGGGAGCAGGAAAGCCGTATCCGGATACTCGCGCGCCAAATGCCCGATAGCGGAACCAATCGCGCTGAGCGCAGGCAGGTTCTCCCTGCGATGCGACGTCACAATAATCCGTTGTGAGTACTTCTCCAGCGCTTCACAGATGCGCGGGTCAGACAAAGCGGACGTCTTGTGCACGGTCTCACGCAGCGCATCGATCACCGTGTTCCCAGTGACCAGGATGCGGTCCGGATCAATGCCTTCATTAAGAAGATTCTGCTTCGCACTCTTCGTCGGCGTGAGGTGTAGGGACGCGATAGCGGAAATAATTTTCCGGTTCGCCTCCTCCGGGAACGGGGAACTCAAATCCCAGGACCGCAGACCAGCTTCGACGTGCACAATTTTCGCTTCCCGATTAAACCCAGCGATAGCCGCAGCAGCTGCGGTAGACGTATCACCTTGCACCACGAGTACATCAGGTTTGTGCTTTTTCAGAACCTCGTCCAAACGCTTCAACGCACGGGACATAATCCGGTTCAACGGCTGCTTTTTATGCATTAAGTTCAGTTCTACGTCGGGCGTAAAACCGAATAAGTCAGTGACCTGCTGCAGCATTTCCCGATGCTGGCCTGTGGACACAATCACTGATTCGAACCGCGAATCGTCCCGCAGTGCCTTAATAACTGGTGCGAGTTTAATCGCTTCAGGGCGGGTGCCGTACGCCACCATGATTTTTGCCGTCGGCATCAAAATCCCTTCTGTCGACTACGCGCACAATAAAAACAGGCTAACGGCCTGATATTAACAACTCCGTTGCCTGTTTCAAATTGTAGGTAACTGTTAGATGGAGCCCTATCCAACCGCCCGGTACACGGTACGCCCACCTTCGGTCTCTGCGGTGACCTTCACGCCCTTGGCTTTCACTTTCCCGCCGTCGAGGTTGAGCGTCCCACCTTCGGCCTGCGTGCCCTTCGGCAGCGGCACGAGGATTTCGGTGCCAGCCATCCACACGCCCGCATCGTCGACGGACAGTTCACCGCCGCCGAGCGCGTACTGGCCAACAAACCCCGCGACGGCATCCTTGCCCAGGTAGCTGACGAAGCTCTTGCTGTAAAAGCTTCCCGACGACGCCATTATATCCACCGCCAAGTAGGGAACTGAGGGGTCGTCCTCCGCTTCCTTGAGGGTCTGCATGTACGGGGCGAGCTGTTCATTCGCGTCCGCGATCGTTTCCTGGACGTCCTTCTTGATCGCGGGGTCCACGGTCTGCTCTGCAGGGGTCACGCCGGCAAGTAGTTTCTCCACGGGGGTGACGTTTTCCTTGAGGAAGTCGGGCTTCCAGTTGGGGTCGGTGGCGTCGAGAAGCAAACCAGCCACGTAGCCCAGCTCGTAGCTTTCCTTGTCGGCGCTGGGGAACGTCTCTTCCTTAATATTGTCCAGGGCGCCGGCGCGGATCTCCTCCGGTGTGCTGTCGGCGGTCTGGAAGGTGAGGAAATTCTCGATATACCGGGCGTGACCCTCCACAATGTCCACCCACGCGATGCCCTTGGCCTCCTCAGGGAACTGCTGCTTCCACTGCTCATGCCAGAACTTCGCGTGCTGCACGTGCTCCTCGCGCTGCTCAGGATGCTTTAACGCCTGGACTAGGTTGTGGTAAATCATGTGGCGGGCCACGCGCGGCGCCGGGTCGATGGGGTAGGACTCGGAACGGCTGCCCTCCTCAGCGGACCCGGTGAGGTTCGGCTGGTGGTAGAAGTGAACCAGCTCGTGGGAAGCGAAGCGGTACAGTTCGGTGGTATCCGGGTCCTCGGCGATGGTGTCGTCGTTAATAGCCAGGAAAACGGCGGTGCGATCACCCAGCTCGCCCTCGCTGTAACCGCCCGCATCCGGCGGGGTGAGACCCGCGATCTCCTGCGTGGTCAGCTCGCGGGAACCGTTCGTGTCGAAGGCCCAGGCCTGCTGCACCTCGTCGTTGGCATCAAGCTTAAAGACGACGGCCACGTGCTGCGTGTAATCCACACCCGGCCAAATCTCGCCAGACACCGGCCAATGCTCCTTTATCGCCGCGCCGAAAGGCTCCAGGTAGGCCTGGGTATCTTTCGTATCTTGGGTATCTGCCGCCTGGGCGGTGTGGGATTCCTGCTGACTGCTCGGGGTGGCGGAGTCCTGCGCTTGGGTACACGCGGTGAGCGCGAGGGCGAGCGTACTTAAAGCCGCTGCTAGGCGGACCGTATGGGAAGGGGAATGCATGGGTGGTGCTCCTTCAGTTGGGACGCTTCCGGGCCTGGTGGGCCGGAAGCTGTTGAGCCGGCTGGCTGTTTGACCGTTAGGCTATGTGGCTTTTGAAAATGATTCCCAATTATAAAACGGCCACGGGTGGGGTGACAAGGTGGGGAGACGGGTGGATATGCCCATTGGCTCACGAATCGATAGTGTTTTGCGATGTAAGCCAAGCTGTGGTTGGCGAATATCTTGGTGGTGGCAAACTTTCGTTGAACGGGCCGGAGCGGGGGACTTCTTCGACGCTTGTCGGCATTTCCCTGTGTTAGCCTGAGGGCGTTGCAACATCAGAAATGAGGTTGGAAACCCCGCGGTATGGCAGTGGCGATGCCTCGGCGGGCCACTGCTTATTTCACGCAGGGGCCGTCAAGCCAGAGGAGGTTCCGATGCGAGAACATTGCAACGACAATTCTCCAGGTCGATCCAAGAGGCCTCCACTTGGGCAAAAGTGGAGGCAGTGCTGGACAGTGAACGGGCTCAAAGGCTGGGACTAATCGCACGGTATTCCGTTCGGACGATTAGGTTCATAGCCTTATGTGCCTGACTGTTTAGCTAGGCGGTCTGTAGGCCTTTGCACTTCATCAGAGCGTAAAGGCCCCCTTTTGGGGGAAGTATTTTGCAGGCTTCCTCGCCACGAACTTTACTGTCCTACCTCACGTTTGGCAAGTTTTTCATTGCTAAAAAACCCTCAAAAATAAACTATGAGCAGCATGTTTGCCTTTTTTATTATCTGCATTGTAGCGGCTTGATGTTGTCAACAAATCTTGTCGCTGTGTAGAAGCTGGCAGTTCTTGGTAATGCGTCAGTTTTTCCGTGGGGCGTAGTGCAGACTCCTGGAATACAAAAACGCTCAAGCGATATAATCTGCTAAGGATCAGGGACCGTTCTTGAGCGCTAAGTCAATCACTGTAACACGCTAGGCTGTCAGGCCCACCTTCTGAGGCCATCCCTGCCCACCAACCCTCCCCGAAACCTCTTCCCCCGCGTTCCTGGCGGGTGTATCCTAGGGCGGACGATTGTGTCGACGTTGCCGGGCTCACAGGGGCTGGTGGGGCGTCGATAAGCACTGAGCCACTTCAGGAGGGTTTTATGTCTCTGCTCGACATGGATGCCGCGCAGCTGAAAGAGTTTGCGCAGGATATCCGCAATAAGTACGCCACCCTGCAGGCGGAGAACCTGCAGCTGGACCTCACGCGCGGTAAGCCGTCCAACGAGCAGCTCAACATTGCGGAGGAAGTACTTTCACTTCCGGGCGCGGGCAATCACACCACCCCCAGCGGGGAGGACGTGCGCAATTACGGCAATCTCAAGGGCGTGAAAGAGATCCGCGAGATCTGGGCCGAACTTCTCGGCGTCCCCACGGAACAGTTGCTGGCGGCCGATTCCTCCTCCCTGAACATCATGTTCGACCTCATCAGCTGGTCCTACATCTGGGGCAACAACGACTCCGAACGCCCGTGGGCGCACGAAGAGACCGTCAAATGGATCTGCCCAGTCCCCGGCTACGACCGCCACTTCACCATCACTGAGCACTTCGGCTTTGAGATGATCACCGTCCCCATGCTTGACGACGGCCCCGACACCGACGCCATCGCCGAACTCGCGAAGGATCAGCAGGTCAAGGGTATGTGGTTGGTCCCGATGTTCGGCAACCCCACAGGAATCACCATCTCCGAGGAACGCGCCCGCGCCCTCGCCGCCATGGAGACTGCGGCCCCCGACTTCCGCATCGTGTGGGACAACGCGTACGCCATCCACACCCTCAACCCGGACCCAGCCGCGGAGCCGGAACCCATCCTCCCGATCCTGGATTACGCGGCAGAGGCCGGCAACCCGAACCGCTTCTGGGTCATGGCCTCGACCTCCAAGATCACCCAGGCCGGCGGCGGCGTAGCCTTCTTCGCGTCCTCCCCGGAGAACCTGGCGTGGTACGCCAAGCACGCCGGCGTCCGCGGCATCGGCCCGAACAAGGTGAACCAGTGGGCGCACGCCGAATTCTTCAAGAATGCCGAAGGCGTACGCGAAGTCATGCGCAAGCACGCCGCGTCCCTGGCCCCGAAGTTCGCCGCCGTGAACCGCATCCTCGAGGAACGCCTCGGCGAATATGGCGTCGCACGCTGGACCAACCCGGCAGGCGGCTACTTCATTTCCCTGGACGTCCTCGACGGCACCGCGACCCGCGTCGTTGAGCTGGCCAAGGAAGCAGGTATCGCGCTGACCGGCGCCGGCTCTTCCTTCCCGCTCAAGGACGATCCGAACGACCGCAACATCCGCCTCGCTCCGTCCCTGCCGCCGCAGGACCAGGTGGAGACCGCGATGGACGGCGTCGCAACGTGCGTCCTGCTCGCCGCCGTAGAGAAGCTGGGCCACTAGGCCGACTTCGCGTGGTGATACGAAAACTACATTCTGTGGCTTTGCCCGCCGAATATCCGCAGGTCGGATTTTCTGAAATTCCGCAGAATGTAGTTTTTGTATCACGGCCTGTCTAGCCCTGTCGCGCAGTTAAAGGAGAACCGTGGACGCACACACCCGCATGGCCTGGCTCCAGGACGCTATGCCCGTACCCCTGACCGAAACGCCCCGCGCCGACTTCGGCCTGGCAGTCGGCAGCGAGGACGGGCTGACATACGCGGTGACCACTGACTTCTCTGAGGTAGACACCGGGGTAGTGCGTGCCGACGACCACGCCACCGACCTGCGCACCGAGATCCTCACAGTCACCACCGCCGGCGCAGATAGCGCTGATGTGGTGTTACGTGCCGCTGCCGGAATGCTCGCGGGTGCAGCCACCGCGTTCCCCGCGCAACCGGGAACCATCCTGCCCGGCCTGGCGGTACGGGCGAACTTGGACTTCGCGGATTTCACAGTGCGCCACGGTGCTCTTATCTCCCCGTTGCTGTGGGGCGGCCCGGTTCCTCAATACGTGGAACCGGAAGAGCAGCGGATGACCCTTATGCTGCAGTTACTCCTGCTGCGCAAGGAGGAATACGACTTCGCTCAAGAACACGGGTTGGGGGAGTTGCTACAGCGCGCCGCTGAGCGTGAGGTGAATCTGTACGACTGGTCCCGCGGGGAGTGGTTGTAGGCCGGGGTGTCTCCTTTCCCTACCGCAGTGTCCACCAATTCCCTACCGCAGTGGCGCGTAGCGCCGCTGCGGTAGGGTGGAGAGCGTGTCGCTGTATAGGAAGTATCGGCCGGCCTCGTTTGCGCAGGTAGTTGGCCAAGAGCAGGTTACTGTTCCGCTGTCGAATGCGTTGGATAGTGGGCGGATTAACCATGCGTATTTGTTTTCGGGGCCGCGGGGGACGGGGAAGACGTCGTCGGCACGCATTTTGGCCCGGTCGCTGAATTGTGTGCATGGTCCGACGTCGCAGCCGTGCGGGCAGTGCCCGTCGTGTGTGTCGCTCGCGCCGGGTGGGCCGGGCAATTTGGATGTGACGGAGTTGGACGCCGCTTCGCACAATGGTGTCGACGATATGCGTGAGCTGCGCGACCGGGCTTATTATGCGCCGGCGGAGTCCCGCTACCGGGTGTTCATCATCGACGAGGCGCACATGATTTCCTCTGCGGGTGCGAACGCGCTGCTCAAGGTGGTGGAGGAGCCACCGGAGCACCTGGTTTTTATCTTCGCCACGACTGAGCCGGAGAAAATCATCGGCACGATCCGTTCGCGTACCCACCATTACCCGTTCCGCCTGCTCACGCCGCAGGGCATGAAGCAGTTGCTGCAGCGCACCGTTGAGGCGGAGGGCGCGTACGTCGAGGATTCGGTGTACCCGCTGATCATCCGCCAGGGTGGTGGCAGCCCCCGCGACTCTCTTTCCCTCCTTGACCAGCTGCTTTCCGGCGCAGGCCCGGATGGTTTGACGTACCAGGCGGCGCTGCCGCTTTTGGGCGTGACGGATTTGTCGCTTCTCGACGACACCGTGACTGCCCTCGCGAACGTCGACAAGCCCACGCTCTTTTCCATCATCGACGACGTCATCGAAGAAGGCATCGAACCCCGCCGCTTCGTCACCGACTTACTTGACCGGCTACGCGACCTCATGGTGCTCCAAGCCGTCCCCGACGCCCTGGAATCCGGGCTCGTCGACGCCCCCACCGACCGCGCCGACATCCTCCGCGAGCAAGCCGCCATGTTCACCGGACCGCAGATCACCCGGCTTGCCGACGAAGTAAACTCCCGCATCACCGACCTTCGCGGCGCCACGTCCCCGCGCCTCCTCCTGGAAATCCTGTTCGCGCACCTGGTCCAGCCGGCGGCAGCCCCGCCTGCACCGGTTGCGGCCTCTCCGCAGGCTGCGGCGCACGCCGCTGCAGCGACGGGCACCACGAATTCCGAACCCGCCGCGAAGGCCGCCCGCTCCGGGCGCGTCTATGGGCGTAGGTCCCAACAGCAGGCCGGCCAGGCGGCCGCGGGTGCGGAACAGTCGCGTGTGGAGAAAGCCCGCGAGATGGCACGCCAGCAGGCGCAAGCCTCCCAGCCGGCGCAGCCGCAGCGGGAGCCGGAGCCGGAACCTGCGCAGCCGGCACCGCAACCGCAACGCGAGCCCGAACCCCAGGCTCCAGCTCCCGAACCGCAGCCCGAGCCAAAGCAGGAATCGTCGGAGCTTTCTGACGCAGAAATCCTGGACAAGGTGACGCAGAATTGGGCGCAGATTCGTCGTGAAGTGGGCACGAAGGCACGCACCGCCGAGATCATGATGGCGGAGGCGAAGGTCCTCGACTTCGCGGACAATGCGCTGACGCTGGGGCACACCACGGGCGCGTTGGCGGAACGCCTCAACGCGGATCCGAATAATGCGGCGATCGTGCAGGCGGTGTCGCATTATGCGCAGCGTGAGGTTGGGGTTCACGTGGTCGTCGGCACGCAAGCGGCGCGAGCGCCGAAACCTGCGCCCACGCCGGAACCCCAGCCAGAACCGGAACCCGAACCGGAGCCTGAACCGGCGCCGACGTGGGGCGAACCCGCCAAACTAGGCGGCCAACCCCAGCCACCGGAGCCGGAGCCGGCACCCGCGCCCCAACCTGAGCAGCCTGCACCGCGGCGCCGCATCAACGTGGCGGAGGCGGTGCAACGCGCCCGACAGAACAAGGCGCGCGAGCCGGAAGAGGTTCCCCTGCCGCCCGAACCGCCCGGCGAGGACGTCCCACCCGAGGACAGTTTCGACCAGTCGGAGGAGGCCCGGGAGATGATTGAGGAGTCGCAGACGCCGGGCCACCTGGACCGTCGTGACGCAATGTCGGTGGCCATGGACCTTCTGCACAAGGAGCTCGGCGCTACGCCGATGTAGTCGGTACACTAGTTGGAAGAAATTTACGCCCGAGAAAGGTACTGAAGAATGAGCGAAGCAAACCTCCCAGACATGCAGCAGATCCTCCAGCAGGCGCAGGAAATGCAGTCCCAGCTGCAGAACGCACAGGCTGAGATCATGGCTACCGAGCTCGTCGGTGAAGCCGGCAACGGCCTGGTCAAGATCACCCTGTCCGGCGGTGGCGAGGTCAAGGCCGTATCCATCGACCCGCAGGTGGTAGACCCTGAGGACGTCGAGACGCTGCAGGACCTCATCGTTGGTGCTTTTGCCGACGGCCACCAGAAGATCGGCAAGCTGGCTGAAGAAAAGATCGGCCCACTTTCCCAGGGCCTCGGCGGGGGCAGCCTCGGCGAACTCTTCGGCTAAACTTTACAACCGTGTTGCGGGGCGCTTCCGGCGCCCCGTTTTCGTTGCGAAAGGAAGAAACCGTGTTTGAAGGCCCACTTCAAGACCTCATCGACGAACTTTCCCGCCTCCCCGGTGTAGGCCCGAAAAGCGCGCAACGCATCGCCTTCCACCTGCTGACCGTCGAACCCGAGGACATCGACCGCCTCCAAAAGGCACTCGGCGAAGTCCGCGACGGCGTGACCTTCTGCCGCATCTGCAACAACATTTCCCAAGACGCCGTGTGCCGCATCTGCGCCGACTCCAGCCGCGACCGAGCCACCGTCTGCGTGGTCGAAGAGCCGAAGGACATCCAGGTCATCGAGCGCACCGGCGAATACTCCGGCCGCTACCACGTGCTCGGCGGCTCGCTGGACCCGCTGGCCAACGTGGGCCCGAAGGACCTCAACATCACGACCCTCCTGCAGCGCATTGGTGGTGTTGTGCAGGACCGGGAGTTGGCTGATTCCACCCCGGAGGCCCCGCTTTACGACGACGCCCCCACCATCACCGAAGTCATCCTCGCAACGAACCCCAACACCGAAGGCGAGGCCACGGCGGCGTACCTGGTGCGACTGCTGCGCGACTTCCCGGACCTGAAGATCTCCAAACTAGCGTCCGGCATGCCGTTGGGCGGGGACTTGGAGTTCGTCGACGAACTGACCCTATCCCGCGCCCTGTCCGGGCGGTTGACGCTGTAAAAACTGGAATGTCCGCCGAGCTGAAATGTGATTAAAGAAACTATGACAAGATTGCTCGTGAATGGAGCTGCGTCTAGGAGCTATGCGTCGGCTGTGATTGATATTTTTTCAAGCAAAGCCCGAAAAATATTCTTTGGCAGTTAGCTGTTGTAGGGCTCCTAGGTAACCACAACCATTCCCCTGTGGTTGCTTGTTTCATTGCGTACTACCAGCAAGGTTTTTTTAAGTACGAACGCGGACCACATCAGCTTGAGATTGATATTTTGAATGTCAGCTCGCACGTGATGGGTTGCTCACCCAGTCAGGAACGATGCAGACCTTTACATGAATGGAATGTTGCTGTAAGCTGCCTACGTGTTCGGCTTTTCCTGTGGAAATAATAATTTTCCAGGTATTTCCCTAGGCTCGATGGAGATAGGTTACGTCGAGACATAGGGAAATAGAGTCTAGGACATTCCTTCACACCTAGTAGAAAGAGCATGAATTCCATGCGTACGACTTATATTCGCTCCGCCAGCGCAGCAGCCGTTCTGGGCCTTGCGCTAGTAGCGGGGGGGGTCTGTAGCTAGCGCTCAGAGCCAGCAGCCCTCTGTAGTTTCCCCGACAATTGATCCTGATGCTAAGGTTACTCTCACCATTGACAAGCGTCTCAACCCGACCGCGATCGGTGGACCTGGTTCTGGTGTTGCAGATCCAGCCGTAACAGGCAATCCTCTTCAGGGCGCTACATTCACTGGTACGCTGCTGAACGTTGACAACGTTGATCCAGCTAAGCTTGGTACTCTCACCGCAGCAAACTATAAAGAGCTCGGGGCTACACTCACACAGACCACTGTCACAGGCACGACCGGTGCGGACGGCAAGTTGGTATTTGAGGAAGGCTCTTCCTCCATCGACCAGGGCATCTGGCTGTTCACCGAAACAATTGAAGGTGAAGTCACCGACACGGTCACTCAGAAGACTTATGCTGCAGCCGACGTCGCTCCTTCAACTCCGTTCATCGTCTCTCTTCCGTACACGAATTCTGAAGGTAACGGTTGGAATTACAACGTAACGGTTCAGCCGAAAAACACTACATCCGGAATTACTAAGGAAGTAGTTGACGCTGACCAAAACGTTAGTGACGACATTAAGTACCTGGTTAAGGGTACCGTGCCAGTAATTCCACAGGGTGAAACTCTCAAGGCGTTCCGTATCACCGACACCCTTGATGTGGAAAACCTGGAAAATATTCGTGCAGAAGTAGCGCTGTCGGATGGCACCGCAATCGCGGATGGTGCAGACTATGATCTAACCATCAACCAAGCTACTGGTGAAGTTGAGGTTAAGTTCACTCAGGATGGCCTGAAGAAGCTCTCCGGACTCGCACCTGCGACCACCGTCGATTTGACAATCACCGCAAAGGTTAAGCCTGTAGCGGGAACCGACGGTATTGCCGTAAACGAAGCACGTCAGCATATTCATTACCCAGGCCAGGACCAAGAGACGACAACCACGTCTGAAAAAGTCAAGACCTACTGGGGTCTGGTAAACATCGTCAAGACCGAAGAAGGCAAGGAAACTCCTCTTCAAGGCGCTGAATTCGAGCTTTACCGCTGCACGGGTGCAGAGACTGAAGTTTCTCAGCTAACCGACAAGATCACCGTTGGCAGCACTGATAAGTGGACCACCGGCGAGGACGGCAAGGTCGTCATCGACGGTCTGCACGTGACCGATGTGGAAAACAACAGCAGCACGATCGATAAGACCTACTGCTTGGTCGAGACCAAGGCACCGAAGGGCTTTGTGGCTACGAAAGACATTATCTCTTTCAAGCTAGTCTCGAGCGATGAGAAGCTCAACACTAGCGAACCAGTTCAATACACCGCAAAGGTTGAGAACAAGCGCTCCGAAATGCCGCAACTACCTCTTACCGGTGGTATGGGTGTTGGCATTCTTGCAGCATTGGCTGCTCTTGTAGCAGGCCTAGCTGCTTGGGTCGCACGTCGTAACAACGCTAAGGCTTAAACACCTTAGTCACCACTCTTGTTCCGCCCTAATAGGGCGGACGGGAGGGACTTTTTAACGGCTAATTGGTGCACCAAGATAGGTTGAAATGGTTTTATCAACGTCGCAGAGGCAAAAGCGGGATGGCGATCAAGCGTCCCTTGCGAAGAAACTTATTCCCACGTGTTTACTCGCGCTTATTGCTATAGTGCTCCTGGTGTATCCAGTAGTCGTGACACAATTAAATAACTGGGAACAAATGAGGGTGGCCGCGCAATACACTAGAAGTATAGATGGAGCTAATACTTCTGAACTCGAAGAACGCTATACTTCTGCGCAGGTCTATAATTCGAATCATTCGGACGGGCCAATTCTTGATCCATGGCTTAACCGAATATCGGAAGACAATACTGATTATCAAAATTATCTGGCAGAATTAGATACCCATGATGTGATGGCGCGTTTGGTAATTCCTGGTATCAAAGTAGATTTACCGGTTTACCACGGGACGAGTGAAAAAACGCTTCAGAAAGGCGTGGGACACCTTTACGGCTCGGATCTACCAGTTGGTGGTCAAGGGACTCATGCTGTACTCACTGCGCACACAGGACTTACAAATGCCACATTGTTCGACAACCTTGATGATGTGGTCAAAGGTGATGCTATCTATTTGGGGGTCTCCGGTGAGAAGCTCAAGTATGTTGTCGACGATATTCGGGTAGTCCTCCCGCATGAAACAAACACATTGCGCCCCGAAGCCGGAAAAGACCAAATCACGCTTATTACGTGCACACCTTACGGCATCAATAGCCACAGCCTTTTAGTAACAGCTCAACGCGTGCCGATGGATTCCACTGAAGAGGAAGTATTTCAAACAAGTGGACTGCAGTGGGCATGGTGGATGTGGGCAATGCTGGCGGGAGCGTTGCTCATAGGAATTCTGCTATTCCTATGGGTGCGCAAGACCACGAAAAGACATAACGATAAACTCCGTTCGCTGGCGGATCTGAAAGATGGTGCTTAAGAATGTATCTTCAACGGTATGCGCTTGCTACCACCCTAACCACGGCTATGACAGTGAGCTGTTGTGTGGGTCTGGGCCTACAGGAGGCACAAGCTGATGTCGGTGTAATTTCTGGTTATGCAAATACTGGAACTGTTGTAAATCCACGGTCGATTGGTGAGCGGAACACCACTCTGATAATCACCTTGCCCCGAAATAATATTTTTGATGATATTCCAACAGGCGAGTTACCCCCAGGTGCGTTGGAAGGATACACATTTACGGTCCGGCAGATTGATCGAATTGACGTCCGAACTGAAGATGGATACTCGCGCGCTCGTAGCCTTACGGTCCCGGAGGCCGAGAAACTTGGCTTTGCTAAGACATATCGCAGTGCCGTAAGCGATTCCGAAGGACAGGCTCGCTTTGAAGGAATGAAGCCTGGCTTATATCTCATTGAAACTGAACCACCTGCCATTCCCGGTGTGAAGCACAAGAGCATTAAACCGTTGCTAGTGCTGCTCCCGATGACCAGCAAATCTGGAGCTTGGCTTGATGAGGTGACTATCGAGGTGAAATCCGATAACGGTATAACAACGCCAACCCCTCCAAAAGAAATACCAAATCCTAATCCCACGCCAACACCTACGCCACCCCCGCTAACAACTTCTCAAACGCCACCCCCAACAACAGAAACCACGCCTGACAAACCCGGTACAGGTCGGCTTCCTGAGACCGGAGCATCAGTTCTCGGAATTATCGTGATTGGTCTCATCATGGTTATGTTCGGTGGTTTGGCTATACGACGTGCTAGGGGAAGTAAATAATGAAGAGAAGGACTATAACGTTGAGTTTGCTGAAATCGACTGCGGTGAAGGCTCTTGCAGCAACTTTTTCGCTGCTACTCGTTTTTTCACTTTTACCAGCTGCTGGAAATGGAAGCCAAAAAGTAGGGAGGTCCGCTACTGCTGTAGCACAGACCTCTACTGAGCCTGTTGAGATTACTAATTCATACCTCAATAGGAATGTAGGGAAGCTTGTTGTGGAAATGCAACCAAGTACTTCCATGAATATGAGTAAACTTACGTTAACCAGTAATGTTAACTTCGCGGCTAGGTCGAATGAAAAGCTCCGAAAGTTAACAATTGATGGCGTCGATTATCCAATATCCTACATGTCTGTTAGCGGTAAGACATTAACTGTGTCGATCCCAGGCGGTGTGGAAGTACAGCCATACAGCTCTATCGTCATCGAATGGGGGCAAGGCCAACAGCCATCTAACCTGAAAGCAACGATGCAGGGCCAGCCGATCTCGTCCGGACCAGTAACTCCTCCAACACAAGGTAACCCGCTTCATTCTGGCAGTTACCGCGAAATTCCACTTTCGAGGACTTGGGATTCCTGCTCTTCAAATCGTGGCGTAGTTGTTGCGAAAACTTGGTGGGATAACACATCTTCCGCATTGGCTAACGGGGGCGTGGATGTCGTACAGGTCGATGTCAACGATGTTGACGTCCCTTCTAAGTTAGATGTTTCTGATTCTCGACTCAAGCTTCGCTTTGGTAGCCAAGGAGACGGATGGCAAGAGCTGCAAAATGGAGTAGATTACACTGTTTTTGCCAGCGGGAATTCAGTATTTTTCGCTTTAAAAACGACAAAAATGCGCCCGCCAGCGAACGTTGTGTCGTATGATGTCGAAGCGCATCTGCCGATTCAAGGCGGAGCAAGTGGCTGTAAAGTTTCCTTGTGGAACGAATATGAGGCACCTGCCGAGGGGAATCCCACTAGTCCGTCAAATTTCGTAAAAATCCCCAATGATAGAGTCGATGACAAGTGTACTTATGCTGGTGGAGTTCTGTATTCGCGAACATATTGGGATCAGTACCAATCTACGAAACAGCGCGGACAAACAGATGTCGTTGAAGTAGTAGTCAATAATGTAAGTAACCTCGCACAAAAGGTAGCTCTAAACGATCCTCGCTTGCGCCTTCGCTATGGTGGCGACGAATCTGGTTGGACCGAATTGCGCGCAGATTCTGACTTCACAGTTACTGTTTCCGGGAATAGTCTGTTTTTTGATCTTCGCGAACCGATGAAGCGCGTATATTTCGCAGGTAGCTACGATTCAAAGGAGGGCTGGAAGCCACGTTATTTCGACGTTGAAGCATACATACCAATAGCTGAATCAACCAGTAACTGCGCCGTGAATCTTTGGCATGAAGGACCGCATTGGCTGGACCGGAATGCGCCAAAGCTGGAAATCAACGCCCCAGAGACTCCTCGTGAACAATTGGACTGGCTACCAAACCCTTCGAAAAACCCTGCCATTCCTCCTCGCTGTGGTGGAAAAATTGCGTTGGTCTTTGACCTTTCAGGCTCGGTACGCCGTGCCGGCGGCTTAGAACCAAGCCGAGATGCTGGCCTTGCTGTTATTGACGCCCTGCAGGGCACAGGTAGCTCCATGGCTATTTATAACTTCTCAACGACAGCAAACACCTATCCGGCCGTTTCAACCACGCCGAAAAACCTTAACGTCCCATCGGACGTGCAAGATTTGCGTCGCGCAGTTGGTGCAATTGAGAATTCTAGTAGAGGCGGCACCAACTATGAAGATGGTTTGAAACAGGTGCCATCAGGTGAATACGATGTAGTGTATTTCATTACTGACGGCATTCCGACCACCAGTAACCGTGATTACCCAGATCCTGGATTCGATGCTGGCGAATTGATTAATCAAAGTGACTTGTCTAGGGCTGTAACAGAAGCCAACCGTCTGAAAGACAGTGGCACGCGTATTGAAACGGTTATGGTTGGCGTTGAATCGTTCAATGAGCATATCTTGAAAGACGACTACTTCGACATTGTCGAATTACGTAAGAAAGATCCGTCTACTTGGCCAACCAATTCGTACGGTTACCCCAGTTATACTCCAAATGAACAGGAATGGGTACGTGACTTGCTTGCTGATGGCCAGCCTGTGGCCATCTGGGACAAACCAGAAGGCACCGAGTATATCGTCAATAACCAGCCCGAACTCTGGCGGGCAGGTGTTCGGAACACCCATAGAATGGCAGCAGACATATCCAGCCCCGATGCTGTAACTACTGTTGATAGTTACCAAAATCTGGTAAAGGAACTGAGTGACCTCATCCTAGATAACTGTTTTGGTTCGATTAACATCACGAAGAATGTCTATGACGAAAACGGTATCAAATCCCCAGGACAAGGCTGGACCTTTGATACATCCGTCGATTCAGGAAAGCAGGTTCTCATCGGTGATGGCGTGCTTACTGAGCAGACTCGTGATGTGACCAGTGCAGATGGAAGCTATGGTCGCACCCTCAATCAGTCTGATGGCCAAGGTCAAGCCGTAACGGTTGTTGAACACCAACAAGACGGGTATAACCTTCGACCGCAAAATGGCGAGAACGCTGTGTGCACTACCCGCCAGTATGTGACCACTAATGGAAAAGCGGAGTGGAAAGACAAACCCACCACAATTCGGAATATCAACGATGCTTCTCGCCCCGGATTTGGCGTTAATGTTCCTTTCCGGGGGATCGTGAACTGTGTCATCGAGAACGAAAAGGTCGCCGTGGAGATTGATTTGTCACTCGAAAAAGTAAGTTTTGATGATCAGCCCGAACAACTTTCTGGAGCAGAATTCACGCTCTTTGAAGTAAATGGTGACCAAAGGACTGAAGTCGCAGTTATTACAGATGGTAAATCGCGAGTTGAAAATCTCGGCGTCGGCAAGCGTTATGAGCTTGTTGAGACTTTGGCGCCAGCAGGTTATCAGTTGCTTGCACGCCCCATCGTTTTCGATGTGGTCAAGAATGAGTCCGGCAATCCTGAGATTAGGCTTGAAGGAGGTGCTGGCGAGTACCCCGAAATATCTATCAAGGTAGATAAGAATGAAGTAACGCACTCGATTATGCAGGTGGCTGACATCCGTAAGGGTGACCTCCCCAAGACTGGCGGTTACGGAATCGGCTGGCTGATTATCGGAAGTGTCTTGGCGGCTGGTGCAGCGTTCATGACTTCGCGCAAAACGGCTCGTAAGTTCTAACGAGTAGTAACCAACACAGTTCCACCAAAAGGAGGGCGGGGCTGTCGCTCCAAGCGACAGCCCCGCCCTCCTTTGTATGCCGTCTACGCCTTCAGACGCTCCGCCCGCAGGGCCGCGACCTCCGGCAGATCCAGGGGCTCCAACTCGGAAGGCTCCACGCCCATACCGCGGGCCAGCAGCAGGTCCGCCAACTGGGGGTTACGTGCCAGGACCGGGCCGTGCATGTAGGTGGCGATAATCTGGTTTTGGATGGCGCCTTCGGTCTGGTCGTCGGCGTTGTTGCCCATGCCGCGGCGTACGTTGCCCAAGGGGCGGGCACCAGGGCCCAGGACCGTGGCGCCGAGATGGTTCTCGAACCCGGTCAGGGGTTCGGTAAGACCGTCCACGTGTGCGGGGTCCGTGATGAGTTCTCCGATGGCGCGGTTGTCCTGGGGGGAGGTGGTGGCGTCGATAAGCCCTAAACCCTCGACCACCTTGCCGCCGGCGTGGAAGCTGTGGCCCAGGATTTGGAAGCCGGCGCAGATCGCCAGGATTGGCTTTGAGGTGGCGAGGGCGCGCAGGGTTCCGTCCTGGCGGAGGTGCTGCACGGCCAGGACTTGGGCTGCATCTTCGCCGCCGCCGATGGTGTAGACGTGGCAGTCGTCGGGTACGGGTTCGCCCAGGGTGATGCGCACGATTTCGGCGTCGTGGCCGCGCATACGGGCCCGGGAGCGCAGCACGAGTGCGTTGCCGTCGTCGCCGTAGGTGCCCAGGACGTCGGGGAGGACAAGACCGATGCGGATCACTGTTCAAGCTCCTTCTTCAGGTCGCGGAACGCGGTGTAATTGGCCAGTACGTCGACGCGGCCGGGCGGGCAGGCGCGGATCGCCTCGATGGGGGTGGTGAAGTGCTCGTGTGCAATGCCGCCGTAGGTTAGGCGCACGGCGAGGTCCGTGCCGCGTTCGCCGGCGGATTTCACGTTCACGCCTTCGAAGTCTTCGAAGCGGACGTCCCACAACCAGGACAGGTCTTCACCATCAGCGACTTGCCCGTTCACGGCGATGACGACGCCGGGTGCGCTCCGGTCTAGCATCGAGAGGGCTTCCTGCCAGCCTGCCGGGTTTTTGGCCAGCAACAAACGCAGCTGGCGGCCTTCGAAGTCGATGGTGGAGTAGCGGCCGGCCACGTTGTCCACGGCCTCGACTGCGGGCACCGCCTGGGTAACCGGTACGCCGGCAACGGTCGCGGCGGCGAGTGCTTGGGCGGCGTTGCCACGGTTCGCGTTCCCGGGAAGTGATAGGTTCAACTCCACATCGCCGGTGGGGGTGTGCAACGCCATGGCGTCGACAGCCCAGGCGGGTTCGGGGCGCTGGAAACCAGCCTCCCCGTGTTCCTCGGTGGAGAGCGGGGAGTACCAGTGCGCGCCATCGCGGATGATGGGCCCGCCGGTGCGTGGGCAGGTCACGGCGTCGCCGGTCCAGCCTGCACCCGCGGATACCCACACGGTCTTGGGGTGATCCCACGCCACGGAGGCGATCAGTGGGTCGTCACAGTTAGCCACCACGGTCATGTCCGGGTGGTTTTCTACTGCCCCGCGCAGGGAACGCTCAATCGCATTGATTTCGCCGACGCGGTCCAACTGGTCCCGCGAGAGGTTCAGTAGCACCAGCACCTCCGGGTGCAGCGCGTCCGCGACGTGCGCCACGTGCAGCTCATCGACCTCGAGGACAACGCGGTCCGCAGCTTGATCAGCCAGCAGGGCGGAGATGATGCCGGCGTCCATGTTGTCGCCGCCGTCGTTCGTAGCCACCGTGAACTGGGTGCGCAGTGCGGCGACCAGCATGCGCGTGGTCGTCGACTTGCCGTTTGTGCCCGTGACCAGCATGGTTGGGCGGCCGGCGAGACCTTCCATCAGGTGTGGGTCGATAGCCTGGGCCACCAAGCCGCCGATCATGCCGCCGGCGCCGCGACCCGTGGCACGGGACGCTGCGGTGGCAGCGCGCGCGGCCGTCACGGCCAACTTCGTGCGTGCTGTCTGCAGAAAACTCATGGCGCCGATATTACTCTGTAGGCTCCATGCGCCGGATCGCTGCCATAAACGCCGTGTCGCCCATCAGCGGGATCTCCTTGCGATGCGCATGCATCGCCTTTCCGCGCAGCTCACCGGCGGCGGTGGAGTTGGTCACCACCACGGACGTCTCCCGCGACAGCTTCTCCACATAGTTCAGGCCCGCCTTCGTGCCCGCCGCGATGAGCTCGTTCGGATCAATCTCTACCTCCGGCGCGACCACAAACTCCATGCCCGGCTTCAACTCCGTGCCCGGCACATACGGCCCCGGGTTCTCACCCTGACGCGGGGCGCCATGCGCATCGACGCGGATCTCGGAGCGCTGCAGGCCAAACCGGTCACCCTTGAGCGTCTGCGGGTCCCGCTTCACGACGGTCCCGTGCCCCCGGAAATACTTGTACAGCTCAAAGACCAGCAACGTCGCCTCACGCGCGGTCTCGGCGGCGGGGCGGGCAGCACGCTCCACCGACGCCACCGGCGAAGCCGCCGGGACACCCACCGCGTGGGCCACCGCGCCCGGGCGCGTGTCCGTGAGCACCACGCCACTACGACGCGCAGATGCCAACGTATCCACCACCGCAACTGGCTGCGGCACATGGCCAACCTTCTGCGTCTTATGATTACCACCCGACCGCTTGCGGGACCGGTTCGCTCGCGCCGCCGCGTTCATCGCACGGCGCGCCTCCGAGACCACAAAGCCCCAGCCCCGCGGGGCGTAATGGAAGATGGCGGTGCGGCCGTCGATAAGCGAATCAAGCGTGCGCAACACCTGCGAAAACTTCCGCCCCTCCGCGATCTCCTCCGGCTGCAGGCCGTGATAATGCGTCGGGCCCGGATTCGTCTTGCCGCCCGGGTTGAGGACGGCGAAAAACTCGTCGCGTGGCTGGCCGTCAGCGTCGAACGTCACCGCATCCACGGCTACCAGCCTGCTTGTCGACGGATGAATCCCCGTAGGAACCACCGTCACCACAACAAACGGGACCTCCTCATCCGGGGTCACCTGCACCGGCTGATGCGACCGAGCCCGCCCACGGCCAGACCCACGCCTGCGCCGACGACGCCGCCGCGGCTTATGCTCCTGTTCGCTCATGACCTGAATCCTTTCACAGCACGGAAGATGCCTACCAGTGCACTAACGATACCTACCGCCAGCACGGCCCACGTCACCACGGCCGAAAGCCCGGTAGCGAAAGTAGGAAGTGCTACTCCTACGGCGATGAGGACAATCCCAATAACAATAAGGGCAATACCGCCGTTGTTCTTCTTGGTCTCCGGTGCGGGTTCCGGTTCTGAGAGCTGGGCCTCCGGTTCTGGCTCGGGTGTGGGCTGTGGCTCCGGTTCCGGTTCGGGTTGTGGCGCTTTCACCGGGGTCCCGTCCGGACGCATCGCCAACAGGGACGGCGAAGTGATAGGGCGCAGTATCACATCCGGGTCGTACTCAATCGGGGTGGCAGCGGTCTCCGCATCGAAGGTAATCGCCCAGCCATCTTCGCCCACGCTCACCGCCGGGAATTCGCCCGTCGACAGTTCATATGGGTGCAGGCGAGGAAGCGGATCCACAACCGGCTCCAGGTCTTCCTCCGTGCACTCGTCCGTCGCGCGCAACAGGAGAACCGGACCGCCCTCGACGTCCAGGAGGCGGGCCACCGGCACCACCCCCAAGGCCTCAAAGTGCTGGATAATCCCCGCCGTTGCGTCCGAATCCTCCGCGCTGAGCGGACCCACAACCTTGCCTTGCACCAGGGCGACGACGGTGCCGTCGATAATGCTCACCTGGGCTAACCACTGCGCGGGGGCCTCACCTTGGGGCAATGCTGTGCCATCGCCGCGTGTCACATCCAGCGGGCGCGGCGGGCCCTCGGGGAGTAATGCCCACGGCTCCTCCGGGGGCATATTCTGCGGCATTACCGCGCCCGGGGCCGGGAACGATACCGTGGCCTCAACCTGACCCGACTCCTCATTGAGGCGGACCGCCAGTGCCGCCTGCGGCGCCTGATGCAGCGAACGCAGATAATCCAACTGCGGGTACTGCTCACGCATCTCCTGCGGCAACCGGCCCAAATGCACACGCTTGTGGCTAACAATAAAACCACCGTGGGCAGGATCCGGCAGCAAATCCACCCGCAGGCGCGACTCGCCGAGGAGTGAAAAAAGAAAAGCCTGGCTCACGCCAGACAAAGGCACCTCCGCGCCGCCACCCAACGCTGACGACGCCAGAGGATACGGTTGAAAACTCATGCTAGCCATCATAGAACGGCCAGCACGGCCATGGGCCAACCTTTAGATACCGCGAGCCACCGCAGTCTCTGGGGTGAGGGCGCGGTTACGGACGCGAATCTTGCGATGGGCAGGTTGCTCCTTAGTGACGTTTCAAAGATAGGACCGTAATCCAGAGCCCTCCAATAACTACGATTGCTAGCCCCAGTCCAGCGCCGACAGTCCGAAACGTGTGTGTGGCTACTTCGGAATATGTGCCTTGTTTGAAAATAGGTGCAACTGCGAAACAGTAAAACAGCACGCCTAATAGTGTGGCGAGTGTTCCTTTAGCTACGGCTGCGCGGTTTTTGAATTTACTGTTTTTCATTTTTTGCAGATGCCTTTCGGTTCATAAGGGCATCGCTAGGGTGCCGATGCACGATTTTTCAGAGGTCTATTCCTTGTGTAGCACGCTAGAAAGTAGTTTTGCGAGCCTTTTATTCAAAATCGCTTAAGTGCTCAGCAGTAAGAAAGGGGTTCCGGTGGTGAAAGTTGGTGGCAGTTTCTGATGCTGGGAAGAGTCTCGAGAAACGGGTGAGACATGTACAAGATGTACACTCAATGGCATGAAGACTGCAGCTGTTACTTCTTCCCAATTCCGCCAAGAGCAAAGCCGTTTCCTGGAAGAGGCCCAACGTACCCCAATCTCAATTATGAGCCGCGGTAAAAGGACCCGGGCAGTTGTCGTTTCACCGGAGTTCTTCGCCAAAGCGGTCGAAGCGCTCGAAGACAAGATTGATATACGTGCCGCTGAGCTAGCGCGAAACGAAGTTGGCGAAATAACCCACGATGACCTGAAGAGGGAGCTCGGGTTGGATTAGCCTGCACAGCACTTCGTACTGATGACAGATCAGCTCTACCAGATTGCCTACAAGCCCTCTGCAGCTAAGAGTTTGCGCAAGCTGGATAAGCCAACGCAACAGCGGCTTGTTTCAGCAGTTGAATCTCTTGCGCACGATCCACGACCAGCGGGTGTTAAGAAGCTTAAAGGCGCCGCAGACCTCTATCGAATCCGCGTAGGGGATTACCGAGTGGTGTACGAAATATGGGATGGGAAGCTACGGGTCCTCGTGCTGCGGCTTGTTCACCGTAGGGAGGTGTATCAAAAATAGGATCCTCGCAGTCGCCAAACTGCGAGGATCCTATTTAAGAATCAAGAAGGCCTTTAGATACCGCGAGCCACCGCAGTCTCTGGGGTGAGGGCGCGGTTAACTGCGGAATTAATGGCGTTGACCGAAGCCCAGGTCGTGGATCCTGCGATGCCGATGCCCCATGCCGCGGATTCGTTAATGTCGGCGTAGATGTAGCAGGCGGCCTCGGCGTCGTCACCGCGGGAACGGGACTGCTGCTGGTAATCCTGCTGCTCAAAGTCGATGCCCAGCGATTCCAGTGCGTTAGTGTATGCCGCGATAGGGCCGTTGCCCGTGCCTTCGATGTCGGTTGCGGAACCGTTGAAGCGCACGCGGGCGCGGGCGGTGTACTGGCCGTCGGCACGGTCTGGGGTATCAAAGTCCACGGAAACGAGCTCCAGTGGGGTGGCACGGTCCAGGTACTCGCTGGCGAAGATGTCCCACATGGACTTCGAAGTGACCTCGCCGCCCTCTGCCTCGGTGACGGATTGAACAACCTGCGAGAACTCGACTTGCAGTGCGCGCGGCAGGTTGATGCCGTGGTCCGTCTTCATGACGTATGCCACACCACCCTTGCCGGACTGGGAGTTCACGCGGATAACAGCCTCGTAGTCGGAGCCCACATCCTTCGGGTCGATTGGCAGGTACGGGACCTCCCAAATCGTGTCGCGCAGTTCTTCCCAGGAGACCTCGGTGTTGTTCGCGCCCGGCTTGACCTCGTTGGCCATCGCGTCGAGGCCCTTGTTGATCGCGTCCTGGTGCGAGCCGGAGAACGCGGTGAAGACCAGGTCGCCGCCGTATGGGTGGCGCTCAGGTACGCGCAGCTGGTTGCAGTATTCGACGGTGGCGCGGATCGTCGGCAGGTCAGAAAAATCGATCTGCGGGTCAACGCCCTGGGTGAGCATGTTCAGGCCCAGCGTGATCAGGTCGACGTTGCCGGTGCGTTCACCGTTGCCGAACAGGCAGCCTTCGATGCGGTCAGCGCCGGCCATGTACCCCAGTTCGGCCGTCGCCACACCGGTGCCGCGGTCATTGTGGGGGTGCAGGGAGATCAGGATGGATTCGCGGTTCTTCAGGTTGCGGTCCATCCACTCGATGGAGTCTGCGTACACGTTCGGGGTGATCATCTCTACTGTCGACGGCAAGTTGATGATCATGGGGTTCTCCGGAGTGGCCTCCATGATCTCGACGACCGCGTCACACACCTCGGCGGCGTACTCGACCTCGGTGCCGGTGTAGGACTCAGGGGAGTATTCCCACCGCCAGTTCGTGTCCGGGTAATCCTTCGCGATGTCCTTGATCAGGTGGGCGGCGTCGGTAGCCAGCTTCTTAATCTCTTCCTTATTCTTCCGGAACACCACGCGGCGCTGCAGGATAGAGGTGGAGTTGTAGAAGTGGACGATCACATTCTTCGCGCCTTCGCACGCCTCGAACGTGCGACGGATCAGGTGCTCGCGTGCCTGTACCAGGACCTGGATGGTGACGTCGTCGGGGATCATGTCCTGTTCGATGATCTCACGCACGAAGTCGAAGTCCGTCTGCGACGCCGACGGGAAGCCGACCTCAATCTCCTTATAACCCATCTTGACCAGCAGGTTGAACATGCGACGCTTACGCTCTGGACTCATCGGGTCAATCAGGGCCTGGTTGCCGTCGCGCAGGTCAACCGCACACCAGATAGGTGCCTGCGTAATTTTCTTGTCCGGCCAGGTGCGGTCCTGCAGGGAGAAGTCCTGCACCTCTTCCGCGTAGGAGCGGTAACGCTGGAAAGGCATGGAGGAGCCCTTCTGCTTATTATGCGGCGACTGGCCTGGGTTGCGTGGACCGTTAGGGGTCTGGATTTCGCGAGGGGCAGTGAAATTCTGAGGGGACATTGTAGTTTCCTAACTTGGTTGTCCTACCCCCGATTTCGCCCCTTCTAGGCGGTCGGGTGCAGGTAATTTTCGCTTCCACGACCGGCATGCACAAAGACCGCGACGGGGCGCCGGCCGTGTCTGACCTGGTTAGTTCCCGCCGCGGCTCAGTAGGAGGAGGTTCGACCGCGTGAACATGACTAACAGTGTAGCGTATTCACACTTCCGGCGTTTCAAAAGGGAGGAAGAATATCCCACACTTTGGGAATTGCTAACCGACGGAACGCCGCGACAACGCAAACGTACTCAAGACCATCGTCACCACAGCTAATGCCATGACCAGCCACCCGCCCCAACTGGACACCTGGAAACTCTCGCCCAACACCACATAACCCAAACCGAAGGCCACAAGCGGCTCGGTCACGGTCATCGCCGGCAACGACTTGCGCAACGCCCCCGCATTAAACGAATACTGCTGGACAATCGTCCCCAACGCAGCACCAGCCACTAGGCCATATCCCTCCCAGGTGGTAAGCAGGGCGAAGGGGCCGTCGTTAAGCGCAATATCTACGACAGCTTTAGAAAGCAATGCCACGTAACCAAAAATTCCACCCGTCACAATCCCCAGAAGAAGAGCGCGCTCACCGCGCATGAGATGGCGGGCCAGCCGGATAAGTCCCAGCATAACGATGGCCCCAACCCCAAGAGCGATCAACCACAGACGCAGCGGCGGGAACGGATCACCCGCGGTCGGCCGGCCGACCAAAACCAAGATCGCGACCGCCGCCGTCAACGCCGCCGACCAAAACACCTCCACCTGAGAGACCTTCGTGCCGTTATACCGCGCCGACAAGGGAATCGTGAACATCAGCGAAAGCACCAAAATCGGCTGCACAACCAGCAACGTTCCGAACCCCAACGCCACAATCTGCAAGCCATACCCCAAAAGCGCAGTACCCGTGCCAGCCCACCACAACGGCCGCGACACCGCGCGCCACAGCGGAGAGCCTTCGAGCGAACCATCGTTGGGCGATTCCTCGGCGATGCGATGCCGGACGACGGTACCCCAAGCAATCGTGAGTGCTGAAAGCAGCGCGAACACGATAGCGAGGAGATTATTATGCACGCGTCCACCATACAGGGGCTGGTCAGGTTTGATGTGGTGGGCTTGGCGTCTGCGTTCCAGGTCTTATCTGCTTCCGCGCATATTTACGAGCTGCGGTTAACATGCCTGGTCGCGCTTGGCTGGCAGGGAGCGTGCGACCTGGGATATTAAGTATGGCTCGTAAGGCTAGCGTTTTCGTAGGGCGGCGTTGGCCTGGAGGTGGTGCCTGAAGCTGCCGTAATCCCACCGGATGGGATGATCCGTGGCGCGCTCGCGCGCCTCGTCCTGGTTCGCGTGTTTTCTGGAGGAGGCGTGGGCAGGAATGGACCGGCGCGGGGTGCCGGGCTGACTAATCCCGTTCGGCTCGGCGGTGTTGCGCTTGCAGAAGAGCAGGTGAGTTCTTGACTCGCATCCTTGACTGACATCCTTGACTCACATCTTGTATACGCCAGGTCGCGGTTGCGACCCCAGTTTTCGCGACCTGGCGTATACAAGATGCGCACTAAATATTCACACGAAAGATAACTCCAGCCACAGGGTTAACAGAAAATGCGGTCTGCACGCATGCGTGGTTTGCATATTTACGAGCTGGCCTTAATATCGCAGGTCGCACGTGTCCCGGTGATCGTCCGCGACCTGGCAAGTTAACCGCAGCTCATAAATATGCACGCCACCACGCCCCGCTCACCCCCCGCCCCCGCGCCCCGCAATCCCGCGCCGTGGGACGCTTCTGTCAAATTTTTCACAATCGTCACCCATAAGTTTTCGTCACAGAACTGTGCAGGTAGTGTTTTGGGGTACAGACTGAGATATTCATGAGTGAGCACCCTTGTGAAAACGTCGCAAAACAACATAAAGCCAGACAAAATAAGCGTAAAACAACGAGATAAAACGCATATCAACATCTGGTCGTCGAGAAGCGGCATTTCTGAGGCGCGTTTGTGGGTATCTCGAGGCTTAAAATGTGTACAGAACGAAAGGTGGCTGGCCGCGATGGCTCTGGTCGTGCAGAAGTATGGAGGCTCTTCGCTAGAGAGCGCCGAACGTATTCGCAATGTTGCTGAACGTATTGTCGCCACCAAGAAGCAGGGCAACGATGTCGTCGTGGTCTGCTCTGCGATGGGGGATACTACCGACGAGCTGCTCGACCTAGCAGCGCAAGTCAGTCCTGTTCCGCCGGCTCGTGAGATGGACATGCTGCTGACCGCCGGCGAGCGTATCTCCAACGCGCTGGTGGCGATGGCAATTGATTCCCTGGGTGCGGATGCTCAGTCTTTCACCGGTTCGCAGGCCGGCGTGATCACTACGGAACGTCACGGTAATGCCCGCATCGTGGAGGTTACTCCGGGCCGCGTCCAGGAGGCGCTGGACCAGGGCAAGATTTGTATCGTCGCTGGTTTTCAGGGCGTGAACCGTGAGTCGAAGGACATCACCACTCTTGGCCGTGGCGGTTCGGATACTACGGCGGTGGCGTTGGCGGCGGCGCTGAACGCTGACGTGTGTGAGATTTACTCGGACGTCGACGGTGTGTACACCGCGGACCCGCGCATCGTGCCGAATGCTAAGAAGCTGGACAAGATTTCCTTTGAGGAAATGTTGGAGCTCGCGGCTGTGGGTTCGAAGATTCTGATGTTGCGCAGTGTGGAGTATGCGCGTGCGTGGAATGTGCCGCTGCGTGTGCGGTCTTCGTATAGTAATGACATTGGCACTCTTGTTGCCGGATCGATGGAGGATATTCCTGTGGAAGAAGCAGTACTGACTGGCGTTGCTACCGATAAGACCGAAGCCAAGATCACGGTCCTGGGTATCCCGGATACTCCGGGTGAGGCGGCAAAGGTGTTCCGCGCCGTCGCCGACGCTGAAATCAACATTGATATGGTGCTCCAGAACGTGTCCTCCCTGAAGGACAACACCACGGACATCACCTTCACCTGCCCGCGCGAGGACGGCCCGCGCGCCATGGAGTTGCTGCGTCGTCTGCAGACTGAAGGCTCCTGGGAGAATGTGCTTTACGACGACCAGGTGGGCAAGGTTTCGCTCATCGGTGCAGGGATGAAGTCGCACCCGGGCGTGACCGCAGACTTTACTGAAGCACTGCGTGACGTCGACGTGAACATGGAGCTGATCTCCACCTCTGAAATCCGTATCTCCGTGCTCATCCGCGAGGGTGACTTGGATAAGGCGGCACAGGCGCTGCATGAGCGTTTCCAGCTCGGCGGCGATGAAGAAGCTATCGTCTACGCCGGAACCGGCCGCTAAAACCTAAGAAAGGGACATCATGACCACTGTTGCAGTTGTTGGAGCTACCGGCCAGGTTGGCCGCGTCATGCGTGAAATCCTCGAGGAGCGCGGTTTCAAGGCGGATAAGCTGCGCCTGTTCGCGTCCTCGCGTTCTGCCGGCAAGACTTTGGAGTTCGCTGGCCACGACGTCGTCGTCGAGGATTTGGCCCAGGTCACCGAGGATTCCATCAAGGATATTGATATCGCGCTGTTCTCCGCGGGTGGCGCGACGTCCAAGCAGTGGGCTCCAGTGTTCGCTGCGGCCGGCGTGACCGTGATTGATAATTCTTCGGCATGGCGCGGCGACGCCGAGGTCCCGCTGGTCGTGTCCGAGGTGAACCCTGAGCAGGTCAAGGACCTGAAGAAGGGCATCATTGCGAACCCGAACTGCACCACTATGGCAACCATGCCCGTGCTCAAGGCGCTCCACGAGAAGGCTGGTCTGACCCGCCTGCACGTGAGCTCCTACCAGGCAGTGTCCGGTTCTGGCCTGGCTGGCGTGCGCGCACTGCTCGACCAGGTGAAAGAAATTGGCGACGACGCCGAGAAGCTGGTCCACGACGGCTCCGTCATGGCGCCTGAGGACTTCGGCCCCTACGTTGCGCCAATCGCGTTCAACGCGCTGCCGATGGCCGGCAACTTTGTGGACGACGGCTCCGGCGAAACCGACGAGGAGCAGAAGCTGCGCAACGAATCCCGCAAGATCCTGGGCATCCCAGACCTGCGCGTTTCCGGCACCTGCGTCCGCGTCCCCGTCCTGACCGGCCACACCATGACCGTGCACGCTGAGTTCGCGAACGAGATCACCCCCGAGGAAGCCAAGGAAGTCCTCGAGGCAGCGCCCGGCGTGACCGTCGTGGAGGTCCCGACCCCACTCGCAGCAGCGGGCAAGGACGATTCCCTCGTGGGCCGCATCCGCCAGGATCAGTCCCGCGACGACAAGCGCGGCCTGGTCTTCGTTGTCTCCGGCGATAACCTGCGCAAGGGTGCCGCGCTGAACACCGTACAGATTGCTGAACTGCTTGTTTAAGAGCCTTCGATAAGGTCTTTGCGGGCGCGGGCCACCCGGGAACGGATGGTCCCCACGCGGACACCTGCAATGCGGGCTGCTTCTTCGTAGCTGTAGCCCAAAACTTGCGTGAGTACTAATGCTTCTCGACGTTCCTCCGGTAGGGCGTCGAGAAGCATTTTTACATCCATCATCTGCGACCACTGAGCCTCCCCGCTGGACAGTGCGGGGCGCTCGGCGGCTGCGTCTTCAATTTCGGTGGCCGATTTCCGGGGGCGGGCCATGTCGTGGCGGATGTTGTCCACCCATGTGCGCCGCGCGATAGAGAGTAGCCAGGTGCGTGCGGAAGCCTGTGCTTTGAACTTGGGCAAACTTTTCATTGCCCTCAAAAAGGTTTCCTGCGTGAGGTCGTCGGCGATGTCCACACCCCCGAGATGCGCGATGAGACGCCAGACGTCGTCCTGCGTTGCCTTAATAAATTCAGTGAGAGCGCGCCGGTCACCGCCCCCAGCCGCGAGTGCTAGGCGCGTGACATGCTCGTCACGAGCAGCGGCGTCATACTTCACAAAAATGAGATTAGCAGGGGGGAGTAAAAGTTAGTTCATGCTTAGTTGCCGGACCTATCAATGTGGGTAAGATGGTTAGCGTTGGTTATTAATTGAGCAAGATTAATTCCAGGGAGGTTATAAATCATGGCTCATGACAAGAACGCTTCTGTAGAAGACATCGCCACCACCGGCATGTCCCCAGACGTTGAAGGACACTCCCGTCGCGAGAACGGCGCGCCAGTTCCTTCCGAGAACATCTCCGTCACCGCAGGCCCACAGGGGCCAACCATTCTCAACGACATCCACCTGATTGAGAAGCTCTCGCACTTCAACCGCGAGCGCGTCCCAGAGCGCAACCCACACGCAAAGGGCAACGGCGCATTCGGCGAACTGCACATCACCGAAGACGTCTCCCAGTACACCAAGGCGGGCCTCTTCCAGAAGGGCACCGTCACCCCAATGGTTGCACGTTTCTCCACCGTTGCTGGTGAGCAGGGCTCCCCAGACACCTGGCGCGACGTCCACGGCTTCGCACTGCGCTTCTTCACCGAAGACGGCAACTACGACATCGTCGGCAACAACACCCCGACCTTCTTCCTGCGTGACGCGATCAAGTTCCCAGACTTCATCCACTCCCAGAAGCGCCTGGGCAAGAATGGTCTGCGCGACGCTGACATGCAGTGGGACTTCTGGACCCGCACCCCAGAATCCGCACACCAGGTGACCTACCTCATGGGCGGCCGTGGCACACCACGCTCCGAGCGCACCATGAACGGCTACGGTTCCCACACCTTCCAGTGGATCAACGAAGAAGGCACCCCAGTCTGGATCAAGTACCACTTCATCTCCCAGCAGGGCGTCCACAACTTCACCGCGGACGAGGCTGAAGAGATGGCCGGCAAGAACGCCGACTGGCTGCGCGAGGACCTCTACAACGCGATTGAAGCAGGCGACTTCCCGAAGTGGGACGTCTACGTTCAGGTCATGCCTTTCGACGAAGCTGAGAACTACCGCTTCAACCCATTCGACCTGACCAAGACCTGGTCCCAGAAGGACTACCCACGCATCAAGGTCGGTTACTTCGAGCTGAACCGCAACCCAGAGAACTTCTTCGCTCAGATCGAGCAGCTGGCTCTGGACCCATCCAACCTGGTCCCAGGCATTGGCCTGTCCCCGGACCGCATGCTCATGGGCCGCATCTTCGCATACGCGGATGCGCAGCGCTACCGCATCGGACCGAACTACCGCCACCTGCCGATCAACCAGTCCCGTGCACCGCGTAACACTTACCAGCACGAGGGCCCAATGGCGTACTACTACAACTCCGGCGCAAAGCCGACGTATTCGCCAAACGGCTACGGCTACGGTGCAGGCTACCTGGATGACGGCGAAACCTCGTCCTCGAACCACACCACCTACGGCCAGGCAGAAGACGTCTACGTCAACCCAGATCCACACGGCACGGATCTGACCCGCGCAGCGTACGTCAAGCACGCTGAAGACGACGACTTCGGCCAGGCAGGCACCCTCTACCGCGACGTCTACAACGACGAGGAGAAGGAAGAGCTGGCCAACAACATCGTCGGCGCCATGAACGGCGTCTCCGAAGAAGTTGAGCAGCGCTGCTACTGGTACTGGACCCAGGTCGACGAGAACCTCGGCGCACGCGTCAAGGAACTCTTCACCAAGGCCAAGGAAGACGCAAAGCACCAGGCAAACGGCCTCTAAACCGTAACTGGAACGCACTAGCCCGGAAGCACCACGCTTCCGGGCTTCTTCCTATTCTTGGGCCCTCCTCTGTCGTGCCGAAATATGTGGTCGTACAAGGCATGGCTGCGCTCGAGCACAAGATTGCGCACGAAAAAGACGCCCAGAATAACCTGGGCGCCTCTTAACGTGCCGTTTAGGCTTCGGAGCCGGGGTCGCGGACGGTTACGCCGTAGATGGAGCGGCCGATGTAGAAGGAGCCAATCGCTCCGATGAACCATACGCCGCAGACGGCGAGGATCGCCCGGATCCATTCGTTGGGGCGGAGGCCGCCGGAGGTGACGTCGTTAAGCACCACAGCCAGAATGAGCAGCGGCACTGCGAGTGAGACGGTGGGCCCGAGCACGTTGACGCGGGTGAGCGCGTCGGGGGCGCGCCACAGGGCGACGGCGGTGGCCACGACCATGAGGGCGGCCACGATGACCAGGATGGAAATAACAATCTGCATTAGCGGCGCCCCCTCGAGATGATGCGCGACATCGATAGGGTCGGCAGGACGCCACCGGCGAGTGCTGCCAGGATCATGATGTCGTAGGCGATGGAAGTTTGATTGTTGAGCGTCCACACCAGGTACAGGCAGATCATGCCGTAGAACGCCAGGTCGGACAGGACCGCGCGGGTCAGGGGGTCCTTCGTGGTCACGATGAGGACCAGCCCGGAGATGATCGAGCCCGCGATCAGGACTGCTGCGATGACAAGCACCCATTCAAATGGTGTCATTTGCGTGCTCCTTTCAGATCCTCGTACTGCTTATCGACGCTCCACGCGCCCACCGGAACATCGCGCACCGAGGGAGCCAGGCGGGCCTCCATGTCGGCCAGTGAGTCGACGACCGCCGCCGGGTCAGAACCCTCAACGGCCTGGACCAGCAGGTAGCGCGGGCCGCCGGGTTCGGTCGGTTCGCGGAACCCCAGGGATAGGGTGCCCGGGGTGACCGTGATGGAGGAAGAAAACCAGTACAACTGCCAGTCGCTGGTGACCCGCAGCGGATAACGCACCACGCAGGGGTCAATGTTGCCCGGCCGGAACACGGCAGTGAACGCAAGGCCGAAGCCGGAGACGAAGATTTCTTTAATCAGCCACAGGGCATAGCCGATGACATGCATTAGCGGCCTCCTTGTAGGTCTGTCATGTCGGGGACGCCGACGGGATCATCGCCTAAGACGGCGGTGGTGTAGGCGGGGACGTCGAGAAGCTGGGCCGTTGCGTCCTGGGCAGCACCCACCACGGGGCCGGCGCCGAGGAACATCGCCAGCGACACACCGATCAGGGCAGTCGCCGGGGCGGAATGCGCGAACGTGATGCGCAGGTCTGCCGGCTGGTTCTGCATCGGGGCGCCCCAGAACACTTCACGCCATACGCGCAGCATGGATAGCAACGCACCGAAGCTGGCAATGATAATCACCGCGATGACCAGCCAGGACGCGCCCGACGCGGGTTGGGCCACGCCGAAGACCACGGCCACCTTGCCTACCAAGCCGGAGAACGGCGGGAAGCCCACCACGGAGAACGCGCCGGCAGCAAACAGGAAGGCTACCCAGCGGTCGCGGCGCATCAGGCCGGACAGTTTATCCAACTTGTCGCTGCCGTACGTTTCCTCGATCGCACCCGAGGTCAGGATCAGGGCGCCGACCGTGACCATGTGGTGCAGCGCGTACAGCAGGCCACCAGTGAGCGCCAGGTGCGCATTGCCGGAGGTAAAGGCCAGCATGACCAGGATGAACGGCATGCCGTTGACCATCTGGTACGCCAGCACGCGGCGGATCGAATTCTCCGCCAAGCCCGCGAAACCACCAATGAGCATAGAGATCACCATCAGGGCGATGATCAGCCAGTTCCAGCGGTCCTCGAGGTCGAAGATGACCACGTAGATGCGGTACAGCATGTACACCGCAACCTTGGTGTGCAGCGCGGAGAACAAGCCCATCACCGCGGCCGACGTGCCGGTGTACGTGCGCGGCAGCCAGGTGTGGACGGGGAAGACACCAGCCTTGGTGGCCACGGCGATAATCACAATGCCCATCGCAACGACGGCCGGGCCGTTGCCCGCGGCCACGCCCTGCAGCGCGGCTAGGTTCACGGTGCCCGTCACGCCGTAGACGAAGCCCACGCCGATCACCAGCAGCGTCGAGGCCGCAAGGTTCACCAGGACGAAGGTGCGGCCCACGGCCAGGCGGACGTTAGTGCCGCTGAGCGCGATAAGTCCGTAGGACGGTAGCAGCATGACCTCAATGAACACGAAGAAGTTGAAGAGGTCCGCGGTCAGCAGTGCTCCGTTCACACCGGTCAGGAGGATCAGCGTCAGGGCGGGGTAGTACTTGGAGCGCGTTTCCCCGACGGCGCTGGCGAACCAGTTCGCCACCAGGGTCACCAGGGAGGTGGTGATCATCATGATGGCGCTGAACTGGTCAGCGGCAAACGAAATCGCGGCGCCCTCCTGGAAGAGACCGACGTTGTGGGCCATCGTGCCGTGCTCGCCGGTGTAGATGAACAGCCACACGGCAGCAATCAGGGAAGCGCCAGGCAGGAGGAGGTGCAGTGCGTCACGCAGCCACTTCCACGGTGCCATCACGGCAAACGCGGCAGAAAACAGCGGGATCGCGACAAAGAGAGGAAGAACAATATCCACGTCAGTCCTCCTTCTGTGCTAATTGTGCCCGGTACTGGGCTTCTTGATGCTGTGCGACGACCTTCCGGTCCTCTTCGGTCTGCCGCGCCCAACCCGTGGTCGCGATTGGTTCCAGGTTGGTTTGCGGGACGTCGTCGTTGAACGGGTCCTTGACGCGCGTGTCGTCGGAGCGGCCCAACGCCGAATAGGTCAGCAGGATCGTTGCGGTGGCCATGGAAATCACGATGGCCGTCAGCACGAAAGCCTGGGGAAGGGGGTCGGCGGCATCGGCCATGTCGGCGCGGTCGGGGAAGACTTCGCCACGCCACGCGCCGACGCCGGCGGCCAGCAGCATGAGGTTACCGGCGTGGCCCATGAGCTGCATGCCAAAGACGATGCGCACCAGGCCACGCTGTTGCATCAGGTACACGGCGCCGGTGACTAGGACGCCAATTGTTAACGCCATAATCATTTAGCGCTCACCTCCTTGGGTGACGGTGTAAGAACTGCTCACGGCATTTTCTGCGGCCACACGATCGGGGCCGGAGTCTGCCGGTAAAGGGTTCGGCTCAATGGGTTCAGGGAAGGCTGGGGTGAGTTCCACGTGGTCGTCGATAAGCAATGGGGAACCGTCGGCCCGGAAGTAGTCCGTGGCCTTCACCGACCAGGCACCCGGCTTGAGGTAGCCGCCGAGCGAGTTAATCGCCTGGGTGAGCATACCCAGAACGGCGAGGTAGATGCCGCCGTCGAAGATGAGCGAGGAGCTCATGTGCTGCCCGAAGACGTGGAAACCGATCGGGTACAGGAAGGAACCGTACGCCAGGCCGAGGAAGCCGGAGGCCAGCGCCACGACGATGCCGATGCCGGTCAGCCAGGCGGCTGTCGACGGGCGGAAGATAATCGAGTCGCGGCCCTTGGCAAGGTACGTCAGCATCAGTGCTGCGCCCGCAATCAGCGCGGCGACGAAGCCACCACCCGGATCATTGTGTCCGCGGAAGAAGACAAGGACGCTCAAGACCGCAAGAACCGGGATCACCATGGTGATGCCCTTCTTCAGCGGAACCGAGTTGAGCATCGACTGGCCGAACGGGCGCGGACGCTCACCGACTGCAAACGGCATGCGTGGCATCGAATTGACCACCGCGCCAATCACGATCGCGGCCATACCCAACACGGACAGTTCGCCCAAGGTATCCAGTGCACGGAACTCGACGATGATCGTGGCCACGATGTTCTGCCCGCCGGAAATCTCCGGGGCATTATCAATGAACCACATCGCCAGCGGGGAACGCTCGCGGCGGCCAAGCAGAGTGAACACACCCAAGAAGGCGGTCAGGCCAGCCAGGACAGCCACGATCAGGGAACGGACCGTCTGGCGCTTCGGAACCGGCTTGAAGTGCGAAGGCTGGTAGCGCAGCACCATCATCATGATGACCACAACCAACGCTTCCACCAGGAACTGGGTGAGCGCCACGTCCGGGGCGCCCAGGATCAGCATCTGGAACGTGATACCCACACCCACCGTGCCAATCAGGACGGCGCCGGTGAGCCGGTGGCGGGTCACCATCAGGCCGACCACCGAAATTGTGATGATCAGGAATGGGAAGAGGTCCTGCCAGTTGTCCAGGCCCTCGGCGCGCGGAGCCATCGCGATGCCATCCACACCGGAGGTACCCAAGAGTGTAAACAGCATGAGCGTAATCAGCGTGAGCACCGGCCAGATGAGGTGGCGCGACGGGTTCAGGGAGTTCGCCATGGAACCCACGAACTTGCCAAACGCGTTCAGGCCCTGCAGCAGGCCGTGGAGCAGCTGGTTGCCGGACGGCATGAAGTCGCGGCCTTCGAAAGCCGGGAAAATCTGGTGGCGGCGCAGCACCAAGATGATGCCCACGACCAGCACGAGTACCGAAATCATCAGTGGCACGTTGATACCGTGCCACAGCGCCAGGTGCGTGCCTTCGCCAGCGGCAGCGGGGCCAGCCACCGAGGTGACTGCGCTTTCCACGGTGTTATCCAGGAAGGCGGGGTACAGGCCCAGCGGGATGGAAAGCAGCCCAGGCAGTGCGGCAGGAAGCCACAGTGCGACGGGTGCCTCGTGGACCTTCGCGTCGCGCTCTGCGGTGGCGTCCACGCCCTTATCGACGAACGCGCCGAAAACATACTTCGCCGAGTACAAGAAAGTAAACAGAGCAGCCACACCAGCGATAGTGAGCAGCAGCCACGTGCCGGCCGTACCGAACGGGCCGCCCTCAAATGCGGCGAGCATGCCTTCCTTGGACACGAAACCAAACAGTGGCGGAACCGCAGCCATCGACGCGGCCGCAATCGCAGCCGAGCCAAACGTAAACGGCATCTTCTTCCAGATCACGCCCAGGCGGCGGGTGTCGCGGGTGCCGGCCTCGTGGTCGACGACACCGATGAGCATGAACAGGGAAGACTTAAACAGGGCGTGCGCCAAGGTGTGTACCAGGGCCGCAATGAGAGCAGCGCGGGTACCAATACCGATCGTCGCCACGATCCAACCCAGGTGGGAGACCGTGGAGTACGCCGTCAACTTCTTCAGGTCCGTCTTCGTCAGGGCGTACACCGCGCTGACGAATGCGGTGACAATACCCACGATGACCAGCAGGTAGTTCCATACGGCAACGTCGTGGAAGATGCCAGAGAAGCGGACCAGCAGGTACACGCCGGCCTTCACCACGGCGGCCGCGTGCAAGAACGCGGACACTGGTGTGGCGGCGGCCATCGCTTCCGGCAGCCAGAAGTGGAACGGCAGCTGCGCGGCCTTGGTGAACGCGGATACCGCGATCAATACGGCCAGCCACGCCGTCAACGTGTGGTTCTGTGCCCACACCTCCGAGTTCAGGATGCCTTGCAGGTTGGTGGTCCCGGCGCTGGTCGCGGCAATCGCGAGCGCAGCCAACAGGGTCAGGCCACCGAAGAAGGTAAGGATCAGGGTGCGCATCGAGCCCTTCTCACCACCGGAACCCGACCGTGCGATGAGCAGGAAGGAGGCGATAGAGACCAACTCCCAGCCCACGAAGAGGACCACGGCGTCGTCGGCAAGCACCAGCATAACGACGGCTAAAGTGAACGCCGTCATAATCAAGTAGAAGCTGGTATTCCCGTCGTGCCGAGGGAGATAAGCGGCGGAATATATAAGGACAACCCCGCCAATACCCAACGCTAGAAGGGCAAAGAAAACGCCCAGGCCGTCGCCACGCAACGCAAAATTGACATCCAACCCGGAACCCAAGAAATTAGGGATCCAGGTGCGATGCCAGGAAAGTACGTCACCTTGAGCAACGGCGGGCAACTGCACTGCCAGCGGCGCGGCGGCTGCAAAAAGCAGCAGGCCAAGCACATAACCGGCGGCGCGATCGAGTACGCGCACTAAAAGCGGCGACACCACAACGGCGGCCGCAGTCAGCACGAGAAGATAAAAGAGAGCCACAAGGTACCTCGCACTTCCCGCATAGTTCGTTGAAAAAGGTCATACTGTCTTAAGAGACAGACATGGCCATAAGGTTAGCAGGGTGACGCGGTGCGCCTGTACCGTTTCCTGAGAGGAAAGCGATACATTTTTACACTATGAGTCGAGTCTCCGCGCGCATCCTCGCAATTTTGGCCTTTTTACCGCTACTTCTGGGAGCAGTAGGCATCGTGGCTTTCGGCGCCTCACCAGAGAAGACGTGGACCACTGACGAGGCCACGGGTGCCCCCACAGATACTATTAATCCCGCAGACCTGGTCACCGCCCGCCGTGCGGCAGGTGAAGCCGGCACGCAGGCAGGATTCTTAGCGACGGGCGCAGACGAACTCAAACGTGGCGTCGACGAAGCCGCCGGCGGGGTGGGCGAACTCACAGGTGGGCTCGACGAACTGAAAGCCGGAACCGCGGAACTTGCCGACGGCATGAACCAGATCCAGGCCGGCACCGGCCAACTCGGGCGTGGAGCTACCGAACTCGCCGACGGCGTGGGCCAGGCCGTCGACAGCATTACTGGCCTGACCGTGGTCCAGGGCCAACTCCTCGAAGCGATCGACCATATTGCCCGCGAATTGGAGAGTTCCCCCGACCCGCGCGCCGGGGAACTGCGCGAACAGTTGGCCGGATTCCGTGGCCAGGTGGAGACCTTCGCCATGGGCGACGATGTCACGAACCAGCTGAAGCGGCTGAAAGATGGTTCCCGCGATTTGGCCAACCAGTTGGCTGTCCCCGGGTACGCGTACCACGACGGTATTTACACAGCCACGAAGGGCGCGAAGGAGCTCAACGCCCGCGTCCAGGAAGCCACGGGTGGGGTCGATGACGCACTCGGTGGCGTCGATGAGCTTGTCGACGGCACCACGCGCCTGGCCCAGATGGCGGAGCAGAACAAGAACAACGTGACCAATATCCAGCGCGCAATCCCCGCGGTCCAGGTCGCGTCCGGTGAGGCCACACCGGAGGACACCGGTTCCCAGATCGCCCCCATGTACGCGCTCCTTATCGCGGCACTCGCAGTTTTGGGTGGCGTGCTCGTGGCGTGGGGCCGCGGTCCCGCGCGGTGGGTACTTGGCGCCGGCACCGTTGTGGCTGGCGTGATCCTCTTCGCGCTGGTGGGAAGCAGTGTGGGTGCTGCCGGTATCGCGGTGTCCGCCCTCGCCTTGGCGCTGCTGGCCGCCGCGTCGGCCGGATTGTCCACGTTGGTGGCCCGCACCTGGTCGGGCGCGGTCGCGGCGACTGTGGTCATGGTGACCGCGGTGGTGCAGGTCGGAATCGTGGGATGGGTGTGGAAGACCGCCACCACCGCGGACGTCCCCGCCTGGGCAACCGTGATCTCTGGTCTGATGCCCTTGCACTACGGCACGATCGTGCTCTCTGCCGCCGGCAACGGTGTGATGGGCGGCCTCGTGTGGGGTGCGATCGCGGTGCTGGCGCTCGTCGCCGTCTTGGCCGGCGCGGCAATTTGGGTGGCCTCCGGGTACCGGCACTGGCGCCGCGGGGACTGGGTTGACGCAGCATGATCGACGTCATCGTCCTCGCCGGCGGGCGCAGCACCCGCATGGGTGGCCATGATAAAGCACAGGTCCAGCTCAATGGCACCAGGCTTATCGACGTCCTCACGGCCGACATCCTCCGCGCCGACTGGGCAGGCAGAGTGATAGCCGTGAGCTCCCATGACCTTTCGGTCCCCGGCGTTCGGTGCGTTTCTGAGGACCCGCCGTTCGGCGGGCCTGTCGCCGGAATCGCCGCGGGCGTGGCTGCGCTTGACGGTGCCGCCGAGTATGTGGCCGTGCTTTCTGTGGACGCGCCCGCATCTGCTGCCGCGGTACCAGGGTTGCACGCGGCGCTTCTTGCTAGCCCGGATGGGGACGTCGCCGTCGTGCAATCCCGCGATGGATTCCTGCAACCGCTGTGCGCCGTGTGGCGCCGCGGTGCATTGGAAGAGGCGCTGGCTTCTCTGGGAGAGGTGCGGGACGTTTCTGCGCGGGCGCTGCTACGTGGCGCGAACGTGGTGGAGGTGCCCGGTGATGGGGCGGAGGCGGACTACGACTCTGTGTCAGAACTCTCAGAGCTAGGTGATGTGGAGATGGGGCCGAAGGTATAGGGTAAAAGCGCTTTTATCCTTTTCTTTCGTCAGAAGTTGGTCTCGTCATGAAATTTGCGTTGGCGTTGGTTTCGGTTCTTATTGGGGCAGCGCTCATAGTCTTGGGTCTGTTTGGTCTTGTCATTGGCAGCGTACTGAGCTTCATCGCTTTTGTTCTGCTTGGCATCGCGTTCGGCTTGCCCGGACTGTGGTGGCTCCTCCACGCACGTCGGGAGAAGAACGGTGCGGTCCCGTTGAAGCGACACTGGACTGCCGTGGGTGCGGCATCTGCTGTATCTGCTTGTGCGGGGCTGGCATTCGTGGGTGGTGCAGATGCAGAATTAAATACTGGAGAAGCAACACCGACTACCACCGTCGTGAAAACTTCCACAACTACGACAACGTCTACAACGAAGGTGCGCGTGACGTGGACCCCGAGCAGTGTGCCTGAACCAACCCCGGAGCCCATCGAAGAGAAAGCTGTGGACCACTGCGGAGAAGTCGGCGTGCATGAAACTGGTACTACCTTCTTTACCGACGGAACTACGGACTGGACCCAGCAGTGTGCAGACCAGATGAGCGCCGAAGCCGATCGTGCCCAGCAGAACCAGCAGATGCAAGGCTTTATTGCCCCAGCACCGGCTCCCGCATCGGCGAATACTTACTACCCAAATTGTGCAGCTGCCCGCGCCGCTGGCGCTTCTCCGCTGTATGCAGGCCAGCCAGGCTATCGGGCGAAGCTCGACCGCGATGGTGATGGCGTCGCATGTGAGTAAGGTGCAATGCTGAAACCCGCTGCTGTTGTAGCAGCGGGTTTCCGTGTGGTCGGGATGACAGGATTTGAACCTGCGACCCCCTCGTCCCGAACGAGGTGCGCTACCAAGCTGCGCCACATCCCGATATTCGGTGAACCTATAAGGGTTTCGAACAAAGAGACATTCTAGCACCGCGTTGGCCCTAATCCCAAAACGTGCAGGCCCCTACTTCGCGACGATCCGCAGCAGCGTGGCCGAAGGCTTGCAGAACAGGCGCACCGGCGCGAACTTGGAGGTGCCCAGTCCGTTGGAGACGTGCAATGCCATGCCGTCGAACTCGCTCAGGCCGGAGGCGCGCGCCGGGTCGATCTCGCAGTTCGTGACGATCGCCCGCCCGCCGGGCAAGCACACCTGGCCGCCGTGGGTGTGGCCGGCGAAGGCGATGTCGTAGCCGTCGGCGGCGAATTTCTCCAGCACGCGTGGCTCGGGGGAGTGGGTGAGTGCGATCGCCAGGTCGGCGTCGGGGTGTGGGGCACCGGCGATGGTGGAGTAGTCGTCGAGGTCGTGGTGTGGATCATCCACGCCCGCTGCGGCGATCCGCAGCCCGGAGGCGACGAACTCGTGGCGCTTGTGTGTGGCGTCCATCCAGCCGTGCTCCTGGAAGAACGCGCGCATCCCCTGCCACGGCAGGTCCACGTAGGAAGGCTCGCGCTTCTTACGCGTCAGGTACTTCAACGGGTTGACCGGGCGTGGCGCCCAGTAGTCGTTGGTGCCAAAGACAAAGAGTCCGGGGATGGAAAGTAGGGGGCGGAGCGCTTCCAGGGCGTAGGGGACTGCGCCAACGTCGGAGAGGTTGTCGCCAGTATTAATAACCAGGTCTGGTTGCAGGTCCGCGAGCCCGTTAACGAAGTCGATCTTTTCCTGTTGCCCGGGAACCATGTGCAGGTCGGAGACGTGCAGGATCGTGAATTCCCCGCCCAAGCGGCGGGCCACCTTGGCGTCGAGAAGCGGGACAGTGACCTCGTGCAACCTAAAGTGGTGGGTCTCCGCATTGGCCCACCCGGCGACGCCGAGGGCCGCCGCACCGCCGATGCCGGCGAGGGACAGAATTTTTTTGGCGTTACTCACCTGAACAACCCTACCCGGGGGTAGCGTAGTGGCATGACTGAATTGAAGAATCAACTGCGCACTGACATGAAAGAGGCCATGAAGGCCAAGGATAAGGTCCGCCTGGGCACCATCCGCATGGCGCTCGCCGCTATCCAGGAAGAGGAGACCAAGGGCGCAAAGCACGAGCTCACCGACCCGGAGATTCTCAAGGTGATTGCTCGCGAGATTAAAAAGCGCAAGGAATCTGCGGAGGTGTACCAGGAGGCTGGCCGCACGGAACTCGCCGACAATGAGCTCGCGGAGGCGGCAGTGTTGGAGGGCTACCAGCCGAAGCAGCTTGACGACGCCCAACTCGCCGCACTGGTCAACGAGACCGTTGCAGAGGTTGCCGGCGACGATGCCCCAAGCATGAAGATTATGGGCCAGGTCATGAAGGCGGCCCAAGCGAAAGCCGCCGGCCAAGTTGATGGGAAGCGTCTTTCTGAAGCGGTGAAGGCTGCGCTGGCCTAGTTGCCGGGACGGCCTGGCCTAAGTTCCTTCTTTGGGGCTTAGGCCAGATTTTTCTCGCTGTAGCGTTCGAATATGTATGCCTTGAATGTGGCTGTGGGCTGCGGAAAAGGCGTAGTATTGACAAGCATGTTCTAAGTTTGTATGCTTGTTAGTATCACTTCATAACTAGCTCGCAAGGGGTATGCGGGCTTCCATGCTCGAGGGGGCAACTCAGTGACCGTTACCGCTGAATCACGACATATCCGAACCAGACCAGACGTCAACCCACCAGCCTTCTTTACTAGAAGCGACCAAACCGACCCGGTGGCAGTCATGCTCGAAAATGCCAGAAAAACTACCTTTATGGCGCTCGAGCACCTCACGCCCAACGGGCGCGATCCTATGCGTGATGTCATCAAAACCATCCGCAAAGCTACTGGCTACAGCGAACACCGGGCAAAAACAGTTGTCATCATTGGTATGCGCTTGATGAAACGGCTGCCGCAAACGCTCGCGCTCCAACGCGCCCTTTACTTGCTGGATGACACCCACATCGCCATCCTGGCGTCCGTCCTTGATGCAGCAGATGGGGACACCTATGCGGCCATCGACGCCCAATTAGCCCGGATGCTCACCCCGACAATGCCACGGCAAGCATTCCCGGACTACACCGCTTTTCGCCGTAGGGTCACCAGAATCCTGCTGGATACCAACCCCCAGCTTGCTGAGCAGGAAAACCCGGCCGACCCTCCCGACTTCGAGCTCGACCAACCCGGCCAAGACGAAGCTGGCCCCGTGAGCCTGCAAGCAGAGTTCACTAAGATGGAAGGCTTAATACTCGACGAAACCTTACGCAAAATAGCCGCCCAGTACGCCTGCACCAGGCAAGAAGCCTTCCACAAACTCATCTTCGATCAGGTCACCGTCCAGTTGACGCTGAACATCTACCAAGCCGAGGACATCCCCGATGCTCCCGCATGGATATCCGGTATCGGGTGGATTACGGGAGAGCTTCGCGAAGAGCTACTCGCTAAAGTGACCAAGACCCGGGATTTAGCGGATTACAAAGACAAGGCCGCAGGCTCCTACGCTCCCAGCGAGGGAATCAAGGCTTACGTGGAAGGCCGCGACGGAGGTTGTGGGGTTCCCGGGTGTAACGTCCCGGCGCATAGGTGCCAGAAGGATCACCGCGTTGAGTACGCGGAAGGCGGGGAAACGTCCTCCAAGAACCTGTTAGACGTGTGTTCCTATGATCACAACCATAAAACCAACGGTGGCCTGCACTACATCCTCGACCCGGAGACGGGGACCACAATCTGGTTGCACACGGATGGCACTTTTGAAGTCAGCCTTGCTACGGGCCCACTGTCCCCGCAGGGCAAGTGGGAGGCGCAAACCGTCGCGGACTACACCCGGGAGCGTCAGCGCCGGGCGAAGCACCGACGGAAGAAAGAAGACTAAGACTAGCCGCAATAATTACAGCCCGAGCTCACGGAGGAATTCGTTGGTCAGGTTCTCCAAGTCCTCGCGGCTGATATTCGGTAGCTCCGGGGTGGCCTGGTCGTTGCCAGGCGCCGGAGTGGGTCGCGTGGTGGGCGCCGGTCGCGTGCCGTCGGAGATTTCCAGGATAACGGTTCCGCCCTTTTTCAGCGTTCCACCTTCGGGGACAGCGCGCACTACGTCGCCGCGGACAATCCCCATGCCCGGGACCGTGCGTGTCGTGACCTTGTAGCCTTCCTCAGTCAGACGCTTACGTGCCTCCTCCTCGGGATAGGTCCGGAGGCCGTCGAGAAGCGATTGTGCAGTGCCGGCGCGGTACCGGTTATCCAGCGGTAGAAGTTCGCCGTCGCGGGCTGCCGGGGTGGCGTTACCCATGTCGAACCACATGCGCGCGGGTTCGAGGCCGCCGTAGAGAGAGCCGTTTTGGCATTGGCGGACGGGCCCGGTGCACAGCGGGGTGGTGGACGTGCCGTCGTTGTAGATGTACGGCGCGGCCGCAACGCCGGTGTTAAACCCAAGGAACGCGGAGGACTGGTTGGACTCGGTGGTACCTGTTTTTGCGGCGACGGGGTCGGTCCAGCCGGAGCTCTTGGCGGAGTCGGCGGCGGTACCGACCTTGGTGTCCTGCGACATTCCGGCCATCAGGGCCGCGGCAGCGCCTTCGTCCATGACGTCTTCGCAGTCGGGGCGGTCGATGAACACCTCTTTGCCGTTCTCGTCGAGAACTTCGAGGATGGGGTTCGGTTCGCACCAGCGCCCGCCGGAGGCGATGGATGCGCCAACGTTCGACAGTTCCAGCGCATTGACAGCAGTTGGCCCCAGGGTGAAGGAACCTAGGTTGTGGTCCTTCATGTAGTCCGCGATGGACGCTTCCCCGTTGAAGCTTCCGGGCTCAGCGTACGAACGCAGGCCCAAGCCCACGGCCAAGTCCACGACGGGCGCTACGCCGACCTTCTCAATGAGCTGCACGAACGTGGTGTTCGGGGAGTGCGCGAGCGCCTCCTGGAGCGTCATCTGCGACTTGTACACGCCCGCGTTTTCCACGCAGTACACCCCGGGCGGGCAGTTCTTGGCGCCGCCGTCGCCCATGCCACGTGCTTCGTAGCGGGCAGGCACGGGCAGCACGGTGTCCAGGCCCATGCCTTCCTCGAGTGCCACGCCGGCGGTGAAGATCTTGAACACGGAGCCGGCGCCGTTGCCCACCATGGAGGTCGGCTGGGGGAGGACAGTTTCCCCGGCTTCGAGGTTGAGGCCGTAGTTGCGCGAGGACGTCATGGCCATGATTTCACGGGAATCTGCACCCGGCTTTACGACGTTCACAACCCCCGCCACACCTGGCGTATTGGGATTGACGTGGTTGGTTGCCGCGGTGTGTGCGGCTTGCTGCGTCGCAGGGTCCAGGGTTGTGGTGATGGTATAGGAGCCGTTGAGGATTTCGTCTTGGCTGAGGCCCTTGGATTCGAGGTAGCGTAGTGCGTAGTCGCACATGAAACCCTTGTCGCCTGCGGTAATGCATCCGTTAGGGAGCCCGCCGGGCTGTTCGAGGACGCCTAAAGGTTCCTGCTTGTAGGCTTCAGCGTCTTCGGGGGAGAGGGTGCCGGTGGAGACCATGGCGTCGAGCACCATGCTGCGGCGTTCGAAAACTCCGTCGGGGTTGGTGTACGGGTTTAAGTAAGCGGAAGCTTGAACCATTCCGGCCAGCATCGCGGACTGGGGGACGGAAAGCTCGGCGGCGGTGATGCCGAAGTAGGTTTGTGCTGCAGCTTCGATGCCGTAGGCGCCGTTTCCGAAGGGCACTAGGTTGAGGTAGCGCGCCAGGATTTCATCTTTGGGTAGGAGGGCGTCGAGGTCGGAGGCCATGCGCATTTCGCGTAGTTTACGGGGGACGGACTGCTCGGTTGCGGCGGCTTGTTCTTCTTCGGAGTCTGCGGTGACGAAAAGGAGGTAGTTCTTCACGTACTGCTGGTTCAGTGTGGACGCGCCCTGCTCGACGCCTCCGGAGAGCAAGTTGGCGGCCATGGCGCGGGCTGTGCCTTGGATATCCACGCCATCGTGTTCGTAGAAGCGGCGGTCTTCGATACTGACGATCGCATCTTTCATGGATTGCGCGATAGCGTCAGCGGGGACTACGTAGCGGCGTTGCTTGTAGATCCAGGCCATGGGTTCGCCGGTGCGATCCGTGATGGTGGTGACGCCCGGGGCGTGCCCGGCGGACATGTCTTCGAGGCCTTGTTGCATGGTGGCGTTGGTTTCCGCGACGGCAAAGCCGCCGACGCCAGCTGCGGGTGCGAGGGCGGTGGCGGCTAGGATTCCGGCACCCAGAGTTGCACCAATGAGCGTGAGGAAGGACTTCCCCGGTGAACGACGCGCTTGCACAGACATGAGCAATACCTTACGCAATCGGACGCGTGCGGTGAAGTGTCTGTGGCAGGGTGTCTGAAGCCGGCGGATATACCCCCATTCAGGTGCCGTGGCGCGCAAATAGCCCTAATAGTGAGTAGAATTACATCAAAAGTCCGATTTTTGTGAATATAAAACCGACTCAAACATGAACAAAAATGAAAGACCAACTAAACTCACAATTAACCACATAGGATAGACCGAAGAAATACCGGAGGCCGCCATGACTACTGCAGCCCGCACCTATGAGTACCTGGGCCTACATCAGCAATCGGGCGAGGAATACACGGAGTGGTTACTCCACGCCCAGTGCCGCAACTTCGACCCAGACATCCTTTTCGTGGAAGGACGCCACCAGCGCGAAGCGGCGCGCTACTGCGACGGCTGCCCAGTGAAGGCACGCTGCCTCGCCGAGGCGCTCAACACGGAAACCGAATACGGGGTATGGGGTGGCAAGACGGCCCGCCAGCGTCGCAGCCTGCGTCGCCAGCATCCGAAGGTTGTGGACTGGCGCGACTTCATCTCCGAGCACGTGGACGCTGGGGGAGACCTCGCCTCCCTGTAAGTAATTGCAGGAAACCGTGGACGTAAGCGCCACGGTCTGGCTACAGTGGTGCCATGACTAAATGGGAATACGTAACTGTGCCACTGCTCAGCCACGCAACGAAGCAAATCCTGGACTCCTGGGGTGAGGACGGCTGGGAGCTCGTCGCCGTAACCCCCGGCCCGAACCCGGATAACACTGTCGCCTACATGAAGCGCGAGGTGCAGTAATGTCCTGGACCGCGAAACTCTCCGAGCTGGGCATCGAACTCCCAGCCGTAGCCAAGCCTGTCGCCGCCTACATCCCTGCTGCACAATTCGGCAACCAGGTGTGGACGTCGGGTCAGCTCCCGCTTATCGACGGCTCCCTGCCGGCCACCGGCCAGGTAGGTGCAGAAATTAGCCCCGAGGATGCATACAGCTACGCACGTACCGCGGCGCTGAATGCGTTGGCGGCCATCGATGGGGTCGTCGGCCTTGACGCGATCACACGCGTGGCCAAGCTGACCGTTTTTGTTTCTTCCGCGCCGGACTTCCACGGTCAGCCGGCTGTTGCTAATGGTGCTTCGGAACTGATGGGCGAAATCTTCGGGGATGCGGGCGTGCACGTCCGTTCGGCCGTCGGCGTGGCTGAACTCCCCCTCGACGCACCCGTCGAGGTAGAAGTAATCGTCGAGGTCGCTAACTAATTTCGGGGGTACTAACGCGGTGGTGGGTGTAGCCCCACCACCGCGTACACGCTAAGCTGGGGGCCATGGAGCATCCTGCTTATAGTCAGCTTCGTCCCGTAACTAAGTCTGTGGGTGTGGTGTTGTGCCCCAACCCAAGTTACGCGGCGTTGGAAGGTACAAATTCGTGGGTAATTCGCGCTGAGGGTGATACCCGCGCGATCGTCGTTGATCCAGGCCCCGAGGATGAGGGCCACCTCAACGTACTGCACGCGAAAGCCGGGGAGGGGGAAGTCGCGCTGACGCTGCTCACGCACCGGCACCACGATCACGCCGACGGTGCGCACCGTTTCCGCCAACTGACCAACGCTCCAGTCCGGGCCTTCGATCCGAGCTCGTGCCACGGTGGTGGCGAACCACTCGTTGACGGCGAAATCATCACGGTGGAGGGTGTAACCCCGCAGATTGAGGTCGTCGCATCCCCTGGCCACACCAATGACAGTGCATGCTTCTTCGTCTGGTCGGGCGTGCCGCACGAGTCTGAACTCGAGGGCATCATTACCGGCGATACCATCGCGGGCCGCCACACCACCATGATCTCCGAAACGAATGGTGACTTGGGCAAGTATCTAGAAACCCTGCACATGCTCGAAGAACGCGGTGCTGGTATCCCGCTTCTCCCAGGTCACGGCCCGGACGCTCCTGACCTGGCCCCATTTGCCCGCAAGTACATTGACCGCCGCGAGTACCGCCTCCAGCAGATTCGCGACGTCTGGGCAGAGCACGGCAAGGACATCGACCTGCAGGAAATGATTGACCTCATGTATGACGACGTCGATCCCGTCCTCCGCGGCGCTGCCGAGCAGTCCACGCGCGTGGCACTGCGGTACCTGGAATCCAAGGAATCCTAAACGCTATACAAAGGGCCGGCACCACACGGTGCCGGCCCTTTCGCGTTGCTCTCTAACGTGCGCGGCGAGCCAGGTGCTCGGTGTCTATGATGAGCACGGACTTGCCCTCCAAGCGAATCCAACCACGCTGGGCGAAGGTTGCCAGGGCCTTGTTCACGGTTTCACGTGAAGCGCCGACCAACTGCGCAATTTCTTCCTGCGTCAGGTCATGGTTGACGCGCAGCGCAGCACCTTCCTGGGAGCCGAAACGGTTCGCCAGCTGCAGCAGAGTCTTAGCGACGCGGCCGGGAACGTCGGTAAAGATGAGGTCTGCCAACGATGCGTTCGTGCGGCGCAGGCGACGAGCCAGGACGCGCAGCAGCTGCTGGGCGATTTCCGGGTGCGCGGTGACCCAGTCGCGCAGCATCTGCGAATCCATGGTGGCGGCGTGAACTTCGGTAACGCACACCGCCGAGGACGTACGTGGGCCCGGATCGAAGATGGACAATTCACCGAACATGTCGGATGGGCCCATGACGGTGAGCAGGTTCTCGCGGCCGTCGTTGGAGTGGCGTGCCAGCTTCACCTTGCCTTGGGTGATGATGAACAAGCGGTCGCCGGGCTCGCCTTCGTCGAAAATCGTGGTACCGCGCGGGTAGCGGACCGTCTGCATGTCTTCGATGAGGTTGCGCACTGCCTCGGGGTCAACACCCTGAAAAATGCCGGCGCGGGACAGGATCTCCTGAACTGCTTCCACTTGCTTTACTCCTTCGAGTTTCACATGGTGAGGCTCTCCGGTGTACGCCGGTTGCCTCTCCTCTTCGTTTTCGCCCGGATGTGGGCTAGCTAACGCAAGTCTAGCGTTAAAAGGGTCACTAATGCATGTTTGGTGCCAAATTTGTCACAGGACAAATGGACGGTTTTACGCGGTGGTGGTGGGTTCAGCGCGGCGGGGGAGCACTTTGGCCTCCAATTTCTCCATGCCGGTCATGAAGAGGCCAAGCAGGATCGGTAGCGCGATAACGACGACGTAGAACATGGCACTCAATCTACTCCCTGCTATGTCTGGGTCGATAGTTAAGATGGCTGGCATGGCTTCCACACTGACTCGTCCCACCCCGCACGCGCCGGGCAAGCACCCAGCAGCGCGCGGAGAATCGCAGCTAGCCCGGGTGCGGCGCGCGCGGCGAATCAACCGGACGCTGGAGTGGGTGCACCCCGATGCCCACTGCGAGCTGGACTTTAACAATGCGTTCGAACTGCTCGTGGCCACAGTACTTTCTGCACAGACGACGGACGTGCGCGTCAACAGCATCACCCCCGCACTCTTCGCCGCGTACCCCACACCGGAAGCACTAGGCGAGGCGAACATTGAGGAAGTCGAAGAAATCATTCGGCCCACCGGCTTCTACCGGGCGAAAGCCAAAAATATTGTGGGATTGGGCCACGTGCTCGCTACCGAACACGGCGGGGAAGTACCAGAAGACATGGAATCACTGGTAGCGCTCCCGGGCGTGGGGCGTAAAACGGCGCACGTGGTCCGCGGCAATGCGTTTGGCTACCCGGGGCTGACCATCGATACGCACGTCGGAAGGCTTGCGCGCCGGTTGCAGCTTACGGAGAATGAGGACCCCGTGGCCGTCGAGAAGGATTTGGCGGAACTCATCGAGAAGCGGGAGTGGACCATGTTCTCCCACCGCATGATTTTCCAAGGCCGGCGCGTCTGCCACTCGCGGAAGGCTGCCTGCGGGGCCTGCGTAATCGCCGCGGACTGCCCGTCCTTCGGGCTGGAAGGCCCCGCCGATCCGGTTGAGGCAGAAAAGCTGGTCACAGGGGACCGGGCAGAAGAACTCGTCGCGGCCGCACGGGAGGAGGACCGCCACTATGAAAAATAAGGTCATCGCCGGATACGTCGTCGCGGTGTGCCTCGTCGCGGCACTTCTTATACTGCTCGTGCCCCGGATGCTCGAGACCGTGAACGGCCCGCAGGAGACCACCGCAGCGCAGGAGGCGTCGCCGGAGGTGGTCGTCGAGAAGCGACCAGACTGCTCCGACGTGGGCATTGACCTGCCGTGCCTCGGCGGGGAGGTGACGGGGACGCAGGACTCCAAGCCGGTCGTGGTGAACGTGTGGGCCTGGTGGTGCGCGCCCTGCCGGGACGAATTGCCCTACCTGCAGGAATTTGCTGACGAGCACCCGGAATACCACGTCGTGGGCGTGCACGCCGACCGTGCTGGGGTGGGCGGTGCCGCCCTGCTCAACGAACTCGGCGTGGACCTGCCCTCCTTCCAGGACGAAGATGGCGCGTTCGCCGCCCGCTACGCCCTGCCCGGGGTAGTGCCCATCACCGTGGTGCTTCGCGACGGCAACCTGGTCGCCATGTTCCCGCGTGCCTTCGAATCAGCCGCGGACATCGCAGCAGCCGTAGCCGAGGTGGTGTAGCCCATGCCACACCGACTTGTCGGCGACTACCCGCCCGACCACCCCGGGGAAAACACCACGCTACAACCCCACGCCGCGCCGCCGTGGATGCGTGAACTCGTCCGCGCAGCCGCCGCCGGGAACGTGGGCGCCCACGTGCGCAACGTCATGGGCATCCGCGCCGACGAGGACGCTCCCCGCAAGGCCGCGGTGCTCGTGGCCATCTGGGGGAGCGGGGACACGCACACGCTTCCCGACGACGCCCGCGTCCTTATGCTCCACCGCGCACCCACCATGCGTTCGCACGCCGGCCAGCTCGCCTTTCCGGGTGGCGGCATAGACCCGGAGGATACGTCAGTAGTCGATGCAGCCCTGCGCGAAGCTTGGGAAGAAACCGGCCTCGACCGGCACGCCGTGACCCCGATCGCCCAACTGACACCCGTGCCCGTACGCTCCACTTCCTTCCCCGTGCATCCGGTCGTGGCTCACTGGCATACGCCCGCGCGCACCGGGGAACACAGTCCGGAGGAAACCGATGACGTCTTCACCATCCCCATCCGCGAGCTCATCAACCCGGACAACCGGCTGACCGTGCGGTGGGGAAAATGGTCCGGCCCCGCATTCTGGGTCAACGGGTACTTGCTGTGGGGATTCACGGCCGTCGTCGTGGACGCCATCCTCCGCAACGCCGGATGGGCACCCGCCTGGGACGGCGGCCCCACGGTGGACCTGCCGGACGCGCTCGCGCGCTCCCGTAACAACGAAAAACACGAACCTGAACTAAAGTAAGACCGATCCTAACCACCCCCGCGAAAGTGACGTGCACGTGACCGCAGCCCTCATCGTCGACATCATCTTGGTCGCTGTCTTCCTGCTTGCAGCAATCAGCGGGTACCGCAGCGGTGCCGTGTCCTCGATCCTCTCGACGATCGGTGTCGTCGCAGGTCTGCTCGTCGCCGCGGGACTTCTGCCCGTGGTGCTGCGCTGGACCGATTCGGTGGCGCTGCGCTTCGTGCTGGCCCTTGGGCTGTTTATCCTGCTCGTGGCACTCGGCAACGTGGTCGGTGGCGTGCTGGGAAGTACCCTGCGCCAAGGCGTGCGCGGCCGATTCCTACGGGTCCTCGACTCCTCATTCGGCGCCGTCTTCCAGACCGCTGTTGCGATGCTGGTTGCCTGGTTCATTGCCACCCCACTTGCGACGGGCATCGGCGGCAACGTAGCGGCCGGAATTCATTCCTCCACAGTGCTCGGCGGCATCAACCGCGCGGTACCCGAAACGTGGAAGGACGCGCCGGCTTCCGTTTCCGCACTCCTTTCCGACACCGGCCTGCCACCGCTGGTCAGCCCCTACGACGCCAGCAAATCGCCCCAGGTCGAAGCCCCGAACATCAAAGTCGCCGACCGGCTCCTCGTCGAGGAACTGCGCCCATCCGTGATCCACGTGGTCAGCGAAGCTCCCTCGTGCCGTCGCCGGCTCATGGGCTCCGGGTTCGTCACCGCCGACGACTACGTGATCACCAACGCGCACGTCGTCGCCGGTGCCTCCGCCGTCACCCTAGACACCACGATCGGGATGCGCCAAGCGGACGTGGTCTACTACAACCCCCACGTCGACATCGCCGTGCTCTACGCCCCCGACCTCGGCTTACCCGCCCTGAAATGGGCCGAAGAACGCGCAGTGACCGGCCAAGATGCGGTAGTCATGGGCTTCCCCGCCTCCGGACCCTTCGAAGCCGCCCCGGCACGCGTCCGCGACGTCCTCACCATCGCCGGACCCGACATCTACGCCAACGACCGCGTCGAACGCGAGGCCTACACCGTCCGCGGATCCATCCGCGAGGGCAACTCCGGCGGGCCGATGGTCGACGCCAACGGCGACGTCCTCGGCGTCGTCTTCGGCGCGGCAGTCGACGCCACCGACACCGGATACGTGCTCACCGCACGCGAAGTACTCTCGCAGATTGGCGACGTAAACATGCTCACACAGCCCGTCGGCACCGCGGAATGCGTGGCGCAGTAGGGTTTTGCTGCCGCCCCTAGTCCAGCCACCCAAGAACAGTCGATACGAACCCTGCAGGATCCTCCAACATGGGCAGGTCCTGTGCGCCGGGGATAGACGTCACGGTGGTGGGGCCGGAGGTGCGTCGAGAAGCGTGCTTCGCCACAGTCCGCCACAAGCCGGTGCGCGGGTGAATGTAGAGGACCGGGCAGGAGACCACGTCACGCTGCCACTTCAGGGGAACAATGCCGGTGAGCAGGCGGTGAATACGCGGGGAATGCGCCCGCACGCCACTGATCCCGCCGGCGCGGATACGTGTTGCAATAGTCTCCTCGCAGGCCGCGGTGGTGTGGAAAGACGAAGCTGTAGCGACTCGCGTCGCAGTCTGATAAGCCCGCTCCGAAACTAGCCGCGGCGCCAGCCACCGGACGCGCGACACCCAATGCCGCACCACAGTCCCCGGTGACAACCACGGCCGGCGGAACACAATCCGGCGCAGGTCCTGGGGGTGCGCCGCCGACACAGAAACCAGCTTATCGACGACCTCCGGATACGCCCCGGCAACACACCACGCCACCGCGCCGCCCACATCAGCGCCGACGAGGGTTGCGCTGCTGTGCCCGAGGGAGCGGATAATGCCGGTGATGTCGCCGGCGACGGTGCGGACGTCGTACGTGAAACCACCCGCGACGTGCGGTGGCTTATCCGAAGCACCATACCCGCGCAGGTCAATCGCGGCGACGTGGAAACCTGCCCCCGCCAGTGGCGCAATCACCTTCTGGTAATCCCACCAGCCACCGAACCCTGAGTGGAGGAGCAGGATCAATGGGTCGGTGGGTTTCCCGGCCTGGGCTGCGTGGAGGCGAATGCCGCGCACGTGGAGCATGGAATGAGAAAATGACCCATCGAAAAGCACGGTAGACGGGGATAAGTGCCCGTACCCGGGGATTCGATGAGCCATCGTGAGTCTGAAGTAGCGGGGCCTAGCTGTAGAGGCCGCGGTTACGGGACTCCAGGTTTTCTTCAGCCTTACCTGGGACCAAATTCTTCAGTTCGGTAACCGAGTCGATGGTGCGCTGCGGGGTCTTCATCTTCTTGACCTGGCGCCAGCCAATCAGGGCAATCAACGCGGCGAGGACCAGCATGACGACGAACACGATAAGGAACGCAGCCCAACGCTCAAGCCAGTTAGCCAGCAGTTCTGCGGCGAAGAAAAAGAAGAAGAACGAGCTGTACAGAGCAACAACGCCAGCCACACCAAACATGCCACCACCGACGGCAGCCTTCTTGGCGGAAGCGCTAATCTCGGTCTTGGCCAGCTCAACCTCGGAACGGACCAGGGAGGAAATCTGGGACGTTGCGTTGCTGACCAGGGTACCTAAAGATTCGTCCCCAGTGCTGGCATCGACATCCGACAGGGGGATGGAATTTACTTTGGGCTCAAAGGTCTTAGCGCCTTCGGTAAAAAACCCGTCCTTGGTGCTCACGGTTATTGATTCCTCCACTTATGTGCTGGTTTTCATGGCTCGCGGGGCAATCACCCCACGCACCTTTGACGCTTATCTTTCTTATCGTAGCCCAGATTAACTGGACGAATGGCTACCAGTGTACTGGGCGCGGCCACAACCCTTCAACGCCACGGTGGTTTTCCCGGCGGCAGTCAGGCGGGACCTTCACGCTTTTGGCGCCCCGCCCACCACAGAGCCCCAGCGGTGACGGCCGCGATCCCTGCCACGACGCCGGTGCCGATCCCGACCTCCTTCACAGCAGCGGCGCTGAACAGTGGTTCTGGGTTCTTGAACGTACGGATCTCCCACCCATTGTCCAGGGCATGCTTCTTCAAGGGGCGATCCGGATTCACGGCAACTGGGTTGCCCACGAGTTCCAGCATGGGAATGTCGGTGGCGGCGTCGGAATAGGCGAAACTGGCGTTTAGGTTGTAGCCGCGTTCGTCGGCAAGCGCGGTGATGGCCTCGGCCTTCTTGTCGCCCTTGTTAAAGAAGAGGACCTCACCGGTGTACTTGCCGTCGCGGACTTCGAGCTCAGTGGCGACGACATCGCGTACCCCAAGTTCGTGGGCGATCGGCTTCACCAGGTCCGTTGCTGACGCGGAAATGATGACCACGTCGTGGCCGGCGTCTTGGTGGAAGGCGATGAGGTCGCGGGCCTCCGCATAGATAGTGGGAATGACCGTGTTGTGGATGGTTTCCTGGGCGATCGCCTGGACGTCAGCGACGGATTTACCGGCGATGAGGCCGGCGAGCTGGTCGCGGGTGTTCGCCATCGTCTCCGCGGAGGCTCCGGAAATCATGTAGCCGGTCTGGGCAATCGATAAGATAAGCGCCTCTTTGGCCGACACCACGCCGTGGGAAATGAAGTCCTTACCAAAAGCGTGCGCCGAGGACGCATGAATGATGGTTTTATCCAGGTCAAAGAACGCGACGACCTCCCCGCGCCGGCGCTGCGGCTGGGGCGCTGTCTCAGCGTTCGAACTCATAGCCAACATAGTAGCGGTTTTCTTTGTAAAGCGTGGCGTAACACCGCCACTACCTGCGCAGTTAGCGTCTTTTTCTCGGTTGCTTGCCATGGCTGAAAACCTGTGCCATAATCGAACGTGCAAGGCCCCGATATACTGTGTGGCCTGCCCCGGCCCACCCCCCCCCGAGGCCGGGTTACAGATGGCCCACGCACACCCCCCCGAGGCGTGGGCCATCGCCTTTTCTTAATTACAGCAGCATGTTGTCGATGAGCCGCACACCTTCGACGGACGCGGCCACGAGTGCCAGCGCGCCAGCCTGGGCGGCATCTACTTCACGTAAATCATCCGGGCTCACCACGGTCAGGTAATCCAATGTCACACCATCCGCTGCGGCGAGTTCTGCCCGCGCGCCGGCGAGGTCAACGTGGCCGTCGCGAAGCCTCATCAGCGTGCGTGACAACGCCAGGGCCTGCGTCCGGCCCGTCTCGCTGAGGAGGGTGTTGCGGCTCGAGCGGGCAAGTCCTTCCGGGGTCCGGGCGATCGGGACCGTGCGCAGTTCTACGTCTAGGTTGAGGTCGGAGACCATGCGCTGCAGGATGACCACCTGCTGCGCATCCTTCTGCCCAAAGTAAGCCACGTCGGGTTTGACCAGGTTAAACAGTTTATTTACCACGGTGGCCACGCCGTCGAAATGGCCGGGCCGGGACGCCCCTTCCAGGATCTCGCCCATGCGTCCGGTACGCACCCACAGTTCGGGCAGCCCGCCGGGGTACATCTCTTCCACCGCGGGGGCGAAAACCACATCCACGCCGTGGGCCTCGCACAACGCTGCGTCCGCTGCGAGGTCGCGCGGGTAATTCCGGTAGTCGTCGCAATCGCCCAGGTCGGTGAATTGCAAAGGATTGGTAAAGACGCTGACAACCACGGTGTCGCATTCTGTGCGGGCGCGGTCGATGAGGGTGGCGTGGCCGTCGTGAAGTGCACCCATGGTGGGGACGAACCCCACCTGGCCGGTCGCGGCGGCCAGGGCGGTGCGCAGTTCGGGGATGGTGGTGACGATTCGCATGATAGGGCTCCTAGAACGATTCGGACTGGTTGGGGAAGGTGTGGTTTTCTACATCGGCCTTGTACTCGCGCGCGGCCGCCAACAGTTGGTCGCCCAGGTCCGCGTACTGGCGCACAAATTTCGGGGTCTTGGCACCGGCGTTGAAGCCGAAGGCATCCGTCCACACCAGGATCTGCCCATCGGTGGCGTTACCTGCGCCGATGCCGATCGTGGGGACGGAAACGGACTGGGTGACCTGGCCGGCGATGTCTGCCGGCACCATCTCCAGCACAATGGCGAAGGCTCCAGCTTCGGCGACGGCCGTGGCGTCCTGGATAAGCGACTGGGCTGCCTCGCCGCGGCCCTGCACCACGTAACCACCAAGGGCATGCTCGGACTGCGGGGTAAAACCAATGTGCGCGCAGACGGGGATGCCCGCGGCGACGAGCGCGCGGATCGTCGGCGCGCATTCGGCGCCGCCCTCAAGCTTCACGCCGTGGGCGCCAGACTCTTTCATTACCCGCGCCGCCGAACGCAGCGCCTGGTGCGGGCCCTCCTCGTAGCTACCAAACGGCAGGTCAACGAGCACGAACGCGCGCTGGGTGGAGCGGACAACCGCGGACGCCAGCGAAATCATTTCATCTAAGGTCACCGGCAGGGTGGAGGCGTGCCCGAAGACCACGTTCGCGGCAGAATCGCCGACGAGGAGGAGGTCGATGCCGGCTTCGTCGAAGATGCGCGCGGACATGGTGTCGTAGCTGGTCAGGGCTGTAAATGGGCGGCCTTGTTCCTTGGCTGTGGTGAAGTAACGGGTGCGTAGTCTGTGCATGGTTAGGCAGTCTAGACCTCTGCATGTGTGGCGCGGGTCACGGGTGCATGTTGGGGAGGCGTGGGCCGCCGGGAGGGCGTCGTGAAGCGGGAGTTATCCACAGGGCCTGTGACAGAAGTGATGAATAAAAGGGGTTATACACAGGCGAAAAAGAAGTCCTGGAAAGCTGCCTGGCGGACCGCGACGATGAAATCATGAGCCACACACAGTCCATGAAATCCATCGTCCTCGCCATCGCCGACCCCACCTGCCACGCCGAAGCCACCTACATTGCCGCGGCTACGGGGCGGCCAATCATCGACGTCCTCGCCGGCGAAGGCTCCCTGGAGAGCTGGTACCACCGGGCGTACGCCATCTTCGCCGACCGCGAAGGCGCCGCCGAATGCGGCCTGGATACCAGCCCGCCCCGCGACCGAATCTTCGCCGTTGCCCCCGACCCCGGGCCACCACCCGACATCCCGGGCGCCACTGCCGGCTTCTGCTTACCGGCCCAGGCGCTGGAACTGTTGCGCGCGCTCGTCGTGGCGCCAACACGTGCCGCGGACCGCCGCGCGCCCGTCATCGCGATCTACGGTGCGACCGGGGGAGTAGGCGCCAGCACACTCGCCGCTGCTGTAGCGCTCAGCGTCCCTGGTGCAGTGCTTATCGACGCCACCGTCACCTCCGGAGGCCTGGACCTCCTCATCGGTGCCGAAGATTCCACCGGCGCGCGGTGGGCGGACGTTGGCGGTACCGAAGGGCACGTGGACGCGCACGCCGTGCTGGGTGCCTTACCGCACGCACCTGGGGGAACGCCGGTGCTCACGGTGGCGCGGACCGCGACCGCCACCCCCGGGTTGGCGAGTGTTGCCGGCGACGGCGGTAAACGGGCGGAACACCTTATCGGGGCGGTGCGCTCTGCGGTGCCTGCGGTCGTCGTGGACGCTGGCGACACCGACGCACTGGGAGCGATCATTGCTTCGGCCGACTACCACGTGATACTCCATGCCGCGGAGATTCGCTCCACCGCACAAGCCACCAACCTGGCCGCACGGTTGCGGGCGGCGGGGGCGCAGCCGGTGAGTATTCTGCGCCACCGGCAGTGGTCTGCGCTCAGCGCCGCCGACGCGACGGCCGTAACAGGCATGGACGTGATCGCCGAGATTCCCCACATCCGCGGACTGGCCAAAGCCACCGAATTGGGCGCTTTGAGCAAAGTCCCCGGCAAGCTCAAGCCCGTGGTGGGGGCCATTGTCCAGGCCGCGGAGGTGCGCCCATGAGCAGCCAGAACCTCGTGGGGCTTGCTGAAGAGGTGCAGCGCAGCTTCGCGGGAACCGGAATGCCAGGCCCTGGTGAGGTGGCGCGCCGCATCCGCGAGATCGCGGGCGTGATCAGCGACGTTGAAGTCGTAGCCGTCATGCGGGAACTGCAGCACAGCTCGGTGGGGCTGGGCCCTCTGGAACCGCTGCTCGCGCGGCCTGGGCTGACGGACATCGTGGTCAACGCGCCCGACGAAGTCTTCATTGACGCCGGCGCCGGACTAGAACGCATGCCTGTCCGCTTTGCCGACGACGACGCCGTGCGTTCGCTGGCCACCCGTCTGGTCAGTTCGGCCGGAGGGCGCCTGGATGCCGCGCAGCCCTTCGCCGACGCTCAAGTGCGCCGCGACGACGGCACCATCGTGCGCGTCCACGCCCTCCTCGCACCGATCGCCGGCAGGGGTACCAGCGTATCCTTGCGGGTGCTCCGCCATGCGCGTCACAGCCTTGCTGAGCTGGAGGAATCGGGCAGCGTGCACCCGGAGGCAGGAGCGCGGTTGCGCGATATTGTACGAGCGCGTGAACCCTTCCTCGTTGTTGGGGGAACGGGATCCGGGAAGACCACGCTGCTTTCTGCCCTACTCGGGGAGGTCGATCCTGCCGAGCGCGTACTCATCGTGGAAGATACTCCTGAGCTGCGCCCGGAGCATCCGCATTGCGTGTACGCCAGCACGCGCGGGAAGAATGTGGAAGGGTTCGGAGAGATCACTCTCACTACGTTGGTTCGGCAAGCGTTGTGCATGCGCCCCGACCGCATAGTGCTCGGTGAAATTCGAGGCCCCGAAATCGTTGACCTCCTCATGGCGCTGAACACTGGTCACGACGGTGGCGCGGGAACCATCCACGCGAATTCTCTGGCAGAGGTGCCTGCACGCGTGGCCGCGTTGTGCGCGCTCTGTGGACTCGTGGGCCCGGCGTGCGGGGTGCAGGTGGCGGCCGCGCTGCGACACATTGTGGTGATGGCGCGCGGGCGTGACGGGAAGCGTCGTGTAGCGCAGTTGGGGTCCATCGGTGTGAACCGGAGTGGAGAACTTACTACCACTTCGCAGTGGGAGGCACCATGACCTGGATGCTCCTATTGTTTGGTGCGGTAGTTGTTGCACGGCCCGCACCCGCCCGGCGCATCGTCGCCGCGAAATCCACGTTCCGCTTCCGACCCCGCCACACAATCGTGGCCGCGGTCGTCGCCGTTGTTGCCGTGTGGGCGGCTGGCCTGCAGATGGCGGTCGTGGCGGCGGGCATGCTGGCTATCACGCTCTGGGCGATCACGGTGCGCCGCCGCGAGACCCGCAAGCGCTGGCGGGCCAAGGAAAAGGAGGCGGACGCAGTCCGGGGAATCGCAGCCCAGGTGCGGGCAGGCGTGCCCGCCCACCAGGCCGCACTCGACTATGGCAGCGCGGTGCCGGAACTCCTCGCCGCCAGTACCCAGATAAACGAGGCCAAGCGCCCCGAGGACCGCCTCGCGCGGCTATGGCAAGCAACCACCCACTTTGGGCTACACGTCGCTCCCATCCTAGAGGCGCACGCCCACGATACGAGCGAGCAGATACGCGCACGTGGGGAACTCAAAGCACTGCTCGCGGGACCCCAATCAACGGCCATCATCCTCACGCTGCTCCCGCTCGCCGGAATCGGGCTTGGGGCTTCCATGGGGGCGGACCCACTGGGCCTGCTCATCCACACAGGGCTGGGCAACATCCTGCTGCTTGTCGGCGTGGGGTTGTTGTGCGCGGGGATGGTGTGGTCGAACCACATCATGACTTCGGCAGGAGGCCAACCATGATCGCACTCTGCCTAGCAGTAGCGCTGGTACTTCCTAGCCTGCGCGGACCGGCACGCCGGCTGCTTGCCACCAACCACCCCCGCGACGGCCCGCCACCAGGCGGCGGGGGCTTTCGGGGAATGCGCTATCGCATAACTCGGGGAAAAGGGCCGGACCCGGACATTCGGGAACTAGCCCGCGACGTCGACGTCTACGCCGCAGCCGTCACCAGCGGTGCACCGGCAGCGACCGCCACGCAGGTCGTGGCGTGGGTTGCTGGCGAACAGACCCGGGGGATCTGGCAAGAAATTGCCGGACTCTACGCCCTGGGCACGGGCCCGCAACGGGCGTGGGAACCCGCCGCCGGGATCCCCGTCCTCGCGGAGCTGGCAGCCGTCGAGGTCGCCTCCGGGCGCTCCGGGTCTGAGGTGGCGCGTGAGGCACGTCGTTTAGCAGACGACGCCCGCAGCACCGCGCACACCGCCGACGCCACCGCGGCCCAACGCGCCGGGGTACTCATTGCAATGCCGCTGACCATGTGTTTCTTGCCCGCCTTCTTCATCCTGGGGCTCGCCCCGGTGGTGATCTCGCTGGCAAGCGACATGTTCTAACACTAACCACGTAAGGAGAAAACTATGCTCACCAAAATCCGCTTACTCCTGTCCAACGACGAGGGGCTTTCAACCATCGAATACGCGCTAGGGACCGTCGCGGCCGCCGCCATGGCCGGGATCCTCTACCTCATCATCAACTCAGGAGGTGTCACCGATGCGCTCGAAGGGGTCATCACCGATGCGCTGAACAACCGCCCGGGCTCATGATCCACGACGACACCGGCTCAGTCACCCTCGAAGCGGCAATGGGCATCGCCAGCCTCATCACCATCATGATGGTGGCGTTTGCTGGACTTGCGACCGTGGGCGCGCACATCCACGCCACCCACGCCGCAGGCAGCGCCGCGCGGGCCGCAGCCATCGGGGAGGACCCGGCCACCGCCAGTGAGCGTGCCACGATCACCGTCCGCCGCGACCCCACCTGGGTCCACGTCACGGCGGAAGTGCCCGCACCCATCGGCACCGCCACAGCGCAGGCCAGCTTCCCCGTGGAGCTCGCCCCATGAGATCGCTTCACGACGACACCGGGTCCGCAACCATCACCGCAGCAGGCATGATTGCGGCCCTAGTGCTCGCCGCCATGACCATCGCCGGCGCCGCCCACTGGGTCGTCGCCGGCCACCGGGCCCAGGTCGCCGCCGACATGGCCGCCGTCGCTGCGGCCTACGCCCACGCGGTCGGCCGCGAAGCCTGCCCGGCCGCCGAGGCGACCGCGCACGAAAACCAGGCGACGGTCACCGCGTGCGCCGTCGACGGCGCCGACGTAGAAATACGCGCTACCATCAGCGGCCGGGACGCCGTCGCACGCGCCGGGCCCCTCTAACCAAACATCGTGACCAGCCCGCCAAGGAGCGCCAACGCGCCCTCCTTGTGCAAGGGCTGGTTACCATTTCCACACTTCGGCGACTGCACGCACGAAGGACACCCCGACTCGCAGGGGCACGCCTTAACCGCCTCGTACGTTGCCGTAATCCATTGCGCAAAACGCCGAAAACCAGCATCCGCGAAACCCGCACCACCCGGGGTGCCGTCGTACACGAATACCGTGGGCAGCTGCGTATCCGCATGCAGAGCGGTAGAAACTCCTCCGATATCCCACCGGTCACACGTCGCGATAAGCGGCAGTAAGCCAATCGCCGCGTGCTCTGCCGCGTGCAGCGCGCCGGGAACATCTGCCTCCGCGATACCCAGCTCACGCAAGACCAACGGATCCACCGTGTACGCCACCGCGCGCGTCCGTAGCTGCTGCGCCGGCATATCAAGCGGAACAGTATCTATCGTTTCCCCATTCGGGGTGCGCACCGTGTAGTGCGTCACCTGCTGGGTGACCTCAACGTCCACGTTGGCCAACCACACCCCGGTAGAAAGCTTGACGATATCCTCCTGCACCGGGGCGTCCACGATGCGGATGTCCGTCGACGAATGTGCACGCGTGGTGTACTCCGGCTGGTCCGGGTGGACGAGCGCGAGGGCGTCGTCAAGCAACAAATCATCCACCACAAACATTTCACCCTGATGCGTGTACACCGCGCCCGGGTGTAGCGATGCCGGCGCGCGGGCCCCGTCCACCGTGCCCAAGAGGCGGCCGTCCGTCTGATCCACGATCATGATCTCCCGGTCCGTGCCCCGAATGTGCACCTCGCCGTGCGGGTCGTCCACCGTGGGGAACCAGGCGTGGCCGCGCCACCGCAACACGCCCTCGGCGACAAGTTCAGCGACAACCTCGCCCGCGCCGAATTCCTCCACGTCCGCGGGCGTGAGCGGAAATTCCACCGCCGCGCACACCACATGGCCCCGCAGCACATGCGGATTGCGGGGGTTAAACACCGAATCTTCCACCGGCGCCCCAAGGAGCGCGTCTGGGTGGTGGACCACGAACGTGTCCATCGGATCATCGCGGGCCACCAGCACCGCAATCGATCCCTGCCCGCGGCGGCCCGCGCGGCCAGCTTGCTGCCAGAACGAAGCGATCGTGCCCGGGAAACCCGCGCTGACCACCGTGTCTAGGGAGCCGACGTCGATGCCCAACTCCAGGGCATTTGTGGTGGAGACACCGAGCAGACGGCCGTCGTCAAGCGCAGCCTCCAACGCGCGGCGATCCTCCGCCAGGTAACCCGCGCGGTACGCCGCCACACGCTTCGCGTCCGCGAACCGGCCCGCCAACGCAAGGGTCTCCTGGGCCCGCAGACTCACCACCTCCGCGCCGTGACGCGAGCGCACGAACGTAAGCGTGCGCGCGCCCTCGCCGATGAGCGTTGCCATGATGTCCGCGGCCTCCGTCGTGGCAGCGCGGCGCACCGGGGCGCCGTGTTCGCCCTCCACGTCCTCGAGGAAGCCGGGCTCCCACAACACGATTGTGCGCGAACCGCGCGGGGCGCCATCCTCCGTGACAGCAACCGCGGGCCGCCCGGTGAGGCGCTGCGCGTGGGCGGCTGGGTCAAAAGCGGTGGCCGACGCCAGGATAATCGTCGGGTGCGCGCCGTAGCGGGCAGCGATCCGCAGCAGACGGCGAATCACAATAGCCACATGCGCCCCAAATACTCCGCGGTAGGTGTGGCATTCATCAATCACGATGAAACGCAGGTGCCGCAGAATCCGCGCAAACCGGGCATGCGCCCCACACAACGCCGCATGCACCATGTCTGGATTCGTCAACAAGAGGCGCGAGTTGTCGCGGATCGCGCGGCGTGCCTCGGTGGGCGTATCACCGTCGTAGGGGGAGGGCACGACCCCCCGAAGTTCAGGAACCGCGCGACAAATCCTGTCCAACCGGGCCCACTGATCACTGCCCAAAGCCTTCGTAGGGGTGAGGTATAAGGCGGTGCCGGTGGCGTCGTGAGCCAATGCCGTAAGCACCGGAAGCAGATACCCCAACGACTTTCCCGACGACGTCCCCGTCGCCACCACCACGTCCCGGCCCTCCCACGCCGCCTCCGCGGTAGCAACCTGGTGGCTAAACGGTGCAGAAATCCCCTGCTCAAAGAAATATTCACGCAGGGAAGGCAGCGTCCACTCCGGCCACCTGCTTAGCGACGCCTCCCGGCCCGGCACCGTCCCCACATACGTAGCCGTACTGCCCGGGAAACGCTGCTGGAGAGTAGCCGCCAACTCCTCGCCGACCGACTGCGGGACACCCACCAGACGACTACCCCTTACACTTGCCCCCGCTATGGTTCATGACCTGCGGGTTATTGGAAATAAATTCTGCCGACCCACGCGCGTTGCCGATTCGTGGAACACTGGGGGCTGGTCGCTAGTATCTTAGCGCAGAGTTTTAACCCGTTTGAAGCGCTCGCACAAGAGAATTACGCGAGTGTCCTAGTCCGTCCCCTCTTTGCACCATTTCGTAAGAGGCGGGTTGGTACCTGGGATTTCGGTACGACCCGGGCGGTAAACACCGTCTGATTCACCCCTTACGAAAAGGAAAACACCATGGCACAAGGAACTGTTAAGTGGTTCAACGCTGAAAAGGGCTTCGGCTTCATCGCACCGGAGGACGGCTCCGAGGACGTATTCGTCCACTACTCCGAGATTCAGGGCTCCGGCTTCCGCACCCTGGAAGAAAACCAGCGCGTCGAGTTCGAGGTCGGCGAAGGTGCAAAGGGCCCACAGGCTCAGCAGGTTCGCGCACTCTAATTACGTGCAGAGCGTGAAGGCCGCCCTTCGGGGCGGTTTTTTCATGGGCGGCCTAGCTCGCCCGCGGCTGCATATTTATCGGCCAGGATTAACATGCCAGGTCGCGCACCTACGGCCACACGTCGCTGACCTGGGATGTTAAGGCTGGCTCGTAAGCCTAGCTCTCTGCGCACCCGCGTCCCGCGCCGCCTAAGCCGACGACGTCGCCGACCGGATCGAGCGCATCTCCTGGATCCGGTTTGCAACCTTATCCAGAACTACCCCCACGAGCGAGCCGATAACCAGGCCCAACGCCATGCCGAGCAGCGGGTAATCGCGGAGCACCCAGCCGCCCGCGAAGCCGATGAGCGTGGCTTGCGTGGCCCAGATGAGTACGCCGATGGTGTCGAACAGGAAGAATTTCCACCACGGGTAGCGGTTCGCGCCCATGATGATGGTCAATACCCAGCGGGCCCAGGGGATGAAGCGGGCCACGATGATCGTGAGCCCGGGGCGCGTCTCTACGGACTTGTTGATCCACGTCAGCGCGTGCGCCACCTTTTTAGCGCCGGGCGCTCGCTTGAAGCGGCGCCCAATCTTGACCATCCGCGCGCCTAATAGATAGGAAAGGTTGTCGCCGATCATGCCGCCGATAATGCCGGCCAAGACGATGCCCCACACCCACGGCACGCCCCGCGAACCAGCCCATGATCCGGCCAGCGTGAGCAGCGATTCTGCGGGTACGACGGGCAGGAGGGCGTCGCCAATCGTGAAGAGCGATAGTAATGGGTAGACCACCCAGAGCGACATGATGGATTCGATCCATTGGGTAATCTGGTCCATTACGGTTATTCACTCCCTTTCCGCAGCATAGGCTCTGCGCACCCGCGTGCGAGCTGTAAAAAAACAACTTTCGCCCCATCATAATGATGGGGTGGGGGTGCGCGTGGGGGCACTGTTTATATAACGTGTAGTTTCAAGACTAGGTTCCCGGGCCGACGTGTGACCCGGGCGATAGGAAGGATTGGGCACTTAAGTGGTCAAGCGTTTGGTCATCGTCGAGTCAGCGACAAAGGCGAAGAAGATTCAGCCATACCTGGGCGACGATTACATCGTTGAAGCTTCGGTGGGCCACATTCGCGACCTGCCACGCGGCGCTGCGGACGTGCCCGCCAAGTACAAGAAGGAACCCTGGGCGCGCCTGGGCGTCAACACGGACAAGGACTTCGAACCTCTCTACGTGGTGAGCCCGGACAAGAAGAAAAAGGTCGCGGACTTAAAGTCCAAGCTCAAGCAGGTCGACGAACTCTACCTGGCAACAGACCCGGACCGTGAAGGCGAGGCCATCGCCTGGCACTTGCTTGAGGTGCTCAAGCCCAAGGTGCCGGTGCGCCGCATGGTGTTCAACGAGATCACGAAGCCCGCCATCCTGGCCGCTGCGGAAAATACCCGTGAGCTGGACATGGACTTGGTCGACGCGCAGGAAACCCGCCGCATCCTGGACCGCCTCTACGGCTACGAGGTGTCCCCGGTCCTGTGGAAGAAGGTCATGCCACGCCTTTCGGCGGGTCGCGTGCAGTCGGTGGCTACGCGCGTGATCGTCGAGCGTGAGCGCGAGCGCATGGCGTTCATCTCCGCGAACTACTGGGACGTCCTGGCCACGGTTGCCAAGGACCTGGACTTCGATGCGCGCCTGACCGCCGTCGCAGGCAAGCGCGTGGCCACCGGCCGCGACTTTGATGATCGCGGGCGGGTGAAGTCGGATGCGGTAGTGGTCGTCGATAAGCAGAAAGCTGAGGCGATTGCTTCTTCGCTTGACGACGCCACGCTCGACGTCACAAACGTCGAGGAAAAGCCCTACACGCGGCGGCCCTACGCACCGTTTATGACCTCGACGCTGCAGCAGGAAGCCGGCCGCAAGCTGCACTTCACCTCCGAGCGCACCATGCGCATCGCGCAGCGCCTCTACGAAAACGGCCACATTACGTATATGCGTACGGACTCGACCTCCCTGTCCAAGCAGGGCACCGAAGCCGCCCGCAACCAGGCCCGCGAACTCTACGGTGAGGCCTACGTTTCGCCGAGCCCACGCAACTACGACCGCAAGGTGAAGAACTCGCAGGAAGCGCACGAAGCCATCCGTCCGGCCGGTGAATCGTTTGCCACCCCAGGCCAGCTGGCCGGCCAACTCGACGCCGAAGAGTTCAAGCTCTACGAACTGATTTGGCAGCGCACCGTCGCCTCCCAAATGACCGACGCCAAGGGCACCTCGATGAAGGTCACGCTCACACACGAGGCCTCCGAACCCGTCGAGCTGTCCGCCACCGGCCGCACCATCACGTTCCCCGGCTTCCTGCGCGCCTACTCCGACGCCCCCGCGAAGGATAAGGACAAAGCAGAGGCGCACCTGCCGCAGCTGGCGCAAGGCGATACGGTGCAGGTCAAGAAGGTGTCCGCCGAAGGCCACTCCACGAACCCGCCAGCCCGCTATACCGAGGCGAGCCTGGTCAAGAAGATGGAAGAACTGGGCATCGGCCGCCCATCGACCTACGCGTCGATCATCAAAACCATTCAGGACCGCGGCTACGTCATGTCCCGTGGCAACGCTCTCGTGCCCTCGTGGGTGGCGTTCGCCGTCGTCGGCCTGCTGGAATCCAACTTCAACGAACTGGTCAACTACGACTTCACCTCCTCCATGGAGGACCAACTCGACGACATCGCCGCCGGCGAAGAAGACGGCACCGCGTGGCTCAACGCCTTCTACTTCGGCGACGCCAACGCCGACGACAACCTGGCCGAAGCCATCGCCCGCCACGGCGGCCTGAAATCCCTGGTCAACGACAACCTCGAGCACATCGACGCCCGCCAGGTCAACTCCCTACACCTGTGCGACGACGCAGAAGGCCGCGCCATCAACGTGCGCGTCGGCCGCTACGGCCCCTACTTGGAACGCCAAATCGGAGTCACCGCCGACGGCGAACCCGAATACCAGCGCGCCAACCTGCCCGAATCCACCACCCCAGACGAACTGGACCTCGAGGCCGCAGAAAAACTCTTCGCCACCCCACAGGGCGGCCGCGAACTCGGCGAAAACCCCGACAACGGGCGCATGATCGTGGCGAAGGAAGGCCGCTACGGCCCCTACGTCACTGAAATCGTGCGCGACGACGAACGCGAACGCGCCGAAGCTGAAGCAGAAAAAGTGGTGGCGAAGGAACGCGCTGAGGAAGACGCCCAACGCGCCGCCGAAGGCAAGCGCGCCAAGAACTGGGACACCAAAACTGCTGCCAAGCAGAAGGAAAAGCGAATCGGCGAATTCGTCGAAGAATCGCTCAAACCTAAGACGGCCTCCCTGTTCTCCTCCATGGAACCGGCCACCGTCACGCTGGAAGAAGCACTCAAGCTGCTCTCTCTGCCGCGCGAGGTTGGCGTCGACCCGGCAGACGGTGAAGTCATCACCGCCCAAAACGGGCGCTACGGCCCCTACCTGAAGAAGGGCTCCGACTCCCGGTCCCTGGCCAGCGAAGACCAAATCTTCAGCATCACCCTCGACGAGGCACGCCGCATTTACGCCGAGCCCAAGCGCCGCGGCCGCGCCGCCGCTAAGCCGCCGCTGAAGCAACTCGGCGACAACGACGTCTCCGGCAAACCCATGTCCGTCAAGGACGGCCGCTTCGGCCCCTACGTCACCGACGGGGAAACCAACGCCTCGCTGCGCCGTGGCGACACGCCAGAGACCATGACCGACGCCCGCGCCAACGAACTACTCTCCGAGCGCCGCGCCAAAGTCGCCGCCGAAGGTGGCACGAAGAAGGCCTCGAAACGCAGCACCAAGAAGGCCTCCAAGAAGGCGACGAAGAAAGCGGCGAAGAAGTCTACTAAGAAGACGGTGAAGAAACCGCCACAAACCACCAAACGCGTGGTCAAAGCTGGCACCCGGAAGAGCTAACGCCGGGTACGCTTAGCAGGTATGACGCTTACAACAAACCTGCAACGCATCGCACAAGACGCCACCGGGCGCACCCGCGAAGGGATTGCCGCCCTGGTGGCGTCTTTGCGTACCTTCACCACCGACCAACCCGACCGGCTCGCTTTCGCGGGCGTCGGGGGCTTAAGCGCCCTGGCCAAGCTGGGGGGTGAGTCGGCGGTGAACACCACCACGAGTGCTGCGGCCCTGCCCTTCCTGCTGGGCACCGTGAACCGTGCGGACCTTCCAGAAGACAAGCGCACCGCGATCTCGGCAGCGCTGATCGCCGGGGCGATCGGGCAGGGCAGTCAGGCCCGCGGCGCGAAGACCGGCGTGACGGTGGGCGCAGTGGCGTTGGCCGCCCACTACGGGCTGCTGGCCTGGCTGCTGTATGAAAAGGGCGCGCGGTTCAGCCGGGAACGCGTGGTCCCGCGCGCGGTGGCGTGGGGTGCGGGCACGCTGCTCGCCGCGGTGAAGGCCCCCCGCCTGGTCGTCCCGACGCTGCTCGCCGGTGGCCCGCTGGTTGCGCTGTCGGCGCTGGCCAATGATCGCGCCCTCGTCCGCGACGTCCCCTCCTTCGGCTACGGCCACGCCGGTAACCTGCTGCTTCTTACCCAGGGGTGGGCGTTGGCGCGTGAGGCTTTCGGCCCCGTGGCCCCCGTCGATGCGGCCGCCCGCTGCGCCGAACTCGGCGCCTACTTACTGCTTATCGACGCCCTCACGGCCTAAAACCTGCGCCTCCAAACCCTGGAGGAACTCTTTGTCGGCCGTGCCGCCCGGGCTGGCGTAACGCCCGAGGGCGCCGTCGGCGCGTACCACGCGGTGGCACGGCACGATGAGGATGAAAGGATTCGTCCGGCACACCGTCCCCACGGCGCGTGCCGCCCCCGGGTGCCCGATCTCCTCGGCGATCTCACCGTACGTGGCGGTGTACCCGTACGGGATCTCAAAAATGGCGCGCAGCACGTGGCCGCGGAAATCGTCGCCGAGGCGCAGCGGGATATCGAAGTGGTGGCGCCGGCCGGCGAAATATTCGGCTATTTGCGTCGCGGCGGCCTCGGCGATGGGGCCGGAGTCACCGCTGGGGTCCGCTCCGAAGGTGACGCCGGTGAGGGTGGTGGCGTCGTCGTGAAGCGTGAGCGGGCCGAGCGGTGACTGCAGAATCATACGGTCTTCGCCTGCGTGCGAACCCAGCGGTACACGAACCCGATGAGGAGCACGAAGACCACGATGCCCACGGCGTTCGCCGGGAAGTTTTCGCCGAAGACGGCCAACGGTTCGTCGCCGCCGGCAGCAGCGATGAGGCCCGCGTTGAGCACACCGAACAGCGACTCACCGACGATGAGGCCCGTCGCCATGAGCGTGCCCATGCGCTTCGTGGTCTCCGGGTTCTGCTGGCGGGCAGCCCACTTGTTGTAGAACAAGCCCAGGAAACCGCCGATCGCGATCATGATGTTCAGGCCAGCCGGCAGGTAGAGGCCCATGCCCACGGCCAGCGGCGGCAGGTGGTAGCGGCCACCGCTGACGCGGCCCAGCACCTCGTCGATGATGATGACGACAACGCCGATAATCGCGCCGAGCCCGATCTTCGACCAGTCGAGGGAATCACCGAAGATACCCTGCGTCACCGACGACATCAACGCAGCCTGCGGCGCGGCCAGCGCGTCGGGGCCGGCACCGTCCATGCCCTGGAAACCGAAGGCCGTGAGCATGAGCTGCATAATCGGCGGGATGATCAGGGAGCCAAAGAACACACCGATAACCAGGGCGACCTGCTGCTTCCACGGCGTCGCGCCGACGAGTTGACCAGTCTTCAGGTCCTGCAGGTTGTCGTTGGAGATTGTGGAAATACCAAAAATGATGGCCGCGGTAAACAGCGTGTAAGCCACCAGGGCGGTGGGGTTGGTGTCGGATTCGTCGCCAGTGACGGCCTTGATCATGAGCGCAGCCGCGAGCACCGTGATGATGCCAACGCCGGAAATTGGGCTATTCGACGCACCAATCAGACCCGCCATGTAACCGCACACCGCCGCCACGAGCAGCCCGATGAGCAGGGTAAACAGCACGCTGACCAGCACCAGTGAGGTCGCGTGGTGGTGAATCTCAGAATTGTGCACGAACTTCCACAGCATGAACCCGATCGGGATCATGGAACCAATGATCACAGTGAGCACGATGGGGAAGGGGATGTCGCGATCCGTCAGCGGCACCTGAACGCCACTGTGCCGGCTTTGCGACGACCGGAACGACTCACGCATGCCCTTGAAAATTGGGCCAATAATCTTCAGCAGCGTCCACACCGCAGCAACGGCCATGGTGCCAGCGCCCACGAAACGTACCTCCGCAGAGAACACGGCCGAGACGTCGCCGGCGACATCCGCGCCGACCTTGTCCTGCGAGAAGATCGGCAGCAGCACGCCGTGGGAGATTGACACGCCCACCAGCATCGCGATACCCACGGTCACGCCAACCAGGTGGCCCACACCAATAAGCGCCACGGACAAGCTCGCGCCGACGACCGAACCGCCGGTCCCGATCTTGAACGCACTCGACACCGACGAGGCCGTAGCCTTCAGCGCGGACAGCAGAGCGTAGCCCGCCGACGCGGCCGCGCCAGCCACAATGACACGCAGACCCGCCTTGTTTTCCTCGGCGGAACCCTGCTCGTCGCCAACCTTGAGCACCTCAGCTGCTGCCACACCCTCCGGGTACGGCAGATCAGAACCGGTGACCAGGGCGCGGCGCAGCGGGATGGAATACATGACGCCCAGCACACCGCCGACGAGGCAGATCGCCAGGGTGGTCCAATACGGGAAGCCAGCCCACCAGCCGACCATCACCAGGCCGGGGAGGACGAAGATAATCGCCGACAGCGTACCCGCGGCCGAAGCGATCGTCTGCACGATGTTGTTCTCCATGATGGTGTGGCCTGCGAACTTGCGCAGGATCGCCATGGAGATCACGGCGGCAGGGATGGATGTGGCGAACGTGAGGCCCACCTTGAGCCCCAGGTACACGTTGGCGGCGGTGAACACGAGCGTGATCACTCCGCCGAGGATGATGGCGCGCAGGGTTAGCTCACGGATGGGGCTAGCCTTGGTCGTCGTAGGTGAAGACATACCGGGCCTTACTATCAAAGGGATTGGATAAATCCGTTAAATGGTAAAACACGGTAGTTCCGGAGAGTAATCCGGCCCACACCGGCTAGCTCTGGTCGGCCATCGTTTCGCGGATCGGGCGAGCCAGTTGAGTCATCTTATGCCGGCCGCGCAGCTCGATAGATTTCAACAGCGTCCAGCGCGCCTGCTCGGCCTCGTTGGCTCCGCGGAGGGTGGCGGCGTTGGTCAGCACGCCGCCCGGGGTGTCTTTCGCCAGGTCGGTGAGCCGGGAGGCCTCGTTGACGGCGTCGCCGATGACCGTGTATTCGAAGCGGTCGGCCCCACCGATGTGGCCGGCGACGACGTGGCCGGCGCACACCCCAATGCCGGCCTCCAACTTCACGTTCTTCAGGGCGAGGCGGAGTTCTCGGGCGGCCTGGAGGGCCATCGAGTTGGCGTCGGAAAGCGAAAGGGGAGCGCCGAAGACTGCCAGCGCGGCGTCACCCTGGAACTTGTTGATGATGCCCTTGTTGCGGTGCACCGTGTCCACGACGATGGAGAAAAACTCGTTGAGCTGCTTGACCACTTCCTCGGGCTGATTTTCTACGGCGAAGGTGGTGGATCCGACGACGTCGATAAATAGCACCGCGACCTTGCGGTCCTCGCCGCCGAGCGTGGGCTTTTCTTCCAGCGCGCGGCGGGCGACCTCCGTGCCCACGTAGCGGCCGAAAATGTCGCGCACCCGCTCGCGTTCGCGCAGGCCACGCATCATTTCGTTGAAACCAGCCTGGAGGACGCCGAGCTCCGAGCCATCGTAGATGTCGACCTGGACGCGGTCGTCGCCGCGGCGTACCCGGTTGATCGCGTCCTGCAGTTCGTCGATCGGGTCGACCACGCTCATAATCGCCAGGGCCGTCGCCCAGAAGCCGGTCACCAGGCCCGCGATCAACAGCCACAAGATGGCGGGCAACAGGTCGGAGGCGTCCTCGGTGAAGATGCCCGATTCGTGGCCCCACAGTAGGAGGAGCACACCGCCCATCGGAATCGCAGACGTGAGAACCCACGTGGTGTTCAAGCGGTGCTTAATCGGCGGCTCTAGGGTGGCGTCCTCAAAACGACGCGCCAGCGCAGCGGCCGCCACGGGACGGACCAGGCGCTCAGCCTGCAAGTACGTAATCGACACAACCAGGAACATCGCCATCGCCGTAGCAACCACGACCACCAGCGCAAACTCGCGTGACATCGTTGACGCCACCGCGCCCGCAATCACGATCCCGATCACCCACACCACCGCGCACACGATGGCCTGATAGATAGGAAGCCGCAGTACCAGGTTGCGCACCATGTTCTGGTCATGGCCGTCAGGATCACGCTGCCAATCCAACACCGGCCTAAACATGATCAACGTCGCCACAATGCCCACGATCACGGCAAAAGTGACGTACGCGATACCAATAGCCGGCAGGTACGCGATCTGAGACTGGAAGTTTCGGGCCTCCTCCATGGGGATGAGGTAGCGCACGAACAGCATGACAGCCGCGGCACCTGCCACGTTGGAGCCCAGCACGAGCGCCGCATACAGCGGCCACGACGTACCGAGCAGCCATTTTACCGCCCGCACTAATCGATTCATGGCCTCTACTCTAGGACACACTAGGGTGGGCGGTGTGACACACTCGACGGAACCCACACGCAGCGTCGCCGAACGGCTAGCTGACACCCCGGCGGTCGCCGCAACAATCCTCCGCGCCGCCGCAGCTGCTCGACGACGCATCGCCGGCCACGCCACCGACGCCGACGCTTATGCCCTGGCCCACTCCTGGGTCATCACGGGCGCGCCTGGTTCCGGGCGTTCCGAGGCGGCCGTCGCTTTCGCCGCCGCGCTGGAGTGCACGGACCCCGACGAGATCGGGTGTGGACGCTGCGACGCGTGCCGCGGCGTCTTCGAGGGCGCGCACACCGACGTCGAGTTCGTCCGCCCCCAAGGCCTGGTCATTCCCGTCAAATACGTGACTGAGGTCCTCCTCCCCGCCGCACACACGCTGCCGACGGTAGGTAAGTGGCGCGTGGTGATCATCGACAATGCCGACCGCCTTAATAAGGAGTCCGCCAACGCGCTGCTCAAGACGGTCGAAGAGCCGCCGGCGCGCACAATTATCCTGTTCTGCGCCCCGTCGACGGATCCGCTCGACTTCATCGTGACGCTACGTTCTAGGTGCCGGCACCTGTACGTGCCGTCGCCGTCGGCACGCGAAGTAGCCCGCATTCTCGTCGCAGAAGAAGGGGCGAGTGAGCAGGACGCCCAGCTGGCCGCGCACGCCTCCCTGCGGCACATCGGCCGGGCACGCCGGCTGGTGACCAGCCCGGAGATGCAACGCCGCCGCGCCCAGGTGCTCAATGTCGCCGAGCTGATTGCGCACCGCGAACAAGGCTTCCAGGCGATGGGGGCGCTGGTGAAATCCGTGGACAAGGAAGTCGACGACACCTGGGCGGAAGCCGACGCCGCCGAGGTCGCCGCCCTCGAACGCTCCCTCGGCGTGGGTGCGCGCGGCAAAGGCGCCCAAAAAGCGGTGCGCGGGGCGGCAGGGCAGGTCAAGGATCTGGAGAAGGAGATCAAGCGCCGCGCTACACGACGCCGCCGCGACCTCCTCGACCTCTCACTCGTCGACTTAGCCGGCCTCTACCGCGACGCATTACTGCTGGCCATCGGCTCCGACGTGGCACCCATCCACCCCGACTTCGCGCCGCTTGCCGCCGAACTCGCCGAGAACGTGGGAGAGACTGGACTGCTTGCCTGCCTCGACGCCATCCAAATCTGCCGCCAACAGATCAGCGTCAACGTGAACCCGACGATTGCTACCGACGCGCTCGTCGGACGGCTACGCATGGCGTATCGGGTGAACTAGGCGCCAGGCGCCAGGTGCGCCGAATTTTGGCGCGGCGCGGCGATGCGCTAACATTGGCTTCTGGTTTACAGCGCGCGTATGCCGTTGGACCGGCCGCCTTAGCTCAGTCGGCAGAGCGTCTCACTCGTAATGAGAAGGTCGCGAGTTCGATTCTCGCAGGCGGCTCCACCAAAACCCCAGCTAGAACATTGTTTTAGCTGGGGTTTTCCGTGTAACAAAACGGTAACGTTGTGCCAAGAAAGGCCAAGATGTTACTTCTTTTACCGAACACAGACCGAGCACAGACCGAACATGAAGGCAAGGCGTTTTGGGCCATAACAGCAAGGCGTGCTGGGTAAGGGGTAGCCAGGAAAGTAGCAATACAAATTGATATGCTTACGGTGAATCATCAATGAGGGAGGTGACGCTATGTTGGCGTGGCAATCGGCACGAAACGAAGCTCGCGCAATACGCGACGCTGTACCTGTAAGTAAGCACGGGCTGGGTAGTCTCACAGAGATAGCAAACATGCTCGGCGCCGAGGTATGGGTGGGCAACCTCGACCCGGACATCTCCGGTTTCGTGGTCAAAGAAGCAAACAAGTCCCCCGAAATCTTTATTAACGCGTCGGACACCCCTCAGCGGCAACGCTTCACGCTTGCACATGAAATTGGGCACCTCGTAGACCGAATGAAACTTGCTGAAGATGATGATTACTCTTTCATCGACCACAGGTCGTCAAAACATTATGATCTCCACGAGTTTTACGCAGATGAGTTCGCAGGAGAACTGCTCATGCCTGCTGATCAATTCCATGAGATCATTACGAAAGGCGAGTATGCTGCTGCCGCAGAATTCGGGGTATCACTGCCCGCAGTGCGCAAGAGGCACTCACGTTTAAAGAAGAACCCATAGTGACGTCCGACGAAGCTAATAACACAGGCGCCCCAAAAGCTGACACGCCAGACGGTACCGATTGGGAAAGCCACAACGTAGACGAGCTTGCGCGCAAGGGGAAAGAGGATCTCGCCAATCGTGACAAAGAGCTGAACTCGGAGGCCGTGGATCTAGCGGATACGATGAGGCGGGCACACCCCAGTCCTGACCCGCTATCTACCGCAATGCAGAAGCCCGTTGGGTCCCCGGCATTCTTGACTGCTTTAGTGAAATGGCACCCAGCTATCGGCTGTTTCCAGTTCCTGGCAGATTGCACTAATCCAAGTAGCGATGCCCCAGATATCCGGTTCAACCAGGCATTAGAGAGATGGCCGCGACTGTTTTGGTTTTGCATCATTGTTGACAAAATCGTGATGCTCGCGGTTTTAGCGGGTCTCGGGATCATCGCAAGCAGAGTTATTTACCTAACGCTATTCGCATAGCAGTACCCCCAAATTCTCTACGAAGGCGACCATCGCCGACCGCCAACAAAGAAAACGCTAACCCTTGGAGCAAAGGAATTCTAAGGCCGAAGCCCTACTCCCATTCGGGAACCCAGCTTAATCCTTCACGGGTTAGCGTCTTGAGTACGAGAATAATTACGCACAATATCTTGTGCAAAATTGAAACGCCACGCTCGGGTTAACTGGCCGCTTAGCGCGAGCGAAAGCGCTAAATCGCCTCCGGCACCGCCCGCATGCCACCCCGCCGCGCAGTCCTCTGCGAACGACGCGCAGCGCGCCGGGTCTCTCGGTCGCGCTCGGCGGCCAGGTGCGCGTCCATCGCATCCGGGATAGCGTCTAACCCTTCGTCCCAGAGGTGGCCGTACACGTTCAGTGTGGTCGAGGCGTCTGCGTGGCCACACATGCGCTGGACCACGTAAACGTCTGCCCCTGCGGCGATGGCCATGGTCACCCCGGTGTGTTTCAGGGTGTAGGTGTCAATGCCCTCGAGGCCAGCAATCTCGCACATGTGGCGCCAGACGCGCCGCCATCTGGCGTCTGTCCACACGTGGCCATGCTCGTCGGGCAGGAGTAGATCGTCGGGGTTTTTACCGACGCAGGCGTCTTCGAGGTCCAGGAGTAGGTCCCCGCCGACGGGCACGTCGCGGTGGAGTTTGTTCTTGGTGGGTCCAGGGTGCCCGAGTGCGTCAACAGAGCGGCGAATGGTCAGTCGTCCTCGCCGGTAGTCCAGGTCATCGACAGTTAAGCCTTTGGCTTCACCGGGGCGCATGGCCGTCATGAGCAGGACCCGGACAAGGAGTTCTGCTTCTTCGGTGGGTGCGGCAGCAAGCAAGCGGTCGATCTCGCCCACGCGCAGCGCCCGACGACGTCCTTTCTCTTGGCGGACAAGGTCACCGGATTCCAGTGGGTTGCGGTAGATGATGGATTGCTTGACTGCGAGCTTCAGGATGGCGTTGATAACGATGCCAACTTTACGTTTTTGGCCACTGCCTAGTGGTTGGCTTGAGGTTTGTCCGACGCGTCTGGTGTGGAGGGTGTCGATCCAGGTGGTGATTGTCGGCCCGTCGAGTTCGCAGATAGGTGTGTCACCGAAGACGGGGGCAACATGCGCCCACGCTGACTTGTAGGAGGCGATGGTTTTGGGTGCGCGGCTGGCTTTCGATTCGATCCATGGTTCCCAGAGGTCACCAAGGGTGATGTCGCGCTTATCCTTGGTAATCCAGGTGCCGTGGTCTTGGCCGACGCGGGCGGTGGCCACGTAGGCTTCGGCGGCGTCTTCGGTTGCGAAGGCTTTGGAGACGGGTTTACCGTGTTCTTCCCAGACGGCTAGCCAGCGTTTGCCTTTGCCCCAGCGAGCGGATTTGATGCGCTTCTTGCGGCTGGTTTTATCTGGGTTGGGTTTGGTCCACAGGTCGCGTACGTGTCCCATGTAGAATCGTCTCCTGTCTAGTTAGTCGCTGGACATTCTTTGTTAGTCGCCTTGGGGTGAGCCTGCCCGCTCACCCCAAGGCGCATCTCGTAAGTGGAAGGCTGCCAGTCGGCATACTCCCTCCAGGCTTAGTTTGTTATCCGAAGCTCTCGAGATTTCTGTAGACTGTTCCCTCGCTTGGGCCTTCGGTAACCGTGCATGTGAAGGTATTCCTTATTGATGCTCCGTAACTGTTGTCCGCATCTACCCACCCCGAAGCGCGGTAGCCACCAGTAACTGGGGTGAAAGTCCACTCCTTACGAGGTGCGAATTGTGCACTCGATGGGGACTTCAATTGCCCTCTCACGAGGTCTTCGCAGGAGAGTCGAGCTTCTGTTTCGTCGACTGTCGTTTTTGCTTTTTCCTTTTCTGTGCTTGTGGAGCTACCTCCGCACCCTGTGAGCAGGACGGATAGGCTGATTACCATGGTGGGTAGTAGGTATTTCATGAGAGTCCTTCCGGATCGATGGCAAGTTTTCAGACGTTGGGCGTAGTGGCCTGTGGTCAGGTGTACAATCGGTCGTTCATGATGTGCCGCCAAGTCGTAATGACATGGATTGTGACCCCGAGCTCGTGTGCAATAGCGGATGCCGCTGGGCCATAAAGATTCTCAGCAAGGGCATACTCGCCCGGGCTGATGAGCAACTCCACCGCGAACTGGTCAGCCTGCTGCTCCTGGCGTGCAGACCACCACCCTTGCGCGCCGGGTACATGTCCGTGGTGCGCATGGCCTAATTCGTGAGCAAGAGTGCATAGCTGTTCGACGTGGTTGAGGTTCTGTGCGAGCAAGATTAGTTCGAATTCGGGGAACCACCCTCCTTTGTGTCCTTTTGGTAACCAGCCCATATCGTCGAAGTCGACAAACACTCCCATGCCTGAGGCTAAATCAAGCAAAGAGTAGTAATTATGTGCCATTGTCGCCTGCCTTGAGTGCTTTGACCTCGCGGGCAAGTTCAGCCATGTCTTTCGCATTGACGCGGGCGTCTTCGGCCTCACGGTAACCAACCGCAAGGATGGCATCCAGGTTGTAGTGCTCGATGTTGCGGCGTACCGAACGCCCCTGTTCAAGGGCAACATTTTCCATTTTGGAAATAGTTGCTTCGCGTAAAAGTTCCCCATCTTCATAGATGGACTTTAAGTGCTTGCTGATTGAAGAAACACCGACATTGAACAGGTCGGACATTTGCTTCTGGCTAAGCCACGCGGTGCCGTCTTTAAGCTGAAGACGAACGTGCGCCTTGCCGTCCTCGGTGGTGTAGATGGCGATCTGGTCCGGTGTGCTCATAGCCGTCTCCTTTACGGCCCGTCGTGGTAGCCATCATCCCCTGGCCCGGGCTCCGGCGGGGTGGTGTCAGCCACGTGCGCACGCTCCGGCTTCTCATTCTCCCGCCAATTCTCACCCTTGTGGACAGTCGCGCCGGCTTCCTTCGCCTTACGCTTCGCCGCCAGGTCTGCAGGCTCCGGAATCTCCACCGGCGTATCCAGCGACAGCTCAAAGGTGCCCTCAAACATCTCCGACGCATTCACCCGCGCGGTGATCTCCGCGAAAATGTCCTCCCAGTCCGCACGCTTTAACGCCTCACGCACCGCAAGCGACTCACTGGCGCCAACCTCGTCAGCATTCAGGAAGCCCATCTCGACGAGCGCATCCGCCGGCGCGACCCCATACGCCCGAGCAATCGCAATCGCATTCTCCGCCGTCGTATAGCGGCGGTTTACATGGTTCAGCAGGCTGGAGTGATTGAGCTTCGCAGCTTTAGCCGCAAGCGATGGCGTCGGCGCGCCGGGTAGCGACGCAAGCCATTCTCCAAAGTCTTTTCTTTGCATGATGTCAATTTTAAACATCAAGGTCAGGCATGTCAATAAATGACAAAACCGGTAAAAGTTGACAAAAAATAACACGGCTGATAAAAATTAACATCAACGTTAAAGATTGGAGAACGGGATGAAGTTGAAACCTGGATACCTCGACGGCCTAGCCCGCGACATCGCAGCCACAAGCGACCAAGACCTCGCCGGCTTCCTCGGAATCACAACAAAACAACTCGAAAACCTACGCTACGGCGCCGAAATCACACCGCAAACCGCGGCAATCCTCGAAGCCCGACGCCAAGCACACCTCAAAGCAGCAAACATCCTCGACCCCGCCGCATAAGCGACGTCGAGAAGCACAAGAAAGGAAAAGGCTGATGATGGATACCTCAACACTTGAATACGTCGCCTACCTCAATGGCGTGTTCGAAAGCGAGATCAAATACCTTGCCGGCGAAGATCGCGCAAAGGAGATTATCGCCGAAGCTAAAGCATCGGCCAGGCGATTCTGTCGCGAAAATGCACTCCGGCGAGGCGACCATGCGACCGCCGAATTCTACAGCGATTAAAGACGGAGACACGAAGCCCGACTAGTCGGCGCCGGTGTGCGAGCCACCGGCGGGCACTAGGGGAGTGCCGCGCGATGAGGACACGCGGCACGTAAGGCGTACCCATGACCGGTCCCTTTCTGCCGAGAGGTACTGCCTCCCCACCAAAAGAAAAACGGCCCTCACCGCCGCAACCGGTGAGGACCAGTGGAATCAAATAAAGGAAACCATGAATCACAATACCACCTTCTTAACCGTCAAGGAATTCTCCGCCAGATCCGGCTACAGCGAACAATTCGTCCGCCGCCTCGTACGCCGCGGCGAAATCCGCTCAGGACGACGCCGCGGTGCTACACCGCGCAAAGGCTTGAAGATTCTCATCCCAGAACAAGAGCTTGACCGGTTCTGCCGCATGGATCCCGCCGCATGAATCAGAAGGAACGAACTGCCATGAAACTAACCACCAAGATTGCCCGCTGGCTTACGCACAACCCGCGCCCACCCCGTGGGAAGCGTCGCATAGAAAATCAGCCCGACCCGGTCACTATCGCAGACCTCTTGGTCCGCATGGGAACCACAAAGGAGAAGCCATGACCGCCCCAGACCCCGACACGCTGGGAATCAGGCTCTTCGCCCTGGCCCAAGAGACGCCCCCAGCCGCAAAGCGTCGGCGCCAGTGCCCGGAGTGGAAGAAGCTCCGTGAGGCAACCGTGGCGCTTGACTACCTGCTCCAGCAGACACTGCTCGCTGATGAAGCACTCAGCCTGGACACCCACCTTAAAGAGGTTGATGCCGCGGTATTCGAGATTTCCAAAGCCCTATCTGACTTCCGCCAAGTCTGCCTGCAGAAGATTGCCCGCTACCCACACCTACCCATCCAGGAACAACACCAGGCGTTCCTGGATATGAAAGGACAACCCCGTGAAACCTACTGACATGCCCGGAGCACCACACCCTGTCTCCAAACCCCAGGAGCAAGAAAACCGTAGTCAACCTCCGGCATCACGTGTGACCTTGTATACCACCCGCAGTGGCGAGCCTGTTGGGCTGCTCGTTGATAGGAAGCGTATCAACCTGCCGCACGGCACGCAGTTCCGTCTGCGGAGCCAAAACGTCGGCCAAGTGCGCCTAGAGCTGAGTTTGGCCGTCAGCAATATCCGCATGATTCCTGACGGCACTCGCGTGGCCAAACAACACAACAAGGCGGTCAGGTAATGAGTCCGATTATCGCCATTGCTGTCTGCATCTGGGCAGGCGTGATTATGACCGTCCATCAGCGCAGCTGCCGCGACCTCGTCGCAGAAAAAGACCAAGAACTCAAAGCCCTGCGCTATCGCTTGGACGAACTACTCTCAGAACGCCCAGGGAGGTGGCACCATGCCCGCTAACCCACTTGTCAACGCCGGGCACTTGGCCGTGCCGTGGGACTTCCTCACCGGAACCGGCTCAGATGAAGCAATCCGAAAGACCGCAAGCCAAGCAGCCACTGACCTCGCAGAGGTCATGGTCGGGGCGTGGGCAGAACGTGGCATGCACCGCGGCAGCGTCTACGCCCGTGAACTGCGCCGCGAGGTCCTCAACGTTACCCACGGTTTCCACCTGCGTCTCTTAGCCGAAGAACGCGAGTTAGCACGAAAAGAACAGGAGGCATTCGGAGCATGAACGACGATCTGATTCTTGATATCGAACGCACCGTCCTTAGCATCGTGGCCGAGCATATGGCCACGGGCAAAGTCCCAGCCCAGGACGCACCCCAGGAGTCCGTCCCGGTGGTGGCTTCGACAGTAAACGAGTTGGCGGTTGCCCGCCAAACCGCAGCGGACTACGCCGCCCAGATACAAGTCCTGGAGCAGGACCTTGCCGACGCACAGGCTGAGACGAAGAAAGCGGCTGTCGAAGTGAGCGAATTGAAAGAGGCTGTTGCCCAGACTGAGCGCATCATCTTCGACCATAAGGACACAATCAAAGAACTCGACGCTGAGGTCAAGAACGCCCATCGCAGTGCAGAGCATGCGAAAAAGACCGCGACTGAGGCCCGGGCCGCACGTGACGCAGCACTCGAAGAACTGTCCACAGCTCAAAGCCTTGTCGCCGCGCGGACGAAGCAGCGTGATGAACTGCAACGCGTTGAAGAGCGGCTGAACGTCCATAACGAGAATCTGCGCAAGGATCGCATGCAGCTGTCGGAACTGAATCAGCAGTTGCAGACCAAGTTGGAGAAGAAAGAATCTGAGTCCAACGATCTGGTGCAGAAACTGACCCGTCAGCTGGAGAACTCCAAGCGGGCTAACGACGAACTGCGCGAGAAGCTCGACACAATCGCTGATGCGGGTGCCACCAAGCAAGCGCTTAAAGACCTTGTCGCTGGCCGTCAAGCCGTCTCCATGGCCGTCGACATGCTCATCGCAGACGATGGGGATTACGCTCTGGACCCAAAAGACGCCCCGGTCAAGAAGTTGATGGCGGCTATCCAGATCTTGGATGGGAAGGCGAAAAAATGAGTGTTGCCGATTGCTACAGCCGTCGCACCTACCCGCCGGCTAAGCGACTTGTTGGTGTGGCTATCTGGGATGGGAAAACGTGGGTCGATCACGGGGACATCGCAGCAGCTATTCCGAAGTGGTGGGAATCCCAGCGTATGCGTCGCACGTCTGCAGCCATCATCGCCGGTGTGCGCCACATCGACACCGCCTCGTTAAAGCAGTGGGTTCACGAACTCGAGCACGCTGACCGCAAAGACCAAGCGGCTGCCTTGACCCGGCTGATTGGTTGGGCGGAGATGGTGGCAGCGAACCTGCGATTGCGTGGCCATGAGTGATTCCCGTGAGGCCGACCGGTGGTGGGATTCCCTTGAACCGGTCCGACGGGTGCAGATTCATCGGTGGATTGAAAACCCGGTTCATGTGGCCACGATCCCTGGCCAGATTCCGTTGATTGATGTCGAGAAAGGAAAGGAGCAAGAAAAATGAGCACGAAAGAAAGAAAATCACTGCTGATTATGGACGGTGTCTCCCTCCAGGGCGCGTTGCGTGCAGCCCTTGCGGTTGCCCCGTCGTCTGGGGAAACCGCATGCGTGTGGCTGCAGGTCATCCAGTCAGAACAACCGAGCATATTCGTATGCGCGAATGACCCGAAAAACCATATGCTCTTAGCAGCATTCGTGCCCGTGGTGAGCATCGACCTCGCCGACGAGCGGGACGATTGCATCATCGTGTCGATTCCGACGGTCCGCGAGTTGCTTGCGATGAAGGTGAAGAAACCACGCGATGATGAACTGTGGCCAAACGTGGCGTGGGAAATCACCGAGGACCGCATTACCCAATCCGACGCAGGTGTCATCTTCGGGCGGGTGTTCAAGGTCAAGCGGGAGTCTCCGGCGGTGTATGAATCTGTTTCAGTACCGGAAGTGCTCGCCGAGCGTGTTGCTGAGGCGCGTGACAGGGGTTTCCTTGAGTACGAAGATTGGAGCATTGCGCTGGAGCCTGCGCAGGTGAAGCGCATTGGTGCGGCTATGTCCAACGTGGGCGTGTCCTCTGCCCTGATTGAGTGCATGCCACCGCATGGCAATCAGAGCTCCTGCACCTGGGTCCGCGCAGATGACCTCAGTATCTTGGCCTGGACTCTGCGTGAAGAGCCGGACGCCACGACTTCTGCCCCGGAGGCTGATGTAACAGTGGAAGCGAACGTGTTAGAGCTACCTTCGGCTCGCCAACTGGTTGCCGCTAATCCACCCAAGGGATTTGCCTGATGGTGGATTCGTCTGATGCACGGTGTCGGATTGAGCGCTGGCCTGCCGGTGTGCGCTTGTGGGAATCGGCCCAGCCTGGTGAGTCATCCGCTCGTGTTGCTTACCGTCATGCTCGCGCTCGGGCGGAATGCCTGCGGTGTCCCTTGCTTGAGGCGTGCGAGTCTGCGCTGTCCGATATGGAAGTGTCGCGGTTGCCGGTTGATGGGGTGATGGCGGCACGGTATTCCGATGTAGGTGTGCCCAGTGAGGGCAAGATCCTCCAGGACCGCTGCTTGGTGTGTGGCCACCAGATGGCGCCACAAGGCGGGTGGGGTGCCATGCGCATGTATCCCACAACAGCGCTTCGTCATGTTGGCCAAGGCCTGTGCAACAAGTGTTGGCCTGGCAATCACAGACCACCAGCACAAAAGCCCCGGCAACCTCGCAGGGACAATCACCCGTTTCCTACCCATTTCGATGAGTAACCCGTAAGAAAGGAGAAGGTCATGGCATGGCTTCGAGTTGGCGACAATATTGTGACGCACCCGTTGATGTCTCGCCTGCTGGAAGCATGCGAATATGACCACGCCCTGAAAAATGAGGCCTTTGGGCTATTTATCTCCATGGCGACTGTCTCGGCAGCCCATCTCACTGATTATGTGGTGGAGCCTGGTCTTGTCGGTCAGTTTGCCCCTGGCCATGAGACTCGACTCCTGGACGTCTTGCGTGAAGCAGGACTGGTCAAAAATCACAAGGATGAGGCTACGAGCCGGTGGCTGTATGCACTGGAGAACGATGAAGAATTCGTCCACATGCGGTCGAAGGCTGAAGTCGAGCTCGACCGTGACCGGCAGCGTGACCGTCGTAACCCCGAGCTCTCGATCCCCGTAAGGGTCCGCGATGGTGACCAGTGCCGCTGGTGCGGGAAGACACTGAACTTCAACGACCATAAATCTGCCCGTGGCGGCACAATCGATAGCCTTAACGGTCACGAAGAGTCGACTGTCGACACGCTGGTGGTCTCGTGCAGGGCATGCAACTCGGCGCGCAAAGACGGTGAGGGTAAAAACTTTGTCCTTCGTCCTGTGCCTACGGATCCGTGGTATCGTCCGCAGACCATTAAGTGGATTAATAACCACGAGTGGTCGCAAGCAAATGGGGTAAGCATTACCCCTGCTCAACAAGAATTACCCATCGACAAAGACGAAAAGGAAGAACAGCCCCGTGAAGTAGATCCCTATGAGGGCGCCCCGGAGTGGGCGAAGCCGAATGAAGCGGAGCGTGCCGAGATGGCGCGTTTAGCAGATGAGATGCCCGACTGGATGACGTCAGATCCGCGTAGTGGTGGAGCGCAGCCTGGGAGTGCAGCAGACCCACTTGGTGGTGGAGCGCAGCCTGGGAGTGCAGCAGACCCACTTGGTGGTGGAGCGCAGCCTGGGAGTGCAGCAGACCCACACGCGGAAGACGCGTCTGCTCTTGAGAAAAATCCAAACGGATATCCGTTGGATATTACGGGTAGCCAGGGTGACGAACCGGGGTTGTACGGGTCGGGTCGGGTCGGGTCGGATCTGGTCGGGCCTGGAAGGAAAGGCAAGCGCCGTAGGCGCAGGGGCAGGAGAGGAACTAAGTAGTTATGGATTCTCTTTCTGTTGAGGATTATCTGCGTAAATCATTAGGGAAGTTGGAGCGGTATCTGCCTGTCCTTGATGAGCTGTTGGTGCCGAGTTCGTCGAGTAAGTCTGATGGTGGCGTTCGCGGTGGTGCGCCGGGTTCGCGTCCGCCGTTGAGTGTGCCGTTGCTTGATTTGAAGTGTCAGGTGGAGGACACGTTATCGCGGTGGGTGGTCATGGCGTTATCCGTGTCGGGTGTCCCGACTCCTGGCCCTTGGCATGGTGTGGACGCTGTGGCTGTTCTCGGCGAGTTGGCTGGGGTGGTTGCGTCGCAGCCGTGGGCGTCGAGGTGCTGTGATGAGGTTGCTGCCCTGGCGCTGGTGGTCGGTGATGTGGTTGCCCCGTCTGATGGTGTTGGCCATATGCCACCTGAGGTTGGGGGTGTTCGTGAGGTTGCTTCGTGGGCGGTACACCTGGGTAGGAAGGTTCATTACTCGACGGTCTCGCGGTGGGCGAAAGCCGGGAAGATTCCTTCTGAAAACACTGCCGATGGTCGCACCCTAGTCCGGCTTGCTGATGTTTTAGAAAGGTGTCATGAACTGGGGTTCTAGGTGTGCAACACCCTGTGTGTTATGCTCGTGGTGAAAGAGTTAGGCCCCCAGGGAAGTTATCCCCTGGCGGGCCTTTCGTCATTCTTCACCCCGAAACCCCAGCGCTGCTTATCGCGGCACTGGGGTTTTGTCGTTCCTGCAAAAGAAAGGAGGCCCTCATGAGCAAGCATGAGAGCCAAGGCCAGATTACACCATTCGACTTCCAGGGCAACACGGTGCGTGTGATCGCCACTAACCCGGACGTCCCGCTGTGGGTGGCCCGTGATGTGGCGGTTGCTCTTGGGTATAAGGACCCGACCAATGCCATCAAGCGTCATTGCAAGGGGTTCAAAGCGTGCGCGTCATTGGTGAACCGGACCTGTACCGGCTCATCGTTGGTAGCGACCTGGAGACTGCCCAGGAATTCGAGCGCGTCGTGTTCGAGGAAGTGCTGCCGTCGATACGCAAGCACGGCGGCTACCTGACCCCGTCGAAGCTTGAGGACGTGCTGCTGAATCCGGACACGTTGATTCAGTTGGCGCAGAATCTCAAGGCGGAGCAGGAGAAGTCCAAGGCGTTGGCCGCCAAGATTGAGCGTGACCGTCCTAAGACTGTGTTTGCGGACGCGGTGGCCACGTCGTCAAGCACAATCCTGGTTGGTGATTTGGCGAAGATTCTGCGTGGCAATGGCGTTGATATCGGAGCTAACCGGCTCTTTGCCTGGCTTCGCGATAACAAGTTCTTGATCTCAAGGCGTGGCCAAGACTGGAATATGCCCACGCAACGGTCGATGGACCTTGGCCTGTTCCAGATCAAGGAGACCGCCGTGACTCACGCTGATGGTCATGTGACGGTGTCGAAGACACCGAAGGTGACAGGCAAGGGGCAGCGGTACTTCATCGATAAGTTCCTTGGGCAGGAATCAAGCTATGATGGCCAACTAGAACTAACGCATACGTAGGAGGTGGTCACCATGGCACGCGCGAACACTGTCTGCGCTGTCCCCGGCTGCCCACGTCCAACACATGCGCGAGGCTTCTGCCGGGAGCATTCCGCATTAAGCGACAAGCACCAGCGCGAGACAGTCCCAACAAAGATCCTTGGGGCACGTAGCCAAGAGAAGCGCCGTCGCGCCGACGCAGTTGAACAGTGGCGGCAACGCTTCGGAAACATCTGCCCCGGATACGGTCGCCCGCCACACCCCGCGACCGATCTCACCGCCCAGCATTCACACGCCCTCGTCCTGGGCGGCGACGCTGACCAACCCCTCACCGTGCTGTGCCGGTCGTGTAATTCCCGGCACGGTCTTGAGTCTCGGAACCGTCAGAGGGACCGCCGTCTCGTCGGGGTGGGGGAGACCCCCTAAACCCCACCTGACCTGAGCCGTGGGGGAGGGCGCCAAGAAGTTTTTAGGGTTCAAAAAACCAGGTAGGAGGGTGAAAACATGGGTTCTGGTGGTGCCCGAAGTCGGTCCGGGCCGCGCCCTGATCCGACGTCGAAACGCTCCGCGCAACGCGGAATTACAAGTTCACTACGACGGCTACCAACAAGCGGGTACACGGGGAAGATACCCGCTTGGCCGCTACCGAAAAAGCCGAACCGAGAGGTCGCCTTATGGAAGAAAGTGTGGCGCTATCCGCAAGCTGTCGCATGGGCTGAACAGCCCTGGCAGTGGTTGATGATTGCCCACTACGTCCACTGGGCGGTCAAAAGTGAACAACCTGATGCGTCCCCGTCGACGATGACACAAACGATGCGCTTGGCCGATGCTATTGGGTTAACCCCGGCTGGGCTTCGTGAGAACGGGTGGGAGATTAGCGCCGATACCGAGATGGAGGAGGCGGAGTCGACCGCTTCCCAACCCGGACAAAACGTGGTGCAAATCCGCCGCCGACTCCGCGAATAAGCATTGCCTGAATGGAAAGTTGATTTCCCTACCCTTGGCGATCTCTGGGACGCCTGGGTCCAAGCACACTGCCGCGTCCCAGACGGCTACCTTCGTGGCGAACCTATGAGGTGGTCAGACTGGCAGTTCTGGTGCGCAGCGAAATTTGGCGAGATTCGCGCCGGGTTGAAGTGGGACGGCAAACCGTTAGGTAACCAGGCGTTTCGTTACCGTCGTATGCAGGTTGTTCTGCCCCAGAAGATGGGTAAAGGTCCATGGGCGGCAACGATGTGTGCGCTGCAGGCTGTAGGGCCTGCGGAGTTCTGCGGGTTTGCTCAGGCTGGTGATGCCTACAGGTGTGCCGATTGGGGTTGTCCGTGTGGGTTTGAATTCCAATACATGGAAGGCGAACCGATGGGCAGGCCTCACCCGTCGCCACTTCTGCAGATTACGGCAACTAGTGAAGACCAGACAGACAACACCTACCGCCCGCTGCGGTCCATGATTCGTCTGGGCCCGTTGCAGTGGCTGTTAAAGGACCTTGGCACGTTCGTCAGGGTCCTGGGCCACGAGGGCGGCGAAGATGCGGACCGTATCGACGTCGTCACCGCCTCAGCAGACTCCAAGGTCGGCAACCCTGTCAGTTTCGTCATCCAGGACGAGACCGGCCTGTGGACGGCAACGAATCGAATGACAAAACTGGCCGATAACCAGCGCCGTGGCCTGGCGGGTATGTCGGGACGCTCTATCGAGACCACGAACGCCTGGGATACGGCAATCAACTCGGTAGCCCAACAGACCTACGAGTCCCCGGTTGATGACGTCTTTCGCTTCTACCCACAACCGCCAGCAGATCTGCGGTGGCAGGTAGCCAGTGAGCGGCGCCAAATCCTGGAGTACGTCTACATGGGTACTCCATGGGTCAACCTCGACTCGATTGAAGCAGAAGCCTCAGAACTAAATCACCGCGACCCGGAGCAAGCCGAAAGGTTCTTCGGGAATCGGTCAACGTACGCCTCTGGCACATGGCTGCCAGCTGGACTGTGGGAGGACGCATATGGAATGGCTGAACAATCCGCCGAATAACACCAGCATCTGCCTAGGCTTTGACGGCTCCGAAGTCAACGACTTCACCGCTCTGCGAGCAGAAACCTCCGACGGCTTCCAATTCACCCCACGCTACGGCCCCGACAAACGCCCCACCATCTGGAACCCCGCCCAATGGGGCGGACGTATCCCCCGCGGCGAGGTCATGGCAGCAGTCGATGAAATCTTCGACCGCTACAACGTCGAGCGCATGTACTGCGACCCACAAGACTGGCGCTCCGAGATAGGCGACTGGGCACTAGCCCACGGCAGTGAAACAGTCTTTGAATGGCCCACCAACTCCATCAGACGCATGTGCGCAGCCCTCTCTCGCTTCGAGATTGACCTATCGACAGGCCGGATCCGACACGACGGCTGCCCACTAACCGCAATGGCCGTAGCCAACGCCAAACGCGTGGCCAAACCAGGCCAACAGTACATCCTGGGAAAACCCACAGACCACCAAAAAATAGATGCCGCAATGGCCTCCGTAGTCGCCCACGAAGCAGCCATGGACGCCCACGCAGCAGGCTGGGCAAGCACCCAACAATCAGCAGTCATCGTATTCGGACGCCGAAGGAGGTAAACCCCTGTGCTCACAGACGACGAACAACGGCTCCTGGAGCAACTCTTCCGCAAAATCCAACACGCCAAACCCGCAGACCGGGAAAACGAACGCTACTACCGAGGAATCCAAGACATTGGAAACCTCGGTATTTCTGTCCCGCCCGACGTCCAACCCTTCGCATTCCCCCTGAACTGGTGCCGCACTTACGCCTCCGTGCTCTCCGAACGCATGGAAGTCCGCATGATCCTCCGCTCTGGAGAAACCAGCGAAGACGCCGAACTCCGCGAAGACTGGGAAAGCAACGACCTCGACGCCTCACTACCCTTACTCATCCGAGACTTCATCGTCCTCGGACGCTGCGCACTCTCCGTCGCAGCAGACCCCGACGGCGGACGCCCCCGCATCCGCATCGAATCCCCCAAAAACCTCGCCACCATCGTCGACCCTCTAACCCGAAACACAACCGCAGCACTGCGCATCTACCGCGCAGAAACCGGCCACGCAGAACACATGACCCTCTACCTGCCCAACGAAACCGTCCTGATTTCGCGCCGGGTAGGTAAGTGGGAGGCCACTGAGCGCATCGAGCATGGTTTAGGTCGTGTGCCGATTGTCATGGCGTTTAACCAAGACACCTCTGATGATGTGTGGGCCGGTGAAACACAGTTCTCTGACCTCAAACCGTTGGTGAATATGGCAGGCCGTGTCATGCTGCAGTTACAGATGGCCATGGAAACGGTCTCCACGCCGCAGAAGATTGCTCTTGGTGTGGCTCGTACGGATTTCCAGGACGAGTTCGGTAACCCGGTTGATGACTGGGACACCTACCTGGGGTCAGTCTGGGCTATCTCTACCAAGGGCGCTGACGTCAAACAGCTACCAGGAGCGGACCTGGCAGGCTTCCACAAAACAATCACGATGCTGGCCGAGCAGGCAGCCACGGTGACGGGTCTTCCGGTGCGCATGATGGGCCAAAACACGGCCAATCCTGCTGCCGAGGGCTCTATCCGCGCTGACGAGTCCCGCCTGGTCAAACAGGTTGAGCGCATAGGCCGTTCCATCGGTGCAGCCCTGGGGTGGTCGCTTGGGGTGGCTGAGCGTATTCGGCGCCATACCTGGGAATCTGACGGCAAGATCTCCATTTTGTGGCACGACCCAGGAACCCCAACGGAAGCACAGCGTGCGGACGCGCTCTCGAAGAAGACTGGCGGTAAGCCAGTGCTCTCGGTCCGTGGCGCGCTGCTCGAGCTTGGGTTTACCCAGGCACGTATTGATAAAGAACTCCAGTGGCTGGCACAGGAAGAAATGGGGCTCGCCGAGGCACTGCCGCGGATCCAACGCGATATCACAGGCGCACAGTCGACCGACGTGACCTAAATAAGGCAGGTGATGGCCAATGCCAACAACAGTCAATCAATGGGAACGCCTCCCATATTCGGCCCGGCAAGCCGCCAAGCGCCGAATTGCAGTCATGCGCAGAGTCGAAAAAGCAATCCTGGCGATGTGGCCACAGACGATGGTCCCCGCCTATATCTGGTTTAACACCTACGCCGACGTCTACACAGACCTCGTCGAAGAAGCTCAAGCAGAACTCGTCGACATTGCGGCAGAAACAGTTGACATCCAATTAGCTGAGCAAGGCTACACCGGCCCCACAGGCCTAACCGCTAACCCCGAGGCGTTCATCGGGGCAACGGGAACAGGTCAAGCAGTCATGGGTTTAGCCTACGCCCAGGCCCTACGAGTAACCCATGCCCAAGACAACCCCGAGACAACCTACTACCAAAAACACCAAATCTGGAACTACGCCGGGGCCATGCTCTTCCAAGCAACACAAACCGCTCTGGCAGACACCTCCCGAACCGCCAAGATGGTCCAAGCAACAGCCAGACCAGGAACAGCCATGATCCGCGTGGTCCGCCCACCATGCTGCGCCAGGTGCGCAATCCTGGCAGGCAAAGTCGGCATCAACGTCGGATTCGACCGCCACCCCAACTGCGACTGCGACGCCGTCCCGTTTGCCGACTACAACAACCGACACACCGACCCCGAACTAAAGAACTACATGTTCGACACCGGCGAATACTTCGCCAGCCTGACCGAACAACAACAAAACAAAATCTTCACCCGCGCCGGAGCCCAAGCCATCCGCGACGGCGCAGACCCCGCCCAGGTCGTCAACGCGCGCCGGGGAATGAGGAAGGCTTCGGATAAGTTTGGGTCGCGTCCGGTGTTTACGGATGAGGGCACGACGGTACGTGGATGGGCAAGTAGGTATTTGCGGCAGTCGTATAACCAGAAGATGGTCAAACGCGGTGGCCGGTATATGCAGACTCAGCGGCCTCGTTTGATGCCGGAGGAGATTTACCGGATTACTGGGGGTGACCCTGATTGGTCGTTGTCGATGTTGCATGCCAACGGGTACCTCTTGGATGCGTCTCCGCAGTTGGATGGGAAGCGTTCGTGGTTTCCACGTGATGAGCAGGTTGCTGCTGCACGTGATCGTACGACTGCCAAGATGATCGCCCGGTACGAAAAGAAGATGGGGGCAGAGCGTGATCGACGTGATCTGAGTGCTGATTCTAGGCAGCATCCTAGTTACAGTGAGCTGGTTGTTACGACCGAGAAGCAGTTTAAGAATCGGAAGAGGCGTGCGCTTAATGCTGCGCGGATGGTTCATGGGAAGCAGGTGCCGGTCCCAGATATCAAAATTTCCTTGATGGACCCGCGTAATTTTACAGCTGCTGAAAACCGAAATCTTCGAGGCAGATCGAGAGTTGACCAGGGCTGGATTGTCATCAACGGGGCGAAACAGGGCCAAGAACTGACAATCTTGCACGAAGTCGGGCATCATATCGAACGATTTGTGCTCCCCGATAGCAAATCCTTAGAGCGGTTTGCTCGGGTAGCCTCGGGAACAGTCACCGTCCGGGAACTACGGAAGTGTAAAGAACGCGCTCTATCTGCCAAAGAATTAGGTCATTACGATTATTTGTTGGGTAACCGGGAAATTTTTGCGCGCGCTTATGCACAGTGGGTTACTATAGAATCAGGAAACCGTAGACTAGGGATTCTGTTGAATAGGCACAGGCGCAGTGAATATTCAGATTCTTTAGAACAGTGGCCTGATGATGATTTCACTGTTCTCCATGAGGCTTTAAACCAATTATTTAAAGGAAGTAGGTAACAACGATGATTGTGACATCAGCTCCTAAAGCCTCGACCTGGGAAACCCATGTATCGGCATTTGAAAAAGAATACCGGATGACCCGTAGTGAAGCGGAAGACACGACCCGAATTCATACACAGATGGGCTATCTCATCTGCACAGATCGTCCGGAGTTATCGCCACCCGAGGACGAAGAGTTCGATTGGGAAATTTTCTAACAGCCCCCCAAGCACCCATCACCTTGTGTGGTGGGTTTTTTCATGCCCACCTTGCTGGTGGGTTTTTGCATGTAAGGAGAAATAAGCATGAAAAACCATGTACGCCCCTGGGTTCGGATGTTTGCCGCCGAAGCCGATACTGGCCAAGGACCAGGAGCACCTCAAGGTAGCGCTGACCTCGCGTCCACGCAGCACGATACAACTGCTGCGCAGTCAGATCATGAGTCTGAAACCGATACTCGTCCCGATGGTGGGACAGATAGCGATGATGGAGAGGATGATAACCTTAACCGTCGTGGTGGCCTCCGCGCTGTGCTCGCTGATCTTGCGAAGGAACGCGATAAGCGGCAGGAGGCTGAAGCTGCCCGCGATGAGTACAAGGCCCGCATCGATGAGATTGACCAAGCCAACATGACCGAGTTGGAACGCACCCAAGCACAACTTGCCGAAGCCAACGAACAGATTGCCACGCTGAAACAAGCACAAGAGCAACAGGCGCGCCAGCAGATGGTGGCCAAGGTACTTGCTGACGTGAAACTCCCCGCCGAGATGGCGGACCGACTACGCGGCGAGACCGAAGAAGAACTCGCCGCTGACGCCAAAACCTTGGCCGAAGCACTCGGCTTCGACCGCAAACCCGTTGACCCAACCCAAACCCAAGGAGGGCGCCGAACAGGTGCCCCTATGACACTCCAGCAGGCAACCGATGCCCGCCTGAATATCAAACGATAACGAAAGGAAGTGGTAGCACATGGCTATTACTCTCGAGCAGGCAAAGCTCAACACCCAAGACGATTACGATGCAACCGTCATCGACGAGTTCCGCAAGAACTCCGTTGTCCTCGACAACCTCATCTTCGACACCGCCGTTAACCCTGCCGGTGGCGGCGCGACGATGACCTACTCCTACCGCCGCCTGTCTACCCAGCGTGGAGCGGACTTCCGCGAGCTCAACACCGAATACAGCCCTAAGGCAGTAGAGACCACGAAGCACTCCGTAGACCTCAAAGTCCTCGGTGGCAGCTTCCAGATTGACCGCCAGCTCGCACACCTTGGCCCTGCAACCAGCGATGAAATCGCCCTGCAGATGTCCCAACTCATCAAGTCCACCACCACCAAGTTCTGCGATGCAGTCATCAACGGCGACTCTGCTGTCGACGCCCACGGCTTCGACGGCCTATCTAAGGCACTGTTGAACTCCGCAACCGAGGTCACCACCGTCAAAGACTGGAGCGCCTACACCACCGCAGACGCAGCCCTTGGCATCCTCGACGACCTCGACGAACTCCAGGGCCTGCTCGATGGCCCGCCAACCTTGCTGTTTGCTAACCAGCGCGCTCTCGCCAAGCTCCGTTCTGCAGCGCGCCGGGCTTCCATGTACACCGTCAACCCCATCGACGGTCTACTCGGCGCTAACGGGCACGCTGTGGAGCGCGAACAGTACGGCAACCTCATCCTGGTTGACCCCGGCAACAAGCCAGGAACCAACGACCCGATTATCCCCGTCGACGAGGGCATAACCAGTATCTACGCGGTCCGCGTCGGCCTGGACGGCTTCCACGGTGTCACCACGACCTCTGGAGAAATGATGAAGACCTGGCTGCCAGACTTCACCACCTCCGGGGCAGTCAAGACCGGAGAAGTCGAAATGGGCCCCGTGGCCGTGGCCCTCAAGGCGACCAAGGCAGCCGGTGTGCTGCGCAAGGTCAAGGTGGCATAACCAATGATCGTGACAGCACCAAATACCAACTACTGCGGTGTTATTGGTGGTGACGTCTTTGTCGAAGGTGTATGCAAGGACCCGAATCCGGGCAACCTCTGGTACTACAAGCGGAACGGATTCGGTATTGGCAACGGCACAACCTCCGAGGAACTACCCGCAGAACTCGCGGTGGCCACACGCCCAGAAACGCAAGCCAAAAAGAAAGCCTGGGAAGACTACGCCCGAGTCTTAGGCCTGGACCCAACAGGCATGACCCGCGACCAGATCATCACCATGGTCGACGCACACGAAACCACCAGCAACGCCTAACAAGTAAAGGGGGAAACATCATGCCTAAATGGCTCACCGAATCCCCCGAAGAAATCTGGCCAGACGCTACACCTGCAATCCTGCAGCGCGCCGGGCGGTGGATTGACCAGGCCGAGCGCCTGATCATAGCCCGTGCCCCGAATATTGAGCAGCGTATTGCGTCTGGCCAGTTAGATCCCCTTGTTGTCGCTGACATCGTGGAAGCCGTCGTAACGCGAGCTGTGGATAAGACCACGCGAGGTGGCTTAGACAAGCTTGCGTACCCGGAGATTTCCATGGAGTGGGAACAAGGTGGTGGGGCTGGACAAGGAAGTCTGCTGTACCTGACGTTGGACGAGCTGATGGTCATCGTGCCACAGCAAGCACAGGCGGCGTTCACGATTCGCCCGCGTGGGGGTACGCGTTGGCTTCCTGAAGATAGTCGAGGTTATCGGCGATGGTAACCAGATTGTTGTTTCAACCCGGATGGGTTCATGTTGGCCTGCGCGCTGCCGGCGTGGACCCGCTGACAGGAAACCCGAAAGGGAAACGCCGTGAAGAAACCGTTGGTACTGGCCTGGTCCAGGAGCGGTTGTTAACGGCGCAGAAAGAGGTCAGTCAGACCGGGACTATTGACGAGCGGCTGGTTCTTTTCCATCCGGTGGTCGATGTGCTGTCTACCGACGAGTTCATCGCCCCAGATGGTAAGCGCTGGCTAGCAATCCAAGACGGATACCCCAGGGGAATCCCTGGGAAACCTGCAGAGTATGTGGCGGTAAGAGTCCGCCGAGCAAAGGAGAAAGAATGACCACGAAGAAAAACACGGAAAATGCTGGTGACCTGTACGAGGGCACCGATAGTGACGGCAACGTCTTCTACACGGCCTCCAAACAGACCTACCGGGATAACCACGTAGAACAGGAAGAAGACAAGGCCGATGGCGAAAGCAAGGATAAGCCTGTTTCCCGCGGCACTACGAAGGCAGACCAGAAGCGAGAGTCTTAAGGCCCGCGAAGAGATTGCCCACAAGATTGCCGCCGATGCCGCTGATACTGCCCATGTACTGACTGGCCGGTATCAGGCATCTTTCGACGTTGAAGTCCACGGCACTCAGGTACAGGTCATCAGCCATGATATGACCGCAATCCACAAGGAATACGGGACCTCAAAGATGCCGGCGCAGGCCACACTGACTAACGCCGCGATGGCGTACGGCAAGTACTCCGGTACGAGGCCCAGAAAGAGGTAACCAATGCGTGAACCTATGCCCTATGTTCCTGGAGCAATCCGCGAGTTCCTGCTCAACCATCCTGCGGTAGGTGAGCTACTGCATGGTGGAACAATCAGCACTCGGGTACTGCCCGACCCGCTACTAAAACCTCATGTGTTGGTCGCTGTGGTCGGCCACCAGGGCGACGACCCCATGCTGCGCCGCTTGATTGTTCAAGTCACTCCATGGGCGCCCGATAGTGATGTCTCCGGCCTGGATGAAGACCCAGACGTGACAGTCTGGAACCTTGCGGCAACCATCGGGGAAATCTTGGGGCGCACCAGAAACGTTGTTCTCGATGACAATCACGCCTGGACAGCCTCGTGGCTTGATGGGCCAATCCAACTCTATGACACCGAACGCGGCCATGACAGGCCGCTTTTTTATGCCCCTGTGCGGTTTACGGTTCACCTGCGCAGGCGCTCAACCATTCAAACCTAAGGAGAAAACAGTATGTCTAACTACGCAGACCCAAATAAGGCGTATGTCTGGATGGACGGTGACGCCTTCCGAGGCAAAGCCGGCGCCAAGCTGCCTACCGACCCATTTGCAGCAAAACTAGCCGACTTTGATGCCTTCGGCGGTATCGAAGCAGGTTTCGAGGAGACCGCCGACCAAAGCGTCGATAAGAAGAAGGTGTGGAACTACCGCCAGTCCGCATACAAGGTCACCCGCGACCCACTGGAATCCGGCATAAAGTTCCGCGCCGTGGACAACTCCAAGGCCACCCTGCTCACCCGCGCCCAGGGCGGAAAAATCACCAAGCTCGGCGAAAACTACGGCATGGAACGCGGCCTCGGCGAAGAATTCTCCCTGCTGGTCCGCCTTGATGATGGTGAAGACAAGACCGCAATCTTCTGCGAGCGCGCCACCCTTGCCGGCCCACCAGTCCGCGCAGCCCTCGACGGCACCAACATCGACGGCTGGGAATTCGACGTGACCTTCCTGGCCAAGCCGATTGAGATCCTGCCAGGACTCCCCGAAGGCATTGAAGCCCCACAGCAGTAAACCCCTGCTGGAGCGCGAGTAAGCCCACACCCAGGTGTAAGTCCTGGGCGCGCACGATACCCACCACACACAGTGGTGGGTTTTCTTTACCCATTTTCACACTCTCGAGAGGAAGTACACACTATGGGCACACAGCCACTAGACCTCATGGACCTCGCCTTGGCATTCGACGCAGGCGAACCCCAAGAAATCACCCTCAAGGGCAAAATCATCAGCATCAAACGACGCTTCACAGGCGCTGAAGTCTCCACGTACATGAGCTTCTACGAACCGTCACACCTCGCACAGGCCACAGACCAGCGTGCCTGGATTATCGACCAAATCAAGCTACTGTCCGACTCTCCGAAGAAGGTCATCGCCGAATTCGTCGACGAAATCCTCCAACTCTCCCAGGTCGAGGTCTCTCGCATCCTAGTGGCCATCGGCAAGCTCGCCGGTCTGCGTGAAGGGAGCGGAGATTTTTTGCCTGGACCCGTCGGCACTACGACCCTGCCGAACTTACCCGCGGATTCCAGCAACAATACGGACTAAGCTTCCGCCACGCATTCCACAGCATCGACCACCGAGACCTCGCAGCATTTATCGACGGCCTCCAACCGTCCTGGACACACACTGAGGAAAACCTCGCCCTACTGGTCGACCGCCTCGACTACTGGCTGCAATCCGAATACACCTCATGGATCACCGACCCTGATGACCCTGAGGTGAAAAAACAACGCGCCGAACGCAAACGCGCCGGGGTAAAGCCCCCGGATAAGCCTGTGATTTGGCCGGTGGCACAACGGCCACCGGCACGCCAGGAGGCGTTGATGGCCGCACTTGTCAAGGGGCTAGAGGACCGGTCCGCGCGTCCGGTGAAAAAGAAACGGATTTCTATTGCCCAGCTGCGTCAGATGCGTGGCCAAACCAACGACTCCTAGGAGGACATTATGAGTACTGCTGCCGGTGGCAAGATTGATATTCTTGTCGAGCCAGATCTGAAAGGTTTCGACAAGAAACTCGAGTCGGGCTTAAGTGGTGTTATTGGCGCAGCCGGCAAGATGGGTGCAGCCCTTGGCGCTGCGATGGGTGGCGCGGAGTTCGCCCGGAACGTGTTTGAGACCGGTAAGGAATTCCAGTCTCAGCTCAACACCATGGCAGCAGTGTCTCAGGCCTCGGCTGCACAGTTGGAGGCTGTCCAGGCTAAGGCCCGGGAACTGGGCAGTGCGACGGACCTAACGGCTACGTCGGCCTCCGATGCGGCAGCTGCGATGACGGAACTTGCCAAAGGTGGGTTTAGCGTCGAGCAGTCCATGGAGGCAGCCAAGGGCACACTGCAGCTGGCTTCAGCTGCTCAGGTCGACGCGGCTACTGCGGCAACGATTCAATCCCAAGCCTTGCAGGCGTTCTCGTTGGACGCCTCAGAGGCTGGGCGCGTTTCGGACATTCTGGCTGGTGCGGCTAATGCTTCATCTGCTGAGATGACCGATGTTTCGATGGCATTGCAGCAGGCCGGTACTGTGGCCAACCAGTTCGGGGTCAATATTGACGATACGGCGACCGCGATTGCAATGTTCGCCAATGCCGGTATTACCGGCTCTGACGCCGGTACTTTGCTCAAGACTGCGCTGCTGTCACTGACCGACCAGGGTAAACCTGCTCAGCGAGCCATTGAGGAACTTGGTCTGACGATCTACGATGCCCAGGGCCGGTTCGTTGGCCTTGAGTCTTTGATGGGCCAGCTGAATAAGGCTGCCGCATCTATGTCAGACGAACAGTACCAAGCAGCAACAGCAACCTTGTTCGGGTCTGACGCGATGCGCCTAGCCGGCATTGCTGCATCCCAGGGTGCTGAGCAATTCGCGAATCTGCGTGATGCGGTTACCCGCCAAGGGCAGGCTGCCGAAGTTGCAGCAGCCCAAACCGAGGGCCTTCCAGGGGCACTCGAGCGCATGCAAAACACCGCCGAAGATGCCTACCTGGCAGTCTTTGACGCTTCCCAGGACTACCTCGTCGGCGGCCTGGACTTGTTTACCAAGGGAATCGAAAAGGCCGGTTCAGCCCTTGAATCCGGGCTTGGTGCAGGCAAGGTCGTATTCTCCGGGATTGCTAGCGCTGCAGAGCCAGCAGCCTCCGCAGTCGCTGGTCTCGCGAGCGCTTTAGAAGGTATCCAAACTCCACTCATGGCAGCCGGTGCTGTCATGGCACTGTCCAAGTGGCAAGCATTCCCCGAAAAAGTGAGCATGATGGGTGCCTCTATGCGGGCCTCCGCAGGCAACGCACGAGAGTGGCAACAAATGCTTCAGAAGTCGGGTTACACCATCACTCGACTCGACGCTGCGATATACGCAGCAACTGAATCGACAAACAAATCTGTGGCAAAAACTGCCACAACGTTTATAAATGCAAAAGAACCACTCCTTGAGTGGCGCCAAAACCACATCAATGCGGCGAAAACAGCGCAACAAGCAGCCCTGGCATCATCTAATGCATGGGAGTCTGCAGATCACATCATCACCCAATTCGGGCATCGGTCTGCAGCCGGCTTGGCCAGCTTCGCGGGCAATGCCAAGGGCGCAGCAGCCGTCGCTGCGCAAGCAGGTCGCAGTGTCGTCGACTTCCTTGGCGGCCCCTGGAACGTCGCACTCGGCGCGGCCACCATCGCAGTCACAGCCGTCATCGACGCCCACACCGCCCTAGCCGCAGCCCAAGATAAGGTCCGCGAATCAGCAGCAAACGCAGCAGCAGTCCAACGCGACCTCACTCTCGCAGTCGCAGGCACTACCGGAGCACTCTCCGAAGCCGGACGTAAAGCAGCCGAAGCAGCAGCACAAAACCAACTCACCGAATTCATGGCCAAAGGCCAAGCCTCCGACAAGTTGGTCTACAAAGTAGACACCGACGAAGGCCTTCTCGGACGGATGACCTTCTCCGACCAATACCAAGCCGACGCAGAAGCCACACGTACGCGCCGGGCTGCGTACAAGGAGTTGCAGGACACGTTTGAAGAGCTGTCGATGACTGAGCAGCAGATGTATCAGGCTATTGCTGCCGGTGGCCCGCAGTATGATGCCCTGATTAATAAGTTGCGTGAGTCCGGTGAAGCTGGTGGCCATGCTGCCGACCAGTTAGCCGGAGTCAAGCGTGAGCTTGATGCCCAGGTTGCTGCGGCACAGCGTGTGGAGCCGGCGACTGCCCAGATTGCTGCAGGTATTGGGGTTCTTGCTGATTCGTCGGCAAGTGCTGAGGACCGTCTGTCGGCGTTGAAGTCTGTGCTTGAGGGCATGGGGATGTTGCCGGCGTCTGCTCAGGACGCGATGATGAGTCTTGCTAAGACTGTGGACCAGGTGGCGTCGTCTGCCCAGTCGGCCATTGTTGATGGTGAGGGGCTAGGCGATGCGCTGTTTGATCAGTCGGGCAAGTTGCAGGCAACGGATAAGAATGCGCAGTCGTTGCATGATTCGTTGATGTCGTTGTCTGACCGCTTCTTGAAAGCTGTGGCTGATGGAAATGATGCAGGCGAGGCGTTTGAGGTCGCCAAAGTCGGCCTTGCGGGGCTGTCGGACGCTTACGAACTTCTTCCAGATCAGTTGGAAGCTTTGCAGCAGCAGTACGGTCTTATGCCGGAGGTTGTGGAAACTCTGGTGCAGTTAAAAGGCGCATCGGATGTTGAAACGGAAGTAGCTATTGTCTGGGCGCTCATTGAGAACATGCCGAACGATAAACCGATTGAGATGTCCATCGTGTCCGAGGACGCACGGCGCCAGCTTGAAGAATTGGGCGTGGCGCTGGATACCACCCCTGATGAGAAAAACACGATCATCGAGGCCCGGACTGAGGAAGCCCGGGATAAAGTCAAGAAATTTGTCGATGACATAAAGGACGCGCCCGAAGAGAAGAAGACCAAGGTCGAGGCCGATGTCGAGCAGGCGCGTCGTGACATCAAATCGGTAAGTGATGACCTCAACGCTCTGAAGGACAAGAACATCACGGTCACGACGACTCGCCGGACGGTGTCTGGCAATACCGGTGGCCGCGCTTCCGGTGGTCGGGTCCAGGGCCTGGCAGCTGGTGGCAATGTTGGCTACCGCTTGCCGACGACTGGCCCGGGCACAGAGATTACTGATGGTTTCCTTGGGGTGACTGCCGAGGGCATGCCACTGTCGCGTCTCGACGGTGGGGAATGGGTGATTAATGCTCGTTCCGCACGACGGTATGACCGACAGCTTGCGGCTATGAATGCCGGAACGTTCCCGGATGTGGTTCCTGGTCTGCAGGCTTTGGAGACCGGTGGGCGTGTGCTGGATTCGGCTGCGCTGAAGTCCAAGATTCGGTTCATGGACGGCACTCCGTACATCATGGGCGGGTGGTCACCTGCCGGCGTCGACTGCTCCGGTGCCGTAGCGCTCACGATTAACACGTGGCAGGGCCGCGACCCGTTCGAGTCACGCATGTCGACGGTAACCGAGGGGCAGTGGTTGGCCTCCCGTGGTGCGGAGCCAGGCCAGGGTTCCAGTGGCGATATCACTATCGGATGGTGGGACCAGGGCGGTGGCATCAATGGGCATACCGCAATGGTGTTGGCTGACGGCACTTTCGTCGAGTCCGGTGGTAACACCGGCGGTGGGTTTACTATCGGGAAAACTGCAGGCCCCTTGACAGGTCGTGGTTTTACCGACTGGATGCATTTCCCGAATGCTGATACTGGTGCCACCAGTGTGGAAGTAACCGACGCTGGTGGTCGCAAGCAGCGTTCCCGCTCGGCTGTTGGATTCGGGTCAGCGGCACGTACCCATGATGTTGTCTCTACGCTGATGGCGCTGCGTCTGAATGGGCGTGCAACCGGTGGGCAACTGCCAACTAGCGGCCCCGGCACCGGCACCCGTGATGGGTTCGGTGGGGTTGACTCGCTTGGTATGCCACTTGTGCGCCTTGATGGCGGGGAATGGGTGATTAATGCCCGGTCCTCCCAGCGGTACCACCATCAGTTGGCGGCAATGAACGCGGGCACGTGGCCAGACACGCCAGGGCTGTGGACTGGCGGTCGTGTCCCCGGAGGGTCTGTCACGTCCGCAGTCTCTGGTGCTTTGTCGGGTGCGTCCTGGGCGGCACTTACCCGGGCTGCTGAAGCTTTGCCTGGGGCGACCGAGGCGCTGAACAAGGCTGCAGAAGCCATGACTGGGGTTGCTGAGCGGATTGACTCTAACCCCACCCGTTACGGCCTGCAGGTTGCGTCACTTCTGTTGCCTGAAGAGTTCACTGGTCTGCGTGATGCAGAACAAGGTCTTGCTGATACCCGCGCCCAGGCTCATGCTGATGTCCTGGCCATGGGCGAGGCCGAAGAAGAACTCCGCGAAGCGCGCAAGGAACTAGAGAAAGCGACCGCTGAAGGTGGTGGGATGTCGAAGCAGGCAGCCCGTCGCCTTGAAGATGCCGAACGCGATCTGGCTAAGGCACGCGCCAGCGGTAAGGCTGACCGGATTGAAGCTGCCGAGCGTAAGCTTGCTCGCGCCCGTGAAGATGCCAGCGATGACATCGATAAGAACGGTGCGAAAAACGCCCAGGCTATCAAGAAGGCAACGCAGCGTGTCTCGGACGCCGAACTTGAAGTTGCCGATGCCGCCAATACGGTAGCCCAGATCTCTGGCAACATCTACGCTGCCCAGATCACGATGGCTATCGAAGCGGCGAAGGCTATTTTCTCGGTGGTTAATCGCATCATTGAGGCAGTCAACCGCATCAAAACGTTGCAGGCACAAGCTGTTGCCGAGTCTGCCCAGGCGATGGCAGAGCTGGTCAGCGTTATCGACGAGATGTCGCAAGCAACTGCCCGGCTGCATATCCAGGTGGCCCAAGACAAACTGGCTCAGGCACGCGCCCAGTGGGACTTGTCGCGAGCACAGTTTGACTACCAGAAAACCCAGATGGACGGCCTGGTCAACATTGCCCGCGCACAGGCAAAACTGGAGGCTGCACGCGAGCAGTCCATTACGATTGCCTCGACAAGCGTGGCTGCCCTCCAACGCCAGATTGAGGAAGCCTCGCGGACAGGTATCTTCCGGTGGCAGGAATTAGCTGACGCTTCCAGGGCTGCGTTAAACGAGCAGAATGCGCTGCAGCATGAAGTGTGGCAAGCCAGAGCCGAGGCCATGGCGGCAGAGAAATCCTCAGCGATCCAGTTGCTGGAGGCACATAAGGCTTCTGCTATCGCAGCCTTGCAAGCAGCATCGTCGGTGCGCACTTTGCAGGCACAGGCGGCACAGCTTGCCGCGGCCACCGGCCTAGCCCGCGGCATGAACGTCGAGAAGGCACAAACTGGGTCCAGGACTGCCGAGCTCTACGTCAAGCTTGCAGAAGCCCAAGGCAAGAAGCGCCAGAAATGGTGGTCAGTCTCCCAGAAAAAGACCTACCAACGCCAGATCGAGCAAATCCAAGCCGAAATCGCCCAACGCGAAGCCTCCGGCAAGGGCCTAATGTCCCAGCTCACCGTCCAAGAACAAGCCCAAGCCCGCAAAGCCATGGAAGAAGCAGCCTTCCACATGGGCTTAGGCCGTGAGGACGCAGCTAAAGCGGCCCTCGAAGCTTCACCACTAAGCAAAGCGCGCCGGGCTCTGGACGATCTGGAGGAAGAGAAGCGGATTGCGGACTGGAAGAAGTCGATTGCTGATATTGAGCGGTCGATGGGTGAGACAAAGATTGAGGCTGATTACGCCCCGAAGATCGCCCAACTCCAGCAAGAGCAGTTGGCGTGGCAGGCTGCTGCAGAAATGCAGAAGCTTGAAGCTGCTATTGACCGGTCATCATCCAAGACTGAGGTGGCGGCACTTCGTAAGGCTTCTGAGTTCTACCTAAATCAGTTCAACACGCTGCTAGGTTCTGCAGGCAAGCAGGCAGAAGCCCTCCAGGGTGTGCAGTCGATGATTGCCCACCAGTTGAAGTTGTCGCAGCAGCAGGTCAAGGCTGCCGGGATGGAACCTTTACCGATGCCTGATTTTGCGGCACCCCCAACGGTCTCAAGCCAGTTCAATCAGGCTGACGTCAAGGGCTTTATTGCTGGGATTAACGACCGCGGCAACGTGAGCGCTACCGACGCAGCACAGTCGGCAGCCCCTGGCGACTTGGCGGAGATGATGAAGAAGATATTCGCAGCCCCGAAGACCCCATCTATTCGGTATTCCACCCCTGAGGAAGTTCAGCGAGCTGAGCAAGCACAGCGTGAGGCGATTGCTTCAGCATTGGACCGCCAGGGTGGGGCACTCGAAGCACTCGCTAAAGCACTAGAGACAAAGGGTAAGGCAGCAGGCCCCACGTTCAATATCACGGTGCCGACTGAGGGCACTGCTGAAGAACGGCTGCTGAATGTTTTCAACCAGGTTGCAGAAGGCCTCGGTGGCCGCATTGGTGAAGTTGAACGCAAGCTCGCCCCCTCAGGCGCGGACTACTTCACCCGCTAAACAAATGAAAGGAGAAACACATGGCTTACTCGATCACGTACACCAGTCCTGCCGGTGATCTTTTAGACCTCACCGGCGCAGACTCCACAGTGGCGATTGAACGAGCAGCCCTCAGCGGCCTGGTGGGGACACCAACCACGCAATCAGTCACCAGCCCCTACGTCCCGGGCGAGATCATCACAGGGACGACCACGGGCAAGATGACCGGAAGCTTGGGCTTGCTTATCGACGTCCACGAGGTTGATGCCGTCTATTCACGAGTGCGCGCCGCATTCTCACACACCACCCCAGGGATACTGTCCCTGCTAACCAGCACTGGTGATACGTGGGCCTGCCATGTCACCCAAGACGGGGCAATACCAGCCCCCGAATCAGACCCAGACCATGAATGGCTGGTTTCGGTGACCGTCCCCCTGGTCTGCCACACCGGGGTCTGGCAACGATCCACAACCCTGCCACCAGGCACACACCTCATCGCAAACGACGGCGACGTACCCCTGTCTCCAACAGTGGCCTGGCAAGGCTCCAACAGCAAGGTGTCGCTCCCTTCAGCAGTCACCATGCGACTACCCAGCGCACCCAGCATGCGCACCGTCAACCTCGACGGCACCCGCGGCGGAGTGGTCTGCACCCCGGACGGCACCCAAGACCTGGGGCTAACCCGCGCACTGGAATTCATCCCATCGTCAATCCCCCCAGGTACACAAGCGGCGTACACCGCAACGAACGCAACGTTGTCCTACGTCATTGGGATTTGGGACCCCTGGAAACGCCTCTAGAAAGGAGCCCACGTGACACCTGAAGACTTCGCCCGCCACCGATCTACGCAGCTATCAACGCACGGGCTCTGGACGGGCCTCCTCGACGAAAACGGCACCTGGTTATGCGACCTGCCGCACCCCACATCACTATCGGCACGTACTACCAGAAACGCCACCGAGACCCTACAACTAACAATCCCAGTCCAACCCCAACCCGGCCACATCCACCCATGCGTTCCACACCTCATTGACCCCTCAATCGGGACAACGGACAACACAGGCACACTACAACCAGTAGAGAAAACAAGGCTCATCGTCATCGAACGCAATGGGTTACGTCAAGCCTTCCGCGCAGGACCGCGCCGGGTGGAGTTCAACGCGCATGGACCGGTCCTGATCGAAATACAGGGGGCGGACATTGCGTCGTATTTGTGGCAGATTCCGTGCGTGTCCAATCCGGCTTCGTGGAAAGGAAGATGGTTCACCGCTAATCGTGACTGGGTAGGGGAATCTCACAACCTCAAAACGTTTACGACCCCTCGTCGTATCCAGGACATCAAGTTCAGCGAAGCCTACGACACTGTCATCGTTGAGGGCCCAGCCTTAGCTACAGTCGAAAAGATCATTGATGAATCACTCGCAGCAGTGTTCACAGCAATTGGAGTAACGACTAACCCGCCTATCGTCGTCGAAAAGCAGCCTGCCCAAGAATCCCCATGGCTGATGATTCATCCTTCGGACAAACCGTTGGGTGAAGATACTATCCCGCTTGCGGCCTCAGCCGGCATTACGGTCTCAACGTACCTGTGGCTTCCGGGCGATCCGCAGCCGAAAGGACATCGCCTGCAAGTGGCAACGATCGTTGTGCGTTGCTCTCAGCAGAAGGAGGACAAATGACACCAACCCTGTACGCGGACAAAGGTGAGGTCACAGTAGCCCCACAGAAAGCGACCTACATCTACGGAGCTTTCAACGTCCAAATCCCGGAAGGTAAAAAACTGGCAGAACAGGATTACCGGTTCAAAGACGCCTACATCTACCAACCGGAAACCGCCCGTAAAGCAGGCCGATTCGACCTATCGTTCCGACGCGCAGACGTTATCATCAACGCTGAAGCCGAGTACTCAGCCTTCGAGCACACCATAGACGCAGCCACGAAAGAGGCTGCTGAGGGAATCTACTTCGAACGACAAATCACCACCTACGACGGCGGCAGGTACGCCCCAGGCCGAGACTACGATGTGGGCTCCGCCGTAGAAGTGATGATCCCGTCACTTGGGGAGGTGTCCTCTATTGTGTCCTCAATTGAGGTCGGCGTCGATGCGCAAGGTAGCGGGGTGAGCGTTTACGTAGGTGGCCAGCCTATTGCTGAGCCAAATGAACGGGAACGCACGAACGCGGAACTTGTTGCCCAACGAACCGCGGAAAGAAAACGCCGCGTCCGCGAACTCGAACAAGCCCAAGCCCGCGCCGAATCAGCAACACGCGACCTTCTCGCACCGGTGGACAACCGCCTCTCTCGCGTGGAAACGCAACTCGCCCCAACGGACGCGGTGGCCAAATCCCTGGCCTATGCGCGCCGGGACTTGGAGCAGGCGGCGAAGCTCACCCCTGAAATTGAGAAGACCGTGAAAGCCCTCCAGTCGGAGCTGGAGAAAACTCCGGATAATGTCGTCGCCCAGGGGGCAAGCCTCTCGCTGGGGTTGAATGTCCTGAATTTGCGTATTTCTGCGGCACATCAGGAGGCGATGGAGGGCCTGGAAAAACAGCAGGACACGCTGAAGGAGCAGCAGAATAAGCTGGGAAAACAGCAGGGTGAGTTAAGTGACGCGCAGCGTGAAATTTCGAGTACCCAGACCGCGATTGTGCAGCAGCAACCCGAGTTTTTGGCGGTGGAGGGCAACGGGTCAAAAACTGGTGTGAAAGGAACATTGACCGTTGATGGTCGTCGCGCAAGTGCATCTTTTCGCGGTGGGTACTACGGCAGGTGTGTGCTGATTGGGTCGGTGCAGGCCACGAACTCGTTTGTGTATTTCACTGAAGGGTTTAACGGGGCGTCGACTCGCGTGGGCGGGTTTGAGTCTCATCGTGAAGCCATTGCGCTGTTTTTCCCCGTCGGAAAAACCTAGATAAGGAGGAAGTAGATGACTACTGTGTCTGGGCCGCTTAAAGCGGTCACGAATCAACAATCAAGCGTGGCGCAGGTGCTTGTGCGGGCCCCTGGCCATCGCCCTCACGGCGGCGGTGTAGTCACCCCGGAGTCCGCACCGGTGACCGTGTCAGGCGGACAGGTGCGATTTGAATGCATTCCGGGTCCGGCCGTGCTGGTTCTGACCTGGGTGGGCGCAGTGTCGGATGTGGTGCGCCTGGTCGTGCCGGCGACATCGACCGCGACGCTGGAGGAGTGTGTCCTCGCTGCCCAGGTCGCTGGTGAGGCTGACCGTTCTGTGCTGGAGTGTCTGGCTGGTGAGGTCGTCGCTGACCGACGTGCTGCGCGTGAGGCTGCTCAGAAAGCAGAACAGTCTGCTGCCAGCGCATCATCGGCTGGCGAAATTGCGGTGAAAGCCCAGAAAGCGGCATTGGAATCGGAGAACAATACCAACATGTACCTCTCTCAGGCAGAATCCTTTGCTTCTGCAGCAGGTATTTCTGCAGAAAATTCGGCTAAGAGTGCTGCACAGTCGCAAGCTTCCGCAGATGTCGCACGCACAGCTCAATCAGCTGCAGAATCTTCTGCCTCACAAGCCACGTCGATGGCTGATACAGCCAGCACTCAGGCTGGCTTGGCTGTAGATGCTCAATCCCAAGTAGAAAAGGCTAGAAAAGAAGCAAGTAAGTCGGCGCAAGAAGCCAAAACTTCAGCATCACAGTCGATGACAGCCGCAGAGGCTGCGGGACGGAGCGAGCAAAAAGCTGCTGATTCGGCTAAAACGGCTGGTACGGAAGCTCAAAAGGTTACCTCGGCATCGCAGAAGGCCGAAGCCTCCTTAGAAGAAGCCCAAGCTGTTTTAGTCAAAACTGGTATTGCTGCCGCAGTTTTTGAAGAAAAGGGTAACGAGCTAGTTACTGCGTGGAACACGGCTGAGAAAAATACGGCCGAATATGCTTCACGGGCTGAGGACGCTGAACGAAAAGCTGTCGCTGCTGCAGACAGAAGCATGCGGCAGACTGAGGAATTCGGTGACTTTTTCCGCGAAGCGACAGATAGTATCTCCTGGGCTGGAGACAAATTGACGGTAATGGGGAAGCAATCTCCTTCGTTGCGTGGTCCGAAGGGAGAACCGGGGCCTGAAGGGAAACCCGGAACTGTGGGATTTGAGCAGCTGACCCCGGAGCAGCTTGAGCGTTTGCGTACAGATATTGGGGCGCCGACCTGGGATACTCTTGGCGGTAAACCTCCGATTACTGTGGGGGAGCCCTTGGGCGAGGGCGCAATTGCAATAGGCCCACGATCGGATGTCCAGGGCTTAGCTAGTGACAGCGGGGACGGTGTAGCTATCGGTAATGAAGCTGCAGCCCAAGGGGCTGGTGTTGCGATTGGTGATGGTGCTCGAGCAGCTGGCCGCAAAAGCGATTATGAGCCGCATGGAGTGGCAATAGGTCGAGGAGCTACTGCAGAAGTTGGTGGGATTGCGATTGGTGATGGCGTTCACGCAGCCGGGGGGGAAATCAGGCTAGGTATTACAACAGATACACCAGGCATGGGTTTATACCTGGGAGAACTTAATTTGATTGAAGTGCTAAATAACTTTACCCGCGAAATCATGAGCAGGTTGAACATACTAGAGGAAAAAATCATGTACTTATAAACCCTATAAAGCTATCGGAATTACGCCCCCCACTGTGGGGCTTTTCTTATAACTCCAGAAAGGAGGGAACTATGGTCACAATGCCCGTGCAAAAGGCCTTTATTGTCACCAGTCCGCTAGGACAGCGCTGGGGCACCACCCATTGGGGCACCGACTACGGACGTGCCGGCGGCTGTGGTGGATACCCCATCTACGCCGTCAAAGACGGAACCGTCGTCCAGGCAGGACCGGCACAAGGCTTCGGACGATGGATCAGACTCGACCACCCCGCCAGTGTAGGTGGTGGCGAATCTGTCTACGGCCACATCATCCCCGAAGTGGCCGCAGGCCAGAACGTCCGCGAGGGACAACGGATTGGCCGTATCGACCCCAACTCCGCCACCAACGGAGGTGTAGCCCCGCATCTGCACTTCGAGTTCTACCGCTACTCTTGGGTCCCAGCCGTGCGCCGGGTTTTAGGGGAATCGATTTTAGATCCGCAGAAGGTGCTTGCCGGGGCCCGGTGGCCGGGCGAGGCCGCTGAGGACAAGAGCCCGTCGGCCACCGTGTTTGGTGTTGACGTCTCCGAGCACCAGGACGGCATGAGCCTAGCTCAAGCAAAACGTGAGGGGTGGGAGTTCGCGATTCTTCGGCTCTGTGATGGCACGTATCGTGACCGGACCTTCCAATCACATCTAGCTGACGCTGAAGCAGCTGGCATACTGGTGGCCACATATTGGTATCTCAGGGCTCCATCTGAGGGCACCACCATCAACCAGCAGGTCGATGTCATTGACCAGCAGATGGGCGGGCGCCGGGACCTGGGCGTCTGGATTGACGTCGAGTCTGTGGATTCGGCCAACCGCAAGCTGCTCACGGGCACAGACGTGTGGGAAGCAAAACGCGAACTCGAGCGTCGCGGCTACTACGTCCCGGGAATCTATTCAGGTGCCTGGTACTGGGAGCACATGCCAGGTGGTGAACCATCGATGGACGGCCTTGGCCACCTATGGGTCTCCCACTATGGCAAGCGCAACGCCTACGGCCCAGGCCGCGACCTGTATCAATCCGAGGGCGGTAACGCCCACCCCGGATGGTCGTACCCGCTCGGTGACCGCAGGCCAGACATCCTCCAGTACGGCTCAAACGGTGCTGTCGCTGGCAGATACGTCGACGTCAACGCTTTCCGCGGGACTCGCGATGAGCTCGCCGCAATCTTTACGGGGAAAAATCTTCAACGAAAGGGGCCACTCATGGCACTCACTGACGATGAGCAGCGGGAACTGCTCGAGAAAACCAGGCGTATTCACCACGAATTAGCCCACGATTTCCAGTCGCGCTACATCAACCCAGATGGCCAGCGCTCGGAATTCCGCGACACCATCGCAGGCTACGTCCTGGAACTGGACCGAAAAATCGAGGACATGCACGCAAACATGCTCGTGGCGATCTGGAAGAAACTCACCGAATGGAGGAAGAAGCAATGAAGAACGGTCGTGCGCCTAAACCCCGTGCCGTCATCGGCACACCCTGGTGGATTCGCCTCGCAATCTACGTTGCAGTAGCCGTGGTGGGGCTTGTCCTAACAGTATTCGGCATCGTCCAGCCCGAACAGGTCGATTCCTGGCTTGGACAAACCGGCGGCCTAGCAGCCCTCATCGGCGGCTTGATTGCGGCAGTAAACACCGGCAAGGAATCTGACGAAGCCCCAGTGGGCGTCCCGCTCAGTGAATTCCCCGCCCCAGAGCACCATGCCGAATCCCAATTCAGCTCCTACCACTAGGAGGTGCCCATGCCAATTGAATTGCTGCCCGAAAAGCTGAAAGGCCCAGTCAGACGACTACGCAAGCTCATGCTCACAGACTCCGGAGTGCTCGTCATCCTCGGGGTCTTTTTTCTTGCCCGCGGCATCGGTTACCTAGCCGGCAGCGGCGCGCCGGGTATTCCCGCGCAGCTGCTCCCTTTCCCGGGCTGGGCGTGGGCGATCGTGTGGTGCGTGACTGGCCTTGTCGCTGTGTGTTGCGCCAAGTGGTGGTCCAGCCCCATTGCGGGTGCGGCACTGTACGTCATGGCCGCCACGCTGGGGCTGTGGGGCGCGGCATTCATCCTCGTTTCCCCGGCTGCGTTCCTTGACCGTGGGAGCGGGTTTCTGACGATTGTGGTGCTCGCAGCCTGGGCCGTATGGCGCGGCCGTCGTACCGAGATCACTGTCCGCGTCACTGACAAGGGGGTTGCCGATGCACTTCGACCCAACGAACGCCGATAACCCGTGGTCTGCGCTTGCTGTTGGAATGTTCGTCGTGGGAACTGTTCTTCTGGTCTGGGTGATGCGCAAGAAGTCCCCGCCAGATCCCGCGTCCGATGAAGCCACGGTCTCTGACGCTACTCAACGGCTCCTGGACGTCATCGAAGAGATGACCGTCCAAGCCCGTGAGGCCCGCGCAGAACTCGCTGAAGCACGTGAGGAACTTGAGCGAGTCCGCGAGAAATACGGTTGGGCGCTTTCTGGAATCCGTGGCGTGATGCAGTCCAACCCTGCGCTGAAAATCGAGTTACATCCGTCTGTGAAAGCAGACCTTTAAACCGTGCCCCGACGGTCCGCAACTGGACCGTCGGGGCACTCTTTTCGTTTCCCGGCCTGGGCATCAAAAATCCTCACCGAACGCCCACCGAGCAAACCTCATATAGGTGCAGGTCAGGACCATAAAGTGTTTCCCTCGTAATGAGAAGGTCGCGAGTTCGATTCTCGCAGGCGGCTCCACCAAAACCCCAGTCCGGTTTCGCACCGGCCTGGGGTTTATGCGTCGTGGGGGCATGCGATGGTTGCTTGGTGTAGTCTATTTTTGTTTTGTCTGACACCGGCTAGGCCACCGAGGAGGTCCCGTGAAGAAGCGCGCTGTTGTGCTTTCCACCGCGGTGGTTGTGGTGATCATCGCTGTACTCGGGGTCTTCCTCATACCCATCCTGTTCCGCGGGGAGACAGTGGACGCCGCCGACGTGTCCACGGCGCACAGTGAGAACGGGGGACTCACTCTCAACTTGACGGGGCAGGTGGATTCGCGCACCAAGGCGGCCGTGTACCCGGAGGTGGAGGCCCCGGTCACGCGCATCACGGTGGTCGCCGGCGACCGGGTGCAAGAAGGCCAGGTCGTTGCCGTTCTGGACACGTCGAAGCAGGAGCTGGAGGCACAATCGAAAGCCGCGGAGGCGCAGACCCGCCGCGTGGAAGGCGATGTGGAGCAGCGTCGCGCCCAGGAAAACCTTGCCCGCATCACGAAGGAGGTGCAGGAGGGTAATCACCCGGATCAGGTCAGTGCGGGGCGTGCTGTCCGCGACGCGGAGGCTGCGATTGCTGCGGCGAATACGGAAGCTAAGGCGGCTGAAGTCGCCGGGGATCCGGTGGCGGAAGCGGCGGCGAAGCAGCGGGCTGGCCAGGCGCAGCGCGCCCTCGACGACGCGCAGCGTAACGCGCAGCTCGTCGCCGAGCGTTTGCGCCAGGAGGTGGCGAACGCGCAGAAGAACGCGAACGATACTGCCGCGGTGGTGTCTGCTCGCCAGGCGCAGGCGTCTACGGAGTTGCAGAAGACGCAGATTACAGGCGATCCCAGTGAGGTGCGCGCCCCGTTTGGCGGGGTCGTGGGCGAGGTTCTGGCCACTGCGGGGCAGCCGGCTGTGGGAGCACTGCTGACGATCATCGACGATTCCGCCATCGTCGTGCACACGAGCGTCCGCGACGTCGATGTGGCAGCCGTGCGCCCCGGCATGAAGGAACGCTTCACGACGTCCGCGACCGGGAACCGCGAATTTACCGGTGTTGTCGAGCAGGTGTCGCCGGTCAGCGGGACGGTGGCGTCGAGAAGCGAAGACGCGACCGGGCGCCCCTACTTTCCCGTGCAGATTCGGCCTGACGGGGACGTGGAGCCGCTGCTCGTCGGCGCGGTTGCCACGATTGAACTCGTCGTGGAGGAACCTGGCGCCGACGCCGACCCCGACCTCGTGCTAGTGCCCGCCGGCGCCGTCGCGGACGGTTCCGTGCTGGTCCTGGGGCCCGGCCAGGTGGTGGAACGCCGCCAGGTGACGCCGCTGACCACGCAGGGCGCACGCATCGAGGTGCGTGGCGACATCCGGGCGGGCGAACAGGTCCTGGAGAACCCGCAGCGGTACGCGGGGCTCGTCGGCAAGCCTGTGACCATCCATGGGAATTAAAGAAGCCGTCGCCCTGGCCTGGGCGAGCCTGCGCATCAACCGGCTCCGATCCGTGCTCACACTGCTGGGCGTGATCATCGGAATCATGGCCGTCATCTCCATCTCCATGCTTGGCGACGCCCTCCGGCTGCGCACCCTCCACGACGTAGAAACTCTCGGCATGGCCGACTTCCAACTCACCATCGAAGCGCGCGCCGCAACCACCTCCAACGCCGACGACTACAACCTCGGCGGCGACATCATCGCCGGAGACCTGCTCACCGAAAACGACCTCGACATTCTCCGCGACGACCTAGGCGACCAGATTCGCGGCGTCTCCGCCTACGGGCCCATCCTCGACGTCACCACACTTTCCATCGGTGCGGAGGCCATCGAAGCGACCGTGCTCGGCGTCAACGAAGACTTCGCCGAAGTCAACAACGTGGTATTTCTTGCCGGGCGTGGTGTCCTCAGCAGCGACATTGGCGCCGGTGAGCGCGTCATCACCGTGCCTGAGGAAGCCCTGCCCGACGGCCTGACGCCCCAGACCGCACTGGGGCAGAGCGTCACCGTCGACGTATCCGGCACCAGCGTCGCCTTCACCATCGTCGGCGTGACGCGTGCGCCCCAAATCGCCGGCGGCCTCGTCAACCCCGACGCCGCGCCGCGCGCCCACGTCCCCTACACCACGCTAGCCGGGCTACTCGGCGCGCCGCCCGCCTTCCGCTCGGTGGGGGTCTCCCTGGCCCGCGGTGCCGACGCCGACGTCGCCCACACCCAGCTCGTGCGGCTCGCCGACGCGCTTTACGCCGACAATCCCTACGCGTACGCACGCGTCTACGACTACACCGCCAACTTCGAGCGCATCAGTGGCATCGTCACCCTCATCACGTGGGTCATGTCCGCGATTGCCGCGATTGCGTTGCTCGTTGCGGGCATCGGAGTGATGAACATCATGTTAGTTTCCATCACCGAACGAACCCGCGAGATTGGGGTGCGCAAAGCACTCGGGGCCACGCAGCGCGCAATCGCCGCCCAATTCGTCATCGAAGCCATGGTGATTTGCGCATTCGGCGGGGTCATCGGCGTTGTCGCCGGCCTGGGGTGCGGGTTTACGGCCGCCGCGGCCATGGGCGTGAGCATCGGCGTGCCACTCGTCGAAGCGGCGGCAGCCGTTGCGTTCGCGGCTGTGATTGGCCTGTTATTTGGTGCATACCCCGCTGTGAAAGCTGGACAATTAGACCCAATCGTCGCGTTGCGCTATGAATAACGACCTCGGGGCGTTTATGCTCAACCCGTGGCTACTGAAAAACATTCCCGCTGGAAGAAAATCAGCATCATCGTCGCAATCATCGTGGTACTCGTCCTCGCGTTGACGTGGGCGTGCACGCGCGGTGCAAAGTCGGCGAATATTGTGCCGACGGCTGACGTCGTCACGCTCGAACAGGGCGAGCTTGAAACCACCGTACCCATTTCCGGGACGGTCGCCTCAGCGCGCACGGCCGGTCTCTACACGAACCTGAGCGTCCCAGTCGCGGAGGTCCCAGTCAAAGTCGGCGACCGGGTCACCGCCGACCAAATCGTCGCCCGTCTTGACGCCGCCCAGCTGCAGCGCGAACTGGACAAGCAATCCGCCGACTTCACCAACCAGTACCAGCAGGGACAACAGGCCGTCACCCAGGCGCAGAACAAGCTCAGCCAGCTTAACGACGCCCTGACCTCCGGCCTGAACACCGAAATCAACGCCGCCCACGCGACGGCCCGCCAAGCGAACAACGCCTTCGAAGACGCCCAGCGCGCTGCACAGAACGCCGCGCCCCAGGACGCCAAAGTGCGCGACAGCCTCGCCGCCCTCAACACAGCACGCGACACCCTCGACTCTGCGCGCCGGGCCAGCCTGCGCGCCTCCGGCGCAGTCGTGGACGCCGCCGAAGGTGGGGTTGCCGAATCCACCGCACTCGGTGACGCAATCGCCGCCGAAGACGCCGCAAACCGGGCATTAGAGAAGGCAAAGGCCGACCACCAAGACGTGCTGCGCGCCACCTCCGAAGAGGCGGCAAAAGCTGCTCGCGCCGCCGATGAAGCGTGGGCCGCGAAGAATGACGCCGACATCGCCGTCGCAGCCGCAGAACTCAACGCGCACAACCAAATCTCCGACGCCCAGGACGCCCTCAACGCCGCCCAACAGACCGCCGACGCTGGCTCCCGGGCCGCCGCCGTAGGCGTTGAACAGCTGCGCGTCGATTTAGACAATGCCACGGTCCGCGCCCCATTCGCCGGCGTGGTATCCAGTGTGAGCGCGCAGCCCGGCCAACCTGCCTCTGGCGCGCTGCTGACGGTTGTGGATGATTCCCGGCTGACCCTCACCGCCGCGCTCAAGGAAGCTGACCTGTCAAAGGTAAAAACCGGTGATAAGGTCCGCTTCACGACGCCAGCAACCGGCCGCACCGAATTCACCGGCGTGGTCCGCACCATCAGCCCCGTCGCATCCGCCCCCGAGGCACCCGCGTCGACGTCCGGTAACCAGAGCGGTGGCCAGGGCACGCAGCAGGTGACGTTCCCCGTCGAAATTGAAGTCACGGGCAAGACCGAGGGGCTGCGCGTGGGTGCGTCGGCGAAGATTCGGGTCATTACCGGTCAGGAGAAGAACACGCTCACCGTCCCCCGCGACGCTGTCCTCGATGAGCCGGATGGCAGCCACGCCGTACTGGTCATTAGCGGCGACGAGAACGCGGAGGTAGGAGCCGTCGAGAAGCGCCCTGTCGAGGTAGGTATCGCCAACGACGTCAACATCGCAGTCTCTGGTGACATCAAGCCCGGCGAACGCGTACTGGCACGCGCCGCCGAGTACGCGCACCTTGCGGGCCACGACGCCATCATCACCACGATGGAGGGCCAATAATGACGCCGGTCGTCGACATCCGTGACATCACGAAGACGTTCAACATCGGCACCCCCAACGAACTCACCGTGCTGCACGGCGTAGACCTGCGCATCGAACGCGGTGAACTGCTGGCCATCGTCGGCGCGTCCGGGTCGGGCAAATCCACGCTCATGAACATCATCGGGCTCCTCGACCGGCCCACCACCGGCAGCTATCTGCTCTCCGGCGAAGATGTTTCCGGGCTTGACGACGACGCCCTAGCCGGCCTCCGGTCACGCAAAATCGGGTTCGTCTTCCAAAACTTCAACCTCATCGGGCGTATCAGCGCAAAAGCCAACGTCGAACTGCCCATGATGTACGCCGGGATGCCGTCCCGCGAGCGCAGCGAACGCGCCGCCGAACTCCTAGCGCAAGTCGGTATGGGCGAACGCATGGAACACTCGCCCGCCGAACTCTCCGGCGGCCAACGCCAGCGCGTCGCTATCGCCCGCGCCCTGGCCAACGACCCCGACCTCATCCTCGCCGACGAACCCACCGGCGCCCTCGACACAGCCACCGGGGACATGGTCATGGAACTCTTCCACGAACTCCACCAGGAACGCGGCACCACAATCGCGGTGATTACCCACAACCCAGAACTCGCCGACGAGTGCGAACGCACCCTGGTCATGCGCGACGGGGTGCTTGGCTCATGAACCTGAAAGATGCGATAGGCCTCGCCTTCAGCAGCTTGCGCGTGAACAAACTGCGCGCTGCGTTGACACTGCTCGGCGTAGTTATTGGCATCACCGCGGTGGTGGGTATCTCCACCATCGGGTCGGCGCTGCGCGTAAAAACGATCAACGACATCGAAAACCTAGGTTCCGCCGACTACAACGTCCAGGTCCACGAAAAGCAAGAAGAAGGCGACGAATACAACCTTTCAACCAGCAACCTCACCAGCAGTGACCTGCTCAGCGAAGAAGACGTAGACAACTTACGCGCCCGACTAGGCAGCCGGGTCAACGGTATCGCGCTGCAGGGATCCCAACTTTCCGGCCCCATGACCAGCGACGCCAGTGAGGACGATGCGTCAGGTGAGGTCCTTGGCGTCAACGCTGACTTCCAGGACGTCAACAACATCAACGTGACCACTGGACGCAAGCTCACCGACGACGACGTAGCCGCCGCCAGGGCGGTCGCGGTGGCCACCGAAGGGGTCGTCGATAAGCTGTTTCGTGGCAACGCGCGCGCCGCCATCGGCTCAGAGGTGACTGTCGAATCCGGCAACAATATCGCCAGCTTCACCATCGTCGGAGTTTCGAAGGCCCCGCAAACCTCCGGGATCGTATCCGGCGGGTATGAACCACCGACCCTTTACGTGCCGTACACCACCGCAAACGCAGCAGTCGGCGCGGACACCGCCTTTTACCAGGTGGGGATCTCCGTGAAAAAAGGCGTGAAACCTGGGCAGGTCAAGGAGATGGTGGATGCCTTCTTCTCCGCGAAATACAGTGCTAACGAAAAGGCGACCTACAAGATTTGGGATAACACCGAAGCGCTCAACAGCGTGAACCAGGTGCTCGGTGCCATGACCCTGGCGATTTCGGCAATTGCGGGTATCGCGCTCCTCGTAGGTGGTATCGGGGTTATGAACATCATGCTGGTCTCCGTGACGGAGCGCACCCGAGAAATCGGTATCCGGAAAGCGCTCGGCGCGTCGCGCGGCGCAATCCGGCTGCAGTTCGTCATTGAATCGATGATTATCTGCCTCGTCGGTGGCGTGATCGGGATTCTCGGTGGCACGGCGCTAGGCGTGGGCCTGGGGCTCGCGGTCGCGCAGACGGTTGTGGCGCCGCCCGTCTCGATGATCGTTGTGAGCCTGCTATTCTCGCTGGCTATTGGGCTCTTCTTTGGGTCTTACCCGGCGAATAAGGCCGCCAAGCTAGATCCGATCGAGGCCCTGCGCTACGAGTAAGTCCCGGACCTTCTGCTCGATGAAATCGGCGGCGCGACTGATCTCCACTTCGTCGCGCGGGTGGCGGATGTCCCACGTTTCGTACCGGTGGCCGGGCAGACTAGGGGTTTCGGACACGCCAAGGAGTACCACGACGTCGGCGGTGTGCACGGTGCGCGCGACGTCATCCTTGGTGTACAGGGCGCTGGCGTCGATGCCGCGGCGTTCAAGTTCGGCGACGACCTGCGGGTCGACGTCGTTGTTGCTTTCGGTGCCTATAGTTCGCACGTAGACGCGGTCGCCGGCCAGGTGCTTGGTGATGGCGTAGGCAAGTTGCGCGCGTGCGGCGTTGTTTTTGGAGGCGTACAGGATCTCTGGGCGTGCTTCGCCGAGCGCGCTGAGCCGTTCGCGGGCGGCGCGCTCTACGGTGATGGGCAGGTACGTGTCGACGGTGGCGTCACGCTCTGCGGCCGCGATCTCTTCGGCCAGCACCTGGTCGATGGTGGCGGGGTCGATGGACCCGTCGTAGTCGCGGTGGAGGTCTTCTTTCACGATTCGGTAACGCATGTATCCAGCGTACCGAAGCTACTCCTTTTCTTTCGGGTCGGCGAAGGCGCGGTAGATTGTGCCGTTTTTGTCGAATTTTAGGTAGCCGCGGGGCCGGCCTTCGCGTTTGTCGTCGTTGACGCCGTTGTGGTGCTTGCAGACTGGGACTTCGTTGTCCAGGTTGGTGTCGCCGCCTTCGGCGTAGGGGTGGACGTGGTGGATTTCGCATTCGGAGAATGGGACGCGGCAGTCGTCCCACACGCACGTCGGGTATTTGGCGGCGAGGAAGAGTCGTTGCAGGAAGGTTGCGAAGCGGGTGGATCGGAACGCGTCGATTGGCCCGCCGATGGGGTCGAAGAGGACGGAGTACATTTCGTCGTCTAGCGTGCGTTCGAGCAGCTCTTTGCTGGATATGACCGCGCCGTTAGTCATGCGGACGGAGATTTCTTCCCCGTCAAAAATCCGCTCGACCTCCTGCGCCGTCGCAACGATGAGCAGTCGCCCCTTCTGCTTGGGTAGGAGGCCGCCGTCAAACAGCTTCTCGACGTCCTCAACGCTGGTCAACTGGGCTCGTAAGTCTTCGATGAGGGCGTTTTTCGCAGTGATGGTTACGGAGCTCATGTCATTGGAATGACGCCTGTATGCCACTTTTTCTGCGCGTATTTTCGGCTGGATTTTCTTTATCCGGGCGTTGGCGAAGTCGCGCATTCCGTCAGCGTCGAGGTCTTGGGCGCAGAGTTCCTCGCAAAACTTCCATTGCTCGGTCAGGCCTTTGATTTCCTTGGTCTTTTCGGCGATGACGAGCAACGTGTGGACGTCGAGAAGCTCCGCACTCTTGCGGCACCTTTGCTGGTAGCGGGTGTGAGAAGTGGGACCCCAGAATAGTTTGTTGGCGCGTTCCATTTTCAGCGCGAGCGCTTTGGGGATCCCCAATTGCGCCAAAGCTTTGCGGTCAGTGGTCTCTTTGATGAAATTTAGGCCGTCGGCCAGGGCTTCGATTAACCCCCCGAGTTTCGTCATACAACTGACACTAAACACATTTTCCGCATCGCGTCGGAGGGAGCCCAAAAACCTGTGGATAATGGTACGAACCCCCCAGTTATCCACAGACCGAGCGGTCTAATAGTAGGGTAGTTGCCATGAAAACTTTAGTTACTGGCGGTGCGGGCTTTATAGGATCCCACCTCGTAGACCTCCTTCTCGCAGAAGGCCATGACGTTGTAGTCATCGACGACCTCTCCGGCGGGCGCCTCGAAAACCTAGACGACGCCTTCGCCACCCACGGCCACGAAAAGCTCACCTTCATCGAAGGCGACCTCCTCGACCTCGACCTCGACGCCACCCTGGCCGCACACCAGCCCGAAGTCATCTTCCACCTCGCAGCGCAAATCGACGTCCGCAAATCCGTCGCAGACCCCATCCACGACGCTGAACTGAACATCCTGGCAACCATCCGCCTCGCCGAAGCCGCCCGCACCAACGGGGTCCGCAAGATCGTGCACACCTCCTCCGGCGGCTCCATCTACGGCGAGCCCACCGAATTCCCCGTCGCCGAAACCACCCCCGTCGACCCGCACTCCCAGTACGCGACCTCTAAGGTGTGCGGCGAAATCTACCTCAACACCTACCGCCACCTCTACGGCCTGGAATGCACGTTCATTGCGCCAGCCAACGTGTACGGCCCACGCCAAAACCCGCACGGCGAAGCCGGTGTCGTGGCCATCTTTGCCGGCGCACTCCTCGAAGGAAAGCCCACCAAAGTATTTGGCGGCGGTAACAACACCCGCGACTACGTCTACGTCGGCGACGTTGCGCGCGCCTTCTATCTGGCCGCAGGCGCAGACGGCAACGGTGAACGCTTCAACGTGGGCACCGCTGTCGAAACGTCCGACCGCGAACTTCACAGCCTCGTCGCCGCGGCCGTCGGGGCACCCGACAACCCCGAAGACGCACCCGCCCGCCTCGGCGACCTGCCACGATCCGCGCTCTCCTACGCGAAGGCTGAAAAGATGCTGGGCTGGACGCCCCAGGTCGCTATCGCAGATGGTGTGAAGAAGACCGTGGAGTTCTTCCGCGATCGCCTCTAGGTGGTGCGCGCAGCCCCGCCTGGCGGATTATTCGCCGGGCGCGGCTTTTTCTAGCTCGCCGTCGATGATTTCCTTGAACTTCTCGTAAGGAAGCGCGCCGGGCACAACCTGCTCGTTGATGATGAAGGTCGGGGTGGCGTTCATTCCGAGGGCGGCGGCGTAGCCGTTTGCGAGCATCACGTCAGCGCCGAAGCGCCCGGATTCGATGTCGGCGCGGAAGGCGTCAATGTCGGAGACGCCGGCGTCGCGGGCGATGTCAATGAGCTGATCGAGGGTGAATTCGGGGTGTTTGCCCGGTGCGTCGGTGTTGGCCCGCTCGTAGAGGGCGGACTGGAATTCCCAAAACGCGCCTTGCGCGGCGGCGGCTCGGCCGGCTTCGGCGGCAAGTACTGAGGTGGGGCCGTTAATGGCGAAGTCGTTCCATTCGATGCGTAGCTTGCCGTCGCGGACGTATTCGTCGATGAGCTGGCCCTCGGTCTCGGTGGCGAATTTGACGCAGAACGGGCAGTCGAAGTCGGAGAACATGCCCATCACCACAGGCGCATCGACCTCACCGAGGGCGAACGGGTCGTGTTCGACGCGTCGGTGGACTTTGGCGATGTTGTCGGGCCAGGCGGAGGGGCCGACAATGTGTGCGCCTTGTTCGGCGCGGGCGGCGGTGGCAGCCTGGTTGTGGCCTAGCGCGTAGCCTCCGGCGCCGACGACGATTGCGCCAGCGACCGCGAGGGCGATGGGGCCTGCGAGGCTTTTCTTTTTGGGCTCGGCGTCTTCGGCGGGTGTGGTGTCGTCGTGAAGTTCTTCGGGGCTGATTTCTTGCTTAGGCATGTGTGCAGCTTACCGGGGGTAGTCGTCGGTCGGGCGGACCGCCCCTTTCAGCGCGACGGCACGTGCCAGGCGGGCGTAACGCAGTTCTTGTTCGCGGAAACGCACCCAGGTGGACAGGCTGGTGAACATGAAGGCCACGATGAGGCCGTACAGGAGGAGGTCGGTGCCGCGCGCTACGCCGACCCAGTTTGCGACGACGGTGAGATCGTCGGGGCGTAGTACCGCCCAGATGGCCACGAAGACGAACACGACGGCCAGGATTTTTACGCTAGCCCGCGACTGTGCCGTCCCGCGGTGGGAGAAAAAGTACCAGGCCACGGCCAGGGTCGCGGCGATGAGCAGGGCTTGGATGATGAAAATCATGGCAGCCTCCGGGCGACGAGGTTGTCGGCCAGGATGTTCACCCCGTTGATGAGTGACTGGCCCTTGGACATGGAATATTCGGTGTACAGGATGTCGACGGGCTCTTCCGCCACCCGCCAGTTACCCTCGTCCATGACGGAGATGAACTCGGACGCGTGACTCATGCCGTTCATCCGCAGGTTGAGGGCGTCGGCGAAGGGTTTGTTGAAGGCCCGTAGCCCGTTGTGCGCGTCGGTGAGGCCGAGACGCTTGGTCCGTGGCGATAGCTTCACGACGGTCTGAAGTACCACACGCTTAATCCATGGAACTTGGTCGTCCTCGCTGCGGGGCCGCCCGAATCGGGTTCCCACGATGATGTCGAGGGGCTCGTCGCGAAGCCGTTGCACCATGCGGACGACGTCCTTGACCTGGTGTTGGCCGTCCGCGTCGAAGGTCACGAAATACTGGGCGCCGGGTTGGGCTCGCGCGTATTCGACACCGGTCTGAATCGCGGCACCCTGGCCCAGGTTGACTGGATGATTGACCAGGTGGGCGCCGGCTTCGTGGATTTTCCGGTCGGAACCGTCGTGGGAGCCATCGTTGACCGCCACAATGTTGGGGAAAGTTTCGCGCGCCTGGGAGATGACGTCACCGATGACGGTCGCCTCGTTGTAGCACGGCACAATCAGCCAAGTATCTGCAAAGTTCATGGTGACGCTTATGCTAGCGGGTCCGGTTGAATAATAGTTGGTTCACACGGCGAAGAACCCCAGCCGGCAGTGCGCGGTACGCCGAGCGCACCACAAAATTCAGCGCCGCCCGCGGCGGGCTAATCAGCCCGTACCGCACCAGGTTGGCCTGCATGCGGGCCTCAGCGCGCCACATGCCGTCGGTGCGGCGGTTGAGCTGGTCGGGGGAGGTGCGGAACCACGTTAAAGGTTCCGGCAGATTGTGCAGCACAGCCCCGCGGGCAAGCGCCCGGGCGGCGAGGTCATAGTCTTCCATGCGAGGCACGTGCCGGTAACCGCCGGCTGCACGCAGGGTGGAGGTGCGCAGCATGAGCGATGGATTATTTATCGGGGAGTTAATCTTGGCGTATTTAGCCAGTTCCGCGTGGGTCTCTGGCAGGCGGCGTATTTTGCCGGCGGCTGCTTCGAGGGAAGCGGTGGCGCGGAAGGTGGCGTCGTCGAATTCCTGCATAGCGGTGCTCAGCACGTCGACGTGCGGGTGCTCAGCGAAGTAGCGCAGTTGGGTGGCGAACCGCTCAGGGGCGGCGATGTCGTCGGAGTCGAGGCGTGCCAGGAATTCGGCGGTCACGTGCGCGGCGCCGGCGGCCGAGGCGAGTCCGGAGCCCACGTTGTCGTCGAGACGCTCGATGCGCTTGCCCGGCAGATCGACGGACTCGGCGGCGGCCGCAACCTCAGCGGCGACGGGCCCGTCAAAAACGATGATGTGCTCATCGGCGGGCCGGGTTTGATCACGCAATGATTCGAGGGCGAGGAGGAAATCGTCGGCATTCGTGCCCCGATACGCGGTGATAAGGCAGGCCAGACTAGTCATGGGCCGTTAGTCTAACAGCGCTGCACGTGGCCGCCGCATCGCCACGGCGTGGACCAACACGCCGGCTGCCGGCCCGGCGATAAGCGCAGCACATACCGCGACCTCCAGCGGGGCCGGGATGAACAACACCGCGAACGCCACGGTAGAAGCGACCGCCCACCCAGTCACGTAGTGTCCGTGGCGGTCTGCGGCCAGGGCAGCGGCCCCGGTGATGAAGAGCGTGCCGGTCGCTGCGGAAGCGAACGTGAGAACGGCAAGCACCGGTCCCGCAACCACGAGTTCTTCCCCAAAGAACGTGCCCAGAATCCACGGTCCGAGCACCCAGGCGGCCGCCCCGCCGGCCAGGCCAGCGCCGTACGTCAGGGCGATGGGCAGGCGCAGCGCGGCCCACAGTGCGTCGCGGTGTTCGACGCAACGCACGATAAGAGCCGACTGGAACCGTTGCACCGGTACAAGGATCGGCGCGCGCGTGAGCGTGACAGCCAAGATGATTGCGGCGACCGCCCCGCCATGTGCCCCGCCGGGCTCCGCAACCTTCACTAAGACCGGAAAGCCCGTGATAAGGACCGCGGACGCCCCCGTACCCGCCATCGCAGAGAGGGTGCGTCGCAGGAAAGCACGCGCGGACACATCCAGCGGTGCGCGCAGGTGGGAAGTCCGCTGCGGGTCAGTTCCTAGGATGAATAACCAGGACAGCGCGCCGATCACGGTAATAAGGAGGTAGACGCCGATGCCTGCCCCGGCCATCCACGCCACAACCGCGCCGGCGAAACGCACGCCAGAGTCTAGGGCCACGAGTGCCGCGTAGCGGGGCCACAGCCCCAGGCCTGACAGCACGCCGGAAAGCACAGCTTGGAACGCGTACGAAAGCAGTCCGGCCGCCAGGAGGGTGGTGGCGCTGCCGGGGCGCGTGGGGACGATGGGGTTCATCCACAGAATTCCGGCCACCAGCGCGAGCGTTGCGGCGACGACGCCAAGGAGGCCGGCGATAGGCCACGCGGTTGTGGTGGCGACGCTGGTGCGCCGTTCGCGTGCTGCGGCCACGGAGCGGGTGGTTTCTTGCATGATGCCGTCGAGGAAGCCGGTGAGGGCGAAGAAGAGGCCCCAGAAGGCTTGGAAGTCGGCGAACGCGTCGACGTCGAGGGCTCGTGCCGCAACCCAGAGGACGAGGAAGCCACTGGCTGCGGCGAAGATGGTGGCCAGGGAGAGGAAACGCACGTGCCTTAGCCTAGTTGGCTGGTGGCGCGGCGCCGCATCCATGTGGCGATGAGCGCCTCGACGCGGGCGGTCTGGGTGGTGCCGTGGGCTCCAGCGTGGCCCCCTTCGGTGTTTTCGAAGTAGTCGACCTCTTGGCCGGCGTTCTCGAGCGCTACCGCTAGGAGGCGGGCGTGTGCGGGGTGTACGCGGTCGTCGCGGGTAGAAGTGGTGATCAGTGCGGGCGGGTATGCCGTGTCTGACCTGTCTGCTACGTTGTGCACGGGGGAGTAGCTTTCGAGGATGGGGCGCTCGTCGGGGTTGTCGGGGTTGCCGTATTCGGCCATCCAGGAAGCTCCGGCGAGCCACTGGTGGTAGCGGAGCATGTCGGCAAGCGGGACTTGGATGACGGCCCCGCCGAAGGCGTCGGGGTATTGGGTGAGCGCGCCACCGGTGAGGAGCCCGCCGTTGGAGCCGCCGCGAATAACAATCTGTTCGGGTCGGGCGATGCCGCGGGAAACGAGGTCGCGGAGTACGGCCTGGTGGTCTTCCCACACCTTGTGGCGGCCGGCTTTGGTGGCTTGCGTGTGCCAGTCGGGGCCGAATTCGCCGCCGCCGCGCAGGTTGGGCAGGACGAAGGTGTAGCCGGCTTCGAGCCAGGCTATGCCACGCACCGGGGAGTAGCCGGGGAGGAGGGATACTTCGAAGCCACCGTAGCCGCCGACCCAGGTGGGCTGGGGGGCTGTGCTGCTGCGCACGACGAAGTAGGGGATTTTGGTGCCGTCGGTGGAGGTTGCCCAGAACTGTTCGGTGTTCAGGCCGGAGGCGTCGAAAAGTGCGGGTGCGCGACGTACGGTGACGGGGTCGCCACCGACTTCGAGGCGGTACAAGGTAGCAGGCTGGGTGAAGGAGGAGGACGTAATCCAGACTTCGTTGCCGTCACGTGGGCTGGTTGCGACGACGGTGTGCGTTGCGTGCTCGGGAAGTGGGATGGCGCGCAGGTCGGTGGGGTTGTCGAGGGGCGCGTAGTGGCAGGTGGTGGTGACGTCGCGAAGCACGGTGAGGATGAGGTAGTCCTGGGTGAACGCCACCGCCTCGAGCGTGGTGTGCGCGTCGGGGGTGAAGATGGCCTGGTACTCTCCGCCTTGCTTCGCGACGCCCAACCCACCCGCAGCGATACCGGCGAAAGCAGTGCGCGGCTGGATGAACAGCCACTGCTTATACGGGGTGACCTCGCAGTCGTCAGGGACCGCGACCTCGTGGCCGTCGATGGTGGTGCGCGCGGAATAGAAATCAAGTGCGCGTGTGGACACCAGGCGCGGTGGGGTCACGGAATGGTCCGCGAAGGTGGCGCCGAGGACGTCGGTATCCGCGGCTTCGAAGATCAGCTCGGCGTCGGCGAGCGCTTGGCCGCGCTTCCACAGCCGCGACTGGCGCGGGTACCCGGACGTGGTCAACGAGCCCTCGCCGGTATCCGTGCCCACGATGACCGTGTCCACATCCAACCACGAAACCTGCGATTTCGCCTCCGGCAGCGTGAAGCCGTCGACGAAAGCGTGGGAATCCAGGTCGAATTCCCGGACCTCCACGGCGTCGGCCCCGCCGCGGGAGAGCTTCACGAGCGCGCGGCGCGGCACCCCGGCCTCGTCACGCCCGACGACCGCACCCTTCCACACCCATGACACGCCCTCGGCAGCAGCCAGCGCGTCGATGTCTAAGAGAACCTCCCACTGCGGCACGCCAGCCAAGTAGCTTTCCGTGTCAGTGCGCCGCCAGAGGCCGCGTTCGTGGTCCTTGTCGCGCCAGAAGTTGTACAGGTGTTCGCCGCGGCGGCTGACGTAGTCGATCTTCTCATCGGAGTCGAGGGCGGCGTGGATCCGGGCGCGCAGTTCTTCGTATCCGGGATCTGTGACGGCCGCGGCTTCGGTGCGCTGCGACCATTCTTCGGCCCAGGCGAGGGTGGTGGGGTCGGTGGCGTCGATAAGCTGCTTGTCGGTGGGGTGCATGGAGGTCCTTTCGCGGGGCATGAAAAAGGCCACCCGGGTGGGTGGCCTGTGCGCGGGTGCGGCTTACTTGGCAGGCTCGAGGCCCAGTGCTGGAGCCAGTGTGGTGTTCCAGGAGGTCTCGAGGTCGCTGCGCCAGCCTGGCCACGAGTGGGTGCCCGTGTTGCGCAACTCGTAGTTGGCCGGGATGCCGGCGCGGTCGAGTTTCGCCTTGAGGTCGTGGGTGCAGGCGTTCATCGCACCTTCGATGACGCCACCTTCGACGATGAGCGTCGTGGCACTTGCCGAAGCCTTTTCGTTGGACACGCCCTTGTCGCGCATGTAACCGGCCATGTCGGTTTCGGACGCAAGGCCGGTCGCGGTGGAGATGTAGAGTTCGGTGCCACGCAGCTTCTCGGCGTTGACCAGGGCGTCGTTGTACACGTTGTAGGTGCCACCGCGTGGGCCCCACATCTGCTCTGGTTGCGCACCGCCGCGGCTGACGGTCAGGCGCAGGTACTCGTAGGGCAGGAAGCTGGAGGTTGCGGCGCAGCCGGAGAAGGATGCGGCGGCGTCGTAGAAGCCCTGGTTGTGCTGTGGGAGCAGGAGCGCGGAGGTGGCGGACATGGAGAAGCCGACGACGGCACGCTTGTTATTTGCGTTCAGTTCCTGCTCGATGGGGCCGGGGAGTTCCTTGGTCAGGAAGGTTTCCCACTTCTGTGGGCCCTTGAGGTACGGGGTGTCGAGGGTTTCGTCAACCCAGTCGGTGTAGTAGGTGAACGCACCCTGCATGGGGATGACGACGTTGACGGACTTGTCCTTGTAGAAGTCCACGGTCTTGGCGAGGACAATCCAGTCATTGTCCTGCTCAGCGCCACCAGCGCCGTTGAGCAGGTACACGGTCGGCGCGCCGCTGACCGGGTTGCCGTCCTTGTCGTGTGCTGGGATGACAGCTACCGGGATGTCCTTGTTCATGGACGGGGAGTGCACCTGGTAGCTCTTGAGGAACTTGCCGTCGACCTTGCTCAGCCACTCTTGCGGCTCCTGGTCGGTGACAGACATCGGGGTGAAGCTCAGGGGAGCGACGGTACCGACTGGTGCGTCGCCGGCGACGTCAGCGGCGGTTTTCTCGGCAGCGGTTGCGAATGGGGCTGCAGCCAGGGTGGTTGCCAAGCCCAGGGCTGCGATGGAGGCGCCGAAGCGGCGGGTCAACTTCATAGTCATCGTCCTTTGTCGTGTGTATTCGTCTAACTACTGTATCGGTAGGGGAAGAAAAGTGTTAAGTCTTCACACCTAACGCGTGCGAGAGCACGGGCCAGGAGCCCCGCAGGTCTTCTTGCCAGTAGCCCCACGAGTGGGTGCCGGTATTCCGGAAGACGTAGGTGGCGGGGATACCTTCGGCGTCGAGGCGGGCTTTGAGGTCGTGGGTGCACCGGTTGGTCACCATTTCGATGGGCCCACCCACGACGGACGTGTTGATGTGGGAGGCGGAGGCCTGTGCGTGCGTCTTCCCGCGCAGGTAAGGCCCGCCGACTTGGTCGATGGCGCCCTGGAGGCCGGAGCCGTTGGAAATGTAGAGCGCGGTTCCGCGCAGGGCGGGTGCGCCGAGGTGGGCGTCGTTATAGCGCCACGCCGCCGAGCCGTACGGCCCCCACATCGCGACCGGGTCTTTAGCCCCGTTGCGCAGCGTGGTTGCGATGGCCGCCATGCCCAGTGGGCTGGACGTTTGCGCGCACCCGGAGAGGGAGGCGGCGGCCTGGTAGAAGCCGGGGTTGTGCTGTGCGAGTGTTAGCGCAGAGGTTGCGGACATCGATACGCCCATGATGGCGCGCCTGTCGCCGGCACCGAGGTGCGCTTCTAGCGGCCCGGGCAGTTCTTTGGTCAGGAAGGTTTCCCACGCCTGCGAGCCATCAGCCCAGTCGGTGTAGTACGAGAACGCTCCCGCCATGGGAATGACTACGTTGACGCCCTTGTCTGCATAAAAGTCCAAAACGTCGGTATTTTCAATCCAGTGGGCGCGGTTCTCGCCACCGTCGGCTCCGTTGAGCAGATACAGGGTGGGCGCGCCGGGCGGGCCGGGGATGACGGCGACGGGGACCTCGCGGTCCATGGCGGGGGAGTAGGTAGTCAGTTCGTACGCCGTGGCATGCTTATCGACGTCCTTACGCCACTGCGGTGACTCCTCTGTAATAGAAGGAATCGCAGTGGAGATAATAGGAGTAGCGGTAACGTGCGGCGCGCTCGCGCAGACAAGCGAGGCCGCGGCGAGCGCGCTGCATAAAGCTAGGCGTAGACGCATAGGAGACAAGCTACCTATGTTAAACCTGGTACGCAAATGGCAAATGTGTCATAATATCTGGACTGCGCGTGTAAAAATTACAGAAAGGCATACCCATGACCCCTATCGAAACGCTCATCGTGACCCTGAACGAGTTCTTGGGCGAGCTGCTCCACTTCGGCTCCTCGACTTCTTCCCAGATTTCCCTGGCCTTCGGCCTGATCTAAAACTTCACAGGGCAGCAGTACGGCCACCCCCAAATGGGAGGGCCGTACTGTTTATTTTTGCCCGTCTAACAGGGTAAACGTGGCGTCGAGAAGCAAGAGCACAGCGAAACCCACAGAGAGTACGTAAGCTAGGACACCGTGAGTGAACATTATGATGTCGTAGTCCTCGGCGCCGGCCCTGGTGGGTACGTCGCCGCAATCCGCGCAGCCCAGCTTGGCAAGAAAGTTGCCGTGGTGGAGAAGCAGTACTGGGGTGGCGTATGCCTCAACGTTGGCTGCATCCCCTCCAAGGCGCTACTGAAGAACGCCGAAGTGGCACACACCTTCACCCATGAAGCCAAAACCTTTGGCATTAAGGGCGAAGTCTCCTTCGACTATGCGGACGCGCACAAGCGCTCCCGCAAGGTGTCTGAAGGCATCGTCAAGGGTGTCCACTACCTGATGAAGAAGAACAAGATCACCGAAATCGACGGCTGGGGCGAATTTCAAGACGCCAAAACCATCAAGGTCTCCGGCGGCAAGGCCGACGGCACCACCGTCACTTTCGACGATTGCATCATCGCTACCGGCTCCGTCGTTCGCACCTTGCCTGGTGTTGAGCTCTCCGAGAATGTCGTTTCCTACGAGGAGCAGATCCTCAACGCAGACGCGCCAGACAAGATGGTTATCGTCGGTGGCGGCGCCATCGGTATGGAATTCGCATACGTCCTGGCCAACTACGGCGTGGATGTCACCATCGTCGAATTCATGGACCGCGTCCTGCCCAACGAAGAGCCTGAGGTCTCCAAGGAAATCGCGAAGGCCTATAAGAAGCTCGGCGTCACCCTGCTGACCGGCACCAAGACCACCGCGGTTCGTGACAACGGCTCCTCCGTCGAGGTAGACGTTGAATCTAAGGACGGCTCCAAGAAGGACACCCTGACTGTCGACCGCGTCATGATCTCCGTCGGCTTCGCCCCGCGCGTCGAAGGCTTCGGTCTGGAAAATACCGGTGTCAAGCTGACCGATCGCGGAGCTATTGACATTGACGAGCGCATGCGTACCAACGTCGATCACATCTACGCCATCGGTGACGTCACCGCCAAGCTGCAGCTGGCGCACGTCGCTGAGGCGCAGGGCGTCGTAGCGGCCGAGACCATTGCCGGCGCAGAAACTTTGGAGCTCGGTGATTACCAGATGATGCCACGCGCAACCTTCTGCAACCCGCAGGTCGCATCCTTCGGATACACCGAAGAGGCCGCCAAGGAGAAGTTTGCCGACCGCGAGATTAAGTCCGCAACCTTCCCGTTCTCCGCGAACGGCAAGGCGGTCGGCCTCGGCGAACCGGCCGGTTTTGCCAAGGTCATCGTGGATACCGAGTTCGGCGAGATCGTCGGCGCACACCTAGTCGGCGCCAACGTCTCCGAGATGCTCGCCGAGCTGACGCTCGCGCAGCGCTTCGATCTGACCGCCGAGGAGATTGGCCGTAACGTCCACATCCACCCGACGATGTCGGAAGCGATTAAGGAAGCTGCCGAAGGCACGATGGGTCACATGATCAACCTGTAAAACGTGCTAGTTGTGAAGCCCCGAAGTGGACCCCCACTTCGGGGCTTCACTCATGTAGGGCCGTGCGCGCATTGATTCTCTACAACATTTGCTGAAATAAGTGAATGCTAACAAACGAAAGTATGACACCTACCGGGGGTAATAAAGGGTGTAGTTTGCGGCGAAATCAAAAATGTGTGACCAGTTACACATGAAAGTGCCGGAACGTACGGCCGTACTTTTCTGCAAGTTAATCCCCAGCGTGTGGCCGGTGTTGCGATTGATGCCCAAAGTCGACCCGTTCGAACCTGTAGGTAACCCTAACCTTAAAAGCTCAAACGAAGCCCCACTTTTCGGGCGTTATCCCCGCTAAACGGGGGTTCTGGAACGGAAAAAGACGGCCAAGGCTAATAGAGTGGAGGGGACTACTGGAGGTGTCATGACTGTAAGAAATCCTGACCGTGAAGCAATTCGTCACGGCAAAATCACTGAAGAACCCATTCGCCCCAGCCGAGGTCTACCCACCTGGGGTATCAAGCTTGGCATGGCGATCACTGGCCTGATTTTCGGCGCGTTCGTCCTGTTCCACATGGTAGGTAACCTGAAGATTTACCTCCCAGACTACGACGACGGCACGGCGCAGATTGACGTTTATGGCCAGTTCCTGCGCGAATTCGGCTACCCACTGCTGCCGCACGGCTCCTTCCTGTGGATGTTCCGCATCGTGCTGCTGGCCTGCCTGCTCTTCCACGTGTACGGCGCATTCGCCCTGCACGGCCGCTCTAGCCGTTTCCGTGGCAAGTTCAAGCGCACCAACCTCATGGGCGGCGTCAACAGCTTTGCAACCCGCACCATGCTGATCACCGGCATCATCCTGCTGGCGTTCGTCATCTTCCACATTCTGGACCTGACCATGGGTGTCGCACCTGCAGCTCCTGAAGAGTTCGTCCACGGCAACATTAAAGACAACATGATTGCCACGTTCAGCCGCTGGCCAGTGACCATCTGGTACATCATCGCAATGGTGGCGCTGTTCTTCCACCTCTGCCACGGCATCTGGCTGGCAGTCAGCGACCTGGGTGTTACCGGTCGCCGTACTCGCGCCGTCATGGTCGCAATCGCGTACATCGTCCCTGCAATCGTTGTGCTTGGCAACATTGTTATGCCACTGACCATCGCTCTTGGTTGGATTAGCTAAGGCTGGAAGGTAAGACATTGACTACACATACTGATACCGCTGCCCGGCCAGAGTTTGTGGCCCCGGCAACCACCGTTGAAGGTGTCACCCTCGGTACCGTCTTGGATTCCAAGGAGCCTAAGGGTGTCCCAACCAAGGACATGTGGCAGTACCAAAAAGACCACATGAACCTGGTCTCCCCGCTGAACCGTCGTAAGTTTGAGATTCTGGTTATTGGTACCGGCCTCTCCGGCGGTGGCGCTGCTGCAGCTCTTGGTGAGCTCGGCTACAAGGTGAAGGTCTTCACCTACCACGACGCCCCACGTCGTGCACACTCCATCGCCGCGCAGGGTGGCGTGAACTCCGCCCGCGGCAAGAAGGTCGACAACGACTCCGCGTACCGCCACGTCAAGGACACCGTCAAGGGTGGCGACTACCGCGGCCGTGAGTCCGACTGCTGGCGCCTGGCCTACGAGTCGGTGCGCGTCATCGACCACATGAACGCCATCGGCGCTCCATTCGCCCGCGAATACGGCGGTACCCTGGCAACCCGTTCCTTCGGTGGTGTGCAGGTCTCCCGTACCTACTACACCCGTGGTCAAACAGGTCAGCAGCTGCAGCTGGCTGGTGCTGCTGCACTGCAGCGCCAGATTCACCTGGGCTCGGTGGAAATCTTCACCCACAATGATCTCCAGGAATTCATCGTCACCGAAGAGGGCGGCAAGAAGCGTGCCCGCGGCATCGTGACCCGCAACCTCATCAACGGTGAGCTGCAGGCATTCACCGGTCACGCAGTCATCCTGGCGACCGGCGGTTACGGCAACGTCTACGGCATGACCACCCTGGCGATTAACTCCAACGCCTCCGGCATGGTTCGTGCCTACGAGACCGGCGCCTACATGGCTTCGCCATCGTTCATCCAGTTCCACCCAACCGGCCTCCCAATCAACGCCGACTGGCAGTCCAAGACAATCCTCATGTCTGAGTCGCTGCGTAACGACGGCCGCATCTGGGTTCCTAAGGCTAAAGGCGACGACCGCAAGCCTGAGGAAATTCCGGAAGATGAGCGCGACTACTTCCTCGAGCGTCGCTACCCGGCGTTCGGCAACCTGGTCCCCCGTGACGTCGCATCGCGTGCCATCACCCAGGAAATCCTGGCAGGCAAGGGTGTTGGCCCGAAGCACAACTCCGCGTACCTGGACTTCCGCGACGCTTTCGAGCGCCTCGGTGTGGAGACTATCGACGAGCGCTACTCCAACCTCTTCCGCATGTACGAGGCAGCGATCGGCGAGGATCCGCACAAGACTCCGATGCGCATCGCACCGACCGTGCACTTCTCCATGGGCGGCCTGTGGACTGACTTCAACGAAATGACCTCCATCGACGGTCTCTTCGCTGCCGGCGAGTGCTCCTGGACTTACCACGGTGCAAACCGTCTCGGCGCAAACTCCCTGCTTTCCGCATCTGTCGACGGCTGGTTCACTATCCCGTTCACCGTCCCGAACTACCTGGCCGACCACCTCAACGAGCCAGTACTGCCACTCGAGGACAAGGCGGTTGCAGAGGCTATCGACCGCGCCCAGTCGCGCATCGATTCCCTCATGAACACCAACGGCCCTGACCCCCACGGTCCGGACTACTACCACACCCAGCTCGGTGAGCTGCTCTATCGTGCATGTGGCGTGGCCCGCGATGTTGAATCCATGCGTGAGGGCATCAAGAAAATTCGCGCGCTTCGCGAGGACTTCTTGAAGAACGTCCGTATCCCTGGTGGCCAGCACGAAATGAACCAGGTCCTCGAACGCGCCCTGCGCATTCGTGACTACCTGTTCCTCGCGGAGCTCATGTGCGTCGACGCGCTCGACCGCGACGAGTCCTGCGGTGCGCACTACCGCGTGGATCACCTCTCCGAGGAAGGCGAGGCAGAGCGTGACGACGAAAACTGGTGCTTCGTCTCCGCATGGGAGGACGCCGGCGACGGCAAGTTCATCCGCCACGCAGAACCTCTCTACTTCGAATCGATCCCGCTGCAGCAAAGGAACTACAAGTAATGAAACTTCATCTTGAGATCTGGCGTCAGGCCGGACCGACCCAGGACGGCCACTTCGAATCCATCGACTTGGACGACGCCGTACCGCAAATGTCCATCCTCGAATTGCTCGACTTCGTCAACGGCAAGCTGATCGAGCAGGGCAAGGAACCGTTCGCATTCGCTTCTGACTGCCGCGAAGGTATCTGTGGCACCTGTGGCCTCTTGGTCAATGGTCGTCCACACGGCGAAGGCAAGAACGCCCCTGCCTGTGAACAGCGCCTTGTCAACTACAAGGATGGCGACACCCTGAAGATCGAGCCTTTCCGCTCCGCCGCATACCCAGTGATCAAGGATATGGTCGTTGACCGTTCCGCACTGGACCGCGTCCTGCAGCAGGGTGGCTACGTCTCCATCAACGCTGGTACTGCACCAGATGCAGATACCCTCCACCTCAACCATGAGACCGCCGAGTTCTCCCTCGACCACGCCGCCTGCATCGGCTGTGGCGCGTGTGTCGCTGCCTGCCCGAACGGCGCAGCACACCTGTTTACCGGCGCTAAGCTCATCCACCTGTCCAAGCTTCCGCTGGGCAAGGAAGAGCGCGGCAAGCGTGCCCGTCAAATGGTTGACGAAATGGAAACCAACTTCGGCCACTGCTCCCTCTACGGTGAGTGCGCAGACGTCTGTCCTGCAGGCATCCCACTTTCCGCAGTCGCTGCCGTGACCAAGGAACGTGCCCGCGCAGCACTGCGCGGCAAGGACGACTAATCCCCGTCCCCTTACAGCGCCCTGGTAACCCCGGGGCGCCTTCTTTATCCAACAATCGGATACCCCCAACATGTGGCGGGGTAGGATTACACACAAGCGTATTTATACCTAGAAGGAAGGCGAGTTACAGCAATGTCTAGCTCCAACCAGGCGGTTGCGCACACCGCCGGCGAAACGTTCCCTGCTTATTCCGGCAGCCTGCACTATGTGGAAGGGTACGACCCCGTCAGCTACGAGGCCCCGCACTCTTCCCTGCACAAGACCGCAACGTGGGTCGGCATGGGTGTCGCGCTCGCTTCGTTGTTCTTCATGGGCATGGCACTGTGGGCGTTTTCCATCGGCGCGTTCGGTAACTCGGGCGAGGCGGCTATTAACTGGCAGCCAATGGCAACGATTGGTGTCATCGGCGCGATCGTATTCATCATTGCAGCCACGATTCTGATTAAGAGTGGCCGCAAGGATTACCACGCATACCGCAAGGCCACCGGTCGCGTGAACTAAAAAGCGCAACAGCAAGCCCCAGCAGAGTTTTCTGCTGGGGCTTCTACGTGCCGGAGGGCGTCGATAAGCGGTTAGATCACCATGCCCCAGATCGTTGCGATCAGGACAATCACTCCCATGACGGCGATAAACACGTTGGACTTACGGCCCCGGAAGCGGGCGAGGGCGTCGATCTTGGAGATTGCGATGACGGGAAGAAGGTACGTCATAAACGCGAAGAAGATGCCGCCGACGACGGAAATCATGTCCAGGATCGACGGATTCCCAATAGCCACGAGGCTGGTTGCGCAGAAGATGAAGAAGTACGTCCACATGTTCAGCGTGCGCGTACCCATCCGCTCCGTGATGCCCGGCAGCGCGAGCTTGAACAGGTATTCCGTGCTTTCGACTGCGCCGAGCGAATGCCCGAAATAGGAGGACGCGATCGCACACACGACGACGACCGGAGCCATGTACGCCATGAACGGGGTGCCGGTGACGTTCGCGAAGTAGGACAGGACGGGAAGGTTGAGGTCGTTGGCCTCCTGCATGCCGTCGGCGCCCATCGCCAGGGCGCAGGACCAGACGAAGAACATCGTGAACACGACGAGCAAGGTACTGGCCCACAGGATGACGGTGTTCGAGTGCTTGTCGTGGTGAGGCCCGTACTTGCGTTCCATGTCCAACGAGAACTGCGACAGCGCGGCGACGTAACTAAAGGAGAACACCAGCACCGGCAAAATCAGGATGATTGCGGAAATCATGCCACCGGGGGTCGAGGGGTTGGCCTCCATGAAGCTGCCCAAGTCCCATTGTGGAATCAGGTAAATCGAAACGGCGGCGAGCGCGATGATCAGCGGGTACACCACAATGTTGGCGATGGCCAGCATGATCGTGTTGCCGAATGCCAGCGCCAGGGTCATCGCGCCGACCAACAGTGGAGCCAGGACCCACCGCGACAGGCTGGGCCCACCGAGTTGGTTGACTATGAAACTATCGACGGTATTCGTGATGCTTACGCCGTAGATGAGGACCACGGGGAAGATGGTGAACCAGTAAATCAGCGCCAAGATGACGCCGCGGTGCTGGCCGAAGTAGTCGGTCAGCGTGGCTAGGACGTCTTTGCCCTCGTGCGGGGAGAACGAGATCATCCATTCGAAGGCGCGGTGGGCCAGGTAGGTCATGGGGCCGATGAGAACACTGGCCACGACGAGGGGCCAGAATCCGAAGCTGCCGGCGTTGATGGGTAGGAAGAGGATGCCGGCTCCGACGGCGGTGCCGAAGAGCGTGATGATCCAGGACAGGTTAAATGTGTGGTTTGCGGGTGGATTCTGCGCGGTATGTGTGTCCACGACGCCTCCTAGTAAATAGTGTGCTCTGGTTCACGAATAGTGAGAACAGTATGCTCCATTGCTTTCCGTCGCACAAGGTGCCACCCCCGCTGTCGCCTCACACCCGTATGCTGGGGCCATGTCGAGTCAGGAGAAAAAGCGCCCCTGGTGGAAGAAGTGGTCCACCTGGCACCGAATTCGCATGGTCGCGGTGGGGGCGATCATGCTCATCACGTGTATCGGGTTGATTAAAAGTGGTGAGGCCATGCTGTAGGCGTGCAGCCGGCTACACTTGTATCCCATGGCTGAACACGCATTACAGGAGATGCCCGCGCCGGCTGACGAGCAGGAACGCCGCCGCGCGCTGCGCAATCACAAGGCGTTTGTTACCGGGCTGCTGATCCTGGCGGCGGTAATCTTCTTGGGCTGTTCGTGGTGGCAGTCGCAGGGGACCGCGCCGGGCTGGGTGGGCTACGTGCGCGCCGCGGCGGAGGCCGGCATGGTGGGCGGTCTGGCGGACTGGTTCGCGGTGACGGCGTTGTTCCGGCATCCCATGGGGCTTCCGATTCCGCACACGGCGCTGATTCCGAAGAAGAAGGACCAGTTGGGTTCGGCGTTGTCGGAGTTTGTGGGCACGAACTTCCTCAACGCGCGCATTATTACGGAGAAGGTGGCGCACGCGGAGATTCCGCTGAAGGTGGGGCAGTGGTTGGCGGAGCCGGAGAATGCGGAGACCGTGTCGCGTGAGGCGGGGCGTCTGACGGCGAATGCAGTTCGCGGGGTGCAGGCCGCGGATGCGGAGCAGGTGATTCGGACGGTGGTCGTCGATAAGCTAGCGCAGCCGCAGTGGGGGCCTCCTGCGGGTCGGGCGCTCGAGCAGCTGGTCAGTGAGGGCAAGGTTGAACCGCTTATCGACGACCTCACCGTCTGGGCAGCCCGCAAGATCAGAGAGAACGAGGACGCGATCATCCGCGTGGTCGATGAGCGCAAACCGGTGTGGGCGCCGCGCTTCGTGCATGACTTGGTGGGGGAGAAGATTTTTAAGGAGGTCACGAAGTGGGCGGATGCTGTGGCCGCCGACCCGAACCACGAGGCCCGCGGGGCGCTGCGCCGCTTCATCGACCAGTTGGCCTTCGACCTGCAGCACGACCCCGCCATGATCGAACGTGTCGAAGGCTGGAAGCAGGAGATTCTGGGCTCGGACGCGGTGGCCCGCATGATCCCGGCCGCCTGGGAAGCTACTTCGGAAGCGGTGATTACTTCGGCCGAGGACCCGGATTCGGTGATCCGGCGCAAGCTTGCGGAATTCGCGCAGGGCTGGGGCGAGAAGCTCGTCGCCGACCCGGAGGCGCGCGATACGCTGAATGAGCGGATCGTGAAGGTTGTGGCGTTCGTGGCGGATAACTACGCCGACCAGATCACCGCGATTATTGCGGAGACGGTCCACAGTTGGGACGCGGCCGAGGCGTCGGAGAAGATTGAGCTGATGGTCGGTAAGGATCTGCAGTTCATTCGCCTCAACGGCACGATTGTGGGCGCGTTGGCGGGTCTGGTTATTTACACGGTCTCGCAACTTCTGTTTTAAGGTGGGGGACATGTCTCACGAATTGCCTGAAAGCTCACCTGTCGACAAGATTCGCCAAGCCGGCACCCTACTGGGTAGCGCGGCGCGCCAGATAGCCCGCGACGTCGCGGACGCCGGCAAGGAAACCTGGCCTGAAATTAAGGATAAGGCCCGTGAGGTCGGGGAGAACGTGCAGACCCGCATCGCGGAGGCCCGCAGCGAGAAGGAACCACGCGACCCGAACGTCGTCGACGGCGAAGTTGTTGAGGAGAGCCGCAAATGATGTACACGCAGATCCTGTGGTCGCTGGCCATGGTCGAGGCGCTCGTGTTCGTGGCTGTGGGCGTGGCCGGCCTCGCGGGCGCGATCATCGCTGCGCGCACGCGCGAGGACGCCTTCACCGCCGGCGACCGCCAACCGAAGAAAGTCTGGCTGGCCCTGCTGGTCGGCTCGGCGTTGGTGTGTTTCGTCCCCCGGATCATGATCTTGTCGGTGGTCGGCTGCGTCATTATCGGTGTCTACTGGTTTGACGTGCGCCCACAACTCAAAGACATCACCGAAGGCAACGCAGGATGGTACTAACCCCCACGCGTGTCGACATCCCCGCGGCCCTAGCGCAGGCGCGCAGCACCGGCGAGAAGGTCGTGCTCCCAGCAGGGTGGGTGCAACCCACTGAGGGGCTTTACGACGGCGCGACGGTCATCGCCGCCGTCGCCTACCCCACCGGGACGTCGCACAGCCTGATCAAAGCAACAGAGGCGCGCTTTGCTGTCCAGTGCGGGGCCAGTGAGATCCTCCTGGCCCTTGATGCGTCGGCCACGGAGGAGAACGCACTCATCGCAGATATCATGGCCGTGCGTGAAGCGGTGAGCGAACAGGTGCCCGTCTGGTTGCACGAGGGGTTCGCTGGCCAGGTCCCGCAGCACGTGCAAGACCTGACGGGTGCACGCGTGCTACACGTGGCGGGCGTCGGCGGCCTGTTGTAGTTCGACGTGTTCTCCACTGAGGTGGAGTTGCAGCCCGTTTTCGGTGACGGCCATGCCAGTGAGTTGGAGGCCGCCGGCTGCGTCGAGTTGGTTGTGCAGGCCGTCCTGGAGTGCTTGGGAGATGGCTTCGGAGACTTCGGTGGGCAGCTCGAGACCGAAGAGGCGCGTTTCGGCGACGGTGAAGACGGCCTGGTTGCCCTCGGTGGTCGGGGTCAGTGAGAGGTTTGCGGCGCCGCCGGTGAATTCGATGTCGAGTGTGCCTTCCGACGGGTTGCTGGTGACGTCGGTGATTTTGATGAGATCGGCCAGGAATCCGCCTCCGGTCTGCGCAGCCATGCCGCGCTGCAGGATATTAAGGAGGAGGGCGTCGGAGATGTCGGTGGTGACTTCCATCTGGTCGGCGCGCATGGTCTGCTGGTCGCGGACGTCGAGCCCCTGGGCGGTCACGTTGGCCGCCGGTGCGTCGGTGGTGGCGGGGATGGTGAGGTCCATGTGCCCGACCTTACCGGTGAATACGCTGGCCAACACTGGGGAGGCACCGAAGCTGATCGAGGCGTCCTGACCGTATTGTTCTTCGACTTGGTTGCCGATGAACCACCGCATGCCCAGTTCCGCGACGATGGCGAGGACGATGATCACGGCTAGGATGCCGCCGATGACTTTACCCAGAGTTTTCATGGGCACGACTTTACCGGCTTGGCGCCACGAAGCTCCACGGGACGGTGATTTGGTTGTCGCGCAGTGGGCGACGCTGCGGGCGGACCGGCACGCCTTCAGCAGCGAGTGTCTCGACGGCGTGCCGCCACCGCACCCGCGGCCCATAGGGGGCCCAGCCGGCGGCCGTGTCCCACGCGTGGTCGGCGCGCTGGAGGAAATCGTGAATCGCTTCGCCGGGGACGTTGCGGTGAATCAGAATCTTAGGAAGGCGTTCGGCTAGGTCGGAGGGGCGCTCCGAATGGAATGGGTCCCAGCAGAGGGTGAAGGTTTGCGGGCCGGTGTCGTCGAGGCGGATCCAGCAGGCACGCCGGCCGATTTCGTCGCAGGTGCCTTCGATGAATTGGCCGCCAGGCGCTAGCCGCGAGCACACCATGTCCCAGGCGGCGGGGACGTCGGTGGCGTCGTATTGGCGGAGCACGTTGAAGGCCCGGACGTATCCGGGCCGGTACCCGGCGAGTTCGAAGCCGCCGAGTTCAAAGGTGACGCCGTCGCGGGGTGCTTGGATGCGATCGGGGTCGATTTCTAGGCCGATGACGCGCACGTCTGGGCGCACGCGCCGCAACCAGTGCGCCATGTCGACGGTTGTGGTCCAGCTTGCGCCGTACCCGACGTCGAGGGCGAGAGGTGTGCGTCGTAAAGCGGATCTGACCTGCGGGTTAGCTATTGACCACCGGTCGCAGCGCCGGAGGCGGTTGTAGCCGGTGGTGCCGCGGGTGATGTGGCCTACTGGTTTGCGTTGATCCACTGGTCGAGCAGGTCTGCTTCCTTCTCGAAGATCTCACCGAGTGCGTCGGCGACCTTGGGCTCGAGTGCAGCACCCATGATGGGGATGTTGACGGTGAGCTTGTTCTCGTAGTCGAAGGTGGTGGTGTCGCCCTCGCCGGAGAGGAAGATTTCGCCTTCGTAGTCGACTGGGGTGCCCTTGACGTCGGCGGTGTAGTCGAGTTCGACCTTGCCGTCGTTAAGCGGGCCGATGCCGATGACGCGCTTGACCTTGAGCGCCTGGGAGATCATGGAGCGGACTGCTTCCGGCAGGATCTCGAGGGGAAGGACCTCGAAGAGGACGGCTTCGGAGCCGTCGAAGGAGTGGACCTCGCCCGGTTCGGGGGAGAGGTGTGCAACGTTGAACTTCCAGAATTCTTCGTTGGTCAGTGCGGCGTGCACCTTGTCGATCGGGTGATTGACGGTGACGGTGTATTCACTATGTGTAGCCATGTCGTACAGACTACCGTGGTAGGCGTGTTTGATAAATCTCTACTCGCCGGCATTGCTGATATCACTGTCGAAGACGGTGTCGATTTCGCCCACCTGACCACCCTGCGCGTCGGGGGCCCGGCCCGTGCCGTGGTCCGTGCCCGCACGACGGAGGCTGTGGTTGCGGTGGTCCGCGCCCTGGACCGTGCTGGTGTGGAGTTGCTGGTCGTCGGCGGTGGGTCGAACCTGCTGGTGGCTGATGAGCCGCAGGATGTGGTGGCTGTGGTGCTGGAGAACACAGGCCATCACATTGGTGGGGATGGCCTCGTGCGCGCTGAGGCGGGCATGGTGTGGGACGAACTGGTCGCCGCGACGATCCGCGCCGGCCTCGGTGGCCTGGAGTGCTTGTCTGGGATTCCGGGTTCGGTGGGCGCTACCCCGGTGCAGAATGTGGGCGCTTATGGGGTGGAGGTCGCTGACGTGCTCACCCGTGTGCACCTCTACGACCGGATTACGGCGCGTTCCTATTGGGTGCCGGTAGGTTCCCTAGATTTGGCGTACCGCTATTCGAACTTGAAGTTCACCGCCCGTGCCGTCGTGCTCGAGGTGGAGTTCCAGCTGCTTACCGACGGCCTCTCGGCCCCCTTACGTTTCGCTGACGGACATCGCGTGGCCCCTGCCGAGGCCCGCGCTAAGGTGCTTGAGCTGCGCCGTTCCAAGGGTATGGTCCTTGCCGCGGACGATCACGACACGTGGTCGGCGGGCTCCTTTTTTACTAACCCCGTGGTGCCCGTGGAGCTGGCGGATGAGATTGCGGCGGCAATTACCGTCGATATGCCCCGCTACCCGGTGGACCGCCCGGGCCATACGAAGCTGTCGGCGGCGTGGCTGATTGAGCAGTCGGGCTGCGCGAAGGGTTTCCCTGGCGAGGATGCGCCCGCCCGCTTATCGACGAAACACACGCTCGCCCTCACCAACCGGGGTTCCGCGCAGGCGGCCGACATCGTTGCCCTAGCGCGCCGGGTACGCGACCAAGTCCGTGACGTGTTCGGGGTCTCTTTAGTGCCGGAACCTGTGTGGGTGGGCGTTGCGCTGGATGAGGAGGAATAAGCCCACGTCCTGGCGCTGATCTGCGGGAATGTTTGGTGGGCGAAAAAAATTAGTGCGCGCGCCCACCTTTCGTGTTTAGACTGGCGGAGAACCTAGTTCAATTCATCTTTCCACTCCCGTGGAACAGAAAGGAGTCCGTCATGGCTTACAAGACTACGAACCCGTACACCGGTGAGGTTGTCAAGGAATTTGATACCGCGACCCCCGAGCAGATCGATGCCGCGATTACCGCCGCTGACGAGACTTTCCGGGAGTGGAGCCTCAAGCCCATTTCGGAGCGCGTCCAGGTGCTGCAGAAGGCTGCGGACATCCTGAAGGAAAATAAGCGCGAATACGCCGAGGTTGTGACCCTGGAAATGGGTAAGCTCCTCGCCGAGGCTGAGGCCGAAATCGATATCTGCATCGGCATCCTCGAGTACTACGTGGCCCACGCTGAGACCCAGCTGGCGCCACGTTACCTCCCGGCGAATGGCTTCGATCAGGAGGACGTGCAGCTGGTCAACGAGCCACTCGGTGTCCTGTACGCCGTCGAGCCGTGGAACTTCCCGTACTACCAGGTCATCCGTATCGGTGCCCCGCAGTTCGCCGCCGGTAACACCATCGTGCTCAAGCACGCATCCAACGTGCCGCAGTCTGCGCTGAAGATGGTAGAGCTTTTCGACGCCGCCGGCGCCCCGAAGGGCCTGCTCAACAACGTTTTCGCCGCGCACGACGCAACGGAGCAGATCCTAGGCGACCCGCGCGTACGTGGCGTGGCGCTCACCGGTTCTGAGGGTGCGGGTGCCGCAGTGGCTGCGGTGGCCGCGAAGAATCTGAAGAAGTCCACCCTGGAGCTCGGCGGTGCGGACGCGTTCATCGTGCTTGCCGACGCCCAGCTGGACAAGGCCGTGGACTGGGCAGTCTTCGGCCGCCACTGGAACGCGGGCCAGGTGTGCTGCTCCTCCAAGCGCATCATCGTGGAAGATTCGGTGTATGACCAGTTCGTGGAGAAGTACACCGCCAAGGTTGCAGAGCTCAAGGCTGGCGACCCGCGCGACCCAGAAACTACATTGGCTCCGCTGTCCTCCCAGGGCGCTGCCGATGAACTCGGCGAACTCGTGGAGCGCGCACGCGCCGAGGGTGCCACGGTTTCCGAGGTCGGCATCGACCTGCCTGAGCACGGCGCGTTCTACCAACCGACCATTCTCACGGACATCCCAGAAGGCTCCGAGACCGCGAATGCCGAATTCTTCGGCCCCGTCTCCCAGCTGTACCGCGCCCGCGACGTGGAGCACGCTATTGAGATTGCGAACTCCTCCCCATTCGGTCTGGGTGGTTCCGTATTCACCGAAGATGACGAGCTGGCCCACAAGGTTGCCCGCCGCCTGGACACCGGCATGGTGTACATCAACCAGCCGACCGGCGTGAAGGCCGACATCCCATTCGGTGGCACCAAGCGTTCCGGCTACGGCCGTGAGCTCATTGACTGGGGTCTGCTGGAATTCGTGAACCAAAAGGTTGTGGTTCGCACCGATATTGACGGCAGCTTCTAGGCCGCGTTAGGAGCGCTCACCCCGGCGTCGGGGAGGGCGCTCCTTTTTCGTATCACGAATGGTGGTCACAGTATGGTTCGCGGCTAGACACGTCAACAGCCACGTATTGTCGAGGCATGACTGAACCCGTAGCCACACGTGACCACGCCCAAAGCCTCCTGGAAAAGATTGCTGGCCCCACCGCGGTGTTGCGGCCCGACCAGTGGGAAGCTATCGACGGCCTCGTGAACAAGCGGCAGCGTATGCTCGTCGTGCAGCGCACGGGGTGGGGGAAGTCCGCGGTGTACTTCATCGCGGCGAAGATCCTGCGCGAAGCAGGGGCGGGGCCGGCGGTGATTATTTCGCCGCTGCTTGCGCTGATGCGGAACCAGGTGGACTCCGCCGCGCGGGCGGGGATTCGGGCGGTGACGGTGAACTCGGCGAACATGATGCAGTGGGACGCTATCAACGCGGAGATCGCCGCCGGCAACGCCGATGTGATACTGATTTCTCCGGAACGGCTCAATAACCCAGACTTCCGCGCCGAAACCCTCCCACAGCTTGCGGATAACACGGGGCTTTTGGTCATCGACGAAGCCCACTGCATCTCTGACTGGGGCCACGACTTCCGCCCCGACTACCGGCGCATCGCGGACCTTCTCGCCGGCACGAACCCGAACACCCCGGTCCTGGCCACCACGGCTACCGCGAACGATCGCGTGGTGGCGGACGTCCAAGCGCAGTTGGGGGAGCGGACGCGTGTGCTGCGGGGGAATTTGGATAGGGAGTCGTTGCGTTTGGGCGTCGTGAAGCTGGAAGATAGCACGGACCGTCCGGCGTGGCTGGCCACCCACCTGAAGGATCTGCAGGGTTCGGGCATCATTTACGCGTTGACGGTGACCGGCGCGGAGGAGTTGGCCGCTGCGCTGCAGGCCGCGGGGTACCCGGTGGAGGCGTACACCGGGCGCACCGAGGCCGAGGAGCGGGCCCGGTTGGAAGCTGCGCTGCAGGCAAACGAAGTCAAAGCGCTGGTGGCAACGAGTGCGCTGGGGATGGGCTTCGATAAGCCAGACTTGGGTTTTGTGATTCACGTCGGCGCGCCGAGTTCCCCGATCAGTTATTACCAGCAGGTCGGGCGCGCGGGCCGCGGCACGCAGCGCGCCGAGGTGATCCTCCTGCCCGGGGCAGAGGACCAGGCGATCTGGGACTACTTCGCTTCCGTCTCCTTCCCCGATGAGGGGACGGTCCGCACGCTGCTGGACGCGCTCGGCGACGAACCGATCTCCACCGTGAAACTCGAAACCGTCGTGGACCTTACGCGCACCCGCATCGAGCAAACGCTCAAGGTCCTCGACGTTGACGGCGCCGTGCAGCGCGTCCGCGGCGGGTGGGTGCGCACCGGCCAGTCCTGGTCCTACGACACCCAGCGCTACGCCGGCCTGGACGCCGCCCGCGCCGCCGAACAACAAGCGATGCGCGACTACATCGCCACCGACGGCTGCCGCATGAATTTCCTGCGCGCCCAACTCGACGATCCCGAACTCGACCCCGCCACCGGCTGCGGGCGCTGCGACAACTGCACTGGCCAGCACTATTCCACGCTTATCGACGCCCACGCCACCGCTACCGTCACCGCCGCGACCAACCAACCCGGCGTCTCGCTCCCGCAGCGCAAACAGTGGCCCACCGGTTTACAGGAGGTGCGCGGCAAGATTCGGGGCGTGGAGCAAGGGAAGGCGCTCGGACGTCTCAACGACATCGCGCACGGTCCGGCGTTGCGCGCGTTTCTCCAGGAGCGTTCTTGGCAGCCGGCGCAGTGGTGGCGCGACGACCAGTGGTTGCGCCGCTTTGTTGACGTGTTGGCGCAGTGGCAGTGGTCGCAGCGGCCCACCACGGTGGTGGCTTTGGGAGGCGATCCGTTCGTCGAACGCATCGCGCGCGCCATTGCCCAGGTTGGGCAGTTGGCGTTCGCGGGAACCGTCCCTGAGCTGGGCGAACCGGTGGAGGCGCAGAACTCGGCGTACCGGGTGCGCGGGCTGTGGCACCACTACGACGCCCCCGGGACGGACCTAGCTGGTGTCGAGGGGACAGTCCTGTTAGTTACCGATGTTGTGGACACCGGTTGGTCCGTGACTGTGGCGGGCGCTCAGTTGGCGCAGCAGTGGGGAGTGACGGTGTTGCCGTTGGCGGTTGCGGTGCGTGCTTAAACCCAAACTACCCCCGGTATCGGGGACTTTCTGGGCCTTTATCATGCGTTTATGAAGAAACTTTTAGAAAGCAATGTGCGCTGACTCAGAAAAGTGCGACAATACGATTTGGTCCTGAGTATTTATCGGGATGAGACCGTGTTGTGTTAACAAGGGGTTAGCGTGAACTTGCATACACCTAAGCATCGTGCTGAGGTGCAAAATCCGGCACCGTGGCGCGTTCTTGGAGGGTGCTATGTAGCCACCGTCGTCCTGTGGGCGGTGTATCGGGCTCTCATATATTCGGAAACTTATGCTGCATTAAGGATTGTCCTGGTTGGCTGCGGTGTCGCAGCGGCGGTATGTGCTGTGCTCCTGGCGGTCCGGGTGTTGCGGCGTCGTGACGCACTGGTATCACCGGGCAACCTCTTTCAAGCCGTGGTGATTATTTCGCCTACCGCCTTGCTGATGACGGCGTTTAGCGTCGCGTACCAGCAGATGGTGGGCAAGACGCTCGGGGGAGAGTCCTCGCTGCTGTTGCTCATGGCGGTGTCGGTGACGGTGCCGTGGATCTCCGCGGCGGCCTCACGGCCCCTGTACCCGGTGGTGCAGCAGGCCAACACCTACTCTGAGGTGCAGGGTTCTGCCCGGAAGGGTTCCGACGACGACCACATCCTGCGCGCTTTCGCCGTGAATTGGCCGGTAGTTTTCTGCTGGTCTGTCCTGTTCGTCGCGGGATTCAGCGCGGTCTTTGGGCTGGCCCTCCAGCTGAGTCTCACGGGCGTGGCAGTCTACGCGCTGGGTGTGCTGGCCAACGTGGTCTTCGCGCAGACGCTTATCGCGGTGCAGGAGGTCCGCCGCTACGGTTTCGTGCTCGCCGGCTGGGCCGCGTATGCGATCTGTCTGGCTGCTGCACCCGAGTTGTGGCTGGTAGCGCCGCTGGTGGGAATGGTGCCGGGTGTGGTACTTATCGCGGTCGGGTGTGTGCGCACTCGTGGCGGGTGGGTTTCCGATGCGCACACCCCGCACCGTTTCATCGTGCGCGATATGTGCGTTGGCCTGGGCGTGGGTGCGGTGCTGTGGGCGGACAAGTTGTTCATCGTGGTGGCGTTGGGGGAAGAAAGCTTCCCGGTGCTGTACCTGCTGTACGTGTCGCTAGTGCCTACTGTTGCGGGCACGGCTTTGTACTGGAGCCGCCACTATCAATTCCTACAGCAGGCGATCTCCCGGGTCTGGGATGTGATTAACGGGGTTCCCGCCCGAGACCTGCAGCGCACGATGTGCCAGGCCGGCCAGCCGGCGGACCGCGCGTTGGGTGAGGTTATGGTGCCTACCGCGCTGGGTGGCGTGGCTGTCGTGGGGTGTGCTCCGCTGCTCGGTTTCGCCCCGGACCTGATGCTGCTGATGGCGGTGTTGGCGCCGCAGGCGTTCTTGGCGCTCATGATCGCTACGCACAACCTGGAGCAGGTGAGCAAGATGAGTGTCGCGCTCCGGGTGCATGGTGTCCATGTGGCCGCGTGTGCGTGTGCGCTCGTGGCAGCGTTCCTGCCGGGTGCGTTGCCGTGGGTGTATGTCCTGTTTATTGGGGTAGATGTGGCGCTGACAGCGTACGCGGTGCGGGTGCGCCGCACGACTGTGCTGGATGCGCCGTATGAACTGTTTTGGAAGGAAGCTGTGGCTTTATGAACTCCTCCGCATCAGGTGGCGGCCCGGTCGTGCGTGTACCGGGTGACTGCTTCGAGTTGCCGGCCGTCGACGTAGCGTTGGTGATGGAGTCCACCTACCCGTTTTTAAAGGGTGGCCTGTCTGGCGTTGTGCACGATCTGATAGTGGCGCATCCGGATATTCGGTTTGGCATCATTTTCACCACGTGGGATTCGTCGGCGGAATTGTCGCCGCAGTACCCGGTGCCGGGCAACGTGGCGTGGGTCGACGTCCGGTACCTGGCGTTTACGGAGCACCGCGAGGCGTTCACCGCCGCCGTGCAGGCGGGCACTGATAGTCACGCGGAGCGGCAGGCTGGGCTGCTTATCGACGCCCTCACCTCCCTTCACCGCCACCACGACACCCAGGCGTGGTGGGACCTCTACGACCGGGCGTCTTCCCTGTGGCCCGCGTTGCGCAGCCGCACGTTTATGGACGCCGCGGTGGCGCACTGCGGGGACGTGCCGTTGGGTAGCCTGTTTTGGACGTCGCGGGATTTCTTCTCCCTCTTGTTTGCCCTGCTGGAGCGCCCGTATCCGGAGGCTACGGTGTATCACGCGCATACGACCGGCTACGCGGGCTTGATCGCTGCTGTGGCGAGCCGTCAGCATCCGGGTTCGAAGTATGTGCAGTCGGAGAACAACCTCTACGCCCGTGATGCGGTGAACACGGTGCTGGGGCGCCGCAGCGATCACACGGTCACGCTGGATACGGTCGCGCAGGTCAGCGACCCAGTAAAGCGGGCGTGGGTGTGGTGGTACACCCGGTTGGCGCAGATCACGTACCCGGAGGCTGACGTCCTGACATACCTGTACCCGAGCGCCATCACCGAGGCCGCCGCCTTAGGTGGCGTGCCGGCGAAATCAATCCTTATCCCCAACGGGGTGGATAAAGCCCGTTTTACCGCGCCGGTGCGGCAGCGTGGCGAAGGCCCACTGCGTGTGGCATGCGTGGCGCGCGTGGTCCCGATTAAGGCGCAGCTCGACCTCATCGACGCCATCGCCTACGCCCGGGCACAGGGCGCGGACCTGCGCGTGGACCTCCTGGGGCCACTGAGTCACGACCCGGATTATGTGCACTCCTGCCGCCACAAGGTCGCCGCGCTTGGACTCCAGGGCGTGGTCCGGTTCCGCGGCACAGTGGATACCGCGGCCGCCCTGCCGGACTATGACCTCACCGTGCTGGCCAGCCACAATGAGGGCCAGCCGTTGGCAGTCATGGAATCGCTCGTGGCCGGTGTCCCGGTCGTGGCAACGGACGTAGGCGGGGTGCGTGACCTCATCTACAACGGGCACCAGAAGCCCGCTGGTGCGGTTGTCCCCGTTGGTGACGTTCGTGCTCTGGGGAATATGTTGTGCCAGGTGAGCGTCGATAAGCAACTGCTGGACAGCTGGCAGAAAGCCGCCGCCGCGCGTGGGGCGGCGATCCCGGATGCGGCCGAGGCGATGGCCGAATACGGCCACCTCTACGAAGAATGCGGCGTGGTCCGGGCGCGGGAGCGGGCGCATGCCTAAGTACTACACGCGATTTCCGGGGGATACCACCGAACTGCCGGAAGTTGACGTAGCCATCGTGATGGAATCCACCTACCCGTTCCTGAAAGGTGGGGTGTCGGCGGTGGTGCATGACATCATCACCCACCAGCCGGAACTGAGCTTCGGGATCATCCACGTGGCCTGGGACCACGACGCGCCCCTGACCGCGCTGTACGACGTGCCCGCCAACGTGGCGTGGGTGGACGTCCTCTACCTTTCCCTCGAAGAACACAAGGACGCCTTCGCTGCGGTGACGGATACTATCGTCCCGGATCCGGCCAGGGCGGTGGACGCCTTGGACTACGCGCTGACCAGCCTGCTGCGCGACAACGTTGAACCGTTGTGGGAGCTCTACCACGCCGCTGTCAACCCCGCGACGCGCACGTGGCGGCTGTGGTCGCTCATGCGCACCCGGGAGTTCATGCAGTGGTGTGTGTCGCGCATCCCCGACGTGGAACTTGGCCGCATGTTCTGGACCATCCGAGACCTGTTCTCCCTGGCGTACGCCGTCGCCGACCGTATCCACCCGCCGGCCAAGGTCTACCATGCGCACACGACCGGCTACGCGTCCCTCATCGCGGCCTGCGCCGCCCGGCAACACGAAGGCTCTTTCCTGCTGACCGAACACAACCTGTACGTGCGCGACACCGTGAACACGCTGCTCGGGCGTAACATGAGCCAGATTGTCACGCGCCGCACGTACCGTGAAGTCACCGACCCACTGCATCGCATGTGGACGGTGTGGTGGACGGAAATGGGTGCCATGTTTTACCCGTCGGCGAACGCGATCACGTACCTGTATACCCGCGCGATCGAGGAAGCGAAGGCCCTCGGCGGCGACCCGAGTAAGTCGATCGTGCTTCCCAATGGTATCGAGTGGGAACGCTTCGCCGCCGGCCGTGAGCAGCGGGAACCGGCACTGAAAGAGATTGCGGCCGGCGCACCACGCCAGTGGCGGTTCGCGTGCATCGCCCGGGTGGTGCCCATCAAGGGGATCATGGAGCTTATCGACGCCACCGCCATCCTCCGCGACACCGGCCACACGTCCATCACCATCGACGTGTGCGGGCCCACCGAACACGTCCCCGACTACGCGCAGCGCTGCCGCGAGTACATCGTCGAACGCGGTCTTGAAGGCGTAATCACGCTGCGCGGGACCGTCGACGTGGGTGCGGAACTGCCGTCCTACGATGCCCTTGTGCTCAGCTCCTTCAACGAAGGCCAACCCGTCGTTGTCCTGGAAGCCATGAGTTGTGGCCTACCGGTTATCGCCACGGATGTGGGCGGTTTGGACCACATGGTGACGCTGCCGGTCGGGCAGCCGGGCGAGGAGGTTGGCCCGTGTGGTGTGCTGGTGCAGCCCGGCCACCCGGAGGCGCTGGCCGCCGAACTAATCCGGCTCATCCACAACCCGGACCTCTACCTGACGTGGCACCACAACGCTTTAGCCCGCGTCCGGAGCGAATTCCTCATGGAAAACATCATGGTGCGCTACCGCCAGCTCTACACAGAACTCGGCGCGTAGCGTGAAGACCCGCCCACCGGGATTGGCGTGGATCAGGTACGGCGACCCGATCCCGCCGCACCAGTTGCGCGCCGCCGCTGGGAAGTTCCGGGCCGTCGTCCTGCAACCGTGGGAGGAAGACGCCGCCGCCTTCCTCAAAGCGGCCGACCCGAGCTGCACCGTCCTGGCATACCAGTGCCTATCTTCCGTGCGCACGTATGAGCCCGGCCCGCGCTATTCCTCAGGGATAAGCCCTGCCCAGGCACGTACGCTGGGCAGTTTCGCGGGCGTGCCGGAGTGGCGTGGCTACCCCGGGCACCAGCAGCAGACAGTGTGGGACCCGCAGTACCAGGCGGCGTGGGTGGAGTCGGTGGTCGGATGGGTGCAGGATTCCCCCTTCGACGGTGTGATGGCCGACAATGACGTCTTCGAGGACTATTACGGAACCGGCTTGCCCGCCCAGTTGCTTCGCGACGGCCTCAACACCCTGGTTATCGCGGCTGGGGAAGCGCTACGCCAGGTGGGGAAAGTGCTGGTTCCTAATATCGCGGAGTCGCGTCGTGAAGCGGGACGGTGGGCCACGCACTCCCAGTTCGGGGGTGGATTGGAAGAGGTGTGGCTGGGATGGGGTACCGGCACCGATGAACGCCTTGCCCTGCATAAAGACGTGGCCGCCCAGGCGGAAACGTTGCGGGCGCCAGGACTGACGATCGCGCGTACCGCCGGAGCGGACAACCTGGGCCTGGCAGTGGCGGCCGCGTGGGTGTTCGCGCCGGGGGCGGACGTGGCGGTGACGGCCACCGACCACGACGCCTACTCAGGCCTGCCGTGGATGACCGTCCCTGACTTTGGTGTACCGGTAGGCGATGTGCAGCGCACGCCGGGGGTATGGGCGGGGGCATATTGGCGCGAGTTCAGCGGCGGGCGGGTGGCCCTGAATCTGGGTGTGGAGCCAGTCCGAGTATATGGACGTGAACTGGGCTTTTGTGAATATTCGTGGGAATTTTCCCGGTAAAAAGAAAAGTGTTTCACTTTGTGGACCAAAAAAGTGAAAAAAGCCTGCGGGCTAGCCCAAAAGTAGCTATAATCCACCTGATAAATTCTTAGCGCTCATTGGAGAAAATACATGAATATTGCGTTGGGTCGGAAGGGTGTGCGCGTGGGCCACACCGCTCTTTCTGCACCATTGGTAGCACTTATAGCCATCGTGGTACTCATTGCCGGAGTTGTCGGCGCCGGTTTCGCTCGGGCTCAGGCGAACCCCGTTTTCACAGTTTCGAACCCCACCATCACCGCGTCGGAGAACGCCCGCAACCAGGACGGCCAACTAGTCCAATGGGCCGAAGCGGTGCTCTCCGTCGAATGGTCGGCGGCGTACGGCTGGGCCCCCGGCGATTCCTTCGGATTCGAGCTGCCCACCGAACTGAAGTTCCGCGGCAACGCCCCCGCCATTGACCTCAAGGCTGACGACGGCACCGTCGGCGGCACCTGCACCGTCGACGCAACGTCTGTCACCTGCACGCTCAACGACGCATTCCAGGGCAAGGACTCCGTCCACGGCACCGTCTCCTTAGGCATCCAGCCCGTAGAGAGGACCTCCGAATCCTCCCTCCCACTGAAGACCGACGCTGGCATGGAAATCCTGGTCCCACTGCCCGCCGGCGCGAAAACCGGCATCGGCACCTCCACCGACCCGGAGCACCCGGTAAAGAATGGGTGGGTAGAGGACAACGACAAGACCTTCGGCTGGCAGCTTGTCCTTCCCGGGGCTTACCTGCAGAAGATCGCACCAGAGGGCCAGGTCACGGTTCGTGACACGCTCGGTGGCAAGCACCTGTTCGTCGAGAAGCCAATGCCCAACAAGCAGTGGTCCTTCATCTCCGTAGACCCCACCAACCCGGCCTACGCCAACCCCTGGGGTGACCCCGACACCGAATGGCTGACCGACTCCGCCAGCTTCGAATTCTCCGCAGACAACAAAGAAGTTGTCATCACCCTGCGCCCGGGTGCTTCCGGGCAGTGGGACCCCGCCCGCAACTACCGCCTGTACTACTACACCAAGTACACCGGTGAAGGGCAGTTCATCCCCGCCGTCAGCCCAGAAATCAGCGTCGAAGGCGAAACCCCTGAGACCGCATCCTGGCTGTTCGGCAACCACGCCGTCATCGAGAACACACAGGAAGAACTGAGCTCCCGGGTGTACCGCATCGACTGGTCGCGCGGCACAATCGCCGGCGTTGGGCGCGGCAGCTTCGCCATCAGCAAGAAGCTTTCCGACGGCTCCGCCACCATCCCCGACGGCACGGAATTCCAAGTCCAGGTCGACGTAGATTCCCCAATCGACAGCTTCGACGAAACCTACGTTCTCAAAGTCCCGCTCGGCGGCGAACCCATCTCCGGGAACAAGGTCCTCCCAGCGGGAACCACCGTCACGCTCAGCGAGCCGACCTTCCCCGAACTGGACGGGATCACCTTCGGCGAGCCACGCTTCAGCTCCGCCACCGCGGGTGACCCGAACGTGGCCATCTCTGCTGACGGAACGAAAGCCACGATCACGACCATCGCCGACACGAACGTTGCAGTCGTCCTGACGAACACCGCGAACGAGGTGCCGCCGACGACACCGGAGACGACGCCGCCGACCTCGACGCCGGAGACGACGCCAGAGACGACGCCGCCAACCACGACTCCGGCAACGCCGACGACGACTCCAGTAACGCCGACGACTCCGGCAACGCCGCCTTCTGTGCGGACGACTCCGACGCCGGAGGTGCCGTCGACAAGCGTGCCACGCACCCCGACCGGCCTCGATGAAACGCCGACCGAGGTTGCCCGCGCAGAAACCCCGGCGCCGACCACTCCGTCGCAGCCGGCGGAGAAGACCCTGGCGAACACGGGCGCAACCTACACGCAGTGGGCCCTGGCCATTGGCGGCCTCGCCGTAGCACTCGGATTCGTCCTCATACGACGTGCACGTAAGGCCTAAAACCGCTTCACGACGACGCCCTCCGGTCCACACCGGAGGGCGTTTTCGCTATCCACGAAGTAGAATTTGCCTCGATTGGAGGACCCTTGGCTGAACCAGACGCCCGCACCTCGCGCATGACGCGCTTCGCGGCGACCCTGCACCCGTGGGGTGTCGTCGCAGCCACCCTCGCATTCATCGTCGCGTTGAGCCCCTCGCTCCTCCCGCGCGACTGGTTCTACCAAGGTGTCGTCTCCGGGGTCGCGGCCAGCCTGACCTACCCGCTCGGCTTCGTGTCCCAGTGCTTGTGGCACACACTACCCGGCTCGTGGCGGGCGTCGCCGCGCACCCGGTGGATTGTGGAACGCGTGGCCCCCGTGATCGCGATGCTGTGGATTATCGGGTTCGTTATTGCGGCGCGCGGCTGGCAAAACGACCTCGCCGCGCTGACCGGCGCCCCCTTGCCGTCCCTGTGGGGATCGCTGCTCATCGTGCCCACTGGGCTGGCTTTTTTCCTGCTCATCATCGGGGTGGGGCGCATAATTGGGTGGCTGGCGCGTCGTATCGCACATCGGCTGCCCGGTTCGTGGCAGGACACGGTGCGCGCGTCGGTGGCGTGGGTCCTAGTCCTCATTGTCGGTGCGTGGGTGGTGGAGAGGGCGCTGCCCGGTACCTTGGTGGCCGGCGCGGAGCGGGCCTTCGCGGTGGTGAACACGGTTCCGGATGCCCCGGCGCCGGAGCAGCCACAGCGTTCGGGCTCGCCGGAATCGCGGATCGCCCACGAGAATACGGGTAAGCAGGGTGCCCGCTTCCTGGCCCAAGGCCTCGATGCCGCAGGCTTAGCGCAAGCTACTGGGAGCCCGGCGCGGGAACCGATCCGCATCTATCCTGGCGCCCTGGCCGCGCCCACGGACCGGGAGCGCGCCGAGCTGGCGATCGCTGAGCTGGAACGCACCGGCGCCGCGGAGCGGGAGGCCATGTTGCTGGTCATGACGACGGGCACCGGGTGGGTAAACCTCCACGCGGCGCAAGCTTTCGAGATGCTCTACGGCGGGGACACTGCGATCGTGGCGGAGCAATATTCGAATATCCCGTCCGCCTATCATTTCTTTACCGATGGCCACGACGTTGCTACCGCGGGCCGCGACTTCCTTGGCCCCATCATCGACTGGTGGAACACCCTCGACCCCGAAAACCGCCCCGAGTTGTACCTGTACGGGGAATCGTTGGGCACCACCGGCGTCGAGACCGCGTTCTCCGGCATGCGTGACATCATTGCGTCCGTCGATGGCATCCTCTTGGCCGGCCCGCCGAACTTCAACCCATTGCACACCGAACTGACCGAGGCCCGCGACCCCGATTCGCGGGAGGTCCTGCCCCGGCTCAGCGACGTCACGGCGGTGCGCTTTGCCGACGACCGCGACATGATCCGCACCTGGTACGGCGACGGCGCCGCGCCCGACTGGGGCCCAACGCGCGTCCTCTACATCCAGAACGCATCCGACCCCGTGGTGTGGTGGTCGCCGCAGCTCCTCTTCCAAGAGCCGGAATGGTTGAAAGAAGAAGCGGGCCGGGACCGCTTGCCCCAGATGCGCTGGTTCCCGATCATCACGTTCCTGCAGGTGGCGGCAGACCTGCCGGTGAGCCAGAACGCGCCACAGGGCTCGGGCCACAATTATGGGGCGGACCTGCTGGACGGATTCGCAGCGATCGCCGGCCCGGACCGTTTCACTCCGGAGCAGGTCGCGGGCCTCTACGCGCCGTACGCGGCGGCCACCACAGCGGAGCCGATACGCTAAAACCGCCCACCCCGGGGCGGGGCAGGCGGTTCTAGGTGCGGTGTTTAGGCGTTCGGGTAGGTGCCGTCGGCGGTGAGGCGAACGTCATCGCTCAGCAGCAGGTTAATCTCTGCCGCGTGCCCGCCGCGCGCCGGGAGGCGGCGACCGTCGATCTGTTCGTAGAGCGGCTTGCGGCCGATCATGCCAGATTCGAGGTGGTGGACGCCGGCCTGGAGGCGTCGAGTAGCGGACGCCTGCCACGCTGCGACGTCGCCGCCGGAAGCCTGCAGTGCGGCTGCGAACACGCCCGGGTGGGCGAGCACGACGACCGCGGCGACGTGACCGAAGCCCAGCGAGGTGAGCACGCCAGCCTTGACTTCGCCCGCGCCGAGGTTCAGCGGGGAACGCAGCCAGACCAGATTCTTGCCCTTCTCGCCGATCTCGGGGGCCACGCAGTCCAGGGAAGCGTTCTGTGGAAGTTCGCCGGAGCGCAGGATTTCCACCAGTCCGCCCATCTGGAAGAGGGCAGCGCCACCCTTGGCGTGGCCGGTCAGCGACTTCTGGGAGACCACGAACAGTGGGTTCGCGTCGTCGCGGCCGATTGCGCCCCACAGGGTGGAGTGCAGTTCGGACTCGTTCGGGTCGTTCGCATTGGTGGACGTGTCGTGCTTGGATACGACGCGGACGTCGTCTGGGGTGAGGCCCAGGCCACGCAGCGACTTCGCCAGCTTCGAGTTCGTGCCACCACGCGCGGCGCCGAGCGCGCCCAAGCCTGGGGCCGGAATGGAGGTGTGGGCGCCGTCAGCGTAGGACGCTGCGTGGGCAACCACGGCCAGAACTGGTAGTCCGAGCTCCGCTGCGACGGATGCGCGGGCCAGGAGGACGGTGCCGCCACCCTCGGCCTCGAGGAAGCCGCCGCGGCGACGGTCGTTCGGGCGGGAGATGAAGCGCTCGTCGATACCCTTGGCGGTCATCGTGGCGGTTTCGGCGGTGGCGTTCATGTCGCCGAAGCCTTGCAGGGATTCGACCTGGACGTCGTCGATACCGCCGGCGACCACGAAGTCAGCCTTACCCAGCGCAATCTTGTCCACGCCCTCTTCCACGGAGACCGCGGCGGTGGCGCAGGCGGCGACTGGGTGGATCATGGAGCCGTAGCCGCCGACATAGTCCTGCATGACGTGCGCTGCCACCACGTTCGGCAGTGCTTCTTGCAGGATGTCGCTCGGGCGGTCCTCACCCAGGAAACGGGAGACGAACACCTTGTGCAGGGATTCCATGCCGCCGATACCGGTGCCTTGGGTAGAAGCCACGTCACCTGGGTGGACGGCCTGCAGTAGTTCGGCGGGGGAGAACCCGGCGGAGATGAAGGCGTCTACGGCGGTGACCAGGTTCCAGATGGTGATCCGGTCGGTGGCGTCGATCATGTTGGCTGGGATGCCCCAGTGTGCAGGGTCGAAGCCTTCCGGCATTTGGCCGGCGACGGTACGGCTCAGGGTGGCCCGGCGTGGGACACGTGTGGTTGCGCCCTTGGCGCGGGTGACGGTCCATTCGCCGTCGACGAAGGCCTTGCTGGTCTTGTCGGGGTCAGCGGCGACGATGTCGTCGGCTTCAGCCTCGGTTGCGACGGTGAAGGTGATGTCGCGGTCGAGGAAGACTTCGGCAACGTCGATGGAGCCCTGGTCCTTGAGGAAGTACTTGTCGGTCAGGGTGCGGATGCCGGAGCGCGCCACGACCTCGTCGCGGTAGCGGTCGAAGATGTCTTCTTCGGGGACTTCCGCGCCGTCGGCGTCGTACCAGCCTGGGGTGGGGTCTTCGGACCAGTGGATGAGCCCGGTCATCCACGCCAGTTCGAGGACGCCGGCGGCGGTCAGGTCGACGGAGCCGTCACGCTGGATGCCGTATTCGGCCTCGTGGCGGGTGCGGCCGGAGCCCCAGGAGGAGACCTCACCGAGGCCGACGATGACGACCATGTCGTCGAGGTCGGTGGTCACGGTGCCCAGGGAGCCGTCGTCAAGCACTGGCTGGACTGGGCGTGGAGAGTTCGGCAGTGCGGTGATCGTTGCGGTCTCGTCGGCCGCTTCCTCAGCTGCGTCGGGTGCGGTGACCTGGCCGGCCAGCTCGGAGATGCTGATCGCGGTGGAGCCGAGGCCGCCGGTCAAGTCCTTATCGACGGGAGCCTGCGCCGCCTGCGCACGCGTCTCCTGCGAAGCGAGCGCCATGATTTCCGAAGAAATCTCTTCCGGATCCCAGACGTGGATTCCGGCTTCCTTCGCCGCCGGGATGAGGACGTCGTTGCCGCCCATCAGGTTCGTGCCGGAGACCCAACCGATCTTCGCCTGCGCCAGGGTCACACCTTCTGGCCAGCCGGCCTCCGCGGACCACTTGGCCAGGATCGCATCCAACGCGGCCTTGACCTCGCCGTATGCGCCGTCGCCACCGAACATGCCGCGGTTCGGGGAACCGGGAAGCACGATGTGGGTGCGGGTGTCCACCGTTTCTTGCGCCAGGGCGGAGAGGCCGGCGATGGTGCGTTCGACGGACCAGAGCAGCAGGCGGGCCTGGTTTTCGGCGGCTGGGCCGGCGTCGGCAACAGAGCCGCTGACCGACGGCGCCGCGAATGGGAACGCCAACGTCGGAACCAAGGCCGGCTTGATCACGTTGACCTGGTTGCCCACGGATTCGACCTGCTCGGAACCGATCCAGTCGATGAGGGCGTCGACGTCGCGGTAGCTCGACAGGTTCGCTGGGACCAGCCACAGAGCAGCACCCTGGGAGGCGTGATCGGCGAAGAGCTGGCGGGCAAATTCCTTCCGGGACTGGGTCACGCGCGACGCCGTCATGATCACGGTTGCACCACCCTCAAGCAGGCGTTCTACCAGGGCCGTTGCGATCGAACCCGGTGCGGCGCCGGTGACCAGGGCGATGTCGTCGGCAAACTCTAGGTCCGCCTCGCGGGCCGCCACGTCAGCGATCTGGCGCAGTAGGTCCGCGCCGTGCTCGCCGTGCTCGGCCCACCACGCGGCCTGCTTCGCGACGACCTCCCCGGTACCTGCGAAACGCGCCGCGTCATACTCAGCGCCCTCCACGGCGATACGTGCGAGGTCTTCACGCGCAGTTGCCCAGCGGTCGTCGAAGAGTACCGCCTTGCGCGCGTCGAAGGTTGGCGTGACCAGCTTCAACCAGCCGGAACCCAGCTCCGCGTCTACGGCTTCCACGAGGGTGGTGTCGCTTTCGGGGGTAGCTGCTTCGTCGGCTGCGCTGCGCGCCAGGCCCAGCTGTTCCAGGACACCGCGCGCGGCGGTGGCCAGCACGCCTTCTTCACCGGTGACGGTTGCTGCGAAAGCATCCAGGGCTGCGGAATCAACAACCGCGCCACCAGCGGCAGAACCGCCGGAAGACAGGGAAACGCTCACTCCGTTGCGGCCGGCTACGGCCTGGACGGCGGCGTCGATAAGCGCCTGAGCGTCCGCCTTAGAACCCACCGACGCTGGCAGAGTACCTAGGGCGCCGCCGCGCACGGACTCGTCTTCGCGGGTACCCAGCAGGATTTCCGCCTCGACGTGCGCAGCCCACGAAGCCGGCAGCCCCCACGTTCCGGTTACGCGCTCACCGACAGCCTGAGGCTTGAGGCTAGCCGCACCCAGCAGGGTGCGCAGGCGTGCCGTGACGGCCTCGCTGAGGACCGGGCCGAAAGCGCTGTAGCCAGGCGCAGCGGTGCGCACGCGACCACGCAGGGTAGCCACGTCGGCCTCGGCGGCGCCGTCGATGGCGGGCACGCCGAGCTCGGCGGACATGTCCATGAGCAACTGGTTGCGGCGCGAGGACACACCATTGGTCAGCTCTTCGACGGTGTCGGAATCGTTGATCTGGTCGATACGGATCTTGTTCTGGAACGCGAACAGCGTCATGATCGCATCGGCTGCGTCGAAGCCCAGGTCAGGAGCGTCCGCGCCGGAACCGCCTGCAGCAGGCGCTGCTGGGGCCGGGGCCGCCGGAGCCGCTGCCGGTGCTTCCGCCGGGGCGGCGGCGTCAGCTGGCGCCCCGGCCGGTTCTGATACCTCTTCCTCCGGTTCCGCAGCCTGTGGGGCTTCCACCACGTCGGTCAACGTCACGGCAGCCTGGTCACGCTCCACGTTGAAGACAGGAACGTGAATGCCCACCACGTCCATGGTGCGCTTGGCCATGTTCGCCAAGGTTGGCGAGGCCGCCAGACCAACCTCAATGATCTGGTCAACCTTGCCCAGCAACAGTTCCTGGGTTTCAATCCAGCGCACAGGGGAGGCGAACTGCCAGCTCAGTAGCTCGATGAGGAGCAGGCGAGCCAGCGAATGCGGTTCCATGGAATCCACGGTCACGCCCTGCAGGCGCTGGGAAGGAACGACCTCCAGGATGGAGTCGATGAAGTCCTGGGTCAGCTCGAATGGGCGGGCCACCAGGTTCGGGATGTAGCGGTCGACGAGCGCCTCCAGGTTAACCTGCTCCGGCAAGAGTTCGTCGAGCTTCTCGGCGAAGGCCTCCACGCCGGGGCGCAGGACCTCAGAGTGGAATGGGACGTCAATGCCCGGAATCCGCACAAAGGCGCGCGGGTTCACAGCGTTCGCCTGTGCTTCCAGGGCGTCCAGGCCGGCGCGGGTACCCGCGATGGAGTACTGCTGGCCTGGAATGTTGTAGTTCACGATCTGCAGGAACTCGCCGGTTTCGGCTGCGACGCCGTCGACGTACCCCTGCACCTGATCCGGAGAAACCCCTATCATATTCGGGCGCAGCGCACCCAGACCGTAGTTCGAGCGGCCCGCAGCATCCCGGGGCACCAGGGAACCCATCGCGGAACCACGCGAGTACACGATGTCGATAACACCCTCAAGGTCGAAGATGTCACCCAACGACGCCAGCGCGGTGTATTCACCAAGCGAGTGGCCAGCGTAGAAGCTACCCGGCGCAATAGCATCATCAGCGCGCAGGCGTTCGGTCTGTGCGTACGCCACGACAGCAAGCGCAACCTGGGTGAACTGCGTCAGGTGCAGCACGCCCTCGGGGTGCCGGAAGATTTCACCGCGCACTGAAAGCTCGGTCGGGTTGTCGTCGATGATCTGGCGGATGGAGAAGCCCAGGTTCGTGCGGGTGTGGCGGTCAGCGCGACGCCAAATCTCACGTGCTGCAGGGGAGGCGTCGCGGTCGCCGCGGCCCATGCCCTCAGCCTGGATGCCCTGGCCGGGGTACACGTACGCGGTGTGCGGTACAGCCAGCAGGGCCTGGCCGCGCGAAACAACCTCGCCACCGATGCGGCACGTGACCTCTAGGGCGGCGTGTAGGCCGGCGCGACCGACGCGCTCGACGGTGATCTCGACTTCGTCGCGGAGCTGGACCATGCCGTACATGTTGTAGGTCCAGGCCATGACCGTGCCGTGCTTGCCCGCCAGGTGCTGCGCGGAGGCAGACAGCCACATTCCGTGGACCAGCGCGTCCTGCAGGCCGACGAGGCCGGCTGCGTTCTTCGAGGTGTGGATCGGGTTGTAGTCGCCGGAGACCATAGCGAAGGCCGCCATGTTGTCCGGCGCGGTGATCGTGGCGCGGTCCACGAAGGAACGCGGGGTCGCGGTGATCTCTGCAGCTACCGGTGCGTCGCCGTATTCCGGTGCGGCCGGCGGCATGTCGTGGCCCACGGCGCGGCCGCGGATAGCGAAGCGCTCCACCATGGTGGCTACCAGTTCGCCGCCCTTGTACAGGGAAAGGTTCACGCGGACGATGCGCCCGGAGGCGGACTCGTCGATGGCGCCGCAGTAGCTCTCGATGGTGATCTCGGAGCCGTCGGCAAGCTCAGTGAGTGGGACGCGCAGTTCGACGGAGTGGTCGAAGTGGACAGCGTTGAGCAGGCCCTCGATGACGGGGTACCCGTCGGAGAGTTTGCCGGTACCCAGGGCGGTGTAGATGGCAGGCCAGGCTGGGCCAACCAGCACGTCCGGGGTGCCCGGGGTGACTTCAAATGGGGCACCGGTGACGGCGGTATGGGCGCGCAGCAGCGATTCCGGCAGCGTAATCGTGTCGCGGACCAGGCCGTACGGCGCCTCGGCGGTCGCTTCGCCGACGGTCGGCAACGCGGTGATCTCGCGGCCGGCAGCGGAGGTAGAACCTACGCCGGCAACGCCTGCGAGCAGCGCGAAGACGCTATCTGGTAGACGTTCCTCCGAAACCACTGGGGAGGCACCGGTCCACACAGCCTCGGACAGGTCGAGTGGAATGTCCACGTGTTCCACGGTGTATGGCTTGGAGGGAAGGTCGTCCCACGCTGTTTCTGCCAGGACGCGGATGGTGTAGCCGGCGTCGTCGTGAAGCAGTTCGAAAGCGTCACGGTCCAGCACGTATGCCGGGTTATCGATGAGGTGACCGTGCCACACGATCGTGGGGGAAGAAAGGATGAGGTCTTCGGCAGTGCGGGCCTTGCCTAGGCGCGAGTACACCTCGGTGGGCTCGGCGTCGATACGGTGTGCCGCTGCGACTTCGTAGCGGTCCAAAATATCGGCGACGGGTTCGTCAACCGTGGTGATCGCACCCACGGAGACTGGGCCGGGGATGGCGCGCACGGACTCGGCAGGGTAGCGCTCGTCCTGGGATTGCCACAGGGAATCCAGGCCGAACCAGCGCTTCAGGTCGGCATCAATTGCCGTGACCCACGGCATCGGCTTGTGGTGCTTGCGGTTCAGGCCTACCCACCAGGCGGCGTCGCGTGCGGCGACCGTAATCTCCTCAGCCTCCGGGTAGGCGGCCAGCAGGCGCTCGACGGCTGCGGGGCCGTCCTGGATGGAATCATGATCCGGGAAGAGCGTTGGGATCTGGCCGTGGTCAGCCGGGTTCAGGCGGGCCTCGACGCGGCGTACCAGGTCCAGGAAGCGGTCCGGCCAGGTGACGTCGACCCACGGGTACGCAAGGTCGACGAAGCGGCGCACCCACTGTGCATACGTCATGGTGTCCACGTCGCCGAAGTACGGCTTCGAGGTCTTGGACAAAAGCTCGATGAGCTCGTCGCGGTGGTCTGCGTAGGAATCGGAGTCCAGTTCGGTGATGCGTCGCGACGCCGCCGCGAAGTCATTGTCCAGCTCGTTCAAGTCAGCCAGCAGGTGCGACTGCCCCGAGGTGACGCCGCCGCGGCATTCCAGGCGGCCGACCCAACCGTTGTTGTCCTCGTAGGACACGCCCGGGGTGTTCTTCAGCAGTTCCTTGACCTGTGGGGAAGTCTTCGCTTCCTTCGCGGTCATGGCGGTGGTGCCCACCAGGATGCCGTCGACAGGCATCTTCGGCAGGCCCAGCGCCTGCGACCAAGTGCCGTGCAGGTAGTCCGCAGCACGCTCCGGATCGCCCAGGCCGCCGCCGACGACCAAGGTGACATTATCCAGCGCGCGAATCTCTGCGTAGGTGTCTACCAACATGTCGTCGAGGTTGACCCAGGAGTGGTGGCCACCGGCGTGGCCGTCCTCGACCTGCATGATGATCTGGTGCTCCGGGTTATCGGCTGCAATCGCAAGCGTTGCGCGGATCTGGTCCGCGGTACCCGGCTTAAACGTGATGAAGGTGTAGCCATCTGCCTTGAGCTGGGCCAGCAGTTCGCGCGCTTCGTCGAGCTCGGGGATACCCGCGGAGACGGTCACGCCGTTAATGGCGGCACCAGCAGCACGCGCCTTGGACACGATGCGCTGCACACCGAACTGCAGGTTCCACAGGAAGCGGTCGAAGAACATGGAGTTGAACTGCGCGGCACGGCCCGGCTGCAGCTGCTCGACGAGCGAGTCCTTGTTCTCCGTGAACACTTCCTCAGAGAACTGACCGCCACCGGCCATTTCGGCCCAATGCCCGGCGTTTGCGGCCGCTGCGACGATGTCCGGATCCACGGTGGTCGGGGTCATACCGGCCAACAGAATCGGAGAATAACCTGTCAGTTCCGAGAACTTAGTGTGCAGCTTCGTCTCACCGTTAGGCAGGCGCACCAGTTCCGGAGCGAACTGCTCCCAGGTCTGCGCAGAAGGCAGCTCCGCGCCCGGGGTGGCCAGGGTGTCGCGCTGCGCAACCGTGGCAGCGGGGACAACCGCAACCCCAGTGCCCTCCAGCAGTGGGGTGGTAATCCGTGCCAAGCCCTGATCCAAGACCAGGGCTTCCTTCACGCCTGCACCGCGGGCGTCCGCGATGCGCGCTGGCCAATCAAACTGGTCGACCAAAATCTCACGGGCCAGGCCGGCAGCATCGACCTGGTCAATTCCGCACTCGCGTGCCCACTGTGCCACACGCTTGGCGGCGTCGGCGTTGGACTCGTGGTGGAATGCGGCTGCCACCGGGAGGGCGTCGAAAAGCGGTGCAACCGGGTCGCCGCCGACCTCTGCCGCCTCAATGCGGGCGTTGACCTGTGCGGCGAAAGCCTCGATGGCGCGCTGCGCGGCGGACAGCTCCTCCGGCGTGCCAGAAAGTACAACGTGGCGTGGGCCGTTGACCACGGCGATGTTTGCGTTGGCATGCTTCGCGACGTCCTCCCGGCGCACACCGCGCACCGAAAGCATGCGGCTGCGGCTGTCCGCGGCGGTGGCCTGGCTCAGCGCGGTGCCCATGAGGAGGGCAAGGGCCAATGCCTGCTCCGGGTTTTTCACCGCAGCGGCGCCGAGATCGCCCTGGGAATGGCCGATGAGCTCGGCGTTTTCTACGCTCATTCCGAGGTCGCGCAGCTGGTCAGTCGCTGCGATTTGGGCGAGCACGATGCCCGGCATGGAGATGGCGGGGTGGACGTCAGCAGGTTTTTCCTCTGGTGAGGCTTCTGGCGAGATGAGCTCCGACAGCCGCTCGATGACGCCGGGGATGGTGCTGGCGATCTCGCGGGTAAACGGTGCGGTGAGCTGGCGTGCCTGGTTGAGAACCTCGCGCAGGCGGGTTCCGGCCCCGCCGTGCGCAGCTGCTGCGGACAAGGCCAGTTGCCAGGGCGAACCCTGGCCTTGGAAGAGAATGGCTGGCGAACGCAGCGCGAGCAGAGGAGTCAAAGACATACAACTTCCTTATGTGTTGGGGTTGTGGACGTCCACATTCGGTGGTTTCGTTTGGGTTACCAAACGTTATGTTACGACATCGTAACCTACGGAAGCGTATTTTTGTGTTCTGAGTGAATAGTGGCGAGAATTTAGCCAAAAAAGTTTCGCAGTGAGCTACGTCATTGCGCAGATTGTTCTGTGGACAATACCGCGCCCGTCACTCCGCTGAGGCAAAGGGAATGCGCGTTCTTCATGGGCTCGTTTATGGTGTGACTATGCGCATCCCCACCACAATCCTGGCTGGCCTCACCGCACTGACCCTCGCCGGGTGCTCCGCGGGCGAAGAGGCAGCGCCGACTTCCACGCCCACTTCCACGCCCACTCCCACCCCGCAGGAGACCACTATGAACACTGCTGCTGAAGTGCCCATCCTCGGCCTCGGCGTCGGCTACGAAACCGTGCGCGACCCCGACATCGACACCACGGCCCTGCGCGAACGCCTCGACCAAACGGGCGCCACCGCCGTGGCCGTGTCCGTCGGGCGCCCCGAATTCCTCGCCGCCCCACTCGAGGGAATGGAAGAACACTGGGCGCCCTCGGCCCGGCGCGCCGCCGAAGAGGGGGAGGACCAGGTGGCACACATGGTCGAGGAGTTGGCCGGGGGCACATCCCGGGAGGTCACTCTCACCCTTGACGTGCTGGCCCCATTGCTTGTCGACGCCGATACCGACAGCTCAATGACCGGCTACTTCGCAGATGGCCAGCGTTCTGAATCCTTCCCTTCGGCGACCGCCCTCTCGGGATCGTATGGGGACGTCATTGCGCGCACGTGTGCTGGGGTGGCCAGCAGGTACCAGCCGGACCGCATCGCGCTTACTGAACTGATCGGTGAGGCGTTTTTCTCGGAAGCAGACGAACAGCTTTTTGCCCAGGCGTCGGGCAGGGAGGGTTTCCCGCGCACCCCAGACGGTGAGGTTGACACTGCGGACCCGCAGGTTGTTGCGTGGCAATCGGATGTTATCAGCGGGGTTGTGTCCGGGTGTGTGGACGCTGCCGCGCCGCACGGGGTAGCCGTGGATATGGATGTCCGGGTGAATTGGGATAATCCCGGCGCTGATCGTGCGGATTCGGGCCACCGCTATGACGAGCTCCTGGCGACGGGTGCCACGCTGACGCTGTGGGCGTACACCGGCACCGGCGATGTCCCGGCAAGTAAGGTTGCCGACATCGTCCGGGGCCTGCAGGAGCGTTACGACGCAGAAACGTTGCAGCGCATCACCGTCTCCTTGGGCTTATGGGGTGACGGTGACAGCGTGATCTCCCCAGAAGAGTTTTCCGTATCGCTGGATGCATTCGCCGAAGCGTCCAACGGGGAGCTTGGCCTGCTCGTCACGCCGGCCTCACTTTTCGACGACGCCCACTGGAAAGCTCTCGCCGATCACAGCGCCGAACACAGCGCCGAACACGGAAAATAGCGGCGTTAAATGAGAATCCTTTCATAAAGTTTAGGGCGCGATTGTCCCCTGTTGGGGGCAAAGTGCCAGGTAGGGGCGTCGAGAAGCGAAATGGATAGCGTTAAGGCATAACTTTTCCGCCCAATTGTTGCACTGAAAAAACTACCTGAGTGCCCTATGGTCCCTGAAGCATCCTCAGTACGACGATTTTGGGAAGTGTAAAGGACCTCATGGAGACGCATAGTGCATATTCGTTTCTCGCTTTCTTAGCCTCGGCAGCCTCCGCGGCGGCGCTTGTTATTCACCTGCTCCGCGGGGCGAAATTACAAATATTCCGCTACTTCAAAATCTCGCCGCGCATGCACCTTTTCTTCACCGTCGCATACGCCCTGACTACCGCGGTCTCCCTGGCGACGTGGGTCTGCCACGCGCAGGGCTGGGACAGCCACTGGTTTATCTCCGTCACCTTGACGATGGTGTTGGTACTGCTCATCGTGGAACTGGTGCTTATCATCGCGCGCCGGGTCAACACCCAAGCCTGCGCGCAGGTGCAGTCCGTGCTCGTCGTGGCCGCCCACCCCGATGACCTGGAGATCGCCGCCGGCGGGACCCTGGCCAAGCTCGTGGATCGCGGCCACCAGGTACATGCGGTGATCATGTGCCACGGCGCCCAGGGTGGTGACGCCAGCGTGCGTCCCGACGAAGCCCGCGCCGGCTCCAGCTTCCTAGGTTTAGCGAGCGTGACCATTCACGACCTCGAAGATCGCCACCTGGAGGAGCACAGTGCCACGATGGTGGATTACATCGAAGAAGCCATCGCGGCGCACGCTCCGGACGTGATCATCACGCACTCGCGGCACGAGGTCCACCAAGATCACGCCGCGGTCCACCACGCCGTCATGCGTGCCGCGCGTAACCACCACTCGATCCTATGCATGGAATCGCCATCGGTGACCAGCGATTTCACGCCCACCGTTTTCGTGGAGACCACCGAGTACGCAGACGTGAAGAAAGCCGCGATCGCCGCGCACGCCAACCAGTCGGACAAGCCGTACATGTCTGACCACGTGGTCGATGGAATTACACATTTCCGCGGCCGCCAGTCGCGCCTGGGCAAGGCCGAGGCATTCGAGGTGATGCGCCTGCGACTTTCCAACGTCATGCCCCTATAAAACTTCTGTATATAAGGACTTTTTCGTGATTACCATTCTTGTTTCCGGCGCCGGCGGCCCCGCCGGTTCCAGCCTGATCCGCCAACTTCGCTTCGCCGACACGAGCACCCCGCTGCGTATCATCGCCACCGACATCAGTGCGGCGCCCACCGTCGCCACGCTTGCCGACGACTTCCTCCTCGGCCCCCGCGCCGACTCCCCAGCTCTCCTGCCGTTTTTACAGCGCACGATTGCTGAATACGGGGTGGACGTCTTCATCCCGACGGTCCAAGACGAACTCCCGGCCGTCGCAGCCGCAGCAGACATCCTGGGCGCGCGGGTTCTGCTCTCCTCGGTCCCTGCCGTGGCGGTGTGCAACGACAAGTGGCTGACCGCGCTCGCCCTCGAGGACAGGGGAGTGGCCGTGCCGCATACCACCGCGGGCACCGCCGAATCACACGAATTCCCCGTCGTGGTCAAACCACGCGTCTCCCGGGGAGGTCGGGGCGTCGTCGTCGCCGATACCCCCGGAGACCTCCCCGACCTGGACGACGCGCTCATCGTCCAGTCCTTCGCCCCGGGCACCGAATACTGCCCGCAACTGTTCATCCACCCCGCCGACGAGAAAGCGGACGTCGTCGTGCTGCGCAAGACGGTGCTTCGCGACGGCCGCGTCGGCAATGCTGATGCCGTCGAACGCGTCACCGAGCCGGACCCCGAAGCAGACGCTGTCGCCGCGTTAGCGCGGCGCGCGGCCCGGGCCCTCAACCTGGCCGGCCCCGTGGACATGGACATCCGCATCGACGCCGCCGGCAACCCCGTCGTCCTGGAAATCAACGCACGCTTCGGCGCAAACTCCGCCCACGCACCCGAACTTCTCGACGGCGTCCTGCGCATGATTGGGGCCCGATGACTGCGCTCAGTGCCATCGGCGGGCTGCTTCTTATCCTGTCGGTGATCTTCCTTGCGACGTTTGTCCTACGCATCCTCTTCGTCCCTCTCGCGATTGCACACGAGGTCGCCGACTGGAACCGCCGCCTCAAAGGTAAAGACGGCGTCCTGCACGCCACCCCGACGGTGACGGTCGTTGTCCCGGCATACAACGAGGAAGCGGTGCTGGAATCGTGCGTATCCTCCATCATTTCCTCGGGCTACCCGGCGCTGGAAATCATTATCGTCTCCGACGGGTCCACCGACGCCACCGCAGACATCGGGGCGCGCCTTGCCGCAGAGAATCCGCAGGTCCGCTTCGTCCACCAGACCAACGCGGGCAAAGGCGCTGCGCTGAATAATGGGTACCGCAAGTCCAGCGGCGAGTTCCTCATGTTCGTCGATGCCGACTCCGTATTCACCCCCGACACCGTGCCCGAAATGCTCCGCGCGTTCCGCACCGACGATATCGGCGCTGTGTGCGGGGATGACCGCCCAGTCAACCTCGACCGGATCCAAACCCGATTCCTCGCGCTGATCACCTACGTGGGCACGGGCCTGGTACGCCGCGCCTTCGATATTTTGCGCTGCGTCCCGGTGATTTCGGGCAACTGCGGGACGTTTCGTCGTGAAGCATTAGAAGCCGTCTCGGATGAGCGTGGCCCCTTCCGCGAAGACACGATCGGGGAGGACCTCGAACTGACGTGGCGGTTGCACCGCTCGCAGTGGCGCGTCGCGTTTGCTCCGCACGCGGTCGTCTTCGCTGAATCCCCATCCACGGCACGCGACCTATGGAAACAGCGAGTTCGCTGGGCCCGCGGTCTCCTGCAAGGGATCCGGCATCACGCCGATGCCCTCGTGAACTGGCGGCGCCCTATCTTCAGCGCATTCTTGTGGTTTACCGTGGTCACCATGGTTGTTGTGCCGATCTCCCAGATTGGGCTGAGTATTGCGGCGGTGTGTGCGGTCATCCGGGCGCTCGTCTATGGCACCTGGGACGCGCTGACCGTCGGCATCGACGTCTGGGCCATCCTGGCAGCGAGCGGCCTGGGCTTGTCCCTGGCGCTACTGCTGATCTCCATGGCGCTGTCCAACGCGCTCTACGACCTGCGCCACATCTGGACCGCGCCCGTGTGGCCGCTGTACTCCCTGGCCATGTCGTTCACGATCCCGCGCGCCCTGTGGCTCGAGGTGCAGAACCGGCCGAACGTGTGGAATAAACCGCAGCGCACGGGCGTGATTTCCACGGCTTCGGAAACCACGCTCACCCCCTAGCGCTGTACAACAAAGGTGGCAGGCTTCGCATCGGAAGCCTGCCACCTTGTCACCTTGTCACCGTGTCATCTAGTCACGCGCGGAACTTATTTGCCGTCTTCAAGCAGCTTAAGAAGGTCCTCGTGAACCTCACGGCGGCGGATCTTACCCATCTGGTCACGCGCCAGTTCCTCAAAGTGGTAGAAGGTGCGCGGAACCTTGTATCGGGTCAGACGCTGGCGGGCGTACTCCTTCAGCCCCTCCGGGTCCAGCGCGGCACCTTCGCGCAGGGTCACACACGCGACGACGTCCTCGGCACCGTCGGAACGCGGGCGGCCCACCACGGCCAAGTCCTGGATGTCCGGGTGCGGGCGCAGCGCCTCTTCAACCTCGGCGGGGTACACGTTGAAACCGCCGGTGATGATGACTTCCTTGATGCGCGCAACCAAGCGGATGAAGCCGTCCGGTTCCATGATTCCGACGTCGCCTGTGCGGAACCAGCCGTCGTGGAACGCGGCGTCGGTGGCTTCCTGGTTGTTCAGGTATCCCTTGAATACCTGCGGGCCGCGGACGAGGACCTCGCCTTCCTCGCCGTCAGGCATGGTCTCGGAGGGGTTCTCCGGGTTGGCGATGCGCACCTGCGTATCCGGGAACGGGATGCCCACGTAGCCGGGGCGGCGGTCACTGTTCATCGGGTTGCCCACGATCACAGGGGAGGTCTCGGTCAGGCCGTAGCCCTCGATGAGGTGGCCGCCGGTTAAGGACTCCCACTTCTCGACGGTCGCAACCGGCAAAGTCGCAGCACCACAGAAGGAGGCGCGGATGCCGTCGATAGTGATGTTCTGCTCTTCGGCTGCCTCGATGATCTTCTCGTAGAGGGTTGGAACGCCGGGCACGAAGGTGGGCGTGTGTTTCTTCATCACGTCCATGATCAGCGGGATCTTCGGCGAAGGCAGGAAGATGACCTCGCCGCCAACCAGCATCGGGAGCGTGAAGTTAAACGTCAGGCCGTACGCGTGGAAACCAGGCAGTGCAGCGAGCATGCGTTCGTCCTGGTCACCCAGTCCACGGACCCATGCCTTGCCCTGCAAGATGTTGGCGTACAGGTTGCCGTGCGTGAGCTGCGCGCCTTTCGGCTTGCCGGTAGTACCGGAGGTGTACAGGATAAGTGCTACATCGTCCTTGACCAGTTCCTCGGTGGGGAAGTGATCGGGGACTTGTGCCATCTCCAACAGGGCAGACCACGCGATGGTATCCGGAGCCGGGCCGGACAGCTGCTCGCGCAGGTTCTTCAGCTTCGGGATCGGTAGTTTCAGGGCGAAGCGCTGCAGCGTGGGCATCTCTTCAATCATGTTGACTGAGATGATGGTCTCCAGCGGGGTGTCTGCACGCAGCGGGCCGACGACCGTGCTTGCGATCTTGTCCCACGCGATAGCCACGCGGGCTTCGTGGTTCTGGAACGGGCCGCGCAACTCGTGGGTGGTGTACAGCGGATTGTGTTCTACCGCCGTCGCGCCGATGTATTGGACCGCCCAGAAAGCAACGAAGTGCTGTGGGCAGTTCGGTAGCAAGATAGCCACGCGGTCGCCCTTGCGCACGCCAAGGGCACGCAGCCCGGCGGCCGCTTTCTTCACCAGTTCGTCGATCTCCGCGTAGGTGTGGGTGCGGCCAAAGAACCAGGTTGCCGGATTATCCGGGCAGCGGTTCATATTCGCGTTGTACACGTCCACCAAAGTGACGTCGGCGTAATCGAGTTGGTGGGGCGTCCATTCTGGGTAGTGCTGGAGCCAGGCACTGGTTTCGGCTGCGGACATGTAGGTCCTTCCATAGCTGTCGTGGCGTTATCAAGATAGTTTCTACTAGTGTAGCTTTTATGCGCGTCGCCATGATATCTATGCACACCTCACCCCTCGAACAGCCAGGATCAGGCGATGCAGGTGGCATGAACGTCTATGTCCTCCAGTCGGCCCGGCACCTGGCCAGGGCTGGTGTGCAGGTGGATATCTTTACGCGTGCCACGCGTCCCAGCCAGGGCGACGTCGTCAATGTTGAAGAGAACCTGCGCGTTATCAATATTGTTGCCGGCCCGTATGAAGGTTTGTCCAAGGACGAGCTAGCCACCCAGCTCGCCGCGTTTGCTGGGGGGATCATTGCGTTTGTGCGGTGCCACCCGCAGCGGATGCGCGCTGAAGAGGGGCAACAGCCTTACGACGTCATCCATTCCCACTACTGGCTGTCCGGACAGGTCGGCTGGTTGCTCCGCGACCTCTGGCAGATTCCGCTGGTACACACGGCGCACACGCTGGCGGCGGTGAAAAATTCCTCCCACCAGAGTGCGGGCACGGAGTCGGAATCGCGGCGTATCTGCGAACAGCAGTTGGTGGATAACGCGGACGCGCTCGTGGTGAACACGCAGGAAGAAGAAGCCGACCTGGAATTCCACTACGACGCCGACGTCAACCGCATCATCGTGGTTCCCCCAGGCGCAGACACCGCACTCTTTTCACCTGGTACTGGCCGCACGACGGAAGCCTCCCGGCGTGCTTTGGGCGTGCCCCTGCACGTCAAAGTGGTGGCGTTTGTGGGCCGGCTGCAGGAATTTAAGGGCCCACAGGTACTCATTCGGGCTGTCGCCGAGCTGGTAAAGCGTGGCCATAACCTGCGCGTTCTCATGTGTGGCGGAGCATCAGGGGTCAGTGCTACCCACTACCAGGACTTGGTCCGCGACATGGGTGTGACTAAATACATACGTTTCCTCGAGCCCCGCCCGCCCCAAGAGCTTGTCACGGTGTACCAGGCGGCGGACGTCGTCGCGGTGCCTAGCTACAACGAATCTTTCGGGTTGGTCGCCCTGGAAGCTCAAGCGACGGGAACCCCGGTCGTGGCTGCCGCCGTCGGTGGTTTGCCGGTAGCCGTTGCAGATGGTCAGACTGGTGTTTTAGTCCCCGGCCACGAACCGGAGCAGTGGGCAGATGCGCTCGAGCAGATCTTGCTTGACGACGCCCAACGCATCGCCATGGGTGAGGCCGCCGTAGACCACGCCGCGAAGTTCTCCTGGGATGCGATGGCTGGCCGGCTACAGAACGTCTACGACGATGTGATGAACTCTGAAGCAACAATTTGTCCCAAAAGGCGAGCGGGCGGCGCTTAATCGTGGCATATTAGTAGGCATGAGTAACGGAAAACTGATCCTTTTGCGTCATGGCCAGTCCGAATGGAACGCTTCTAACCAGTTCACTGGTTGGGTTGATGTAGACCTGACCGAAAAGGGCAAGCAGGAAGCTGCCCACGCTGGTGAACTTATTAAGGAAGCCGGCCTGACCCCAGACGTCCTCTACACCTCGCTGCTGCGCCGCGCGATCAAGACCGCAAACATTGCTCTTGACGCAGCGGACTACCACTGGATTCCAGTCGTTCGTGACTGGCGTCTGAACGAGCGCCACTACGGTGCTCTCCAGGGCCTGGATAAGGCTGAGATCAAGGAAAAGTACGGCGACGAGCAGTTCATGGCATGGCGTCGTTCCTACGGCACCCCACCACCAGAGCTCGATGATGACAACGAGTTCTCCCAGGCACACGACCCTCGCTACAAGAACCTGGACAAGGTTCCTAACACCGAGTGCCTGAAGGACGTTGTTGCCCGCTTCGTTCCTTACTTCGAGGAAGAGATTCTGCCACGCGTCAAGAATGGCGAGCAGGTTGTCATCGCAGCGCACGGCAACTCCCTGCGCGCACTGGTCAAGTACCTGGACAACATCTCTGAAGAAGAGATTGCCGGCCTGAACATCCCGACCGGTATCCCACTTGTCTACGAGGTCGACGCAAATGGCGCCGTCCAGAACCCAGGCGGTACCTACCTAGATCCTGAGGCCGCTGCTGCGGGTGCTGCTGCTGTCGCTGCACAAGGGGAGAAGAAGTAGGTTCTGTGGCTGGGTGGGTCATCCTGGCTTTTGTGGTGGGATTATGTATCCCACCACTATTTTCGCGTTTTCGGGTGGCGTGGCAAAAGAGTAAAGCCACCGCGACGCTAGAAGAAAACCAGGTCACCACCATCAGCCAGGTACTTCACCTGGTTATCCAGGGTTCGCCGACCGGCATCATGGTCCTTGACCGCGGCGGCGAAGTCCTCCTTTCTAATGCGCGTGCCCACGACATGGGTATGGTGCACGCGCGCACGGTCCACCCAGAGGTGTGGGAGCTGGCGCTCCACGCGTACAAAGATCGCGAACCTCACACGGTGGACCTGCACTTTTCTAAACTGCGGACGGGAACTCGGGTGACGTCCGTACGCGCTACGGCCCAGCCACTGACGCTTGTCGACGACCGCTTCGTCATCGTGTACTCCACCGACGAGTCAGAGAACCAGCGGATGGAAGAGGCCCGCCGCGACTTCGTAGCTAACGTGTCCCACGAACTCAAAACCCCGGTAGGCGGCATGGCATTGCTCTCCGAGGCGCTGATGCAGGGCGTCGACGACCCAGAACACGTGGACTACTTCGGGACGAAAATCCACCGCGAAGCGCAGCGCATGTCTAACCTGATCAACGAGCTGATCTCCTTATCTAAGTTGCAGGGCGCGGAAGCGTTGCCGAACATGGAGCCGGTGAGCGTTGACGATGTCATTGACGAGGCCATGAGCCGCAACGCCCTGTCCGCGGAGAATCACAATCTTCCTTTGACCCGGGATACCCCAACGGGCGTGCAGGTCAACGGTGATAAGTCCCTGCTAGTGACAGCTGTTTCTAATCTGATCAGCAACGCGATCAACTACTCCGGCACTACTGCGCCAGTTAGTATTACCCAGCGAATCGTCGATGATGGGGCCGCAGTGCAAATCCGGGTGACTGACCGCGGCATCGGTATCGCGCCTGAAGATCAACAGCGTGTTTTCGAACGATTTTTCCGTGTAGACAAGGCACGTTCCCGTTCAACAGGCGGAACCGGGCTGGGTCTGGCTATTGTTAAACATGTGGTGGCAAACCACAGCGGAACAATTAAGCTGTGGTCGAGACCGGGGACGGGCTCGACGTTTACCATCGAATTACCAATTCACCAGGCAACCGCTGCCGATGTTTCGGTTGTGCAAGAAAGGATGTCTAGCTCGTGACTACCAAAATCTTAATTGTTGAAGACGAGGAATCGTTGGCAGATCCGCTAGCATTCCTGCTCCGCAAGGAAGGTTTTGACACCATCATCGCTGGCGACGGCCCCACCGCCCTCGAAGAGTTCGCCCGCAACGAGATTGACATCGTCCTGCTTGACCTCATGCTGCCAGGCATGTCCGGCACGGACGTGTGCAAGGAACTGCGCCAAACCTCTAACGTTCCGGTCATCATGGTCACCGCGCGCGATTCCGAGATCGACAAGGTCGTGGGCCTTGAGCTAGGCGCCGACGACTACGTCACCAAACCCTATTCCTCCCGCGAACTGATCGCCCGCATCCGTGCGGTCTTGCGTCGTCGTGGTACCACGGAACCTGTGGAAGTAGAATCCCACAACATTCTCAAAGCTGGCCCGGTGGCTATGGACGTGGAACGCCACACGGTCACGGTTGGTGGCACCCCTGTCACCATGCCTTTGAAGGAATTTGATCTCCTCGAGTACTTGCTGCGCAACGCCGGTCGCGTGCTCACCCGCGGCCAGCTCATTGACCGCGTCTGGGGTGCAGATTATGTGGGTGACACAAAGACTCTCGACGTCCACGTTAAGCGCCTGCGCTCCAAGATTGAAGAAGAACCATCCCGCCCCCGCCACCTGGTCACGGTGCGTGGTCTGGGGTATAAGTTCGAAGGTTAGGTAGGGAAGAAAGTTTCCATGCGCCCCATTTTTTTTGCAGTCCTTGAGTTCCTGCTGATTTTTATCCTGGGAACCGCACTTATCTTTGTGCTCGTTGGCGCGCTCGGCCTCAATATAGGCGTGGCCGAGCTGGGGATCATCACCTTGGTTGTGCTGGTGCTAGCTATCTACCGGGGTATTCGTCGCTACCGCGTAACCAAAGATTCGCGCTAGCTTGCTCGTCCTGATTCCACGGACGCGGGGTGCACGGTAGCGCCACCGCCGCGCTCGGCCCGCCGCCGCAGCATATTCGCCAAGACGTCGTAGGCGGCGTCACCCATGAGGGTACGCAGTTCGGTTTCCATCGTCTGCCACAGGGGGTTCGTTGCGGTGTGGCAGGCGGGTGCGTCGGTGCACCACCAGTCGAACCAGAGGCCACCGTCGCCCCATTGGCGGCGGTCGTATTGACCGATTGTGGTGCGCAGAATGTCTTCGCCGTCGCCGCGGACTTCCCACTCGTCCTCGCGGGATAGGGGCACCTGCCAGCACACTTCCGGTTTTGCCACGGTAATCTTGATGCCTTCGTCCATGGCCCATTGGTGCAGGGCGCACCCGTGGCCGGTGGCCCAGCCGGCGCGGTTGGCAAAGATGCAGCCGCCGTCCACGACCTTCGTCTTGAGCGCGGGCTCCATGTTGCCGTCTTCGTTTTCCAGCTCGTCCCATTCGAGCCACGTCATGTCGTCGTCAAGCGGGCCCTCGGGCCGCAACTGCCAGTACTTGGCTGGCATCTTCTGGACTGACTGGTAGAGGTTTTCGCGGTCGCAGTCGTCGGAGAGGAACGCGCCGTGGCCGCAGCAGCCGACGTCGGGCTGCGCGAAGTTGATACCTTGACATTCGGGGGTCCCGAATGCGCAGTTCCAGTAGGATTCCAGCCACGTGATGTCGATGGAGTAGACGCGCTGTGGGTCTTCGGGGTCGGGGAATTCTATCCATTCCCGTGGGAAATCGGGGGCAACCTCCACCCCGGCATCTACCTGCTTTTTAGCAGGAGTTACCTCTGGATATCCCAGGAAAACCGAATTATTTGACGCGTTGCTCACACCCAACCACCGTAGACGGTCTACGCTGGGAGTGTGCGATTAGGTGTATTAGACGTGGGAAGTAATACCGTCCACATGGTTGCTGTCGACGCCCGCCCCGGTGGGCGCCCGACACCCATGAGTGACTGGAAAACTTCCCTGAAGCTCGTGGAGCAGCTGGACAAAGACGGCGCGATCCACGAGAAAGGCGTGAAGCGGCTGACCAAGTGCGTTGCGGAAGCCACGGAACTGGCGCAGAAGCTCAAGTGCGATGAGGTCATCCCGTTTGCTACCTCTGCGGTACGCAGCGCCACCAACTCGAAAGAAGTCCTTGACCACGTTGAGAAGGAAACTGGCGTCCGCCTGGAAATCCTCAGTGGTGAGGACGAAGCCCGCCTGACATTCCTGGCTGTGCGGCGCTGGTACGGGTGGTCTGCCGGCCGAATCACAAACCTAGACATCGGCGGCGGTTCCCTTGAGTTGACCACGGGAACGGATGAAACCCCTGACGCCGCTTTCTCTCTGGACCTTGGTGCAGGTAGGCTAACTCATCAGTGGTTTGATACGGATCCGCCCGAGCGTAAAAAGATTAATCTTTTACGCGATTTTATCGACGCGGAACTTGTCGAACCGGCAAAGCAGATGCGCAACTTTGGGCCCGCGCGTGTTGCGGTCGGAACGTCGAAGACGTTCCGCACGCTGGCACGTCTGACTGGTGCGGCGCCTTCTTCGGAAGGCCCGTTTGTCAAGCGGTATCTGACGGCCCCGGGTTTGCGTCAGCTCATCGCGTTTATTTCGCGTATGACTGCCGCGGACCGCGCGGAGTTGGAGGGTGTGAGCAGTGATCGTTCGCACCAGATCGTTGCGGGTGCGCTCGTAGCTGAGGCCGCTATGCGTGCCCTTGGTCTCGAGGAAATTGAGATCTGCCCATGGGCTTTGCGTGAAGGGATCATCCTGGAGCGCACGGACAAGGGCGTGGATGAGGAAAGGACTGACGATGAGTGAGAGCGATAAGCAACTCACCGTTGCCGAGCTGTTAGCCCGTTCGGGTTCGCAGCCGAAGGAGGGAGGACGCCGCCGGCGTCGTCGCCTGGAAGAAGGCGGCGTATCCGTCGCGGAGCTCACGGGATCCCTCCCTAAGGTCACCGAGGCTCCGGCCGATTCTCGCCACACCGCGCAGCCGCTCGAGGCGGAGAACGCCGACCGCCCAGAGCCGGTGGCTATTGAAGAGACTGCAACGTTTGAGGCGGTCTCGCTTAACGACGCCCCTCCGGCCGCCGAGCCTGCCGAGGAGAAAGAGCCAGAGGCGCCGGTCGAAGAGCCGGTTGCCACGGATACGGTCGTCGAGAAGCCTGCTGAAGACACCGAGATCGAGGCCGAGGGGTTAGAGCGCCCGGCCGCGGATACTGAGGTCACGGGCGAGATTAAGGTCGTCGAGGACACCCCGGCCGAGGCGGAAGAGGACGTTGAAGACTCCATCGCCGGCTTCGAATACCCAGACCAGGACGAAGAAGTCGCAGAGCTCGAAGAGGATGAAGAAGAGTCTTCCGTGGGCATGGGTTCTGTCATCCTCATGGCACTGGTGGGCATCGTGCTTGGTGCGGTCGTCTTCATCGGTTTCCAGTTCCTGTGGGAATCTGGCCTGAGCCGCCTGATCGTGGCGGTGCTCGCGCTTGCGGTGACCGCCCTCATGGTGGGTGTTGCCCACGCTATGCGTACCTCCCGCGATGGGCTTTCGATGGTGCTTGCGGGCGTCGTCGGCCTTCTTATGACTTTTGGACCAGCGATTGTGGTGATGATGTAACAATGATCGGCCTGATTGGTGCAGGCCACATGGGACGGGCTATCCTCGATGGACTCATCGGGGGTGGCCTTAATCCATCTGGCCTCGTAGTAGCAACGCGGCGTGAAGAGCACGCGACCCAACTCCGCGAGGAACTCGGCGTCCAAGCCGTCACCGAACCGGCCCGCGCGGCCCGGGGTGCGGATATCGTCATCGTGGCCACGCGCGTGGACCAGGTACCCGGGGTCCTCGAGGAGCTTTCGGAAACCCTGGCCGCCAACACGCAGGATACTGTCGTTGTGTCCGTGGCAGCGGGCCTGACGGTGGCTCACCTGGAGGAGCACCTCGAGGCGGGCACATCGGTAGTGCGCGCCATGCCGAATACCCCCATGGCTCTGGGGAAGGGCGTCGTGGTCTACACCCCCGGCAAGCGGGTGAGCCCGGAGCAGGAGCAGGCCGTGGTCAGTCTCTTCGAACGCTGTGCCGTCGTCCAACGGATTGAAGAAAAGCAGATGGACGCCGCGACCTCCCTCATGGGGTCCTCCCCGGCGTATGTGTACCTCATGGCTGAGGCGCTTATCGACGCCGGCGTCGCCCTGGGTATCCCCCGGGAGGCAGCTGCGCGCATGGCCAATAACACCATTGCGGGTGCTGGGGAAGTGCTGACCCAACCGGGGGTAGACGCGGCGTCGCTGCGCGCTGCGGTGTGCTCTCCTGGTGGTACTACTGCGGCTGCGGTCCGTGAGCTGGAGGAATCTGGTTTTCGGGGAATGTTCTATCGAGCCACTGAAGCATGCACCCGTCGCGCTAATGACCTTGGGTCGCACTAGTCACACGGTTCACGCTAAGATGGTTTGAGCACGTGCGTGACAAGTACTGCGGGAGGGGAAGCCTGCAGCGCGCCACCTGCTTAAAGGATAGGTATATTTATATGGCTAATGAAGACAAGGGAACGTTTCTCACCGTCGCTGAGGTCGCTGAAATCATGCGCGTCTCCAAGATGACCGTGTACCGCCTGGTTCACGCTGGTGAGTTGCCTGCAGTGCGTGTCGGACGCTCCTTCCGTGTTCACGAGAAGGCAGTGAACGATTACTTGGATTCCTCCTTCTACGAGGTCGGCTAAACCTAGTCTGGTGGGGCCGGTGGTTGAAGTTTTTGCAACTGCCCCTAGTCTCCCAGTAAGCTAGGCCCGTTAAAGGCTTATGGTAAGTCCGTTAGGGGTCCAGGCGGATCGCTGAAGAAACGTAGAAAGGAACTGACTCATGGGTTCAGTTATCAAGAAGCGCCGCAAGCGCATGTCTAAGAAGAAGCACCGCAAGATGCTGCGCCGTACCCGCGTCCAGCGTAGGAAGCTCGGCAAGTAAAGCTTGTGTAGCCCGGTCACCGTTGTGGTGGCCGGGTTTTCTTTTTGACTCTTAACGCCTGAGTGCAGCGCGTGATACGAAAAATACATTCTGCGAGTTAAGCTTAGTTAAATCACCAGGTGGATTTTTCCAGAAGTTCACAGAATGTCTTTTTATTATCATCGTCGCGCTGTTGCTGATGATTCGGGGTTTTAGATCGTGTATAGATCGCTGGGGATCTCCTGGATTGGAGACGCACATTTCTTTACTTAACCCGTGGTTGTCTCTAAGCCTCCATTCTGGACAGGGTGCAAAAAATTCACCTGCAGGTTTGCTCCGCGCTGCCTCGCAGAATGGAGGTTTTGCGACACGCCGGTTCGCATGACGTAATTTCCCAGGGCGGGGCAGGGCATGCGAGCGCGGTGTGGCCGTATGTTACTTGGTGCGCCGCCGCCTGGCGCGCATGCCGGCGAGGGTGAGGGCAGCCGTCGCTAAGCCTGGGATACCCCACTTCTTTACTGCGGTGCGGACGCTGCGGTAGTCCTTGATGGGCCAGCCGCGGGCCTCGGCCTCTTTTTTCAGCTTCGCGTCGGGGTTGACGGCCACCGGGTTGCCCACCATGGTGAGCATGGGTAGGTCGTTGATGGAATCCGAGTAGGCGGTGCAACGTTCCAGGTCGAATTCCTGGTGCTTGGCTAACGCTTTGACGGCGTGGCGTTTGCCGGGGCCGTGGAGGATGTCGCCCTCGAGGCGGCCGGTGAAGATGCCGTCGACGACCTCTGGGACGGTGCCGAGTGCTCCGGTGAAGCCGAAGCGGCGGGCGAGGATGTCGGCAAGCTGGACTGGGGTGGCGGAGACGAGCCACACTTCCTGGCCGGCGTCTAGGTGCTCTTGGGCTAGTTGGAGGGTGCCGGCGAAGGCTTGGTACTGCATGGAGTTTTCCACGATTTCTTCGCACAGGGCCACGAGTTCTGCTTCGGAACGGCCTTTGATGAATTCGAGGGCCTGGTTGCGGCCTTCTTCGACGTGGTCAGCGTCTTCGGAGCCGGTGAACTTGTATTTCAGTTGTTTCCACAGCATGGGGCCTACTTCGGAGGCTTTGAAGTAGCGACGTTTAGCCAGGCCGAGGCCGAATTCGATGAGTGAGGAACCCCGGATGACGGTGTTGTCGATGTCGAAGAATGCGGCGGCCCCGTGGTCCCGGTTCGGTGGTGGGGATGCGGCTTTGAGGGCGGCTTTGGCGGCGGCGCGTTGGGCGGCGTCGCCTTGCGGGGGGAGGCCTTTGGTTTCGATGAAGTTACGCAGCGTCGCCCGCGACGGCGTCCATCCGGAGAGGAATTCTTCGGGGGTGTTCAGGAAGTCATTGGCCACGTCTCCAACAATACGCACTAGGTTGTTGGTGAGTGCGCCGAGCATGGCGCAGCCGGGTTGAAGGAGGTTGAGATGTCGGGACGTCTTGTGGAGTTGATGGTGCGGCAGACGTGCGGTTCGTGCGGGAGGGTCGCCGAGCAGATTCGGCCCGTCGTGGAGCAGGCGGGGGCGCAGTTGGTGCTTCGCGACGTCGACGTGGACCGCGAGTTGGCCATGGAGTACGGGGACCGCGTCCCCGTGGTGGTTATTGACGGTGAGGAATTTGCCTGCTGGGAGGTCGATAATGAGGAGTTAGGGCAGGCTTTGTTGTTCTAAAAATGTGGCCTAATTACCCTCGAGAAAGTGTTTAAATTCCCGTTTCGGGGTTAATCTTAGGTGGATATCACACCTAGACAAAAGATTGATAGCCTTCAGCGTGGGCTGAAAGTGGTGAAACTTATCGTGAGTGTCCTTGTGGTTGGCATGTCCCATCGTTCGGCGCCCGTATCTTTGTTGGAACGCTTGAGCATGGATGACGTCGTGCGATCGCAGACGACGACCCGCCTTGTGGATAAGCCGTCGATCACAGAAGCGATGATCATCTCTACCTGTAATCGGATGGAGGTGTACACCATGGCGAAGAGTTTCCATACGGGGGTTCAGGACGTGGTGAAGGTCCTCCACGATATTTCCGGGGTGGATATGGAGACGTTGCGCGGGTACCTCTACGTCCGCTACGCCGATGCTGCCGCCGAGCATGCTTTCACCGTGACGTCCGGACTGGATTCCATGGTGGTGGGCGAGCAGCAGATTATTGGCCAGGTGCGCAGCGCGTATCAGGAGGCTACTGAGCAGGGGACCGTGGGCCAAGCCCTGCACGGCTTAGTGCAGGCGGCCCTGCACACGGGCAAGCGTGTGCACTCGGAGACGGACATTGACGACGCCGGCGCTTCCATGGTGTCGTTCGCGATGGATGAGGCCCTGCGCCTCATGGGGGTAGAAAACCTGGAAGGCAAAACCGCACTAGTCCTGGGTGCTGGCGCCATGAGTTCTTTGGCTGCGACGCATGCGGGCAAGGCGGGCGTGCGGGAATTGGTTATCGCGAACCGGACGAAGGAGCGTGCGGAGCGCCTCGCCGGGCACTCGGAAGAGGCTGGGGTTCCGGCGCGCGTCGTCGATTTCGCGGACCGCGCGAGTGTGCTCGGCGAGGTCGACATTGTGATTTCGGCGACCGGTGCGGACGGTTTTACCGTCAACGCGGCCGATATTCCAGACCGCGGCACCCCGCTCATGCTGGTAGACCTTTCTCTGCCACGCGACATCAATCCGGATGTCACGGAGGCTGGCGCCCAGCTGGTCAATATCGAGCACCTGCACGAGGCGCATGCAGAAGGCGAGGTCCCCGCCAACGCGGAGGCCACCGAGATCATCAGTGAAGAGCTCAGGGCATTTACTTCGGAGCAGCGCGTGCGCGATGTCGCTCCGGCAGTTACTGCTTTGCGACGCCACGCCGCCGACGTCGTAGCCTCCGAGCTGGATAGGTTGCGCGGGCGCGTCCCCGGGGTGACCGAGGATGAATTCGTGGAAGTCACGAAGGCGGTCCGGAGGGTCGTCGATAAGCTGCTGCACAATCCGACGGTAAAAGCCAAGGAATTGGCGGTTGAGAGTGGAGTCGTCTCCTACGAGTCCGCGTTGCAGGAGTTCTTCGGCCTGGTGGACGCGGAAACGAACACCGATCAGGAACGCAGTGTAGCCTTGCCAGCAACGGCCCTCCCGGGCAAAGATTTCAAGGTAGAAGAGGAGTAGCTGTGACGCTCACGCTTGTCATCGGAACTCGTGGTTCCCTCTTGGCCACCACGCAAGCCGGCCATATCCGCGACGCTTTCCGCGCGCACGGCCATGAGGCTGACCTGCATATTGTCACCACTGCTGGGGACGTGAACATGGCCCCCGTCGAACGCATCGGGGTAGGCGTGTTCACCCAGGCGCTGCGTGAAACCATGGCCGCCGGTGAGGTCAATGTGGCCGTGCACTCCATGAAAGACCTGCCCACCGCGCCGGATCCGCGCTTTCACCTCATCGTCCCGAAGCGTGCCGACCACCGCGAGGCCCTGATCGCCCGCGATGGCCTGCAACTGGCGGACCTCCCCGAGGGGGCCCGCGTGGGAACTTCCGCACCGCGTCGCATCTCCCAGCTGCGTGCGCTGCGCCCCGACCTGGACATTCAGCCACTGCGCGGCAACATTGATACCCGCATGGGCAAAGTGTCCGACGGCGAACTCGACGCCATCATGCTGGCCTACGCCGGCCTGTCCCGCGTGGGGCACCACGACCGCGCCACCGAAGTCTTCGAACCGGAGACCATCATGCCGGCACCCGCGCAGGGTGCCCTGGCGATCGAATGCCGCGCTGACGACACCGACGTTGTTGCTGCACTCGACGAGATTGCCGACCCCGTGGCCACCGACCAGGCGCACGCCGAACGCACCGTGCTGCGCACCCTTGAGGCCGGCTGCACCGCGCCCGTGGCCGCACACTCCGTGGTCGACGGCGATTCGATTACCATCTACGGTGGCGTTTTTGCCCTCGACGGCAGCACCTCGCTGAAGGCTTCCGAAACCGGCCCACGCGACCGCGCCGTCGAACTGGGACGCGAGGTTGCGCAGCGTCTGCTGGCCGATGGTGCCGCAGACATCATTAGTGGCTAAGGTTGTAGACCTCATGGCTACATTGCACATCACAGATAAGAAAGTGATTGTGGAATTAGATTGGTGGGAAAAGCTCGCTGCCCACCGCTCCCACCTCACTATCCCGACCCGCACCGTCGTCCGCGCCACAGCTGTCGACGACGTCTTCGCCCTCCCCGAAATCGCAGAAGGCAAACGGGAACCCGCCACCCGAATCAAGGGCGTAACATCCACCGGCACGTACCACCAGGACGGGGACTCCGTCTTCGCCGTCTGCCACGGCAGCGCACCGAAGCCGGGGATCGTCATAGAACTTGACGGTGCCACCGTGGAACGGATCGTGGTGTCTACCGGTACGTCGCAGCAAGCCCGCGACTACGCCACTCAACTCGGCGCACTTACGGTATAAAACGAAAAATAGGGGGCGTGAACAGGTAGTTTCCCCCTAAAACACCCCCTACGCCTCGGTGGATTTCAGTGTGGTGTAGGGTGTTCGGTTTCCTATTTAGTGTCACTTATTTTATGGTGTTACTACCACATGATGACACGCCACCGCCCAAAGGGGTGTTGGTACGCCCGCCCGCGAGCTTTTTAACTGCGCGTGGTGGAGGTTGTAGGTAGTCGTCGTAAGTAAACAGGGCCGCGCCACGTGGTGCGGCCGTCTTTGTGCATGTCCAATGAAAGAGATAAGTATGGCATTGACGTCCGAGGCGCCGGAGTCCTCCGAAGCATCCGACGCACATCTCACGGCACCTGGCGACCACGCGCCCGACACGTCGGACGTGGCCGATGCTAGAGGTGACGATTCGGACGTCCCCTGCGGGAAAGTCTTCTTCGTCGGCGCGGGCCCCGGAAATCCCGACTTGGTGACGGTGCGCGCCCGCGAAGTCATGGGCGATACTGCGCACGCCGTTGTGGATGAGGACGTACTCCAGGGTGTGCGCGCCATGGTCGGCGTGAATGTTCCGGTCCCTGATCACAAGGTTGAGGCTGCGCGCAAGGCGTACGAGGAACTTGTCGCGCAGGCTAAGGAATCGGGTGCCCGGCGTCGTCCGCCACGCCCCGAACCGCCGACGGCTGCCGAACTGATGGAATCGTCCGAGGTTTTCGCGTCAGTAGCGTCTTCTGCAGCGGCGTCTCCCTCAGTAGCGTCCGCTACTGAGGGCGAGGATGAAGACGAAACCCCGGCCATTCCCGGGCTGGCTGGCGCTGCCGGTGCTGAGGGCGCGGCCGCCATGGCCGAGGTCCTCGCCGCCCGCGCACGCCAAGGCGACAACGTTGTGCGCCTGGTTGCAGGCAACCCGCTCTCGCGTGAAGCCGTCCTCGCGGAAATTAATGCCGTGGGGGAGTCGGGCGTGGAATTCCAGGTGGTACCTGGCATGAGTTTGCCGTCGACAGTCCCCGCTTTCGCCGGCGTGGCCCTGGGCTCTACATTCACTGAAGCCGACGTGACCACCACCGACGTGGACTGGGACCAGCTGGTCGCCGCTCCGCAGCCGCTCGTGCTGCAGGCGGTCAAGGCGAACTTGCCGACGATCGCCGCCGAACTGACCGCGCGCGGGCTTCCTGACGACACACCAGTGAGCGTCACCACCCACGGCACCACCCGTCTGCAGCGGACGTACGACGCCACAGTCTCCACCATGGGCGCCATCGAAGCTGAGCTGTCCGGCTCTCTGGTCGTGACCGTAGGCCACGCCGTGGATACTCGCGCGAAGTACTCGTGGTGGGAATCCCGGCCACTGTACGGGTGGCGCGTCCTGGTGCCACGCGCGAAGTCGCAGGCTGCTGAGATGAGCGCGCGCCTGGCAACGCATGGCGCGATCCCGCAGGAAGTCCCCACGATTTCCCTGGAACCGCCACGTAACCCGGCGCAGATGGAACGCGCCATCAAGGGCATTGTGGAGGGCCGTTACCAGTGGGTCCTGTTCACCTCCGTCAATGCTGTGGACGCGGTGTGGAACAAGATTACGGAATTTGGCCTCGATGCCCGCGCTTTCGCCGGCGTGCGCCTCGGTGCGGTAGGCCACAAGACCGCCAAGGCAATCCGCGCCCTGGGCCTGACCCCGGAGATCCAGCCGGACCCGCACGAGCAGAACGCTCGCGGTATGGTCAAGGTATTCCCGCCGTACGTCGAAGACCTGGACCCAGTGGGCCGCGTGCTGCTGCCCCGGGCGGACTTGGGCACGGATGTGCTCGTCGATGGTTTGACTGAGCTGGGCTGGGAAGTCGACGACGTCGTTGCTTACCGCACCGTGCGTGCGGCCCCACCGGCTGCAGAGACCCGCGACATGATCAAGACTGGTGGCTTTGACGCGGTGTGCTTTACCTCCTCTTCTACGGTGAAGAACCTCGTGGGGATTGCGGGTAAGCCACATCAGCGTACGATTATTGCTGCAATCGGTCCCATGACCGCAGAGACCGCCAAAGAGATGGGCCTGCGCGTGGACGTCATGCCCGAGGTGGCGGACGTCAACGGTTTGGTCGACGCTTTGGCGGAGCATGTGGCACAGTTGCGGGCAACCGGTCAGCTGCCTCCGCCTCGGAAGAAGCGTAGGTCGCGCAAACAGTCGTCATAGATTTTCGGAGGTTTTCTGATGTCACAGTTCCCAGTTCGTCGTCCCCGCCGTCTGCGCCAGTCAGCGGCGATGCGGGAGCTGGTGGCGGAAACCCACCTGCACCCAAGCGACTTCATCCTGCCGATGTTCATCGTCGACGGCCTCGATGCCCCGCGTGAGATTTCCTCCATGCCGGGTGTCTACCAGCACACTTTTGACTCGCTGAAGAAGGCGGTCGAGGAGGCTGCTGAGGCCGGCGTCAAGTGCGTGGACCTCTTCGGTGTGCCCCGCGACGAGGACAAGGACGCTACCGGCTCCGTCGCCTGGAACCCGGACGGCATCCTCAACCGTGCGGCCGGCGCGCTGCGTGCAGAATTCGGCGACGACGTCCTCATCATGACAGACACCTGCCTCGATGAGTTCACCGATCACGGTCACTGTGGGGTGCTTGTCGACGGCGTGGTGGACAACGACGCCACCCTTCCGTTGTACTGCGACATGGCTGTCGCCCAGGCGCGTGCGGGCGCCCATATTGTGAGCCCGTCGGGCATGATGGACGGCCAGATTCGCGCCATCCGCGACGCGCTCGATGAGGAAGGCCACCAGAACGTTGCCATCATGGCGTACTCCGCGAAGTACGCGTCTGCGTTCTTTGGCCCCTTCCGTGAGGCCGTCGGCTCCTCCTTGGAGGGCGACCGCCGCACCTACCAGCAGGATCCTGCGAATGCGCGGGAATCCCTGCTGGAGGTCGAGCTCGACATTGCCGAAGGCGCTGATTTCGTGATGGTCAAGCCTGGCCTGCCGTACCTGGATATTCTGCGCCAGGTTGCCGACATGTCCCCGGTCCCCGTCGCCGCGTACCAGGTGTCTGGTGAATACGCGATGATCCAGGCTGCCGGCGAACGCGGCTGGATTGACCGTGACGCCGTCATGATGGAATCCCTGCTCGGGCTGAAGCGCGCGGGCGCGGACCAGATTCTGACCTACTTTGCGGTAGAGGCAGCGCGGGCGTGCAGGTAGAACAACAGGCCCCCAGCACAGAACAGCAGCGCCCCGAGTCGGTGCAGCTGATGGTGTACGTGTGGATAGCAATCCTCATTGCGGAAGCACTGCACCAGGTCATCAACGTAGCTGTCGCAATCATCGACCCGTCCGCCATGATTGCCGCCGCCAAGCAAGCCGGCGCGCAGACCGAGATGCTCGGCGATGCCGCCATCCACGGCGTGGCTATCGCAGCGGCCGTCTTCTCCGGACTCATCGGACTGGGGATTGTGGCTCTTCTGGGGTGGTTTGTATCCCTGGTGTGGAAAGCACACAAGTGGGCCGGCTTCGCACGCCGCTTCCTGCTGATTTTCGGCTTTTACCTGGCGGTTCGCGGACTGCTCATGTTTGGTCTGACCCCCGGAGCAAGCCACGCGCCGGACGCATTCTTTGCTATCGACGGCGCCCTGCAAATCTTCGCTGCCGTCGCCGCAGTAGTGTCCCTGATCTTTAATTACCGGGAGGAGACCTGGACATGGACCGGCGACAAACGCCCGTAGCGTATTGGACAGCGGTCGTTGCAGCAGTCCTGGCACTGTTAGCCGGCATGATCATCCTCACCGCCGACGTCCCCTACGGCACGGCCGCAGAAATTGTGCGCAACCAACGCTTCATGGCGTGGGTCAACATTGTTGGCGGCATCGGATTGGCGCTGGCTATTCACGCCAAGTGGTGGATCTATAGCGTGCTCGCTGGCGTACTCATCTTGGTCAACGTGATGGCTCTGGCCATCCAGGCGGTGGGGTACATCATGGTGATCAACATCATTGTCACAGCGGTCAGTATTTTGCTTGTGGTGCGTGGCCGTGGCTAACAATAACGCACTTATTTCCTACGTCTTCCACGTAGAAGGCGTCGTCGACGGGCCCCACACCACCGCGCTGGAGCGAGCACTTGAGGCTATCGATGGGGTGCATGCGCACGTCGTGTACCCCACGCACACTGCCTGGGTTACGGCTCCGCGGGCTACGGACGTCGCAAAGCTGATCACAGCCTTCGAGGACAACGGCGTGACCGCCACGCTCACAGACTCCTCCATCCACCGCCGCGACCGGGAAGAATCCTTCCCCCTGCGCAAACGCGCAGTCGTGCCGGACCGCACCATGCGTGTCGCGCAGCGCGCTGGCTGGTTCATCCACTCCAAACCCGTGCCGCAGCCGCTGCACGACACGCTGTACACGCCACGGCACCTGATTACCTGGGCGCGCGTCATCATCGCGATCGTATTCACCGTGCCCGTCCTGGCGCTGACGTACATGGAAGAGCTGCAGTTTTACGGGTGGCAGTGGGCACTCGCCGTCGTCTCCGCGCCCGTGGTCATCTGGTGCGCCTGGCCTTTCCACCGCGCGTTCCTCGGCGGGGTGCGCCGCGGCGTGGCCACCCTCGACGGGGCAAGCTCCATCGCAATCGTGTCCGCCTACCTGTGGTCGCTAGGCACGCTCTTCCTCACCCCCGCCGGCGACCCCGAGTGGTCCGCGGCGCCCGACTGGTTCGGCGTCTTCAACGAAGGCCCCGAATTCTTCTACGATGTCGCCTGCGGCATCACCGCACTACTCCTCTTCGGGCGTAGGCTCTCCCTGCAGACCCGGCCCTCGTTGGCTGCGGACGTTGCCCGCGAACGCGTCGACCCCGAATCCGAGGTCACCGTCGTGTACAAGGGCCAGCACCTAGAAACGCCGGTCAACGAGCTCAACCCGGGCGACGACGTCTCCCTTAAACCCGGGCAACGCGTGCCTTTCGACGGCATGGTCGTCGGCGGGTCCGCCACAATCCGGCCCTCGGTCGTAGAACCATCCGGGCGGCGCACCGTCTCCGTGGACGACACAGTCTTCGCCGGGGCGCTCATTATCGATAAGCCACTGAAGATCCGCGTCGTGCGCAGCGGCCACGGCACCCGGGCCGCAGCCGTCGAACGGTGGGTCGGCACCGTCCAAAACCGCCTGCGCAAAAGGATGGAAGAAGCCACCAAAACGGCGTCGCGAATCATCCCCATCGCCTTCTTCGTGGCCGTACTCGCCGGCATCGTCTGGTACGTGAGCACCCGCCACGCCGTCGCAGCGTTTGCCGTCTACCTCTCCGTTCTGGCCGTCGTCGCGCCGACCGCCTACGCACTCGCCGCCGCACTCCCGCTGCGCCTCGGGGTGGAGGTCGCCGCGCGCCGGGGCATCCTGGTCCGCGAAGGGGTCACCTTCAGGACCCTGCGCGACATGGACACCGTGGTGTTCAACCGCGTGGGAAGCCTGGTCGAACAGGAGATGACCGTCCGCGACGTCACCGTCGCACGCGGTGAAGACCCCGAACTGGTCCTGCGCGTCGCCGCAGCACTGTGCATGGAATCCAACCACCCGGCCTCCCAAGCCCTCGTGCACGCCGCCCGACAATCCCGCGACAACGACTCCGGGCGCACCCAATACTGGGTGGATGTAGAGGCCGTGGACATCGACGTCAGCGGTAACTTCACCGCACGCATCGAACTCAAAGTAGGGGAGACCACCCACGAAGTCGACGCCCGCCTGTGGCGTCCCCGGCACCTCGCCGAACTCCGCGGCCCGCTCGGCCGGGCGGCCGTCTCCGGGGGCACGCCGCTCGTCGTCAGCTGGGCGGGCAAAGACCGCGGCGTGATTTCCCTGCGCGACCGCGTCAAGGACGACGCCGTCGAAAGCATCAACCAGCTGGAATACATGGGCCTATCCACCGTGTTGCTCTCCCGCGACACGTACCCGGTGGCCCGGCGCTTCGCCTCCCGCCTAGGCATGTCGCAGGTGCTGGCCGGCATGGCGGCCGGCGACAAACCAAAGTCCGTACGCGGGCTTAAAGTCCGCGGCGCACACGTGGCGATGGTCGGCGACGTCTCCGTCACCGAGGTGCTCAAAGTTGCGGACGCCGGCATCTTGCTCTCGGACTCCGTTCCGGTGCTGCCCACCGAAGAAGAGGACCGGCCCGGCCGCGACGCCGTCATCATGCGCCGCGACGTATCCGCCGTCCCCGAACTTTTCCGCATGGCGCGGTCCGTGTGCCAGGTGGTTGATCGCAATTACGCCATCACAACCGTGTACAACATCGCCGGCGTGGCTGTCGCCTTATCCGGCGTGCTGCACCCGATGGCTGCGACACTGCTCATGCTCGTGTGCTCACTACTTGTGGATCTGGGGTCGAACACGGTTCGTCGATAAGCAATCATAGGGTTGCCCGATTCAACTTAGTACACCGATAGTTGGATACTGTCTGTCGTTGGGGCACAATGGTGGCCATGACTACTTCCCGACGTCAGCTCGAAGCTGCACCGTTTCTTGACGCCGTCGCCGGGCGCACTCCGGCACGTACACCCGTCTGGTTCATGCGCCAGGCCGGACGCTCCCTCCCCGAATACCGCAAGGTCAGGGAGGGAATTACGATGCTCGATTCGTGCTTCATGCCGGAACTGCTCGCCGAAATCACTCTGCAGCCCGTCCGCCGCCATGACACCGACGCCGCGATCTTATTCTCCGACATCGTGGTGCCACTGCGCGCCGCGGGCATCGGCGTGGAAATCGTCCCCGGCCGCGGGCCCGTCATGGACCACGCCGTACGCACCCGCGACGACGTCAAGAACCTTCCCATCCTCGAAGCCCCCGTCGCGGAAATCCAGGTGGGTATTAGCCAGATCCTCGAAGAGCTGCGCAACGACCAGGTGCTCATCGGTTTCGCTGGCGCCCCCTTCACCCTGGCCAGCTACCTGGTCGAAGGCGGCCCGTCGAAGACGCACCAGCACACCAAGGCGCTCATGCACACCGACCCGGAGACGTGGCACCTGCTCATGGAACGCCTCGTGCCCACAATCGTGAGCTTCCTGCGCACCCAAATTGATGCCGGTATCGATGCGATGCAGCTGTTCGACTCGTGGGCGGGCTTCCTCTCCGAGCACGATTACCGGGAATACGTCCTGCCGTACTCGCGCCAGATTTTCGAAGAGATCGCCGACGCGAACATCCCTCGCATCCATTTCGGCGTGACCACCGGCGAACTGCTTGCGGACATGTCGCAGGCCGGATCTGAGGTCATGGGTGTGGACTGGCGCGTGCCCATGGACCGCGCGGCCGCCCGCATCCACGAGGCCTCCGGCGCGAAGGTGCTGCAGGGCAACCTTGACCCGGCGATGCTGTTCGCCGGCCCCGACGTGGTTCGCCGCGAGGTACACCGCATCAAGGACGAGGTTGCGCGCGCCATCGACGCTGGCCACGCCACCGGCCATATTTTCAACCTGGGGCACGGCGTCCTGCCGGATACCCCAGCTGAGGCGATCACTGAAGCGATCGCGATCATCCACGAAGACTACTAAGGAGTTTTACTACTTATGCGTATTGCCGTTATCGGAGCAGGCCTAGCAGGTCTTACCGCCGCCTACGAGATCCAGAAACTGGACAAGGATGCCCAGGTGGAGGTCTTCGAAGCGGCAGACCGCCCAGGCGGGAAACTGCGGACTGTGCCCTTTGAGGCTGGGCTTGTCGACGTCGGCGCCGAAGCTTTCTTGGCCCGCCGCGGGGCAGCCCGCGAATTCTTTGAGGAGCTCGGTCTGGGGGACCAGATTGTGTCCCCCTCCGGGCTGCGTTCCCTGGTGTACACCGGCGGAGCCTTGGAGAATTTGCCGGGAGCCACAGTCATGGGTATTCCCGCCACGTCCGAGCCGGTAGCGCACCTGGTTTCTGCGGAGACTGCGGCACGCATCGACGCGGAGAAGGATGCCGATCCGATCGATTGGCCAGTCGGCGGCGACCTCAACGTGGGTGCGCTCGTGCGCCAGCGTTACGGCGACGAGGTCGTGGACCACGCCGTATCTGCCCTGCTTGGTGGCGTCTACTCGTGCACCGCCGACGACTTAGGCGTGCGCGCCACGATCCCGCAGCTTGCCGCAACCCTGGATGAGATGGAACGCCCGACGCTTTCCGGCGCGGTGCAGAAGATCCTGGACTCGCGTCCTGCTCCCGCCCCGGGGGCGAAGCCCGCGCCTGTTTTCGGCGCGTTCAAGCGCGGTTACCAGCAGGTTTATGAGACCCTGGCGGAAAAATCTACCGTCTACGTCGACGCCTTCATCGCTGGCATCAGCCGCGAGGGCGAAAGCTTCACACTCAAGGGTGCCGATGGCCGCTTCGACCGTGTGCTGCTGGCCACCCCCGCGCCCACCGTGGCAATGTTGCTTCGCGACGTCGCACCGGAAACGTCTGCTGCCCTGCAACCGGTGAAGTTGGCTAGCTCCGTCGTGGTGGCCATGCATTTTGAGTCCGACGAGGGTTTGCCACAGAACTCGGGTGTCCTTATCGCCTCCGACGAGCCGGGCGTCCACGCCAAGGCGTTCACGTTCTCGTCCCGGAAGTGGCCTCATATCGCAGAGTTCGGCGGTGCGACAGTCCGCGCCAGCTTTGGCCGCTTCGGCGATGATGCGGTGGTTCGCGCCGACGAAGATGATTTGGTCGATTGGGCTTTGGACGACCTGCAGAAGATCACGGGCTTCGACGGCCGCGCCGCAGGTTTGAAAGAGATTTACGTGCAGCGCTGGTTCGGCGGTATCCCGCGTTACGACGAGAACCACCTCGCAGCGGTTGCAGCCGCGAAGGCTGGCCTGACCCCGGGTATCGAAGTCACTGGCGCATGGGCCGGCGGTGTCGGCGTGCCTGCGATTATCGCGGACGCACGTGCGGCAGCGGCACGGATCCTTGCCTAGGTTCTAACTCAAGACCTTGCCGCGTTGCTCCGGCAGCGTGAATGCTGCCGCGGCCGCCAGAGCGAAAGCACACGCAAACAGGCCGAACACGCCAGCTTGTCCGCCGAATACGAGAACGGGCGGAACAATAAGGGGCGCCAGGATTGATCCCACGCGCCCAAAGGCTGCGGCCGCACCAGTGCCGGTAGCGCGGATAGCGGTGGGGTAGAGCTCTGGCCCAATCGCATACAAAGCACCCCACGCACCCAAGTTAAACAGGGACAGTAGGCAGCCGGCGGCAATAATCTGCCACGGAGCAGCCGCCAACCCGTACAGTCCGGCGGATACGGCTGACCCCACCAAGAAGACGGCCAATGTGGTGCGCCGCCCCCATACTTCGATGAGCCAGCCTGCTAGCGCGTATCCGGGAAGCTGCGCCAGGGTGATAATGAGCGTGAAGCTAAACGAACGCACCAGGCTAAAACCTTGATCCACCAGGAGAGACGGTATCCAGGTAAACGCCCCATAGTAAGCCAGCGACACGCAGAACCAGACGATCCAAAACGCTGCGGTGCGCCGGCGCAGGCCAGGCCCCCAGATGCTGGAATCGGTGGCGTTTTCGTGGGGTGCGTTGCTGGCCGGAGGGGCGTCGATAAGCGCGGAAGGGGGAACGTCTGCTTCGAAACTGCGGACCACTTCCTCGGCCTCATCGTCGCGACCGCGGGATTCCAGGAAACGCACGGATTCCGGCATCTTCATGCGCACATACAGCGCATACACGGCGGGCACGGCGCCGAGGGCAAGGCCCCAGCGCCACCCATTTTCGCTTTTTGCGACGACGAACGTGCCAATCACCGCCGCGAGAATCCAGCCGACGGCCCAGAATGCTTCCAGCCACACGACCATGCGCCCGCGAATATGCCGGGGAGCAAATTCGCTGACCAGCGTAGATGCTACCGGCAGTTCGGCACCTAATCCCAGGCCGGTGAGGAAGCGGAAAATAATCAACACCGCGACAGACCCGGCCAGTGCTGACGCGCCGGTGGCCAGACCATACACCAACAGCGTGATAGCGAAGACGTGGCGGCGGCCAATCTTATCGGCGAGCAAACCGCCAAGTGCTGCGCCGATAGCCATGCCGATGAACCCAACTGACGCAATCCAGCTGGTGGTGGTCTTATCCAGATCCCAGTGCACGGCGAGGGCAGCGATGATGAAGGAAACGAGGCCCACGTCCATGGCGTCGAGAGCCCACCCGATGCCAGAGCCTACGAGCAGTTTCTTGTGCTTCCCAGTAACAGGGAGGCGGTCGAGGCGTTCACTTCGCGTTAAATCCGGTTTCATGGACGAAAATATTACTCCTTCGATGCGGGTGTTTTGCAAGGGCCGTGCAGGTGTTCGAATATATGAGCGCGGGCATGGCTAATTGCCAGTTCTCATGAATGTAAATTGACACGCATGTTCTAATCTTGTATGGTGGGGTGTATAACCATACAACACCACAGATGGCCCCAGGGGGTGGGCCAGAAACATGGGGGACCAATGCAACTTACCGACTTACCACGCCACATCCGCCGCCGGCCTGGAGTTAACCCGCCAGCATTCTTCTGCCGCAGCGACCAAACAGATAAAACCGCCGTCCTCCTCGAAGACGCCAGACGCATAGAATTCATGGCCCTAGAACACCTCATGCCCAAAGGCCACGAACCCTTACGCGACGTACTCAAACGTCTCAAAGCAGTCACTAACTTCAGTGAAGGCCGTGCCAAACGCATCCTCATTGTCGGCATGGACATCCTCTACCGACTACCTAGGGTGCTTGATTTGCAACGCCAACTTCACCTGCTAGACACAGAACACATCGGCATGCTGGCATCGGTCTTCGAAGCAGCAGAGGCAGATACCTTCGACGCGATCGACCACCAGTTAGAAAAACTTCTGACCCCCACCATGCCCAGGCAAGCGTTCCCTGATTACACCGCACTGCGCAAGAAACTCACCACCATCCTGGTAGCAACCAACCCCCACCTTAAGGAAGAACCCACCCGGGAAGAACTGCCACCTTTTGATTTAGACCTCCCAGGCGAAGACGACCAAGACGGCGACGGTATAGCCAACCTTCGTGCGGAGTTGACCAAACCTGATGGGCTGATTTTGGAGGAGGCAATCCGGAAAATAGCAGCACGCTACAGTTGCTCTAGGCAAGAGGCTTTCCATAAGCTGCTCTTTGACAACATCACCGTGAACTTGACGTTAAACGTCTACCAAACCCAGGACATCCCTGATGCTCCCGCGTGGGTATCGGGTATCGGGTGGATGACCGGTGCCTTACGTGATGAACTCCTAGGCAAAGTGACCGCTACCCGGGATCTGGCTGACTATAAGGACGTGGTGTCGAACTCGTATACCCCGAGTGCTGGTATTAAGGCCTACTTAGAAGGCCGTGATGGGACCTGCGGGCTACCGGGGTGTATGACACCGGCCCATAGGTGTCAGAAGGATCACCGGGTGGAGTATGCCGAAGGTGGGCCCACGTCAGCTAACAACATGGTGGACCTGTGTTCGAGTGACCATAATCATAAAACTCATGGTGGGTTGCATTATGTTCTTGATCCGGAGACAGGGACCACGATGTGGTTGCATACTGATGGCACGTTTGAAGTCGGGTTGGCTACTGGTCCGTTGTCGCCGCAGGGGAAGTGGGAGGCGATGACTATTGCTCAGTACCGCACAGAGCGTGCGGCTCGGGCACGCCACGCACGCAGAAAGTAACTGGGGCCCAGCGTGCCATCGTTAACTAGTCTTCATTCCGGTACACCAGAATGGCGGAAAAGTCGTGCTCACCCCGGTCCTTGTCCTGCTGCGCCTCTAGGGAATCTAAAGCGGTGTGCGCTGCCGGCAGTTCGCCTGCGGTGTCCAGCATGAGGCGGACATCCTTAGCAATTGCGTTGACCGTGAAGTCACCAGGCTCGGTATCACGCTCGCCGAGGACGAACGGCGACTTCATATTCTTAATGAATTCCAGGCCAGTGGAGTTCAACATATCCACGACTTCCGCAGCCGAGGTGCCGGTAGCCTCACCAAGTTTGAGCGCCTCGCGGAAGCCCTGCGCAGTCACCGCCAGTGCCAGGTTTGCAAGTAGCTTCCCGACGGCCGCCTTACCCGCCGTATCCACCTGCTTAATCCGCTCCGGGTTCGCAGCACCCCACGGGTGCACAATCTTTGCAGCCAGCTCGCGCAGCTGCGCGTCCTTAGTGCCCACGTATACGCCTAACTTCTGATTACGAGCCGGGGTGAGCGTTCCCACGACTGGGGTGTGCACGTAGGTGGGAACCTTCTCGGCGAAAGAATCGGCGTCCTGAGGGGAAATCGTGGTCGCATCAAGCCATGGGGTTCCTTCGGGAATCAGGTTCGCGTCAAGAACAACTTCGCGGACCGTGTCCGGGCCGAAAAGGCTAGTAATGACGACGTCCGCGCCGTCGACAGCCTCTTGCGGGGAATCCGCGACGGCGGCTCCCTTGTCTGCGAGAGTCTTGGTCTTCTCCTTGGTGCGGTTCCACACCACAAGTTCGTGTTCGTCCAACAAATGCAGGGCAAGCTCGGTGCCCATGCGTCCAGTTCCTAAAAATGCAATCTTCATGCGCCCCAGGATATCCTTTCTCGTGTGATTTAGAGTGTGGTGAGTAATACCGTCGGCAAATGGCGCCCGCAAAATGTGATACATCTGCATGATTTAGGAGTCGGCTACATTTTGTGATTTTCCCGGTGCTGCGAGTTTTGTTTTAGCTAGTGAACACAGTTTTCGAGCATCTCGCAAGGTATTGAAAACATGATGTTTTTGGGCAATGGCGAAGTAGGAGATATATATAAAAGTCATCGAAAGCTTTTATTTGGCACTTCGCTTGAACTAGCTTGCCAAACATGTAGAAGAGTTGATTTGTTTTAATAATATTAAGATAGATTCAGTAAACACTTTTGAAAGTCCCGCTACGGTAATCTATCGCGAAATTAATCACCTTATTTTTGGCTTTATGTCAGGTGGACGTGCGATGCGAATTAATCCAGAGATAAGTTCTTATGGGGTGTGCGGGAAAACCCATAAGTTTTTGCAAATTTGCCGGTGCACGAAGGTCTCGCAGTAGCCAGAGGCTACTTCGTCGAAGTGATTTTGGTGATTTTAGAGGCCTGGATGTCGTTCAGTGGCGGAAGACGGACTGTCGGCGACCTGCAGGTTAAATTAATTGGTTGTATGATGGGAAATGTATCTTATATAAGGAACTGTCTCTGCATCGTGCGATATTGGTAGGGGTCACATAGTCCAAGAGTTGAAATGTGGCGATATTTCGATGCAAAAAATTGACAAGGATTGTGTCATGAAAAGTGCAAATGCGCTCAAGAGAATTAAGAACTCGACTATTGCCAGTGCTCTTGTGATAGGGCTGGTAGGAGTCTCTCTCGCTGTACCTCGAGGAGGGTACCTCGCTGAATCTTTCTCGGAATCCGGTTCTGGTGTCCAAAAGGTCGTTGAAGAGGATACTGTGCCAGTGGGTGTTAAGGTTGTTGGTCTGCGGTTCAATGGCCTCGAACCTATGCTTGGCGTTCTCCTTGGTGCGGGTGGACTCGCTCTTGTTGGTGCTATCGTAGCACTTCTTTCCGACGCTACTAGCTCTTCTGATTTGGGATTGGGTAACGGGTCTTCCGTTGCTATTCCCTCTAGTGGAGACAGCAACTCCGGAAGCGCAAAGCAAACCACTGATGTAACCACCACCCCACGGCCGAGGGTGACAACTACTACCCCTACAGAGATTTTCGAGACTGAGGTTCCTGCAAAAACAACCCAACCCTCTCACACCGTATCTCCAACTCGTGCTAAGTACAGTCCTGAGGGAATTCCACTACCTTTTGACGCCTCTGGATATAACTACAAGGACATTCGCTTTGGGGATGGGTATAATATTCCAAAAGCGCCCTCGGGACTTACTGATCGTCAATACAGTGAGAATTTGTTCAATATTCAAAATATGTATCGTCAGTATCACGGAATTCGCCCTCTAAAATGGGATGAAACCCTCTATCGGAATTCTCTGCGTTGGAACAAGCAGATGATTGCTGCGAATGAAGCTCGAATGGGTAATGTGATCGATTTTGATAGCCTTCCTGGATTTGAGCATAGTCCGGATAATGTTTGGGAAAATATTGGCATCGACTATGGTCCTAATTCGAATTTCACCCCTATTGAGAAGAATGGGGGAATATTCACCGGATGGAAGAGTTCTCCCGGGCATAATCGAAATATGCTAGAAAAAGGGGCAAATCGTGGTGCTATTGCTGTAACAAGAGTCAGTGGTAACTACCATCCCAGGACTGGTGTCTACGTGGATACTTACTGGGCTACTGCCCAAATGTTGTGGTGACAAGGAGGGGTGCCTGCGTCCGAAAGGTTCAGTTCTGTTTACGTTCGTCGCCACCGTTTTCTTCGCTATAGCGTGCCGGCGCAAGCGCTTGTGTAGCTCCGAGAAAAGCCTTTGGCCTAGATTGGCATCGCGTGGGCAACGCACTTCTCACACTCGACGCGGCCCAGACCCTGCACCAGGCAGAGCAGCTGGTTCAGCAGCGTGAACAGGAACTGTCGCAGGCTCGGGCCGAGCAAGTATCCCGACAGCGCAAAGCTCAAGAAGAGCTGACTGCAGCGCAGCGCCAGCAAGCAGAGGCCACCGAAGCGTTGAACACAGCGGAGTCAGCCGTAGCAGCAGCACAGGTGCGCGCGGACCAAGCCCGCGCGGATTACGCCCCCTACAAGCAGGACTGTGAGAAGTCGGACGGGTCCTCCAACGACGGTTCTTCCGACGGGTCCTCAAGCGACGCCGGGAAGACCGGTGGAATTATCGCAGGTGTTCTCGCAGCTATCCTGGCCCTGCTCGGCCTGACTTCCGTGCTGAACGTGCAGTTCTCTTTCACCACGTTCTAGGTAGTGCCGGCGTAATGTCCGACAGTTCTACTAGGGTGGTTCACTATGAATACATCTGCGCACGTGAAGAAGTCCCAAGAATGGTTCGATAAGGCCAACCAGTTCACCCCTGGTGGCGTGAACTCCCCGGTTCGTGCTTTTGGATCTGTCGGCGGTACGCCTCGATTCATCGCTTCCGGTGAGGGCTCGCGGATTAAGGATATTGACGGCAACGAATACATTGACCTGGTCAATTCCTGGGGCCCCATGCTCATGGGGCATGCCCACCCGGACGTCGTCGCAGCGGTGCAGATGACTGCTGCCCGCGGCCTATCCTTCGGCGCGCCGACCACCGGTGAGGTGGAGCTGGCGGAAATGATCGTGGCGCGTACCTCCGTCGATGAGGTCCGCCTGGTCAACTCGGGTACCGAGGCAACCATGTCAGCAGTGCGCCTGGCCCGTGGTTTTACTGGCCGCTCCAAGATCCTCAAGTTCGAGGGCTGCTACCACGGCCACGTTGACGCGCTGCTGGCTTCCGCGGGTTCGGGCGTCGCAACGTTTGCCCTCCCAGATTCCCCGGGTGTCACTGGTGCGCAGGCTGCGGACACCATCGTGGTCCCGTACAACGACCTCGCCGCGGTGCGCCAGGCCTTTGCCGAGCACCCTGGTGAGATCGCCTGTATCATCGCGGAGGCGTCGGCCGGCAACATGGGCACCGTCCGCCCGGAGGAAGGCTTCAACCAGGCACTCAAGGACATTGCGCATGCCGACGGCGCCCTGCTCATCCTCGACGAGGTCATGACAGGTTTCCGCACTTCCTACAACGGTTGGTGGGGTGTGGATCACGTCGCTGGTGACCTCACCACCTTCGGCAAGGTCGTCTCCGGTGGCCTGCCGGCGGCTGCGTTCGGTGGACGCGCCGACATTATGGCGTACCTGGCGCCGCAGGGCCCCGTGTACCAGGCGGGCACGCTGTCCGGTAATCCGGTAGCGGTGGCAGCTGGCAAGGCTTCGCTCAACGCAGCCACCCCAGAAATCTACGAAATCGTGAACCGCAACGCTGACCGCTTGGCGGCAATGCTTTCTGAAGCCTTGGGCAAGGCGGGCGTCGTGCACCACATCCAGCGCGCGGAATCCATGCTTTCCATCCGCTTTGCGGAAGGCGAAGGCCGCAACTTCAAGGATATGCAGGCGGCAGAAACATTCCGCTACGCACCGTTCTTCCACTCCCTGCTAGATAACGGAATCTTTGCGCCACCAAGTGTCTTCGAGACCTGGTTTGTATCTTCGGCTCTCACAGAGAAGGATTTCGAACAGATTGAAAAGGCGTTGCCAGCAGCAGCGTTCGAGGCAGCTCAGGCACAACCTGAGGCTTAAAGAAAGCAACCACAAAGGAACCATGAGTACTACCATCGTTCACCTCGTTCGCCACGGGGAAGTGTTTAACCCAGAGAAGATTCTGTACGGACGCATCCCCGGTTTCGGTCTGTCGGCACGCGGCATCAGCCAGGCGGCGCGCACCGCGAAGGCGTTTACGGGCCACGACGTCACCTATCTTGCGGCCTCGCCGTTGCAGCGTGCACAGGAAACCGCAGCCCCGATCGCCGAAGTCACCGGGCTTGAGGTTCAGACTGACGACGACCTGCTGGAGGCCGGCAACCGTTTCGAAGGACTGCGCACCAAGGGTCTGCGTTCCCAACTGTGGAATCCCATCCGGTGGCCGTTGATGGTTAACCCGATGGAACCGTCGTGGGGCGAATCCTACGAAGATATTGCACTCCGCATGTGGGACGCAGTCGAGCGTGCGCGCGTCGCAGCGGAAGGCCACGAGGCCATCCTGGTCAGCCACCAGCTTCCCATCGTCATGATTCAGCGTTCTGCTGCGGGCAAGGGGCTGGCGCACATGTCGCGCCAGTGCAATTTGGCATCGGTGACGTCTTTGATTTTTAATGGGGAATCGTTGACAAGTCACATGTATGCCGAGCCTGCTCAGGAGATTTAAATGCGTCGCCCCGCCACTGCTTTAGCCGCCTGCGTCGTAGCAATTGCAACCACCCTGGTGGCATGCGGTTCCGATGAAGACTCGCGCCACAATGCGGTGGCGGTGGGCGGCCAGTTCGAATTCGTGGCCCCCGGCGGCCAGACCGATATTCGGTACCCCGTCGAGGAGCGTAAACAGATCATGAACTTCTCCGGTGAATCCCTCACTGAGCCTGAACAGGAGATTCAGCTCAGCGATTTTGCAGGCGAGGTCGTGGTCTTAAATTCGTGGGGCCAGTGGTGCGCGCCGTGCCGCGCGGAGGTCGACGACCTACAGATTGTGCACGAATACATGCAGGAAAACGGTATCGGCACCGTCTTGGGTATTAACGTGCGTGACTATAACCCCGAAATCTCGCGGGACTTCGTCCACGACAATGGGGTGACGTACCCATCTCTGTACGACCCACCCTTCCGCACCGCCGCTGCCTTGGGCGGAATCCCATCCTCCGTGGTACCGACCACGGTGATCCTGGATAAACAGCACCGTCCGGCTACCGTATTCTTGCGCAGCATCACCCACGATGAGCTCAAGGAAGAAGTCGACCGCATCGCGGCCGAAAGCTAACTATGGGTAACGCATTCGCAGAGGCAGTCGCCTCCGGTCCGTTGCTGCTTGGCATTCTCGCCGCGGCACTGGCAGGTCTTGTATCCTTCGCCTCACCGTGCGTGGTGCCCCTGGTCCCCGGATACTTAAGCTACTTGGCCGGCATTGTCGGTGGGCACAGCAATGCAGGCGAGACGCCGGCGAAGAAACAGCGCGCCGGCGTGGTGGGTGCAGCGCTGCTGTTCATCCTCGGGTTTTCCGTGGTCTTCGTCCTGGCTACCGTCACGGTGTTCGGCGCGATTAGCCTACTTACCCTGAACCACGACACGCTTATGCGCATCGGCGGGATCATCACAATCCTCATGGGCTTGGTGTTCTTGGGGTGGATTCCTGGCCTACAGCGTGACACCCGCATGGCCCCGAAAAGGGTCGCCAGCTGGATTGGGGCACCGCTGCTCGGGGGCGTTTTCGCTCTGGGGTGGACGCCGTGCTTGGGTCCGACGTTGGCGTCGATAATCTCCGTTTCTGCAGGTACGCAGGGGATGACGGCAGTACGTGGCATCATCTTGATCATCGGGTACTGCTTGGGCTTGGGCTTGCCGTTCCTGCTTTTGGCGTGGGGTTCGAATGCCGCGGTCCGCGGGGTAGACTTCTTGCGCAAGCACTCGCGCACCATCCAAATTATTGGCGGGGTGTGCATGATTCTCGTTGGCGTGGCGTTGCTTACCGGTCTGTGGGACGTATTCATCACCTGGGTACGCCAATGGACGGTGGAGTACGGGGCCACACTCATTTAACGCGGAAAGGGTTGTCCCAGCCGTGAAGGTAGTCAAAAAATACCTGCGCAAGGCGTGGAACTGGTTGACCAGTATGCGCACCGCTTTGGTGCTGCTGTTCCTGCTCGCCGTCGCTGCTATCCCGGGAGCGTTGTTGCCGCAGCGTAGCCTGAACGAAGGCAACGTTATCGAGTACATCGAAAACAACGGAAAGCTCGCAGAAATCTACGATAAGCTGCAGCTTTTCGACGTCTTCGAGTCCTCCTGGTTTACCGCCATCTATGTGCTGCTCATGATTTCACTCATCGGCTGCATCATTCCGCGGTCGTGGGATCACTACAAGGCGATGAAAACCCCGCCGGTGCGCGCGCCGCGCATCTTGAAGCGGATGCCGCATTTCACCGAAGGGGTCGTCGAGAAGCAACCAGAAGACTTCGCGGCCACGGTGCGCACCCGGTTGAAGGGCTGGCACGTCTCCGAATTCAGCGCCGACGAGGACCGCGCCGGCAAGCGCTCCATCTCCGCGGAGAAGGGTTACGCGCGCGAATTTTTCAACCTGGTGTTCCACCTGTCGATCGTGGGTGTGCTGGTCATGGCGGGACTGGGACGCTTGGTCCACTACGAAGGCCAGGTCATCGTGGTCACCGAATCGGGCTCGAACAATGCGGTCGCGCTGGATCAGTCCACGGAATTCTGTAACACGTCGGTGTCCAACTTTGACTCCTTCCAGGCAGGGCCGCTTTTCGACGGCACAGGTCTGACCCCCTTCTGCTTCGTAGCTCACGACTTCATCGCCGATTACCTGCCCAATGGGCAGGCCGAAATGTTCACATCGAACATCTCCTACGCCACCGGCGAAGACATTTTCAGCGACCAGGACACCTGGGAAGACTACAAACTCCAGGTCAACCACCCGCTGCGCCTGGGCAACGGGGACCGCGTCTACCTGCAGGGACACGGCTTCGCGCCAACCTTTACGGTGAAGTGGCCCAACGGTGAGATCCGCACCCAGACCATCCAGTTCCGCCCCGATGATCTGACCTACTTCCTCTCCTCGGGCGTGATGCGCTTCGACCCGCCTGCCGGCATGTACCCGGACCTGTACGAACGCCGCCAGAACCAGTTAGCTATCCAAGGCCTCTTCGCGCCGACCGCCGCGTGGTCCGGCGAGAACGGCGAACTCCTGCAGTCCGCCTTCCCCGAGATGCGTGACCCGGCGGTGGCGATCGATATTTACCGCGGCGACAACGGCTTGGATACCGGTGTGGGCCAGTCCATCTTCTCGCTGGACACCTCGTTGGTCCACTCCGGCCAGCTGCAGAAGATCGAGCGCGTCAACCTCACCCAAGGTGAATCAGTCACGCTTGACGACGGCACCGTGCTGACCTTCGACGGGGCCTCCGAATACGCCAACTATCAGATCTCCCGCGACCCCTTCCAGGTGTGGATGCTAGTCTTCGCGGTTACCATGCTGGCCTCACTCATGGCATCCCTCATGATTAAACGCCGCCGCGTCTGGTTCCGGTTCGAACCCGTCGAAGGCGGCACCCGCGTAGAGGTTGCCGGCCTGGCGCGTACCGACCGCGCCGGGTGGGGTAGCGAATTCGATGAAATCTCCCGCGAGGTCTTGGGACTACCGGACGACGATGAGGACGATCCTGTCGTCGTGGAGTAGCGGACCTCCGCTAATCTGTCACGCATCTCCACTTTTGACGCAACCGTGTTAGATTAGAGGGGTCTAATCTAACAAAGTGCAGGTAGGTGCATGTCATGAGTGCTGCGATGTTCGGTGGAAAATGGAACAAAACCGTGCTGCAGGACGAGGTTGAAGAAATCCTCGCTTCTGCTGCGGGTGGCCGCTTGCAGAAAACCACTGAAACGCAACGCGTAGATTTCAAGGAGGAGGCTGGCCGGCGCAACGGCTCGACGATTGAGCCCGGCCGTCCAGAAAATCCTGTTGCGGCGACAAAACTTGCCGATGAAGTCGCGTGCATGGCGAACTCGCCAGAGGGTGGGGCGCTCATCCTGGGGGTAGAAGATAAAACGGGTCTACTCATCGGTACGGAGCTGGATCGTGATTGGCTGCGTCGCAGAATTTATGAAGCCGTTGATGTGGCACCGGATATCGTCGTAAAGCACGTCGAAGGCCAGCGTCTTCTTGTCATTTATGTAGCCCCCGCAGCGGAGCCGGTTGAGGATACTCATGGCCGGTTGCGGTGGCGAGTCGGTGATGCATGCACCGCGGTTGATCGTTCGCAGTGGTGGGAATATCGCCGTGAACAGCGCGTTTACGACGAGATGGCGCAACCCACCGACATCGGCCTCGGCGAGGTTCGAGCCGGAGCAATCGAGGTAGTGAGACGGTCTTTGCCTGATGCAGCGGAGCTGACCGCCGAAGAGGTTTTGATCCGCATCGGTGCGCTGGGTTCGCAGAAGACACTTACCGAAGCGGGAGCATTACTTTTTACCGCACTTCCCGCTACGGTGATCGAACTTACTGTGTTCGATGTGTTCGGAGGCCAGATCATAAATCGAGTGGTAGGGGACCCTGGAACATCAGCATTAGAGCAGCTCGACCGCATCGATCAGGCACTTGGGGTAGTAAACAAAAACACCACTGTGGAAAAAGGGTTTGTACATCGACACATCCCGCAGATCCCTCACAGTGCGGTGCGTGAAGCTCTGCTTAATGCGATGATCCACCGTGACTGGAACCGGAGTGAGCCTGTCGACGTGCGCTGGGTTGATCTCGACAGCACACTCATTGTGCGTAGTCCCGGAGGTTTCCCGGCGGCTATTACCGCCGACAATGTTTTAAGCAATCGCGCCGCGCGCTATCCAGCGCTTGCTGATTTGTACCGAGCCATCGGCCTAGTGGATAAACAAGGCGTCGGGGTGGATCGCATGTACCAGTCAATGATTGCGCTGGGGCACCGACCGCCAACTATCACCGAGGTCGCGGGACCTTTCGTGGAAACGGAACTGGTCGGTGGACTGCCTGTCTTACCGGTCATCGACTTAATGGCGCGGATTGTCCCTGAGCCCCGGCAGCGCGATTATCGCATTGCGATCATTGTGTACCTGCTCTTGTCACGCGCCTTCGTGACGGAAATGGCGGTTGCGCGGGGCCTCCAGGTAGATAGTGTCGTTTCCGCCCGGAATGCGCTGGAGGCTGCCGAGCAGACCACGGTAGAAGGCATTCCGCTTGTCGAACGGTACAACTCGGTGTGGCGATTTGGCGCGGCGGCGCGCGAGCTTCTTGGAGAAGCCGGGCAACTTCCGTACCGGTCGACGGATACTGAGGAAATGCGAAAAGTCGCACTGGAGTGGCTGCAGCAGGTCGGTAATCTTGCGACCAGCGACATTATGGAGTTATGCGGAGTGTCGCGAGGAACCGCCACCAAGGGGATTGACATGCTTCTCGACGACGGCATCATTGAGAAAGTAGGAGCAGGGCGCTCCACCCAATACCGTCTCCGCTAATCTGTCACGCATCTCCACTTTTGACGCAACCGTGTTAGATTAGCAGTGTCTAATCTAACAAAGTGCAGTTCAGGACTGTTTATATAGAGTGGTACCAGGCGCCGGTGCTCGCGGTGAGAAACGCAGAACCGTCAATGACGCTGCCCACGTGCGGTGCCGGGGACACATTCCCCGGCAGCGCAACGGACAGTGGGAAACCGCAGTCGATTTCCACGTAGTACCACGACTTGCCAGTGAGTTTATTGGTGCGCAGTTCTACTGCGCTGCATTCACCGTTGAGGACGGCGATGGGGTTGGCGTCGTCGATAGCCGAAGAGTTGCCGGCGAGTTCAAACAGCCACGGGCTCGCGATGAAACCTGGGCCGATGTAGACCTCCTGCCCATCATCGAGGACCGCTGGCTTCTGGGTGGCGCGCCATTCGTCGACAGTGTCGAAGACGCGTACCTCGTCGGCTAGCGCCCCGATACGAAGCTCCGCGATTCCGGCAGTGCTGAAGTACATGGGGTCGTCTACTCCGACCAGGATCTTGGTGATCGTTTCCCCTTCGTTGTCAAGAAGCTCGGCCTCTACGATGCCTACACCTAATGGGGTGGCCATCGCTGTGACCGCATATGGGGAGCGCAGTGAAAACGTGGACGCCGGGGTGCCGTCGGCAGTGATGAAGTAGCCCATGTTCGCCCCACTCGGGTCCGGGTAGATAGCCCACCGCGCGATACCCGCCACCGGGTCCTCCACGCGATCGAAAGCGAGTACATCCACCGTGTCGAGGAGCGCGGCGTTGTCGTCGAAGTCAGGAAGCCAACCCAGGGACTGCCAGAAATGAGTAGTCATGGTTGAATTCTTCCATACACCCCCGACAACAGGGGAGGACGTGGGGTCGGCCAGGTGGTTGATGTGGGTAGGGGTAGGTTCACGCACGTGGCAAAAACAGGTAAGGTAAGCGCTTATGATGCCGGTAAATCAAGATTGGGCCAACATCTCTGACATCGCCTTCCAGGGTGCTGTGCTGGTGTACCTCGTCGCGTTGCTTATTTCCTTGTACGCGTACGTCAAGGCGCAAACCGTTATCCGCGACCGCGCACGGCTGAAAGAATCCGTCTCCGTGTCTGCGGGTGGTGGTGTCGCGGTCCTGGAGCGTGATGAAGATGACGCGGCCCCGGTCACCGCAGAAAGTATCGCGGTCGATGAGGCCAAGGCTGACAAGTGGATGGGGGCCACGCAGTCGCTCGCGTGGCTGGGCATCATCTTGCACGTCACTGCGTTTGCGGGCCGTGGTTTGTCTGCTGGCCGTTTCCCGCTGGGCAACATGTACGAATATGTCATGGGCATTACCGCGGTCACCATGATTACTGCGGCGATTGTCCTGCAGCGTCGCCACCAGCGCGTCATGTGGCCGTGGGTCCTGGTTCCCGTCTTGATCCTCATGTTCTTGGGCGGAACCGTTTTGTACGCGGAATCCGCTCCGACCGTGCCGGCGCTACGCTCCTACTGGCTCCCCATCCACGTTTCCACCGTGTCCATCGGCGCGGCCGTGGGCCTGGTGTCTGGCGTCTTCTCCCTCCTCTTCCTGCTGCGTGTATGGCAGCCCAAGGGCAAGGAGCATGGCTTCTTCGGGTCAGTTGCCCGTCCGCTTCCTACCGCGACGAAATTGGACAATATTGCCTACAAGCTGGCCGTCATCACCTTGCCGACACTCGGCGTGGGCATCATCCTGGGCGCCATTTGGGCGGAGGCCGCGTGGGGCCGCCCGTGGGGGTGGGACCCGAAGGAAACCGTCTCCTTCATCACCTGGGTTCTCTACGCTGCCTACCTGCACGCCCGCGCGACTGCCGGTTGGAAGGTTGGCGCCGCCTGGATCAATGTGATCGCGTTAGCGACGATGATTTTTAACCTCTTCTTCATCAACATGGTGGTCTCTGGTCTGCACTCCTACGCCGGATTGAACTAGTCTTAGGCACTATGCAGCACACCGAAGTACAGCGCGTCCTGGTCACAGGGGGCGCTGGTTTTATTGGGGCCAACTTTGTCCGCCGCACCCTGGCCACCCGCCCGGGCGTCCACGTCACGGTCTTGGACGCGTTCACGTACGCGGCGAACCCGGCGTCCCTGCAGGGGCTACCCGCCGACCAGCAGGCCCGGCTCACTGTGGTCACGGGGGACGTGTGTGACCGGGAGGTCGTCGATAAGCTGGTCGGGGCTGCGGACCTGGTTGTGCACTTCGCCGCCGAGTCCCACAATGACCGATCGCTGGCCGACCCGCTGGCATTCGTCCGCACCAACGTCGACGGCACTGTTGCGCTTCTCGACGCCTGCCGGACCCACGACGTGCGCTTCCACCACATCTCCACCGACGAAGTCTTCGGCGACCTCGCTGTAGATTCGCCGGAACGGTTCACCCCGGAGACCCCGTACCGGCCGTCCTCACCGTATTCGGCTTCGAAGGCCTCCAGCGACCACTTCGTGCGCGCCTACGTGCGTAGTTTCGGGGTGCGCGCCACAATCAGTAACTGTTCTAACAACTATGGGCCGTTCCAGCACCCGGAGAAGTTCATACCGCGCCAGATTCTGCTGCTGCTTGCGGGGGAGGCGCCGCGCCTGTACGGGGCGGGCGATAATGTGCGCGACTGGATCCACGTTGATGACCACAACGATGCCGTCTGGACAATCATTGAGCGTGGCGAGATCGGCCACACGTACCTCATCGGTGCTGATGGGGAGCGTTCTAACATTGACGTAGTCCGCGATCTTAACCGGGCGTTTGGGCGCGACGCTGAAGATTTTGTGCACGTGACTGACCGCCCAGGCCACGACCGTCGCTACGCTATCGACCCGGCGTCGACCCGGGAGCTGGGGTGGCGCCCACGCCACGACTTTGCCTCTGGGCTGGCTGCCACGATCGATTGGTACCGGGAAAATCAGCAGTGGTGGGAGGCGTCCTTCGCCGCCTCGGAGGCGTTTTACACCAAGGGTGAAAGGCCGCTGTAGTGGTCTCTCCGGACAATATTCTGTTGCGCCTCGTTCCGGAGCAGGAGGATTATGTCCGCGAGGTATTCGCTGAGCTGGCCGAACGCGGTTTCCCACCGCAGCAGCAGACCCCGCACATCACGATGACGTTCGCGACGGTCATGCCCGAATCCGTGGTGCGGTTGGCGCAGGAACTCCTGCCGCCGTTGCTGCCGTTAACGGTGCGGCGCAGTGGGGTGGCAATCTTTGGCACGAAATCGAAGCAGACGGTGTCCTGGCTTCTCGACGCCCCTCCGGCCCTCCACGCCGCCGCCAGGGAACTTGCGGCCGCGAACCCAGATACGCATGTGACGGATTGGATTCCGCACATCACGGTAGGCCTGCGCTTACCGCGCGCGATGGTAGGCGAGTATGTGGCCGCGTTGGATGAGGTGACTAGTGGGCATTTTCGCGACCTACACGTTGCGCGTGCGGTGGTGTGGAGTTCCCGCACGGATACGTTGCGTGAGCTGAACTAAACCTGGATTTCACCCCTGACCTGTATGTTGGCTTGGCCGCCGACCCAGATGTCGTGGCCGTCGTCGGTGATGTGCACTTCTCCGGCGCGGCCTACGTTGTGACCTTGGGCGACGGTGTACGTGTCGGGGACGAGGCCCCGTTCGCGTAACCATTGGGCCATAGAGCCGTTGAGGCTTCCGGTGACGGGGTCTTCGAAGGTGGTGGTGAAGGCGCGGACTTCGTAGGTATGTGGTTGGTCTGGGGTAAGGGCTACGAACCCGACCTTGTGGTCCCGTGGCCCGCGTAGTCGGCGCAGGGTGTCTTGGTCGCGTACCTGGATTAGCCGCCATCCGGGGCCGTTGTCGCCCCAGGCGGCGTCGATGATCTCCTCGGGTTCCAACTGGAATTCAGAGGCGATCGCCTGGACTTCTTCCTCTGGCAGTGGGCCACTTTTCTGCAGTGGGGGAGTGGCGAAGGCGAGGGTATCGCCCTGCCGGGAGACGTTGACAAGGCCCACTCCGCATTCCTGGACCAGGATATCGTCGCGGGCTGGCACGCCACCGGCGGCAAGCCACGCCCGCGCCGAGCCTAAGGTCGGGTGGCCGGCGAAGGGGAATTCTTCCACCGGGGTGAAGATGCGTACCCGGTAGTCGGCGGCGGGGTCTGTTGGCTTAAGCAGGAACGTGGTTTCGGAGAAGTTCGTCCACGCGGCGATGCGGTGCATCTCCTCGGTGGAGAGGGCGTCGGCACCCACGATGACAGCCAGCGGGTTCCCGGTGAACGGGCCGGTGGAAAAGACATCGACTTCGAAGAACTGTAGCGGGGAATTCATAGCAACCATCGTGGCACATCCGTTTAGGCTGCGAGCACGTATTCCGCACCGGCTAGGCAGGCGCGCAGTTCTGCACGCAAGCCTTCGAGGAAGTATCCCAGGTTCCCGGTGCCGAATTCGTGGCACCGGCGCGCAGCAATTGCGGCCCGGTTAGCTACTTCGTTGAGTACGTGACCGTTATGCCCGCGTACCCACCGGACCGTGATTGTTGTGTGTTCGCGCGCAAGGCGGACCAGTTCCATACACTCCAAGCGGCGTGGGCCGTGGCAGCGGTCATCCTCACCGGACAGGGCGCGCGCCACGACACGGGAGTCAGTAAGAATTTCCAGGTGAGAAAGCTTGCCGGCGTATCGGCGCACGGCCATCGCAACAGCTGCGAATTCGCCTTCGTGGCTCGATGAAGCCTCAATAACGTGTGCTTGGACTACGCCGTGATCGGTCGCCAGCGCTATGCCCGTGCTGCGGCGGTTACCACGCGAAGCATCGGTAGCGACCACCAACGAATCCCGCCGTGGTTCGTGGTGCGCGGTAGCCGTCTGCATATCTTCGCGGACGGCCGCAAGCGCGGAGTGCGCAACGTAGTCGGTTTCCCGCAGCATGTCCCCGGTGACTACGTCGCGCACGCATAAATTCTCCAGGGATGAGGTGGCTAAAACGTGGCGCACGGTTGCATCGTTGATATAGACCGTGGCCCCGTTCTGGTGGGCGGTGCTCCAGAAGCTCAGGAAGGCGTCGATAAGCAGTTCCTGGGTGGACAATTCACTTTCAAAAACCACGACACCAGCCAGATCGCCATCGATGGCGGTGACGATGATGTGGTGATTGTCCAGGACGGTTGTATGGCGAATTACAGCGATTGTGTGTGTCATGGAGGGCAGTGTGGCACAGGGGGCAGACACGCGCGACAAAGTGTTCGAACGTCTGTACACTTGCGGGCATGAATCAGACCATTGAAACGCAACTAGGCCACCGCACCATCCGCGAGTTCACCGACCAACCGGTCACGGACGAACAGCTAGGGGTGCTTTTCGACGTCGCCATGCACACCGCATCCTCGCGCGGCCTGCAGCATGCGAGCATTATTCGGGTCACCGACCCCGGCCTACGCGCCCGGCTCGCAGAAATCGGGAAGCAAGAATACGTGGGCCGCGCACCCGTATACCTGCTCTTTATTATTGACGGCGCCCGCCACGCGGCGATCTTGGAGGAACGTGGCGGGGACCGCGCCGGGGTGGCGCGCCCGCAGGTATTCGTCGAAGGTTTCACCGACGCCTGCCTCATGGCCCAAAACGTGGTAGTTGCTGCAGAATCTTTGGGTATGGGCGCGAATTACCTGGGCAATATCCACAATGACACCGCTGCGGTCATCGAGGCGCTCGACCTGCCCGAGTTGACGTTCCCCGTTGTTGGCCTGACCGTCGGCTGGCCGAACCAGGACCCCCAACTGAAGCCCCGGATGCCCAAGAAGTTCCGCGTCATGGAAAACGGTTACCAGCGCCCCGAATCGTGGACGGAGGCGCTCAAGGATTACGACGCCGACATGACCACCTACTACGACCTGCGCGATGCGAACAATCGCGTGGACAGTTACACGAACCAAATCCTGAAACAGCTCGGCCCTGAACCGAAGCCACAAGACGGCTCCATTGCAGCAGCGCGCGCCCAAGGATTCCCGCTCTAAAACACTTCTAGAACAGTGGTGTCGGGGGCACGCGCTACGATTGGGGTCATGTTTACCGCACCGCTTGATGGTTTGTTGCATTTCCAGCCCACAGTCCACGAGGATTCCCGAGGCACTTTCCTGGAATGGTTCAAGGCCAGCGACTTTGAAAACGCCACCGGTTATCCTTTTGACCTGCAGCAGGCGAACTTGTCGACGTCGAAAAGCGGCACCATCCGGGGCCTGCACTTCGCAGACGTCCCGCCCGGGCAAGCCAAGTACGTGACCTGCGTTGCGGGCCGGATCTGGGACGTAGCGGTGGATATCCGCGAAGGCTCGCCGACGTACCTGCAGCATTTCGCCGTCGAGTTGTCCGCTGAAAACCGGGAGGGGTTGTACCTGGAATCCGGCTTCGCGCACGGTTTCCTGGCGCTGGAGGATTCCACCGTGGTCTACCTGACCACCCACGAATACCAGCCGGAGATCGAGCACGCGATTAACCCGTTCGACGAGCAGATCGCCGTCCCGTGGCCGGATGCGGAATATATCCTCTCTGAGAAGGATCGCACTGCCCCCGCACTCGCCGAGGTCACTGTGCCAACTCACGACGACGCTCGCCGCCACTACGCGGAACTCAAAGATTTCTGGGTCCTGGCGAACCAGGAGGACTAATGAAGGGCATCATCCTCGCAGGTGGCACCGGGTCCAGGCTATGGCCCATTACTTTTGGCGTGTCCAAACAGTTGGTCCCGGTCTACGACAAACCGATGGTCTACTACCCGCTGACCACCCTCATGCTGGCGGGTATCCGCGACATCCTCGTGATCACCACTCCGGAAGACCGCGCCCAATTCGAGCGCTTGCTCGGCGACGGCTCCCAGTGGGGAGTACACATCACGTACGCGCAGCAGGACGCCCCGCGGGGGCTTGCCGACGCCTTCCGGATCGGTGCCGACCACATCGGCAATGATTCCGTGGCTCTGGTCCTTGGCGACAATATTTTCTACGGCGCCGGCCTGGGGACTCAGCTGCGCCGGTTCACGGATGTGGATGGTGCAGCCGTGTTCGCGTACTGGGTGTCCAACCCGGAGGCCTACGGGGTGGTGTCTTTTACCGACGGTCTGGCCACCGCGTTGGAGGAAAAACCAGCCCACCCGGCCTCGAACTACGCGGTCCCGGGCTTGTACTTCTACGACAACTCGGTCGTCGACATTGCTGCTGGCCTGGAGCCTTCCGCCCGCGGGGAACTGGAAATCACCGACATCAATAATGAATACCTGCGGCGTGGCAAACTGCACGTAGAGGTCTTGCCCCGGGGGACCGCATGGTTGGATACCGGGACCGTGGACCTGCTCATGGCTGCCGGGGACTTCGTGCGGACCATCGAGCAGCGTCAGGGCCTGAAGATTGGTTCGCCCGAAGAAGTGGCCTGGAGGATGGGCTACATCTCTTCGGACGAGTTGCGCGTGTTGGCGCAGAAGCTGGAGAAATCAGGGTACGGGGAGTACCTGCTAGAAACGCTGGAGCGTGGGGACTAGCAGCTGTTAATGCTTGGGTGGCAGGGTCGGGTCGGCGCCGCCGGTGGCATCGGGGCCCTCACCGCCCTCGCTGCCTGAGCCGCCTGGGCCGCGGGAGCCGTCTGTGCCGTCTGTGCCGTCTGTGCCGTAGCGCTTCCGGGCCCGGCGGATGCGCTCCTCTTCTTCTTTTGCGGCTTCTTCGGCGGCGCGCCGCTGCTTGAACTGGTTCTTTTCTAGGTTCCAGAGGAATTCTTCATCGTCGTCAGGGCCCTTGATCTGACGTTGCGGTTGCTGCGCGCCCATCTGGTTACGGTTGCGTGAACCTGGGCCGAATGCTTTCCACACCAGTACGGCGGCGACGATGATCAGCAGTAATAAAACCAGGCGGCCCATGAATTCCTCCTTGTGAAAAGTCCTAATAGTTAAGGATACGCGGTTCGACTACGGTAGGTGGGGTGTCCGAGAATACCGAAAACCTAGAGTCCCAGCACCCGGATGAGTCCTCCGATAAGGAGTTGCGCAGCCAGGCGAACAAGGCCCTGGCTAAGTACGGCTTGGCCCGCCTCGGCCTGTTTATCGTGCTGACGGTCATCATTCAGGTGGCGGCTGTCCTCATCGGCGCGCCGGTGCCATTGGTGATGAGCGCCCTGCTGGCACTTATCGTGGCGTTCCCACTGTCGATGCTCACTTTCCCGACGATGCGTCTGGAAGCCAACGCCGCGGTGGCGGCGTGGAATCAGCGCCGTAAGGACCGCAAGGAGTGGATCGCCCAGGAGCTCTCGGAGCGTTAACGCCCGAACAATAGTGCGATGACCAGCATGATCGGCAGTGCTAGGAATGTTGTGAGGAAGACGGTGTCGCGCGCCACGATCGTTCCCCGCTGGTAGGTGGCGGCGTAGTTGTACACGTTCTGTGCGGTGGGTAGTGCTGCGAGGATGACTGCGGCGTAGAGGGCGTCGTCACGCAAACCGACCGCCCAGCCGATCGCTGCAGCCAGTGCAGGCATGACAACCAGCTTCACGACGGTCGATGTCACAATAACCGGCCGTTCAGAGGGGGTGTCCAGCATTTTTTGGGTGGTCAGTGATGCGCCGAAACTCATCAAAATCATGGGGATGGACGCACCACCCAGGATTTTCAGCGGCGCCATGACTGGTTCGGGGACGGTCCACCCGGTCAGGCAGACCACGAGGCCGAGGGCGCTCATGACAACGAGTGGGCTGAATAGCGCGTTGCGGATGGCCTGCCACGTTTTGCCACGGTCGAGCATCGCCAGCAGGATTGGGGTGAGAATCACCATCTGGATCACAAGAATCGGGGCCACGTATGCGCCAGTGCCGATGACGTACATGCTCACCGGCAGGCCAATGTTGTTGGAGTTCACGTAGCTTGCCGACGCCGCCCCCGTGGCTGTTGTCGCAAGGTCGCGGGGGAAGAAAATGCGACTGAGCGCAACGTAGATGGCCGCGGTGCCCGCGATCGCCACAACGCTTACGCCGATAACGGGGGAGAAGAGTTCCTCCGGGTTCGATTCCGCCACGACCGTGAAAATCAGCGCCGGGGTCGCGGCGAAGAACGCCACCCGGTTCAGTGCCAGGCGCTCCTGATCGCCGGCGAAGACGCGGGCTTTACCCAGCAGGTAGCCCACGAAAATGACCGACAGGATAATTGCAAAACCAGTTATGACACCAAGCACAGAGAAGAACTGTAGTCCAGGGGTAGCGTGGTTACTTCAGTTCTGCTCCGGCCAGGAACGCGAAGGCGTCGACGTGTTCGATATGTTCTACCGAAGGTGGCACGGTATCGGTGGTGATGAGGTAGCACCGTGCGCCGGCCGGTAGCCCGTTGAAGGCGTTTACTTCACGGCTGAGAGTTGCGTCGTCCATGGTGTGCAGCGCCACCTGGATGTATCTGGTGTCTTCACCTTGTTGCGCGACGAAATCAATTTCCCCTGTTGCTGTCTTTCCGGTGGATACCTCCCACCCGCGACGTAGTAACTCTAGATAAACCATATTCTCTAAGTCGTGGCCACGGTTTGATGTAAACGAGGAGCCGAGGAGCGCGTTGCGTAGCCCGGGATCAACCCAGTAGAACTTTGGATTCGTGCGCAGCCACTCTCGACCACGAATGTCGTACCTGTAGCAGGGATAAATGAGGTGGGCGTTACGCATCAGACTGAGGTAACGGTCAACGGTCCCATGGTTTACTTTGTGCCCGCTGGAGGTCAGTGTGCCGGCAATCTTGGAAACGGCTACGGGTGACCCTGCGTTGTCAAAGATGTAGCGGGCGATGCGGAGAAAGATTTCGGTATCGCGGACGTCGCCGGCGATGGTGATGTCGCGTGTGAAGATTGAGTCGAAAACTGCGGAGTTGAACTGGCGGGTAAGTCGGTCGTCGGAAAGCGTAACGACGCCAGGCAGTGACCCGTTTTTCAGGAGCTCCACATATGACTCCGCCAGGCTACCTGCTGTTCCGGTGAAGTCGCGAAATTCTGCGAGCGACAAAGGAAACATATCGAGCTGGAGGTATCGCCCTGCCATATAGGTAGCGTCTTTGCTGGCGAAAATTGAAGCGTTAGAACCGGTAACGATAATTTCCAAGTCAGTGGTGGTGCGTAGTGAATTGATAACCCGGGGCCATTCGCTCAGTTCCTGAACTTCATCCACGTGGAGATACGTGGCGCCCTCTGCAACTCGTTGCTTCACATAGTCGTGAAAGGTGTGGGGATCCCGGAGAGTGTCGTTAGCAAAGTCTTCGAAATTAATGCTGACTATCTGCTCATGTGTGGCGCCGTGAGCCAAAAGATGTCGCCGATACATTTCTAGCAATGAAGATTTGCCACAACGCCGAACGCCAGTGATGATTCTGACGATGTCAGCATCGACGTGTGTCGTCAGTTCGTCGAGATAGCGCTTACGCGGGACCAAATCTTTCATAATTTACAGTGTACTAGAAATATTTCTATATTCAGGAGAAATTTACAGTGTAATAGAAATCGGCCCCCGCTCTTCCTGCCGAACAGGGGAAACGGGGGCCAACGGACAGCGCTTCACCGCTACGGGCGTGCGATGTACTTCGTAGAGAGGTATTCCAGAATTCCTTCGGAGCCGCCTTCGGTCCCGGAAACTAGCCCAAGACCAGGCCTAGGGCGGTGAGTACAGCCCAGGCGAGCATGGCTTTGCCCGTCGCTCCGATGACGGGGATCAAAGCTTTGCCGGTTACGCCCCGGACAACCGGACGCGCAGCGGGCAGTACCAGGGCCAGCGCGGCGAAACTGAGCAACGTCCACGGGCTGGCGAAAGCTAACAGGATGGACATGATAAACGGCGTTGCTACCAGGAGGCAGTAGACCAGGCGGGTGCGGGCGTCGCCAAGCGTGACGGCGAGCGTAATCTTGCCACTTGCCTGGTCGGTGGGGATGTCGCGCAGATTGTTCGCCAGGTTCACTCCCGCCGAGATCGCGCCGACGCCCACGGCGCAGGCCAGGCCTACCCACGACAGTTTTCCGCGGTGGATGAACTCGGTGCCCAGAACAGCGATGAGCCCGAAGAAAATGAAGACCGCCACTTCGCCGAAGCCCCGGTAACCGTAGGGATTTTTACCGCCGGTGTAGAACCAGGCGCCAGCGATGCAGAACATGCCCACCAGGATCAGCCACCATGCGACGTCGATAGCCAGCACAATTCCGGCGAGTGCTGCCACGCCGAAGCAGATGAATGCAGCACGCTTCACTGTTTCTGGTGCGGCGAGCCCCGAGCCCGTAAGGCGGAGTGGGCCGGTGCGGTCTTCATCGGTGCCGCGGATGCCGTCGGAATAGTCGTTGGAGAAATTCACCCCGATGATGAGCGCCCACGACACGATCAGTGCCAGCAGGCCACGCCACCAGGAGAATTCCCCGTTGTAGTATGCGGCTGCTGAACCAACGATGACGGGTGCCCACGCGTTAGCCCACGTATGCGGGCGTGCGCCCTCTTTCCACTGAGCGAATGTTGCCACCAGTTATGCCTCCACAATCTGCTGTAGTTCCAACCTATCTACTGTGCCAGATGCGGAGCATGGAAGTGGCTTTCGGGCACCCTAAAGGGCCCAGTGTGGGGTACTAGTATTTCAGGACAGCCACTTCGCTGGTCGTCCCATTAGCGAATTCTCTGGATTCTTTATGCACAGTAATTGGGGACCCCGCATCAATCTCCGTACCTGTTTGCATTCTGTCCTCGCAGGCGCTGACCTCACGCGGGTCAAACCACTCCACCTGTGAGGAGCCGTCTTCGAAAAGGACGCCGATGCCCGTTTCGGTTTCCCAAGCCTGTGGATTGTCATCGATGCCATAAAAATCGTCAGCGTTGAAGCCAAGCTGTTCGCCGAGTTCTTTGGAAGTATAGGGGCAGAACGCGTACGCGCTAACAACGGAATCGCCTAGGGCCTGCTCGACGGTAAAAGGTTCACCGTCGAGGGCCGCCTGCGTCAGCGGGGTAACTTGTGTCCCACACCCCGCGGTTGCAAGTAAACAAGTGATAGCGATAGTTCCGAATAGAGGCTTTTTCATGTGTTCCGGCATGCCGTGACCTCATTTTCACTAAGGGGTACAACCACAGTCGAGATATGAGCCACGTTACATGGAAGAGGGGGGGAGACAAGACTGAAGAAGATTTAGCCTGCTAACACCTGCTGCAATTTCAGCCGGTCCACCTTCCCGGACGACAACTTCGGTAACTCCATCTGCCGAATCTCGCGCGGAATCTCCCAGGCCGGCAGCTCGGCATCGTTGAGCGCGGCAATAACCTCCAGCGGGGACGCCGTGCCCTCATAACCGCAGGCCACGGCCGTGCCCAGGCGTGGATCTGGGATGCCCACAACAGCTGCGGCACTGACCCCATCCACGTTCAAAAGATGCTTCTCGACGACCTCCGGATGGACCTTCACCCCGCCTGAATCAATGATGGTGTCCATGCGGCCCAAGATTTCCAGGCGGCCGTCGATAAGCTGGCCAGCATCCGAGGTGTAGAACGTGCCGTCTTGGAGCGCGGGGTCGGGGGTGCGGTAACCGCGTGCGACCATCGGCCCGGATAGGACCACGCGCTGCCCGTCCAAAGCTACATGCGCGCCGGGAATCGGGTATCCGTTGTACACGCATCCGCCTGCGGTTTCGGAGGCTCCGTAGGTAGTCACCACGGTAATGCCCAGCTCCTTGGCCGCGCGCAGCGCGTCATCGGGGATACCCGCCCCGCCGACGAGCACGGCCTTGTATTCGCGCAGTGCTTCGATACCGTCGAGGTAGTCCATGGCCTTGAGCAATTGCATAGGGGTCAGCGAGACGTAGTCGCCGCGCAAGCGAGCGAAGTCCGGGATAGAAAATCCGCCACGCACATCGAGGACCTGCGGGGTCGTGCCGGCTAAAACTGAGCGCACCAGAACCTGCATCCCGGCGATGTAGTGCGCCGGCATAGCCAACACCCAGGAGCCTTGCCCGATGATTTCAGCGGTGGCCTGCACCGAGGCGCGCAGATTTTGTGCAGAGAGCAGCGCGCCTTTTGGGGTGCCCGTCGAACCGGACGTGCACATGACAAGTGCAACGTCTTCTTCAATTGGTTCGCCGGCCCGTTGGGTGGTACGCAGAAGTCCCGCCCGGTTGGGGTCGTGGGCGGGAACGGGCAGAAAAGAACGACGACCCTCCAGGGCCTCCTCGATGTGGGGGAGGGCCGACAGGGGGTCGTCGATAAGCAGTACTTCCAAAGTGCGCATACTGCTTAGCTTAGTGAGTACCGAAGATGTCCCATCCAAAGTACTGGTGGATCGTGGACTTTGTAATCCACAGGATGCCAAAGAGCACGGCCGCCGCGATGATGGCAAAGCACAGGTAGCCCAACGGCTTGTTGGTGAAGTGGCGTCGGCCAGGATCTTCACCCGGGGCAGCGTGCTCCGGTCCCGACGGGGTGGTCCACCGGATGCCCAAGGCAAAGAGGGCGGGCAGGCCGGTGCCGAGGATGAGGCCGACGATGAGGACGTCGAGAAGCGATTTACCCATTGCCCAGAAATCCATTATTTGGCCTCCTGCCACTCATCATTGACATTGTCCGGGTTGACCGGCGCGCGCAGGGAACGGATGAAAATCCATGCCAGCAGAATCAACAGCACCGCGAAGGCTACGAGGACGCCCGTCATCTCATTCGTGACCAGGCCAACCTCGTGGGAAAGCCACCACAGAGCAGCTCCGACGGCCGCCGCAGCTGGGAGTGTCACGATCCAGGCGATAGCCATGCGTCCAGCCAGTGACCAACGGACCTTCGCGCCTGGGTGGCCTACACCGGAACCCATGATCGAACCCGTCGCGACGTGGGTGGTGGATAGCGCCATGCCGAAGTGAGACGAGGTCAAAATGATGGCTGCCGACGACGCCTCCGCCGCCATACCCTGCGGTGCAGAAATTTCCACCAGGCCCTTGCCCAGCGTGCGAATCACACGCCAGCCGCCCGTGTACGTGCCCAAGGCGATCGCGATGGCACATGCTGCCTTCACCCAGAACGGAATATGATCCTCCGGGTGCAGGTGGCCCGTTGCAACCAGCGACAAGAAAATCACGCCCATGGTCTTCTGTGCATCGTTAGTACCGTGCGCGAGCGAAACCAGGGACGCCGAACAAATCTGGCCCCAGCGGAATTTCTCCTCCGTGCGCTTGTGAGGCAGCGCCTGGGTGAGGGCGTACACCAAGAATGTGCCCAGCGCAGCGACGAGGCCGGCGACCACCGGGGCAGCGACTGCGGGGATCACAACCTTGGAAATAACTCCGCCCCAGACCACGCCGTCGAGGCCCAGGGAGCACAGCGCCGCACCGATCAGGCCACCGAACAGCGCGTGCGAGGAGGAGCTTGGCATACCGAAAAGCCAGGTCAGGACATTCCACACAATTGCGCCTATGAGGCCTGCAAAAACGACGAGGAGAAGTTTGTGGGAATCGTACGCATCGGTGAGGTCGAATTGATCGAGGTCAACGATGCCTTTGGCCACTGTGGTTGCCACCTCCACCGACAAAAATGCGCCGACGAGGTTCAAGATTGCTGACAAGCCGACCGCCACTCGGGGTTTGAGGGCGCCTGTGGCGATGGAGGTAGCCATCGCGTTGCCGGTGTCATGGAAACCGTTCGTGAAGTCGAACACCAACGCGGTGGCGATCACGATGAATAGGATGAGCAGTTCCGTCACAGCGGCTAGTTTCGCAGGCCAGGGGTAAAAAACGAAATCGTTTCCGTCTTCAAATTTTTGAGTCTAACCCCGTTAAGGGGTGGTTTGATGTACGGGGTTGTGGCCAATGATGGGACGCCGTCAAGTAATGTCCAGCGGATTCGCAGCTTTCGACGGGGGTGTTAAGGGGGAATTCTTCTGGAAGATACTTAAAAATCCAACAGGTAATAGGGAAGTGAACTTTAGGTTAACAACCGTGGGGCTTCATCGGTAGCGTCTGTGTTCGTGTGGAGCGCGCACGCGGTCGCCCGGGCGGGGTGGCGCGATTGTGGGGATACCACTGTGGGACACATCTTTAACTTGCATGGTGTGGCAGCGTAATCCTGCGTGATGCGAGAAAGGCGAGATTGCACGTCGGCTTCGTTGCTCGTGGGACAGAGGTGCCAGGCTCGCCAATCTCAGCTGTATAGGCCAGGCGAATTGCCTGGAAGATTGCGTTGATAAACGAATAAGGGCCTTGCCAATTGGCAAGGCCCTCAGAGCGGTTGACGCTCGGGGCACTATTTCAGCCCTAGCTATCGAAAACCAGTGTATGCGGCACGGAATGAAAATCAAGTACCACATCCTGTTGGTTGAGAATGACCACAAGAAATGGGGTGATTAGCTTGCTACCGATTAAATGCCCCGCCCTCTTTACCTAGTAGTAATACGGGAACTCTGACCAATCCGGGTCGCGCTTTTCTAGGAAGGAATCGCGGCCTTCGACGGCTTCGTCGGTCATGTAGGCCAGGCGGGTGGCTTCGCCGGCGAAGACCTGCTGGCCCATGAGCCCGTCGTCGGTGAGGTTGAATGCGAACTTGAGCATGCGCTGTGCTGTCGGAGATTTGCCATTGATTTCTCGGCCGGCCTGGATGGCCTCGTCCTCAAGGTCTGCGTGGTCAGCCACAATGTTCACGGCGCCCATGCGCTGCATTTCCTCAGCGTCGTAGGTGCGGCCAAGGAAGAAGATCTCGCGGGCAAATTTTTGGCCGACCATCTTGGCTAGGTAGGCGGAGCCGTAACCGGCGTCGAAAGAGCCCACGTCGGCGTCGGTTTGCTTGAAGCGGGCCTCTTGGCGGGAGGCGATAGTCATATCGCAGACCACGTGCAGCGAGTGCCCGCCGCCGGCAGCCCAGCCGTTGACTACAGCGATAACCACCTTGGGCATGGTGCGGATGAGGCGCTGGACTTCGAGGATGTGGAGGCGCCCGCCTTCGGCTTTGGTGCGGGCGGCGTCCACGGTGGAGGCGTCGGCGGTGGCGTCGTCGTGTTCGTGCGCGGTGGCGTATTGGTAGCCGGAACGCCCGCGGATGCGTTGGTCGCCGCCAGAGCAGAACGCCCAGCCACCGTCTTTGGTGGAGGGGCCGTTGCCGGTAAGGAGGACCGTGCCCACGTCGGGGGTCATGCGCGCGTGGTCGAGCGCGCGGTAAAGTTCGTCGACAGTGTGGGGGCGGAAGGCGTTGCGTACTTCCGGGCGGTCGAAGGCGATGCGGACGATGCCGTCGTTACGCTTGTCGCCTTTGAGCCGGTGGTAAGTGACGTCGGTGAAGTCTTCGAAGCCGGGGACCGGTTCCCAGAGTTCGGGTTTAAAGGGTTGCTCGGTGGAATAGCTCTTCATAGCTTTTCACCCTAGCCGAGCAACCCGGGCCGGAAATGAAGCGCTTAGACCAGTGTGGAAGCAGCTGCGGTGATCAGGGCCAGGATGGCAACGATGATGCCTCCGATTGCTCCGCCGCTGAGCTGGGAACTCGACGAACCCGTTGGGGCTGAGTTATCCACTGTGAGCTTGGCGCTGCCGGTGTATTTCCCGTCTTCGGAGGTGTAGCGCACGGTGGTGGTTCCTTCGCTGAGGGCTTGGATCCGGTTGCCGGTGACGGAGGCAATGCTGGGGTCATCGACGGTAATCGTGCCCGGAATGGTGTAGCCGTTGTGGCTCATTCCGTAGGTCGTTGTGCGTCCGACGCGCAGCGTGGATGTGCCCAGTTGGGTCCTGAATTCTTCGATGTCAGATTCGGGCACAGCGACGGAGACCGTTTGGGTACCTGTAGGTGCGGCTGCGGTTTCGCCGGAGTGCGTGTCGCCAAGCTGCATGGCTCCGAACTTGTGAATGTAGGAAAAGCCTACGGCCCGGAAACGCGGGTTGAGGATGCTGTGTAGGTGTCCGTTTCCTTCTGCCGAGTACCCGTTGGCGGCTTTCAGGGCGTCTTCTTCGGGTTTGATGAGGCTAGCGACGCATTCGGTGGCGGAACTGTTCTGGCACAGGTTTTCACCCCAACTCTGGGTTCCCTTGTATGTGGCACTCCAGATTTCGCTGCCGTCGGGGCGTCGGTGGTCGATGCTCCCGGAGTACAGTTCCTCGGCTGTGCGTTGGATGGCGATGCGTTCGAGTGCTGGGTCCCAGGAAATGTTGACGTAGTCGTCGCGGGTAAGCCCGGCGCTCATGACTGCGTTTTGCAGTGAGATGCCTTCGAAAACGATGTTGTCGTCGTAGTAGTGTGCTCGGGCCTCGCGCACTGCTTTGAGGGCTGCGTCGCGGGACGTTTTCTGGTTGAGTTCCAGGGTGCTGGTGACGCGGATGCCGTCGTTAAGTTCGACTCCGGTGGTGGGGGCGGTGGCTGCGTGGGCGGGTGCCGCTAGTCCGCAGGCGACGGCCACTGCTGCGGTGAGGGCGAGAAATCGTTTCTTCATACTTACAACCTAGGGGGCTAGCCGGTGGATGTCTATAGGGTGGGGTCATGCAGTTGTCTTTCCCGAAGCCCACTATCGACGACATCCTGGACCGTACCCGCGTGGTCAGCCTGCCGATGCGCGTGAAATTCCGCGGTATCACGGTCCGGGAGGCCGCCCTCATCGAAGGGCCGGCCGGGTGGGGTGAGTTTTCGCCGTTCCTCGAGTACGGGCCGGAGGAGTCGTCGCGCTGGCTGGCCTCCGGGCTGGAGGCGGCGTTCGCTGGCTTACCCGAACCCCAGTCGGACTTCGTCGAGGTCAACGCCACAATCCCGGCCGTCGACGCAGCCCAGGTGCCCGAACTCATGGCCCGCTACCCGGGGTGCCACACGTTCAAAGTGAAGGTGGCCGAGCCCGGCCAGTCGCTTGACGACGACCTCCGGCGCGTCAACGCAGTCCGTGAAGTGAACCCGGATGCTGTGATCCGCGTGGACGCGAACATGGGCTGGACCGCAGATCAGGCGATTGAAGCTGCCCGGCGCCTCGGCCCAATTGAATACATGGAGCAGCCGTGCCGCACGGTCGCGGAGTTGGAGCGGGTGCGTGAGTATGCGCCGGTGGCGGCCGACGAATCCATCCGCAAAGCCGCCGACCCGCTGCAGGTGAAAGGCCGCGTGGATTACGGGGTGGTGAAGGTGGCCCCGCTGGGTGGCGTGCGCAATGTGCTCGCGTTGGAGGAAAAGTTGGGCCTTCCTATTACTGTGGCGAGTGCTTTGGACACGGCCGTCGGGCTGTATAGCGGTGTAGTGGCTGCTAGTTACGGTTCGTTGGCGGCGGGTCTTGCCACGACCACCCTGTTTGAGCAGGATGTGGCAGATGTGCCCATAGTGGATGGGAAGATTTCCACGGCTCGGGTCGTGCCGACGCGCATCGACGAACTGGAGGCCGCGCCAGACCGGGTGGCCTGGTGGCAAAAACGCATTGCAACCGCGTACGGTTATCTTCTATGACCCAGTATTTTCCGGATAATAGTCAGGGCGGTGGCCAAAACTACGGCCAGGACTACAACCAGGACTATGGCCAGCCGTACCAGAATGATTACGGTTACGAGTACTACGAGCAGCCCCCACAGAAGCGCAATACCGCGCTGGTGGCTACGGTTACTGGTCTGGCTACTGCTTTGATTGTTGGCGGTATCGCATACTTCGGCGGCAAGTACGTGGGCGAGACCACGGTGGAGCCGGTCACGCACACCACCACGTCCACGGAGTTGTCCACCACGACGGAGACCACCACGGTCACCACGACGTCCCGCCAGTCCATCCCGGACGCGGTCCGTGATCGCTTCTCGACGGACCAACGTGAGGCACCGACAACTGGCCAGAACACGCTCGATTCGCTGCTGGACCAGTTTGTTTCCCCCAATTCCAACGACACGAACTAGCTAGTCAGGGTACTTGTGTCTGTTCTTTCTTCGCCCCAGATTGCACGCCACGTCGCAGAGGTTGTGGCGCAGCACTGCACGGATGTTGTTATTTGCCCGGGCTCGCGGAATTCGCCGCTGACCATGGAGTTGTTGGCGCGCCGGGATCTTCGGGTGCATATGCGTATCGACGAACGCTCCGCCTCCTTCCTCGCACTCGGAATGGGGCGGGTGCAGCTCCGCCCGGTTCCGGTCGTGATGACCTCCGGGACTGCTGTGGCGAACTGCCTTCCCGCGATGGTGGAGGCGGCGCATGCGCACGTGCCGTTCGTAGTGTTGTCGGCGGACCGCCCGGCGCACTTGGTCGGCCGCGGGGTCTCGCAGACGATTGAACAGCCCGGCCTCTTTGAGCCGTGGGCCAAGACGATCACTATCGACGACTTCGCAGACGGCCTTCCCGCGCGGGCGCACATCAACGTGCCGCTGGATGTCCCACTTCTTGGCGAACTGCCAGAACCTGTAGGAACTCCAGGCCCGCGGTTCCCGAAGCCGGTCACGCACTGGGTCGACCACGGTGAAGTCACCGTGGACTTGTCCAAGAACACGCTGGTTATTGCCGGCGATGAGGCCTGGGAAGTTCCGGATCTCGAAGAGGTTCCCACGATCGCTGAGCCGACGGCACCTACTCCGTATTATCCGGTGCACCCGTTGGCCGCGCAGATTCTTGCGCCCCTGGTGGAGCAGGTCATTGTGGTGGGGCACCCGACGCTGCACCGTCCGGTCATGGGCCTGGTAGACAACGCGATTACCCTGACGCGCACTGAGACGGCCACGAATCCGAGTGGGAAGGCGACCGTCGCAACGCGAGTTCGTACCACCGGCGAGCCGACGCAGCAGTGGCGCGACGTGTGTGCGGCAGCTGGCGACGTCGGTGCGCAAGCCGTGCGCGAGGTGCTTGAGGATCCCCAGTACGGGTTGACGGGCCTGCACGTGGCCGCGGCGGTGGCGGACACGGTCGCGGTGGGGGACGCGGTGTTTATTTCGGCGTCGAACCCGATCCGTGACGCGTCCTTCGTGGGCTTCCCGCTGGGTGGCGTGACCACCATTTCCCCGCGCGGCGCCGCCGGCATCGACGGCACGATCTCCCAAGCCATCGGCGTCGCCCTAGCGCACCAAGCTGCGCAGCCAGATCAGATGCGCGCACCGCGGACGGTTGCCCTGACCGGCGATCTTTCCTTCCTCCACGATGTCGGCGGACTCCTCATCGGCCCGCACGAGAAGCGCCCGGAAAACCTCACCATCGTGGTAGCTAACGACGACGGCGGCGGCATCTTCGAAACCCTAGAAATTGGCGGTGCTTCTTACCGCGACGTCTTCGAACGCGGCTTTGGCACCCCAACCGGCGTGGACATCGCACCGCTCTGCGCTGCCTACGGTGTGGACTACCAGCGCGTAGAAAACCTCCAGGACCTGCTTTTGGCGCTAGAAAACGCCGCAGAAACCGGCGGCTACCAGGTCATCGAGGTCCCGTGTCGCCGCGATACGCGCCGGGCGATGCATGAGGCGCTGAACACCCGGCTGCGCGGCGTCGCCGAGGACGCTGCAGGATAAGAGCCCGTGATGTTATCGCGCAGATTACGCCAGCTGGTCATGGCCTTATACGCGGCCGCCGTGCTGGGGTGCGTGGCCATGGTGGTGGGGCCGGCGGTCAACGACGCCACCATCGCCAAGAACCCCGGGCGCGCACTGGCGCATGTCACGGCGGTGACGTGGACGCGAACATTGGTTGAATACCAGGATCACGAGGGCATTTACCATGCGCCGGACTCCGGGGTGCTCTATCCTCCAGGGTTAAGAGAAGGACAACGGGTGTGGGTGAACTACGCCAAAGATGATCCGGATCTGGTCAAGGTTCAGGGCCGCGAGTGGACGCTGTCTATCATCCCAGCACTGTCCGTGTTCGCGGTGTCAACGCTCGTTGCCGCGGGCGCGTGGTGGCTGGTCGGCCGGATAAGAAGGTAAGCAGAAGGTCTATGCGCGTAGCTATTGTTGCGGAATCGTTCCTACCGCACGTCAACGGCGTGACGAACACGGTTCTCAAAGCAGTAGATTACTTGACCGCCCGCGGGCACACGGTGCTGATTATCGCGCCGGGTGAGAATGAGACTACCTCGTACAAAGAGGTACCCGTAGTTCGCGTGCCGCAGTTTTTCCTGCCCAAGGTCAATTCCTTGCCCCTGGGGTTACCCGTGCCCAGGCTCTACAAGATCTTGCGGGAATTCCGTCCCGACGTGGTGCACCTGGCCTCCCCGTTCCTGCTCGGGCTCGGCGGGGTGCTCGCGGCCAACCGCCTGCGCGTGCCGACGGTCGCCGTCTACCAGACCGACGTCGCCGGCTTCGCCACAGAATACGGCCTGGGCTGGACCACTCGCGCTGCGTGGGCGTGGACCCGCGAACTGCACAATCGTTGTAGCCGCACGCTGGTTCCTTCTTCGCAGGCCGGGCGTGCCCTCCGCGCCCATGGAGTCCAGCGGATACAACGGTGGGGCCGGGGAGTGGACCCGGTTTTTAGCCCCACGCGCCGCGACCCCGCTCTCCGGGCGCGGTTCCGCGCGGATACGCATACGGTTGTGGGGTTCGTGGGCCGCCTCGCCGCGGAGAAAAACATTTGGCGTCTGCGCCACGCCGGTCCGGGTACGCAGGTGGTCATTGTAGGTGATGGGCCCGAGCGTGAGGCGCTCCAACGTCAGCTTCCCGACGCCATCTTTACCGGCGCCCTCCACGGAGAGGACCTGGCCCGCGCGTATGCCAGCTTCGATGTCTTCGTCCACACCGGCGAGCACGAAACGTTTTGCCAAACCATCCAGGAGGCCCAAGCCAGCGGGCTGCCCGTCGTGGCCCCGCGGGCCGGTGGGCCCGTGGACTTGGTGGGTTCCGGTGGGGTACTTGTGAACGTCGATAAGTTTTGTGAGCACCTGCCGGCCGCAATTGCCCAAGCCCGAACCCTGATCCCGGAAACTGGTGTGCCCACGTGGGACATGGTGTGCACTGACCTGTTCGAGCATTACCGGGCGGTCGTGGCCTAGACTGGTCCCTTGTGGCTAAGGCGAACCTAGATAAGCAGGCATTTGATGTTGCGCGCATGTTTGACGGCGTGGGCAAGAAGTACGACATCACCAACACCGTCCTTTCCTTCGGGCAGGACCGCTATTGGCGACGTAAAACGCGCGACCGCCTGAACCTCAAACCCGGAGAGAAAGTCCTGGACTTGGCAGCCGGCACCGCGGTGTCGACTGTCGAGCTGTCCCAGTCCGGTGCGTGGGTTGTGGCCTGCGACTTCTCCCAGGGAATGCTGCGCGCTGGTGCCCATCGTGATGTCCCGAAGGTGTGTGGTGATGCTATGCGTCTGCCGTTCGCTGACGAATCCTTCGACGCCGTCACCATCTCCTACGGCCTGCGCAACATCCAGGATTTCCGCGCCGGCCTGCGCGAGATGGCGCGCGTGACCAAGCCCGGCGGCCGGCTGACGGTCAACGAGTTCTCCGACCCCGTCATCCCCGTATTTAAGACTGTGTATAAGGAATACCTGATGCGGGCCTTGCCGGCTGTGGCAAAAGTGGTGTCCTCCAACCCGGAGGCCTACATTTACCTGGCCGAATCGATCCGCGCGTGGCCGTCGCAAGAGGAACTGGCCCGCGAAATTAACCAGTGTGGCTGGACGGAGTGCGGCTGGCAGAACTTGACCGGTGGCATCGTCGCGATGCACTCCGCAGTCAAGGCGTAGGGGCTGCACGTTCGGGGTGCCAAAATCCCCGGTTTTCCATGAATATAAATTTTTTGGCACCCCGAACGTGCCAAGCTAACGCACAGGGACCCCACAGAAAACTACGCCCACAGTGGCGCGCGACTAAACTTCTGCGTCGCACCGCCTGCTAGGCGCCACGCCCGCGCGATAAGATCCGTGTCCTCCTCAGTGATGAGGTTGCCCATGAGCCGCGCAGCAGCCGGCATGAGCTTCGCCCCGAGCGGGCCGCGCAGCGCAATCGGGCCGGCAAACGGAAGGAACTGCGGGTAGGTCAACAGCCGGGCTGCGGTGCGCGCCAGGGAGAAAGCGCGGCCGTAGTGCTCGCGCAGGAGGGTCGGCCAGCCCAGGTAGTCACGCTCAGAGAGCATCTCGACGGCCAAACCCGCGGTTTCCATGCCGTAGTCGATGCCTTCACCGTTCAGCGGGTTGACCATGGCGGCGGCATCGCCGATAAGCATCCAATTCAACCCGGCGACCCCGGAGACGGCCCCGCCCATGGGCAGCATGGCAGAGGTGACGTCGCGGATTTCGCCCAATTGCCATTCGGGAACCTGGGCCGCGTATTCGTGCAGCAGTTTTTTGGTGTTGATTTTGGCGGGGCGCTCGTTGGTGGATAGGGCGCCGCAGCCGATGTTGACGTCCCCATTACCAAGCGGGAAGATCCAGCCGTAGCCGGGTTGGATCTCGCCGGCGGAATCACGCAGTTCTACGTGGGAATGCATCCACGGTTCGTCGTGGAAGGGGGAGGAGGCATAAGACCGGGCGGCGATGCCGTAGACCTCGCCGCGGTGCCACTGCCGGCCCACAAGCTTGCCGACGGGCGAACGCACCCCATCAGCGATAATCACAGAGTCGGGCCGGAATTCTCCATTATCTGTTTCCACTAGGACGATGCGCCCGTCTGTGATGGTTACGGAGGTTGCCCGAGCCTTATGGAATGTCGCGCTGGCGGCGATGGCTGCGCGGACAAGTGCTGCATCGAACTGGGTGCGCGGCATCGCGGAGCCGGTATTCCCGTAGTGGCCGGTCCACGGGGCGGTGACGTTTCCGCCGTAGCCGTGCAGCTTGAGGCCTTTATTGTGATAGCCGGCGACGATGTCTTCTAAACCGAGTGTTCGGAGTTGATGCATGGCCCGGGGGGTGAGCCCGTCGCCGCAGGTCTTATCGCGGGGGAAACCGGAGGCGTCGATAAGCGTGACCTCGTAGCCGGCACGTGCTGCGTAGATTGCCGCTGTCGATCCGGATGGCCCTGCGCCCACGATAAGAAGTTCAGTCATGCCTGCCATTGTCCCTTACCGGGGTCGGAGTGTGAAAGCGGGGTCCGGTGGACTACGGTTGAACGGAGAACTCGTCGACGAAAATATTTGCAAGGATCACAGATATGACACACCCTGCCGGCACCCCCGGCGTCGTTACCGGTGCGCTGCATCTCGGTGACGACGAACTCGAAGCCCGCATCCTTGCAGGGCTTTCCCGTGTAGAGAACCTTTTGCGCACGGAGCTGTCTCACGGCGATGATGTCATCACCGACAAGGTCATGCACCTTGTTAACGCTGGTGGCAAGCGGTTCCGGCCCATGTTCGCGCTCCTTGCGGCGCAGTACGGGCCCGACGCGGAGTCCGACGACGTAGTCAAAGCGGCCGCCCTGGTCGAGATGACCCACCTGGCCACCCTGTACCACGATGACGTCATGGACGAGTCCCCTCGCCGTCGCGGCGTGGAATCCGCCAATGCGCGCTGGGGGAACTCGGTGGCCATCCTTGCCGGCGATCACCTCCTTGCGCAAGCATCCGGGCTGATGGCCGACCTGGGCGTTCCCACTGTCCGGCACTTCTCTGAAACCTTCGGCGAACTGGTCACCGGCCAGATGCGTGAAACGGTGGGCGCCGAGGGAAAGGATCCCATCGAGCATTACACCAAGGTGATTCAGGAGAAGACGGGCGTGCTCATCGCCTCCGCTGGCTACCTGGGGTCCCTGCACGCCGGAGCACCTGCGGAATATGTGGATGCGCTGCGCGGCTACGGGCGCGCGGTGGGCGTGGTGTTCCAGATCGTCGACGACATCATCGACATCTATTCCACCAACGAGGAATCGGGCAAGGAACGCGGCACCGACCTGCGCGAGGGCGTGTTCACGCTGCCCGTATTGCACGCGCTGGCAGAGGGCACGCCCGTCGGCGAAGAACTGCGTGGCCTCCTCACCGGCCCGCTGACCGCCGACGAAGACGTCGCCCGCGCCCTCGCACTGCTCGAGCAGTCAGGTGGCCGCGAGGCTGCGCTTAACGACGTCCACCACTGGATCAAGGTCGCCGAATCCCACATTTCCGTGCTCCCAGACAACGCAACAACCCGAGCGCTGCGCTCCCTGGCACAGTTCACGGTGCAGCGGGTCGGCTAAGGCTTTAACGCCTGTGACCTGCTTATTTGTGTGCGGGCCTGTAATCCATTAGTGTTATCACCTGCACGCCAGGTTGTCCGAGCGGCCAAAGGAAGCGGACTGTAAATCCGCCGGCGTATGCCTTCAGAAGTTCGAATCTTCTACCTGGCACGCGTGTTATCTCCTCCTCACGGGTATTCGTGAGGGGGAGATTTTTCATGTGCGGGGTGGGGCATGCGCGGATTGCAGCGCGTGATACGAAAAAGACATTCTGCCAGTTAGTGCGCATTAAACCCCAAGGTGAATTTTCCCAGAAGGTCGCAGAATGTCTTTTTCGTATCACTGCCGGCTCATGCGTCTTCCGGGAGGGCGCAGCGTGGGGGGAGGGGCTACGGACGTCATGTGAGAAATCTGATCGCTTATGGCTCACGGGGAACGGTAGGTACCTGACCCTCATAATTCGCACGCTATGCCTGCTACATAACTGCTCAAAATTAACGTTGGCCTGCGGATTTGTGTTGTATAGCGCTGTCGGTTAATCTCTTTAACAGCTTCAGCGCAGAGCAGCGCAAGAAATTGTGATGTGAAGTGTGAAGTGTGCCCCCTTAGCTCAGTCGGCAGAGCGTTTCCATGGTAAGGAAAAGGTCGTCAGTTCGATTCTGACAGGGGGCTCTGTTGTTTCTCATGGGTTAATTGATTTGTGCGGAACACATGGCGGTGTAGCTCAGTTGGTGAGAGCGCACGACTCATAATCGTGAGGTCGAGAGTTCGAGTCTCTCCACCGCTACGGCGTAAAGCACACGTGCTCGCGCGTGTGCTTTATTTTTACCCTCACCTTTGGTAGGGTTGCCGTGTTGCCACGTTTGTGGCGATAGGGATGTGGCGCAATTGGTAGCGCAACGGTCTCCAAAACCGTAGGTTGCAGGTTCGAGTCCTGTCATCCCTGCCAAGTATTTAGCAGGAGGCACGGGCAGTGAGCGAACCAGTCGATCCGCAGAAGCGCACACCAACGGGTAAGCGCCAGCGTACCGGTGCTGCAACGACGACCACTGCTTCGTATGAAGCCAAGAAGGTTGATACTCCTGACGGGGAAGATAACAAGGGCAATGGGGTTGTCTCTTTCCTTCCTGAGGTCGTTCAGGAAATGCGCAAGGTCATTTGGCCGACTGCACGCGAAATGGTCACCTACACCCTCGTGGTATTCGGATTCCTGATTATCCTTACTGCCTTGGTTTTCGGCGTGGATGCCGCAGCGGGTTGGGGAGTTGAACAGGTTCTCGTCCCGTAGTAGGATTCCGGTAGGAATGTTCCCGCCCCTCAGCGCCGCTGGGGAGGCGGGATTAATCTTTAAACCACCAGCCCTTTCGGAGTGGAGAGACACACATGGACAACACCCCAGACAACCCAGTAATTGAGGAAGAATCCTTCGACGAAGCCGTCAACAAGGCCCTCAAAGCTACGCAGGACGCAGCCGCAGAGGCTGACAATGAAGCAGAGTCTGCCCCCGCTGAGGATGGCACCCTGCCTGAAGAGTCCGCTACCACCCAGGAAGTCGACGCAGCAGTTGCCGCCCAGGCCGACGCTGCAGGCAGCCCAGAATCGCCGGAGGCTCCCGCCGAGGACGGCGACGCCGAATACAAGGCTCGTCTGCGCAAGTTCACTCGTGAGCTGAAGAAGCAGGACGGCCAGTGGTACATCATTCAGTGCTACTCCGGTTACGAAAACAAGGTGAAGACGAACCTGGACATGCGTGCCCAGACCCTCGAGGTCGAGGACTCCATCTTCGAGGTTGTCGTCCCAGTCGAGCAGGTCACTGAAATCAAGGACGGCAAGCGCAAGCTGGTGAAGCGCAAGCTGCTGCCGGGCTACGTTCTGGTCCGCATGGACATCAACGATCGTTCCTGGTCTGTCGTCCGTGAGACCCCGGGCGTGACTTCGTTCGTGGGTAATGAGGGCAACGCTACGCCGGTCAAGCACCGGGACGTCGCGAAGTTCCTCATGCCGCAGGAGGCCAGCGAGGATAAGCCGAAGACCGACGCCGAGGGCGACCAGGTTGTGGCAATGCCGGAGGATCATTCCGCTCCGAAGGCCCAGCTCGACTTCGAGGTCGGGGAGTCCGTCACCATTCTCACCGGCCCACTGGCTTCTGTCTCCGCGACGATTTCTTCCATCGACCCGGAGACCGGCAAGATGCAGGCGCTCGTTTCCATCTTTGGCCGCGAGACTCCAGTGGAGTTGACTGCCGATCAGGTTGAGAAGATTATGTAATCTTTTCCCGCTGCTTATCGACGTCCATCCGGTGTGAAACCGGGAGGGCGTCGATTAGCATTTCTGCTGGTAAAAGCGTAAGATATTTCCTCGCGTGTTTTTGCACGCATTGAACTTTGAATCCCCGGTGGCCGGGTTACGTGAAGATCCAGGTTTTGCCTGGTAGCGGGGCCTAGCATCCGGTAGTGCGCAGGGTTATTTTCGATGAGCCCCGCGTGCGATACCACGGAAAGGAAATCGAAATGGCTCCAAAGAAGAAGGTTACTGGCTTCATCAAGCTGCAGATCGAGGCAGGCGCTGCAAACCCAGCTCCTCCAGTCGGTCCTGCTCTGGGTGCTCACGGCGTGAACATCATGGAGTTCTGCAAGGCTTACAACGCAGCAACTGAAAGCCAGCGCGGCAACGTGATCCCAGTTGAGATCACCGTCTACGAAGACCGCTCCTTCGACTTCAAGCTCAAGACCCCACCAGCAGCCAAGCTCCTGCTCAAGGCAGCTGGCCTGGCAAAGGGTTCCGGCGTTCCTCACACCGACAAGGTTGGCTCCGTCACCATGGCACAGGTTCGTGAGATCGCTGAGCAGAAGAAGCCAGACCTCAACGCTCGTGACATCGACGCAGCAGCGAAGATCATCGCTGGTACTGCTCGTTCCATGGGCATTGTTGTCAACGACTAATTTGGTCAAGCGCCACCGCGCTGAAGTGTGACGGTGGCGCGTGGCAGGGCCAGCTTCGGCCCGCACACCACAACCCCTAAAGAGATTTAAGGATTTTCAATGAGCAAGACTTCTAAGGCTTACAAGGAGCAGGCAGCAAAGATTGACCGCTCCAAGGAATACCACCCGCTGAACGCAGCGAAGCTGGTCAAGGACACCTCCTCCAAGAACTTCGACGCAACCGTCGACGTCGCTGTCCGCCTGGGCGTTGACCCACGTAAGGCAGACCAGCTGGTCCGTGGCACCGTCTCCCTGCCACACGGCACCGGTAAGACCGTCCGCGTCGCTGTCTTCGCAGAAGGCCCGAACGCAACCGCAGCTCAGGAAGCTGGCGCAGACATCGTTGGCACCGACGAACTGATCGAGCAGATCAACGCCGGCCCCATCGACTTCGACGTTGCAATCGCAACCCCAGACCAGATGGCTAAGGTTGGCCGCGTCGCTCGCGTCCTGGGCCCACGTGGTCTGATGCCTAACCCTAAGACCGGCACCGTCACCCCTGACGTTGCAAAGGCTGTTGCCGAGGTCAAGGGCGGCAAGATCTCCTTCCGCGTGGACAAGGCTTCCAACCTGCACGCTGCAATCGGTAAGGCATCCTTCACCGCTGAGCAGCTGGCTGAAAACTACGGCGCACTCCTCGACGAGCTGATCCGTATCAAGCCTTCCTCCTCCAAGGGTATCTACCTGAAGAAGATCACCCTGTCTTCCACCACCGGTCCTGGCGTTCCAGTTGACCCGTCGGTTCAGAAGAACTACTCGGAGATCGCATAAGATTTCCCTAGTACCCCTCGAGCACACGCTCGAGGGGATTTTTTATTGGTTAGATACGGGGTGTGGGTGTGATTTCGGGGGCAAATTAGATACTCCCTTTAAAAGATTAGTCCTAAAAACACCTGCTGAGGGCTATAAAGGTGTTACAGGGCACAAATGCAGGTGTATTTAATGGAGGTCGCAGTCTAGTGTTCTTGCTATGACGCACATCACGCAATGGGATGATTCGAATCACATCAACGATTCGGGTGCTCCCATGGTTAAACTGGACGGAGTAAATAAGTACTTCGGCGACTTCCACGCGCTGACGGATATCAACCTAGCAATTCCTCGCGGGCAAGTCGTTGTGGTGCTAGGGCCGTCGGGAAGCGGTAAATCGACTCTGTGCCGCACCATCAATCGGCTCGAGACAATCGAAGAAGGCACCATCACCATTGACGGCGCACCGCTCCCCGAGGAGGGGAAAGAGTTAGCGAACCTGCGGGCCGACATCGGCATGGTGTTCCAGCAGTTCAATCTCTTCCCCCACATGACAATTCGCGACAACGTCACTCTTGGCCCTATCAAGGTGCGCAAGATGGACAAAGCTGACGCCACAGCACTAGCAGACAAACTCTTGGACCGTGTTGGGATCGGCAACCAGGCGGACAAATATCCGGCACAGCTTTCGGGCGGTCAGCAGCAGCGCGTCGCTATCGCCCGGGCGCTCGCGATGAAGCCGAAGGTCATGCTTTTCGACGAGCCAACCTCCGCCCTTGATCCCGAGATGGTCAACGAAGTCCTTGACGTCATGACCAACCTGGCCGAGGAAGGAATGACCATGGTGTGTGTCACCCACGAAATGGGATTCGCCCGCAAGGCAGCAGACCGCATCCTATTCATGGCAGACGGGCACATCATTGAAGACACCGATCCGGAGTCTTTCTTTGACAATCCGCGCAGTGATCGTGCCAAGGACTTCCTCGGCAAGATCTTGTCCCACTAAACCACTTCACACAAGGAGAATCCCATGTTCAACCGCACCAACGCAATCAAAATCGCTTCCTTGTCCGCCGTCGCCGCTCTCGGCGCAACCGGGCTTGTCGCTTGCTCCGGGGACGCAGGCTCTGCGAGCCTTCTGGAGGCTATCGACGCCGGCCAGGTCACCCTGGGCACCAAGTACGACCAGCCGGGTCTAGGCCTGCAGAACGCTGATGGTTCTATGTCGGGCTTTGACGTTGATGTCGCAACCTACGTGGTGAATCACATTGCGAAAGAGCGCGGTGTTGCTGAACCGCAGATTACCTGGCGTGAAACCCCGTCGGCACAGCGTGAAACGCTGATCCAAAACGGTGAAGTTGACCTCATCGCTGCGACGTATTCCATCAATGCCTCGCGCGCAGAATCCGTAAACTTCGGCGGCCCCTACCTGGTGACGCACCAGGCGCTGCTGGTGAATCAGGACAACAGTGACATCACCAAGTTGGAGGACCTGGAATCAGGGAAGATCCTGTGCTCGGTTACCGGCTCCACCCCAGCGCAGAAGATTAAGGATGTGCTTCCGGGCGTGCAGCTGCAGGAGTACGACACCTACTCGTCCTGCGTAGAGGCGCTCCGCCAAGGCAACGTCGACGCCATGACCACGGATGCAACGATTCTTAACGGGTACTCCGAGCAGGATCCGGGCAAGTTTAAGGTCGTCGAGCTGGAAAAGGATGGCAAGCCGTTCACCGACGAATACTACGGCGTGGGTCTGAAGAAAGATGACGCCGAGGCTACCCAAGCTATCAACGATGCGCTCACGGCGCTCATCGATTCCGGTGAGTTTGAAACCTTGCTGTCTAAGAACCTGGGTTCCGCTGAAGGTGTTCAGGCGGGTAAGGTCGGCGACCTCAGCTTTGTAAAGTAGTTCGCGATGGAAGCCATGTGGCAACAGCTGTGGCCGGCGATTTTGTCGGCCTTCTGGCTCACTATCAAACTAACCGTGTACTCGGCTTTGGGTTCCCTTGTGCTGGGAACGATGTTGACCGCGATGCGGGTCTCACCGGTAGGTATCCTGCGAACGCTGGCATCTGCCTACATCAACACGGTGCGTAATACCCCGCTGACCTTGGTTGTTCTGTTCTGCTCCTTCGGTTTGTATCAGACGCTCGGACTGGCGTTAGCAGATCGCGACAGTAGCACTTTCCTGGCCGACAATAATTTCCGGCTGGCTGTGCTCGGGTTCATTTTGTACACGTCCGCGTTTGTTGCTGAATGCTTGCGCGCAGGAATCAATACGGTGAGCTTTGGGCAGGCAGAAGCCGCCCGCTCCCTGGGATTGAGTTTCGGGCAAACGTTCACCACAATCGTGTTTCCACAGGCCCTGCGTGCGGCGATTGTTCCCTTGGGTAACACTCTCATCGCGCTGACGAAAAACACCACGATTGCCTCGGTCATTGGCGTTGCGGAAGCCTCCCTGCTGATGAAAGAAGTCATCGAAAATCACGCAAGCCAGCTGTGGGTCATCTTCGCATGCTTCGCCATCGGCTTCATGATCTTGACCCTGCCGATGGGGCTGGGAATTGGAAGACTTGCAGACAAGATGGCGGTGAAGAGCTAATGAGCGTACGTGCAACTGTCCTCTATGATCAGCCCGGCCCCAGGGCCCGTGCCCGCAACCGGGTATACACGGGAATAACGCTGGTAATTCTGGTCGTCGCAGCCTGGTGGGTGCTCTCCACGTTGGGGGAAGCAGGCCAGCTGGAGGCGGAGAAATGGACACCTTTCCTTAACTCCAATACGTGGAAAACGTATCTGATTCCAGGTCTGATCGGCACCCTTAAAGCGGCGTTCTTCTCCATCATCTTGGCGTGCGCTATGGGAACAATTCTGGGCCTCGGCCGTTTGTCCCAGCACGCCCCGGTGCGCTGGGTATGCGCAGTTATCATCGAGTTTTTCCGCGCGATCCCAGTCCTCTTGCTGATCATCTTCAGCTACCAAGCGCTGGCGCTGTACAAGGTGGTGCCGCCTAAGGAATTGGCGCTCGTAGCAGTGGTCTTCGCGCTGACAATGTATAACGGGTCGGTGATTGCCGAGATTTTGCGTTCGGGCATCAAATCCCTGCCGAAGGGTCAGTCCGAGGCGGCTGCGGCGTTAGGCCTTTCGCATAGTCAGATTCAGTGGAAGATTCTGCTCCCGCAGGCTGTCGCAGCGATGCTGCCGGCACTCATCGCGCAGCTGGTCATTGCGCTAAAGGACTCTGCGCTTGGCTACCAGATTGGTTACGTGGAGATTGTGCGCCAGGGCATCCAATCTTCGGCAGTCAACCGCAACTACCTGCCGTCGCTCATCGTGGTAGCGGCAATCATGATTCTGATTAATTACAGTCTCACGGCGTTGGCCGGCCGCGTGGAACGTCAGCTGCGTGCCGGGCGTGCCCGCCGGAATATTTTTGCCCTCGTTCCTGAGGCGAAGAGCCAAGGTTTGGACACCAAGGACAACGCGAACGTGGACTGGCGCGATCCGGACTACAAGGAAATCAGAAACCCGGACGAAGGTTCCTAGATCAGTTTCAGCCGTCGTGCCTCTGTCACGGCGGCTGTTCGTGATTCCACACCTAGTTTTTGGTAAATGTGCAGCAAGTGCGTCTTTACCGTCGCCACGGAAATAAACAGCTGTTTGGCCAGCTGCCCGTTGGTGGCGCCGGTTTCCAGCGCCCGGACGATCTCAATTTCGCGCGGCGTGAGCGACATTTCGGGGGAGGCCACGCGCGCCGCAAGGACGGTGGCGACTTCAGGGGAGAGGGTACGCTTGCCCGCGGCTGTCGCGACGACAGCGCGGTGCAATTCCTCTACCGGGGCATCTTTGAGGAGGTATCCCAAAGCGCCCGCCTCTAAAGCAGCGAGGATGTTTGCTTGGGTGTCGTAGGTAGTCAAGATTAGTACTGGGGTATCGATGGCGCGGGTAGCCTCAATGCCGTCGACTCCGGGCATCTGGATGTCCATGACTACCACGTCGACGTCGCTCAAATCGGAATTGATAGCGTCAGCTCCGTTTGATCCCGTGGCGATAACGTGGATGTCGGGGTGGGATTCCAGGATTGTTTGGAGGCCGGCGCGGACTACCGGATGGTCGTCGATAAGCATGACATTAATCATGGGCCCTCCTTGGGATGTACGCGGATACCGTGGTTCCGTCTGTGGATTCGATGGAAAACCTACCACCAACCTCCGCCACGCGCGCCCGCATGCCGGTGATGCCGGTGCCCTCGGAACCGTCCCAGCCGCGGCCATTGTCGTGGATGTCCACGCTCACGGCTTCGGGCCACGGGGTGATCGTGACCTGGGCGTGCGTTGCCCCAGAATGCTTCACGACGTTATTCAGAGCCTCACGGACGATCCGCTCAATCGGTTCCTGCAACTCCTGCGGCGCTTCCCCAGAAATGGTGACCTCGACGCCGTGATCCCCGGCGCCCCGGGCCAGCTCCTCGAGTTTGGAGGTCCGAATCTTGCCCTGGACCAGCGCGCGGGCCTGCTTCAGGTTCTCCCTGGCAATCGCTTCGATGCGCTGTGCCTGGGTACCCGGCTGGGCCTGCTCGGCTTGGGCGAATAAGACGATGGAGTTGAAACCCTGGGCGAGGGTGTCGTGGACTTCGCGGGACCAGCGGGAACGTTCCGCTTCGCGGGCGGCTTCCGTTTCTGCGCGGATAAGTTGGTGCTGCGTGGCTTGGAGGCGGCGGGCAAGGTCAGAGTAGTACTCGGCCTCGCGGCGTAGGGCTTCGTACGCGCCGAAACCCAGGATGGCGACAACCGTACCGATAGCAGGCCCTATCACTTGCGCCGGCGTAGTGGCCGGTATGAGCACCACGGCCCACGACGCCGCCGCGGCAACCAGCCGCGACCACCAACACCTACCCACGCCCATGGCATAAATGACGATGGGGAAGAGCAGCCACAAATACTGACTACTTAACGCCACACACCACGCCCACAACGCAGCCAACACGGCCCACCAGGCCCAGCGCACACCGGGCGGGTACACGCGCCGCTGCACACACACCAAGCAATACCAAGCGCCAAGGAATAGTGCAGGCCACTGCGGGTCAGTCACCACCGCGATGAAAAACAGCACGATGAACATCGCATGCACCAAACCACGACTAATCCGCAAGATTTGGGGAAGAGACGGGAAGGGGCCGGAGGGGTCGTCGTGAAGCGGGGAAGCAGCAGGTGAGGTCACCCCACCACTCTAGGCAGAACCTGGATGACCTGGCATCAACCAGGTGGTGGAGGGAAGAACCGGCTCGCCGGCCGATGTACTGCACCCCGTGCGTGACGGACACTGAAAGCACTGAACACGAGACCCGGGCAGACACCTGGGTACCAGAAGGAGACACCATGTACCTGGCATTACGCGACATCCGGCGGGCGAAAGGCCGCTTCAGCCTCATTACGGCTGTGATCGCACTGATGACGTTCCTGCTTGTCATGCTTTCCGGGCTCACCAACGGCTTGAGCTCGCAGAACACGTCGGCGGTAGAGAACTTAGACCCTGATGCGTATATCCTCTCTGAGGCTGACGACGGCGTCACCTTCACCCAGTCGCGCATCGACAACGAGCAGCGGGCAGCATGGTCCCAGCATGCGGACAAGGTCGTGCCACTAGGTATCACCCAAACCCGACTTGAGACCGCGGACTCCACTTCCTCCATCGCGTTATTTGGGCTCCCCGATATTGAAGGCTTAGTCCTCCCCGATGAAGTAAACGCACAGGTAGGCGACACCGTCACTGTCGGCGGCCAGGACCTGAAGGTTGCGGATACCACCGATACCTACTACTACAGCCACACCCCAACCGCCTATGTGGGTTTGGATACGTGGAAGAAGCTGGCGCATTCCGACGAACCAACTGCCCTCATGGCCTGGGGCGTAGAAAGCGAGATGCTGGGCGAAGACGGACCCGTCGCCGGAACCCAGGCGCTGAAAGTCAAGGATTCCTTCGACGCGCTTCCCGCGTACTCCTCCGAGCGCGGTTCGCTGGTAGCGATGCAGGTCCTGCTCTACGGCATCTCGGCGCTGATCATCGTGGCTTTCCTATCCGTATGGACGCTGCAGCGCATTCGCGACATCGCAGTCCTGCGTGCACTCGGTGCCTCCACCGGGTACGTGCTTAAAGACGCTGTATCCCAGGCCGCGATCGTGGTCATCGCAGGCGTGCTCGTCGGTGGCCTTGCCGGAACAGGCCTAGGCCTGCTCGCCGCCAATGTGCTGCCCTTCGAGTTGTCCGTCGTAATCCCGATGGTTGGCGTGGGAATCCTGGGCATCGCCGGGTCGGTTATCGCCACCCGAAAAGTTGCATCCGTTGATCCAGAACTAGCCCTAGGAGCTTAAAAATGAGCCTTGAACTACGCGACATCACCGTCACCTTCCCAGACGGAGAATCCACTATCACTCCGCTCGACGGCGTGAACCTGACCCTCGAGCCCGGTACCGTCACCGTCGTAACCGGAGAATCCGGTTCCGGAAAATCCACGCTGCTCTCCGTTGCGGCGGGGCTACTCGAACCAACCAGTGGCACCGCAACACTCGACGGAGAACCAATCAACGAGACGGTCCGCCGCGATAAGATCGGCCTGGTGTTCCAGCGCCCTAACCTGCTGGCCTCCCTGACCGTGCGCGAGCAGCTACTCATCACCAACCACATCCGCGGCGAAGCGCTCGATGAAAAACGCGCCGACGCTGTCCTCCACGAAGTGGGCATGGAAGCGATGGCTAATAAGCAGGTCCAGAAGCTTTCCGGCGGCCAGCAGCAGCGCGTCAACATTGCACGGGCCATGATGGGAGACCCCGTTGCAGTGCTTGCCGACGAACCAACGTCCGCCCTTGATCCCAGCCTCAGTGGAGAAATCATGGAACTTATTGCACGGTTTACCCGTGAACGCGGACTTGCGACACTAATCATCACCCACGACCATTCCCAGCTAGGTATCGCCGACCGGGTCTTCGAACTGCACGCGGGCGTGCTCAAAGAGCCCGTTGCGAGCGCCTAGGGCTTGCGCGGGCGCAGTTCCTGTATTAAAAATGTACAGCTAGGAATATCACCGCAGGAAAGAAAGAGTAGGCACATGCTGTGTATAGGCGTAAAGCACGATCGGCAACGTTGCGCATGCGCCTGCCCTGGTGATTGTTAGAGTAAGAATCTGACAGCTATTCCTCCGCTTCAGGCGTTACGATTACACGCCTTGAGGTGGAGGAATTTTTGTATCCACCAGCCGTAACCGTAGCGCCCTTACACTTCAGAAAGGGTCACACTGTGGCTGACATTAAAAACTTTGCATCACATCTGGAACCAGAGGTCCTCGAGCAGGTTGGCCAACTGGCAACACTGGACTTCATCTACCCGCACGTGGCACTCATGCCGGACGCCCACTTCGGGATGGGCTCCTCGGTGGGCACCGTATTCGGGACGAAAGGTGCTGTGATCCCCGCCGCGGTCGGGGTGGATATAGGCTGCGGGATGATCGGGGTGAGAACCAGATTCACGGCCACCGATTTGGAAGGCCGTGATCTGGTTGAGCTCCGCGACCGCCTGGAAGCAGATATTCCCCTTTCCCCGGGGAACTACAACTCCTGGAATCTCACAGAATCCGCTGAACAGCGGTGCCGAGAGCTTGACGCGCAGGCCCGCCGCGATGGGGTAGATCTGCGGCACTCGAAGAATTGGCGCCAGCAGTTGGGTTCGCTTGGCGGCGGTAACCACTTCATCGAACTATGCCTCGATGAGGAGGACCGCGTCTGGATGTTCCTGCACTCCGGTTCTCGGGGCGTGGGCAACAAAATTGCGCAGCGGCACATCAAAATTGCCCAGCGCCTGACCGCAGACCGCGTGCCCCACAAGGACTTGGCGTACCTGGAGGAGGGTACCCCGGAATTCGACGCTTACCTGGCCGACCTGCACTGGGCGCAGCGTTTTGCGTGGCTCAACAGGGAAGAGATGATGGACCGTTTCGCCCGGGCTCTCGGAGATTTTGTGGGCCGCCCCGTGGAGGAGGAGCAGCGTATCAACTGCCACCACAACTACACGGTGCGGGAGGAACACTATGGTGAACAGGTGTGGTTGACCCGCAAGGGCGCTGTTCTGGCCGACGCTGGCGTCCCCGCGCTCATTCCGGGCTCAATGGGCACGTCTTCCTACGTTGTCGAAGGGCTGGGCAATCCGAAGGGGCTTCATTCTGCACCTCACGGTGCGGGCCGGAGGATGAGTCGTCGCAAAGCGCGCGAAGCGTTCACCGCTGAGGACCTCGCCGCGCGCATGGAAGGCATCGTGTACCGGCCGGGCGAAGCGTGGATCGACGAGATTCCCGACGCATACAAGGACATCGACCAGGTCATGGAGGATGCCCGCGGGCTGGTGCGCGTCACGCACACCTTGCGGCAGGTGCTCAACGTCAAGGGAACGTAAGGGATTTGCGCTTCTCGACGCCGCGTAGTAGGGTTGTCTCCCGAAGTTTGAACAGTCCCGCTGCGGTGGGGCTGAGCTCAAGTTTCACCGAAGACCGTCGGTCATCCGGCTAGCCGGATCGAAGGTCCTACGCTAGTAGGCGGCCCACGCAGGAGACACTTTAGAGCCCTTAAAGTATTTAAGGCCCTGTGCTCCCTGCACGGGGCTTTTTTGTTGGCTACCTTCTGGTGGCGGCAGGGAAGTTCCGGCGGACAATACAAATATGAACGTCAGGAAGGAGGCGAAGTACATGGCAAACCCGAAGAACGTCGAACAGCTCGCAGAGCTGAAGAACCGTTTCGCAGAGGCTGACTCCGTCGTGCTCACCGAGTACCGCGGTCTGACCGTTGCTCAGATCACTGAGCTGCGCACCAACCTCGGCCTGGATGTCGAGTACTCCGTCGCCAAGAACACCCTTCTGAAGCTCGCAGCTGCTGACGCAGGCATCGAGGGACTTGACGAGCACCTGACCGGCCCAACCGCTATCGCCTTCATCAAGGGCGAGGCTGTTGACGCTGCAAAGGTCATGAAGGACTTTGCCAAGGGCAACGACGCCTTCATCGTCAAGGGTGGCTACATGGACGGCAAGGCTCTGACCGCCGACCAGGTAAAGGCTATCGCAGACCTCGACAACCGCGAGACCACGCTGGCAAAGCTGGCTGGCGCAATGAAGGGCAGCTTGGCCAAGGCTGCAGCGGTGTTCAACGCACCGGCTTCCAAGATGGTCCGCCTCGCAGCGGCCCTCGAGGAAAAGAAGCAGGCAGAGTAAACAAACCCCCCAAACCATTCCGGTGCCCGCCTAAACCGGCAGCACCACAACAGAAAGGAACGCCACCATGGCTAAGCTTTCCAAGGATGAGCTCATCGAGGCTTTCAAGGAAATGACCCTCATCGAACTGTCCGAGTTCGTTAAGGAATTCGAAGAGGTATTCGACGTTGAGGCTGCAGCTCCAGTTGCAGTCGCAGCAGCAGGTGCAGCTGGCGGCGACGCTGGCGCAGCTGAAGAGAAGACCGAGTTCGACGTTGTCATCGAGGACGCAGGCGCTAAGAAGATCGGCGTCATCAAGGCTGTCCGCGAGATCGTCTCCGGCCTGGGTCTGAAGGAAGCTAAGGAGCTCGTAGAGTCCGCTCCTAAGGCTATCCTCGAGGGCGCAAACAAGGACGACGCTGAGGCTGCAAAGGCTAAGCTCGAAGAGGCCGGCGCAAAGGTCACCCTGAAGTAAGACTTCCGGATTGCGCATAACGCGCGACCTAAAGCTTTCGAAAGGCTCCAACCCATGTGGTTGGAGCCTTTTGCTATGCGTGGGGCAGATTCGGGTTAAGGAAAAGCGTGGCCGGTCGTGGTGGAGGTTGCGCCATGGCCACGCCGGTGTGTCTCGGCTATGTGCGGGTGGCAGCGCGCGATACAAAAAAGACATTCTGGCAGTTAATCCACGTTAAACGCCAAGGTGAATTTTCCCGGACGGCTACAGAATGTCTTTTTAGTATCGTTGCTGAGTACATGCGCCGATCGAGAGTCTGCAGTATGTGATCTGTTTACAGTTACCTGTTCTAGGCCCGTGAGTCGCGGCTATTCCGGATTTGAGACCTACTTTTCTTTATTTAACTCGCGCTAAGGCGCCGAAACAGGAGATTGGCAATCCCGCTTTCGTTATCGTTGTCGCAAGGCCTCCATTCTGTAACTTTTTCAAAAATCTGACCTGCGATTTCGTCCCGCACCGACCGGCAGAATGGAGGCTTCGCGACATCGTGGTTCGGCTCCTAATTTTCGGGGCAGCGTCGAGCCTGTCTTTGTATGGTGCAAGCTTTCTGGGCCAAGAATTTATAGATTTGTATCACTCAGGGTGTTACAAATCTAGAAAAATGGGCAGCGAAAGACCCTTGAGTGTGTTCGGTGCGGGTGGTTGGTAGTCCACAATCCGGTGTCCGGGGTGCGCGAACAGCTCGACACTGTAACCCGTTAACGAAAAGCATTCCCAATAGTGTAGAGTCGGCACGAGTTAATGGGAAATGTTACCAATAGCGGGCTTGGGTTCCGCAAAATACCTGTATGCAGGAGGTTTAACGGGTGCTAACACGACTATCAGCACGCGTCGGCGCACTCATCAGTGCGTTCGCGCTGACCGTCATCACAACCACGCCGGCGGCAGCGCAATCAGTCACACTCAACCAGGGGCATGTCGACGCCTTCAACGTCACTGCCCCTGGCGGACAACTACACCTCAACCTCAAAGAGGACGTCACCGGCTCCCACGTGGAGCACGAGGCTAGCGACGTCCTCCTCGAGGTAGGGGACAACGCATGGACAGAAGACACCGCCCAAGTGGACGCGATAGGCACCGGGTCCTATTTCCTTCCGCAAACCCAGCAAGCCGGACTCCTGTGGCCCGGCTGGGACACCTTCGGGGTCGCGGATGCAGGTATGGACTCAATTACCTTGAACTTCACGCAGGTTGCAGGCCCGGGCGAGGTGTACGTGTGGCAGACGGCTTCCTTCGGTGGGGCTCAGGCCGTGACGGCGGACGGTTCCATCGCGTTGCGCACCGGTTCGCAGATCGTGCAGTCACAGCCTGGGCATACCCACGCTAACTGGGCGTTCACCCAGCCTGGCATGTACACGATGGACGTCGTCGCTGAAGGGGGAGGTCAGCGCAGCAATACGGCCCGCTACACCTGGCAGGTCGGAGGTGCCAGCGCCTACGCAGCGCCCGCAGCTCCGGCACAAGCACCCGCGGCCCCCGCTCCAGCTGCGCCCGCAAAGCAGAAACCGGCGCCGGCACCATCCGCTGCGCCTGCTGCTAAGCAGGCGCAGGGGGCCGGAGGGGCGTCGCAAAGCAACCAAGAAAAGTGCACGCCCGCTCTAACCCCCATGGTCAAGGGGCCGCAGGGGTGGGTGGCGGCGGATTCGTTGCGTTTTGGGCTCGGCGAGGCAGCCAAGATCACTCTGCCGGAGCAGGTCGGACCGCTTAAGGGGCAAGTGTGGATGATTGGTTCTACGCAGCAGGCCGGTGTCCCGTGGCTGGGTGCGAACACGCAGCACCCCAGTGTGCTGGAGCATGGCACAGGGGAGGTGACGATGCGCCTGAAGTCCGTGACTGGCCCGGGCCCGATGTACGTGTATACGCAGGGCAGCCTGGGGCAGGTCGTGGGCGAAGAATGGTTTACGTTCGACGGGAGCGGTGCGCGCGGCGAGGTCCGCCTGCCCCTGAATACTCACGTGCATCCTTCGTGGCTCTTCGGCGCCGAGGGCACCTACCAGGTGAATGTGGAGCAGTCGTTGAAACTCAAGGATGGGCGCACTGTTACGGGGGCGGGCACGCTCACGTTCGTCGTCGGGGGTGCCGGTAACGCGAACGACGGCCACTACGACTTCGGTCCGGCCGTCGACCCGAACGGCCAGGACCATTGCGCCGCCCCCGCAGCGGGGTCGGGGAAGCTTGCGGACACGGGGACCACGGTGTTCACCGTGCCGGGCGCGATCTTCGGGCTTGGTGCCTTAATCTTCGGTGCCGCTGTGCTGTACGTGTCCCGGGTGGTCCGGCGTGGCCTCTAAACTTGCTGCGGCGTTGGCGGCGGTGGGTGCGGCTGCGCTCACCGGCTGTTCTGCGCCCACGCCAGCCACCCACGACGCGCTACAGGTGGTGGCCAGCACCCCGCTTATCGCGGACATTGTGGGCAATGTGGCAGGTGAGCGCGCCGACGTCACCTCACTGATTCCCGTGGGGATGGACCCGCACGTCGCGGAGCCGTCGCTGCGCACGGTGCGCTCGGTCGCATACGCGGACGCCATTTTCTACAACGGACTGCTCCTCGAGCCGGACGCACTGACCTCAACGCTCCACGAATCCGCTGCGCCGGACACGCCCGTCGTCCCGCTCGCTGAAGAGTCCACGGCCTATGGCGCGCGCCAGATTCCGCTGGTAGAAAACGTGAACCTCGACGCCGTGTGGCTGGGAATGCGTTCTGGCGTGGAACCCGGAGAAGACCCTACGGCTCTCATGCTTCACGACGTCCACGGCCCCGGCGATGTGGCCGCCTTCATCACAGGGACGTTCGGTACCCCGGAGGTGGTCTTCGATTCTGCGGATGGGATAAATAAGCGCGATTCCATCGTCCTGCCTGCCGGCGCGCACACGCACGTGAGCTGGGCGTTTAGTCAGCCGGGCGTGTATGCCCTCGACGTGGGTGCCCCAGATGAGGAGCCCGCTACGGTCACTGTCGCAGTCGGGGTTCCTCCGCAGGACGCGGCCAAAGAGCGCGTCGTAGATCATGGGCACGTAGACATTTCCGTGGGGCAAGGCCGGCCCACGCTGTTGGTCGGCGACGGCGCCGAGACCGAAACCGTGCGCTCGGAAGATGCGGTCATCGCGGTGCCTGCATCCGTCTTACAAGAAATCCCTGCCGACCCCACCTACCGGTTCCTGGGAAAACCTGGCGAGCAGACCTACCTCCTCCCGCAAGCGGTTCTGGGTAAGCATGTCCACGGTGAAATTGACCCACACCTCTGGCATGACGCCGACAACGTCATCGCGTACGTGCAGGTCATCGAAAACCAGCTGGCCGCCATCGACCCAGAAGGCGCAGCCGAGTACGCGCACAATGCGCGGAAGTACGTGGGCAGGCTGAAAGGCGTCGATAAGCGAATGCAGGCAGCTGTGGACTCCATCCCACCGGCGCAGCGGACCCTGGTGACCACGCACGACGGTTACAACTACCTCGCCGAAGCCTACGGGCTGAAGATTGGTGCGGTGATCTCGCCGAACCCGGCCATTGAGCCTTCGCCGCAGGACCTCATCACCGTGCGCGCGGCGCTGGATAACCTGCGCGTCCCGGCCGTGTTCATTGAGCCGGAGCTAGCGGGTCGAAGCACTCCGTTGAGTGAGATCGCGCGCGGCGCCGGGGTCGGGATCTGCCAGATCCACGGCGATACCTTCACCCCACACGTGAATTCCTACATCGAGCTTATGGACGCCAACGCTGAAGAACTTTCCCGCTGCCTGGGGCAGCACACAACTGAAGAAAAGAGACCACAATGACTACTCGCGCCACGCGCATCGCAACCGTTAGCCTTATCGCGGCGCTTATCCCGTCCGCGCTTATAGCCCCCGCACACGGGCACGTCGACCCCGCATTACAACAACACGTGGACGCCAACGAACGCCACGCCCCGGCTGGTGAATCCGCAACGTTAACGGCAGGGCACGCGGACATCGGCCCCACAATCACAGACGACGGCGGCGCCCGCACCATGAGCCTGAAAGTCCGCGACGACCACGCCCAACCACCAGTGTGGCGCGAACTTTCCGACGTCACAGTCAACGTTCCCGATCACGCGGCCATCACGCTTCCCGACGACCGCGCCTACGACTTCACCGGCGGGGAAGCAGGTAAACCGGTGTGGGTGCTTCCCCAAACCGAGGCCACGGACGTCCCCTGGTTGGGATGGAACACCCAACACCCCGGCCTGATTGAGTCCGGGGCGCAGGGTGTGACACTCTCCTTGACCCAGGTGGAAGGCCCCGGGCAGTTCTCCTTATTCCTCCAAAACGGTGGCTTTGAGGCACCGCAGGTGCTGTGGAACTCCGCGGAGAACCTCCCGCAGGACCTGTGGGTGGATATGAACACGCACACCCACGCGAACTGGGTGTTCAGCGCGCCGGGTACCTATGAACTCACCGTCACTGCCACCGCTACTGGTGCCGACGGCACCGAGTACAGCGCCACCGCGCCCCTGCGCTTCGAAGTCGGTTCCGAACAAGCGCGCGCCGAATACACGCCCGCGTCTTCCACCACGTGGCTGTATATCGTGGCAGCGGCCGTGATCATCGCAGTGCTCGTCGGCGCAGCGGTGGCAGTGCGCCGCCGGCGCAGCGCAGGCGGTGAGCGCGCATGACGGCACCGCAGAAACCGGTCGTTGAGGTAGAAGACCTCGCCGTCAGTTACGGGACAGGCGCCGTCTTCGACGACGTCTCCTTTCAGCTCTACCCGGGCCAGTTCGTGGGCCTCCTCGGGCCCAACGGCGCTGGTAAAACCACACTCATGCGCGCCATGATGGGACTTATCCCGCACCGCGGCACCGCAACCATCTGTGGTGACACCGGCAAGGCGGCCCGGCGTCACCTGGGCTACGTGCCCCAGCGTCACGACGTCGCCTGGGATTTCCCCATCACCGTCGCGCAAACCGTGCGCAACGCGCTGGTGGCCCGGCGTCCGTGGTGGCAGTTGCCGGGGAAGAAGGATCAGGTGGCCGTCGATAAGTCTTTGTCGTATGTGGGCCTGCACGATTTGTCTGCGCGTCCCATCGCGGAGCTCTCGGGTGGGCAACGTCAGCGCGTGCTTATCGCGCGTGCCTTGGTCACCGAACCGCGGGTGCTCTTCCTGGATGAGCCGTTTACCGGCCTGGATTACCCGTCGGTGGAAGCTTTGCTTGACCTGTTCGCGCAGTTGGCGGGGGAGGGGACCGCGCTCATGATGAGTACGCACAACCTGCCCGAAGCTGTCGACGCGTGCGGCCACCTCATGCTCTTCCGCGGTGGCGTGACCGCCTACGGCACCTTCGCGGACGTCGATAGCCCGGAACTGTGGCAGGAAACTTTTCAGGTGCGTTCCGATTCACCGCTCCTGCGCGCCATCAACGTGGCGGCACCGGAGGTGCGCAATGCTTGAGATCAGCCCGCTGGAATTCATCCAGGACCTGACCAACCCTGCGCTCGGCTTCCTCCCGAAAGCGCTGTGCATCGCCGTGGTTACTGCCATCGTGTGCGCGGTCGTGGGCGTGCACGTTGTGCTGCGTGGCATGGCGTTTATTGGCGATGCGGTCTCGCACGCCATCTTCCCGGGCATCGCAGTGGCCTTCGCACTCCAAGGATCAGTGCTGCTGGGCGGGGCGGTCGCGGGTGCCATAGTCGCCGTGCTCATCGCGGTGACCTCCCAACGCCGGCAGGTCCGCGAAGATTCCGCGATTGGAATATTCTTCGCCGCAGCGTTCGCGCTGGGCCTGGTTATTATGTCCCGGATTCAGGGCTACACCACCTCGCTGACCTCTATTCTCTTTGGCTCGATAACCGGTATCTCTGCCACAGACATTGTGGTCTCCACGGTTGTGGGCGCGGCGGTGATCGCAGTGATTACTGTGTGCACGTCGCGGCTGGTTGCGGTGGCCCTGGATAGGGAGACCGCGCAGGTGATGAACATCCGCGTCTTCGCCATGGACTTGATCATCTACCTCGCCGTCACGGCGGCCGTGGTGATTTCCGTGCGCGCGGTCGGCACAATCCTGGTGCTCGCGCTGCTGATTACGCCCGCTGCGACGGCGCGCCTGCTGACCACACGTTTAAGCACCATGATGGCCGTCTCCGTCACCGTCGGAGTTATCGGCGCGGTGGTAGGGCTGTACCTCTCGTGGTCCATCGACCTGCCCACCGGCGCCACGATTGTTCTCACCCTGACCGCCCTGTTCATCGTGGTCTGGATCCTCACCACCATCGCCGGCCAGCGAACCTACCCAGTACCGCACGTGAAGGAGAAAGAATGCGCCCACTAAAAGCACCCCTTGCAGCACTGACCGCCGCACTTACTCTCACGCTTGCCAGCAGCCCCATGGTCCACGCGGAGGAATCCCTGCACAAGCCCGGAATGGTGGGGCATTCGGTGGGCGTCGATAAGCAACTCGACCACCCGTGTGCCGGACGCGACCTCCTTTTCAACTCGCACGTCGACGCCCTCTACGCCACCCACAACCAGGCCGGCGACCTGGACATTCAGGTGGTTAATGGCCAGCACGTCCAGCCGATGGACACAGTATGCCTACGCCTGGCACCTGAATCCGACGCCCAGGGCAATGACCTCTCCCGTGTCGTCCTCCCCGAGCCCGCCGGCACGAAAAACCACCTAGAATTCCTCGGACAACCAGGCCACACCATCTGGCTAGCGCCACAGAACATGCCGTTTAGCCAAGGCAACAAGCCCATCTGGGCCGGCACCGGAGCCTTCGACCCGGCGCACGAATGGGACGTGCCCACCCAGTACGGCGACGAGCTCACCTTCGAACTCGTCGACTACTCCATCCCCGCCGGCGCTGCCATGCACGCATTCGCGTCCGTCGCCTCCGACCCCGCACCGGAACGGCTCTTCTCCATCCCGGACGGACCACAAAAATTCCCCGTCTACGTAGGCAGCCACGGCCACAACTCCTGGGCCTTCACCAAACCCGGAATATATAAGACCACGTGGAAAGTCACCGGATCGCTTCACGACGGCCGCCCGGTCGAATCCGCCCCCCGCGAACTCATCTGGCTCGTCGGCGACGACACCCAGGTCGGCCTACCCGAGGGCACAACCACCGGCGCCACCTCTGGAACACGCCCGGCACCGCAACCCGGGCGTCCCGGCGTGCCCGCCCCTGAACTAGATTCGACCAAGCGCCGCATCGAACGTGGCCACATGGACCTGTCGCTCGGGGCAAACTATCTGGGCGAAATGAGCGCTTACCTCAAAGCCACCGAAAACAAAGAGGTACACCGCTACGAATCGGGCCAATTCGTTTTCGTCGTCGGAGAGCACGCCCAAGCCACCCCCGACCTCACCATCCCCGGAATGCCGCAGCGCGTCTGGGTCCTGCCCCAAACACAGAATGAAAACCCGAACGTCCCCTGGGTTGGATTCTCTGCCGAAGACGGGGCAGACATGTTTGGGGAAGGGCCCATCACTCTCCGGATCGCAGAGTTCACCGGCCCCGGGCGCATGGTCAGTGGACACGTGGGCTTGACCAACTTCACCACGGCGCTCGATTCCGACGACCTCACCACAACCGTTACCTACGCTCCCGGCGCCCACGACCACCAAGCATTCTTCTTCAGCGCGCCGGGAACATACACCGTGACCTTCGAATACTCCGGAACAGATATTTATGGCGAACCCTACCGGGTGCCTCTGACCGCGCACTTTGCGGTCGAGGGTCAGCCGGGCCACACCCAGCAGGCAGGTAGTACGCGCCACGTGAACCCCCACGAAGTACGCGGCATAGTCACTGACCTGACCACCATGCTGCGCAGCGCCGACAAACTCGCCGCTTCAGTTCTCTCCGAGACGTCAGCTCACAAGAAGCCGGTGGCTCAGGTGCCGGCGCAGGCCCCTGCGCAGAACGCGACTGCGGCTACGGCACCGGCACAACACGTTGCCGCCGCGCCGTCGGCACCGGCTGCGCGGCCAGCCTCTGCACCGGCGCCCGCAGCACCGCAGGAAGCGACGCCGCAGGAAGCGACGCCGGAGGAAGCGACGCCGGAGGAAGCGACGCTTCCTCCGGGGTCAGAGGAACTGGCCGGAGGGGCGTCGATAAGCGAACAACCTGGGGGAGTGGCCCCGAACCAGGGCGGAATACGCCGCGTGGAAGCACAACCTAGCCCCACCGGAATGACCGTGGGCGGATGGTGGGCCGGCCTGGCCGTCGGGATGGGGTCGATGGGGCTGCTCGGCGGGCTGATCATGTGGCTTTCCGCACGCAGCCTGCTTAAACAAGCTGCCACCGCGCGGAGAACTTCAGGCCGAGAAAACGCCGGGAGCTAGGAAGTCGGTAGACTAGCCCCCATGCTTCCGAAGTCCCGCGTCCTTTCAACCCTGTTGCTCGGCCTGGGTGTAGCGCTCGCTGTGGCAGGCATCCTCGCACCACGCATGCTGCCCACCGCCGCTACGCTGCCACTCGACACAACAGGGCTGACCTGGACAATCCACGCCAAGGACGCGAAAGTCGGCGAAGAAACCACAGACCTCACCCGGCAGTGGCACGTCACCCTCGAAGAACCCTCGAGCACAGAAAATGTCATGGTCCGCCTCGGCGAAACCATCAACCGCGCCGACCGCCCGGAGCCCGAAAACCTCATCACAGCAACCGTCTGGAACTATCCGATGGACCGCGAAACCGGCGAAGCAGTCCACCACGCCGAGGTCAGCGAAGTCCTGGCCACCCCAACGCGCACTGTGCCTATCGACGGCCCGTGGTGGATGACCCCCGCCGGGGCAGCAGACAACCTGACGCAACTATTCGACCCATACCTGCGCAGCGCGGAACCTGTCACCTTCGCGGGAGTCGCTGAAGTAGCAGGCCGGGAAACCTACCGGTACACCCAAAACATCGCGCCCACCAACGTGGCAACCAAGTACGCAGGCTTGGGCAACACCACCATGCTGACGCAAGATGATGGATCGCCCCAGCAGGGATACCTGTTCTACTCCGCTGAGCGGGAGATCTTTATTGATAAAGACAGCGGTTTGGTCCTCCACATCAACGAAGATGTGGAGCAGTACTACGGCGAGCGTGACGGTACTTTCCGTGAACCTGTGTTAGCGTATGCCGGTAGCACTACCGAAGACTCACAACAGCGCCTGACGGAGGTCGCTGAAAATATGAGCCACGGAGGCGCTGTCACCGTCATTTCGTGGATTCTTCTCGGGCTCGGTGCACTGATCGCCGTGGTCGGAGCGGTGGGGGTATTCTCCGGTTTTGGGCGTGACCGCAAAAGTGGTATGGAGCCCTTGCGTGAGGATGAAAAGTAGAGTAAGCTACGACGTTGCGCTGGAATCCGTCTCTAGCGTGCGTAGAAACCTTGAAGGTCCAATTATAAAAAGTTGGACTTGACAAGGTCGTTTTCTGCATTCTAGGGGCGGGTATCCACAGCAGGTTAATTGCTCAAATTTATCCAGCGGTAGAGGCGGCCCCAGCCCACGGTGTCCGTGCTCACCGCGTGAGGTGCTGGAAGGACCCATCTTGGCAGTCTCCCGCCAGACCAAGTCAGTGGCTGAAATCCCCGGTGCTCCAAAGCGGTACTCATTTGCTAAGTACCAGGAGCCAATCGAAATCCCGGGTCTCCTTGACGTGCAACGAGATTCTTTCTCGTGGCTCATCGGTGCGCCTGAGTGGCGTGCAGAACAACAGGAACTCCGCGGCGAAGACGCGCGCGTAGTTTCTGGTCTTGAGGAGATCCTCGAAGAGTTGTCCCCGATTGAGGACTACTCCGGAAACATGTCCCTGTCCTTGTCTGAACCCCGTTTCGAGCCGGTGAAGAACACCATCGAAGAGGCGAAGGAAAAGGACATCAACTACTCGGCGCCACTGTATGTGACCGCAGAGTTCATCAACAATGAGACCCAAGAGATCAAGTCTCAGACCGTGTTCATCGGTGACTTCCCGATGATGACGGAAAAGGGCACCTTCATTGTGAACGGCACCGAGCGTGTCGTTGTCTCCCAGCTGGTCCGCTCACCAGGCGTCTACTTCGACCAGTCCATCGACAAGTCCACCGAGCGTCCGCTGCACGCGGTGAAGGTTATCCCTTCGCGCGGTGCGTGGCTCGAGTTTGACGTCGATAAGCGTGACACCGTCGGCGTGCGTATCGACCGTAAGCGTCGTCAGCCTGTCACCGTGCTGCTCAAGGCCCTGGGTTGGACCACCCAGCAGATCGTGGACCGCTTCGGTTTCTCCGAAATCATGATGTCCACCCTCGAGTCCGACGGTGTGGAAAGCACCGACCAGGCTCTGCTGGTGATCTACCGCAAGCAGCGCCCAGGCGAGCAGCCCACCCGCGAGCTCGCACAGTCGCTGCTGAACAACTCTTTCTTCAGCTCGAAGCGCTACGACCTGGCACGCGTTGGTCGTTACAAGATCAACCGCAAGCTGGGCCTCGGTGGCGATCACGACGGCCTGCAGACCCTGACCGAAGAAGACATCGCAACCACCCTGGAATACTTGGTTCGTCTCCATGCTGGTGAGCGCACCATGACCTCCCCAGACGGCGTTGAGATTCCGGTCGAGACTGACGACATTGACCACTTCGGTAACCGTCGCCTGCGCACCGTTGGCGAACTGATTCAGAACCAGGTCCGCGTTGGCCTGTCCCGCATGGAGCGCGTCGTTCGTGAGCGCATGACCACGCAGGACGCGGAGTCCATCACCCCGACCTCGCTGATTAACGTCCGCCCAGTTTCGGCAGCTATCCGCGAGTTCTTCGGTACTTCCCAGCTGTCCCAGTTCATGGACCAGAACAACTCCCTGTCCGGCCTGACGCACAAGCGTCGTCTGTCCGCACTGGGCCCAGGTGGTCTGTCCCGTGAACGCGCCGGCATCGAAGTCCGTGACGTGCACCCATCGCACTACGGCCGCATGTGCCCGATTGAGACCCCTGAAGGCCCGAACATTGGCCTGATCGGTTCGCTGTCCACCTACGCTCGCGTGAACTCCTTCGGCTTCATCGAGACCCCATACCGCAAGGTAGACAACGGCCACGTCACCGACATTGTCGAGTACCTGACCGCGGATGAAGAAGACCGCTACGCGATTGCAGAGGCAACCACCGAGGTCAACGCTGACGGTGACATCATCCAGGAGCGCATCGAGGTCCGCGTGAAGGACGGCGACATTCAGGTCACCGGCCCACAGGGCGTCGACTACCTGGACGTTTCCCCACGTCAGATGGTTTCCGTTGCAACCGCAATGATTCCATTCCTCGAACACGACGACGCTAACCGTGCCCTCATGGGTGCGAACATGCAGCGTCAGGCTGTGCCACTGCTGCGTCCGGAATCCCCATACGTGGGCACCGGTATGGAGCAGCGCGCAGCATACGACGCTGGCGACCTGGTCATTTCCAAGAAGGCCGGCGTCGTCGAAGACATGTCCGCTGACTACATCACCATCATGGATGACAACGGTCAGCGTGACACCTACCTGCTGCGTAAATTTGAGCGCACCAACCAGGGCACCTGCTACAACCAGACCCCGCTGGTCAACACCGGCGACCGGGTCGAGGCCGGCCAGCCACTCGCTGACGGTCCGGGCACCCACAACGGCGAAATGGCGCTGGGCCGTAACCTGCTCGTCGCCTTCATGCCGTGGGAAGGCCACAACTACGAGGACGCAATCATCCTCAACCAGCGGATCGTGGAAGAGGACATCCTGACCTCCATCCACATCGAAGAGCACGAGATCGATGCCCGCGACACCAAGCTTGGTGCCGAGGAAATCACCCGTGAAATCCCGAACGTTGGCGACGAGGTCCTCGCGGACCTCGACGAGCGCGGCATCGTCCGCATCGGTGCCGACGTCCGCGCCGGCGACATCCTCGTCGGTAAGGTCACCCCGAAGGGTGAAACCGAGCTCACCCCGGAAGAGCGTCTCCTGCGCGCAATCTTCGGCGAGAAGGCCCGCGAAGTTCGCGACACCTCCCTGAAGGTTCCACACGGCGAGACCGGCAAGGTCATCGGCGTCCAGCGTTTCTCCCGCGATGATGACGACGACCTGCCCGCTGGTGTCAACGAGATGATCCGCGTCTACGTCGCACAGAAGCGCAAGATCCAGGACGGCGACAAGCTCGCCGGTCGCCACGGCAACAAGGGTGTCGTCGGTAAGATCTTGCCTCCTGAGGACATGCCGTTCATGGAAGATGGCACCCCAGTGGACATCATCCTGAACACCCACGGTGTGCCACGTCGTATGAACATCGGCCAGGTCCTGGAAACCCACCTTGGTTGGTTGGCTTCCGCAGGTTGGCAGCTCGACGAAAACGACGAGCGCAACGCCGAACTACTCAAGACCCTGCCAGAGGAACTGCACAGCGTCCCAGCCGGTTCGCTGACCGCAACCCCAGTCTTCGACGGCGCCACCAACGAAGAAATCGCAGGCCTCCTGCGCTCCTCCCGCCCGAACCGCGACGGCGACGTCATGGTCGACGAGGACGGCAAGGCAATGCTTCTCGACGGCCGCTCCGGCGAACCGTTCCCATACCCAGTCTCGGTCGGCTACATGTACATGCTCAAGCTGCACCACCTGGTTGATGAGAAGATCCACGCTCGTTCCACCGGCCCGTACTCCATGATTACCCAGCAGCCACTGGGTGGTAAGGCACAGTTCGGTGGCCAGCGCTTCGGCGAGATGGAGGTGTGGGCAATGCAGGCTTACGGCGCTGCCTACACCCTGCAGGAACTCCTGACCATCAAGTCGGACGACGTGGTCGGCCGCGTCAAGGTCTACGAAGCGATCGTGAAGGGCGACAACATCCCAGACCCAGGCATCCCTGAGTCCTTCAAGGTGTTGCTCAAGGAACTCCAGTCGCTGTGCCTTAACGTGGAAGTCCTTTCCGCAGACGGCACGCCGATGGAACTCTCCGGCTCCGACGATGACGACATGGAAGGTTCCTCACTGGGCATCAACCTGTCCCGTGATGAGCGTTCCGACGCCGACATCGCCTAAGCGAATCCCACGTACAAGAAGTAAGAATCAACCGCCATCACTAGCCCTCCCGTACAACAAGGGAGGGGAAAGGGAGTTACGTGTTTGACGTAAACCTCTTCGACGAGCTTCGCATTGGCCTGGCTACCGCTGAAGACATCCGCCGTTGGTCAAAGGGCGAGGTCAAGAAGCCGGAGACAATCAACTACCGTACCCTCAAGCCTGAGAAGGACGGCCTGTTCTGCGAGCGCATTTTCGGCCCTACCCGCGACTGGGAGTGCCAGTGCGGCAAGTACAAGCGCGTCCGCTACAAGGGCATCATCTGTGAACGCTGTGGCGTCGAGGTGACCAAGTCCAAGGTGCGTCGTGAGCGCATGGGCCATATCGAGCTCGCCGCACCAGTGACCCACATCTGGTACTTCAAGGGTGTTCCATCCCGCCTGGGTTACCTGCTTGACCTGGCGCCAAAAGACCTGGAGCGCATCATCTACTTCGCGGCGTACATCATCACGTCCGTCGACGAAGAAGCACGCCACGACGACCAGTCGACTCTGGAAGCAGAAATGCTCCTGGAGAAGAAGGAAGTCCAGCAGGACGCAGAAGTTGAGATCAACGAGCGCGCCCAGAAGCTGGAAGAAGACCTCGCAGCCCTCGAGGCTGAAGGCGCAGCAGCTGATGCTCGTCGCAAGGTCCAGCGTGCCGCTGAAAAGGAAATGCAGCACATCCGCGAGCGCGCTGAGCGTGAAGTCGACCGCCTCGAGGAAATCTGGCAGACCTTCATTAAGCTTGCTCCAAAGCAGATGATCATCGATGAGACCATCTACGACGAGCTCATCGACCGCTACGAGGACTACTTCGAGGGCGGCATGGGTGCAGAAGCCATCCAGACCCTCATCCGCAACTTCGACCTCGACGCTGAGGCTGAAGAACTCCGCGAGATCATCAACAACGGCAAGGGCCAGCGCAAGCTGCGCGCCCTGAAGCGCCTGAAGGTTGTTGCCGCGTTCCAGCGTTCCGGCAACGACCCAGCCGGTATGGTCCTGGACGCGATCCCGGTTATCCCGCCAGAGCTGCGCCCCATGGTCCAGCTCGACGGTGGCCGCTTCGCGACCTCCGACCTGAATGACCTGTACCGCCGCGTCATCAACCGCAACAATCGTCTGAAGCGCATGATCGAACTGGGCGCACCAGAGATCATCGTGAACAACGAGAAGCGCATGCTGCAGGAATCTGTGGACGCGCTGTTCGACAACGGCCGTCGTGGTCGTCCGGTTTCTGGTCCGGGCAACCGTCCGCTGAAGTCCCTGTCTGATCTGCTTAAGGGTAAGCAGGGTCGCTTCCGCCAGAACTTGCTGGGTAAGCGTGTTGACTACTCTGGCCGTTCGGTTATTATCGTCGGCCCGCAGCTCAAGCTGCACGAGTGTGGTCTGCCGAAGCTCATGGCGCTCGAGCTGTTCAAGCCGTTCGTCATGAAGCGTCTGGTGGAGCACGATTACGCACAGAACATCAAGAGCGCAAAGCGCATGGTGGAACGCCAGCGTCCAGAGGTGTGGGACGTCCTCGAAGAGGCTATTTCCGAGCACCCTGTGATGCTGAACCGTGCACCTACGCTGCACCGCCTGGGTATTCAGGCGTTCGAACCGAAGCTGGTCGAGGGCAAGGCTATCCAGCTGCACCCACTGGCCTGTGAGGCGTTCAACGCTGACTTCGACGGCGACCAGATGGCAGTCCACCTGCCGCTGTCCGCCGAGGCTCAGGCTGAGGCCCGCATCCTGATGCTGGCATCGAACAACATTCTTTCCCCAGCATCCGGTAAGCCACTGGCTATGCCACGTCTGGACATGGTCACCGGTCTTTACTACCTGACCATGGCTAAGGGTGAGGACGAGTTCGGCGGCCAGGGCGCATACTCCGAGGCAACCGACGAGCACCCAGCAACCGGTGTGTACAGCTCCATGGCTGAGGCCATCATGGCCCGCGACCGTGGCGTTCTGGGCCTACAGGCTCCGATCCACGTGCGCATCAGCCACCTGCGCCCGCCAGCTGACATCGAGGCTGAGCAGTTCCCCGACGGTTGGGAAAAGGGCCAGACCTGGATGGCGCACACCACCTTGGGGCGCGTCATGTTCAACGAGCTGCTTCCATGGGACTACCCATACCTTGAGGGCGTTATGGCCCGTAAGGGTGGCGGTGACACCATCATGCTTGGCGACGTCATCAACGACCTCGCAGCCAAGTACCCGATGATCACCGTTGCGCAGACGATGGACAAGATGAAGGATGCCGGCTTCTACTGGGCTACGCGTTCCGGTGTGACCATCGCAATGTCTGACGTTCTGGTTCTTCCAAACAAGGAAGAAATCTTGGAGCGCTACGAGGCAGATGCTCGCCAGATTGAGCGTAAGTACTGGCAGCAGGGTGCGCTGACCGAGCGTGAGCGTTACGACCGTCTCGTGGAGCTGTGGAAGACCGCGACCGACGAGGTTGGCGAGGCCGTCGAGAAGCTGTACCCAGACGACAACCCAATTCCGATGATCGTGAAGTCCGGTGCTGCCGGTAACATGCGTCAGATTTGGACCCTGGCCGGTATGAAGGGCATGGTCGTGAACTCGCGTGGTGAATACATCACCCGTCCGATCAACACCTCCTTCCGCGAAGGCCTCTCGGTTCTGGAGTACTTCAACAACTCGCACGGTTCCCGTAAGGGTCTGGCCGATACCGCACTGCGTACGGCTGACTCCGGTTACCTGACCCGTCGTCTTGTTGACGTCGCGCAGGACGTCATCGTCCGCGAAGAAGACTGTGGTACCCGTCAGGGCATCCGCGTCCCAGTTGCGGAAGCAATTCAGGATGCTGCGGGCAACGTCACCGGCTACCGTGGTCACGAGCTCATCGAGACCTCTGTGGCAGGCCGTGTTCTCGCAGCCGATGCCAAGGACTCCGAGGGCAATGTTGTCCTCGAGGGTGGTTCCGACCTCACCGATGCTGCGATCCAGAAGCTCATCGATGCCGGTATCGAGCAGATCAAGGTCCGCTCCGTGATGACCTGCCAGACCCCAACCGGCGTCTGCGCTAAGTGCTACGGCAAGTCCATGGCCTCCGGCCACCAGGTTGACATCGGAGAGGCTGTCGGCATCGTCGCTGCACAGTCGATTGGTGAGCCTGGTACCCAGCTGACCATGCGTACGTTCCACCAGGGTGGTGTCGGTGGCGACATTACCGGTGGTCTGCCACGTGTCCAGGAGCTGTTCGAGGCCCGCGTTCCCAAGAACTGCGCCCCGATTGCTTCCGTCGCAGGTACGATCCACCTGGAAGAAGAAGGCAACTTCTACACGTTGACGATTACGCCTGACGACGGCTCCGACAACGTGGTCTACGAGAAACTGTCGCGCCGCCAGGGCCTGGCCCAGGTCCGTCGCCCGATGGAATCCAACCCGCAGGCCATGATCGAGCGTTCGCTGCGCGACGGCGACCACGTCGAGGTGGGCGACCGCCTGCTGCGTGGCGCTGCCGATCCGCACGACGTACTCGAGGTCCTCGGCCGTCGTGGTGTGGAACAGCACCTCATCGACGAGGTTCAGGCTGTGTACCGTACCCAGGGTGTGGCCATCCACGACAAGCACATCGAGATCATCATCCGTCAGATGCTGCGTCGCGGTACCGTCATCGAGTCCGGTTCCACGGACTTCCTGCCAGGTACCCTCGTAGATCTCTCCGAGGCGAAGGCTGCGAACGCGGAAGCAATCGCAGCTGGTGGCCAGCCGGCAGAGCTGCGTAGTGAGATCATGGGTATCACGAAGGCCTCCTTGGCAACCGAGTCCTGGCTGTCGGCCGCATCGTTCCAGGAGACCACCCGCGTGCTCACCGACGCTGCGATTAACAAGCGTTCGGACAAGCTGATCGGTCTCAAGGAGAACGTGATCATCGGTAAGCTGATCCCGGCCGGTACCGGTATCTCGCGCTACCGCAACATCACGGTCACCCCGACCGAAGCGGCACGCACCGCCGCGTACTCCATCCCGACGTACACCGACTCCATTTACGGTGACGACTTCGGCGAGTACACCGGCGCATCCGTCCCACTGGACGAGCTCGGCCTCTAATCCCGTCGAGCGCCTAGGGCCGGGTTCCACATACTGTGGAGCCCGGCCTTTGCCGTTGCCGCCACCGGGGGAGAGGGAGGTGAAGTAACAGGTCATCCCAATAGCCGGTAAAGTACCGGGCATGGCTGAGAAAGTAGCGCGCTATCGTCCCGTCCCGCAGTTCGTCATCGCAGCGGGCATCATCTTGGTATGTGCTTTCGGTTCACTGTTCAACCGGGACAAGATTCTGGATCCGTGGGACGCTTACTTTGTGGAATTCCCAGCTAATACCACGGGTATTTCGCTAGCCACGGGCTACATTCCCGCCCTCATATGGCTCATCATGCTGGCCGCCACGCTGCTTCAAGGCCAAGATTTTGACGGCGACGACAAGTTCAAACCACGCCTGCTTGCAAGTGAGGTCAAGCGCCGTGCAGTGCTTCACGACGAGCTCGCTAAGCTCTCCGGAACGCTCGTCATAGTCCTTGTCGTATGGTTTGAGGCGCTCATGGTTCCCGCGCTTTTCATCGGGTCATCGTGGTGGTATCTCACCCTGTGGCTGATCGCGCTGGCGGTCATCTTTTACTGGTATGCGAAGGGCCGGGTGCAGGCACGTCGTAAAGCGGATTCCTTCCATAAGCCGAAAAGCTATGATCCGAAGAAATTCAAATGGGAGATGTTCTACGTGGATAACGAGGACTTCCGTGTCACGATCGGTAATGAGCGCGAAGCAACGTCCATGGTGAATTATGGCCACTGGTTAGCCAAGGTCATCGTGGGTGTTGTAGCGGTGGTTTTTGTGTGGATCTTCGTTAAAGGCTTTGGCATCATCTAAACAAATTTGCGTATTAGGGGAACTTCGCGTAGAGTTGCGCGGAGTTCCCCCGTTTTTGCGGTGGGAGTCTGACACCGCTTCCGCGGTGCCTGGACATCATCGGTAGGGCCCCGAAGAAGAGCCTCTATTTTTGCATGTGTGGGCACTGTTTGGATCATACGGGAATGAAACGATAACCAACCTTTAAGGAAGGTCATGCCAACTATTCAGCAGCTGGTCCGTAAGGGCCGCCACGATAAGTCCACCAAGGTGGCAACCGCTGCGCTGAAGGGTTCCCCTCAGCGTCGTGGCGTGTGCACCCGCGTGTACACCACCACTCCTAAGAAGCCTAACTCTGCTCTCCGTAAGGTCGCTCGTGTGCGCCTTACCTCCGGCATTGAGGTTTCCGCATACATCCCAGGTGAGGGCCACAACCTCCAGGAGCACTCCATGGTGCTTGTGCGTGGTGGTCGTGTGAAGGACCTCCCAGGTGTTCGTTACAAGATTGTCCGTGGCGCACTGGATACCCAGGGTGTTAAGGATCGTAAGCAGGCTCGTTCCCGCTACGGCGCAAAGAAGGAGAAGTAATACATGCGTAAGTCACGTGCTCCTCAGCGTCCTATTATCAAGGACCCAGTATACGACTCCGAGCTGGTCACCCAGCTGGTAAACAAGATCCTGCAGGACGGCAAGAAGTCCACCGCGCAGCGTATCGTCTACGCGGCCCTCGAAAAGTGCCGTGAGAAGACCGGTACCGACCCAGTAGGTACCCTCGACAAGGCTCTGGGCAACATCCGCCCAGACCTCGAGGTTCGTTCCCGCCGCGTCGGTGGCGCAACCTACCAGGTTCCAGTTGAGGTTCGTCCGAACCGCTCCAACACCCTGGCACTGCGCTGGTTGGTCACATTCTCCCGCGCTCGTCGTGAGAACACCATGATTGAGCGTCTGGCTAACGAGATCCTGGATGCGTCCAACGGTCTCGGTGCATCTGTGAAGCGTCGCGAAGACATGCACAAGATGGCAGAAGCCAACCGCGCATTCGCACACTACCGCTGGTAATTCGCAGCGCAGCCCACCGCACAACCGGATATCGCCGAATTGCAGGTGGGCTAAGTGCTCTCATGGGAGTAAAATTAGCTCCCACCAGTTGCCGATACTCGGCAGCCGGTGCACCATGGGATAAAGCGTGGTTGCTCTACGCTGGCACAACAATGAACACACCCGATGCCATCCCTGGCATCACGACTATTCGAAGTTGGGGTAACAAAAGTGGCACAAGACGTGCTTAAGGACCTCCACAAGGTCCGCAACATCGGCATCATGGCCCACATCGATGCCGGTAAGACAACGACCACAGAACGTATCCTGTTCTACACCGGCATTAACCGTAAGGTCGGCGAGACCCACGACGGTGGCGCAACCACCGACTGGATGGAGCAGGAGCAGGAGCGCGGTATTACCATTACCTCCGCTGCAGTCACCTGTTTCTGGAACGGCAACCAGATCAACATCATCGACACCCCAGGCCACGTCGACTTCACCGTTGAGGTCGAGCGTTCCCTGCGCGTGCTCGACGGTGCAGTTGCTGTTTTCGACGGCAAGGAAGGCGTTGAGCCACAGTCCGAGCAGGTGTGGCGTCAGGCTGCGAAGTACGACGTTCCACGTATCTGCTTCGTCAACAAGATGGACAAGCTCGGTGCAGATTTCTACTACACCGTCGGCACCATCGAAGACCGCCTGGGTGCACGCCCACTGGTCATGCAGCTTCCAATCGGTGCAGAGGACGACTTCGACGGCGTTGTCGACCTGCTCGAAATGAAGGCTCTGACCTGGCGCGGCAAGGTTGAGGTTGGTACCGAGGCCACCGTCGAAGAGATCCCTGCGGACCTCGTCGACAAGGCAAACGAATACCGCGAGAAGCTTGTTGAAACCGTTGCTGAGTCTGACGAAGAGCTCATGGAGAAGTACTTCGGTGGCGAAGAACTGACCATCGAAGAACTCAAGGCAGGCATCCGCAAGATGGTTGTCAACTCGGAGATCTACCCGGTTTACTGCGGCACCGCATACCGCAACAAGGGTGTTCAGCCCCTCCTCGACGCAGTCGTTGACTTCCTGCCTAACCCGCTGGACATCGGCGAGGTTCACGGCCACAAGCCAAACCACCCAGATGAGGAACTCACCCGTAAGCCTTCCGACGAGTCCCCACTGGCTGCACTTGCGTTCAAGATCGCAGTTCACCCATTCTTCGGTAAGCTGACCTACGTTCGTATCTACTCCGGCACCATGACTCCAGGTGACTCCGTTGCTAACGCAACCAAGGAGAAGAAGGAACGTATCGGCAAGATCTTCCAGATGCACGCCAACAAGGAAAACCCGATTGACGTTGCACACGCTGGTAACATCTACGCAGTTATCGGTCTGAAGGACACCACCACCGGTGACACCCTGTGTGATGCTAACGACCCAATCATCCTTGAGTCTATGGACTTCCCGGATCCAGTTATCAAGGTTTCCGTTGAGCCTAAGACCAAGTCCGACCAGGAGAAGCTCGGCGTCGCAATTCAGAAGCTTTCTGAAGAAGACCCAACCTTCACCGTTGAGCTTGACGCAGAATCCGGCCAGACCATCATCGGTGGCATGGGCGAGCTGCACCTTGACGTCCTCGTTGACCGCATGAAGCGCGAGTTCAAGGTTGAGGCAAACGTTGGTGCACCGCAGGTTGCATACCGCGAGACCATCCGCAAGGCTGTTCCTTCCGTGGAATACACCCACAAGAAGCAGACTGGTGGCTCCGGTCAGTTCGCAAAGGTCATCGTCTCCTTCGAGCCTTACAACCCAGAGGTTGAGACCCTGGAAGAGGGCGAGTCCGCAACCTACAAGTTCGAGAATGCCGTCACCGGTGGCCGTATTCCAAAGGAATACATCCCATCTGTCGACGCAGGTATTCAGGACGCAATGCAGTACGGCTACCTTGCTGGCTTCCCACTGGTCAACATCAAGGCAACCCTTGAAGACGGCCAGTACCACGACGTTGACTCCTCCGAAATGGCCTTCAAGATTGCAGGCTCCCAGGCACTCAAGGCTGGCGTTGCAAAGGCTAAGCCAGTTCTGCTTGAGCCACTGATGGCAGTCGAGATCACCACTCCGGAAGAGTACATGGGCGAAGTTATCGGCGACGTTAACTCCCGTCGTGGCCAGGTTTCCTCCATGGAGGACCGCGCTGGTGCGAAGCTGGTCAAGGCCAAGGTGCCGCTGTCCCAGATGTTCGGCTACGTTGGTGACCTGCGTTCCAAGACCCAGGGTCGTGCAAACTACTCCATGGTCTTCGACTCCTACGCAGAGGTTCCATCCAACGTTGCTCAGGAGATCATCGACGAGCGTAACGGCAACGCCTAATTCGGTACTTCACCGAATCAGCGAGTAAAATGAGGCGCCAGTAAACCTCGTTTTACTCGTGGGCCGCCGTAGCGGCCTCGTGAACATATCACCCCAGGGTGTTAGGTTGACGTGGCCGTTACGACGACCCGAAGTACTTGGGTTCGAGTGTCACGGCCGAAAGGCTTTCATGGCTTGAAAAAGCCGTGACTAAAACCTAGTATTGTGTAACTGGCACATTGTAAGTGCAGATCTGGTCGAAACATGGCCAGTTTGTACATGTAAATCTCGTGGCTGCGAAAGTCGTAGCCACCACGAAGTCCAGGAGGACATACAGTGGCAAAGGCGAAGTTCGAGCGTAATAAACCGCACGTAAACATTGGTACCATCGGTCACGTTGACCACGGTAAGACCACCACCACCGCAGCTATCACCAAGGTGTTGGCTGACCAGTACCCGGACGAGAACGAGTCCTTCGCTTACGACGCTATTGACAAGGCGCCGGAGGAGAAGGAACGTGGTATTACCATTAACATCTCCCACGTCGAGTACAACACCCCTAAGCGTCACTACGCACACGTCGACGCTCCAGGTCACGCTGACTACATCAAGAACATGATCACCGGTGCTGCACAGATGGACGGCGCTATTCTTGTTGTTGCTGCAACCGACGGCCCAATGCCTCAGACCCGTGAGCACGTTCTGCTTGCTCGTCAGGTCGGCGTTCCTTACATCCTCGTTGCACTGAACAAGTGCGACATGGTCGACGACGAAGAAATCATCGAGCTCGTCGAGATGGAAATCCGTGAACTGCTCGCAGAGCAGGACTACGATGAGGAAGCTCCTATCGTTCACATCTCCGCTCTGGGCGCCCTGAACGGCGAGCAGAAGTGGGTTGACTCCATCGTCGAACTGATGGAAGCTTGCGACAACTCCATCCCAGACCCAGTTCGCGACATCGACCACCCATTCCTGATGCCTATCGAGGACATCTTCACCATTACCGGTCGCGGTACCGTTGTTACCGGCCGTGTCGAGCGTGGCCGTCTCAACGTCAACGAAGAAGTTGAGATCATCGGTATCAAGGACAAGTCCCAGAAGACCACCGTCACCGGTATCGAGATGTTCCGCAAGATGCTGGACTACACCGAAGCTGGCGACAACTGTGGTCTGCTGCTCCGCGGCATCGGCCGTGAGGATGTCGAGCGTGGCCAGGTTATCATCAAGCCAGGCGCTTACACCCCTCACTCTGAGTTCGAGGGCTCTGTCTACGTCCTGTCCAAGGACGAGGGTGGCCGCCACACCCCATTCTTCGACAACTACCGTCCACAGTTCTACTTCCGCACCACCGACGTGACCGGCGTTGTGCACCTCCCAGAGGGCACCGAGATGGTCATGCCTGGTGACAACGTAGACATGCGCGTTGAGCTGATCCAGCCTGTCGCAATGGACGAAGGCCTGCGCTTCGCTATCCGCGAAGGCTCCCGCACCGTTGGCGCTGGCCGCGTCACCAAGATCATCAAGTAATAACACTTGAAGGATCTAGGGCCTAAGTCCTAAACCAAGGACCCGCACACCACTGAGTGTGCGGGTCCTTTAGTATCACTACAGTAGACTCACATGGACAACCTCGATCCAACGCGAATCCCAACAATCCTCGGAATTCTCCAAGAGGCCTGGGAAGGGCAATCCGACCTCACCCTCGCCCAACTATGGGGTGTACTCGAGAACCAAGGAATTTCGTGGGGATCGTCAGACGCAGACATCGCGGCAGTTCTGCAGGAATTAGTACGCCGCCATCCGGCGCGGGTCTCTTCGCACGGCAGTGATATCTACTCGGTCGAGCTTAACTCCCTACGCGAGGGTTCATATAGCGGATCGCTTGTCGTTTCACCCGAGCAGCGGACAATAGTGGTGAATCGGGATTCCGGGACAATTCCTGTTGCCTGGAAATACAGCGGCCAGCCACTGATTCAGCGGTCTCGACCGGTGCGAATTACTGACAGGGACGGCAATGTCCATGTGTTAGGTATAGCTGGTCTCATTACCGCCTATTCGCAACCGACTTTCGTTCTGAACGGACTGATTCAACGTAACCGCGGCGGTGGATCGTGGCTGATTGAGTTAGCTGACGGCTCTTCCGTATTCGTCGGCGGTAAGCTTCGTATCGCGCACAAGGGAAACAGATCCTTGTCGGTATTGGAACGGACATGGCAGGTCCTCGGCACCGTTGAAATAGGTGAACCCCTCCGCATAGACGGAGAGGTTTACGCTGATGTGGAAGCCGTATGGCCCGTTAGCTTTCCACGGGTCCTAGATTGAGGATAAACCGAGTATCTATATCCATGTCGCCGATTGCTGCGCGGACGTCCTGCTCCACGGACTGCAAGTGAGAGCGGAGAGCTTTAATATCGATCGTCGGGTCGGCCTTAATAGTCCACTGCATCGTGGGGCGGTGACGATCCATCGCGACTTTATGTCGCGTGTCGTTAACCCGCGGAAACTCGGACAGTTGGGTGCTGACGGCCGCGGCGATACGTGCGACAGCAATGTCGATGGAACCGTCCTCGTTCGATGCTGACGAGGGGCGCTTATTAAAGCGACGGGCCCGGAGATTGGAAATCAAGTAAGCGAGCCCAAGAATCACGCACAGTAACGTGACCACTCCGAGGGCCACATCCATCCAGCCAGTTGCGGCAAAATCAGTAAGGTGACGTGCGTCAAATTGCGCGTTGAAATCCATCACCTGTGGTACCTGGAAATACACAAGCGCACCGTACACACCGCCGGCGAGAGCAATGAGGCCAAGGAGAATAAGAAGGAATCGATCCCAGCCAGCAAGTTGTTTACTCATTGCTGACCTCCTTTACGTCAATAGCAATCGTGCGACTATCGCCGAAGACACTCGTAGCATAAGCACGGATGGTTTCCGCGGTGCGATGCGCAAGTGTCGAGGGCGAGGCTGGGGTGGCGGTGTCGTCGATAAGCACATCCAAATTGCCGCCTGCCGCCGAAGCAGCCTCAGCATGGTGTGCCACCTGCGTTGCATCGGCGTCGGTTGTGGTGCGGGCACCTTCGCCAGTTGTGGACTTCGCTTGAATAGTGACCACTTGGGTGATCTTGTTTTTACGCACTGTCGTCGTAGCATTCTGTACGCCCGGCTGGCGTTTGGCGAAAGCAGTGAGATGGCGCGCGATATCGACTGGGCGTGCCCATAACGACACCTCGGCGGGAATTGCGCTATGGGTACGAGGGCGTGGCTTCACTCCGGCAATGAAGAAAATCAGGCCGACGACGAGAGCTACGACAGAGGCAATCGTCATCCATTGGTGATAGTCGTTCGTTGCCAGGCTATCGAGCACCGGGTCGATCCAGCTTTCCCACCTGATGCCCTCGAAATTGCGGAGCAAAAGCTCGCGGCCGGTCACTACGGCAACCGCCAGCAGCAGGAGAGCAACGATGATCGCCCACCAGCGCGCAGACGGCGATCCCTTCGGCTCCAGGGCGCGGGAATTCTGTTGGTCATGAGAACTCATCGCTGCTACCTCCTTCCTTGACGGATACGAGTGGGGCGGATTTCAATCGGAATCTCAGGAGCCATGTCGACGACCGCAAACGGCTTCAGCGGCTGCTCGCGAGGTACGCGCGGATGCAACGGAGCATCATGACGTACAGTTTTAACCTTGCGCAGCTGAGGCGGACGGGGAGTACGAACCTTTACCTTAGGTGCCGAGTTATGCACCGAAATCTTCCGCAAAGGCACCTCGCGCGGAATCTCAGGCGTTGGGGCGTCGAATTCTTGGGGAAAATCAGGCGCAAACCTGGGCACGATGGCGCTTTCTTCTGGGGTGCTAGGACGATAGATGTCACAATCGTCCGGCGCGGACACCTCAACAAGATCCTGGTTAGAGTGGACCTCCACATCGACGTGGACGTCGTGAGTCCGCACCGTGACTGGCTTCAAACCGGCTTGCGTGTCCGTAGCAGCGGACTGCGGAATAACGCGAGGCGACGAGACACGCCCGGCATGGTTGCGGCGAACCTCTGGTGTCTGAGCGTTAGGACGAGGCGCTTGCGCAACCTGAGCGGCGGTAATCCTAGAATCGCCGGGCATCACGGAACCCACGTACACGTTGACATGAGTTGCGGCATAGCCAGTGAAAGCTTCTACCCACTCCGCGAAAGTGCTTCGCACTTTTTCGGCAACAGTGACGGTAGGGGCGGGCCATGTAGCGCAGATAAAAGCTTCCACGCTGACGGTTTGCTGCTTGTCGTCGACCATGATGTCGAAACGTGGGAGGCTACGCCCCCCGGGGTTTTCCAAACTCATTCCGACATGCGTGGTTCCGGGGACGGAATCCGCTGCCTGACGGATGATGCGTTCGAGGGCGCGCTCGTCAATGGTGGTGTGACCGACGGCGTTGCTCACCCTCGACCACCTCGATTACTGGTGGCCGAGTCAAGCAACGCGCGGACGTCGATACGACCATCGAGCTGCAACCCGACAATAGTGCCGATGATTCCAAAGAAGAGCGCCCAGAAGAATCCGGACACGCCCCCGAGAATCACCGCAAACGCAAGCGCAAGGCCTGCGAAAAGGCCAATGACGGTGTAATTTTTCATAATTAATTCTTTCCTTGACAGCAGCCGGGGCGTGACACGCTAATGTTCTGGAGTGGAATCAGCTGGGGAGGTGAAGTCATCGAACACGACATCCACGGGAAAATCAACGAAAGTTCCTGCGATTGTGCGGACGGCATCAGCGCGCTCGGTAAGCGGAACGGCACTTGTCGCGTCGGCGATGAGGTGAATCGATAGGCGTTCGGTCCCGTCCTGGGTGTGAATACGTAAACCCGGAACGCGATCGCCTGCAAAAAGCAGAGCGACCTCTCCGAAGAATCCACTCGAGAGGCCGATAATCCCTTCAACACCCACGACTGCGTCGCGGAGGCGGTGTGCATCCTCCGCGCTAATTGGGTCGCGGTATGTCATGGCTTAGTTGACGCGCTTAGGGGCTGCTTCGACCTCGCGGGTCTGGGAAGAGTTGTCTTCGTCCTCGCCAAGGTCCAGGTGGACGTCGGTGACGGTGACGTTGACTTCGGAAACCTCGAGGCCAGTCATACGCTCGATTGCACGAATGATGTTGCGGCGAATAGCTTCTGCCAGTACGTGGATAGCCACGCCGTATTCAGCGACGATGGAGAGGTCTACCGCAGCCTGGGTTTCGCCAACCTCGACGTCAACACCTTGCTGGACGTTCTCGGAACCACCGAAGGTTTCGCGGATAGTGCCCACCATGCGGGCTGCGCCACCACCAAGGGCGTGGACGCCGGTAACCTCACGAGCTGCCAGGCCAGCAATCTTGCTGACGACGACATCCTCGATCACGGTCTTGCCATGGTCGGTATTAGCCGGAGAAGCTGGGTTCGCAGCGTTCTTGTTCGCAGGCTTCGAATCTGGGACGGTCGTGGAAACAACCTCGCCCTGTTCGTCAATGTTGTTCACAGCAGATGGCTTCTGAGTCATAGCTAAATCCTTTTCTTTATGTAGGGGACTGTGTTGTCTCCCACCATACATATTTCCTATCGACGCTGCCCGGTGTGTTATCGGACCGTAATGAGTGTGACGTCGACAACGGATGGCGTCGAAAAGCTCCGAGAAAACTACAGGCTGAAACCTGACGGCACGAGTAAAAAATATTTTTTGGAAGTACTTGCATAGTGTCCAGTTATGTGTTTTAATGCTTGGGTTGCCTCAACATGGCGCACACGAAAGTGCGGGATGGTGAGGTGAACATGACACCTTCGCAGGCTCCATATGGAATCGGAAGGCTCCACCAGATAGCTCAGGCTAGATCAGTGGAGACCGGAGAAGGGGCATGGCAAATAAACAGCGGCAGTGACAGACAACAGGCCAACTCGTCTTCGTCTACTTGGCACAATATCGGGTCTTGTACCCCGTGCCGGGAACTCCTGTGGCGTTTATTTACGCCCGTTGTTACCCGGTCAGTCATGACAGTCAAGTGAAAACAACTGGCGTTGCGCCCGTGCTCTTTAAGCCGGACAACGTTATAGAGAACATCAGGAAGCGAATTCCCACCTCTCCATTGGTGGAAGTGGGACGAAGCGAGGAAGAGGTAAGCGTGGCGGGACAAAAGATCCGCATTCGGCTCAAGGCCTATGACCACGAGGCGATCGACGCGTCTGCACGCAAGATCGTCGAGACCGTGACCCGTACCGGTGCACGCGTTGTTGGCCCTGTGCCGCTGCCCACCGAAAAGAACGTATACGCCGTTATCCGTTCTCCCCATAAGTACAAGGATTCTCGCGAGCACTTCGAGATGCGCACCCACAAGCGCCTGATCGATATTCTCGACCCGACGCCGAAGACGGTAGATGCTCTTATGCGCATCGACCTTCCGGCAAGCGTTGATGTGAACATCCAGTAATCGACGGAACTTTGGCGGAGAATACTAATGAGTGAAAACGAGATCAAGGGAATTCTGGGCACCAAGCTCGGCATGACCCAGGTCTTCGACGAGGAGAACCGCGTTGTACCGGTCACCGTCGTTGAAGCTGGACCGTGCGTGGTCACCCAGATCCGTACCCCAGAAAAAGATGGCTACAGCGCCATCCAGATTGCTTATGGCGAAATTGATCCACGCAAGGTCAACAAGCCAGAAACCGGCCACTTCAAGAAGGCCGGCGTCACCCCACGTCGCCACGTTGCAGAAATCCGCATGGATGACACCTCTGCATACGAGGTAGGCCAGGACATTACCGTTGAGCTGTTCCAGGACGTCGAGCTTGTCGACGTCACCGGAACCACCAAGGGTAAGGGCTTCGCGGGTGGCATGAAGCGCCACGGCTTTGCAGGCCAGGGTGCTGCACACGGTAACCAGGCTGCACACCGTCGCGTCGGTGGCATCGGTGCCGCTGCAACCCCAGGTCGCATCTTCAAGGGTAAGCGCATGGCTGGCCGCATGGGTCAGGACCGCGTTACCACCCAGAATCTGAAGATTCAGAAGATCGACGCTGAATCCAACCTGTTGCTCATCAAGGGCGCAATCCCGGGCAACCGTGGCGGAATCGTAACCGTTAAGACCGCAGTGAAGGGCGGTGCCTAAGCATGACCAATCTAAAATTGGACGTCCACACCGCTGACGGTAAGACCGACGGCCAGGTAGAGCTTCCTGCAGAGATCTTCGACCGCGAAGCATCTGTTGCACTTATGCACCAGGTCGTCATCGCGCAGCAGGCTGCTGCACGTCAGGGCACCCACTCCACCAAGACCCGCGGCGAGGTCCGCGGCGGTGGACGCAAGCCATGGCGTCAGAAGGGCACCGGCCGTGCCCGTCAGGGCTCCACCCGTGCTCCTCAGTGGACCGGTGGCGGCACTGTCTTCGGCCCGAAGCCGCGCGATTACTCGCAGCGCACCCCTAAGAAGATGAAGGCTGCAGCTCTGTTCGGCGCACTGACCAACCGTGCGACAAACGAGCGCATCCACGTCATCACCGAGCTGGTTCCAGGTCAGACCCCATCGACGAAGGCAGCACGTACCTTCATCGAGCGTCTCACCCCGAACAAGTCGGTTCTCCTGGTCATCGGCCGTGAGGACGAGAACGCACGTCGCAGCGCTAACAACCTGCCAAACGTTCACATCCTCAACCCAGACCAGCTGAACACCTACGATGTGCTCAACTCCGATGACGTTGTGTTCTCCGTAGAGGCACTGCACACCTTCATCAACCGCGCCACTGGTGCGGACAAGGAGGAGAACAACTAATGGCTAAGATCTACAACCCGCGAGACATCATCCTCGCGCCAGTAGTCTCTGAGAAGTCCTACGGCCTCATGGAACAGAACACCTACACGTTCTTCGTTGCTAAGGACTCCAACAAGACTCAGATCAAGCAAGCCGTGGAGGAAATCTTCGGCGTGAAGGTTGCTTCTGTGAACACCGTAAACCGCGACGGCAAGCGCAAGCGCACCCGTACCGGCTACGGCTACCGCAAGGACACCAAGCGCGCGTATGTAACCCTCCGTGAGGGCAGCGACTCCATCGACATCTTCGGCGGCGCAGCCTAATAACGGGCCGCACCAACAGAGTCGAGAAGTAAAGGACACATTATGGCTATTCGTAAGTACAAGCCGACAACCCCGGGTCGCCGCCAGAGCTCCGTCTCCGAGTTCAGCGAGATTACTCGCTCTACCCCTGAGAAGAGCCTGCTGCGCCCGCTGCACAAGACCGGTGGCCGTAACTCCCACGGTCACATCACCACCCGCCACCGTGGTGGCGGACACAAGCGTCGTTACCGCGTCATCGACTTCCGTCGCAATGACAAGGACGGCATTCCGGCAAAGGTCGCTCACATCGAGTACGACCCGAACCGTACTGCTAACATCGCGCTGCTGCACTACGCCGACGGTGAAAAGCGTTACATCATCGCTCCCAAGGGTCTGACCCAGGGCACCATCGTCGAGGCTGGGAAGAACGCAGACATCAAGGTTGGCAACAACCTCCCACTGCGCAACATCCCAACCGGTACCACCATCCACGCTGTGGAGCTCAAGCCAGGCGCAGGTGCAAAGCTTGCACGTTCCGCTGGCGCTTCCATCCAGCTGCTGGGTAAGGAGCACAACTACGCAGTTCTGCGTATGCCGTCCTCCGAGATCCGTCGCGTCTCCATCGACTGCCGTGCATCCATCGGCGAAGTTGGTAACGCAGACCAGATCAACATCCGCTGGGGTAAGGCCGGCCGTATGCGTTGGAAGGGCTGGCGCCCAACCGTTCGTGGTGTTGTCATGAACCCTGTCGACCACCCACACGGTGGTGGTGAAGGTAAGACCTCGGGTGGCCGTCACCCAGTGTCCCCATGGGGCCAGAAGGAAGGCCGTACCCGCAACCCGAACCGGTACTCCAACAACATGATCGTGCGTCGTCGCCGGTCCAACAAGAAGCGCTAAGAGGAGGTAAGTCAAATGCCACGCAGCCTGAAGAAGGGCCCGTTCGTCGATGAGCACCTCCTCAACAAGGTCGATGCTCAGAACGAAAAGGGCACCAAGCAGGTCATCAAGACCTGGTCCCGCCGGTCCACCATTCTTCCCGAATTCATCGGTCACACCTTCGCCGTCCACGACGGTCGCAAGCATGTGCCAGTTTTCGTGGATGACTCCATGGTTGGCCACAAGCTGGGCGAATTCGCACCTACCAAGACCTTCAAGGGTCACGTCAAGTCCGATCAGAAGGGACGGCGATAAGCGATGAGTGAGACCATCACCAGCGCACGCGCCACCGCGCGCTACCAGCGCATCAGCCCAATGAAGGCACGTCGTGTACTCGATCTCGTTCGCGGCAAGTCTGTTTCCGAAGCGCTTGCAATCCTGAAGTACGCACCTCAGGGTGCCGCAAAGCAGGTTGCAAAGATTGTTGCTTCCGCAGCTGCAAACGCAGAGAACAATTTCGGTCTGGATCCAGCAACCCTGGTTGTCTCCGAGGCATACGCTAACGAGGGCCCAACCATGCGTCGCTACCAGCCACGTGCCCAGGGCCGTGCATTCCAGATCCGCAAGCGCACCAGCCACATCACCGTGGTTGTCGCTTCCCAGAAGGAAGGGGCCAAGTAGTGGGCCAGAAGATTCATCCTCACGGCCTCCGGCTGGGAATCACTTCCGACTGGAAGTCCCACTGGTACGCCGACAAGCAGTACAAGGATTACGTCGCTGAAGACATCAAGATCCGCGAGTTCCTGTCCAAGGGCCTGGAACGCGCTGGTATCGCCGATGTAGTCATCGAACGCACCCGCGACCGCGTTCGTGTGGACATCCACACCGCTCGTCCGGGCATCGTCATCGGCCGTCGTGGATCCGAGGCTGACCGCATCCGCCGTGAGCTGGAGAAGCTCACCGGCAAGCAGGTTGCCCTCAACATCCTCGAGGTCAAGAACATCGATGCAAACGCTCAGCTTGTAGCGCAGTCCGTTGCAGACCAGCTGGCAAACCGCGTGGCATTCCGCCGCGCGATGCGCAAGGCTGTTCAGTCCGCAATGCGTCAGCCACACATCAAGGGCATCAAGATTCAATGCTCCGGCCGTCTGGGCGGTGCTGAGATGTCCCGCACCGAGCGCTACCACGAAGGCCGTGTGCCACTGCACACCCTTCGTGCAGAAATCGACTACGGCTTCCACGAGGCCCACACCACCTTCGGCCGTATCGGCGTCAAGGTGTGGCTCTACAAGGGTGACGTTGTCGGTGGCGTTCGCGAGTCCGAGCTGAACGCTCCGTCTGAGCGTCGTGGCCGTGGCGATCGTCCTGGCCGTAACCGTCGCGGTGGTCAGCGTCGTCCACGTGCTGAAAAGAAGCAGGAGGGCTAAACACCAATGCTTATTCCTAAGCGCGTCAAGTACCGTCGCCAGCACCGTCCGCACCGTAGCGGCGTGTCCAAGGGCGGTAACCGCATTCAATACGGTGATTACGCCATCCAGGCTCTCGAGCCGGCATACATCACCAACCGCCAGATTGAGGCAGCTCGTATTGCCATCAACCGCCACGTCAAGCGTGGTGGCAAGGTTTGGATCACCATCTTCCCAGACCGTCCGTTGACCCAGAAGCCACTCGGGGTTCGTATGGGTTCCGGTAAGGGTCCAGTGGAAAAGTGGATTGCAAACGTCAAGCCTGGTCGCATTCTCTTCGAGATGAGCTACCCGAACGAAGAAACCGCACTGGAAGCTCTGCGCCGCGCAGGCCAGAAGCTGCCTTGCAAGGTGCGCATCGTTAAGAAGGAGGACCAGTTCTAATGGCTGCAGGTACCCCCGCACATGAGTACCGCGAACTGAACGCGGAAGAACTCAACGAGCGTCTGGCTGAGGCCAAGGAAGAGCTGTTCAACCTGCGCTTCCAGGCCGCAACCGGCCAGCTGACCAACAACCGCCGCCTTCGCACGGTCAAGCGCGACATCGCCCGCATTTACACGGTTATCCGCGAGCGTGAGCTGGGCCTGTCCGTCGTTCCGGGAGCTGAGGCTTAATTATGAGTGAGGCAAACGTGAACAAGAAGGAAAAGGGTGCTCCAAAGGTTCGCACCGGCTACGTAGTCTCTGACAAGATGCAGAAGACCATCGTCGTCGAGATCGAGGACCGCAAGCAGCACGCACTGTACGGCAAGATTATGCGCACGAACTCTCGCGTGAAGGCGCATGACGAGAACGAAGAAGCAGGCGTAGGCGACCGCGTACGTATCGCGGAAACCCGCCCGCTGTCCAAGGACAAGCACTTCCGTCTCCTCGAGATCATCGAGAAGGCTAAGTAAGCTTTCCTGGTTGAAGCCACCCTTCGGGGTGGCTTTTTCTTTTGCTTATCGACGCCCTTCCGGCTGCCAGTCTTCCCGTGCTCGAAATCGACGGCTTCGGGTGTACCCATTATGGGGCAAGACCCAGGAAGTTCTCTGAATATTTTTATTTTTAACGTGCGTTAGCACTAGTGTTTATACCCATGAATGCTGTTCTTATTGCCGTCATCGTGATGCTACTGCTCTCGGTGTGTCGTGTGCATGTAGTTTTGGCGCTGTTCATCGGTGCCGTCGTTGGCGGCCTGTTGGCCGGTATGGGCCTGGAGGCCACCATGGTTGCCTTCCAGGAAGGCCTGCAGGGAGGGGCGAAGATTGCGCTGAGTTACGCTCTTCTCGGTGCGTTCGCTATGGCCGTTGCTGCGTCTGGACTTCCCAAAGTGTTGGCAAACTGGCTTATTAGCCGTCTTGGGGTGAGTACGGAAACTGGTAAGAATCGCACGGTGTTCCTGACCAAACTTGGTATGCTCGCCGGCATTTTGGCAATGTCCGTGATGTCGCAGAACCTCATCCCCGTACACATTGCTTTCATTCCGTTGCTGATTCCACCACTGTTGGTGGTGTTTAACCGCCTACAACTGGATCGCCGCCTGGTCACATGTATTTTGACGTTCGGTCTGGTGACCACATACATGTGGATCCCCGTCGGCTTCGGTTCGATCTTCTTGAATGACATCTTGCTCGGCAACATTGAGAAGGCTGGAATGGATGTCTCCGGCATCAACGTGATGCAAACGATGACCATTCCTGCGCTCGGTATGGTTGCAGGTTTAGCAATCGCAACATTTAGTTACCGGAAGCCCCGCGTCTACGCGGACGTTGCTGTCGACACAGGCGGCGAGCACGAGGCAGGCGACGAAATCTCGAAGTACAAGATTGGTGTCTCCCTGCTGGCTATCTTCGCTACCTTCGCTGTGCAGGTGGCAATGCAATCGGTTGGAACAGATGCGGACTCGCTTCTGGTCGGCGCCTTGGTTGGTTTGTCTATCTTCATGTTGACTGGCGCTGTGAACTGGCGCGAGGCAGATGACGTGTTCACCAACGGCATGAAGATGATGGCGCTCATCGGCTTTATCATGATCACTGCTCAAGGCTTCGCGGCCGTGATGGGTGCGACTGGGGAAGTGGAATCGCTCGTCGAAACTTCTGCTGAACTGTTTGGCTCCAACAAGGCAATGGCTGCCATCGTGATGCTTATCATCGGGCTCGTGGTCACCATGGGCATTGGTTCTTCGTTCTCCACGCTGCCTATCATCGCGACAATCTACGTCCCACTGTGTGCGGCACTGGGATTCTCGCCGGCGGCCACGATTGCAATCATCGGTACGTCCGGTGCGCTGGGCGACGCCGGCTCGCCAGCGTCGGACTCCACCCTCGGGCCAACAGCAGGTCTGAATGCAGACGGCCAGCATGATCACATTCGCGATTCTGTGATCCCTACGTTCCTGCACTTTAATATTCCGCTTTTGATTTCGGGTTTCATAGCAGCGATGGTGCTGTAGCACGGATACACGGTTAGACGCCCGGTTGTTGTATGCAACCGGGCTTCGTCGTGAAGCGAGTAAAATCTCCGGGCATGGACAGTGCAAGCTATCGGCAACAACTACGCGTCGCTGAGATTTGCCGCGCCTCAGGCGATACGGCCGGATGCGAGCGAGCACTGCACGCATTCCTGGATGGTGTTGTTCCCAACGCTGATGGCCACTATGCGCTGGGTAATAGGGACGTTTATACGGAGGTCGCCAACGGTTTCGTTGAGCTTATACGCCTGAGCTGGAAGCGCGACGATCTTCCAGGCGCCAGGGTAGCGGCGGTGAAAGCGACCGCTTTCTTTATGGGCAGGGGTGACCGTCTTGCGCGGGTCGCTAGGGCACTGCGGGGTGACCTGTTCGCGACAGTCGCCGATAACGTTCCAGGGCCGGGGATGAAGGCGCAGCTCTTCAGTGCCGCCGCGCGCGAGTATGGGGAAGCCAATAAATTAGCCCGCGCCGCTGATTGCCTTCTTGGGCAGGTGGCTGCTCTTAAGCACGAACGGCGCTACCACCAGGCTCACGAAGCCGCGCTTGGGGCCCGGGAACTGGCCCGGCAAGGCGACGATACGGTGTTGGAAACGTATGCGGTGTTCGAAATTTCGGAATTATTTCGCATTGGGGGCGATAGTGCGGCTGCGCAAGGGGTAATCGCCCAGTTTCTGGACCGCTCCTATAACCCCAAGGCTAACGACGATGTGTTGCGCGCTCGCGCTCAGCTGACCGAGACACTGATGCGGCGTTTTGAGGAAACCAAAAATTATCACGCCGCCGGTGTGGCACGAAAAGATGCTGCGGAATTGTTCCGCAGCATCGGGGAGTTTGGGGAAGCAGCGCGCCTACAGGGGCGCATGTAGGCGTTATTTGATGGGTAGTCCTCGGGCATCAGAAGTGTAGATGCTGGTACCAAGCAGGATGCACGCGAAGTCAACTAGTGCCCAGACGCCGACAGCGAAAAGGATGAACAGTCCGATGATGAAAATCGACGTCACGAACCCAATGCCAAACATGATGAGCTGGGTTTTGCCGCGATCATTGAAGCCCAGGTAGAAGTTATGCAGTCCTAGAGGGCCAAGGAAAAGCGCGAGCAGTGCAGCCACGACCTTGGACTTGGGCTCGACTGGGAGTCCATTAACGTTGTATGCAGGCTGCTGGGGTAGGTAGTGCGCGGGTACGTTAGCCTGCTGCGCTTGTTGCGGTTGCTGGAGGAATTGCTGGTACTGGTGTCTCGGCTGCTGGGGTTCGGGGGTGTCGAATGGGTTGTTGTACAGGTATTCTTCGGAATTGTTCGGGTTCGACATGCTTCTCCCACGTGTTTCGGTAATAAAGATTTAGCTGGCACACCGTGCGTGCATTGTTCTTATAGTAGCGCACTACGCGGGGCGGACAAGGGCGCACGGGTGCTGAGGTAAAAAGACGCCCTACCAGCCGGTAGGGCGTCGATAAGCAACTTTTTAGAGCGTCGGGTGCATGACGTCAGGGTTGCTAAATGGCCATGGGAAGAAGCCCACGTGGCCGTAGAACAGGGTGAGGCCCAGGACGGTCCACATCATGCCGATGAACCAGGTGATGCAGATGAAGATCGTGCGTACCTTCTTGTTCGTCAGCGCGAATGGGGAGAGCATTGCTGCGACACCAGTGCCGACGTACATGGTGAAGACCATGAGTGGCTCGATGAGCTGGCCCTCCAAGAGGCGGGCGATAGGTTCGACGGCTGGCGGGCGCCACTGGCCGAAGTGCATGCCAGCGATGCCGAAGAAGATAAGGCCGATGCCACCGGCTGCTGCCACGTACAGGATTGGGCGCAGGGTAGCTACTAAATCGAACTCGCGGATGCCGCGGTCGGCACGGTCTTCACCACGCAGAATCGCTAGGCCGGCGATGAAGGTGATGATGCCGTAGAACGCTGCTGGCTCGCCGAAGGTGACGTTATCTACCGCGCAGCAGAAGACGCCTTCGATTTGCTCGAGTGGCCAGGTCAGGGTCATGTGCATACCGGTGATGCCCAGGAATGCGCCCAAGAAGATGAATGCCCAGGCGAAGCCGCTCAGCGTACGGCCGTGGCGTGCGAGGGCTGCACGCAGAAAGATGGGTACCAACACCATGATGATGCCCACGACGAGGCCCATGGTGGTGTTGTAGGTAATACCTTGCATCAACATAAGCGGTTACACCCTCTCTTCCAACAGTGCTTGACGGATAGAGATGAGGGCGATTGCACCGCCGCCGGCGAGAACCCAGACGAGGGCGCCGAGGTCTTCACCGGTGGCGCCGTCTACTGCTACCCACAGGATGGCACCGAGGATGATGCCGGCAATGATCACAACAAAAGTCTGTTTGATGCACAGATCTGCCCATTTTGCGATCTTTGGCTCAATCTCACCGTACTTTGCTGTGTCAAGAGCTTCGTTCGTAGTCATACGTGTCTTTCTCTCAACAAGTGGTGTGCTTCAGCGCACCTGCAGGTGTGTGGAAGCACTATAGGAAAATTCCCCAACCCAAAGTCCAGGGAACTATCAGGACAATTTAAGGTGGGATACCCTCACAATACTGCCGTACTGTAAAAATGCAAGCACACCCATTTGGTTTACCCTATACGGGGGTAGGCGGCCGCTAGTCTAGGCGTGCTTATCGACGCCCTCCCGGCCGAAATGCAGGTTTGTATTTCGCGACCTGGTGTGGTTTAATGTTCGAGTTGTCTGCCGTGACCGGCGCACATTAGCGGTGCTTTTCCGAGCCGCCCAATGCGCCACCAGGGTTTATGGCAGTGACTTTGTACGTTTAAGACCACGTGCGTGGAGGCCGGAAATCTCGCGCACATGTAACCAGGTCAGGAGACCCTAGTGATTCAGCAGGAATCGCGTCTCAAGGTCGCCGACAACACCGGTGCACGTGAAATTCTGTGCATCCGTGTCCTCGGCGGATCTGTTCGACGCTTCGCTGGCATTGGTGACGTCATCGTCGCCACCGTTAAGGATGCAGCTCCCGGCGGCAACGTTAAGCAGGGCGACATCGTCCGCGCTGTCGTTGTTCGCGCGAAGAAGGAAACCCGTCGCCCAGACGGTTCCTACATCTCCTTCGACGAGAACGCTGCAGTTCTTATCCGCCCAGACAACGAGCCACGTGGTACCCGTATCTTCGGCCCAGTTGCTCGTGAACTGCGCGATAAGAAGTTCATGAAGATTGTTTCCCTCGCACCGGAGGTGATTTAAGTATGAAGATCCTCAAGGGCGATATGGTCCAGGTAATCTCTGGCCCCGACAAGGGCGCACAGGGCAAGGTAATCCAGGCTTTCCCAAAGACCAACAAGGTTTTGGTAGAAGGCGTGAACCGCATCAAGAAGCACGTTGCTGACCCAACCCAGGAGCGCGGCGCAGATTCCTCCGGAATCGTCACCCAGGAAGCTCCGATCCACGTCTCCAACGTTATGGTGCTGGACTCTGATGGTAACCCGACACGCGTCGGTTACCGCTTCGACGAGAACGGCAAGAAGGTCCGCATCTCGCGTCGTAACGGGAAGGACATCTAATGGCTGAGAACTACACCCCTCGTCTGAAGCAGCAGTACCGCGAAGAAATTCGCCAGAAGCTTGCTGACAAGTACAACTACGAGAACGTCATGCAGATCCCTGGTCTGACCAAGATTGTGGTCAACATGGGTGTCGGCGACGCTGCTCGTGATTCCAAGGTCATCAACGGCGCTATCGAGGACCTGACCGCTATCACCGGCCAGAAGCCACAGCTGCGTCGCGCAAAGAAGTCCATTGCAAACTTCAAGCTGCGCGAAGGCATGCCGATCGGCGCAAAGGTCACCCTCCGTGGCGACCGCATGTGGGAGTTCCTGGACCGTCTGCTGACGATCGCTCTGCCACGTATTCGTGACTTCCGCGGCCTCTCCGATCAGCAGTTCGACGGCCACGGCAACTACACCTTCGGCCTCACCGAACAGACCATGTTCTACGAGATCGACGTCGACAAGATCGACCGCCCACGTGGTATGGACATCACCGTCGTCACCACCGCTGGCACCAACGAAGAGGGTGCATCCCTCCTTCGTCTGCTCGGCTTCCCATTCAAGGATGGCGAAGGCAAGCGCCAGGCAGTAGAAGCATAAGCTGCTTGTACCACTTCCGGCCCCACGTGGGCCGGATTTTTTATGCTTGACGACGCCCTTCCGGCAGGGAGACGTCGTCAAGCAACAGTAGTACGCGCGTACTAAATTCATTTTAAGCGTGCATAATAGTAAGTTCTTAAAGGTGGCATTTTAAGTCATAACACTGTGCGCATAGAAAGGTCCCGAGCACAATGTCTCTTAATGGCTTCGCCAAAGCGGCGGTTGATAAAAAAGTCGATCTCTTCGAACACGATTTTTGGCGCTTTGCCGGGCGCTCCACCCTCGCGGGCGCGTTCCTGACCCTCGGCGGTGCCTGGGGCATGGTTTTCGGCAACGTTGTTGAACAGCACGTCGCGGGCATGGGCTCCATTGTGTTCGCGTTGCTCTTCGGGCTTGGTCTGTTCTCGATTATCATCCTGAATACTGACCTTGCGACCGGCAACATGATGTACATGACCTACGGTTCCGTGAACAAGTGGGTTGGCTGGGGCAAGGCATTCTGCTGCTGCTGGTCTGCACGATCTTCAACCTTGTGGGCGCTCTGCTCATCGCCGCAGCCCTGGGTGTCTCCGCGAAGCTGGGCAATATTGATACCTCCCACCTCGCATTCACGCTTGCAGAAGGCAAGCTGAACAAGACTCCGGGCGTGCAGTTCACCGAGGCAATTGTTGCTAACTTTGTCGTGAACATGGCAGTCGTCGGTGCAGTGCTGTGCAAGGAAATCGTGTCCAAGTTCTTTGTCATCGTCCCGATCATCGGCATCTTCGTGGGACTTGGCCTTGAGCACGTTATCGCCAACTTCGGCGTCTTCGGTATCGCTGCATTCGGCCTGGGCAACCTGTCCACCGACCCGCTGACACTCGGCCCAATCCTGGCCAACTGGGCAATTGTTTGGGTTGGCAACTGGGTCGGCGGTGGCCTGCTCATCGGCGGCGTGTACGCATGGCTCAACCGCGGCCGCGAAAAGTACCGCGACTAATTACGCACCCCTTTTCCCGCTGCGCCAAGTTATCCACAGGCGTTGCGGGAATTTTGTGTTTTCGGGGTAGTTATACACAGCGCAAAAGATTGTGCTTTCCGACGCCACCCTCTCCTTGGAATACTGGTATTCACATGGCACGAAACTCACTCGGAGGGGATATGCACGCTAACGATAAAATTAAAAGCCGCGTTCAAAAACTGCTCAACCAGGCCGCGGACCGGGAAGGCACCCCGGAGGGGGACATCTTCTATGAGAAAGCCTTCGCACTCATGGCACAGTACGGGCTCGAAGCTAGCCAACTGGGGGATGAGCGCGAAGACGAAGGGATTCTTCGGCTGGAATTCAGCGGAACGTACACGGACATGCAAGCACGCCTAGCCACGGCTCTAGCTAAGGTGCTGCACTGTGTGTGCTTTGTGAATTCCTTACCGCGCAGCACACGGGTCTATGAAATTACAATTTTCGGCGCCGCCCACCACCGGGGCCGTGTGGAAATGTTGTTCCATATGCTCAACCTCACTATGGCCGGTGGCGCCGCACGTATTTCGGGGCCGCGGGCAGTATCGCGCAAACGCAGTTACATGCTGGGGTTCATCCACGCCGTGACCGATAAAATCCGGGACGCGGAAAACGCCGTCATGGAGCACAACCATGGGTACGGGACACTGGTCATCGACCACCGGTCCGAGGCCGTACGTTCGTTGGATAAGTACTTGGAGAGCAGAGGGTTACGGCTTGCGTCCCGGAAATCGAATAACACCGTAGACCCCGACGCTTACGATTCGGGGGCAGACGCCGGGCGCAACAGTGATCTCGGGCAGACGCGCCTCCAGGGGCGCAGAGCGCTCGCGGGCTAAAACTGTACGTGTGTCAGGGGAGGGCATCGTATTCCTATTTTGGCCAGCAAACGCTATTGTTGCTCAAGGAACTCAAGTAGACCTTAGGCAGAGAGGGAATCGTATGCCTCCCCAGTTGATTAATCAGCTTCTTTCCATCCTTGTCCTCATACTGACGCTCATCGGCGGAGGCTTCGCGATCGGCAATGGCGGCGAAGGTTCCTCGATCGCCCCAGGCGGAACAGCATCAAGCAGCCATAAGGTGACGCAGAAGGAGCTATTCGACGCCACCAACCGGTACCGCGTCCAACACGGTGTGCAGCCTCTAGCCGCAAGTCCTGCTCTCGACGATGTGGCACAGGATTGGGCCGAGACAATGGCACGTACCGGAGATTTTAAGCACCGCTCGAATCTGTCTGCTGTGTACCCTGCGGGTATGAGGGGCGCAGGTGAAAACATCTTGTCCGTGCCACATTCTGACACCGCAGAGCAGATGGTGCAGGCATGGTCGCGCTCCCCAGGGCACCGAGCAAATATGGTGAACACACACTACACACACTTGGGCATTGGCGTCGCACAGAATTCTCAAGGCCAGTACTACCTTGTCCAGAACTTTGGCACTAAATAACTAAGGTTGAGCGGTGAAAGCGCCGCGCCACAGAATAAGGCTCCGGGCCTCAGTATGGAGGTTCGGAGCCTTGTGTTCATTGTCGGTACTTAACGGCCGTTACCGGTTAGGGAACCGGAATACAGGTTGAACCGATTGTCACGGGTAAACCCAGTCAGCGTCATCCCAGATTCACGGGCAAGCTCCACGGCGAGCGACGACGCCGCACTCACCGCTACAAGCGCAGGGAACCCAGCCATTACGGCTTTCTGCACGAGTTCGAATGAAGCCCGGGAACTCATTACCAGGATGAGGTCTTCCGCAGGGAGCAGGTTTTCCTGCAAGAGATGGCCAATAACTTTATCGGCAGCATTATGCCGTCCGATGTCCTCCCGGACGACGACAGCTTCGCCGTGTCGGGTAAAAGCGCCGGCTGCGTGGATGCCACCTGTGCGTCGAAAAGCTTTTTGATGGGTGGCGAGCTTCTCGGGGAGCGACATGATGAGCTCTGGGGACAAGTCCATCGGGGAAATAGGGCGCGCGGCCTTATCAAGGACCTGGCTGATGCTTGTGGAACCGCATACGCCACACGCAGACGTGGTGACCACGTTGCGGATGAACTCGGGTTTGACCGGGGTGTGATCAACCATGTCGACATCGATGACGTTGTAGGTATTCATGCCGTCCGGGCCTGTGCCGGCGCAGTACCGGGCTTCCATGACATCGTCGGCGAACCGGATGAGGCCTTCACTGTGGAGGAAGCCGTGAACGAGTTCGATGTCGTCGCCAGGTGTGCGCATTGTTGTGCTCAGCGTGGATCCGTTCACGCGAATCTCTAAAGGCTCCTCGCCGGCTACGGTGTCGCCGCGAGTGTCGGTGGTCAGGCTGCCGTCGGCCTCACGCGTGAATTTGGTGACGGCATACCGCGGGTTAATGCGTGAAGACACAAAGGCCCTTTACTTGTCTTCAGTGCCGGTAGGGTTATCAGCCATAAACCGCTCAACCAATGCGACAATTTGGCCGACCTTAGCCTCCGCATCGCCGGCTACAGTCTCAGCCTGTTCCGCGGATACCTCGGTATCGCGACCGGCTGCCAAACCGACAAGGAACGCCGTCAATGGTGCGGAGGGGCGGGACGGCCCGTGCGCAATATCGCGCGTCATATTAAGCAGGGGTTTAATAACTGGACGCAGCATTTCAAAGTCCAGATCAAGTTCGGTACACGCTGCCTTGAGCCACTGGTGTGCGGATTGCATATCTTTATCAGCCATGCCGCACACTATACGCGGGCCGAAATATTTGTGTTCTAGCAGCATTTCTACTAGTGTTGACGCGCACCCTTTATGCGGGTGCACAGAACTTTATACATCCTACTTTGTTGTAGGCCCCCCGCCGCATGGCGAACCATATATATGGAAGGCAGCGAGCACCCCGGCTATTGAGCTTCGGGGGAGCGCAAGTCGCCCGTAAAAGTATGGATAACACGCTTAATCGGTGGGCATAGGGAACCGCAACGAGAAAGGCACAAGGTCACTACTTATGACCATGACTGATCCAATCGCCGACATGCTGTCGCGCGTGCGCAACGCAAACCACGCGCACCACGACACCGTGTCGATGCCATCCTCCAAGATCAAGGCAAACATTGCTGAAATCTTGAAGCAGGAAGGTTACATCGCGAATTACACCGTTGAGGACGCACAGGTCGGCAAGAAGCTGTCCATCGAACTCAAGTACAGCCCATCCCGCGAGCGCGCCATCGCTGGTCTGCGTCGCGTGTCCAAGCCGGGCCTGCGTGTGTACGCAAAGTCCAACGAACTGCCGTCGGTTCTCGGTGGCCTGGGTGTGGCAATCATCTCCACTTCCCAGGGTCTGCTGACCGACCGTCAGGCGAGCGAGAAGGGCGTAGGCGGGGAAGTCCTCGCTTACGTCTGGTAAAGGAAGGAGTGCTTAACTATGTCTCGTATTGGTAAGGCTCCTATCGCTATCCCGTCGAACGTCACCCCAACCATCGACGGCCAGCACGTCGAGGTCAAGGGCCCAAAGGGCACCCTGTCCTTCGACCTTCCTGAGCCAATCACCGCTGCAATCGAAGGCGACGAAATCGTCGTCTCCCGTCCAGATGAGAACCGCAAGAGCCGTTCCCTGCACGGTCTGTCCCGCTCGATGATCAACAACCTGGTTGTTGGCGTCACCGAGGGCTACAAGATCAACATGGAAATCTTCGGTGTTGGTTACCGTGTAGCACAGAAGGGCAAGAACCTGGAGTTCTCCCTCGGCTACTCGCACCCAGTTCTGGTGGAAGCACCAGAGGGCATCACCTTCGCGGTCGACGGCACCACGAAGCTTTCGGTTGAAGGTATTGACAAGCAGTTGGTCGGACAGATTGCTGCAAACATCCGTCGTCTGCGGAAGGACGATCCTTACAAGGGTAAGGGCATCCGCTACGAGGGTGAGCAGGTCCGTCGCAAGGTCGGAAAGACGGGTAAGTAAACCATGAGCAATACAGCAGAACAACAGAAGCGCACCCCGGTCGGGCAGGACATTTCTGCACGCCGTCGCGCAGCACGCGTTCGCCGTCATGCTCGCGTTCGCAAGACGCTGCGTGGCACCCCAGAGGCACCACGCTTGGTCGTGCACCGTTCCTCGCGCCACATGTACGCGCAGGTTATCGACGACTCCCGTGGCCACACCCTGGTCGCTGCTTCCACCATGGAACCAGAGGTTCGCAAGGTAGAGGGCGACAAGAAGGCCAAGAGCGCAGCAGTGGGCAAGCTCATTGCAGAGCGCGCTAAGGAAGCTGGCGTGGAGAAGGTTGTCTTCGACCGCGGTGGCTACAAGTACCATGGCCGCATCGCCGCTCTGGCTGATGCTGCCCGTGAAGGTGGGTTGAACTTCTAATGTCCACCATCATGACCAACATCAACGGAAGGATCGCGTAATGCCGGGACGTGAACGGCGTGACGGCGGACGCTCCGCCGACAACAACCAGAATCAGCGCAACGAGCGCCGCGGTGGTCGCAACAACGATCGTCGCAACCAGAACGACGACCGCGATAAGTACATCGAGCGCGTCATCTCCATTAACCGTGTCGCTAAGACCGTTAAGGGTGGCCGCAACATGTCCTTCACCGCACTCGTCGTCGTCGGTGACGGCCAGGGCCTGGTAGGCGTTGGCTACGGCAAGGCTAAGGAAGTTCCTGCCGCAATCCAGAAGGGCTCCGAGGAAGCACGCAAGAGCTTCTTCCGCGTCCCGATGATCAACGGCACCATCACCCACCCAGTTATCGGTGAAGCTGCTGCAGGCCGCGTCCTGCTGAAGCCAGCTGCGCCAGGTACTGGTGTTATCGCTGGTGGCGCAGTTCGTCCAGTGCTTGAGTGCGCTGGTGTCCAGGACGTTCTTTCCAAGTCCCTGGGCTCCGACAACGCTCTGAACGTTGTCCACGCAACTGTCGCTGGTCTGAAGGAACTGGTTCGTCCTGAGGAAGTTGCCGCTAAGCGCGGTAAGTCGATCGAGGACGTTGCTCCAGCCCGCATGCTCCGTGCACGCGCAGGACAGGAGGCATAATCATGGCTTTGAAGATTACACAGGTACGTGGCCTCGTAGGCACCAAGCCTTCGCAGCGTAAGAACATTGAGGCGCTGGGCCTGAAGCGTATCCATCACTCCGTGATCAAGCCAGACAACGCTGCTGTTCGCGGCCAGATCCAGATGGTTGCCCACCTGGTTACTGTCGAAGAAGTAGCAGGGGAGTAGGTACAACATGAGCGATTTGATTAAGCTCCACGATCTGCGTCCATCCAAGGGCGCTAACAAGCCAAAGCACCGCGTTGGCCGCGGTGAAGCTGGCAAGGGTGGCAAGACTGCAGGCCGCGGTACCAAGGGTACGAAGGCTCGCAAGAATGTCTCCGCAGCATTCGAAGGTGGCCAGATGCCACTGCACATGCGTCTGCCAAAGCTCAAGGGCTTCAAGAACCCGAACAAGGTTGTCTTCCAGGTCGTCAACGTTGGCGATCTTGCAAAGGCATTCCCACAGGGTGGCGACGTCACCGTTGCAGACATCGTTGCTAAGGGCCTGGTCCGCGCTAACCAGCCGGTCAAGGTTCTCGGCGAGGGCGAAATTTCTGTTGCCCTTAACGTCACCGCAACGAAGTTCTCCAAGTCCGCAGCTGAAAAGATTGCTGCCGCTGGTGGTTCCACCACTGAGGCAAAGTAATCTGCGGTTAGCGTAGAGAACAGCTGATCCCCAACCTCCGGGTTGGGGATTTTTTATGCTTTTCAGCGTCCTTCCGGCCTGCCAAGTGGACGTCGAAAAGCAATGCACATAATATGCAGGCTCTTTACCTTAAAAAACGCTGTGAAACTAAGGTTCAGGTGTGCAATTCAGAGCCTAACTGGTAGGCTTTAAAGGTCAAACGTGCCTGGATTGTATTGTTCGGGCGCAGACCGTTCATTTGATTAGAGCCTTCTCTGCCTCAACGCCAGGTCACATTACTGACTGGGCGTTGCATTGTGCTGTGGGGAGGTCCAGGAGGATTCGTGTCGGCTATAGCCCAGGCTTTCAAAGATGCCGATCTTCGGAAGAAGATTCTCTTCACCATCGCGATGATTATCCTGTACCGAATTGGTGCACAGATTCCCACGCCTGGTGTTGACTACGCATCGATTAGCAGCCGCCTTGATCAGCTAACGCAGGGTGACAGCAGCGTCTATTCGTTGATTAACCTTTTCTCCGGCGGAGCGTTGCTGCAGCTGTCGGTGTTCGCAATCGGTATCATGCCGTACATTACGGCCTCGATTATCGTCCAGCTTCTGACAGTTGTTATCCCTCGTTTTGAGGAGCTGAAGAAGGAAGGGCAGTCCGGCCAGTCCAAGATGATGCAGTACACCCGCTACCTCACCGTGGCGTTGGCGCTCCTGCAATCCTCGGGCATCGTGGCGTTGGCTGCCCGCGAGCAGCTTCTCGGCCAAGGCGTCCCAGTCCTTGTGGAAGACCGTAACCTGTGGACACTGATCATGATGGTTGTCGTCATGACTTCCGGTGCTGTGCTGATTATGTGGTTGGGCGAGCTCATCACGGAGAAGGGCATCGGTAACGGCATGTCTCTTCTCATCTTCGCCGGTATCGCAACTCGCATTCCCTCAGAGGGTGCGCAGATTTTGCAGTCGCAGGGCGGCCTGGTCTTTGCCGTCGTCGTGGCAGCGGTCGTGATTCTGGTTGTTGGTGTGGTCTTTGTTGAGCAGGGCCAGCGCCGCATTCCTGTCCAGTACGCGAAGCGCATGGTTGGTCGCCGTCAGTACGGTGGCTCCTCGACGTACCTCCCACTGAAGGTCAACCAGGCCGGTGTTATCCCCGTGATCTTCGCTTCTTCGCTGATCTACATGCCGGTCCTGATCACTCAGATCGTGAACTCCAGTAATCCGGTACCGCCGGACAACTGGTGGACCCGCAACGTGGTTGCTCACCTACAGAACCCTGCGTCGTGGCAGTACATTGTCCTGTACTTCGCACTGATCATTTTCTTCTCCTTCTTCTACGTCTCGATTCAGTACGATCCGAAGGATCAGGCGGAGAACATGAAGAAGTTTGGCGGCTTCATCCCTGGTATCCGCCCAGGTCGCCCAACTGCAGAATACTTGGGTTACGTCATGAACCGCCTGCTGTTCGTCGGTGCGCTGTACTTGGGTATCATCGCGATTCTGCCGAACCTCGCCATGGACATGGGCCTTGGCGGCCAGGGGTCGAATATGTCCGGCTTCGGCGGTACGGCTATCCTGATTTTGGTATCTGTAGCATTGACTACCGTCAAGCAAATCGAATCTCAGCTCCTGCAGAGCAACTACGAAGGGTTGTTGAAATAATGCGTTTAGTACTTCTAGGTCCTCCCGGTGCCGGCAAAGGCACCCAGGCAGCCCTGCTCTCCGAGAAGCTCGGCGTACCGCACATCTCCACCGGTGACCTGTTTCGCGCGAACATCGGCGAAGGCACCCCGCTCGGTGTAGAGGCAAAAAGCTACATTGACGCCGGCAAGCTGGTACCAACCGACGTCACCGCACGCATGGTGGAAGACCGCCTGGCTCAGGAAGATGCCGCTGACGGCTTCCTCCTCGACGGTTTCCCACGCACCGTGGAGCAGGCTGAAATCCTCAAGGAGATGCTCGCCAAGCATGATCAGAAACTCGACGGCGTCTTGAATTTCTCCGTTGACGAGGACACCGTCGTCGAGCGTATGCTCGCTCGCGGTCGCGCAGACGACAACGAGGACACCATCCGCACCCGTCTGCAGGTGTACCGCGATGAGACTGCCCCCGTGATCGATCACTACGGCGACGCAATCATCACCATCGACGCTGTTGGTGAGATCGAGGAAATCAACCAGCGCGCACTCAAGGCACTGCAGGCTTAGTACTCCGTCTTGTGTAACCGTCGGGCCAATCAGGCTCGACGGTTTTTTCATGCCTTGACGAGGGTGGCCGGAGGGACGTCGATAAGCGGGGTAGCATGAGACATTATGATTTTTAAATCACGCAAAAAAATTGCTGCAAAAACCCCAGCCGAACTCGACGCGATGCAAGAAGCCGGCGAAATCGTAGGCAAGGCGCTGCAAGCAGTGAAGGCTGCAGCGAAACCTGGAATGACAACACTTGACCTCGACGCTATCGCCGAGCAGGTCATCCGCGACGCGGGCGCAACCCCAACATTTCTGGGCTACCAAGGATTCCCCGGCAGCATTTGCGCCAGCGTCAACGAGGTGATCGTCCACGGTATCCCTTCCAAAGACATCGTTCTCAAAGACGGCGACCTCGTCAGCATTGACTGTGGCGCAACCTACAACGGGTGGGTAGGGGACTCCGCGTGGAGCTTCGGTATCGGCGAACTCGCGCCCGAGGTGCAGGCGCTGAACCAAGCCACCGAATACGTGCTCATGGAAGGCATGAAGGCTATGATTCCTGGCAACCGCCTCACCGATGTATCGCACGCCCTAGAACAAGCGACATACAAGGCTGAAGACAAATTTGGGGTCGACCTCGGCATCGTTGACGGATACGGGGGACACGGCATCGGACACACGATGCACGAAGACCCGTACCTAGCTAACGAAGGCCAGCCCGGCAAGGGCCCGCTCATCCAGGAAGGCAGTGTCCTCGCCATCGAACCGATGCTCACCCTCGGCACCTGGGACAATGAGGTGCTTGACGACGACTGGACCGTCATCACCACGGACGGATCCTGGGCCGCGCACTGGGAACACACAGTGGCCGCAACCGCCAAGGGCCCACGAATTTTAACCCCTCGCTACTAGGCAAAAACCCATTAAACGACGGTTCGTTATATACTGCCACCTATGATTAATCACCTGAAGCGCGCTGGCGTCGCCACGCTGGCAGCATGTGCGCTCGCACTCCCAGCAGCGCCGCACGCCACTGCGGCACCGGCAATGTCCTCCGCAGTATCCGTAGGCAGCCTGTCGTCCCAGAACGATATTGAGGCAGCCTTCCGTGGAATCGAAGCTGGTGCACGAGACGCAGCATGGAATGTGCGCAACCAACTCCACGCGGTAGCAAATACTTTGCCGGACAATGGCACACGCCAGGCCGTCAAGGATGCTGTCGACGCAACCGCTAACGCGCTCTTCCCGGGTATCGTCGCTGAGCGCACTCCCGCTCCGGCGCCCGCGCCTGCACCGACAATTGAGGTTCCGGAAAACGCCGCTCCTGCCAACCCAGTTGCGGGTTCCCCGTGCCCACCATCCGCGCGCGTGTGCGTAGACTTGGCCGGCGACCGAACCTGGTTGCAGCGTGACGGAAAAGTTGAGTACGGTCCCGTAACCATGTCCCACGGGGCACCATCGCCGAATACGGAAACGCCGAAAGGTACGTTCCCGGTAAACCGTAAGGTACGCCACGAGGTATCGCGCGAATTCAACAACGCACCGATGCCGTACGCAATTTACTTCACCTACAACGGCCACGCTTTCCACCAAGGCACGTACGTTCCGTCCCACGGTTGCATCCGGATGGCACAACAGGATGCTGCGCACTACTTTGACAACGTCAATCTTGGTGACCAGGTCTTCATCTATTAAGGACAGTGCGTAGCCCTCCGGTAGAGGGGCGCACGTTCGTAGAGGCAAGCGGCTGCTGCACGTTCACTACGTCCAGCAGTCGCTTCCTTGCGTATTTACCTGGGGATACGCTAATATGGCTAGGCGGTGTACACGTATGCCTTCAAGGTTGCGTTCACACCGCTATCTACCAGTGGTTTTACAAGGCGCACACAGTGTGCCGGGAATGTGGAGGATATGGCTAAGGAAGGCGCTATTGAGGTTGAGGGTCGCGTTGTCGAACCCCTCCCCAACGCAATGTTCAAGGTCGAACTCGATAATGGGCACCAAGTTCTTGCTCACATCAGTGGCAAGATGCGCCAGCACTACATCCGTATCCTGCCGGAAGACCGGGTTGTCGTGGAGCTTTCTCCATACGACCTGACCCGCGGCCGCATTACCTACCGCCACAAGTAAATTATTCGCCTCCCCGCTCTTCGGCTAGGCGTATGCACACGCTTGATTCATTCACGTGTGCATTTCTTACGCTGAAGTCCGCACAAACCTCCGGCCACGGTGGCTGGAGCCTCACGAAGCACGACCCACAGTCCGGGAGACCGACCGGATAAAGCGTCGGGTGGTGAGGACGAACGGGGAGAAAACCACCGTAACAACCGGAAAGGTACTTGCCCTATGGCACGTCTAGCTGGTGTTGACCTTCCGCGCAACAAGCGCATGGAGGTCGCACTTACATACATTTACGGCATCGGCCCAGCCCGTGCTGCCAAGCTGCTCGAGGAGACCGGCATCTCTCCCGACCTGCGCACCGATGATCTGACAGACGAGAACATCTCTGCTCTGCGTGACGTCATCGAAGCTTCCTGGAAGGTTGAGGGTGACCTCCGCCGCCAGGTTCAGGCTGACATCCGTCGCAAGATTGAAATCGGAAGCTACCAGGGCCTGCGCCACCGTCGTGGCCTGCCAGTCCGTGGTCAGCGCACCAAGACCAACGCTCGTACCCGCAAGGGTCCTAAGAAGACGATCGCCGGAAAGAAGAAGTAATACATGCCTCCGAAGACTCGCTCTGGCGCACGCCGCACTGGTCGCCGCGTCGCCAAGAAGAATGTGGCTCAGGGCCACGCATACATCAAGTCCACCTTCAACAACACCATCGTGTCCATCACCGCGCCTAACGGCGATGTGATTTCCTGGGCTTCCTCAGGTCACGTTGGCTTCAAGGGCTCCCGTAAGTCCACCCCGTTCGCTGCTCAGCTGGCTGCTGAAAACGCTGCTCGCAAGGCAATGGATCACGGTATGAAGAAGGTCGACGTTTTCGTTAAGGGCCCAGGTTCGGGCCGCGAAACTGCAATCCGCTCCCTCCAGGCCGCAGGCCTTGAGGTGAACTCCATCTCGGATGTCACGCCGCACCCATTCAACGGCTGCCGTCCGGCGAAGCGTCGTCGCGTCTAATAGGGAAAGGAAAGGTAATTTAAATGGCTCGTTATACCGGCCCAATCACCCGTAAGTCCCGCCGACTGCGCGTCGACCTCGTTGGTGGAGATCAGTCCTTCGAGCGCCGCCCGTACCCTCCGGGACAGGCTGGCCGCAACCGTATCCGTGAGTCGGAATACCTGCTCCAGCTGCAGGAGAAGCAGAAGGCTCGCTTCACCTATGGCGTCATGGAAAAGCAGTTCCGTCGCTACTACCAGGAGGCGAACCGCCTGCCAGGTAAGACCGGTGACAACCTGGTTATCCTGCTGGAGTCCCGCCTGGACAACGTCGTTTACCGCGCAGGTCTGGCACGCACCCGTCGCCAGGCTCGTCAGCTGGTCTCCCACGGCCACTTCACGGTCAACGGCAAGAACATTGACGTCCCGTCGTTCCAGGTTTCCCAGTACGACATCATCGACGTCAAGGATCGCTCCCGGAAGATAATCTGGTTCGAAGAGGCTCAGGAGAACCTGGGCGACGCAGTCATCCCAGCATGGCTGCAGGTCGTTCCTAACACCCTGCGCATCCTTGTTCACCAGCTGCCAGAGCGCGCTCAGATCGACATTCCGATCCAAGAGCAGCTCATCGTCGAGTTCTACTCGAAGTAATTTCTTCCGCTGTTCGGCTCCGGCCGGACGCAAGATTTACGAATTATTCCCATTCCCTCAACAGGCATCATATAGCGGTTGCCAAAGGAGAATCCCATGCTTATTTCCCAGCGCCCCGAGATCAGCGAAGAGTACATCGACGAGGCTCGCTCCCGGTTCGTTATCGAACCTCTGGAGCCAGGCTTCGGCTACACTCTTGGCAACTCGCTGCGTCGCACCCTGCTGTCTTCCATTCCTGGAGCGGCTGTGACCAGCGTAAAGATCGATGGTGTACTGCACGAGTTCACCACCATTGCTGGTGTGAAGGAAGATGTTTCCGACATCATCTTGAACATCAAGTCCTTGGTCTTGTCCTCTGACTCCGACGAGCCAGTGGTCATGTACCTGTCCAAGGAGGGCCCGGGCGAGGTTACCGCAGGTGACATTCAGCCACCAGCAGGCGTGGAGATCCATAACCCGGATCTGCACATCGCAAGCCTCAATGAGCAGGGTCGCCTCGAGATCGAGATGGTTGTGGAACGTGGCCGTGGCTACGTCCCAGCCGCAACGAACTCCGGCGGAGAAATTGGCCGCATTCCAGTCGACCAGATTTACTCCCCAGTTCTCAAGGTGAGCTACAAGGTTGAAACTACTCGTGTCGAGCAGCGTACCGACTTTGACAAGCTCATCCTCGATGTCGAGACCAAGAACTCCATTACCGCACGCGACGCCATGGCGTCCGCAGGTAAGACTCTGGTAGAGCTCTTCGGCCTGGCCCGTGAGCTCAACACCGCAGCAGAGGGAATTGAGATCGGACCGTCCCCAGAGGATTCCGAGGCAATCGCGGCATACTCCATGCCGATTGAGGACCTCAACTTCTCTGTGCGCTCGTACAACTGCCTGAAGCGTCAGGAAATCCACACCGTGGGTGAACTGGCCGAATGCAGCGAAACCGATCTGCTAGACATCCGCAACTTTGGTGAGAAGTCCATCAACGAAGTCAAGATCAAGCTGGCTAGCTTGGGCCTGACCCTGAAGGACGCTCCTGAAGACTTTGACCCCACCCAGCTGGAAGGCTACGACGAAGCCACCGGCGATTACGTGGACAATGACGCGGATGATGCGGAAGATTCCGAGTAATCACAATTACTGACGCGTAGCACAACCGATCATCACCAAAATTTCACGAGGAGTTCCTAATGCCAACCCCTAAGAAGGGCGCTCGCCTCGGCGGTTCCGCGCAGCACCAGCGGAAGATTCTTTCCAACCTGGCTGCACAGCTGTTCGAGCACGGCGCAATCAAGACCACCCACGCCAAGGCAAAGGTCCTGCGTCCATACGCAGAAAAGCTGATTACCAAGGCTAAGAAGGGTGGACTCCACAACATCCGCCTCGTTCAGGCTGAACTGAACAACAAGGACGTTGTATCCTACCTGTTCAACGAACTGGCACCGAAGTTCGAAGGCCGCGATGGCGGTTACACCCGCATCATCAAGCTGGAGAACCGTGCTGGCGACAACGCCCCAGTATCCCAGATCTCTCTGGTCCTGGAGCCAACCGCTTCCACCGAGGCAGAGCGCGCAACCCGCGCAGCTGCTTCCAAGAAGGCTGAAGAAGCTAAGGCAGAAGAAGCTGAAGAAGCACAGGCTGAAGAAGCTGAAGCTCCTGCAGAGGACGCTGCTGAAGAGAAGTAAACTTCTCAGCTAGCAGACCCGGAGACCCGCCCAGGGGCTCCGGGTTTTCTTTATGCCTGCCTTCCCCATACTCTATGCACCATGACTGAAGAACCCACCGGAGATCGCGTTCGCCTCCGGTTCGATATTGCTTACGACGGCACCGACTTCCACGGTTGGGCTCGTCAGAAAGATCCCGCCTTACGCACTGTCCAAGCCGTTATTGAAGATGCCCTCACCCTCGTGGCACGTGAACCTATCCACTTGACTGTCGCGGGGCGCACGGACGCCGGCGTGCACGCCCTGGGCCAGGTTGCCCATTGTGATTTCCCACGACCGGCGTTGGAGCAGCGTAGTCTTTCCGGTGACCCCGGTCGTCTGGTGCGGCGTCTAGCGAAACTGTTGGATCCCGATGTGTCGATCCGTTCGGTGGCTATTGCACCCGATGGTTTTGATGCCCGATTTTCGGCATTATCCCGCGAATACGTGTACCGCGTGACCACTCATCCCGCGGGTCCTCTGCCACAGCGAGTCCGTGATACAGCGCAGTGGGGACGCCCGGTGGACCTGGAACTGATGCAAGCTACCGCAGATGTCCTCGTCGGGCTGCATGATTTCGCCGCGTTCTGCCGTGCGAAACCGCACGCCACGACGATCCGTGATCTCCACCAATTTAGGTGGCGCGACGTGTCCACGTCTGCTGAGCCACAGGTATACGAAGCAACAGTGGTGGCAGACGCGTTCTGTTGGAACATGGTGCGCTCCCTCGTTGGCTGTTGTCTGACAGTCGGCCAGGGCAAGAAGACCCTCGAGTTCCCGGAGGCCATGCTTTCAGAGAAGGCCCGGCACCCGGAGGTTCCCTTAGCGCCTGCATGCGGGCTGACTTTGGTGCGGGCGGTGTACCCGGATGAGCAGAGGCTGCAGGAACGCGCAGAAATGACTCGGGCGCGCCGTGAGCTGCCGGATGGGCGTCGATAAGCGAGCGTGGATACCGCACCACCTTGAGCGGAACGGTTATATTCTTATCCCATGGATATAGTGAGCGCGACTTTCTACACTCTGGCTGTGATCAGCGTCCCGGGTTTTGTTGTGTCGTTGCTCACGGGGGTGGGTTTTGGCTGGTCACTGGTGGCTAGCATCCCCGTCACTTTCGGGATCTATGGTCTGTGCGCGTGGGCGGCAGGCGAAATGGGGGTGGAGTACCAGTCCGCGTTGGTCCCGGCGCTGATTGTGAGCGTGGTTGTCGCTACCGCCTGGGGGATTGGCGTGCACTGGCAGCGGATCAAGGGAAATTGGGAATCGCTGCGCACCAAAGACTACGACTCGGTGCAGGCTGCTTTGCGACGCCACTGGCAACCCCGGGTTATCGTTCCTGCGATAGGTGTCGTGGCCGGTGCATGGACCTTAGTTGCCCGGGGTTTCCGGCAACTTGAAGAAACCCCCGGCGGATTGGACAACATCTTTCAGGGCTGGGACGTGCAGTGGCACGCAAACGTTGTCCGGTGGATTGTGGAAGAAGGGGTCGCGTCCCCAACGAAGATGGGCGCGCTGCAGTTTATCGAGTCGCAGGAGCACCTGTATTACCCGAGCGCGTGGCATGCCGCGGCGGCCCTGCTGCCAGAGGTGACAAGCATGAGCACGATCGCTGCGACAAACGCCATGGGTTTGGTAGTGCCAGCAATCGGCTTTCCGCTTACCGCCGCGGTTGTGGCGTGGAAGATCGTGGGCAACCGGGGGCTCACGGCGCAGATCGCAGCTGCGCTCGCGGGCGTGATGGTTTTTGCTTCACCGGTGTTGTTCTGGATCGGGCACTACGTAGGGGCATGGCCGTATGTGGCGGCGATGTCCCTGGTTGGTCCCGTTATTGGCCTCTTCATGCGGGTGCCGTTCGCGCCAGCATCAGCGTTCGTTGCCGCGCTGTCGATGGCTGGCGTGGTGCAACTGCACCCCGCGCCCATCACGGTCGTTGTCCTTGTTGTGGCGCTGTGGTGGCTGTTGTATCAAGTGTGGCGTCCCGCGGTCCCCGGCTGGAAGGGACGGCTGCGTGATCTGTGCTGGCTGGCCGGAACCGGCATCGTGGGTGTGGTCATCCTTATCCCACAGTTGTTCTCGGGCTCCTCGGCGACGGAGGAAGTGGCCTCCTTTACCGCCTTCGAGGATGTGTCCCGCTCGGAGTCGTGGTGGCAGGCAATCCGAATGGAAACGCGACACGTGGACGAGTTCGGCCAGATCGCCGTGGAATGGATCCTCATCGCGGCAGTGGTTGGCGCGGTTGCCGTACTGGTGTGGCGGGGCAATGCGTGGGCGCTCGCGTTTACGGGCCTGTCCATCGCGTTAACGGCGCACTCCTTCCGGCCTTTTGAGACCGCTGTTGGTGACCTACTTACGGCCATCACGTCCTTGCATTACAACACGGGGCACCGGCTGATCATGCCGGTGGCGCTATTCGTTTTTGCGTTCGCCGCGATTGGGGTCTCGGTGGTGATTCGCCTTATTACTTTGGGCCCGTGGCAGAAGGTGGCGGCGTTTTCCACGCCCGCGTCACTTATCGTGGCGACGGCTGCCGGGTGGGGTGCGTGGGCCGCGTACTCACAGCAGACCAAGGACGGCGAAGAGTGGGCGATCCAGTCCGCGCGCACGGATGGGCGGATGGTTTCCCAGGCAGATTTGAAGGCGTGGGATTGGTTAGCCCGGCAGCCTCATGCGTACGAGGGCTACATTGCCGGCGAACCAGCCGATGGTATGGGGTGGATGTACGCCTACAACGGGTTGCCGTCGCTCTTCCGCCACTATTACTGGCCGCTGCCGAAGGAATCGTCGAACACCGACCTGTTGTTCTGGCGCCCGAACGTCCTCGGCCACGGTGATCATGGTGATCCGATGGCAGAAAATGCTGTCGACGCTGCTGCACGTAACCAGAATGTCCACTTCTTCTACACGTCGCCACCAAATTTCTGGGATTTCCAACGCCCATCCTGGCCCCTGCTTGAAGGCCTGTGGACTAGCCCTGGCGTCACCCTTGTATACGCCGACGGCGACATCCACATCTGGGCTATCAACTCCGCCTTCACCGATAAAGAAATTGCGGCGATGCGCGCATCTGCGCCACACTCCTTACCACCAGCGCTGAGCGAACAATACGCTTCCCAACTGGGCGAAGATCAGCGCTACCACCGGCCGACCACCAAGTTCGAGGAGCGGCCAGACAATTTGGTGCTTCTCGACGACACGACCTCCGGCGGCGTCCTCAGCGACGAAGCCCAACGCCGCGGCCTGGGAATCCCGACTCCCCACTGACGCGGCACTGACACGGTGCTGCACAGCGGGCCTAGCCGGGGGAGTTCGTGTGCTGTAAAGTATGAGCCTAGATGTCGCGGCGGGGGTCGCGGCCACACGTAAAACAACTATTTTGGGGGTTTCGGGGTGGAACGTCAGCTCTATTCGACCACGCAAGCGCAAGTATCCGGGCACAAATTCCTGCAGAGGCGGATGTACCACGGCCTTGTCTTCGGGGATGTGCGTATGATCCACGACCCGCTTTCACGGCGCGGACGTGCCGCAATCATGGGCGGGGTCAGCGCACTGCTCGTCGGCCTGGGGGCAGGCCTTTTCGGGTGGCTTGCCCCAGACCCAGATCCGGGGGATTCCGCACTCTGGCGCGGGCCGGGGGACCAGATCTACGTGCACCTTGACGGCGTGGCCTACCCGGTGCCTAACCTGACATCGGCGCATTTGATTACCGGCGACGCCTCACAGCCAGCCCGCGTGGGGACGAGCGTGCTGGCGCACACGCCAGTGGGACCGCCCCTGGGACTATCGCGGGTTCCTTATTCTTTCGAAGGATTCACTTCGGGCACACCTCCCGTGTGGAGTGTGTGCCACGACGGGCAACGCGTGGTGATCAGCGCGGATAACCGCCCGGACCCGTGGCCGGAAGGTGCGGGCCTCCTAGCGGTGTCAGGGGCGGAAGAATACCTCATCGATGCCACCGGCCGGACGCTGCTTCCACCTGCTGAATCGATTGAGGGGAGGGCAGTGCGCCGGGCGCTGAACATCACCGCGGCAACTCCACGGTGGCAGGCACCCGCGGGGATGCTCAGTGCTGTGCGCCAGCGCCCCGACACCCGTATTCCCGAAGGCCAGGTAGTAGATACCGGTGCGGATTTGTGGCTTGTCGACGACCGTTCCGCCACCCACCTGACCGAGACACAAGCACGTGCCATCGAATGGACCGGCCGCCCCCGCAGAGTGGGCAACGTCAACGAGATCGCTCACTTAGAACAGCGCGCTGACCTGGTGTACCTGCCGGCGCACGACGTCGAATTCGTGGACCCGAGCCCGCGCCGGCGTGTTGGCGCGGGTGAGGCCGGAGACGCGCCGGCGGTGTGCGTGGTGGACCGCGGGCTGGCGTTGTCTCAGGACGTGCCGCCAGGGGTGCGGTTGGTCGGCGAAAGTGAGGCCACCCATTTCGTAGCCCCAGGCCTGGTGGGCGCCGCCATCGTGGATACTGGGTTTGGATTCGTGGGGGTGTCGTCGTCTGGAGTGCGCCACGAGTTCGTGTCCGCTGGCGACGTAGCCCTTGTCGGCGGCGAGCCAGTGCCCGGGGCGCGTGAGATCATCACGCTCCTGCCCGAGGGGACGAAACTCGATGCGGAACAGGCACGCCGTGGCGTCCTGGGCGACGCTGCAGAAGCTAGCGGTTAGGTTTCCTGCGAATGCGGTGAATGAGCGCGGTGATCATGCACCCCAGCGTCGCGCCAACCAAGACGGTGACGCCGAATGCGAGGCTGCGCCGAATATAGGCCGGCGGTTCTGGAGTCACCGGTGGGGGGACGCGTAGGGCCGTGGCGCTGAGAGGAGTGTGGAGGGCTTCGTTGACGGCGTCGTCGATAAGCATCCGCCCCGTGGTGGGGTGGGCCACGCTCCTCAACGCTGAGCGAATTTCCTCAGGTGACATCGTGGGCCGGCGCTCCAGCATTAAAGCCACGGTCCCACTGACCACGGGTGCTGCGAAACTTGTCCCCACGAACGGTGCAGCCGGCGAACCCGGGGACGTTACCATGCCCGAAGCAAAACCCTCCCCGGAAGGAGACAGCCCGACGCTTACCGTGCCCGGGGCAGAAAGTCGGACGGGGTGATTTGAGGGAATGGGGATCGAATAGTCCTCGTGCACGTACGGCTCCTCCGAAGACCCGACCGCAACGACAAGCGGGTGGTGCGCCGGGATAACAGCCGAATCAGCGGTGCACTGCGAAGATGCATTGCCGGCCGCCGCCACAATAAGCGCTCCTGATACTTCCGCGCGATTGATGGCTTCATCCAGAGCAGTCGCGTCGAACCCTTCGCCCCGTGGCATGCACGCGACGACCGACACATTAATCACACGTGCGCCCAGATCCACCGCGTTATGTATAGCGGCGGTGAGGCCGTCGATAGTTCCAGACTGGCCGGACTGCCTGATACTGATAATTTCCGAACCCGGAGCAACGCCGTAGGTAGACGAACCGATCACTCCCGCCACTATGGTCCCGTGGAACGTGCAATCTTCTAACGGGCGCGGGTTCTTCGGGTCGAGGATATCCGCCCCCGGGATAACACCCCGCAGCTCAGGGTGGTTGGCAACGCCGGTATCGATAACCGCTACGCGGACACCTCCGCCTTGAGCTAGGCGGTGTACATCAGTGAACGCATCGTTCAGCGGCGGTGGTGGCACCAGCAGTGGGGTAGCACACCGCTCTTGCGCGTGCGCCCCCGGAAGCGTAACCGGAACGGCTGCGGTGAGCAGGCCGCTGGCAATCAGGACGGCGCACATCTGGTGGGCACGGCGCAATGGGGAAGACTTCATCACATACCCCAATGCCGAATGAGTGCAAAGACTCCTGCAACGTGCAAAGACAGCGGGAAGATTGCTGCCAGGCAAATCCCTTCTAAACGTTCCCACCACACCAACTGGGTCGGCTGGATGGGGCCGCACCGCGGTAACCATAACGGAAGGCTCACACCAGCTACGGCAATGAGCCCGCAAAACGCGGACACGTACGGGTTTTCCAAAGAGATGGAAAGCCATCCGGCCGCGAGAAGAGCACTCGCGGATATGATTCCGTACGCGACAGTAACGACGACCGCACTGTGCCGCACCGCATGGATGCAGGTGGCGCACATAATCACTGCGCACAAAGCCACCAACCACCCAGTGGCTACCTTCGGTGGGTGCAGCACCAGAGCTAAGAGTGCACCGCAATGAACCACCGCAGCTCCAACGATAAGGCCGTTATAGATTTCACGCGCCTTGGTGGCTCGCGTTGCTGTATCTGCGGCCTCGTTTATTGCCGGATCCGATAATTCAAGGGGTTGTCCGGCACTCGGAAGCCGTGGAACGTGAAGACCCGCGCATGCGGTAGCCACAAGCGGGCCGCAGAGCAGCATTATGTGGGTAGCCAATACTGCAGGTCCGCCATGCTGAAATGCAAAACCTACGCTTCCTAATACGCCGGCTGACAGAAACACAGCTACAACTGGGACCGATACCGTCGCTATTCGGCAGAGGTGCGCCGCGCAGACGAGTACGCAGGCAGTCGCAAGGCCGGAAGCCCACCCGGCTACGTGGTCTACGCTCACCCAGGCTGCCACCCCTGACGCCAGGCACGCTATGGTGCACCACGCCACAGACCACATCTGCGGCTTCCATAAGCACACGATTGTCCCTGCTAATCCGGCGATTCCTAAAGCCGCCCACGTCGGTAGCCACGTCAACAGCACGCACAGCCCAAGCAGTAGCGCACTTGCAGAAACGCCGTGCGTAAGTAGCGCCGTGGTGATGTTCTTATCTGAAACCTGCGCGGCATATGCCAGCGATTCCGCTGCGTCCCGAGCTATAGGTTGCGGGCGTGCATGCTGGGGTTGGAAAACAAGGATGTCCCCGTGATCCACTGCTGTTTCAGCAAGGGGGACAGTAGCGCTGAGCGGAGACCCCGCCAGAGTTGCGGGTTGCCACGGACGTGAAATCCGTGGTGCGTCGGTAAGCGCAATTAAGTCGCTGAGTAGCTCTGCCAATGTTGCTTTTCGCGGGACAGTGACATCTGCCTCCGCGAAGAAATCTCCGGCGTGAAACCGGACAGTCACCGCCACCATCGCTTCAATAGTGTGGCTGACATGCACAGATTGCATCAATTCCCCCTCTAAAACGCTGCGTGTGAGGCCACCCCGGCTTCACATCCCCGTCGTTGTGCCTCATTTCTAGCCCACCGCCGAGGCCCCGCGCTACACCGGGGGTAACGCGGGGGTAAAGTGCGAACCATTCCGGCGATATCGGTCCGTGGAGATGCTAGTGTGGGGCGCCAAGGCACCAAGGGGTGGTGCCATGGGGATACGTATTAAGGGGGATTCGGGGGACATGAGCGTAGTCGTCGAACCGACGCATATATCTAACCGCGAACCCGCGCCACCATTGCCGCAGGGTGAGCTCGTTGCGGAAAAAGTTCCTGCCGCGCACGTGCACCGGCCACAGCCATTAATCAGGCTGCTCATGCCGGTGGTCATGGTTGCGGCGATGGCGGCGATGGTCATCGTAATTTTCTTAAGCAGCCGTAACGGTTCAGGTGGCACGATTAGCCCGATGATGCTGGTCATGCCACTGATGATGCTCATGGGATTCTTCACCATGTTTGCACCACCGAACGGTAACGATACTGACGAAGTGCGGCGCACTTACCTGCGCCACCTCGGCGAATTACGTGAGGCCGCCATCAATAATGCGCAAGCCCAACTCGAGCACGAGATACACCAGCACCCACACCCGCACGATGTGTGGTCGCTTATTGGCGGGCCGCGGATGTGGGAACGCAACGCGGATGATCCCGATGTTTTAGACACGCGAATCGGGTTAGGAGTGACAAGTCTGTGCACGCCCATCGTGGTGGAAGATTCGGGATCAAGCGAAGACCTCGACCCCGTGTGCGCAGTTGCGCTACGGCATGTGGTTCGTGCAACAGCAAATGTTGAGCATAGCCCTGTTTCAGTTGCCTTGGCATCATTCCGGTTCGTTTCGGTAGCCGGGGAGGAAGCAGCCGCACTAGTCCGCGCTATCGTGTGCCAGTTGGTGGTGCACCATGGCCCGGACGTGGTCTCTGTGTCGTTTGCCGGGTCGTGGGAAGATAACCCGGATTGGCAGTGGATGAAGTGGCTGCCGCACACCCGTGAGAATGGGGTTGGCACTGCTCCTCCTGACCACCGGATTCTGGTGGTAGATAGCGCTTCTGCCGGGAACTCTGGGGCGAACGTGGAGGTGCAGGCTGGGGTGCAGGCTGGGATACAAGCGCTGCATGATTCGGCGCATACCCTCATCGTGGATTGCGCCGGATTGCAGCCGGGCATTCTTAACCAGGTGGCCCAGGCAGAGGGTCTAGCCCTGCACGTGTCGGAGGGAAATGTTGCAGTAGTTACCGAGGACGGCCCCGAGACAATCGGTCGCGCTGACGCAATCACAACCGCGCAGGCCTTGGATTGCTCTCGACGGCTGGCCCGGTTCACGCGCGCGACAGGTGTCCAGGACGTGCGCCAAGACTATCCGGCATTGCTCGGTATTACTGATACTGAGGACATTGACCTGGGCCAGATATGGGATCAGCCTCGAACGCACGCAGAAAAACTTCAGGTCCCGCTGGGATTGAGTACCACGAAAGCGCCTGTCGTACTAGATATTAAGGAATCTGCGCACGGCGGAATGGGCCCACACGGTCTGTGCATCGGTGCGACGGGTTCCGGTAAATCGGAACTCCTCAGGACGTTCGTCATTGGGTTGGCCGCAACACATAGTCCCGACGACCTCAACTTAGTCCTCGTTGACTTTAAGGGTGGGGCTACGTTTTTGGGCGTCGAAAAGCTTCCGCACACTTCCGCGGTGATTACTAACCTCGAGGAGGAAGCAGACCTGGTTGCCCGCATGCACGATGCGATCTCCGGGGAGATGAACCGGCGCCAAGAATTGCTGCGTAAGGCTGGTAATTTCTCGAACGTCGTGGACTACACCGCGGCGCGCAACCGCGGAGATCTCGCCCCCGATGGAAGTCCATTGCCACCGCTTCCGGCTTTGGTGATTGTCGTAGACGAGTTCTCTGAACTATTAGGGCAGCATCCGGACTTCGCGGATCTCTTTGTTGCTGTAGGCAGGCTAGGCCGATCCTTACAGATTCACTTACTGCTGGCCTCCCAGCGTCTGGAGGAAGGGCGTTTGCGAGGTCTTGATTCGCATCTGTCCTACCGCATCGGGTTGCGCACGTTCTCAGCTGCGGAATCACGGCAGGTTCTCGGTGTTCCTGACGCCTACACGCTTCCGACGACCCCAGGTGCCGGATACATCAAAGCGGCAGCAGACGATGTCGTTGGTTTCCGCGCGGCCTACGTTTCGGGACCGCTGGAGAAAACCGTCGCGCTGGAGACGGATAGTCTGTTGGAAGTGCGGCCTTTCACCCAATGGCCGTCAGCGCAGGTCACCGAGCAAACCGTCCTAAGTACTGGTGAGACACTGCTCAGCGCAGTTGTTGCTGCCGCGCGCCGGGAAGCAGGAGTGCGCGGTCAGCGAGCGCATCGCATGTGGTTACCACCCCTGCCTGCTCGCATGGAGCTTTCGGCAGCGATGCAGTTGGGTGCAGGCAACAGTGCGCCTGGTGCTTTGTCGGCCGTGGTGGGAGTCATCGACCGCCCTTACTACCAGCGCCAAGACCCGCTGATCATGGATTTATCTGCCGGCGCCGGGCACATAGCTATTGCCGGCTCGCCCCGGACTGGCAAGACGCAGGTGTTGCGCACGCTAGCAACGGCGCTGGCGGTGACGCATTCCCCAGACCACGTGAAGTTTTACGGGGTGGATTTTTCCTCCGGCGAGCTGGAAACACTCAGCCGTTTGCCGCACACCGCAGGTATCGCAAGCCGCAAAGACCCCGAGCGGGTGGCGCGGGTCATTGATGAAGTCATGGCGCTCATCGATGATGGGGGAGAAGACCGCCACACGGTTCTGCTTATCGACGGCTGGCACAGTTTCGCTGACGAACACGAGGAATTGGCCTCCAACGTCGCTTCGATCGCTGCTAATGGCCCGCGTGCCAAAGTTCACCTGGTGATTTCAACTGCGCGGTGGACCTCGATTCGACCTGCGATTAGGGATCTCATTACAACGCGCTACGAACTGCGTCTAGGCGAACCCTTGGATTCGCTTATTGACCGGAACGCTCAGACACATATTCCCCCGAAGCCAGGTCGCGGAATTACCTCCGAGAAAGAGGATGTGTTGTTTGCCCTGACCAGTAATCAGGACATCGCCCACGCGACGCGCCTGTGGGAAAACTCTGAACCGGTTCCGCAATTGAATGTCTTGCCTGCCACGCTATCGTCCGAGGAACTCCCCGATAAAGAAGGCAACGCCATTTTTCTCGGCCTGGGAGGCCGTCGCCTCGAGCCCGTTCCCTGGGATTCACAGCATTTGGTTGTCATCGGTTCCCGAGGCGCAGGTAAAACAACAACGCTGCGCACGGCAGCCAAGGGCATCTGCGAACTGGGCAGATCTCATGCGCGTCTAGTCGTCCTTGATCCGCGACGAGCCCACTTGGGAGCATTCCCGGAGGAGATGGTGGCGGGATATGCCGCCACGCCGGATGCGATGCGGGAACTGGTCACAGCGACGGCCCACACTCTGCGGGAGCGTCTGCCGGGCACCGACATTACACCGGAGCAGTTGGTGCAACGTTCGTGGTGGGATGGGCCTGACATTTATGTGCTTGTCGACGACGCCGAGCTCATCGATGACGCCATTCTCCGGGAGCTACTCGCGCTCATTCCGCATTCCCAGGATGTGGGCCTGCACCTCGTGTTTGCTAGGTCTGCATCGGGGGTTGGGCGTGCCGCGTATCAACCTCTGATGAGCGCGCTCAAAGCCCAATTACCGGCCGTACTTTTGCTAGATAGTGACAAGGAAGAAGGCGCAGTGTTTGGGCTGAAGCCGCAGCGTTGGATCCCCGGTCGTGGGCAGTTCGATCGCGGGGGACAACTAGTGGGTGTTATTCAGGTAGCGCAGTCAGATCAGGTGGTGGGTTATGGGGACGCATAAACTATCCGCCACCGCTACTCAGGCTGAGCGTGGGGTAGTGTCACCGGCAGCTCAGCATTTGACCATTACGCTGACGGTCGTCGATACTGCCACGATCTTTACTGGACCAGACACGGTGTACCGGTATGACTTACCAGGCACAGGCATTCAAGAGGGGTGGGCTACGCGCGCGGTTATTGATCAGTTGCGCACTCTTTCACCTACGCAATGGCCAGAAATTGAAGTCATCGTTGATGCATCACCCGAGGTGACTGACATTGTGGTTGCCACTTTGGTCGCCCAAGGCGTAGTTGCGTATCCCATCGACGTTGCCGCCGAGCCTCCCGGAGCTGAAGAATCTGAACCAGGGAGACGTTTACGTTCCATGGCACGCGCCCGCGAGGGCGCAAACCATGAATCAACCTGGGAAATGAACGGCCGTACATGGTTTGCGCCCACGCTGATCGCGGTTGCCGTCGTCGTAGTTCTTGCTGGGGCCTGGTGGACCATCCGTGCTACCACGGGATCTGCCTCGACGCCACACGAAAAGGTAGTTGCTGCGGCGACTACTCCGGCTTCTCCAACCTCGTCAGCTAGTGTGAAGTCCCCGCATAGTTCGCTCACGAGCTCCGCGGCCAGCCCACAAACGCAGTCACAAGAACACCTCATCGGCCAGATGCGGGTAGAGACTCCGCCTGGATTTACTGTGGAAGAACGCCCGGGAACGTGGTTGCTTACCGGGCCCGATGACACACTTCGCATTCACGTCAGCGCGGACCCCATCTACACGGTCACTCCGGAAACGGTCTTGAAGGAAGCCGTAGCCACTATTGAGTCCGACCCCGAACTCCGTCCGGTCGACATTCCTGTTGGGCCTTTATTCGAAGGCACACGAGTGCGCTATTCCGAAATCCCCGGCGATGGCTCGGTTGTGGATTGGGTGACGTGGGTGGAGCACGGACATCTGATGGCTATGGGGTGCCACACACGCCACGAACCTACTATTCCCAACAAAGCGGCATGTCGTTTAGCTGCAGAAACACTGAGTTTTGTAGGTTAGGGAACCTTTTGGGTGTTGCGCGCCGTCAGATATAACCAAGCGGAACAGATGCGCTTGAACACGTAAAAATCTGGCCCACAGGGCCACAGTCTCGAGGAGGGGCGAGTTACATGTCACTGTTTAAAACTGAAGCCGACGTGATGGTCGCAGCTGCAGGTCACGTTGATTCCACAGCAGATGAGGTGCTTTCGGAATTGGGCCGCTTGCGCGGAATTGTCGACGGCGTACGCGGCTCCTGGGTGGGCGCAGCGCAAAACAGCTTCGATGCTCTCATGGCCCGGTGGGATGAGTCCGGCCGCAATCTGCAGGGGGCGCTCACCGACATTTCCACCAACATCCGCTCGAACGCGCGCCACTTCGAAGATGCTGAAGCACAGAACGCGCAGATGTTCTCCAACGTCGGGGGCACCGGCCTCAGCTTGTAAGAACCGACCCTACGAAAAAAATCTTTGACACTGAGTGAAAGCAGGAACTCATGAGCACCATCCGTTACCAATTCGGCGCAATTGACGCCGCCGCCACTGATATCCAGGCAACCTCGGCACGAATCAATCAGCTTCTCGATGAACTGAAATCCTTCCTGGCGCCCATGGTGTCCACCTGGGAAGGTCAGTCCGCCGAGGCGTACAACGAGGCCCAAGCACGGTGGGATAAGTCCGCAGCAGAACTGAATACGATTTTGGCAACCATTTCCAAGACCGTCCGCCAGGGCAATGACCAAATGGCGGATGTTAACCGAGCAGCTGCTGCGTCGTGGGGGTGATCTATGAAGAAACGGTAAAACTTACATCTCACACAATTCTGATGTTCGTGGAGATACCCCCTATTTTGCTCCCGTCAGCGCATCTAGCTTCCATGTTGCTAGCTAGGTAGGTGTAGGAACCACCTGGGATGCTGCTGAACGTTTGCGACATCAGAATTGATAGGCCAGGCGGTACAGGATCCCGCCTGGCCTACATGTGTATTTTCCCTAGTGTGCTATTTGGAAATCGGGGAGAAATCCGTTAGGATATTCAACCTGTGTGTTTTCTTCGCGGGTCTCCACCGGCCGCCGTGAAGGGCAATCCCCAAACTTTTTTAAGTACATGATTGAGCACAGTGATGGCCGGCAGCCCAAGACCGACTTTTAAGGAGTCATCGAGTGTCTACTTACCACCCGAAGAGCGGTGACATTACCCGCAAGTGGTACGTCATCGACGCCACGGACGTGGTGCTCGGTCGCCTTGCTACCCACACGGCAAACCTGCTGCGTGGCAAGGGCAAGCCACTGTTTGCACCGAACGTTGACTGTGGTGACCACGTCATCATCATTAACGCTGACAAAGTTGCAGTTAGCTCCAACAAGCGTGAGCGCGAAATGCGTTACCGTCACTCCGGCTACCCGGGTGGACTGAAGTCCATGACCCTGGGTCGTGCCCTGGACGAGTTCCCAGAGCGCACCGTCGAAGAGGCTGTACGTGGCATGATGCCACACAACAAGCTGTCGCGTGCTTCCATCAAGAAGCTGCACGTTTACGCTGGTGCTGAGCACCCACACGCGGGCCAGAACCCGGAGACCTACGAGATCAAGGTGGTGTCCCAGTGACTGAGGCAAACAACCAAAACGCGAACGTAGCAGACGCAGCGGACCTCGCAGCAGCTGCTGCAGCTACTGAAGAGTTCACCAACACCATTGGTGATGCAGTAGCCGTAGAATCCGAGACCGCAGTTGAGGCTGAAGCACCAGCTGGTGTTGAGGGCCCAATCCAGACCGTTGGTCGCCGTAAGCGCGCCATCGTCCGTGTCCGCCTGGTTCCAGGCACCGGCGAAATCAAGTGCAACGGCCGCGATCTGGACACCTACTTCCCGAACAAGATTCACCAGCAGACTGTTCTGTCCCCACTGGTTCTTCTTGAGCGTGAAGGTCAGTTCGACATCGTCGCTAACCTCAAGGGCGGTGGCCCAACCGGTCAGGCTGGCGCAATGCGTCTGGCAATTGCCCGCGCACTCAACCTCTACAGCCCTGCAGACCGCGGTGAGCTGAAGAAGGCTGGCTACCTGACCCGTGACGCACGTGCCGTCGAGCGTAAGAAGGCAGGTCTGCACAAGGCCCGTCGCGCTCCGCAGTACTCCAAGCGTTAATTTCCCCGCTGCAGGTACCCCCTGGTACCAGCGTGTGGACACATACCGTCATCCTTTCGGGATGGCGGTTTTGTGCATTTCAGGTGGGCGCTTGAATTCTAGGGGTCGTTGCAACAACGACGATTAATCCCGTCTAATGCTACCGGTTTGTGCCAGAGCCTCTGCCATAACTTCCGCCGGAGTCTTCCATTGCAATGCTTTACGTGGTGTGTGGTTGTGGATATTGGCAATCATTTCAAGATCATGTGCGCTGTAGACTGACAAATCACTACTTTTCGGAAGATTCCGCCGGAGTCGCCCGTTAGTATTCTCGTTACTTCCACGTTCCCATGGTGAACCAGGATGACAGAAATAAATGGGTATATCTGTAGCCATCGTAAAAGCCTTATGACCAGCCATCTCGCTTCCCTGATCCCAGGTAATCGATGACCACATCGCTTCGTCGATCGTGCCAACTGTTTTCTTTAACGCTGCAAGTACCTCATCACTGCTATGGCGCCCAGGCAGGTGACCTAACACGACGAACCTGCTGACACGTTCCACCAAAGTGATCACTGCTGATTTGTTATTTTTGCCTAAAATGAGGTCCCCTTCCCAGTGTCCAGGCAAAATACGCTCAGCGACTTCTTCAGGTCGTTCATCGATCATGATCATGTCATCAACGAATCGTTGCTGAGTAGGAGTGTCAACCCGGGGGAGTCGTTTCTTGCGTTTCTTCCTACCCCGAGGCAGTGTCAAACCTAGCTCACTGAGCTTACCTTTCGACTGCAGGTAGAAAGCATCGTAGATAGTTTCGTGGCTAATACGCATGTCCTTGTCATCGGGAAAATCAACAGGGAGTCGATGAGCAATCTGTTCAGGCGACCATTGTGCCCGCAACCCATTACACACGTACTCCCATAATCGTTTATCTGCTAATAACTTGGGTAGTTTAGGACGCAGCCGACGTGCGCACGCTTTCAACTGAGCAGTTTCTGCACGATACGGGCCTTCCGCACTGCGATTGCGTCTAATTTCTCGAGCAATTGATGAAGCACTTCGCCCAAGTCGGCGACTGATTTCACGAACCGAGGTATGCTCACGCAGCAAATCAGCAATAAGTACTCGTTCTTCGAAGCAGATATAGCGAGCGCTAATAGGTTTGTATGGATCAACCCCATGTGGCAATGCCGGTGGACGCAATCGTCCAGAGTCAACGAGATCATGGCGTTGGCGCAGCGTGATCATAAGTCTTTTATACGTGATGGCATCGATACCAACACCGACGAACTCTTTGCGTGAGCCGTTTGTTTTAAACAGACCGCGTTCGAAATCTTGCCTCATCGATCTCTCAATACCGAGTGCACGCCCAGCATCACCAGAAGGCACACTTGCTAAACGTAGCCGGAGGTATTCCACACGAAGTTGAGTCTGCCGAACCCTGCGCTGGTACCTGCTTAAGCGGATATGACAGCCGGCATCCATTGCAATCGCATACGCAGCAGTGTCATTGATTCCGCATTGAACTGCCGCGGCGTGGACTGATTGTCCATGTCGAACACGTGTCAGGAACTCTTTGATAACCGGGGTGTTGTGATTAAGTGGTCGTTGTCTCTTGCGTGGTTCGATGAGTTTGTGGGCGTGGCAAAAATTTAACGCATGTCCGTAGTTACAGCCGATTTCATAGGCGGAGGAACGCACGCTGCGACCGCGTGTCACTAACGCGATTAGTCGTACACGATCAGACTCGGATAACGAATGATAAGGCCCATAACTGGTAGTCATTGCCACACTCCTTAGGGAAAGTGTTGCAACGACCCTCTGAACTTAAGGCGTCGTAAAGCATGGGGAGGCATTCGAACGCCCGGGTGGAGTGATGTCTGGGCGGCACGGCATAATGGTGGCATGACTCGACTTTTTGGTACTGACGGTGTCCGCGGTAAGGCGAACAAAGTTCTTACAGTGTCTTTGGCGCTGAAACTGGGAGCTGCTGCAGCGGAAGTGCTCACCCGGGATAAGCGATCTTCCAATAGGCACCCCGTCGCGTTGGTGGGGCGTGACCCGCGCGTGTCCGGTGAGATGCTGGCGGCGGCCCTGGCCGCAGGCATGGCTTCACGTGGTGTTGATGTGCTCCGGGTTGGTGTCATCCCGACGCCCGGCCTGGCTTTCCTGACTGATGATTATGGTGCTGATATGGGCGTCATGATCTCCGCGTCCCACAATCCAATGCCCGATAATGGCATCAAGTTTTTCGCCGCCGGCGGCAAGAAGCTTGCTGACGAAATCGAAGACGAAATCGAGGCAGTTATGGCTGACCTCGAAGAAGGCGGACCAACCGGTCACGGTGTAGGGCGAGTCATCGAGGAGGCACCAGACGCCCAGGACCGCTACCTTGCGCACCTGCGCCAGGCAGTGCAGCAGGATTTGAAGGGGATCACCGTCGTCGTGGACTGCGCGAATGGCGCGGCTTCGGAGGTGGCTCCACTGGCGTACGGGGCAGCGGGCGCGAATGTAATTGCCATCCACAATGAGCCAAACGCTTTTAACATCAACGATAATTGCGGTTCCACCCACATCGAGCAGGTGCAGCAGGCAGTCCGTGAGCACGGGGCAGACATTGGTTTGGCTCACGACGGCGACGCCGACCGCTGCTTGGCCGTCGACGCTGAAGGTAACGTCGTTGATGGTGACCAGATTATGGCGATTCTTGCGGTTGCGAAAAAAGAAGCCAATGATCTGCGTCGCAACACCCTGGTTGCCACCGTGATGAGTAACTTGGGCCTGAAACTCGCTATGGAGCGCGAAGGCATTGACGTTGTTTCTACCGCAGTGGGCGACCGTTATGTTCTTGAGGAACTGAACCGTTCCGGTCTGGATTTGGGTGGCGAGCAATCCGGGCACATCATCATTCCGGAGTTTGCGACCACCGGTGATGGTGTCCTCACCGGGTTGTCGCTCATGGCACGCATGGCAGAAACCGGTAAGTCGATTGCGGAATTGGCCAGCGTGATGAAGGTCCTGTCACAGGTACTGGTGAACGTCCCCGTGTCCGACAAAGCTGCGGTTGCCGATAACCCACAGGTGAAGGAAGCTATCGCAGAAGCTGAGGAAGAACTTGGCTCCACCGGCCGCGTTCTGCTGCGCCCGTCCGGTACTGAGGAACTGTTCCGCGTCATGGTGGAAGCAGCAGAAGAAGACCAGGCGCGTAAACTTGCCGGCCAGTTAGCCGCAGTGGTCGCTAGCGTTTAAGCACTGATCTGAAACTCGGGGGAACCTCCGCCTGGGTGTAGAGCGTCTAAGTAGGAAAAGCCCGTGGTATGAAAGCACCACGGGGCCACTACTAGACACATGGGGGTTCGTCAGTGCCTTTATCCACCGTATTTTTACGCCCAGAACACATACGCGATACCGTCAACCAGCTCCTTGCGGAACTTGCGCGACAAATTGCTGATCACAGTTCCGTAGTGCCACACCTTGATTCCACTGCGCTTGGTGAAGGATTCGCACATCATGCCCGGGCTATTAACGCAGGGTATGCGCGCATGCATGCCGCTGAACTGCGAAGGCTACAAACATTAAGCCGCGGCCTCAGGGCTGTGCTCAAGGACGTGGATCTGTTTGAACACCAGGACCGTGCGGGGGCACGCTCCGTGGAGGCACTCCGATGAGCTTCTTATCAGGATATGGGCGCGCAGCGAGAAAGCTCAGTTCGGCTTCTCAGGGAAAGTACGCCGGCCCAAAGGTGCCGCAGAGCGCTTTGGAAAAAGACGTCGCAAAAACTCAAGGCTTAGATCCCGGGCAACTGGCTAAAGAATCGTCGAAAGCTAAAGGGCGGAGTACACCTGGGCGAGCCCGTGGCCCGGCGGGTTTTCTCGTGTCTATTCTGCTTGACCTGGCTAGTGGTGTCATCGCCAGGTGGATTTCTGGCGCGGTTAATGACTGGTCAGGTGGCAAGGAAGAAACCACAAAAATTGCCGCCGACGGAAATTCTGCAGCGGAGTCCGCGAAAGAAATAGATCAGGTTTCCCAATCCGGGATGACAGAAATCGTAGCTGCCCTAGAGAAACTCATCGACCAACTAGCGGCGCTACTATCACACTGCGATCCGGTCCGCGATGAGCAGTTGATTGCCCAATGCGTTGATGCCGGCGACAAACTCATCAACGAAGCTGCTGCATGCATCAAAGATGTGTGTACCGCCCGCGATGAAGCATTGGACGGATGCTTTGGTGAATTAACCGTCCGCATTGACGCGTGTTGCGCCGTGGTGTGCCAGGAGAAAACGCAACCAGCAGCGGTTTCAGAATGTGGGACGCCTACTGCTCCGGCTGCTGCGGCACCGCCTGCCACACAGGAGCAGGTTCCAAGTCCGCAGCCGTCTAGCCCACAACCAACCACTCCAGCGCCTGCGCAACCGACGCCAACAGTTCCGGCTGGCAAACCCGAGTGCCCGCAGCCTTCGCCACCTGTGACCCAGCCGTGCGACGCAGACCGACCCAAATCTGAGCCGTGCCCACAGCCTGAGCCTAAACCCCAGCCTGAGCCACGTCCGACGACGCCTGCGACAGTCTGCCCACCAGAGTCGGCACCTCCAGTGCCGGAGAAGCCTGTCTCAGAGTGTCCTGAACCTCAACGTCCAACGCCACAGACTCCGGCTGCGCCACAGCCGGAACCCTGCCCAGAAGAACCAGAATGTACCCAACCGCCAGCAGACGAATGCCCGCCACCCGAGTCCGAAGGATGTGTGCCCGATAGCTGTACAGGAGTATTGGGTGCGTTGGGCGTCGGCGTAGCGGTGGTTGTCGTCGCAGCTGTTGTCACGTGCTTGGTTGACCTCGTAGAAAACTGCGACTTCCCAGTTCCAGAACCGGTCCCAGAACCATTGCCCGAACCGGTCCCAGAACCAGCGCCAGCGCCAGCCCCAGCACCAGTTCCCAACTTGACTGACCTGGACAAAGTACCAGAACCGCCAGCACCGGCAGCCAAGCAAGCAATGATGGCAGCGCAGGCCTCCCCAGCACCGGCAGCAGCAGCTCCAGCACCGGCGGCGGCTCCCGAACCAGCGCCAGCACCGGAGTCAGCGCCCCAACCTGCGCCGACGCCACCTCCTGCGCCGACTCAGGTGGCTCCACAGCCTGTGGCCGCAGTGGCAAGTTCGGTGGGATCAAGCGTGAAGAAAGTAGGACAGTGGTAAATGGATTTTCAAGATTTTGCCGAAGCATTCCGCCGACGTACGGAAGAACGGATGCAGCAATTTGAACGTGAAGTGATAAAGGCCCAGCGTGATATCACCGCGGCGCATAAGCAACGCAAAGCCCCTGAACCGAGCGCATTGTATCCGAGGACACCGAACTGGCAGAACCCAGACGTGCAGCAGACCGGACGGCCTATGGATGTGGGGCAGCGTCGTCCGATGCGAGGCATTGTGCAATCCAAGACGCTGGGCCAAGCGCCCTAGCCGGCCAGCCGGCCAACCAGCCAGCCAGCCTCAGTCAGACGGCTAATGCACGCCCAAAACGCAAGACCCGCGGTCGGACGTACTTATCCAATCGCGGGCGGGACCTCCCCGGCGTCGGCTTCACACCAGCGCACGCAGGGGCGCACATTTTAGAACGGCAGGGATAGGTTTTTGCCCTGTTGTTCGTCGAGTTTCTCTTGGAGAACATCACCGTCGAGGGACTGGACGTTCTTTGCTTCCACCATCGGTTCGGAGAATGCGGAAAACTTCTTCTGGCCATCCAGCTGGTGCAAGAGGTAGCCAGTGACTAGGCCACGGGCGGTTTCCCGAGCGCTCGTTTGCGGTTTAGCTAAGCCAACGAGCAGCTTAAACATGGTGTTCTCAGAGAATCCCTGCTGGTTTCCGTTTTCGATCTCCCGGTAGGCAACGTCGCCCTTCCAGGCGTTGGCAATTTCTACGGGGTTGCCGGCCTCGATAAGGGCGTTGTCGCCGGAGGCGATAATCAGCCCGGGTGCGTCGACGTTCTTAGCAGCTGCAGTGTTGGAAGGAGCGGTGACGGAAGGGTAAATCGCAGCGACGGCGCGAACCTTCTCGTTGCCTGCGGCGGAAAGGATTGCGCATCCTGCGCCCATGCCATGCCCGATAACACCAATCTTCTTCGGGTTCACGGTGACGTTGCCGTGGCCTAGTTTGACGCCTGCCAAAATCTGCATCGCGGATTCGAGGTCGGCGGAAAAACCACGGTGGTCGGGGCTAAACCCCTTTTCCGTATTCGGCGCGGCAACTGCGATGCCCCACGAAGCAAGGTGACGCAGTGTTGCGTGGTAATGCTTGATGTCTGTCATCCAGTCATGGCCGAAGGCCACAGCAGGAACACCTTTGCCTTCGGCCGGGGTGTACACCTTCCCGTGTAGACCTGCGTAATCCAAGTCACCGACGAGCACGCGGTGCGGTCCGCGCTTGGACAATTTGGACAGCGGTTTCTTCAAGTTTTCAGCCACGCCTTCCAAGGATAGTCAAGAAGCAGACCCAAAGGTAGTAGAGCCGTGCGTGGGATGGAGGTGGCACAATGGGAATTATGTCTGAAAACCATGAGTCCACCGACGTTTCGCAGCACCTGGCTGGGGGAGGGGTCGCGGCGTCGAGAAGCATGATTGTCACTCGCGTTAATCTGGACGCAATCGTGCACAACACGCGCGTAGTCAAGGACCTGGTTGGTCCAGATGTGCAGCTCCGCGCGATTGTGAAGGCCGACGGCTACCACCACGGTGTGGGCCCGACTGCGCACGCAATGCTCGAAGGCGGTGCAGACGCATTCGGCGTTGCGACGTTACCTGAAGCCCTTGAGCTGTGCGAGCTCGGTATTGAGGCGCCGGTTTTGGCGTGGATGTGGACCCCGGATACTGATCTGCGTGAGGTGGCCGCACGGAAGATTCAGATTGCGGTGACGTCGCAGGCACACGCCCAGGCCGTGCGCACCTTCGTGGATAATTCCCAGGTCGCGGAGCCGGTGGAGGTCTACATCATGGTGGAAACCGGGATGCACCGCAACGGTGTGGAGGCCGGCGAGTTCGAAAATGTCGCTGAAATGTTGCGCGCCGAAGGCATTACTGTCCGGGGGCTCATGAGTCACCTGGCCTGCGCGGATGATCCCGATAACCCGGAGACGACGCGTCAGGGGCAGCGTTTCCAGGAATTCATAGACAGGGGCCGGGCCAAGGGGCTGGAGCTGAAGGAGAATCATCTGTGTAATTCGCCGGGTACGCTGACTCGTCCTGATTTGCACCATGAGATGGTTCGCCCAGGTGTGGCGCTCTACGGTTTAGAGCCCATCCCGGGCAAGGATCATGGGTTGCGTCCGGCCATGCAGTGGGAAGCGCCGGTGCTGCGTGTGAAGCCGATTACGCAGGGGGAGGGCACCTCCTACGGTTTGACGTGGCAGGCCCCGGAGGACGGCTACTTGGCCGTCGTGCCGATGGGATACGCCGACGGAGTGTCGCGTTCCTGGCAGGGGCACTTGGAGGTCACTGTCAATGGTCACCGTTACCCGCAAGTGGGCCGGGTGTGCATGGATCAATTCCTTATCTTCTTGGGCTCGAATCCACATGCGGTTCAGCCGGGAGACACGGCAGTAGTGTTCGGGCCTGGCGATCAAGGTGAAATGACAGCAACCGAACTCGCCACAGCCACCGGCACGATTAATTATGAGATCGTGTGTTCCCCGCAAGGGCGCACCGCCATCGAGTACGAGCATCGCCGGCGTACGGAGACGATGGAGGACACACAGGAACTTGCCGCCGAGTTGGCGGCCCGGGTCCGCGCCGGTGACGTGGTAATTCTCGACGGCCCTCTAGGAGCCGGCAAGACTACATTTACCCAGGGTTTCGCGCGAGGGCTCGGGCCCAAGGGGGTTACGGGCAAGGTCACATCCCCGACGTTTGTCATCGCCCGTGAACACCCCTCAGCCGGTGGCGGGCCGAACCTGGTCCATGTGGATGCCTACCGACTGCTCGGTGAGGACCCATCCCAGGCCGATCCGTTGGGCGAACTCGACGCCCTGGACTTGGATACTGCGCTTGACGATGCGGTCGTTGTCGCTGAGTGGGGTGGCGGTTTGGTGGAGCAGCTGGAGGACCGTTACCTGCTGGTCCGCTTCGACCGCGAATCAGCCGTCGCCCAGGACCCGGACTCGGAGGCACGCTTCATTTCGTGGGAGTGGGTGCAGCGGTGACTTTCTTCGAGGCAGGCGCCGATTATGCGGCCTTCCGTCCGACGTACCCTGCGGACGTCGTCAAGCACATCAGGGAGCTTGCGCCGCAGGCTAGAGTGCTTATCGACGTCGGCGCCGGCACCGGCCAGCTGACCGCTGAACTGCAGCGTGACTTTCTGCTTGCGGTGGGGGTCGATCCTTCGCTGAGCCAGGCACACGCCGCCGGCGGTGTCCCAATGGTCGTGGCTACCGCGGAGTCGCTGCCTTTCGCCACGGAATCCGTGGACGTTATCACAGTGGCGCAAGCTATTCATTGGGTTGATGTTCCTGCGTTCCTTGCAGAAGCGCGCCGGGTTGCACGCCCGGGGGCACTGTTGTGGATCGTGTCGTATGGGGTCGCGCAGCTGGATCCGGGCGGGGGCTTGGAGCAGGTGTTCTCCGATTTTTATTGGGGCCCGTTCCACCGTTTCTGGGAACCGCAGCGCAGCATTGTTGATGATGAACTCCGGTCTGTGGAACCGTTGATTCCTGGGGCGATCCGTGAGGAAGAATTCCTAGACCAACACATGACGTGCGAGCAGTTCGTGGGTTACCTGAATACGTGGTCGTCGGCGCGTTCGCCGGAAGCGCGTAGCGAACTGGACGCGTTTGTCGGGGAGCTTTCCGCGCAGTGGACAGATGGCCAGACACGTTTGGTACGTTGGCCGCTGACTGTGCTGCATACTACGCTGTGAACCTATGACATCGCAGTATCCGGTGGCCACGCATGAGCACACCGCAGCACCTACTCCGCCAACTTTGGAAACCCGCCCGAAGCCACCACTGTGGTTGGGCATCATCTTCACCGTCTGCGGCCTGTGGGGGCTGGTGCCGTCCGCGCGTGTCTTGCTGGACCAAATTGCGGGCTTGAAAGATCCGAACTTCGTCGCAGTGTGCGATTACAATGCGGTTTTCTCCTGCACAGATGTGATGCGTTCCGACGCCGCCACAACCTTTGGTATCTCTAATTCGTTCTATGGCCTTGCCGGTTTCGGTGCCGTTGCCGCGCTGGGTGTAGCGATGCTCGCCGGCGCACGCTTCGCGGGGTGGCTGTGGTTCCTCATTGGCGTCGGCATGACGGTTGTCGTGGGCTTCTGCATGTACTTAGCGGCGCACGCCATCTTCACCCTTGGCGCACTGTGCACAAACTGCATTCAGATTTGGGCAGCGGCCATCATTTTATTCTGTGCCACGGTCGGTTTTACGTTCCCGGCCTACGGCGGGGATAACGCCATGACTCGTGCTGCCGGCAAGTGGTGGTGGGCGCTAGCCGTGGTCTGGATGGTTGTTATTGGTGTGACGATGCTCGTAGTTTTCCGCGACTTTTTCTTTAATTAGTTCCGAATATGTCCGAAAATTGGTGAAATCGGGCATATTCAATTCCGAATAAAAGCAAACGGCTGCTAGGATTAGACCGACATTTAATCCTGCGGGTGCGGGTATGCACACGCATTCAAGAGGTGGTGTGCCGTGGTTCTGGATTTTCTCGCAGAACAACCATTAGTCGCGTTGATCGTCATCCTGGTGGCAGGTTTGGCAGTCGGCAAAGTTAAAATTTGGGGGATCTCACTCGGGGCGGCGGCCGCGTTGTTCGTGGCTATTGCTCTCAGTGCATTCAACCCAGAGATTCAAATTCCTCCACTGATTCACCAGCTGGGCTTGGCGCTCTTCGTGTACGCCATCGGCCTCAGCGCGGGTGAACAATTCTTCCGCGAATTCCGCACCCGTGGCTGGCGTCTGACCCTGTTCACCGCCATTGCCGTGGTGGCGCTCGGTGGCCTGGCCTACGGGCTCGTGCGTAGCTTTAGCTTGGATGAAGTCTCTGGTGCCGGTATGTTCGCCGGCGCGTTGACTTCCACGCCAGGTATGGCGGCGATCGTGGCCGCAATGGAAGACATTGATATGGGCCGCGCCGCCGATGCCGTCGTCGGCTATTCGCTGGTCTATCCCGGTGCAGTGCTGGCGTGCATCATTATCGCTGCCGTGGGTGCCGCGATTCTCAAGGTTGACCACGTCAAGGACGCAAAAGATGAAGGTCTTATTGCTGCGCCGCTGGAATGGCGCACCGTGCGCATCGCGGAGCACGCAGCCGCGCTGAAGGGTACGGCTGCGGATCCGGAGGCACCTGCTGGTGCGCCGTCGCCGACTGTTCGTCGTTTGGCGCAGTTGACGGGGCAGCGGATCGTCGGCACCCGCGTCATCGAGGGCAAGACGCATCGCCTGGCCAACCCGGCCGAGCCCCTGCACCCGGGTATGGAAATTATGGTCAACGGCACTGCGGAGGCTCTCGACGCCGCGTTCCCGCAGTTGGGCGAAGAAACTTCGGTGGATCTGCCCCGCGATGGCCTGGAATTTGCTTCGGTGACCATCTCTTCTCCGAAGATTGCTGGCATGCAGATTGGCCAGCTGGATCCGTACGCTAATGGTTTCAGTATTGCCCGCCTGCGCCGTGGCGATACGGAGGTCGTCCCGGACCCGCATGAGACGCTGCAGTACTCGGACCGCATCCGCGTGATTGCCGCCCCGGAGCATATGCCAAAGGTGCATAAGCTCTTCGGTGACAGTGAAAGCAAGTTGGCGAACGTGGACTTGCTGCCGTTTATGTTCGGTCTGCTTGTTGGTTTGCTGTTGGGCTTCGTTCCGATTCCACTTCCGGGTGGTCATGTGCTGTCGCTCGGCGGCGGTGGCGGTCCTATCGTCGCGGGCCTTATCTTCGGTGCGTTGAACCGTACGGGCAAGGTCAGCTGGCAGGTTCCGTACCACGCAAACCGCACGATTTCGGCGCTGGGGCTCTCGCTGTTCTTGGCTGGCGTGGGTACGAGCGCGGGTGCTGGTTTCCGTTCCGCTATGACGGACCCGAAGTCCCTGGTGTACATCGGTGTTGGTTTCATTCTGACCATCGCTGTATGCGCGCTGTCGATCGTCGTGGGCATGTACCTGCTCAAGCTGCGCTGGGATGAGGCCATGGGCGTGGCCGCGGGTATCTGTACGAACCCGGCGATTATTGCGTACCTCAATGGTCAGACTGGCACGGAGTTGGCCCAGCGTGGCTATGCGACGGTCTACCCAACGGCGATGATCGGCAAGATTATTGTGTCGCAGATGTTGCTGTTGCTCCTGCTTGCATAAGCGCTTTCCCGAGGTCGGCCGAGGCCGACCTCGGACATTCCCTAGACCAACGGTGGCAGCCACACTACACTGTGGAAAATGACATCTCTGCCAGCGGTCACGTTTACTAAAAAATATCAGCTCGGTTCCCTTTTCTACCGGGAAGTTCACATCACGCAGCCGGTCCGTCCGGGTGGTGCGGACGGACCTGTGGGGACCGAGCTTTCTGTTGCTAGCCGAATCGTGTCCCGGAAGGGTGGGGAGGACCTCCCGTACCTCCTTTTTCTGCAGGGCGGTCCTGGGATGGAGGCCCCGCGCCCGTTCCATGATCCGTCGCAGCCGTCGTGGTTGCCCGTGGCTTTGGAGCGTTACCAGGTGGTCTTCATGGACCAGCGGGGTACGGGTGAATCCTCGCCCATTGATTCGCGCATTTTAGATCAGGGCACGGCCGCCGAGGTTGCGGAGTACCTCACGCATTTCCGCGCGGACGCCATCGTGCGCGACGCTGAGGCGTTGCGCACTTTCTTGGGCGTGGAGCAGTGGGCATTGCTGGGCCAATCTTTTGGTGGGTTTACGTCGGCGCACTATTGCATGAGCCATCCGCAATCTCTTTCAGCTGTCTTCTTTACCGGTGGGCTGCCGGCTTTGGGCCACTCGGTTGAGGATGTGTATCGCCGCACGTTAGCTGCTGTGGATGTGGAGGCAGACCGCTATTTCACCCGGTTCCCGTTCCATCGCAGTGTGTGGGATGACCTTCTTTTGCAGGCCATGAAGGGAGACATCGTGCTGCCCACGGGGGAGGTGGTCAGTGTGTCGCGTCTGAAGTCGTTGGGCATGTTATTGGGTTCGACGCATGGGTGGCAGCGCCTGCACGGGCTTTTAGACCAAGACATGGGCAGTGACCGGTTCCTGTACGACCTGGCCGATGCCCTTCCGTATAGTCCCCGGAACCCGCTGTATGGGGTGTTGCATGAATCGTGCTGGGCCGATGGGCAGGCTACGAGTTGGGCCGCCAGCCGTGTCTCGGAGAAGCCGGTGATGACTGCCGAGCACGTGGATCCTGCGTGGTTTAACACGGTGCCCGGCTGGAAGCCGTGGAAGAAAGTAGCGGGCATATTGGCGAATCATCCGTGGCCGCAACTCTACGATGCTGATTTGTTGCGAGCCTCGCAGGTTCCCGGCGCGGCGGCGATTTATGTGGATGACATTTTTGTTCCGCTGGAGACCTCCCTTGCGACCTCGCGCCTGATGCCGCGGGTGAAGAACTGGGTGACCAGCGAATATGCCCACGACGGTCTGCGGGTTTCTGGCGGGAAGGTGTTGGCTCGCCTTTTTGAGCTTTTCGACGGCACCCGCGCCCGCTAAGTCCGCCCGCATGGGGGCTATGCTGGGTGCGTGTTAATTTTAGCTGTGGATACCGCCACCCCAGATCTCATCGTGGGAGTGGTGTCAACGGAGACCGGTGCTGCAGTCGCTGAGGCTTTTGAGCCGCATGTGAAGGGCCATAATGAGCTCCTGGTTCCCACCATTAATAAGGTCTTGGCGGAGGCTGGCTGTGAGTACGCCGATCTTGGGGGAATTGTGGTGGGCGTGGGTCCCGGTCCGTTCACGGGTTTGCGCGTGGGTATGGTCACGGCCGCTGCGATTGGCCATGCGCGCGGGATCCCGGTGTGGGGTGTGTGTACCCATGACGCGATTGCAGCGACCATGCAGCTGGAGGGGTCCGCGTTGGTGGCCACCGATGCGCGCCGTCGTGAAATCTACTGGGCAGCCTACGCCGATGGCGCCCGCACGAGTGGCCCGGATGTGGTCCGCCCGGGCAACCTGGACAGTCCGCTGACGGAATGTGTGGTCATCCCGGAAAAGTTGGCCACGCAGCTCCCGGAGCAGTGGCAGCAGGTACCTACCCGCGAGCCGAAGCTGAGTGCTGCCGGCTTGGTCGCTACCGCCGACCTGAACTCTGAGCCCGGCCCGCTGGAGCCGTTGTACCTGCGTCGCCCGGATGCGGTCCCGCCGAAGCAGCAGCCAAAGTCGGCGGCGATTCCTGATGTCGCACTCTAAGCCAGAGTTTCGCCCGCTCACGAAGGCGGATGCGGGGCGCTGTGCGGAGTTGGAGGAAATCCTATTCCCCGGTGACTCCCCGTGGCCCAAGGAAGCCTTCGAGCACGAACTAATCCAGCCGCGTAACACGTATCTTGGCGCAACCATCGAAGGAAAACTCGTGGGCTACGCTGGCCTCTCCCAGGCCGGGCCGCAGGCCTTCCCGGAGTTTGAAGTACACACGATTGGCGTGGATCCCGCCTACCAGGGGCATGGCCTGGGGACGGCGCTCTTAGACCAGCTCACAGATATTGCTGACGCCGCCGGCGGGCCCATATTCCTCGAGGTCCGCACTGATAACGCCCCAGCAGTCGGGCTCTACGAAAAAGCTGGTTTCGTACGCCTCGGGATTCGGAAGAACTATTACCCGCAATCTCATGCTGATGCCTACACTATGAAACGCGAACCTCGCCCCAACGAGGCCCTCAAGGAGAATGCGTAGATGATTATTGCCGGAATTGAAAGCTCCTGCGACGAAACCGCCGTGGGCATCCTTAACTTGCACGAAGACGGCGCGCTCGAGCCGTTGGCGAACGTTGTGGCTTCGTCGATGGAGCAGCACGCCCGCTTCGGGGGAGTGGTCCCGGAGATTGCATCGCGTGCGCACCTAGAGGCCATGATCCCGGTGATGGGTGAAGCTTTGCAGCAGGTGGGCGTCGATAAGCCTGATGCGGTGGCCGCGACCGTAGGGCCTGGTCTAGCTGGTGCTTTGCTGGTAGGAGCCTCGGCGGCGAAGGCTTATGCCGCGGCGTGGGGCGTTCCTTTCTACGGTGTGAACCACCTGGGTGGGCACGTCGCTGTGGCGAACTTGGAGGGGCAGACCCTGCCGCATGCGGTGGCGCTGTTGGTCTCCGGCGGGCACACGCAGCTGCTCGAGGTCGACGCGGTGGGCAAGCCCATGCGGGAGCTGGGAAGCACGCTTGACGACGCCGCCGGCGAGGCATACGACAAAGTGTCACGACTCCTCGGGCTGGGGTACCCGGGTGGTCCGGTTATCGACAAGTTGGCACAGCGCGGCAATCCGAAGGCGATCCGTTTCCCGCGCGCTTTGACGCGCAGGGTTGATGAGGAAAAAGGGCACCGCCATGATTTCTCTTTCTCTGGTTTGAAGACGGCCGTGGCGCGCTACGTGGAGAAGGCTGAACGCGAAGGCGAGGTCATCAGCGTTGAGGACGTGTGTGCGTCCTTCCAAGAGGCGGTAGCTGATGTTCTCACGATGAAAGCCGTGCGGGCCTGCGAAGATACGGCAGCCCGGGTGCTACTCCTCGGTGGTGGTGTGGCCGCGAATTCACGGCTGCGTGGACTGGCGGAAGAGCGCTGCGCAGCCGCTGGGATTGAGCTGCGGGTACCCAAGTTCTCCTTGTGCACGGATAACGGGCTGATGATCGCAACGCTGGCCGCGGAGCTTATTCATGCGGGCGCGCAGCCCTCTGACCTGACTGTGGGTTGTAACCCCTCGCTAGAGGTTGAGACCCCGATTGTGAACTAGGAGGCAGTAGGGTCAGATAAACGCCAGATGACGGCTGGGTGAAATCTTTGTGGCATGCGCTGCGGGTGGCCGTCGGAAGCCTTACGGTAGTCGATGACCTGCACCTATCGCTTCACGCGAAGGGCTTACAATGTTTCTACCCAGACTGGAGAAATATGACCGCCGGAATCCTAGTTCACCCCGATGGGCGTACCGAAGCCATCTCTTTCGATGCTGCCAATCCACTGACCGTCGTTGGTCCCGAGCCCGAGATGGCAGCGGCAGCGTTTAGTGAAGAAACCACCTCATGCCGCATGGTTTTTAGCGCCGCTCCCGAGCCTGGTTCGGAGCCGAATGCGATTGCATCGTTGGCGCGGCTGGAAGCAGCGACGGGTAACTCTCGCTTTTTCTTGGACCCCACCCAAGCGGTCGCGGGCGTGGCCGTATTCTTCGCTGCGTCGGAGGAAGAAATTGCAGAAGGCATTGCTCAAGCGGCGCGCGCGGTGGAGAATTATAAGGCGGATTTCCCGCAGGAATTCCAGCTGTGGCACAACGCGGTGGTGAACCTCGAGGCCTACTAGACGCCGTTTCCGCACTGTGGGCCGAGTGTTGTTGAAACCTAGCACTCGCAGGGGTAGAGTGCCAAACAGAAGCGGGGCCATTTTTTGAGGTTCCGCCTCAGCACAGATTCACTAATGAAACACACTGGAGGAATGACAGTGGCAAACGTCAACATCACCCCACTTGAAGACCGCATCTTGGTTCAGATTAACGAGGCCGAAACCACCACGGCCTCCGGTCTTGTTATCCCAGATTCCGCGCAGGAGAAGCCGCAGGAAGCAACCGTCATCGCAGTCGGCCCAGGCCGCTTCGACGACAAGGGCGAGCGCATCCCTGTCGACGTCAAGGAAGGCGACGTCGTGATCTTCTCCAAGTACGGCGGAACCGAAATTAAGTACAACGGCGAGGAATACCTCATTCTTTCCGCACGCGACATCCTCGCAACCGTCGGCAAGTAAGGCGGTGCCACATGGCAAAACTTATTGCATTTGATCAAGAAGCACGCGAAGGCATCCAGCGGGGCGTCGATAAGCTGGCTGATGCAGTCAAGGTCACCTTGGGCCCGCGCGGCCGCAATGTGGTCCTGGACAAGGCTTTCGGTGGCCCGACCGTCACGAACGACGGCGTGACCATCGCCCGTGATATTGACCTCGAGGATCCCTTCGAGAACCTGGGCGCACAGCTGGTGAAGTCGGTTGCGATTAAGACCAACGACATTGCCGGCGACGGCACTACCACCGCAACGCTGCTGGCACAGGCACTCGTTGCTGAGGGCCTGCGCAACGTCGCAGCCGGCGCAAACCCGGTAGAGCTGAACAAGGGCATCTCCAAGGGTGTTGAGCTGGTCGTGGAGAAGTTGCGCGAGCGTGCAACCCCTGTTTCCACCACCGCAGATATTGCAAACGTAGCGACCGTGTCCTCCCGCGACCAGGTTGTCGGCGACATTGTCGCTGGCGCCATGGACAAGGTGGGCAAGGACGGCGTGGTGACCGTCGAGGAATCCCAGACCATCGAGTCCACCCTGGACATTACCGAAGGCATTTCCTTCGACAAGGGTTACCTCTCGCCGTACTTCGTCACCGACCCGGAGTCTGGTCAGGCAGTCCTGGAAAACGCACAGGTCCTCCTGGTGCGCAACAAGATTTCCTCCCTGCCAGAGTTCCTGCCGCTGCTCGAGCAGATCGCGCAGACCGGCAAGCCCACCCTGATCATGGCCGAGGACGTCGACGGCGAACCGCTGTCCACCCTGGTTGTGAACTCCATCCGCAAGACCCTGCAGGTCGTCGCGGTGAAGGCACCGTACTTCGGGGAGCGCCGCAAGGCATTCATGGATGATCTGGCAGTTGTCACCGACGCAACGGTCATCGACCCTGAGGTTGGTGTCACCCTGCAGGAGGCTGGCCTGGACGTGCTGGGTTCTGCACGCCGCATCACGGTAACCAAGGACGAGACCGTTCTGGTTGAGGGTGCTGGCTCCGCGGAAGCTGTCGAGGCACGCCGCGAGCAGATCCGTCGCGAGATCGAAAACACCGACTCCACCTGGGACAAGGAAAAGGCGGAAGAGCGCCTGGCCAAGCTGTCCGGTGGCGTCGCAGTGATCCGCGTCGGTGCAGCAACCGAGACCGAGGTTGGCGAGCGCAAGCTGCGCGTCGAGGACGCCATCAACGCTGCACGTGCTGCAGCGCAGGAAGGCATCATCGCTGGTGGCGGTTCCGCACTCGTCCAGATTGCTGAGGAACTGCGCGAATACGCCGCGCAGTTCGATGGCGAAATTAAGGTCGGTGTCTTGGCATTGTCCCGCGCACTGTCCAAGCCAGCGTTCTGGATCGCAGAAAACGCTGGTGTCGATGGCGCAGTCGTGACCTCCAAGATTGCTGAACTACCCAACGGCGAAGGCTACAACGCCGCGACCCTCGAGTACGGAAACCTTATTGAACAGGGCATTATCGACCCCGTCAAGGTAACCCACTCCGCAGTGGTCAACGCTTCGTCCGTTGCCCGCATGGTCCTGACCACCGAAGCATCTGTTGTGGATAAGCCCGCAGATCCCGAGGAGCAGGCAGCTGGCCACGGCCACGCCCACTAAGGGCTACTACGCGTTTAAGCCCGCACGGTTCTGCAGGAACAGTGCGGGCTTTCTGCTGTGCGGGGCAATGATTCGGCGCTATGCGGTCACGCGCGTGCGCCCGCGCAAGATGTCGTTGCGCTCGCCCTCGCTTAATCCACCCCAGATGCCGTAGGGCTCGGCCACGGCGAGGGCGTGCTCACGGCACTGCGAGAGGACAGGACAGCCACGGCAGATGGCCTTGGCTTGTGCTTCTCGACGCCACCGCGCCCGCCCTCGTTCGCCGTCTGGGTGGTAGAACACGTCGGAGTCTTTGCCTCGGCAGGCGCCGTGTAGTTGCCAGTCCCAGAAGTCTGCGTTGGGTCCGGGGAGGACTGAAGGGGCAGTCACGTCGTTTTCTCCATTTCTGTGCCACTATTCGGCCACGTTTGGCCGGTGCTCGGCCGAGTTGTGGCCGGTGCGGGGGACAGTGAGTAGGGTGGCGCAGCGATGTGAACGGTTGCTAACTGAACGTTAATTTCCTATGAAATCCGCGGATATGCGAAGTAATTTCTCCAAAACTTAGCAGGTGTAACCCGCCTTCACCTGCATAAATACTACCAATGCGGCGAAGATGAATAGTGGGTGAATTCTTGGCTACTCGGCCTGCGGGGAGCGTGGACGTCGTGTAGCGGTCGAAGTTCCCAGCCCCTGTGCCCCGCTATGTTGGTTTGTGGTCTCGTATGCGATAATGGCGGGAGTTATTCATGCGGAGAGGAGGCGAGGCTGTGGGCGCAGCGGACGAGCATTCGAGCGCTCAGGCTTCGTCGGTGGTTGTCAACGACGTCGAAGAGTACGTCGTCGCCGCAGTCGGTGGGGATAAAAAGGCGCTACACCACCTTCTCCAGGAGATTTACCCGCCCGTATTGCGGTATGCGCGCGCTCGCATCGGAGGGGGAAGGACACCCACTGCGGAGGACGTGGCGCAGGAAGTCTGCCTGGCGGTGGCGCAGTCCATCGGCCGGTACGTGGACCGGGGCCGGCCATTCATGGCGTACGTGTACGGGATCGCCTCCCACAAGGTTGCCGACGCGCACCGATTCATGGGCCGCGACGCGATGCAGCCGGTGGAGGAGGTGCCTGAGCACACGAGTCACCGTGATCTTCCGGAGGATTATGCCCTGGAAGTCGACGGAAGTAACACTATGCGCCGACTTCTCGATGGTTTAAGTGAGAAGGCTCGCGACATCATTATTCTCCGCGTTGTGGAGGGGATGACCGCGGAGGAAACTGCGCAGATTGTGGGCTCGACGCCAGGCGCTGTGCGGGTTGCGCAACACCGCGCATTAGCAACGTTGCGCACCATGTTGGAAAAGGGAGAATAGTCGATGACACATCGCGGACAGGATGGTCCGGATCAGCTGCGTGCATTGTTCGACGATGATGCAGCACTCGACGCCATCGGGCGGGGACGCACCCCTGATGATGAGTTAGGCCAGCTGTTGGCTTCGCTTCGCGACGACGCCCGCGCCCCCCACGCCCCCTTTAACCCGGACGTGCTTGTGGATGCCCAGAAGGGGGAAGATGCTGCAGGCCTCCCAGCAGACGAGTTGTCGGAACGCCGAGGCCGGCGTGGTAGGCGCACCCGGAAGCCAATGAGTGCCCCAGTCGCGGGAGTAATCGGCGCTGCAGCTGCATCAATCGTTATGGCTATCGGCGGTTTCGCGTTCCTCGGCCCGGCGCAGTCCGCGCAGGAAGCCCGGGTTGTGGAGCTTGCCTCCACGCTGGAGGAAATCGATAGTAAGGCCGGGGAAGGCGACATGGATGCCACCCGCTCCCTGCTTGCAGAGGCCCGCAACCTGGTCGCTGAACTAGACCGCCGTGATGGGCGTGCTGAGCGCGATGAGAAGCCGACCACGCAGACGTCGACAAGCACCCCAACCTCCACGGAACCCGAATCCACGGACAAGAAGGAACCGGCAGCCCCACCAACGGTGACGGAAACCGTGACCGTGACGCATACGGTGACCCCATCGCCGGCGCCGCAGCCAGCGCCAGCCTCGAGTACGCCAGCACCGCGGCCGCAGACCAGCCCGTCCGCGAGCCCGACGGCCACGCCGACGCAGCCTGCTCCGGACGTCCCGTCCCCGGCGGCGCCTGCACCGGCAGAACAATCACCGGCAGGGGAATAAAAAGAGCTCGCGCACTGTAGTGAACTGTGTGCGAGCTTTATTGTTTAGTTCGTGTCCTGCAGGCCGTGCAGGTAACCCAGGGCATAGTCCCAGGGCACGTATCGGTTGGGGTCCGGTTCTACGCTCGGCTCGTGGACGGGGGCCAGGCTATTCGCGATGGTGGCCTTGAGATTTGATTCGATGATGTCCCAGTCGAAGTAGTGGACTTCTTCGCAGTCCTCGCAGTAGAAGAAGACGCCTTCGATCCCGCGGGGGCGCAGCAGCTTTTTAAATTCAGCCACGGATTGCAGATCGTTGTGCAGGGCCAGGAAATCTTCGGGGGTCAGTGGGGGAGCTGCTGGTTCGGAAAAGTCATCAAACAGATTCGCCGGATCATTGGGGTCATTGGCGAATGGGTCTGGTGGCAGCTCGTTATACATGCCCGCGATACTAGTCCATCATTCGGGCGATGGTTATTAACCCCGTCTGCCCAGTGTCTGGGTTCGGATGTAAAGTTATGGCAATAAGTCACCACGTGAGGACTTTTCCGTGCGGAAATCTTAGGAGAGAGTATGGCAATGGCAGGACAGGACGGGCGCGTACACACCGGTGGGGACGACCCGAACAAGATCATTCTCAATGGGCTGACGTTTGATGATGTGCTGCTGCTCCCGGCAGAATCGAATATCGTCCCGTCCGAGGTAGAGACGTCTTCGCAGTTCACCCGTAATATTCGGCTGGGTATTCCGATTGCGTCGGCTGCGATGGACACCGTGACGGAGTCCCGCATGGCTATCGCGATGGCCCGCCAGGGTGGTATTGGTGTGCTGCACCGCAACCTGTCCTCGCAGGAGCAGGCTGAGCAGGTGGAGATCGTGAAGCGTTCCGAATCCGGAATGGTCACCGACCCCGTTACGTGTACCCCCGACATGACCATTGGTGAGGTAGACGCACTGTGCGCCCGCTACCGCATTTCGGGTCTGCCTGTCGTCGATGGCGATGGTGTCCTGCTGGGCATTTGTACCAACCGTGATATGCGTTTCGAACCGGACGTCAACCGCGTGGTCTCTGAGGTGATGACGAGTATGCCGCTCGTAGTGGCTCATGAGGGCGTCACTAAGGACGAGGCGTTGGCGCTGCTTTCTGCGAATAAGGTGGAGAAACTTCCGATCGTCGATAAGCAGAATAAGCTGGTCGGCCTTATTACTGTGAAGGACTTCGTCAAGACGGAGCAGTACCCGAACGCGTCGAAGGATGCGTCTGGTCGCCTGTTGGTGGCTGCGGGTATCGGCACTGGTGAGGAGTCCTACGAGCGTGCTGGCATGCTTGTCGACGCCGGCGTGGACGTCCTTGTCGTGGACTCCGCACATGCACACAACAACCGTGTTCTCGAGATGGTGTCGCGCGTCCAGAAGGATTTCGGTGACCGCGTGGACATTATTGGCGGCAACCTGGCTACCCGCGAGGCCGCGAAAGCCATGATCGACGCTGGTGCCGACGCCATCAAGGTTGGTATTGGCCCAGGTTCGATTTGCACCACCCGCGTTGTTGCTGGCGTGGGCGCCCCGCAGATTACGTCCATCCTGGAAGCATCCGTGCCTGCCAAGGCAGCTGGCGTTCCAGTCATCGCTGACGGTGGCATGCAGTTCTCTGGCGACATCGCTAAGGCGCTGGCTGCTGGTGCGGACACCGTCATGCTGGGTTCCATGCTCGCCGGCACCGCCGAGGCACCTGGCGACATCGTGGTCGTCGGCGGTAAGCAGTACAAGCGCTACCGTGGCATGGGCTCCATGGGCGCTATGCAAGGCCGTGGCCTCACCGGTGAGAAGCGCTCCTACTCCAAGGACCGCTACTTCCAGGCAGACGTGAAGAGTGAGGACAAGCTGGTCCCAGAGGGCATTGAAGGCCGCGTCCCATTCCGTGGTTCCATCGACGCAATCACCCACCAGATGGTCGGTGGCCTGCGTGCTGCGATGGGCTACACCGGTTCCGCAAACATCGCTGAACTGCAGACCAAGCGCTTCGTCCAGATCACCGCCGCTGGACTGAAGGAATCCCACCCGCACGACATCACCCAGACTGTCGAAGCACCTAACTACCGCTAATCGCAGGAGAACACCATGCGTGATTACGTTGATATTGGACTCAACAAACGTGCCCGCCGCGTCTACGGCCTATCCGACATTTCCATCGTGCCGAACCGCCGTACCCGTTCCTCGAAGGACGTAGACACAACCTGGCATATCGACGCCTACCGGTTCGACATCCCACTCATCAGCCACCCAACCGACGCCTTGGCATCCCCAGAGTTCGTCATCGAGATGGGCAAGCAAGGTGGCCTAGGCGTGATTAACGCCGAGGGCTTGTGGGGACGCCACCGCGACTTGGACGCAGCGATTGCGCAGGTCCTCGAGGCCGCCCAGAACGAACGTGAAGGTTCCGAATCCAACAAGGTGCTGCAGGAACTCCACGCCGCACCACTGGACCTTGACCTTCTGACCGAACGTATCCAGCAGGTCCGTGAATCCGGTGTGACCGTTGCCGTGCGCGTCAGCCCGCAGCACGCTCGCGAGCTGGCCGAGCCAGTGATTAAGGCGGGTGCGGAACTCCTGATTATCCAGGGCACCGTGACCTCCGCGGAGCACGTGGACAGCACCGGCGAGGCGCTCAACCTGAAGGACTTCATCGGCAAGCTTGACGTACCGGTGATTGCTGGTGGCGTCACCGACTACACCACCGCATTGCACATGATGCGCACTGGTGCCGTGGGCGTGATCGTTGGCGGTGGCGCAAACACCAACGACATCGCGTTGGGCATCGAAACCCCGCTAGCCACCGCTATCGCCGATGTTGCTGCCGCGCGCCGCGAATACTTGGATGAAACCGAAGGCCGCTACGTGCACATCATCGCCGATGACGAGTTCTACACTTCCGGCGACGTCGTTAAGGCACTAGCCTGCGGTGCGGACGCCGTCATGCTGGGCGCGTTGCTCTCCACTGCTAACGAGGCTGCCGGCAAGGGTGCCTACTGGCCGACCGCTGCCGCACACCCGCGGTACCCGCGCGGTTGGGTGGAAACCAATGACTTTGGTTTCGACCTGGCACCACTCGAGGTCATTCTGCACGGGCCGTCCGCGGACCCGATGGGTCGCCACAACATTGTGGGCGGGCTGCGTCGCGCGATGGCAAAGTGTGGTTACACGGACGTGAAGAGTTTCCAGAAGGTAGAACTCAACGTACTCCGTTAGGGGGTAGTGCGCGCCGCTAGTTCGCGCGGAGCACCACCTTTGACCGGCGGGCATAGCATAAAGCTATGTCCGCCGGTTGTTCTATTAGGGCTGAATGTTTAAGCTCTAGTAAGCAAATTCTTAGGTATGAATGTGAGGAGCAGCCCCGTGGCAGCGAACAACCCAGTTGGCGTAGATGATGTGTTCTTCTCCACCACTGATGAAAAAGGACATATTGAGCTAGCCAACGACGTGTTCGTCCGGCTGTCCCAACACTCCCGGGAGGAGCTCGTCGGGGCGCCGCACAACATTATCCGTAATGATTTCATGCCAGCCGGCGCCTTCCACGCCATGTGGGCCACCCTTAAAGCGGGCAAGCCGTTCGCCGCGTACGTGCGCAACGCAGCAGCAGACGGCAGCCCCTACGACGTGCTGGCAACCGTCACCCCCTTGCGCGGCGGCGGATATCTTTCCGTACGTACCTGCCCGCTGACCGCATCCGCAGATACGGCGTGGAGCCTCTACGAGCAGATTCGTGGCATTGAGAAGGAGTGCACCGCCGCCGGCGTGAAGCGCGCACAGATGGCTGAGGCCTCGGCGGGCCACATCGTGGCTGCGCTCAAGGAACTGGGCCTGGATAGCTATGAGCAGTTCCAGAACCGCATCATGCCAGCTGAAGTGCTCGAGCGTGAGAAGCAGTCGCAGGGGTTGAACCCAGGCTCAGGCGAGGTTGCGACCGCGATTGCTGCGATTCACGAGAAGCTGGGCGTATGGATGGACCAGCAGGAAGCGCTCATCGCCACGGCGGAAAAGATTGCCGAAAGCTCCGCTGAACTGGCCCAGGAAGCAGGCGTTGGTGCACAGATCAGCGAGCAGATGGCGCAACTCGACGTCGAAGGCCCGCAAAGCACCCTGCTGCTGGCGCCGCTGCGCACGTGGGCTGGCATGCACGGCATCGTGGACTCCTACTTGGATGAATTGCAGGAGCTGGCAGATAAGCTGGTGGAATCTGCGCACAGCACGCGTTTCAGTATCGCGCTGGCGCGCCTGCACGCGACGGTTGCCACCAAGTACGCCACCGAAGTGGAGGGTAAAGGCCAGACTGACGGCAATGCGGCGAAAGCGCTCAAGGTGCTGGCCATGGCCCTCGAGGATGGTATCCAGACCATGCGTGACCAGCTGCGCAGCTACGACTTGCTGGCTGGGCGCCTTTCCAAGCGGTTGGCGTCGGTCAACCGCATTATGGAACCACCGCGCGAGATGATTTCCAGTTGGCTGCAGGTGACAGATATTTCAGGGTTTAGCGACGCCGCACGGGCCCTCGTGGATTCCGTGGCAGAAGCAGTGGAAGCGTCCAATACGGCTACCGCGGCGATGCAGTCCGCTGTGGAAGCACTGGAAAACTCCGTCGAGGATGACGCTGAGGCAGCCCAGGAACTGTCCGTGATGATCACGAAGGTTGTTTCGGCCGTCGCTTAAGTCTTGTCGGGGGTGGGGCACGGCTCGGCAGAGGTGCCGGGATGTGGCCGGGCCCCGGGCTGTGAGTTTCCTGTAAGTTGCCTTGGCACGTTCGGGGTGCCAAAATCCGCACTTTTTCGTGAATATAATCTTTTTGGCCCCTCAAACTAACCAGCATCCTCGTGCGATCCCCGTGCGATCCCCGCGCGGCGGCCGGAGTTGCTCGCGCGCCCACCTGTCGTTATAAACCGTCTTTATAAAGCGTGAGCTGTGCGGTAAGGTTACCTTCCGTGACGCAGCGAAATACACATCCCCGCCCAGTTTTAGTCGTTGACTTTGGCGCCCAGTACGCGCAGCTTATTGCCCGCCGTGTGCGTGAGGCCAAGGTGTACTCCGAGGTCGTGCCGCACACCATCACGGCCGCTGAGGTCAAGGAGAAGAATCCGGTAGCCCTCGTGCTGTCCGGTGGCCCTTCTTCCGTGTATGCGGAGGGTGCTCCGCAGCTGGACCAGGAGATTTTTGAGTTGGGCCTGCCGATCTTTGGCATCTGCTACGGCTTCCAGATGATGACGAAGGCGCTCGGTGGAACCGTCGAGGCCACGGGTAAACGCGAGTATGGCCGTACAGACATCACGGTGTCCGGCGGTGTTCTCCACGAGGGGCTGGCAGAAACCCACAAGGTGTGGATGTCCCACGGCGATTCCGTGTCTCAGGCACCGCAGGGATTCACCGTCACCGCTTCCTCGGAGGGCGCACCGGTTGCCGCTTTCGAGGATGTGGAGCGCAAGATGGCCGGCGTCCAGTACCACCCGGAGGTGCTGCACAGCCCGCATGGCCAGGAGGTTCTGACCCGCTTCCTCGACGGCATTGCTGGCCTGGAGCGTAATTGGACTGCGGAGAACATTGCTCAGCAGCTTATCGACGACGTCAAGGCCCAGGTTGGCGAGGGCAAGGCAATTTGCGGCTTGTCTGGTGGTGTGGACTCTGCTGTGGCTGCGGCTATCGTCCAGCGCGCTATCGGTGACCGCCTAACGTGCATCTTTGTGGATCACGGCCTGCTGCGTAAGGGTGAGCGCGAACAGGTGGAAAAGGATTTCGTGGCTTCCACCGGCGCCAAGTTGGTGACCATGGACGAGCGCGCTGCCTTCCTGGACAAGTTGGCTGGCGTGTCCGAGCCTGAGGCGAAGCGTAAGGCTATTGGTGCGGAGTTCATTCGAGCATTCGAACGCGCCGTCGCTGGCGTTTTGGAAGGCGAGCAGGTTGATTACCTGGTGCAGGGCACCCTGTACCCGGACGTCGTGGAGTCCGGCGGAGGTTCCGGTACTGCGAATATTAAGAGCCACCACAACGTCGGCGGCCTACCTGACGACGTCGAGTTCGAGCTGGTTGAGCCACTGCGACTGCTGTTTAAGGACGAGGTCCGCGCGGTTGGCCGCGAACTTGGCCTGCCTGAGGTTATCGTGAACCGCCAGCCGTTCCCGGGCCCAGGTTTGGGTATCCGCATCATTGGCGAGGTCACCCAGGACCGTCTGGACCTGCTACGTGAAGCTGACGCCATCGCCCGCGAAGAGTTGACCAAGGCCGGCCTGGATGACCAGATTTGGCAGTGCCCAGTGGTCTTGCTTGCCGACGTCCGCTCCGTCGGCGTCCAGGGCGACGGCCGCACCTACGGCCACCCAATCGTGCTGCGCCCGGTAGCTTCCGAGGACGCCATGACCGCCGACTGGGTCCGCCTGCCGTACGACGTCCTAGAGACAATTTCTACGCGCATCACCAACGAGGTGCCTGACGTCAACCGCGTGGTCCTGGACATCACGTCCAAGCCGCCAGCCACCATCGAGTGGGAATAAGGTTATAAACCACTAATACTCATGCCGAAATCAACCGGCATGAGTATTTTTCTAGCTAGGCAAAAAGGAGTTTTACATGGCTATCCGCTCGATGTGGAGCACCCTCTACGGCAATACGGCTGATGCCCAGTACATGTTGAAATGGTTGCGGGATAACTACACCGAACCGGTAGCACTGGAAACCGTCTTTCAGGATTCTGGTTTAGAGGAGCTCCACGGTAACTACACCACCGCAACGCTTCCAGCCCTGGGTGGGCTCCCAGCGTTTACGGTGGCGGCGAATTTGGCTTCGCTCCTTGTTGCTGCACGCGGGCATGGCCCAACGTTTGCGATTCAGCCGGATGGGCAACGCGTAGTTCAACTTGCGACAGCACTTAAATACTTTGCGCTGAGCCCCGAAGACCACCTCGTCGCCGATGAATTCGACGATCTCTACGAGGCAGCCGACGGGGCAGAGGCGTTGCGCGCGAAGTTGGATTAGTCGTCTACGTCTGCTTTATCTGCGGGGATGACTCGGACGTCGCCAATACCGGAGTTGATTGTGATGGTGAGGCGGGGGCCGGAGGCGTCGTCGTTAAGCGTGGTTGGGCCGGTGTAGTCGCCAACTCCGCCCTGGTAGACAACGGTGGTGGGGATGGTGCGCGGGCCGATAACGGTGACGTCGCCGATGCCACTTTCGATGGTGATGGAGCGGTCCTCGTCGAGAGTGTGTTGGCCGCGTAAGTCCAGGGTGAAATCGCCGATTGTGCGGCTGTAGCTGTCCTGGAGCTGGGAGGTGGCGGCGGTGGGCGCGTCGTCAGTGTTGTTCGTGGTGACGACGAAGCCGAAAAGACCGACAAATAGTGCGATAATCGCTAGGAAGACAGCGGCAATTCCGAGGATGAGGCGGCGCACCCAGTTCGTCTGCTTGGGTTCTTCGCCAGGTTCGGGGAGGTCCCACGCGAAGGGGGCCGCACCGAGTGGATCCCAGGACGGGGGAGTCTGCTGGGTCGGGCCATCCGCAAGGAGTGGTTCTTCGACCTGATCAGGGCCCTGTGGGAACGGCGCAATGGGGGTGCGTTGGTGCAGGCCATACAACGCTAACCCAGCGACGATAAGGCCGACGAGCATTCCGCCACCCGCGATCCCGCCGGATGCGGGAACGCCACCCAGTAGCGAAATTACGACGAGCACAAAAATCACCCACCCAGTGCGCTTCTGCTGGTTAAACTCCGGGTGCCCCTTACCATTTCCGTTCAAGGCGGCATCTAGCGGTCCGAACGTGTTCGTACCCTTGGGCATGAGGCCCCAGGCCAACAGGTAGAGCGCGATACCACCGCCACCGGCCAAAGTAAGGAGGGCGAACACGACGCGCACGAGTGTCACGTCGACCTGGTAGCGGATAGCGATGCCTTGGCACACGCCGGCGAGGGTGCCGCCTTCGACGCGGTGTGGTCGGGTCTTCCACATGTCGGAAAAAACTTCGTTTGTTGAACTCATGCTTTCATTCTGGCGGCTATGGCGCGGAAATACATCGGGGAAAGTCCCTGATTTTCCCGCGTGGGGCGGGGACGGATTTTTCAGGGTTTCTCCCGATGTGCCCGTGGACGCCGCGTGGGAGAATGGCTACATTATGAGTGATTCCCGTACGCCCCAGGCTTACCAGGCTGAACCCCCAACACCCGCGGGGAGGGCCACGTACCCATTCCCGAAGGCAGTGCGTGCTAGCAGCAACGACGACGGCCGCGTGGTCGCAGGCGTGTGCGCCGGTCTATCCGACCACCTGGGTGTCCCTGTTTTGTGGGTCCGTTTGGCGTTTCTCGTCGCTATCTTTAGCGGTGGTGTGGGCATGTTGGCCTACATTGCACTGTGGGCATTGCTTCCGACTGGTTCGGTCCGTGTGCAGGAGGGCGTAGGTTCGGCGAAGAATCCAGGGAAGGCCACGAATAGGGTCCTAGTTGTGCTTGCCGTTATCGCGGCTGCGGTCACGCTGAGCTTTATTACGGACTTTGCCGGCCCCTTGCTCCTTTTCCTGGTGCCACTCGCCCTGGGCGTGGTGCTGGTGTGGCGTGCTTACGACCGGGGTTTGCGCAGCTGGTCTGGGATCTTGAGCGTGCTCCTTGGCGTGGTGCTGAGCTTGGGAGGCGTAGTGATCGTCCTCTTCAGCGTGGTCCGCGGTGAGGACGAGGACGTCACCAGCAGCCTGTTCATTGCGTTGCTGGCCGTCACAATTACGTTACTGGGAGTGGGTGTTTTGGCCGGGCCTGGTGTGATGCGCCTGTGGAACCACATGGCTGATTCCCGGGTGGAAACCGCAGCGGCTACGCAACGCGCAGAAATCGCATCTCACCTGCACGATTCTGTGCTGCAAACCTTGGCGCTCATCCAGAAGCAGGCCGATAATCCTGCCCAGGTGGAGCGCCTTGCCCGCAGCCAGGAACGCGAACTTCGGCAGTGGCTCTTCGCCCCGGAAAGTACCCGGGAAGAGTCCGCGTTCGGTGAGTTGCAGCGGGTGTGCGCTGCTGTGGAGGATCGGTTCGGAGTGTCGGCGAATCCGGTGACGGTGGGGGAGGACCCGCAGCTCACCGGTGGTGTGCAGGCCACTATCGACGCCGCGAGCGAGGCCATAACAAATGCCGCTAAGCACGCCGGGGTAACCACAGTAGACGTGTACGCCGAACACCTCGGGGGAACCTTCGAGGTGTTTATCCGCGACCGGGGCATCGGCTTTGACCCCGCCGCAGTGGGGGAGGACCGCCACGGGATTTCCGATTCCATCACCGGACGCATGGAACGCGCGGGCGGTTCAGCCCGGGTGCGATCCACGCTTGGGCAGGGAACTGAGATCCACGTGTCGGTGCCGGTAGAGTAAGCCTCATGGTGAGCGTATTTCTTGTCGATGACCACTCCGTCTTCCGCGCCGGAGTGCGTGCCGAACTCAGTGGCAAGGTGGACATCGTCGGCGAGGCCGGGACTGTCGCCGACGCCATCGCCGGGATCAACGCGACCAGCCCCGATGTAGTGCTTATCGACGTCCACATGCCCGCCGGCGGCGGACTCGCAGTAGTCCGCGGCGTCTCCGTCGACACCACCTTCTTAGCGCTGTCGGTCTCGGATGCCGCCGAGGATGTTATTTCGCTCATCCGGGCGGGCGCCCGCGGGTACGTCACCAAGAATATTTCCGGCGAGGAACTCGTCGACGCAATCGTCCGCGTGAACTCGGGTGACGCTTACTTCTCCCCGCGCCTGGCCGGTTTTGTCCTGGACGCGTTCGCAGGCGCTGACGTTGCCCCCGAACCGGAACCCGACCACGACCCCATCGTGGATGCCCTCACCCGCCGTGAACTCGAGGTCCTGCGCTTGTTAGCACGTGGTTATACGTATAAAGAAATAGCCGCCGAATTGTTCATCTCGATCAAGACGGTGGAAACTCATGCTTCTAATATTCTGCGGAAAACCCAGCAATCCAACCGGTATGCACTATCACGCTGGGCAGGCAAGCGCGGGCTGGACTAGGGCGTGCGCTTAGTGGCGCATTTATTTTCATAGCCACGCTATAAATTGTATGGACACTCGCTGGACGTCTATGTTGGGTAAGCAAAACTACTTGAGTTGATGCTTATTCTAGGGGGTAAATAAAAATGTTAGTAGCATTTACGGCGTTGGTTGTCTTTATCGCCGTACGCTTGCTTGGGCGTCTCATAGTGCAAGGATCTTTCCGAATCGATCGGCTGACAATCGCTTCAAGCTGTTTGGCGGCTATCGGATTTTTGATTCCGTCATTAATAGCTTTACTGACGGGAAGGTGGATGAGCTTGATAGAACTTGTTATTGTCCTGCTTGTTCTTTCGGCTCTTATTTCGATTGTGTGGAAGATTTTTTCGATCATGCATGAACAGAATTCGGAGGAATAAGGTTGTGTGCGGTCTAGGCTAGTCGCGGATAAGTTCGTCGAAACCAGCTGCGGTGATGTCGTGTAGTGCCTCTATGAGGCTGGGATAGAAGGCCTCGGTACTATCGTGATTGCCGAGTGTTCGGTGCAGCTCGAAGGTTTTCATGTTCAGCCATACCTGTAGCGCTATCCCGTCATCGGTTTCCGTATATGCGAGGTCGAGGCGGGTTAAGTTATTTGTGGCGCGTTGGAATTCGTCTGGCGCCATGGGCGCGGTACCGTATTTTTGGTTCAAAAATGCGTTGACCAGGTCTAGGACGTTTTGCATAGCTTGTGTCGGTTGGGGAGAAGGAATCGTTTTATAGATTAGCGCTTGCGTGCGCGGCGCTATAGCGATGGTATGAAGTGCGGGCCCGGTTGCCCCCGAAAAGGTGGGGGTAGAGCTTCCGAATGTGTTGGACTCTGCCCAAATGGGTTGCCGTGGGACCTCTTGGCCGTGGAATCGCAGCCCTCTCACGTTGGTGTTTACGTTCGCGTAACTACCTTTAATTTTCTACTATATAAAGCTGAGAAAAATCTGAGATTTGATGCTGCGACGATGGGCTAATGTGTTTAATCGCTGATTTTCTTAGTTGCGTCCCGAGGGGGTAGCCAAGAACATCGCAAGCCAGAAGTAGATACTTTGAAAGGCAATGGATGGTTAATATACCGCGTAATCACTGGAAAACTCGCGCTTATCGGCGAAGCGTCCTGGCGGTCGCAACAAGCCTGGCAGTGTTGGGGGGGGGGCGGCATGAACGTAGCCTCTGCACAAGAAACAGATGCAGAAGGGGTCGAGGAACGAGTTCGTTCTGAAGAGCGGCTGGAGTCTCCCGTCGACTCTCCTGAGGAAAAAGAAACAGATCGATTCATTGTCCGATATAAGGACAATGCTCACAAGAAAAAGCAACGGCAGCGTACCGCAAACAAAAGCTGCTGTGAAGGAAGACCTTGAGATTGAAGAGGTTCGAACTCGTAGCGACGGTACCGTCGTCGTGGAAGTGGACGAGGTTCTCGATCCAGTCCGCGCAGAGAACTTTATGGACGAAATGCGCTCCAGTGGTGATGTTGAATACATCGAACCGGACGCCATTATGCAGCCTTTTGCATTGAATGACGAGTTCTATAATCTCCAATGGCACTTTCACGGTGAGTTTGGTGGACGTGTTGAGCAAGCATGGGAGGCGGCCTCGAACCAGGGTGAAGGGGTGACTGTCGCTGTCGTCGACTCAGGCTATGCCTATCACCCAGACCTTGATGGCAATATTGTCCCAGGTCTGGATTTCATTTCTGATCCCAACATGGCACGTGACGGCAACGGTCGGGATAACGATCCGACAGATGAGGGCGACTGGACTGGCCCCTACCAGTGTGGCAATAATGGCCGTGGCACGGTGTCTTCCTGGCATGGAACGCATGTGGCAGGCACTGTTGCAGCTCAAGCCGGCAATGGCATAGGTGTGGCTGGCGTAGCACCCCGCGCAAAAGTGCAGCCACTGCGTGCTCTGGCAGCCTGCGGTGGTTATACTTCAGACATTGCAGACGCAGTACTGTGGGCCTCAGGCGCCCAGGTGAAAAATCTTCCGATTAACCGGACTCCAGCGCAGGTAATCAACATGTCCCTTGGTGGTCAAGGGGTGTGCTCCCGGACTTACCAGGAGGCCATCAACGAAGCTCGTTCCCGCGGTTCCGTTGTGGTCGTCGCCGCTGGCAACGAACGTCAGAATGCAGGGAATGTGCAGCCAGCAAATTGTGACGGAGTAATCACGGTTGGTGCATCTGGTGAGTCTGGCGCCGTAGCGTCATATTCAAACTACGGTCATGTCGTGGATATCACTGCGCCGGGTGGTGACTTCCGCACCGATCGTGGAATTCTTTCAACACTTAACTCGGGTTAGTCTGCCCAAGGTCGGCCGAATTTTGCCTATTACCAGGGCACCTCGATGGCGACTCCTTTTGTCTCGGGCATTATCGCCAATATGTTGTCTGAAAACCGAAATCTCAGTCCTGACGAGATCGAGAATATCCTGAAAGACACTGCTCGCCCCATGTCGAATTGTCAGGGAGGCTGCGGAGCTGGTCTTATCAACGGTGGTGCGGCAGTCGAAGCTATTAGTGGCGGCCCAAAACCGACGCCTAAGCCAGGGCCAGAACCAACGCCAGAGCCAGAACCTGCGCCAGGGTTAGATCCAGAACCAGGACCTGTGCCATTGCCGGAACCGGAACTGCCACCTGTGAATGACGATGAACCACAGGAAACAGGGCGTCCAGTTCCCCCGGTAGAAACCAAGCCTAATCCGTGGCGTCCGCGCGAATGGTCCCCATGGGACCTTCTGGATTACAACTCGGATGGAACCCTGCCGGACAGGAGTGAACGGCGTCCTAGCCCTGGATTGATTTATCGCTGGTGGAAAATCTGGACCTGGACCTTATAGGTAACTAGCGGGTTAAGCAGAAATGACAAAACACTTTGTGCCGACTTGGTACAAAGTGTTTTCGCTTTAAGGGGACCTTAAAGCTACTTCTTAGATCCCAAGACACTGCCCAGGATGCCGCCGAGTGCGCCACCAATGCCGCTGTCGGTGGCCTTGCCGGCTGCCAAGCTGCCCAAGAGTCCTCCCAAGACGCTGCGTACTACGCCACCGCCCTTGCCGGAAGCACCGCCGCCTTGAACCTTGCCGGCTAGCCAGGACATAAGCAGTGGGGCAATAATCGGCAGAAGTTTCTGCACCAGGCCGGCACCGCCGGCGGTAATGCCACCAAGCTGTTGGGCTACCTCGTTGCGTTCGGAACCGAAGACGTGGTTGGTAATCTTTTCGCCGTCTTCTTCGTCGACGTCATCGATGTTGACGGTGCCGTCGATAAGCGAAGGGTCGTGCTGGTCAAGCGCAGAGCTTAAGGCCTGCTCGCCGGAATCGTCCTGGGAATTGTCGCTCATTTTGGCCAGGAGCGCCGGCACAAGAGCCTGCAGGGTCGAGCTGACGGTGTCTTGGTCGGCGCCTACGCGAGCAGCAATCTTGTCGACAGGAAGGGAGGATAGGAACTGATTTACAGAAGAATTCATGACCCCACCGTACAGAAAACTTAAGCGTAGGCGAGGGAACGCGTGCCATCGATATGCGGAAACGTCCAGTACATCCACCCAAAAACGCCTAAGAATACAAGGCCCACGCCCCACCACGGCATCGGCGCGAACGCGGGTACAAGCATGAGCGCCAACCAGACGAAGAAGAGGGGAACCACCTGCCAGAAGCTGGGGCGATACATGATGCCGCGTTCCTCTAGGAAGGCGCGGATTGCGCGTCGATACGGGTGGCTGAAAATCAGGAGTAAGCCGGAGCCGATACACACGGCCATGCATACAACCTGCAGGCTTCGGGACATGGAGGTGCCCAGCACAGCAACGCCCAATGCGAAGAGAAGCGAAGTTCCTACCCGGACCACCGGCGGGGTGGGGATCGGGGTGGTGCGTGCGCGCATGCTGCTGTAGGCGTTCATGAAAATTAAGGCTACCAGCGGGGTTGACGGGCAAAGAATCAGAAGCGATAATGGACCCCATGACGGGAACAGGTGTGCGAAAAGTGGGGGATCTTCCTGATCTTTCACACATGTCGCGCGAGGAGCGCATCGCTACTTTGCGTACCCGCATGTCCGTCATCGAGGGTGGCGCGCACACCGCCCCGCAAGAGGAAGCCGTAGCGCCGAAAGGCGTCATTGACGTTGGTGAACGTCTCCGCGCAATCCTTCCTGATGGAGGGCTAGCGCGCCGGGCAGTCACTGTTGTAGGGGAGAGTTTTCAACTGGTGGCTTATATCCTAGCGCAGGCTACCGACGCCGGATTGCGTGCAGGGGTCGTTGGGTGGCCTGAACTAGCATTCGCAAGCGTGGACGATATGGGCGGGCGGCTGCAGCGTATCGTCGCCGTCCCTGAACCGGGTACGCACGGCCTGCACGTGGCCACGGTACTCAGTGAGGGCTTGGACCTCGTGGTCTACCGGCACGCGAGCCAAGGGAAGCGTTACACAATCCCGCCGAGTGTAGCCCGCCCCCTCGAAGCGAAACTGCGCTCAGGGCGCGCAGCCTTCCTGCTGAGTGGCGCGCACATTGCCGCACCTGCAGCCACGCTTGAAGGGACGGTCACCAGCTTTCACGGCTTGGCCCGCGGCTCCGGGAGGATTACCGGCGTCGATATTAACGTCACCGTCCAGGCGCGCGGCCACGTACCGCAGGCCACGACTTTGACCGTAGGCCACACCCCGACAGTCTCCACGGAAGGAACGATCCGCGTTGTCTAGCCACACCACGCGCATCATCGTGGTGTGGTTCCCCGACTGGCCCCTGCACGCGTGGGCACTCGCCCACGACACCACGCTGGAAGGACCCGTCGTCCTCTACGCCACGCACCGGGTCGCCGCCTGCACGCTCTCTGCCCGCCACCGGGGAATCCGCCGCGGCATGCGCCTGCGCGAAGCCCAGGCACTCATCCCCGGGCTTACCGTTGCTGAACTCGACGAAGACAGGGACGCCCGCTACTTTGAACCAATCGTCGCAGGGCTTGACGACGTCGCCGCCAACGTCGAAGTCATCCGCCCCGGACTCATCGCCTGCAACGCCGCAGCGCTGGCAAAGTTTCACGGCAGCGAAGAAAAAGCAGCCGAACTCCTGGTCACCGCCGCCTCCCGGCAGGGTATCGACTGCCAAGCCGGCATCGCTGACGAATTACCCACCGCCATTATCGCAGCCCGCCACGGTGCCGTAGGCGCAGTCATCCCTCCACAGCACTCTGCCCAGTTCCTGGCTGTCCAACCCCTCGACGCCCTCGTCGCCGACGCCGCCCTAGGATGCGAACGCGACACCATCGCCACGCTGCACGACGTCGGGGTACATACACTCGGGGACCTTGCGAACTTGCCCGGAAAATCAGTGAGTAGCAGATTCGGCTCCGCGGGAATGCATGCACACGCCATCGCCCGCGCCACGCCCAGCCGCGGCATAGCGCCCGCCGAAGCCGGCGCCGACCTCTCCGTGAGCCTCATTCCCGAGGAACCCATCGAACGCGTCGACGCCGCAGCCTTCGCCGCTCGCACCCTAGCCGCCCAACTTCATAACCGCCTGGCCACAGCAGGATACGTATGCCACCGTCTGACTATTGAAGCAATCATCGCAGGTACCAGCCACCAGCGAACCTGGCGTACCCGCGAACCCCTTACGGAAACCGCCACCGCCGACCGTGTGCGCTGGCAACTCGACGCCTGGCTGACGTCCGGGATACGTGGAGCGCTCACCGAACTCATCTTGAACCCCATCGAAGTAGCGGTTCCCGAATACGCATCCACACTGCTGGCAGCGAATACCGTCGCCGACGATGAAGCAGCCGCCACCGTCATCGCACGCGTCGCATCCCAGCTGGGGCCCGACGCCATCGTGCGGCCTGTCGCCGGCACCGGGCGCGGGGTCGCGGACCGCGTCTACCTCATCCCCGCAGGCGATGAACCCGAACCGGCTACTGCCGGGAAGCCCGTCCCCGGCAGGCTCATGGGGCCACTGCCTGCGCGGCTCGGCCCACCGGCGACGCACCCAGCGGCGCGCGTTGTGGTCGTCGATAAGCACGGGCAACGGGTGGGGGTCAACGCCGAAGCCCTCCTGACCGCAGTGCCGCACGCCCTACGCTGGGGGAAGAAAAACTACCTGATTACCGGGTGGGCTGGGCCCTGGCCTGTCGACGGCCGTTGGTGGGATGCCGCCACCCCGGAAGAAGGACGTGTGGCCAGAATCCAAGTGGTGGGAAAACGCGAAAACCACGCCCCAGAGACCGGATGGGTACTCGTATGGGGGCGTGGAATGTGGCGGGTGGAAGCCGTGTACTAGTAGACGATATCGATGACTAGGCGCGTCGGATCCTGCAGCACCTGCACCGAATACGGAGCCTCCGACTTCAGGCCGATGACGTACTGGGTGCGCGCCTCAAACGTGCCGGCCTCCACAACCTCAGTGACAACCTTGGTATCCGCAGAAGTGAAGCGACCCAGCGGCTTACTTTCCATACCCAGCGTAAACGGGTAGGTGGTGTTATCAATGTTTACGTTCAGGGACGTCTCGCCCGGAACGTCAATGAGGCGACCCGACGCTTGCTGGGCAGGGAACTTCTCATACGTAATAAACCAGCCAGGCTCACCCTCGCCAGCTAAATCGAACACCACGCGATCAAAATTGCCATGGGAGCCTAAGCGAACATCCTTGACCACAAGTTCGCCAGGAGCCTGCGGCCGGTGGGTCTTCATTTCCCGATTCGCCGCACCCAAAGGCTGGATACCAGCCTCCGACTCCGTATCCCCGGTAGGGGCAGGCGTGCTCGTGGTTGTGACCATGGACGTCGACGTTTCCGTAGCTACCGAGGGGCTAGCAGTCTGGTTCCCGGAGTCAGCGCAGCCAGCCACAATAGCTGCGGTAGCCGCGATGGACGCCACCGCAACCGCACGACGTGGTGCAGACGATACAAAAGTGAACATGATTCCCACTGTACTTTTCTGATCCCGTGAAACCCACCCCAAACCCCTCCACGCAAGAAAAAGAGTCTAGATTGTTATCACTCGGGCGCCCCTAAGGCTAGGGTAGGGGCATGTTCCAGTCACGGTGCTCAGATGCTGCAGTCGAACCACTCCCGGGTACAGCGAAGCGTATGGACGTGTGCCTTGCCCTCGAATACCCCTACTCGTGGAGCCACGACGTACTCGACGGCAATACCCTCGGCGAACTCACCGGGCCGATCAAAGAACACCTCGCCACCCGCGGGGCAGCCCTGCAACTGATTCGCCGCGCCGGGCGTGCCGGCCACGGGGGCCAGCCCAGCGATCAGCGCAGATTCCACCTCTACCTCTTCTTCGTCCGCGAAGGTATTACGGAGGTGCTCAAAGTTGATGGGCCCGAAGCAATCCTTGACGTAGACCTCTCCGGGCCCGGCAAGAATGGGGCGCTGCAGGTACACCACCCCGTACTTTTGGTGTGCACGCACTCCAAGCGCGATGCCTGCTGCGCGGTGAAGGGCCGGCCTTTGGCTGCGGCGCTCGATGCGATGCTGCCGGCGGAATGGGTGTGGGAATCCTCCCACACGAAGGGCCACCGTTTTGCCCCGTCGATGTTGCTCATGCCGTGGGGTTATTCTTTCGGGCGGCTCGGCCCGCAGCCAGCAGCCGCCGCGGTGGAGGCAGCGTCCCGCGGTGAACTGTTCTACACCGGCAACCGGGGCCGCGGGTGTTTTGACCCGCAGGGGCAGGTCAGCGAGTTGGCCGTCGCGAAGCAGCTTATTAGCACCTCTGGTCACGCACCTTTGGGCGAAATCTGTGCTGAGGGTGAAAAAGCCACGTACGCAGGACGTACGTGGCAGGTGCACCAGCACCAAGTGGAGGTGCCGGGCGTGGTGTCCTCCTGTGGCGATGAACCCAAGGTGGGCAAAGCCTGGCAGGTGGACGAAGTAGTGGAGACTACTGGCGCATAATCTTCTTGGCCACCCAGTTGCCCAGGAACTGGGCCAGCTGGACCAGGATGACAATCGCGATGACGGCAACGTACATTGCCTCGGTGTCGAAGGCGCGGTAGCCGTAGACGATGGCGAAGTCACCCAGACCGCCGCCGCCGACGTAGCCGACCATCGCGGACATGTCGACGATGGCAATGAAGATGAACGTGTAACCAAGCACCAGCGGGCCGAGGGCCTCGGGGATGATGACAGAGGTGATGATCTTCATCGGGGAGGCGCCCATGGAGCGGGCAGCCTCAATCACACCGGGGTCAATACTGACCAGGTTTTGCTCCACGATGCGGGCCACGGTGAACGTGGCGGCCACGACCATGACGAAGATACCGGCATCCCGGCCCACGGAGGTGCCCATCACCTGCAACGTAATCGGCTGCAGTGCGGCGATGAGGATGATGAACGGGATCGGGCGGACGAAGTTCACCAGCAGGTTCAACACCGTGTACACGGGTGTATTCTTCAGGATGCCGCCCGGGCGGGTGGTGTAGAGCAGCATGCCCACAACCAGACCCAGGATGCCGGCCAGCACCAGGGTGATGGCGACCATGAAGAGGGTGTCGCTAATAGCTTTGACGAAGGTATCGCCCAGGCGATTCCAGTCGGCAGCAAGGTATGTCACGTTCATCGGGTGATCTCCTCAATGGTGGTGGTGCGCTGCAGTGAAGCGTAGAAAGTCTCGATAGCGTCCTCCGGGCCAGTCAGACGCACGGTCATCTTGCCGAAGCTGTGCTGCTGCAAGGTGGTCACACCGCCGTGCACGATAGCAATCGACACGCCGGCTTCGCGGGCCTCGGCAGCGGCGCCGAAGAATCCGGAATCTTCCGTCAGGTCGATGGTGAAGAGGCGCCCGTCGTGAGCCAGGAGGTCTTCAGCTTCAACGTGGTCGGGGGTATTGCGTAGCGACGTCGCCACGAACCGCTGGGCCACCGGTGTCTTCGGGTCGGAGAACACGTCGTAGACGCTGCCGTATTCCACAACCTTGCCGGCTTCCATGACGGCTACCTTGTCGGCAATGGTGCGAACTACGTCCATCTCGTGGGTAATCACGACGATGGTAATACCCAGCTCCTTGTTCACCTTCCGAAGGAGTTCCAGCACGTCGTGCGTGGTCTCCGGGTCGAGGGCGGAGGTCGCCTCATCGGCGAGAAGTAGGGAAGGGTTCGTCGCGAGCGCACGCGCAATACCCACGCGCTGCTTCTGGCCGCCGGACAACTGCTCGGGGTAATGGTCGCCACGATCGGACAGGCCGACGAACGCCAGTAGTTCCTGCACGCGGGCGGCACGTTCTGCCTTATCCATACCCTGCAGCTGCAGTGGGTATGCAATGTTGCCCGCCGCCGTGCGCGACCGGAACAAGTTGAACTGCTGGAAAATCATGCCAATGTTTTTGCGGATGCCGCGGAGTTTTTTCTCCGGCATGCCCACAATGTCGGTGCCGTCGAGAAGCAACTGCCCACTGGTGACGGTATCCAGACCATTGATCAGGCGCACCAGCGTGGACTTGCCCGCGCCGGAGTAACCGATGACACCCAAGATTTCGCCGGGTTCGACGGTAAGGGTGACCTTGTCGACGGCGACGGTGCGCTCGCCCTTCTTGTTTTCAAAAACTTTGCTGGTCTCCACAAATTCAATGCGGGTACCCGGCGAAGTTGGTGCAGCTGCGTTCATCTGCCTATCCTCAAACTTTTTTCATGGAAAAAAGCGGTGTCCCGACACGATCGGACACCGCCTCTACGTGCAGCTTATATTACTGTGCTGCCTTAATCTGGTCCTGCAGGCGAGTGGTGATTTCCTTCAGCTGCTCAGGGGTGCGCTGAACGGATACCGAGGTACCTGCGGAATCCTCAGCGGTAGCGTCCTGAACTTCCTTGGTGTGCCACAGTTTGCCCAGCTCGATGAGCTTCTGATCGTTGGCGCGGTCAGCGCGGACAACGAAGGCGTTGATGTATGGCTCAGCGGCAGGGTTAGCTGGGTCGTCAGCGAAGACGGAGCTCAGCGGATCGATGCCCGCGCGGTCCAGGAAGGAGTTGTTGATCACAGCTGGCTTGCCTTCGCCGTACGCGACGGTGGTCTGTGCTGCATCAACTGGGGTGACGGTGACCTTGGACTTGGCTTCGTCGATGTCAGCTGGGGTGGGCTCCAGGAGGTCCTCCTGCTTCAGGGTGACCAGGCCAGCCTGGACGAGCACGTTAATTGCGCGGCCCTGGTTGGTGGAGTCGTTAGGAATAGCAACGGACTGGCCTTCGATGCCATCGAGGGAGTCGTGGCCCTTCCAGAAGATAGCCAGCGGAATGATCTCGGTAGCAACGATCGGGGTGAGGTCAGTGCCCTTGCCCACGTTGTAGTTCGCCAAGAACTTCAGGTGCTGGAACTGGTTAACGTCAATGTTGCCCTGATCCAGTGCGTCGTTCGGGGTGTTGTAGTCGGCGTAATCGACGAGCTCAATGTTGTAGCCCTCGCGCTCTGCGACCTCTTCGAAAGCGGTCCATGCCTTCTTCGCGGAGTCGGTGGTGCCGATGCGGATGACGTCGCCCTCAGCCTCGTTGGAAGAGGAGCAGGCGACCAGGCCAGTTGCTGCTACAACTGCTGCTGCGCCGGTGGCGATAATCTTGCGGAGTTTCATTGCGGGATCCATTTCTGTGTGGTCTTTAAATGTTGGTGGAAACAGTAGCACCGCTTAGACCGCTTGGTCTAATTCCTCCCATCTGCAACAAACAGCTTGGTCTATAAGGGCAGCTGAGCGGGTGTTTTAATTTTATTCACGCCGCTCTCTTGGGTGGCTAAGATGGCACCTTGGCGGCAAGGTTCGAACGTGTGTACTATGCATTGCATGAGGTTTAACGGCGGCTCGCGGATGACATGGTCACGCATCGAACGCATCCTCTCCGGGGCGGACACTCCGACGCCTATCCCGGTAGGCGACGGGGCAGAAGACACCCTGCGGGAGGTGCGTCCGGTGTGCGATTCCGGGCCCGCCTTCGCAGAGTTGCATACAACTAGTTCCTACAGCTTCTTAGGCGGGGCTAGTGACCCGGAAGAACTCGTCGATAGGGCCTGCGAACTGGGTTTATCTGCCATTGGTTTATTAGATTATGACGGATTCTACGGGGTGGCAAAATTCGCTGAACGCGCCGCCGAGCGCGGAATGCCCACCGTATTCGGCGCGCAGTTAAGCCTTCCCGACGGCCACCTCGGTGTCATCTGCAAAGGGCCGGAAGGATACAAGCGACTCTCCCACGTCATGACTGGCGCCCACATGCGCGGGTCGAAGAATAAACCGGAATACTTGCCCCTCGAACTGATTGCCGAGGACCTAGCCGGGCACTGCTACGTGCTGGTAGATCACACGTGGGCTACCCATTTTTCCCGGCTGCACAGCGCTTTCGGTAACCACTGCGTCCTGGAATACCAGGCGCTCATGGTGCCCGAAGACTACGACAACAACCACGCCCTCGACCGGATCGCGTCCGAATACCCTGATCTGCCAGCAATCTTAAGCGCCCGGCCCACCGCCGCCACGCGCAGTGACGCGCGCCTGGCTGCAGCGAAGCATGCGCTGGCGCTCCGGGAAACGGTGGGGGAGTCCGCCCCCTACGCCCACCCCATGGGTGCCTCGTGGTTGCGCTCTGGCGCCCAGATGTCCCAGCTCGTCCCGGACCGAACCGACCTGCTGCCGGCGACCGTCACCTTGGCACACGAGTGTGCCTTCACCCTCAACCTGGTGGCCCCCAATCTGCCCGCGCACCGCACACCAGACGGCCACACCGAGGCCACCTGGCTAGCCCACCTGACCTGGGAAGGCGCGAAGAAAAGGTACGCCACCCGACCTTTAAGCATCCGTGAGGCCGCGCGGAAACAGATCGCATACGAACTTCAGGTCATCGAAGACTTAGGCTTTCCGGGTTACTTCCTCATCGTGTGGGACATCGTGGACTTCTGCGGGCGGGAAAATATTCTGTGCCAGGGCAGGGGGTCGGCGGCGAACTCTGCCGTCTGCTTCTCTCTTGGAATCACGAACGCCGAGCCCATTAGTTCAGGTCTTCTCTTCGAGCGTTTCCTCTCCGCAGATCGCGATGGCCCACCAGACATCGACGTCGATATTGAAGCTACGCGCCGCGAAGAGGTGATTCAGTATGTGTACCGCACCTACGGACGGGATAACGCAGCTCAGGTAGCCAACGTGATCACGTACCGCACGCGCGGTGCTACCCGGGACGCCGCACGGGCCTTGGGGTACCCGCAGGGCAGCGCCGATGCGTGGGCGAAAGGTACCGCGGAGGTGCCCGACGACGTCGTCAAGCTGGCCGGGAAGCTCAAGGGACAACCCCGCCACCTGGGGATCCACTCCGGGGGTATGGTGATCTGTGATAGGCCGATTGCCGACGTCGTCCCCACCGAATGGGCGCGCAAGGAAAACCGGTCCGTGGTGCAGTGGGACAAGGATGATTGCGCAGCCGCCGGCTTAGTGAAGTTCGATCTCCTAGGTTTGGGCATGTTGGAAGCCCTGCACCACATGATTGACCTGGTTGCGGAGACCACCGGGCGCGTCGTGGAGCTGTGGGACCTGGACCTTTCAGAAGCCGGCGTCTACGAGATGCTCTCCCGCGGCGACGCGGTGGGCGTGTTTCAGGTGGAATCGCGCGCGCAGTTGGCCACCTTGCCCAGGTTGAAGCCCCGCGAGTTTTACGACCTCGTCGTTGAGGTCGCGCTCATCCGCCCGGGGCCCATCCAAGGCGGGTCCGTGCACCCCTACCTGCGCAGACGCAACGGGGAGGAGCCGGTGACCTTCGACCACCCGGTCTTGGAGAAGTCGCTGGGCCGCACGCTCGGCGTCCCATTGTTCCAGGAACAGCTCATGCACATTGCCGTCGACGCCGCCGGATTCAGCGGCGCGGAAGCCGACAACCTGCGCCGCGCCATGGGGTCCAAACGTTCGCCGGAGAAAATGGAGGCCATGCGCACCCGCTTCTTCGACGGCTGCGCGCAGACCAGTGGTATTACCGGCGACGTTGCCCAGACCCTGTGGAACAAAATTGTGGCATTCGCCGCCTACGGTTTCCCGGAATCCCACTCGCAATCTTTTGCGTCACTGGTGTTTTTCTCCGCCTGGTTCAAGCTGCATTACCCGGCGCACTTCTGCGTGGGCTTACTGCGCGCCCAGCCGATGGGCTTCTATTCCCCGCAGTCGCTCATCCAGGATGCCCGCCGCCACGGCGTGCAGGTACACCCCGTTGACGTGCAGGAATCCGGCGTGGAATCAGCTGTGCTTCACGACGCCACCATCCGGCTCGGGCTCGGGCTCGTAGCAGGGCTCGGCGCCGCTGCTGCCACGCGCATCGAGGAAGCACGCCGCGCCGGCCGGTTTACCAGTATCGCCGATGTGGCGCGCCGTGCAGACCTGACCGTCCCGCAGACGGAGGCGCTGGCTCGCGCGGGGGCGTTTGATGGGTTTGGGGTGAGCCGTCGTCAAGCATTGTGGGAGGCAGGTGTCGCAGCCACCGAGCATGAGGGAATGCTGCCTGGCCTTTCGCAACCGCAGGCACCGGCACTGCCCGGGATGAGCGCGTTTGAGATGCTCGCCGCTGACATCCTCTCGACCGGGGTAACACCCGCCACGCAGCCCATGGAAATGTTCCGCAACGCCCTGGACCAGCACGGGATTGTGCCCGCGAACCGGCTCATGGATTGTGCCGATTCCACGCGGATCAGGGTGGCGGGAATCGTGACGCACCGGCAGCGGCCCAACACGGCTTCCGGGGTGACGTTTTTGGGCATGGAGGATGAGACCGGCCTGATGAACATCATGGTCTCGCCCGGGTTATGGAAACGCCAGCGCATCGTGGCGCGCACTGCGAAGGTCCTGGTGGTGCGCGGAATTGTGCAGAACGCCAACGGTGTGGCCTCGGTGGTTGCGGACAAACTGGAGGAATTACCCGTCGGTCAGTGGCTCTCGCGAGGCTCCCGTGACTTCCGTTAACCTAGGGCGCATGGAATTAAATCCCGTCAGCAGAAAACTTATCTGGTCCCGCTACCTTGCCAGGATTCCATTCCTTCTTATTGTGACCGGATTCTTCGCGTGGGCAGGGTTCCAGTGGTCGCAGTGGTGGCACATCGGTACCGCGATTGTTGGCCTGTTCACCCTGTGGCAGCTGTACCTGGTCCCATCCCAGGTACCGCTGATTGGGTGGAAGGAAACCGACGACGAATTCCTCATCACAAAAGGCAAGGTATGGCACACGTTTACGGTGGTCCCGTACGGGCGTATCCAGTACGTGGATGTCACTGCCGGGCCCATCGACGGGATGTTTGGGCTCAAGACCGTGAAACTGAATACGGCGTCCGCGTCATCCGATTCTTCGGTTGAGGGTTTGCCTAACGACGTCGCCGACGCCCTGCGCGACCGCCTCTCCGTCAAGGCACGTGAGAGGATGAGTGGCCTGTGAGCGCACCGCTTGAAAGCCCGGAAGAAGAGCAGGAGACCTGGCGGCACGTCCACCGTGCTACGCCGCTGCTGCGCTTCTGGATGACCATCGTGACGATCCTGGCAATCGTCGCCTTGAACCTGACCGGCGGGGCAATTGCGTCGATGTGGGCATTCCTCACCGGCGGTAACTGGCTGCCCTTGGTGATCGGGGTAGTGGCTTTGGTTGCCGTGTGCGTCGCGATCTGGCTGGCCAGCGGAATCTGGTGGCGCTACACCCGCTTCCGCGTGGGCGAAGAACAAGTGGAGCTGCGTCGCGGCGTCATCAGCCGTAGCCACCGCACCGCCCGCTACGAACGCATCCAAGCCATCGATGTCACCGAACCTTTCCTACCGCGGCTTTTCGGCCTGGCAGGGGTGCGCGTCGAAACCGCCGGCGGCGGCGATTCCGTCCTAGAAATCGCATTCCTGCCCCAGAAGGAAGCCGAGGAATTGCGCGCGGTACTCCTGGCCCGCGTGCACGGCACTCCGGCCGAAGTTCCTGCCACCGAGGTCAGCGCGAGCACCGACGCTACTGCGGCGCTGCGCACCCCGGACGGTCGGCTTCTCGACGACGGCGTGGACCGCATGGCCACCGGCGACGTCGTCGTCCCCACTGTCCCCGTCAAGCGCTCATTTATGGCTTCGGTTCTTTCACCCGGCATGATCATCCTGATTCTTGGCTTCGGGATTGTCATGGCCGCGGACCTCAACGTGGCATCTGTGGTTGCGTTCTTCGTCGCGGTAGGCCCGTCGGTGTGGCGGATCATTGATAGGTCCTGGCACTACACCGCCACCTTCGACTCCGACTCCGAGGTCCTTAACCTGGCGTACGGATTAGCCAACAAGCGCCATCAAGCCGTGCCCCTGGACCGCGTCCACTCGGTGGAATTACACCAGCCCACCTTGTGGCGCCTTGCCGGGTGGTGGCAGGTTCGCGTCAATATCGCAGGCTACGGGGTAAGTTCCGCCAACCAAGGTTCCACCGACATCCTGCCCGTAGGTTCTATTGAGAACGGCAAGGCCATCATGGAACTCCTCGTCGGAGCCCCGCAGGATGAGGGGATAACGTTCGAATCCCCCAAGCGTGCCCGCTGGCTTTCGCCACTAGATCGCAGAAAGCAGTCCATCACGTTGCACGAGGGTTTGACGGTCACCCGCTTCGGGTGGGCGCACCGCCGCATAGCGGCCATCGACCCCTCGCACATCCAGGAGCTTTCCTACGTCCGGGGCCCAATCGCGCGCCTAGCGAACGTGGCCACAGTCCGCCTCGACCTGGTACCCGGCCCGGTGAGGATGAAGGGCCGCGACCTCGACCCCGCCGACGCCGAAAAAATTATGCGGATCCTACGCCAGCGCACCCTGCCGGATTACACGGGAGCGAATTACAGCGGTCCCGACTTGACCACTTCGTAGGCTGCCAGGGCTTCGCGGCGGGATTCCTTCAGGTCCACAATCGGGGCTGAGGGCAACCCGCCGCGCACCTTCAACCAATGCGACGTGTACGCGGAAGTTGGGTCGAACTTCTTTTGCTGCAACTCTGGGTTGAAGATGCGGAAATACGGGGCGGCGTCGGCCCCACACCCTGCGACCCATTGCCACGAGAACGGGTTGGTGGCTTCGTCGGCGTCGACAAGCGTGTTCCAAAACCACTGCTCACCGTCCTGCCACGGCTGCAACAGGTTCTTGGTCAGCAGGGAAGCGGCGGACATGCGCACCCGGCCATGCATCCAGCCGGTGTGCCAGAGTTGTGCCATGCCGGCGTCGACGAAATCGATACCCGTTTCCGCGCGCTGCCAGGCCCGCACCACATCAGGATCCGGCTGGTAGGGGAAGAGTTCGAACTGCGTGCGCAGCGGGCGCGTAGCCAGTGCGGGGTGGTGGTAGTAGATGTGCCAGCAGAATTCACGCCAGTAGAGTTGGCGGATCCAGGAATCGGCGTCTTCACCGGAATGCGCGCTCACGGCCACGGCCACGTACGCCGGCGACAGATTCCCCGAACGCAAGTAAGGCGATAGTTTGCTGGTCCCGTCGGGGGCGCCGGGCAGGTCCCGGTCAGTCGCGTACCCCGGCACCCAGGCTGTGTCGGTGACGTGCGCCAGCCCGGCAGTCTCACCAGGTTGCCAATGCTTCTCGACGGTCTCCTCCCACCACGCCGGGCCAGGCGCTAGCAAGCCCAGCTCCTCGAGGGTAAGCGGGGATTCGGCCGTGGCACGTGCATCCTCCGGAAGCGGCCCCGGTGCCGGCAGCGGGTCGGAGAAACCACGCTCGCTCGCGGCCCGGTAAAACGGCGTGAAGACCTGGTAAAACTCTTTGCCCGCGGGCGCTACCTCGAAAGGCTCCACAAGCAACGAACCGGCATGCGAATGTGCGGAAACGCCAGCTTCACGCAGGGTCTGTTTAACCTCCGCGTCAATCGCGCGGGCAGCGGGCGCGTAGCGCCGCGACCAGCGAACCGTTGTAGCACCTAGCCGGGCCGCCAGTTCCGGCACCACGGAACGCGCGTCGCCGGCGGCGAAAACCAGTGGCACCCCAAGGTCAGCCAGAGAATGGCGAAGCTCTTCCAAGCTGCGGTGATACCACCACCGCACCGCAGCCCCCAGCGGGCGGGGCCCTACGGATTCCCGGATCCAGACGGCTACGGTGGGGCCGTCGTGAAGCGCGGCGGTCAGTGCGGCGTGATCGGTGACACGCAGGTCGTCCCGGAACCAGAGCAGAGTGGTCATACGGCGTCCGGGTAGCCCAGTTGGCGCCACGCCTCGAAGGTGGCGATCGCCGCACAGTTGGACAGGTTCATGGAACGGCGGGCGGGCAGCATCGGGATGCGCACCTGGTCCGTAATCCGCGGATGCGCCACGTGCTCCGCAGGCAAGCCGGTGGGTTCGGTGCCGAAGAGCAGGACGTCGCCAGGTTGGTAGGCCACGGTGTGGAAACCGGTGCTGGCCTGCGTGGTGAACGCGAAGACGCGCGCGCCGGGCAGGGACTCGAATAGGGCGTCGATGTCTTTGTGGATGGTCACGTCGGCGAGGTCATGGTAGTCCAGGCCGGCGCGTTTGAGGTGCTTATCGTCGAAATTGAAGCCCAGCGGTTCCACGAGGTGCAGGTGTGCGCCAGTGTTCGCCGCCAGCCGGATCGCGTTACCAGTGTTACCGGCAATGACGGGATTATCGAAAACAATGTGAAAAGGGGCACCAGTCATTGCCCCCACATTAGTCCCCCGTGGTCCATAATGGGGGAGTGACTGCGACTAAACTAGACGGCAAACTTTTCCGCGCTGAGCTTATCGACGACCTCACGGCCCGCGTCGCAAAGCTAAAAGAACACGGCATCACCCCCGGCCTTGCCACCGTGCTGGTGGGCGACGACCCCGGTAGCCAAAACTACGTGCGCATGAAGCACAAGGACTGCGAGCAAGTAGGCATCAAATCCATCCGCAAGGACCTCCCTGAGAACACCACCCAGGAGGAACTCAACGCGGTTATCGACGAACTCAACGCCGACCCCGCCTGCACCGGCTACATCGTGCAGCTGCCACTGCCCAAGCATCTCGACGAAAACGCCGTCCTCGAACGCATCGACCCTGCCAAGGACGCCGACGGCCTGCACCCCGTCAACCTGGGCAAACTGGTCCTGAACGAGCCAGCCCCGCTGCCGTGCACCCCGAACGGTTCGATTGCGCTGCTGCGTCGCTTCGGCGTGGAAATCAACGGCGCAAAGGTTGTGGTGATCGGGCGCGGTATTACCGTGGGCCGCCCCATCGGCCTGATGCTGACCCGCCGCTCAGAAAACGCCACTGTCACCCTGTGCCACACCGGCACCAAGGACCTGGCCGCTGAAACCCGCCAGGCGGACATTATCGTGGCAGCATCTGGCGTGCCACACATGCTCACCCCAGACATGATCAAGGAAGGCGTGGCAATCCTCGACGTTGGCGTTTCCCGCGTTGACGGCAAAACCACCGGCGACGTCCACCCCGACTGCTGGGAAAAGGCCGGCTACATTTCCCCGAACCCGGGCGGTGTGGGCCCCATGACCCGCACCTTCCTGCTGGAGAACATCGTCGCCCGTGCCGAACAGTCCCTATAAAGCAACACACGAAGAGGCGCTGGCCAACCCGCATTCGGTAGACCAGCGCCCTTCACTCCTGCCCGAGTGGGCGCAAAAGCTGCTGGTAGTGCTGTTCGTTGTGATGGTTGCCGCGTCCGGCGTGTGGGCTGTAACCGAGCACTGGCGCCGCGCTACCACCATGCTGGGCGTGGCCATGCTCTGGCTGGCGGCCGCTCGGGGAGTGTGCGACGACCGCTACGTGGGGCTTTTCTCTGTCCGGTCGCGCAGATTCGATGTTGCTTTCTGCACGTTAGTGGGGGCGGCCCTTACATTCCTGGGCGTATCGGTGGATGCGCTGGGAAGCTAAGGCGTAAATTGAACATTTGGCAGCCGTTTTAATTTTATTCAGGTAACTTTGGGCCGAACCGGCTGTCAAATGTCCGGTTTCCCTTCTGGCGCTGGCTGCGGCGCAGGCACCTAGATGAGCCAGCTGCCGTCTTTTTCTTTCACCTGCATGGTGGTTTCGCGCACTGCGCCCTTAACACATTCCTAGCGGACGTCCACGTGCCAGGTATCCCCAATAAGGCGGCTGCCCTGAATGGCCTCACCGTCGTGCGTGCATTCGTCGTTGGGAGAGAATTCAAAATAACGGCGGGGATCATCCTCAGGGTGGTAACCGGTGGCATGGATGACGTCGTAAGCAATTTCTTCAGGTCCGCCGTTGGATCGTGCAGCGTCATTGATTCAGGCGCCCTGCCCAGGAAGAGGCCGAGCGCACCACAGGAGAGAAGTGTGAGTAGGGTAACTAGGCGGCGCATGCCTAGATATAGTATTCAATCACGCCTTTACTGTCGACGGCCTCCGGATCCAAGAACTGCACAAAGGCGCGCACGATGCGGTCCATCTGCCGAGTTTCTGCTAAGAAGGCGTCGTGTCCGATGGGGGAGACGATCTTAGCCATACCGATCAGGTTGCCTAGGTTGCGGGAAAGGTGTTCCTGCTGGTGGTAGGGGTACAGGATGTCGGTATCCACGCCAGCTACCTGCACTGGCACCGAAATGTCGGCCAGCGCCCGGTTGAGCCCGCCGCGGTCGCGGCCTATGTCGTGGCGGTTCAATGCTTCGGTGAGGACCACGTAGGATCCGGCGTCGAAGCGTTCTACAAGTTTGGCCGCCTGGTAGTCCAGGTAGCTCTCCACTGCGAAGCGTTGTGCCGGGTCGCGGTAGGGGCCTAGCGGGTTTTCGCCGCGCTGGGGTGCGGTGCCGAAGCGTTCATCAATTTCTTGTTCACCTCGGTAGGTGAGGTGGGCGATGCGTCGGGCCGTCGATAAGCCAGTGACGGGGGCGGGCCCACCGTAGTAGTCTCCGCCAGCCCAGTTGTGGTCGCCGGTGATCGCGCGGATTTGGGCGCCCTGGATGCCGATCTGCCAAGCGGACGCCCGAGCCGAGACCGCAATCACGCACGCCGCGCCGACGACACCCGGGTACATGTACGCCCATTCCAGGGTGCGAGCCCCGCCCATGGAGCCGCCGATAACAGCCGCCACGCGTGTGATGCCCAAGGCGTCGAGGAACTGCTTTTCGGTGGACACTTGGTCGCGGACGGAAATCGCGGGGAACCGGGATCCCCACGGCTGCCCATCCGGTGCCACCGACGACGGCCCGGTTGTGCCCTTGCACCCGCCGAGCACGTTGGTGCAGATGACGCACCAGTGGTCGGTATCCAGGGCCTTGCCTGCGCCGATGAGGTCGCCCCACCAGTCGGCGGCGTTGGAGTCGCCGGTCAGTGCGTGTTCGACGAGGAGCACGTTGTTCGTGCCGTCTTCGTTGACGCGGTAACGCCCCCAACGCTGGTATGCGACGGTCACGTTGGGGATGATGGCGCCGGCCTCTGTGCGGACGTCCCCGATGGGAACTTCGGCCAGCTGACCTGCGGGAGCAAGGGGAGGATACATGGGTGCTTTCTAGATGTGCCCGGGCGTGCCCAGGTGTGCCCTGATTAGAGCGCTGCGAAACCGGCCTTGAGGTCATCGAGAATGTCCTCGATGTTTTCGATGCCCACGGACAGGCGGACCGTCGATTCTGTGATGCCGGCGCGTGCTAGGCCGTGTTCGTCGGACTGGGAGTGCGTGGTCGTTGCGGGGTGGACCACCAGCGAACGGACGTCGCCGATGTTTGCAACGTTAGAGTGCAGCTTCAGGGCGTCGATGAAGGTCCATGCCGCATCCTTGCCGCCCTCCAGGTCGAAGGAGAGGACGGAGCCGGTGTACTTCAGGCCGAGCTTTTCCTTGATGGGGTACCACGGGGAATCTGGCAGGCCGGCGAAATTCACGCGGGTAACCTGCGGCTGCTCGGCCAGGAACTCAGCGACCTTTTGTGCGTTTTCATTATGCTTCTCGACGCGCAACGCCAACGTATCCAAACCTTGGAGTGTGACCCAAGCGTTGAAGGGGGACAGCGTAGCGCCCGTGTCACGGATAACGCCAGCGCGAGCCTTCAGCGCGTAGGCTGCCTCGCCGAGGTCAGCGTAGACCAAGCCGTGGTATGCGGGGTCTGGGTTGACGAAGTACGGGAAGACGGGCTTGCCGCCGCGTTCGACCTTCCAGTTGAACTTGCCACCGTCGACGAGGATGCCGCCCACGCCGGAACCGTTGCCGGTGTAGAACTTGGTCAGCGATGCCACAACGATGTCTGCGCCCAGCTCGAGCGGGCGTACTAGCGCTGCGGTTGCGATGGTGTTGTCCACGATCAGTGGCACGGAGTTACGATGTGCCACCTCCGCAATCACTGGAATGTCCAAGACGTCTGCCTGTGGGTTGGCGAAGGACTCGGCGTAGAAGGCCTTAGTGTTTGGCTTTACTGCAGCTTGCCAGGATTCGGGGTCGTCGGGATCTTCGACGAAAGTGAACTCGATGCCCAAGCGGTCCAGGGTGACCTGGAAGAGGGTTTCGGTGCCGCCGTAGAGGCGTGGCGAGGTAACGATGTGGTCACCTGCTGCGGCCAAGGTGAGAATCGCCGCGGTCTCTGCAGCCTGGCCGGAAGCAAACGCTACGGCTCCGACGCCACCTTCCAGGGAAGCGATGCGCTTCTCAAGGGCGTCGACGGTCGGGTTGGTCAGGCGGGAATAAATAGGGCCCGCATCGGCGAGCGCGAAGCGGTCCGCCGCATGCTGGGCATCGTTAAAGACGTATGAAGTTGTGTTGTAAATCGGCTGGTTGCGAGCCCCGGTGTCCTGGTCTACTTCCTGTCCCGCGTGGATCGCACGGGTGGAAAAACCCCACTGGTCAGCATTGGAATTGTCGTACTTTGGCATGGTGCCTCCTTCGTTGAATGAACTATGTAAGGCACTTTAAGTGGACCAAGCTGTCTACTGCAATGGTCTGTCTAGTCCCAAGGTTGCTGCCAGCGCGAACGCATGAATTTAAATGGCGGGCGGGCTAGGAGCTACGGCCATGGCGCGTGGGTTTCCGGGAATTGAGCACAGCCGTAATCCCCAGGATAAGTAGACCCAACACGGCAATCCCACCCACGATAATCAGCCCCCACGACGGCCCGTCAAGTTCATCGGCACACTCTTTGAGAGCCTCACGCGTGGCCAGCTGGAGTTCGTTGTACTCCGCAGCGCGGTCTTCGAAAATGTCCTGCTGAATCTCGTAGAGCCGCACACCAGATTCCGCTTGCCCGGCTAAAGCTTGGCGGGCTAGGGCGGCGGGATCGTCGTCGATACGCGCGGCTGCACTGCGGGCCTCGTCTGCGGTGTACCGGCTGGTGTTTGCCTTGGCGTCGGGGGTGAGTTCGGCGTCGGCAGCGGCGTTACGCTGCGGAGTGAGCATCCCTAAGCCTTCGGTTGCACCGGTCTCGGCGAGGCGAAGCTGCAGCTCACCGGGGTTGTCCTCGGCGCCGGCGTCGTAGGCCGCAATCGTGGCACCCAGGTCCCCGAGCTCGGCAAGACGCTTCTCGACAGCATCGCGCGTCAACTCATCCCAAAAGTCCACAGTCTCCTGCGTATCGACGACGCACACGCCCGCATCCTGATCCACGGATACAGACGCGTGCGCAGGTGTCATCGCCATAGCTGCAATGCCAAGTGTGAGAAGAATTCCAGAGGTCCGCATGGCGTCTCAGTGTACTTGAAGCTCCTGCTGAGGTCTTGTGCGCAGGTGGCGCGCTGTCTATGGTGTAAACATGATACTTCTAGGCATTCTGGCAGCGGCTATAGCGGTTCTCGTAGGATCCTTCTTGTCACCTGGATTAAATTTCTGCCTGTTATATTGTGCGCTTCTGATAACCGGAATTTGGGGGCTGGTTATCTGGAATATTGGAGTGGGGCTTGGGACGATTATCTACGGTCCCATGTTGGTTGGTGCGTGCCTAGGATTTTTGATGTCGAGCCTGTGGAAGCTCGTGTTTAGGAAACGCGGGTAGCCCCAAGTTAGGAAAGGCCCGCCCGAAGCGTAGAGCTTCGGGCGGGCCGTGGTTTTCCGCGGAAGTTACACGGGGCAAAGATTACTTAGCTAGGGTGCCGATAATCTCGTTGAACTTAGCCACCGGGCGCATGACCTGAGTGGTCTTCTCATCGTTAGGCCAGTAGTAGCCACCAAGATCGGCTGGGGAACCCTGGACGTCGAGCAGCGCCTGGTTGATTTCCTCAGCGTTATCTGCAAGCGCCTTCGCCACATCGGCGAACTTGGATGCCAGCTCTGGGTCGTCGGTCTGGTTCGCCAGTGCTTCTGCCCAGTAGGTTGCCAGGAAGAAGTGGGAACCGCGGTTGTCGATCTCGCCAGCCTTGCGTGAAGGGGACTTGCCTTCGTCGAGAAGCTTCTCGGTTGCGGCGTCGAGCGCGTCGGCGAGGACGCCAGCGACCTCGTTGCCGTTGGTGTTCTTCTCGTGGCGGAAGGATTCAGCCAAGGCCAGGAACTCACCTAGGGAATCCCAGCGCAGGTGGTTTTCTTCCTGAACCTGCTGGACGTGCTTCGGTGCGGAACCGCCAGCACCGGTCTCGAAGAGGCCGCCACCAGCCATCAGTGGGACGATGGACAGCATCTTTGCAGAGGTGCCCAGTTCCAGGATGGGGAAGAGGTCGGTGTTGTAGTCGCGCAGGACGTTACCGGTGACGGAGATGGTGTCCTGGCCTTCGCGGATGCGGTCCACGGAAAGCTGGGTTGCTTCGACTGGGGAAAGGATGCGGATATCCAGGCCCTCGGTGTCGTGGTCCTGCAGGTACTTCTTAACCAGGTCGGTCAGGTTGCGGTCGTGTGCGCGCTCTGGGTCCAACCAGAAGACGGCAGGCATGCCGGACAGGCGGGAACGGGTAACAGCAAGCTTGACCCAGTCCTGGATTGGGGCATCCTTGGTCTGGCAAGCGCGCCAGATGTCGCCTGCGGAGACGTCGTGGGAGGTTAGGACCTCGCCTGCGGAGTTGCGGACCTCGACCTTGCCGTCGGCCTCAATCTTGAAGGTCTTGTCGTGGGAGCCGTACTCCTCAGCCTTCTGGGCCATCAGGCCGACGTTCGGGACAGTGCCCATCGTGGTCGGATCGAAGGCGCCGTTCTTCTTGCAGTCCTCGATGACGGTCTGGTACACGCCTGCGTAGGAGGAATCCGGGATGACGGCCAGGGTGTCCTGGGTTTCGTCATTCTTGTTCCACATCTGGCCGGAGGTACGGATCATGGCTGGCATGGAAGCGTCGATAATGACGTCCGATGGGACGTGCAGGTTGGTGATGCCCTTTGCAGAGTTCACCATGGCCAGGTCTGGGCCGTCGATAAGCGCCTGCTCGAACGCGGCCTTAATCTCTGCGCCGTTGTCCAGGTCCTCGAGGCCGGTGTAGATAGCGGCCAGACCGTTTTCGCCGTTGAGGCCAGCGGCTTCGAGCTGCTCGCCGTACTTGTCAAAGACGTCCTTGAAGTATGCGCGCACCACGTGGCCGAAGATGATCGGGTCGGAGACCTTCATCATGGTCGCCTTCAGGTGTGCGGAGAAGAGGATGCCTTCTTCCTTAGCGCGCTTGACCTGCGCTGCCAGGAACTCGTCGAGGGCTGCGGCGCGTAGCGCGGTGGCGTCGAATACTTCGTCTTCGAGGAGGTCCAGTTCCTTCAGGGTCTTCTCGCCGGAGTCGGTGACGTGCACGATTGCTACGCGGTCTGCCTTCGGCATGATGACGGACTGCTCGTTGTGGCGGAAGTCGTCCGCATCCATGGTTGCCACGTTGGTCTTGGAGTCTGCAGACCAGGCGCCCATGGAGTGTGGGTGCTTACGCACGAAATTCTTCACGGCAATCGGGGCGCGACGGTCTGAGTTGCCCTCGCGCAGGACCGGGTTGACAGCGGAGCCCTTGACGGCGTCGTACTTCTCCTGGGCGTCCTCGTATTCGGGGAGGTCGTAGCCGGCGTCCTGCAGTTCTTTAATCGCTGCCTTGAGCTGGGGCAGGGATGCGGAAATGTTGGGAAGCTTAATGATGTTTGCTTCTGGAGTCTTAGCCAGCTCGCCGAGTTCAGCGAGGGCGTCGTCCATGCGTTGCTCTTCGGTCAGGCGCTCTGGGAACTGGGCCAGGATACGTCCGGCGAGTGAGATGTCGCGGGTTTCTACGTCGATGCCTGCGGTTGAGGCGAAGGCTTCCACGATTGGCTTGAAGGAGTAAGTAGCCAGAAGCGGAGCTTCGTCGGTGCGGGTCCAAATAATCTTTGCCAATGTAACTCCTTATATATGTAAGGTTCACGCGGGTTAGTGATGCTTTAGCCTCTCGCGGGCACATGCGCGCCACGGCTCAAAGTCACCCACAAGCGTACCGTTATACGCAGATTCAGGGGCGCCCATCACCCCCATTCATGCCTATGACCTGCGTCATCTTTCTCGAACTCGCTGCCGGTCGGTGCCCAATTAACGGTACGGGTGTCCTGCAACATGCTTATCGACGTCCCTTCGCCCGTTCTTTCCCGCGCGCGGTCGTGAGTAACCTGAAGCACGCCCAACCCCTACGGGCTGAGGCGTGCTTCAACCTATAAAGTAGTACCCATGAATTCGCCTCTGACTATTACTTCCGTGAACGTCAACGGTGTTCGTGCCGCTACGAAAAAGCGCAGCGACGAAAACCTTGGCATGCTCGATTGGTTGGAGCGCAATCGCCCTGACGTCGTCTTGATGCAGGAAGTGCGCGCTACCGACGACCAAACCCGCAAGGCGCTCCAGCCTGCGTTAGACAACGGCTGGCACTACGTGGGTGCCCCAGCGGCGGCCAAGGGTCGTGCGGGCGTGGGCATTCTTTCCCAGAAACCTTTGGAGAACGTGCAGATCGGATTCGGTTCTGGTGATTTTGAGGATGCCGGCCGTTGGATCGAGGGTACGTATGCCGCTGACTTCGGCCCGGTGCGCGTAGCGTCGTTGTACCTGCCTTCGGGTTCGGAAAACACAGATAAGCAGGACGATAAGTTCCGCTTCCTGGACGAATTCAGCGAGGTTCTGAACCAACGCGCCGCCGAGTTCCCGGACATGGTTATCGGTGGTGACTGGAATATCTGCCATCGCCGTGAAGACTTGAAGAACTGGAAGGGGAACCTGAATAAGGTCTCGGGCTTCCTGCCAGATGAGCGCCGCTTCCTGGATAGCGTGTTTGGCACATACCCGGACGAGGAATCCCAGGTGGGCACCGTTGATGGTGTGGGTACGTGGAAGGGTGCCGTGGATTATGCGGGCGGCCCAGTGCGCGAACCGGCGATTGATCCGGTGTGGTTTGACGTCGCACGCCATTTCCACCCGGATGAGGATGGCCCCTACACCTGGTGGACGTACCGCGGCCAGGCTTTCAACAACAATGCGGGGTGGCGCATCGACTATCAGGCGGCCACCAAGTCCATGCTGGAACGTGCTACGAAGACGTGGGTTGACCGCGCTGAGTCCGTCGAGATGCGGTGGTCTGACCACGCACCGTTGAACGTTACGTACGCATAATGCTGCTAGTTCTCTTTTGCATCGGTATCACCGTTGAGGCGATGACGGCTGCCCTGTCGGCGGGTAAGCAGAAGATGGACTTCTTTGGTGTCATCGTTCTTGCTTTGCTCACCGCCCTCGGTGGTGGGACTGTCCGTGACGTGGTGTTGGATCACCATCCGCTGACGTGGGTGAATAGGCCTTGGTTCATCCTGGTGGTCATCGTCGCGGCACTTATTACAGTGCAGTTGTCCTTCCTGATGAAGTACTTCCGCGTGGTGTTCCTGGTCTTGGACGCTGTGGGTTTGGCGGTGTTCTCAGTTTTGGGGACCCGCGTTGCGTTGTCCGAGGGGCACGGGTTCATCATCTGCTGTATCGCGGCCGTGATCACGGGTGTGGCCGGTGGTGTGTTGCGTGACTTGATGAGTGACCGCGTGCCATTCGTGTTCTCGCGCGAGTTGTACGGCACGATTTCGGTCCTTATTGCAACGGTGTACGTGGGTTTGCTTGCGTTGGATGTGCGCGAAGATGTTGTGGTCATCGTGGCACTGGTGATCGGTCTGGCTACGCGCCTGCTGGCGATCTACTACAACAAGAATCTGCCGGTGTTCGAATATCTCGGCGACGACCAGCCCGTGGATCCGCGCGTGCGCCGTTCGTACTATTATGTGCGTCGTGGCTTGCGTCCGGTTGCCCGCGCTATGGGTTTGCACAAGGCGAAGTATGCGCTGTTGAACCGTCGGGAGCAGCGTCGCCATCACCAGGAGCAGACGTGGCAGGTCAGCGAATCTGCCCAGGAGGCATCACAGGAACTGGCGGCCACGACCGAGGATTTCATCCCGACCTCAGTCGAGGGGCCGGCAGACGATTCCACCCCGCCACAGGTGGTCACACCGCGCCCGGACCGGGCGAAGCAAGCTAGGCGGGCAGTTTCGGAGGCTGCTTATCGACGCCGCGCTGAACACCTAGCACGCAATATTCGTGCCCCACGTGTGCGTCCGCCACGAGGTTTCACCCATGAAAAATAGGCTTGATTCTTTCGGCTACCCCCTTGGGTGGGGCAGAGGCTAGAATGTCTCGAAGAATTTTAAAACGTATTAATCGCGTGTGCTGCGAAAGGTTTTACTATGCGCATGATTGTGTCTTTTATTCTTGGGATCGTCCTGATTGCCCTGGGCATCTGGTGGTACGCAGCCGTAGGATTTAGCATTCAGGCAATTCTGGCTGCCCTCGTTATTGCCGGTGGTGGCGCACTGGTTACCGTTGGAATCGGTATTGCACTGGATAAGAAATCTCCGACGTCACGCAAGCTGTAAAGAGCGCCCTTCGCGCGTTTCCCGGTACCGCACTGCAGTGCGGTACCGGGATTTTTTCAGCCCACACACAGTCTTGAGGGTCTGGCCAGTACACTAGGTAAACATGACTGAACAGAAAGCTTTGCAGCGCGTACTCTCTGGCATCCAACCCACAGCGGATTCCTACCACCTTGGAAATTACTTGGGAGCCTTGAAGCAGTGGATTGAGCTGCAAGATAACTACGATGCTTTCTACTTCATCCCGGACCTCCACGCGATCACTGTAGACCAGGAGCCGGAAGCGCTGCGCAAGCGCACTATCGCGGGCTGTGCGCAGCTGCTGGCCCTCGGGATCGACCCGGAGAAGTCCACTCTCTTTATCCAGTCCCACGTGCCGGCGCATGCGGAACTCGCTTGGGTGCTTACCTGCTTGACCGGCTTCGGTGAGGCCTCCCGGATGACGCAGTTTAAAGACAAGTCCCAGCGTCAGGGCGCGGAGCGCACGGGCGCAGGACTTTTTGCTTACCCGATGCTCATGGCAGCGGACATTCTGCTGTACAACCCGGAACTCGTCCCAGTGGGCGAAGACCAGCGCCAGCACCTGGAACTGACCCGTACGCTTGCGGAACGCTTCAATAACCGTTTCGGCGAGACCTTTAACGTTCCGGAAGGTTTCATCCCGAAGGGTTCGGCAAAGATTCAGGATCTGCAGAATCCGACGGCCAAGATGAGTAAGTCGGGGGAGAACCCCAAGGGCATCATCAACTTGCTGGACGATCCGAAGACATCTGCCAAGCGTATCCGCTCGGCAGTCACGGATACCGATAATGTCATCGCGTACGACCGCGAGAACAAGCCGGGCGTGTCGAACTTGCTGGCTATCCAGTCCGCGTTGACGGGCACGGCTATCGACGACCTCGTAGCCGGCTACGAAGGAGCAGGCTACGGCCAGCTTAAGGTGGATACCGCTGAAGCCCTCGAGGCATTCACCACTCCGCTGATTGCACGCTACAACGAATACATGGACGACCAGGCAGAACTGGAACGCGTCCTGGCGCGCGGCGCCGAGCGTGCCAACGAAATCGCTGAACCCATGATTGCCGACGTCTACGAAAAGATGGGCTTCGTCGTACCGCTGCGTCGCAAGTAAGAACCCCGTTTTCCGCCCAACCATGCGTGTGCGTGGTTGGGCGTCGATAAGCATGAAGAAACTAGCGACGCCCACTTTCATCAGGAAGGCATCCCGATAATGGCAACTGAAACCCGGCCAGCCACGTACAAGACTGACTCCGACGGGATTGAGCGCTCCCGCAAAGACGAACCCGGCATGGTAGACAAACTGCGCGCCAAGTGGGACTGGTTCGACCACATCATGCGGATGCAGGAACGCTACGCATCCCACGGTGGTAACCAGTACTCCGCAGGCATTACGTATTTTTCCGTGCTGTCGATCTTCCCGATCCTCATGCTGGTCTTCGCTGTGCTTGGTTACATTCTGGCTTCGCGCCCCGAGCTGCTGGAAGATATCCAGAATTCGATTCAGGATGCGCTCAGTGGCGATATTGGAAACGTGGTCAACGAGGTCATTGATATGGCCATCGAACAGCGTGGCGCAGTCGCCGGTTTGGGTGCTTTGACCACCCTATGGTCCGGGCTGGGATGGATGAATAACCTGCGCTACGGCGTATCGAAGATGTGGCGCCTAGATCCCACCGACGGTAATTTTGTGGCGAAGAAGCTGTGGGACCTGCTGGGCCTGGTTGGCCTCATCGTGTCCTTCGGCGTGGCTTTCGGTATCACGGCCGTGGGTACCTCGTCGCTGACGCGTCGCCTGCTGGAAATGGTTGGCCTGGACCAGGTGCCGGGTATTGGTGTGATTGTCACGCTGGTCACGCTGGCTGTTGGTATTTTGGCGAACTTCCTGGTCATGCTGTGGATGATTCTGTACCTGCCGCGCACCAAGGTGCCCAAGAAGTCAGGCGCGCAGGCTGCGCTGCTGGGCGCTATCGCGTTCGAGATTATTAAGCAGTTGGGTTCGTTGTTCGCGTCGAGCGCGCTGAACAACCCGGCCGGTGCGGTCTTTGGCCCAATCATTGGTCTCATGGTCATCTTGTACCTGGTCTGGCGCGTGGTGCTGTATGTTTCCGCGTGGGCTGCCACGACGGAGGAGTCGATGGAAGCCGCTGAGGTCCCAGCGCCTGCACCGGCTGTGATCCGCGTCCGTTCCGAAGTGGATCAGCCGACGGTCAAGACTGGTACCGCGATTGGGGTTGGTGCCACGCTTGGTGTCGTGGGTGCTACACTTGCGGGCCTGTTCCGGCGTAAGTAGGACTACGTTTACGAACAGAAAATATTCTTCACGCTGCGTCTGAGTGCGCGGCGTGATTTTCTCTTTTCGCGCTTAGTAAAAAGAATGTGTATTCTAAGTGTTAGTTTTATACAACGTCTACCTCAGTAGGGAATATGTACGAACAGCCCATTATCAGCCCTGAATATAAAGACGTGTCCGTAGAGGTTCTGAGCGCTCTGCCTAAAGTCGTGCTCACCGACCACGTAGAAGGCGGAATCCGCCCCAGCACATTCCTCGAATTCGCAGAGGACGCCTCCGTCACACTGCCTGAGGAATGCACTGACGCAGACTCGCTGCGCACCTGGGCAATGAAGCAGCCCTCCGAACAACTACGCGGCATCGTCAACGCCACCCTGGATAAACCGGAAAAATACACGCAGCTCATCCGTGAAGCACTCGAAGACCTGTCTCGTGACAACGTCGTCTACGCCGAGCTGACCATCTGGCCGCAGCTCGTGGCAGAAAAGCATGACCTAGATGTCAGGGAGCTTATCGACGCCGCCGCGAGGGGCATGTCCGCCCGCGAAGTCTACGGAATCCAGGCGCGCTTGCTCGTACGCATCGACCCTGACGCCCCCGGCGGAATCGATGCGCTCCACGCGCTCATCGCATCCGACCGGGGAGTTGTCGCCGGTGCGATGTTGCACCCGACCGACAATCAGGTGGGCCTACAGGCACGCGACATGCTGCACCGAAACCTTATCCCGTTCACCGTGGCGGCGTGGCCATTGTGGGGCATCGGGGCCGTGCACCAGGGTGCAGGTGCTGGTGGGCAGCGTCTGTCCCACGCAATCGCCTTGACCGAAGATTTTTCAGTCTCATCCGAGAATTTTGATCTCCAGCTGGGTAAGAGTTCGGCCTGGGTGCGCGATCGCCGGATGACCCTCGAATTAGCGCCGACGCTTGCCATCCATGAGAAGGCAGCAAAATCCTACTCAGACCACCCGGTTGGCCTGTTCTTCGAGTTAGGTTTCCGCCTGACAGTCAGCCCGGCTGTGCGTCTGATCACGGATTCCACGATGACGTCTGAACTTATGAACCTCGTGGAACACTGTGACTTTGGCTTAGAAGAACTTTTCCAAATCACAGTCGACGCCGTGGAGTCAGCCTTCCTGCCGTACCCGCAGCGTCAGCAGATAATCCAGTCCATCATCCTGCCTGCCTATGAACGGCTGGAGGATTCTGAACTTGCCGAGCACGTGCACGACGAGGAGCTTGATCTAGGAGACGAAGAATAGGCACGAGCAAAAAGGGGTGCCATCCACATCAAGGTGGAGGGCACCCCTTTTTGGGCGTTCGGCGTTTTAGTTCTTGGAGAACCGGCGCAGCAGGGTGGCGGCGAGTTCATCCCACGCCTTTGCGTGATCGGTGAACGGTGCCGCTGGGACATAACCTGCGGTCTCCGGGCTGCCTAGCATGTAGGAAATGTAATCCTGCATGCGTGGGTTGGACAGGAAAAAGGAGTTGACGGAATCGTCGCCGGCCCAGTCGGCTGCGTCCGCGATGATTTCGTAGGCGCGGGCCATCTGCTTGGTATCGACGGCGTCGACGCCCTTGAGAATCTGGTCGGAGATGCCCTTGAGGGAGTAGATGTTGTCGTCGTGGACCTGGACTTCCAGCTCGCCAGCGTTCGCGGCGGTGGACAGTTCCTCCCAGGTTGAGACCTTGGCAAGGTCGTGGTCGTCGTGGGAAACGAGCCAGCGGGTCAGTTGCTTGCCGGATGGGAAGGTGAAGATTTCACCGAACTTGCCCAGGAATACTGGTCGGCCGTCGACGTAGGTACGCAGGCTGTAGAGGGTGCGGCCGTCGGCAATAATCTTGATGGGGTCGATCCCGGCTGCCGCCCAACGGGACGAATCGTAGGGGTCGGCAGCGGCAGCTGCCTTCTCCGCAGCCTCTTTTTCTGCTGCTCGGGCGGCTTCTTCGCGGGCCACGGCGTCGTCGATACGCGCCTGAGTATCCGGTTTAGCTGGGGCGTCTTTGGTTACGACGACCTCGTCGAGGGCTTCGCGGACCTTTTTCCAGTTGGTTAGGATAACGCTGCCCAAGCCGGTCCATTCTTCGGCGCCGGCGTCACCGGAATAATGCTCGCTGCCGCGATTCAGGTTGTTCACGATGGAATGGGAAGCGAAGAAGACGACGGCCGCTTCAGCGGAAGCAACGTTCGCCAGGGACTTTGCGATACGGACGATGCCGGCAGCCTTGTTTACGGCCTCGTAGCTGGGCCGATCCGCGAGCAGGGCGGGCAGGCCTACGATGTCATACTCGTCCGCCTTGCGGGGCAGCACGCGTGATTCGCTCTTTGCCGCGAACTCAGACCACTTCGGGTGGCTTTCTAAATCGTGCGGTACACCCGATTCCAGGAAGTCCAAGAGCTGGGCAGGGGACTCAAATCCGAAGACGCCGGAGTTATCGCCTAAGAAGGCCTGCCACAGCGAGCCTTGTTCCTTCCACTCTGGAGCCCACAAAGTGTAAAGATCACCTTGGTCCAGGCTGAGCTTGACAGGAACGATGGCACGTGACGTCGAAGAGTTCATGGTGGGAAAGCTTACCGTACCGCCCACGGTGGCGGGAATAAGAGAGCGGTGAGGTATTAGCTGCGTGATTGGCGCAAAAGCACTTGAGTCACAAAAGCTGCGCCAAGAAGCCACGGCATGGCGGATACGACTGCTTCGTGAAAGTATTCCAGCGCCCACGACCACAGTGCGCACGCTGTCACTAAGCCAGTGCCTGCCGAAATAACGCGTTGAGGACGTGTCGCGGATGTCCACGGGCCCATCGCAATGACGATTGCCACCAGCCACGCTATCCAGAGCAACGACACAACGGCGGTGGGCGTAAGTGCGCCTACCAACAGGCAAACGGCAAAGAATGTCCCGAGGGTAAGCCAGGTTCTCGGGTGCGCACGTTAAGGATAGGAGATGGGTAGGAAACGGGGGAGGTCTCTGCTAGGTATGGGCGTTGCTCGGACATGGCTACTACCCTGTGGGTCGGTAAAAGCCCTTAAACGACATCCCCATGTTTGAGGTTCGCAAAGGATTGATCTGCACCGGGTCGCCTGCCTCGATAATCGTGCCGCCGCCGGCGTACATGGCCACATGCCCGTCCCAAACCACAAGGTCGCCTTCTTGTAATTCCTCGGCGGAGACAGGGCGGCCCACGGCTTGCATTTCCGCGGTGCGTGGTAAATCGACGCCAGCCTGACGCCACGCCCATTGTGTCAACCCGGAACAATCGAAGCCTCCCGGTGACGTGCCACCCCACACGTAGGGGGTACCCAGGGTAGACTTGGCCGCCGCGACCGCTGCGGAGCCCGCACTCGAGCCCGCCGCGCCACCCGAAGATCCGCCCGCCGGCAACTCGGCACTGAGTGCCACATGCTTTATCTCATGCTCGGGCACAGGCCCGGACCTAGGGCTGAGCATCCCGGGACCATTCGGTAACTGCACCACGCGCGCTGCAATCTCGGACAAGCGCCCAGTAAAGGGGGCTAAATCCTGAGTGAGTTGCTGCACTCGCAATGCGGCCTGAGCTAGATGCGAGGATACTTCGACCGCTAGGCGTGCCACAGCGTGCGCTGTGCCAGCCCCTGGGATAAGTGCAGTGGCGGCAAGCGGGACGGCACGTCGGAGGAAACTGGCTCCGATTTCTGTAATATCCAGGGCCGCGCTGATGAAAAGGGGAGCAGCATCGCGCGTGATAGCGGCAATATCGCCTGCGTGTGCGCTGACTATTCGGTGCGCCTCCATCGCTGGGTCCGGGCGCGTGGATAAGTACCGCGCTAGGGGAACTAGCGGGGAAATATCGGGCACGCCGATGGTGGCTGGTGCTGGGAGAGGGGAAGGCAGGTGCCGGGCAATGGCCTGGGCTGTGGAAGCGAGGTCGATCACAGGAGTTCACCGTGCCCGTCTAAGGTTGCGGCGGTGTGGGCGGAGGTGGCGTCGATAAGCGATACTGCCTGCGCTGCTTCCTCCCCGCACCAGCGCAGGTAATGCACTAGTTCGGCAACGCTGCGTGTTGTGGCCTGGTGGGCGGCGGCGAGTGCCGCGAGGAAGTCGCCCGCCCCGGGGATTGGCGGAGGACTAAACGGTGGCACCTGGGGAGCAGGAGTGCCGGCGAGGTCGCGGGCCAGGGCCTGGGCGTGTTCTACATCAATGTCTAGTGTTGGGTTCATGCCTTAATAGACGCACCCACGGCGCCAACTGGTTCCCGCCGATTCTTCGCAAGGCTGGAACGCATACTATTGGGGGCATGGATATCACCGTCATCGATCACCCCCTGGCCCAATCCCGCCTGACCATCATGCGCGACGCCCGCACAGACAATGCCGGCTTCCGCTCCGCCCTGAGTGACCTGGGTGCCATGCTCATCTACGAGGCTGCCCGCGACTTGAAGGTGGAGCACTTTGACGTGGTCACCCCGGTCGATACTGCGCAGGGCGCACGCCTGGAGACCCCACCCATCATCGTTCCCATCATCCGCGCAGGCCTGGGCATGATTGATCCAGCGTTGTCGATGATCTCGGATGCCCAGGTTGGCTTCATCGGCATGGCTCGCGACGAGGAAACCCACGAACCCGTCCCGTACTTGGAGGCCCTGCCCGAGGACCTGAGCGATCAGCCGGTGTTCCTCGTGGACCCGATGCTGGCGACCGGCGGCTCACTCCTGCACGCGATCCGTCTGCTGGTGGCTCGCGGCGCGAAGGACATCACCTGCGTATGCATGGTCTCCGCGGAGCCGGGCGTGCAGGCGCTGAAAGATTCGGGCCTGCCGGTTCGTCTGGTCACCGCGGTTATTGATCCTGGTCTGGACGAAAATGCATACATCGTCCCTGGCCTGGGCGATGCTGGCGATCGTCTCTACGGCCCGCGAAATATAGACCTCTAAATGGGTAACGTGTGCCCACTGCAGTGTGCGGACTTTGCATACTGTGGTGGGCACAGTTGCCCATATGGCTTCGACGAACTTACATGCGGGCAAGGAGTTCCAGCGTCTCCGCGGGGACGCTGACCTGGCAACGCACTGGTCGTCGTATGGTTACGTCTTCAGCCGCACTATTTATGCTTATCGACGTCTCCGTGGCCTCACCCAAGACGAGCTCGCTGAGCTATCCGGCATCGACCGCAACACTATCTCGATGTACGAACGCAACGAAACCAACACCGGCGCGGTGGTTAACCCCCAGCTACGCAATATTTATGCTCTTGCGCTAGCGCTCGACGTGCCGCCGGCGGTGCTGCTCCCGCGCGGCGAGCGTATCCCGGTAGGAAAGTGTGAAGTCCCTGACCATGCGTTTGCGCTGGTCTGGCCGGCCTCTGACGATGATTTCGGAAGCCTGCGTGACCGCGTCAACGTATACAAAAAGCGCGTGCGCGCTGCCACGGCGCCTGCCTCCGTGCCAGTGGTGGGGACTGTTCACGCGCCAGCATGGGACATGTTGGAAAAGCAGGCCCGCGGCCTACCATTCGCAGGATTGCGGGAGCACCCAGTATTCCTCGTTGCCCAGCGGGGGCTCTAGCCGCCGGGGCTAGAGTCAGTGCGGGATACTGTTATTTAGGAGTTGTTTTGGCCAGTGACTACACTGGCCAGAGTTATTGGTTAAGACCCTCAGGTCTGCGGTGCACGTTCCGTGCAGCCGGTGGCGGTTGCGCGGTGTCAAAGGAGTTCAACAGGTGGTGGAAGCGTCTTATACGCATGCGGTCAACACGTGGTTGGCGCAGCATAAAGACCAGGTGATCCAGTGGCGCCGGCACATCCACCGTCACCCTGAACTCTCTAATCACGAGTACGCCACCACGGACTTCCTCGTGGAAACTCTCACCGCCCACGGTTTACACCCAGTCCGGCTGCAGAATACGGGCTTGTACGTGGACATCGGCCCCGATACACCAGAGAAGTTAGCCTTCCGTGCAGACATTGATGCACTCCCGTTGGTGGAGGTCACGGGCCTTGACTTCGCGTCGGTGAACCCTGGTGTGTGCCACGCGTGCGGCCATGATGTCCACACCACCGTCGCCCTTGCTTTAGCGTGCGCGCTCTCCACCGTGGAACTCAAGGTGGGTGTGCGGGTGATTTTCCAGCCCGCCGAAGAGGTTATTGACGGTGGTGCCACCGACGTTATTGCGCAAGGCGTGCTGGATGGTGTGGGCGCTATATATTCCGTCCACGTGGAACCGAAACTACAGGTCGGCCGCATTGGGGTGCGCACTGGTGCGATCACCTCTGCGACGGACGTGCTCACCGTAGAGATTGCGGGCGCAGGCGGGCATTCTTCGCGTCCGCACATGACCCAGGACGTGGTGTACGCAGTTGGTTCCGTGATTACCCAGCTGCCGGCGTTGCTGTCGCGCCGGGTTGATCCGCGCACGGGGACCGTCTTGGTGTTTGGGCACGTGGAGTCTGGGTCGGCCCCGAATGCGATTCCGCAGCGTGGCCTGATTCGCGGCACTGTGCGCACCGCCGATATTGGGGTGTGGCGCGATATCGAACCGCTGGTCCGGGAGCTCGTTGCCCAGATTGTGGAGCCTACGGGCTGCCGCGCGGAGGTCACCTATACCCGTGGCGTGCCGCCAGTGCTTAACGATGAAGTAGCCACCGCGATTCTCGCTGATGCCGCGAGCCTCATCGACCCCGGTGCCGTCGTCGAAGCGCCGCAGTCGTCGGGTGGTGAGGATTTCTCCTGGTATCTGGAGAAAGTGCCGGGCTCTATGGCACGCCTCGGCGCATGGTCGGGCGAGGGCGCCCAGCAGGATCTGCACCAGGGGGATTTGCTTGTCGACGAACGCGCCATCGGTGTGGGCGTCCGGCTTTTTGCGGGGGTCGTGGAGAAATTCCACCAGCGCTTGGGGTCGTAGGTGTGGAGCCGGGAGGCGTCGAGAAGCGGGCATAGTCCCACGAAAGGTTCACCCCACTGGTTGCAGTACGGGTGTACTGGGATAGACTTGGGCGCACACCACTTTTACCCCAACCTTTACGGAGGACAGCCCACACATGGCTCGCAGAATTGTGATTATCGGCGGCGGACCTGCAGGTTATGAAGCAGCACTTGCAGGCGCAAAATACGGCGCAGATGTAACTCTTATTGAAGACCAGGGCTTGGGAGGGTCCGCGGTCATTCACGACTGCGTCCCGTCGAAGACCTTCATCGCCGGCACGAACATTAAGACGGACCTGCGCCGCGCCGATGATATGGAGCTGGACAAGGGGATCGGGGACATCGAACTCCACTTGGATGCGCTGAACGGTCGCGTCCAGGCGCTGGCTACGAAGCAGTCTGACGACATTCAGCGCCAGATGGTGCGCATCGGGGTCAAGATTATTAACGGGCGCGCACGGTTCGATGACAAGAACACGAACCAGATGACGCACTACATCCACGTCGACCGCGCCGACGGCACCGAGGAGACCGTAGAGTGCGACCTGGTACTCATCGCAACGGGTGCCCGCCCACGTATCCTGCCCGACGCACAGCCAGATGGCGACCGCATTCTCACCTGGCAGCAGGTGTATAACCTCACGGACATGCCGGAGCACCTCATCGTCGTTGGTTCCGGTGTCACGGGCGCGGAATTCGTGTCCGCATTCGCTGAACTGGGTGTGAAGGTCACCCTGGTGGCATCGCGTGACCGTATTTTGCCTCACGACGACGCCGACGCCGCTGACGTCCTCGAAACAGTTCTCCAAGGGCGCGGGGTCTCGCTGGAGAAGCATGCGCGCGTATCCAAGGTGGAAAACACCGGCTCGGGGGTTATCGTGCACACCACTGACGGCCGCGCGATCGAAGGTTCCCACGCTTTGATGACGGTAGGTTCCATCCCGAACACCGAAGATTTGGCGCTCGATTCCGCAGGCGTTGAGGTGACCCAGTCCGGGCACATTAAGGTGGACCGCGTTTCGCGCACGAATGTCAACGGTATTTACGCCGCCGGCGACTGCACTGACCTCTTCCCGCTGGCCTCAGTCGCAGCGATGCAGGGCCGTATCGCCATGTACCACGCGCTGGGTGAGGGCGTGTCCCCGCTGCGCATGAAGACTGTTGCTACCGCGGTGTTCACCCGCCCTGAGATCGCGGCCGTCGGCGTGACCGAAGCTGAGATTGAATCCGGTGAGGTGAGCGCGCGTTCCATCATGCTGCCACTATCGACGAACCCACGTGCCAAGATGCGTTCCCTCCAGCACGGCTTTGTCAAACTTTTCTGCCGCCGTAACTCCGGTTTGGTGATCGGCGGTGTGATTGTGGCGCCTTCAGCATCCGAACTGATCCTCCCGGTCGCGGTCGCTGTTAGCAACAACCTTACGGTCGCTGACCTGGCCGATTCCTTCGCCGTGTACCCGTCACTGTCCGGCTCGATCACGGAGGCTGCACGCCGGCTCGTGGCGCATGACGACTTGGGCTAAAAAAGAGTATTTTAGTTCGGGTACATCACATACGAGATTCACTGAAAGGTTGTGAATAGGAATGAGCACGATCCGCGCCGGCATCGTCGGCTATGGCAACTTGGGCAAGTCCGTTGAACGAGTCATCGCCCAGCAGCCAGATATGGAACTTGCCGCGGTATTCTCCCGCCGCGACACACTGGACACCGCAGCGGCGGTGGTCCCTGTCGCCGACGTGGAAAAGTACGCTGACAAAATTGATGTGCTGTTCCTGTGCCTAGGTTCTGCAACAGACATCCCGGAGCAAGCAACTCGCTTCGCTGGCGTGACCACAACTGTTGATACGTACGATAACCACCGCGACATTGCGGGCCACTACGAGCGCATGGATGCTGCAGCGCGCGAAGCAGGGAACCTGGCAATTATCTCCACGGGCTGGGACCCAGGAATGTTCTCCCTCAACCGCGTCATGGCAAAGGCTATTCTGCCGGTGCACCAGAACAATACGTTCTGGGGCCCGGGCCTGTCCCAGGGGCACTCGGATGCACTTCGCCGCATCGACGGCGTTGAGGCAGCTGTCCAGTACACTTTGCCGAACCCAGAGGCTCTTGACCAAGCCCGCGCCGGCAAAGGTGCAGACATCGACTCCAAGCAGGCGCACGTGCGCCAGTGCTGGGTTGTGGCACCAGAGTCCGAGCACGCCCGCATTGAAGAGGAAATCCGCACCATGCCGGACTACTTCGTGGGGTATGAGGTTGAGGTCAACTTCATCGACCGTGAAACCTTCGATCGCGACCACTCTGGTATGCCGCACGGCGGCCACGTGATCACCACGGGCACCGTCGGCGAGGGCGATAAGGCTTCCCAGCACGTCGTCGAATACAGCCTGGAATTGGGTGCGAACCCAGACTTCACCGCTGCGGTCCAGGTTGCGTACGGCCGTGCAGCGGCACGCCTAGCGGCACAGGGTGAAACCGGCGCCCGCACCGTGCTCGAGGTTGCCCCGTACCTGCTTTCCCCAGTACCGCTGGAAGAACTGCTCAAGTCTGACGTCTAAGCCTTAAGCCGTGGCAATCTGCCTCCGATTCCTGAAAAGGGATCGGGGGCTATTTTTTGATCGCTACCACGATTGCCAGTACCGCTGCCACAGCCACGATCGTCAGCGCGACGGCTAGTGAACCGTTGGTGTTGTACGTCAGCAGCGCCAAGACGGCGCCCATGCCCAGAGTCATTAAGGAATTCTTCACGGGTACCACGGTAATAGGGCAGAGGTGACGTCGAGAAGCGTACGACCGTGCACGTCAAAACTGGGAAACATTTGGTCTTAATAAAGTGTTTGAAATTCACCCGCTGCCGCGTGCATATAAAAATCGGACAAAAATACTGCCTGCACAGCACGGGTGTGGCACACGTGACCATTACCCCCGTAGTGTGCGGTCTCACGTTGGCACTAGAATGCTTAGTTACTGTGGGCAGACGGCCAACAGGACGTGACTGACGTGAGTAGTTGAAAGGGGCATGGCAGCGATGGCAGCCAATAGCACACCTTCGTTCAAGAAAATTCTTGTTGCCAACCGTGGCGAGATCGCAGTACGCGCATTCCGTGCAGCGTATGAGGTAGGCGCGGAGACAGTAGCTGTCTACCCGCGCGAGGACCGGAACTCCTACCACCGGTCCTTCGCTAACGAGGCAGTCTCCATTGGTGGCGACGACACTCCGGTGCGTTCGTACCTGAACATCGACGAGATTATCCGCGCCGCAAAGGAAACCGGCGCGGACGCAATCTACCCGGGCTATGGGTTCCTCTCAGAGAACGCAACCTTCGCCCGCGCATGCCGCGACAATGGCATCGCGTTTATTGGTCCACCTCCGGAGGTCCTGGATCTGACCGGCGATAAGGCTAAGGCCGTACAGGTCGCTGAAGAAGCAGGCCTGCCCATCCTGGACGATTCCCCAGCATCTGCAGACATTGATGAACTATGGGGCTACGCGCAAGATCGTGAGTACCCAATCTTCGTGAAGGCCCTGGCAGGTGGCGGTGGCCGCGGTATGCGTGTGGTCCACGACGCAAAGGACTTCAAGCGCCTGGCTGCCGAAGCTTCCCGCGAGGCGGAGGCTGCGTTCGGTGACCCGCGCGTCTACTTGGAGCGTGCGGTCATCAACCCGCAGCACATCGAGGTCCAGATCCTGGCCGACGCAGAGGGCAACGTTATTCACCTCTTCGAGCGTGACTGCTCCGTGCAGCGTCGCCACCAGAAGGTCGTCGAGATTGCTCCGGCGCAGCACTTGGATCCTGAACTGCGCGAGCGCATTTGCGCGGACGCGGTGAAGTTCTGCAAGCACATTGGCTACCAGTGCGCAGGTACCGTCGAATTCCTCGTGGATGAAAAGGGCAACCATGTCTTCATGGAGATGAACCCCCGCATCCAGGTCGAGCACACCGTGACCGAGGAAATCACCCAGGTTGACCTGGTGAAGTCGCAGATGCAGGTCGCTGCCGGCATGACCCTGCCCGAACTGGGCCTGACCCAGGACAAGATTGAGGTCCACGGCGCGGCCCTCCAGTGCCGTATCACCACTGAGGATCCGAACAACGAGTTCCGCCCTGACTCCGGCACAATCAGCGCATACCGCAGCCCTGGTGGCGCTGGCGTGCGTCTCGACGGCGCCGCCTCCCTGGGTGGCGAAATCACCCCGAACTTCGACTCCATGCTGGTCAAGATGACCACGCGTGGCCCGAACTTCGCAGCCGCCGTAGCGCGTGCACAACGTGCACTGGCTGAGTTCACCATTTCTGGCGTGTCCACCAACATTGGCTTCCTGCGTGCTCTGCTCCGCGAGCCGGACTTCACGTCTTCGCGCCTGGACACCTCCTTCATCGACGAGCATCCATGGTTGATGCAGGCGCCACCAGCGGACAACGAAGCCTCCCGAATTCTGGATTACTTGGCTGAGGTGACCGTCAACAAGCCACATGGCGACCGCCCGACTAACCTGCTCCCCGCCGAAAAGCTCCCGACCTTTGATAAGAAGGCAGGACTGCAGCGCGGTTCCCGCGACTTGCTTCTCGACGTCGGGCCGGCCGAGTTTGCTCGCCGCCTGCGCCAGCAGGATGCCCTAGCTGTCACCGACACTTCGTTCCGTGACGCGCACCAGTCGCTGCTGGCGACGCGCGTGCGTACCGCGGCACTTATCCCAGCCGCCGAGGCTGTTGCGCACCTGACCCCGCAGCTGCTGTCCGTTGAGGCATGGGGTGGCGCAACCTACGACGTCGCAATGCGCTTCCTCCACGAGGATCCGTGGGAGCGTCTGGACAAGCTGCGCGAGGCGATGCCGAACATTAATATCCAGATGCTGCTGCGTGGCCGCAATACCGTGGGTTACACCCCGTACCCGGATTCCGTGTGCAAGGCGTTCGTGAACGAGGCCGCAGCATCCGGTATCGATATCTTCCGTATCTTCGACGCGCTCAATGACGTTTCCCAGATGCGCCCAGCTATCGACGCCGTCCTGGAGACCGGCACCACGATTGCTGAGGTCGCGATGGCGTACTCCGGTGACCTGGCGAGCCCGAAGGAAGATCTGTACACCCTTGACTACTACCTGCGTATGGCGGAGGAGATCGTCAAGTCTGGTGCACACATCATCGGTATCAAGGATATGGCTGGCCTCATGCGCCCGGCTGCTGCCCGGAAGCTGGTCACAGCTCTGCGCAAGGAATTCGACCTGCCAGTCCACGTACACACGCACGACACCGCTGGTGGGCAGCTGGCAACCTACCTGGCCGCTGCAGAAGCGGGCGCCGACGCCGTCGACGGTGCTTCCGCTCCGGTTTCCGGCACCACGTCGCAGCCGTCGCTGTCGGCCATTGTTGCTGCGTTCGCGAATACGTACCGCGACACTGGCCTGTCGCTGGATGCCGTCGGCGATTTGGAGCCGTACTGGGAGGCAGTGCGTGCTGTCTACGCCCCATTCGAGTCCGGTATCCCTGGCCCAACCGGCCGCGTGTACAACCACGAAATCCCAGGTGGTCAGCTGTCCAACCTGCGTACGCAGGCAGCATCGCTGGGGCTGGCCGATCGCTTCGAACTCATCGAGGACACCTACGCAGACGTCAACGAAATGCTCGGCCGACCCACGAAGGTGACCCCATCCTCCAAAGTCGTCGGCGACCTTGCCCTGTCGCTGGTAGGTACTGGTGTGACGGCTGCAGAATTTGCTGCCGACCCACAGAAGTACGACATCCCAGATTCCGTCATCGCATTCCTGCGCGGCGAACTGGGTACCCCTCCTGGTGGCTGGCCTGAGGAACTGCGCAACAAGGCTCTTGCCGGGCGTAAGGAAGGCGCCGACCCGACCGCGCCGATCTCCAAGGAAGCCGAGGAAGGCCTGGCCTCTGAGGATCGCGCAGTACGACGCAATACTCTGGACAAGCTGCTCTTCCCGAAGCCTGCCGAGGAGTTTGCGGAGCACCGCCGCCTCTACGGCCGCGTGGACCAGCTCGATGACCTCGAGTTCTTCTACGGTCTCGTCGAGGGCCGCGAGCTGGTTATCCCAGTTCCTGGTTCGCAGCGCAAGATGACGGTCCGCCTCGACGCCGTCGGCGAGCCTGACGAGAAGGGCATGCGCCACGTCACCGCAACGGTCAACGGCCAGATCCGCCCGATGCGCGTGCGTGACGAGTCCGCCGAGTCCATCGTCGCGACCGTCGAGAAGGCTAACCCGTCCAACGAAGGCCACGTCCCGGCACCGTTCGCTGGCGTTGTTACCGTTACCGCTTCAGAGGGCGATGAGGTCAAGGCCGGCGACCAAGTTGCTGTCATCGAGGCAATGAAGATGGAAGCCTCCATCTCTGCGCCTATCGACGGCACCGTCTCCCGTGTTGTCCTCCTGCAGCCAACGAAGGTGGAAGGTGGCGACCTGATCGTCGAGATCAGCTAGCCGTGCTTTAGCTAGTTAACCGGCTCGAGTATTTCGCTCGGGCCGGTTTTCTTAACGGGCTTTGGGGTTCGAACTGTAGTGTTGAAACTGGTGGTAAATGCCTGGTTAAACGTCTCGTATTGACAAGTGTGTGCGAATAAACTACAGTGGGGTGCATAGTAAACAAAATCTCGGCCCGGGGTGGGCCAGAATAGGGGACAGGGCAGTGGAAGACACTGAAATACCACGGCACATTCGGAGGAGACCAGGGGTTAATCCTCCGGCGTATTTCTATCTCAGTGATCAGAGCAATCCGCTAACGGTGATGGCGGAAAATGTGAGGCGCCAAGCCTTCATTTTGCTTGAACATCTCATGCATACGGACGAAAGACCGACCCGGGATTCTATATCTCAAGCGCGCAAGGTGCTGGGTTTTCCGGACTACAAAGCCAGGCGCATTGTTATTGCCGGCATGAAAATCCTGTTCAAATTACCCAAAACCTTGCAGTTGCAGCGCGAGCTAGCGTTGCTTGGCTGGGATTACATCGGGATCCTGGCGTCCGTTTTGGATGGGGCGGATCCAAAGACGTTTGGTGATATCGATGAGATGCTCGCCAAAGTCCTCACGCCGACGATGCCCTGCCAATCCTTCCCCGATGAGACTTCGTTTAGAAAACGCCTCAAACATATTTTGGTGCTCACGAACCCCGAATTGAACCCGGAACCCACCAAGAAAGAGCTGCCACCCTTCGAGCTGTTTAACCCGGGGCAGGAGGGAGGTCCGGCCGAGCTGCGGGCGGAGATGACTACAACGGATGCACTCAAACTAGATGAAGCGATCCGGCACATCACAAGGGAATACACATGTAACCGCGAGGAAGCCTTCTACAAGCTGCTCTTCGACAACATCACTGTGAACCTCACGCTTAACATTTATAGGGCGGAAGATATCCCAGATGCACCAGCGTGGATGTCCGGCGTCGGTTGGATTAGTGGGGAACTGCGCGACGAACTCTTAGCAGAAGTCACTAAGACCAGAAATATCGCAAAGTATAAAGACTTCACGTCAGACTCGTATCGTCCGAGCCCTGGTCTTCGTGCGTATCTTGAAGGTCGCGATGGTACCTGCGCTGTTCCCGGTTGCAATGTGCCCGGGCACAGGTGCCAGAAGGACCACCGTGTGGAATACGCCGAAGGTGGCGAAACCTCTGCAAAGAACCTCGTCGACGTGTGCTCCTTCGACCACAATTACAAAACCAACGGCGGTCTGCACTACATCCTGGACCCAGAGACCGGCACGACAATCTGGTTGCACACCGACGGAACCTTCGAAATCGGTTTAGCCTCCGGGCCACTGTCTCCACAAGGGAAGTGGGAAGCGCAGACCATTGGTCAATATATGGAAAAGCGCCGAAAGCGGGCAAGGAAAAGCCGGCTTCGTCACCGGCTGCGGCCGAACCCTGTGCCTTAAAAGCAAGGAGCCGACTGCCCGCAAGGGGTAGCCGGCTCTAAGCCAGGGAATTTACTTAATCTCAGCCAACTGCTGACCCTTAGTCACGCCAGCGCCAGCCTCGACAGCCAAACCTTCGATCACACCAGACTTGTGTGCCTTCACCGGGTTTTCCATCTTCATAGCCTCAAGGATCATGATGACATCGCCCTCAGAGACCTCGTCACCTTCGGAAACGTTCACCTTGATAACGGTGCCTTGCATCGGCGCGACGACAGCGTCGCCCGATACTGCTGCTGCACCGCCACCGGAACGGCGCTTGCGGCTCTTCTTGCGGGCACCTGCGACGGCACCGCCAATCGCGCCGAAGGAAAGATTCTGGGGCAGCGCAATCTCTACGCGGCGACCATTGACTTCCACGACCACGCGGTGGGACTGTGCTTCCTGCTCAGCAACCTCGGCATCGCCGTCGTATGCGGGGATTGGGTTATCCCACACTTCCTCAATCCACTTCGTGTATACCTCGAAGCCCTCGTCATCGCCAATGAATGCGGGGTTCTCCACGATGTGGCGGTGGAAGGGGAGTACGGTAGGCATGCCCTCGACAGTGAATTCAGACAAGGCGCGGCGTGCACGTTGTAGCGCCTCAGTGCGGTCTTCGCCGTGAACAATGAGCTTGGCCAGCATGGAGTCGAATTGGCCACCCACAACGGAGCCCTCGGTCACGCCGGAATCCACGCGCACACCAGGACCTGCCGGTTCCTTGTACACATTGATGGTGCCTGGCGACGGCATAAAGTTTGAACCCGCATCCTCGCCATTAATACGGAACTCAAAAGCGTGGCCGTGTGGCTGTGGATCCTCCGTATGGCGCAGCACCTGGCCCTCTGCGATACGGAACTGCTCACGCACCAAGTCGATGCCGGTGGTGATTTCCGTAACCGGGTGCTCCACCTGGAGGCGCGTATTGACCTCAAGGAAGGAGATCAAACCGTCCGCGCCCACCAAGTACTCGACCGTGCCGGCGCCGTAATAACCAGCCTCTTTGCAGATGCGCTTCGCGGAATCGTGGATGGTGGCACGCTGCTCGTCAGACAGGTAGGGGGCTGGTGCTTCTTCCACCAGTTTCTGGAATCGGCGCTGCAAGGAGCAGTCACGCGTGCCGGCAACAATCACGTTGCCATGCTGATCGGCGAGGACCTGGGCCTCGACGTGGCGGGCTTTATCCAGATAACGCTCGACGAAGCACTCGCCACGGCCAAAGGCTGCGACGGCCTCGCGCGTAGCGGATTCGAAGAGTTCCTCAACTTCGTCGAGGTCGTAGGCCACCTTCATGCCACGGCCGCCGCCACCAAATGCGGCCTTAATCGCGATAGGGAGCCCGTGTTCCTCGGCGAAAGCCTTGGCTTCGGCGGCGTTTGCTACGGGGTCTTTGGTGCCGGGGACCATGGGGGCGTTGGCACGCTCGGCGATGTGGCGAGCCGTGACCTTATCGCCCAGGGCCGCGATGGATTCGGGGGAAGGGCCAATCCAGGTCAGGCCGGCGTCGATAACAGCCTGCGCAAAGTCCGCATTCTCGGAGAGGAAGCCGTAACCGGGGTGGACGGCGTCAGCTCCTGAGGACTGGCAGGCATTAATAATCTTCTCGATGTTGAGGTAGCTGTCCGCGGCGGTTGCGCCGCCGAGAGCGAAAGCCTCGTCGGCAAGGCGGACGAAGGGGGCGTCTGCGTCAGGTTCTGCATAGACGGCAACGGATGTAATGCCCGCGTCCTGTGCGGCGCGGATTACTCGCACTGCAATCTCACCACGGTTGGCAATGAGTACCTTGGTGATCTTTTTAGCTTCTACTGCCACGTCGGCGACCTTTCTCCTGCTCTATAAGCCTTAAGCTACGCAAGCGTAGCTTAGTTTCTGTGTACATACTACACACACATACTTCCGGTATCGGCAACCAGATGCTTTTGTGTTACAAATTGCGTCGCCCGGAAGTCTGTGAGGGTTAGAGTTCCGGCTGGTTATCACCCTCAGGCGTGGGGCCAACAGCAATTGGCATGCGCACGCGCGAACCCCACTCGGCCCAGGAGCCGTCGTAGACACGCACGTTGTCGTAGCCCAAAAGGTACGTCAGGACGAACCACATGTGCGAGGCGCGGTCGCCTAAGTGGCAGTACACGATAATAGGCTTGTCGGTAGGTACATCTGCCGCAATCTCGTCAAGTTCCTTGCGGCCACGGAACGTATTGTTCGGGTAAATGGCCTTGTTGTGTGAAATGTTAATCGCGCCCGGGATGTGTCCCTCGCGGTTGCCGGTCTTGCGTGCAAATGTGCCCGAGGTGCGCTCTTCCGCCGTGTAGGAGATGGAGGGGCGGGCGTCGATAAGCGTCGAAGACTTCGCGGCTGCTTCTTCTACGACTTCCTCGACGAAAGCACGCAGCAGCTCATCATTGCGCTTGACGACGGGGTAATCCGTTTCCGGATACGCAGGCACGGCAAAGGACGTGTCGCGTTCTTCGCCCATCCAGCCATCGCGGCCGCCATCGAGGAGGCGGACGTCCTCGTGGCCGAACATGGTCAGGACCCACATCGTGTAGGTGGCCCACCAATTGTTGTGGTCGCCATACACCACGATCGTGTCGTCGCGGGCGATGCCCTTTTCGCTCATGAGCTTGGCAAAACGCTCACCGTCGATGAAGTCGCGTGTGATCGGATCATTGAGATCACGCTGCCAATCAATGCGAACCGCACCGGGGATATGGCCAATGTCGTAGAGCAAGGAATCCTCATCGGACTCCACCACCTTCAGGCCCGGCATGCCCAAGTGGGCAGACAGCCACGCCGCAGACACCACTCGCTCGGGGTGTGCGTACTCGGAGAACCGGGGAGAGGGATCGAATTCGATGGGCATGGGTGGCCTTTCTATATCCGCGACTAAGGGGTTAATAGGTATATAAACGCTAATGACCACAATAGTGACCATTCTGTAATAGGTTAAGCCAACCTCCTCCAGTGTGGCGTTCATCATGTTCGCCCCCTCGGAGAGGAGAAAACCACACTCTTTTATTAAAGTTATGTGTAGGCGCTTAACGTCTGCTTACCCGCAGAATCCGGCGTTATTTACAGTCACATCCGACATGTTTCACCTACCTATGTAAGGGGATCCTATGAAAAAAGCCATCGTCGTATTCGAGGTTGAGGGCGGCTCCGACAAGTTCATCGACGGCCACCGCAAGGACACCATGCCGATCGTGAACGCCATCAAAGCAGAGGGCTGGGACGCAGAAGTCGTCTACTACCGCCCCGAGTGGTCCGAGAAGCTGTTCGAGTACGTCTCTGAAAACTTCGACGCCTACATCTCTCGCGTCAACCCAGGCAACATCCCCGGCGGCGAAAAGGGCTACTTCGAACTCCTGACCAAGCTTGCCGACGCCGGCCTGGTAGGCATGTCCACCCCCGCAGAGATGATGGCATACGGCGCCAAAGATGCGCTGGTCAAACTCAACGACACCTCCCTGGTACCCGCTGACACCGCCGCATACTACGAGGTCAAGGACTTCCACGAGACCTTCCCGAAGTCGCTGTCCTACGGTGAGCGCGTACTCAAGCAGAATCGCGGCTCTACAGGTGAAGGCATCTGGCGCGTCCGCCTCGCCGACCCAGAGCTGGCTGCATCTGTCGAACCAGGCACCGCACTGCCACTGGACACCAAGCTCAAGTGCACCGAGGCAGTAGACAACCACACCGAAGACCGCGAGCTCGGCGAGTTCATGGACTTCTGTGACCAGTACATCATCGGCGATAACGGCATGCTCGTCGACATGCGCTTCATGCCACGCATCGTCGAAGGCGAAATCCGCATCCTGCTCGTCGGCCCGCACCCAGTCTTCGTGGTGCACAAGAAGCCCGCGGAAGGTGGCGACAACTTCTCCGCAACCCTGTTCTCCGGCGCGAAGTACACCTACGACAAGCCAGAGCAGTGGCAGGAACTCATCGATATGTTCCACGAAGCTCGCCCCATCATCGCCGAGAAGCTCGGTGGCGACAACATCCCACTGATCTGGACCGCAGACTTCATGCTCGCCGACGGTGAGAATGGTGAAGACACCTACGTCCTCGGCGAAATTAACTGCTCCTGCGTTGGTTTCACCTCCGAGCTCGACATGGGTATCCAGGAGCTCGTCGCTTCCGAGGCGATCAAGCGCGTCGAAGCAAAGCACGCATAAAATAACCGTCTTTTTACCGCGCATAGACCACGGTTCCGTTAAGGTGAACCGTGGTCTATTACTTTTTTACACAGGAAGGATTTCTCCTATGACCAATTCGTTTAATCCTGGCGACAACCTCAACAACAACCCGTGGGGTACTGGGCCGGAGCAGAATCCGTCTAACCCTACACCTGGGCCGGAGTACACCCCAGCGCCAGCTGCCACAAACATCGCGGGTGAGGGCAAGGGCCTGTTTAGCGCGCTGTTCGATTTCTCGTTCCGCCGATTCGTGACCATCGACTTCGTCAAGGTCATCTACATCATCTTCGTCGGCATCTACGGCATCACGTGGGGTCTGAGCATCCTCTTCTCGCTAGCTGCATTTACCAACGGCTTCGCAGAGGGACTCGCTGCCCTGTTCATGGCAGTTGTCGTGGGCGGTATTTTGTTCTTCCTCGCGGTCATCGGCGCACGCGTGACCCTAGAGTTCTTTGTCTCCATGGTCCGTACCGCGCAAAACACTTCCGAACTCGTGGAGCAGAACAAGCTGCGCTAATTATCTAGCAGAGCAGTTACGGAGTGCGGGTCGGCGTCGGAAAGCATCCCGCGGCACCGGTCATATTCATCATCTTCGCCGATCAGGCGCGCCGCGCGGGCAAGGGCGGCGATTGCGCGCAAGACGCCCATGTTCGGCTCATGCGAAGCAGGCACCGGGCCCCAACCCTTCCACCCGTTCGCGCGCAGACGATCCAAACTGCGGTGGTAGCCGGTGCGTGCGTAGGCGTAGGCCTCTAGCTTTTCCGCATCCGTCTCGGCTGATGCGAGGGCGGCCTCCGCTTTCGTCGCCCAGACCAGGGGGCTATCGGGGTGGCGTAGCGCAGTGCTATCCAAAGTGGGGTCATCGCCTGCGGCAGGGTCGACGGGCAACATGATCGGATCGGGGGCTAAGAGATCGTTAATTTCCATGCCCCCAACCTAGACCAGAAGCAGCCGCCCGTGCAGAACCGCTGTTTCTTTTCTGTCTGCCATCCTTGATAGAGTGTGACACCTCATAGGAAGGGCACAGCTAGGGGATTCACGTGGCAACACAATATAGGTATGACCTCGACGGTTTGCGGGGCATCGCCATTGCTTTCGTCGTCCTATTCCACGTGTTCGTCGGCAAGGTGTCCGGCGGGGTAGACGTCTTCTTGGTGCTGTCCGGCTACTTCTTTGCCGGCTCGCAGCTGCGGTACGCAGCACGTCCCGACGCTTCCGCAAACCCGTGGTGGCCAGTGTGGCGCACACTGCGGCGCCTTGTTCCCACGCTCGTGCTCGTACTCGGCGCAACGACCCTTGCAGTACGCACCTGGGCTCCGAGCCTGGGGGACTCCAACTACTACCGCCAGCTGACGGCTAGCCTGCTGTATTACCAGAACTGGGAGCTTGCAGGCCAAGGCCAGGAATATGGGGCCGCCTCCGCGACTGCAAGCCCCCTGCAACACATCTGGTCCATGTCCGTCCAGGGGCAGTTCTACGTGGTGATAATTCTCGTGGCATCGGTCCTGGTGCTGCTGCGGCGGCGCGGGGTGGGGGCCCGCGTCGCCGGGCCGGTCCTCGTTGTAGTCACGGCGGCATCGTTCGCATACGCGTGGTACCTTCACCATGCTGCCCAGGCATTGAACTACTACTCCACATTCTCCCGCATGTGGGAACTCACCGGCGGCGCCTGCCTTGCGCTTTATGCCCCGGCATGGCGCGAGCGCCTCACCCAGAGCATCCAGGCGTGGGCGGCAGGCGTAGGTCTGTTCATGGTCTTAAGCACTGGGGTGCTTCTCGACGGCGCTAGCGTCTTTCCCGGCCCCGCGACCCTCTACCCGGTCATCGGCACAGCGCTGCTCATCGTGGGCGGGGGACCGGTGGCCAGGGCCCTCGCGTCCCGCTTCCCACGCTGGTTGGGCCAGATCGCGTACCCGCTGTATATGTGGCACTGGCCGCTGCTCATCGTGGGGACGTCGATAAGCGGGAACGAATCCCCGAGCATCCTCCTCGGGTGCGTGGTTGTGGGGGCGTCGCTGGTGTTGGCGGACCTGACGCACCGCTTAGTGGAACGGCCGCTGCAGCAGAAAGCCCGCCGCCCGAACGGTGAAGAAAACCGTTTCGCCACAGCCTGGGCACAGCTCAAAATATCTGCCCCTGCGCAAGCACGCGCTGGTGCGGGGGTTGTCGTGGTAGGTCTGTGTGCCCTCGTACTCGTCGCACCGCACGCGCACATGCAACGAGTTCAAGCACTCAGCGACAATGACTTCGACCCCACGTTCTACCCGGGCGCCCGCGCGCTCACCGAGAACGCCTACGTTCCCGAAAATGCCCAACCGCCCCGACCCCTACCTGCTCGCCGACAGTTACTCGCTCGCCTGGGACGATGGCTGCTTCTCCACTTTCGCAGACCCGGCCAACGTGCTACCCCAGGACCTGCACCCCGACCGGGACTGCCGCTACGGTGACCCCGACGGTGACCTGACCGTGGTCCTGCTCGGAGGCTCGCACGCTGAGCAATGGATGGATCCACTCGACCAACTTGGTCGTGAAGAAGGATTCCAGCTCATCCCCATTGCGCGCCAAAGTTGCCCGGCCTTCGCGCAAGACATCGACGGCATCTGGGCCGACGACTGCCACATGTTCAACCAGGTGGCCTTGGACGCCGTCATGGACATGCAACCGGACATCGTGATCTCCACATCCACCCGGCCGCTTTTGGAAAAAGGGCAGTACATGGACTCGGTCCCCGAATCCTATCCCACACTCTGGTCGCTTCTCGACGCCTCCGGCATCACCTTCATCGGCCTCCGAGACAACCCCTGGTTCACCAACGCCGACGGCTCCGGCAAACTAGTATCCCAATGCCACGCCGAAAACGAAGGCACCGACGGCGTCCTTGACTGTGGTGTTGACCGAGCCCTCTTCTACGGCCCTGACAGCCGACCAGACCCGGCGAAAAAATACGAAAGCCAGTACCGCGCCATGCACACCATCGACACATCAGACTGGTTCTGCGGCGCAACATTCTGCCCAGCCGCGATTGGAAACATCTACGTGTACCGTGACGGCAACCACATTTCCCGGCCCTACGCCATGAGCCTTATCCCGGAACTACGGAAACACATCGCCCCCATCCTTGCCGCAGTCCGCGACAATCAGGCCCTAGAACCAGTGCCAGAGGTAGGGGCCCAAAACTCGTGGGCGGAATACCCAAACGAATAAAGCGCCCTGCGCACCAACGGCAAAGAAAGGCCAATGACGCTGGAAGGATCGCCCTCAATCCGGTCGATAAACCACCCGCCGAGGGCCTCCAGCGTGAAAGCACCCGCGCATTCGAGGGGCTCGCCAGACTCCGCGTACGCGCGAATATCTTCCTCGGTGGCTTCCGCGAAATGCACGGTCGTGGAGACTGTCTTACTAAATTCCGAACCGTCGGAATCGATTACGCAGTGGCCAGTGAGCAGCTGCGCGGATTTTCCAGCCTGCGTCCGCCACCGATCCACGGTTGCTTCGACGGTATGCGGTTTGCCTTGCAGGGTGCCGTCGAGAAGCAACATGGAATCGCAGCCAATAGTCACAGCCCCCGGCTGCGCACCCACGGCACGAGCCTTCGCCTGCGCCAACGTGAGGACCTGGGCGGAATAATCGGCACCGGCCTCGACGGCGCGTGCTAAAATCGCGGGCTCATCGATACTGGTGGGGCGGACGTCCGGCTCCACGCCAGCGGAACGCAAAATTCCCAGCCGCGAAGGGGACTGGGAAGCCAAAATAATACGCATGCGCCCCAGTATAGGGGCTAGATAGGGCTAGTACAGGGGCGTATTGTGCGCCGTGGGATTGAACGGTTCCGGCAGGTGATTGAAGCGATTCTCAGGTGCAGCCCACCGGTCGCGGCGCGCATTCACCTCCGCCTGAGCCTGCGCAATCTTATCGTGCAAAACCTTGTGGAGCGCAGCCGCCTCTGTTTCATCCAGGCTGCCGCGAACCACAGTAAAAAGTGGTGATGGATTATCCAATGCGTTGTCCTAGATTCTTTAGAGTTGAATGTTGCCGTGCTTCTTTGCAGGACCATAAATTACCTTACGGTCCAGCAAACGCAAACCTTCCACAACCTGAGCACGGGTCTGCGCCGGTGGGATGACGGCGTCGACGATGCCACGCTCAGCGGCCATGTACGGGGTGAGGAACTCTTCTTCATATGCTTCCGCGAAGTCCGCGACGAGCGGCTCCACATCCTTCCCGCGGCGCTGTGCCTTCGCAATTTCCTGCTGGTAGAGCACAGGGACGGCGGTGGCGGCGTCAGTGGCTGCGATCTCAGCGGTAGGCCATGCGAAAACCAGGTCCGCTCCCAAGCCTTTCGCGCCGAAGACGGTGTACGCTGCGCCCATCGCCTTGCGTGTAATCACGGTAATCAGGCCCACAGACGCTTCCGCGTACGCGTACGCCAACTGGGCAGCGGTCCGCGATACGCCGCCATACTCCTCAGACGGGTTCGGGAGGAAGCCAGGCGCGTCCACGAAGGTGACAATTGGGATATTCAAGGTGTCACACATACGGATAAAACGGGCCGCCTTTCGCGTTCCCGGCACGTCGAGGCAGCCAGCAAGCACGGATGGCTGGTTCGCCACGACGCCCACCGAACGGCCCTCAATGCGGGCGAAACCGGTAATCACGTTGGCCGCATAGTGTTCCTGCAGCTGGAGGAGCTGACCACCGTCGACGACGCGTGAGATAACATCCGTCATCTCATAAGTCTGGCGTGCCGAATCCGGGATAATCGCATCCAAGCTCGCCGCATCTGGCTCGGTGACCAGGGCAGTAGCAGTGCGCGGGGCCTCGGCGCGGTTGTTGGAAGGAAGGAAACTCACGACGTTTCGCACAAGCTCAGCGGCCTCCTTATCGGATTCCACGGCAGCATGGGCAACGCCACTGGCGCGCGTATGCGTCAAAGCATCGAAGTCGTGGCCTGCTACGTCTTCGCCACTGACGGTTGCAATCGTCTCTGCAGGGGTGACGTTGAGGTGCGCTTCGCCTTTAACCATGATGAGGATATCCGCCAGTGACGGAAGAATGGCGTGCGCGCCCACGGCAGCGCCAGTAACCACGGCGACCTGGGGAACAACGCCAGAAGCCTGGGCGGATTCCTTCATAATCGTGGAGTAGAAGTGCAGCGCAGCCACCCCTTCCGCGGGGCGGGCGCCGGTGCCTTCGTAAAAACCGATCAGTGGCACACCAGTTTTGGCAGCGAGCTGGAAAACCTTCACGATCTTCTCGCCGTAGACCTCGCCCATCTGGCCATCAAAGATTGTGGAATCCTGGGCGAAAATGCATACCTTGCGCCCCTCAACGGTGGCGTAACCAGCAACAACGCCGTCTGTGAGAGGAGTGTTCGCATCCATTCCGAAGCGTTCCACGCGGTGCTTCGCCAGTGCATCAACCTCGACGAAAGATCCCTCATCCACGGTGGCTAACACCCGCTCGCGGGCTGTCAGGCGCCCGGCCTCATGGGTTGCGTCGATAACTTCTTGGCCCACAGGTTTCTGGGCCTGCTCCAGGCGGAGCGCGAGGTCATCTAATTTGCCAGCAGTCGTGGAAAGGTCAGACATAGTCACCGATTCTAAAGTAAGTACACGTTTTCTATAGGGCGATGTTTCACCCCATAGTATCCCCTCAACTTACGCGACCGTTACATACGTCGGGCCATACACCACTCAGTGAAAGTTCAGGGACCAGGATTGCGGCTTTTTTAAAAAAGTAGCAATCCTGGTCCCTGAACGTAGTATTGGTGGCAAAATATATTAGGTTCAGTCCTGCTTAACGCCCTGCTGGTACCTGGTTTCTTATGCCCAGTTCAATCCAGGCAGGGTGCGTGCAGAGAAACCGGAGAACTTTTCTTCAGGTCGGCCCCATCCGCCGCACAACGGCGTGGCGGGTGCTGCCGACTCTTGGGCGGGGATCTGGCTGGTAGCCGCCACAAGGGCGGTTAACGCTGCCAACTCAGTAGCGTCCAGGGAACCTTTAGTGATACTAAAAATTGGAGACATCTGTTTATCCTTCGTGGCTATAGCGGCATGTTGCCGTGCTTGCGGGCGGGACGGGTTTCGTTTTTATCGTGGAGAAGGCGTAGGGCTCGGGCTAATTCGCCACGGGTTTCAGAGGGGGCGATGACGGCGTCGATGAGGCCGCGCTCGGCTGCGAGGTAGGGGTTAAGGATGTAGTCCTCGTATTCCTTTTCCAATGCGGCAGCCAAGGCTGCGGTGTCGTCGCCGGCCTCAGCGGCAGCAGCCAATTCCTTGCGGTAGATGAAGCCGACCGCGCCGGCAGCGCCCATGACCGCAATCTGGGCGGTAGGCCACGCCAAGTTGAGGTCCGCGCCCAAGCCCTTAGAACCCATGACGCAGTATGCGCCACCGTATGCCTTGCGCATGGTCACCGTAATCTTCGGGACGGTGGCCTCGCCGTAGGCGTAGAGCAGTTTCGCGCCGCGACGCAAAATGCCGCCGTGTTCCTGGTTCGCGCCTGGCAGGAAGCCTGGAACGTCTACGAGGAGGACGATGGGAATATTGAAGGCATCGCACGTGCGAATAAAGCGCGCGGCTTTTTCGGACGAGTCGATGTCGAGGCAGCCGGCGAATTGGAGAGGCTGGTTGGCGACGAAGCCCACGACCTGGCCTTCGATGCGCCCGAACGCGATGACTACGTTTTCTGCACGATTTTCCTGGATTTCCAGGTATTCGCCGTCGTCGGAAAGCACCTCGATGACTTCGCGCACATCGTAGGGGACGGTGGCCGAGTCGGGGATGATGGTGTCCAGGCGGAGGTCGTCGTCAGTGATGTTCTCGGCGATGGAACCTTCGTCGATTGTGGCCTGCTCCAGCGGTGGCAGCGAGCGGTTGTTCGACGGCAGATAGCTAATCAGGTCGGCGACCCAGTCCAGTGCTTCTTCATCGCTAGCCGCTGTGAAATGAGAATTACCTGCGGTAGCCATGTGCGTGGTCGCACCACCGAGTTCTTCCTGCGTGATTTCCTCGCCGGTGACGGTCTTAATCACGTCCGGGCCGGTGACGAACATCTTTGACGTCTTGTCCACCATGACCACGAAATCAGTCAGGGCAGGGGAGTATGCGTTACCGCCGGCGCACGCGCCCATGATCACGGAGATCTGCGGAATCACGCCGGAGGCGCGGACATTCTGGTAGAAGGTCTGGGCAATCCAGTCTAGGGAAACCGCGCCATCTTGAATGCGGGCGCCGGCGCCTTCGTACAGCCCGATGAGGGGCCGGCCGGTGGCGATGGCTAGCTCCATGATCTTGATCATTTTTTCGCCGTAGACCTCCCCCAGTGCGCCACCGAAGACGGTGCCGTCCTGGGAGAAAATGCAGACTTCGCGGCCGTCGATCGTGCCCCAGCCGATGACCACGCCATCAGTGACGGGACGTTTGGCCTCCATGCCGAAGGCCGTGGTGCGGTGGCGGGCCAACTGGTCGATCTCGACGAAGCTGCCCTCGTCGAGGAGGTAGTCAAGGCGGTCGCGCACGGAAAGGCGACCGGTCTCGCGCAGGCGGTCCAGGCGCGCTTGGCCCATGGGCGCTGCGGCCTCTTCGCGGCGACGCTGTAGGTCGCGCAGTTTCTCCGCAGTGGTTGCCGGTGCTGGGGTATCCGGGCGTGCTGGGCGTGCTGGGTCTGTCATGGAAGGTTATAGTAGCCCTTTTTAATTTTGATTTCCACGACAAAACTCATTGCTCCTCCGGTAAATGTGCTCTGAGCTGCGCCGTTGGTTCTGAAACTTTTCCAATTTCGCCAAAATATGCCTACGGTTGCGTAAGTTACGGTGCCGTAAAGGGCCCGTGATGTCCGGGGGTGCTGTTACTATGGCACCACTGTTACGAAGGCATGCACGAGTGCATGGCGCCGCCCGCGCATAGCTCTTCCCGCATAGCCTGCCCGTTTCTTGGAGGAATACTCATGGCCACGAATTTCACCCACGGAATCTGGAACGTCACCCATGTCGACGCCACCGGATCCACCAACGCTGACATCCTTGCCGATGCCGCGCACCCGCACGCTGCTGTGATTATCGCGGACCACCAGAATGCAGGGCGTGGGCGAATGGCGCGCCAATGGGTCGCACCGGCCGGCTCCTCGCTGTCCCTTTCTGCAGGCTGGCGGGTGCCCACCGAGCGGACCGACACAATTTGGGCCATCCCGCTGGCAGTTGGCCTCGCGCTCACGGACGTCATTCCCGGATCTCAACTGAAGTGGCCCAACGACCTCCTCCTCAACGGCAAAAAAGTCTGCGGCATCCTGTGCGAGGCCGAAACCTCCTCCGAGGGCGCCTACATTGCCATCGGTATCGGCACCAACATCAGCCTCACCGAAGACCAGCTGCCTGTCCCGCACGCTACCTCGCTCGCGCTCGAGGGCATCGAGGTAGATAAGGAAACCTACGCCACCCAGCTTCTCGACGCCCTAGCGCGCCGCCTCCACCAGTGGGAAAGCGCACTGCCCGAGCTTCTCGACGCCTACCGCTCCCGCTGTCTGACCATCGGCAAAGAGGTATCCGTGGACACCCCTTCAGGGGCAATCTCCGGAAAGGCCACCGGCGTCGATGATTCCGGCAACCTCGTCGTCGCGGCAGCGGATACTACCCACCACATCGCAGCCGGCGACGTGCACCACGTCCGCGGCGCCGACGGCAGCTACGAAGGCAACTAAAACTCTATGGCGAAGAAAGCGGCACTGTATCCCACCCGCGGCGAACGCGTGTACGTGGACATGACCTCTTCCTTGGGGTCGCTGACCTTCCATGTCCTCGAGGCGATTGCTATTACCGGCGTGGTGTGGATTGCGATTGGGGCGGTTGATACCGGTCTCTTATACGACTGGGGCGTGCTCGACCCCATGCCCGTACGCAGCGGGCTGCTCATCTTCTGGTTGCTGCTCCTGCTGTGGCGTCTCGTCCTGCCGACCTGGCGTGCGCGCCGCAAACGCTTCATGGTGACCAACCGTAGGCTCGTCGTCCGCCAAGACAAGATCAGCGCCCATGCCTCCGAGCTCCCCTTGGCCGATATCACGCAGGTAGGACGTGGAAAGCGGGGGCAGATTGTAGTCCACGCGTGGGGCCGGCCACGCCCGCTCGTCTTTGCCGGGGTGCCCCGGTCAAAGCGGATTGTAGAGGAGACGCAGCGGTGTGTTGATGCTGTTCCGCCACGTTCCTACGACGGCTATTACGCCTAGCGGTATGGGGGTGGCCATAGGGTGAAAACCCTTCGTGGCGCGTGCCACCCGCTATAGTGCGTAGCGTGAGCGGTCAACAGAATTCAGCCCGAACCTATCCCGTTGTCTCTGTGCTTGGTGATGGCCAACTGGCCCGCATGCTGCAAACCCCTGCCGTCGAACTCGGCATGGAATTGCACCTGCTCGCCGGTGCCAAAGACGCCTCCGCAGCCCAGGTTTTTACCACCGTCTATCCCGGTGATTACACCGTGTGGGAAGACGTGGACCGTGCCTGCCAAGACGCGGACGTAGTCACCTTCGACCACGAGCACGTGCCCGCAGAATTTTCCCGCCGCCTCGTGGAACGTGGGATTCAGGTAGAACCGCGCCCCGAAGCCCTGCAGTATGCGCAAAACAAGGCAACCCAGCGTACAAAGATGGCCGAGCTCGGGTTTCCTGTTCCTGACTTCGCGGTCCTGGAGACTGCAGATGACGTCGAGAAGTTCTGGGAACGCACCGGTGGGGCTGTGTGCCTGAAGACTGCAACCGGAGGCTACGACGGCCACGGCGTCTGGTTCCCGGAAACCGTCGCGGAAGCCACCGAACTGGTCGCGAGCGCGACCGCCGACGGCCACACCATGCTCGGCGAAGCAAAGGTCCCCTTCGAACGCGAACTGTCCATCCTGGTAGCACGTCGTCGCAGCGGGGAGGTCCGCGCCTGGCCAGTCGCGCAGTCCGTGCAGAAGAACGGAATCTGCGTCGAGGCGATAGCACCCGCGCCGGGCATGAGCGCAGAACGCAGCGCCGAACTCGAAGAAATGGGTACCCGCATCGCCGAACTCCTCGGGGTCACTGGTGTGCTCGCAGTGGAGGTCTTTGAGCTTGCCGACGGCTCCGTGCTTATCAACGAACTCGCAATGCGCCCACACAACACCGGCCACTGGACCCAGGACGGTTCCGAAACCAGCCAGTTCGAACAGCACCTGCGCGCCGTGTGCGACCTACCTTTGGGCTCAACTGAAATGCTGCGACCAGGTGCAACGACCGTCATGCACAACACTCTGGGCGCCGAACAGCCTGCTGGTGTGACATTGTCGGAGCGCGTGCGCACAGTCATGGAAGAACACCCCGACGCTAAAGTCCACCTCTATGGCAAGGACTACCGCGCCGGCCGTAAATTGGGGCACGTGAACATTGTGGGCGCGCTTGATGAACCCGCAGACGCCGTCCGCGAACGCGCGGCGCATGCTGCCCGGATTCTTACCCACGGCCCCGCCAACTAACACTCCAGAAAGGGGTACTCACCCGTGTCTACAGCACCTCAGGTTGGGCTCATCATGGGCTCAGATTCCGACTGGCCTACCGTCGAACCCGCAGCCCAGGCCCTGGCCGAATTTGGTATCCGCTTCGAAGTGGGTGTGATGAGCGCTCACCGCACCCCAGAACGCATGCTGTCGTACGCCAAAACCGCACATGAGCGTGGCTTGCAGGTCATCATCGCGTGCGCCGGCGGGGCAGCGCACTTGCCCGGTATGGTCGCGGCGGCCACGCCACTTCCAGTGATTGGCATTCCGCGCGCTTTGGAAACCCTGGACGGTTTGGATTCCCTGCTGTCTATCGTCCAGATGCCCGGTGGTGTGCCGGTGGCAACCGTGTCTATCGGTGGGGCGAAAAACGCCGGTCTGCTCGCTGCCCGCATCATCGGTGCCGGTGACCCCGAGATTCGCCAGAAGATGGTGGAATATCAAGAAAACATGGCCGACGAGGTCGTGCGCAAAGACTTAGCCTTGAAGACTCGCCTGTTAGGCGAATAAGTGCGCGCCCTCTTGGTGCTGGGCTGCAAAGTCCACGACCACGGGGTCAGCACCCTGCTGGAGTCCCGCCTGGAGTGCGCACTACGTATCGCTGACCAGCACCGCTACCTACCCATCGTTGTCTCCGGGGCCGGCGAAGCAGAAGCGATGGCGCAGTGGCTGGTAGCACACGGTATCCCGAAATCACGCGTGGTGGTGGAACCTACGGCAACGTCGACCAACGAAAATATTGAACGAGCCAGCGCACTCCTCCCCGAGGCCACGCGGTGGTGGATTGGCACCAGTGACTTCCACGTGTGGCGCACACGCATGTGGGCCTGGCACCTCGGAGTTCGCGCGAAGGTAACGGGGGCGCGCACCCCAGCTGAAGTGCGCGTGAAAAACTACGTGCGTGAAATGGGTGCATTGCCGCACTCGGCGCTGCGCGTGGCCTGGCGGCGGTTGAAATGGCGCCTAGTCCACTACACCTGATCGGTGATTTTCTCCGTCTTGGCGATATGGGCGAGGCGTTCGGGCGTCGTTAAGCCAGAGACGATGACCACCGATCCGCCGCTTGCTAGGGGTTGCAGAACTACGTGGTCGAAGCTGTCGGTATCTGTCCACCCGGTGGACAGGACGCGGGCACCGGGTTCCCACTGGCTGGGGTGGTCCGCGAGTGCTGGGGTGGGGGAGAAGAATTGGTCGCCGAAGAAGCGGACTGTGGGGCCGAAGTCGATCATTCCGGCAGGAACAGTTCCGCCGGTTTCTTCGACGCCACGGCCGAAGGGATCGTCGGTGACAAGCACTACGTCGATGGTGGCGGGGTCGAGGCCGAGCTCGGCGGCGCGGTCTGGGTTGGTGAAGTGGACCTCGGAATCAGAGGCTGGTTCGCCGAACCCGAATTCTATGCCGGCGGCCACGGCGCCTAATGCGATGGCGATGGCTTGCCAGCCGACGGGGAGGTCGATCGTGATGCGACTGCCGGGTTCGAGGTCGAATTCTTCGTAGAGCATGTTCGCCACTTTGGCCGCCCAGTTGTCCAGGGTGTGGCCGGAGAAGTCGAGGCGGGCCCCGGTGGTCTCGTTGTACACGGTTACGCGCGGGGCGGCGGGGTCGTCGTTGAGAATGTGCGCCAAGAGTTCCATGCCCGCCCATAATAGGGGGTTTTCCGGAGCGCAGAGCCTAGCTGTGAATAAGCTGGGCGCATCCGGGGTGCCAAAATCCTAACTTTTCCGCGAATAAAATGTTTTTGGCACCCCGAACGTGCCAAGGAAACTCACAGCTTACGTCCGGCGGCCCCAGCCCCGGCCGGGCTAGTTGACGCAGCGTGGGCCGTTGCCGCCGGCGTCGATGGTGGGGGCGACTTCTGCGGCGCCGAAGTCTGCACCGGGCTGGCCGACGGCATCTTCGGGGTCGGGTTGGATGTCTTCGGCGTTCTCGTCGCGTGGGCCGGTGTAGTCGTTGGCGGTGACCACAATCAGCGTGTTCGCATCCAAGGAAGCATTGGCAACGACGGGCAGGCCGCCGAGGGCTTCAGCAAGGGCGAGCGCATCCGGGTCGCTTTCCGACGGCGCCAGCACCTGCGAGGCGCTGTACAGCCCAGGCATCGCGTTTGCTGTTTCCACGACAGTGTTTCCGGCATTCGCCAGGTAGGATCCCACGCCGGCTGCCAGGCCTTGCGGGCCGCCTGCGTTGAGGACGTGGATTTCCTTGTCGGTGACCGCGACGCCACCAGCTGGTGCTTCCTGGGTGGGGGTTTCTTCAGCGGATTCTTCTTCGCCGAGGAGGTCGTCCATGAACGCGTGTACTTGGTCGACGTCGACGGTGACGATGGATTCGCCGTAGTCGCCGACGCCGTCGACGGAGGTGACGGGGATGGTGGAGAAGGTGACGTTGCCGCCGGCAAGGCCTGCGAGTTGGGTGGCAAAGGAGACGATGTCCCAGCCTTCGTCGATGATGACGGAGCGTTCCGCTGCAGTCGAAAGGTCGGAAAGTTTGGAGGGGCTGGTCAGGGTGCCGGCGGACAGGACCTTGTTGACCATGGAAGCCATGAATGCTTGCTGGCGGACAACGCGGTCGAGGTCCCCGCGGGGGAGGCCGTGACGTTGGCGGACGAAGGCTAGTGCTTCGTGCCCGTTGAGGGTTTGTACGCCGGCGTGGAAGTTTGCGCCGGAGAACTCGTCGTACACGTCATTGTTCAGGCAGACGTCTACGCCACCGAGGGCGTCGGTAAGCAACACAAAACCGACAAGCCCAATTTCGGCGTAGTGGTCGACCTCGACTCCGGTCAGCCGCGAGACTGCGTCGATGAGGCCTTTACGGCCGGCTTCGGTAGAACGTCGGACCAGCGTGTCCTCGTCGGTGACGCCGGCATTCATGAGCTCTTCGCGCTCATTGTTCATGTGGGTGGAGAAGACGCCGTTGATCTTCATGTTGCCGAAGTCGCCCTCGTTGACGTAGGTGTCACGGGGGATGGACACGGCGGTGGCAGAGGATCCGTCGTTGGGCACGCGGATAACCATGATGGTGTCGGTGTTGTATTCGCCGTCTTCGACACCGGCGTTTAGGGCGGCGAGTTCCTGTTCACTTAAGGGGTTGCCTTGGGCGTCCCTGCGTGAGTCCGAACCGACGAGCAGGATGTCCGTCGCACCGTCTTTGGCGTCCTTGACGCCTTGGCCACCGCCCAAGCTCAAGTTGCTTGCCGACGCCACCTCGTTACCCAGCCGCCCCACAGAGAAGTAGCCGAGCCCACCCACGACCAGGACGAGGACAGACATGACCGCGATGAGAGTTTTGCTGATGCCAGAGCCTGCTTGTTCGATACGCGTGGGCATATCGGGGGCGGGTTGGAATTCGCGCACAGTTCGCGCAGACCTGTTCTCTTTCACTTTCCGAGTGCACCTGTCTTCGACGGCCGTTGCATTTACTTAAGTTAATCTACTGTACGTGATGGAAAAGAAGCGGATTGTTGTCACTGGCGCTGCCGGCCAGCTAGGTCAGGCTTTGGCAATGCACCCCGATGCGTTGCCGGCGGTGTTCGCAACCAGGGAGGACCTGCCGCTTGCAGCCGCGGAGACCAGCCCGCTGCTCGACGGCGTGGACATCATCATCAACGCTGCTGCATACACGCTTGTCGACGCCGCCGAGTCCCACCCGGACGCCGCCTGGGAAGTCAACGCCGCCGGCCCGGCAGCGCTGGCCAGGCGCGCGGAGCGGGAGAAAGCGCACCTTATCCATGTGTCAACCGATTACGTGTTTGGCCAGGCACCGGCGCGTGAGCCGTTGCGTCCATGCGACCCACCGCGCCCGGTGAGCGTGTACGGCCAGACGAAGCTAGAAGGGGAGATCCCCGTCCTTGCCGGCGGTGGCACCGTGATCCGTACGGCGTGGGTTTATTCAGGCAACCTGCTTCCGGAGCACAAGGATTTTGTGTCAACGATGCTGCGGTTGGCGGCGGGGGAGGCCCCTGTCCGCGTGGTCGACGATCAAATCGGCAGCCCCACCTTCGTCGGCGATCTAGCAGGCGCTATCTGGCACGAAGCCCGCGCCCTGCGTCCTGGAATCTTCCACGCCACCGGCGCGGGGCGGGCCTCGTGGGCGGACGTCGCCCGCGCAGTCTTCGAAGAAGCAGGCTACGACCCCAACCGTGTAGAACGCATCACCACCGCCGAATATCCCACGCCTGCGCAGCGCCCGGCATGGTCCGTGTTGCACAGCGATTACGCACTACCTCAGTGGCGTGACGGTATTGCCCGCGCGGTAGCCGGTAGACTCTGACAACTATGAGTAGCCACGCCCCAAAGAAAGCAACAGAATCCTCCGCCCCAACCTTGGGCGTGGTGACGGTGACTTTCTCCCCCGGCGAGCACCTAGGCAAACTGGTGGATTCCCTGCCCACGGCCACGGATCGGGACGTGCAGCTCATCCTGGCGGATAACGGTTCTACCGACGGCTCCCCGGAAGAACAAGCACGCAAGCATCCTGATTGGGTCACCTTCTTCCCGACGGGCGGGAACATCGGCTACGGCGCCGCAATGAACGAAGGTGCTGCCCAACTTCGCGGCGAGGTCGCCTCCGACTACCTCCTCCTGGTCAACCCTGACGTGGTTTTTCACGAGGGCGCTATTGATGCCATGATCCGCTGCGCGGAGGCGCACCCGCGCGCCGGTGTGGTGGGCCCAAAGATTATTGATATCGACGGTTCCATCTACCCTTCAGCGCGCGCAATCCCGACGCTGCGTAACGGTATCGGGCACGCGCTCCTCAGTTCAGTGTGGCCGAATAACCCGTGGACACGTGCGTACAAGGATGGGGAACGCATGGATTCCGAGCGCGAAGCCGGCTGGCTGTCTGGGTCGTGCATGCTTGTTCGCTGGGATGCTTTCGAGGAGGTCGGAGGCTTCGACGAACGGTACTTTATGTACCTCGAGGACGTTGACCTGTGTGACCGGCTGGGCAGGGCAGGGTGGTCGAGTGTCTGGTGCCCAGACGCGGTTATTGAGCATGCGCGCGGCCACGTGGCCAGCACACACACTGCCATTACGGTTCCGGCACACCACGACAGTGCGTACCGATTCCTGGCAGATCGCCTACCGGCATGGTGGCAGGCACCGGTGCGTTGGGTCCTCAAAGTGGGGTTGAAGGTGCGGAGTGCGCTCATCCAGCGCAACGCCCATTAATCGTGTAGACGAAAACGAACCGGGAGGGCGTCGATAAGCGTGGCAGTCCCAGCGCCTAAGTGCCAGCCGGTAGCATCATCGTGAATTCGTCCCGGATTGGGGCGCGATGGAAAACGCCTATGTAGTGGGAGTAAGTAATGGTAAATCCAGCGGCAACAGATGCTGTGATTCTGGTCGGTGGCAAGGGCACGCGCCTGCGGCCCCTGACCGTGAACACACCAAAGCCGATGCTGCCGACAGCCGGGTTCCCTTTCCTGCAACACCTGCTTGCGCGCATCAAAGCGGCGGGCATCACCCACGTTGTGTTGGGTACCTCTTTCAAAGCAGAGGTGTTTGAGGAATACTTCGGCGACGGCTCCGACATGGGGCTCGAGATCGAATACGTCGTTGAGGAGACCGCCCTGGGGACGGGTGGCGCGATCCGTAACGTGTACGACCACTTGCGTCACGACACCGTCATGGTGTTCAACGGGGATGTCCTCGGCGGCACGGACCTGCATGCAATCTTGGATACGCACGCCACAACCGGCGCGGACGTGACCATGCACCTAGTGCGCGTTTCGGACCCACGTGCTTTCGGGTGCGTGCCTACCGACGCGGACGGCCGTGTTCTGGAGTTCCTCGAAAAGACCCAAGACCCACCAACTGACCAAATCAACGCCGGCTGCTACGTCTTCCGCCGCGAGATTATCGCCGATATCCCCGCAGGACGCGCGGTGTCCGTAGAGCGCGATACCTTCCCGCAGCTGCTGGAAAGTGGCCGCAAGGTTTACGGTCACGTGGATCAGGCGTACTGGCGCGACATGGGCCGCCCCGAAGATTTCGTGCAGGGGTCTTCGGATTTGGTGCGCGGCATTGCCCCCTCGCCACTGTTGGAAGGGCGTACGGGGGAGGCGTTCGTCGACGAATCCGCAGGCATTGCTGGTGGGGCGCTCCTGCTTGGCGGGACGACGATCGGACGCGGCGTCGAAGTGGGCGCCGGCTGCCGGATCGACGATTCCGTCCTCTTCGAAGGTGTGACCGTAGAACCTGGCGCGATTATTCGTGGTTCCATCATCGCTGCCGGCGTGACGATCGGTGCGAACAGTCGTCTCGAGAATTGCGTGATCGGCGAAGGCGCAGTTATCGGTGCGCGCTGCGAGTTGCAGGGCGGTATGCGAGTCTGGCCGGGCGTCCATATTCCGGACACAGGGATTCGCTTCTCGACGGACGCATAAAATCCTGACGCTACAGCCGGTAGGGGCGTGAAACACTAGGTGTGCTGCCTCCATCGGCGTCTATCGGCGTGGTGCCACCCAAAGTGTGTGGTCGCGTGCATGCGTCATGGGGCTTTGATTAGGTCGCAACACTACATGTAGTACCCCCGAAAAATGCCCCCTATTTGTGTGGTTTGTGACGGATGTGACTGGTGTGAAACTTGGTCTGAAACTTTCACGGCGTTTACGCAGGTTTGGAATGATTTTTCGCGGTGAAAGTCTCACGTAGTTGACGTGACCGAAAAACCCGTGTTGAATCACAGGGGTGTAATCAACTGCGCACACCAATCGCCACCCCTACATATAGTGTTGGCTTTCGCTACAGTGGTGTGTGTACCAGGACAACGGAAGGGAGTCGGCGTGGAAGATAGTGTTGGCAACGCCGCCCTCCGTGGTGGGGCGTCGAACAAGCTCACCCTGGATGATCTTTTTACTGCCGTTGAGCAGGAGTGGCAGGATCAAGCGCTCTGCGCGCAGACTGACCCAGAAGCATTCTTCCCTGAGAAGGGTGGTTCGACCCGGGAGGCTAAGCGTATCTGCAAGGCGTGCCCTGTCCGTGATGAGTGTCTGGAGTTTGCCCTCGAGCATGATGAGCGCTTTGGTATTTGGGGTGGTCTTTCGGACCGCGAACGCCGCCGCCTGAAGAGGGATATGGCTTAGAGGCCTGCTATTACCCGCTGAAACGCTTGCCGTGTTTCAGCGGGTTTGTGCATCTATAGCTCGAAGTCCGGCTTAATGGTGCGCGGGTCCACATTCAGGTAACTCGCTACGAGGGCCGTCACCACAAGGGAGAGTAGGTCCTTGCGTTCCCATGCAGTTTCACAACGCTGTTCAATCGGCATGCGGAACACTACGAACCGTGTGCGGGTAGGGCGTCCCTGACTATCTACGCCCGCCGGCAAAATGCGGCCGAGCGGAACAGGGCCGTCGGCAACAATCTCGTCGGAAAATAACGGCATATCGGCGCGCAAATTCATACGCGGAATCGTGTCTACCGCCAAATCCACGTGTGCTAACTGCTCCGGGAAGCGGGCCACCAAAGGGGCGTAGGCGTGCAGCACCGCGCGATCAAAATGCTCAGCGCGCGTTCTATAGGAAGGAACCGCCGTCGGAGTCAGCGGGCCACGTAGACCACGGCCGTGCCGGTCATGAAAAGGGCGGACATACATGCCAGGCATTCTAAACCGCACGCCGGGGCGCATGGGGGAGCAACGCGGAGAACGTGCACGTCAACTGTCACAATGTGGTGTGTGGCCGGAGGGAACGTCGAGAAGCGTCCTGAAACGGATGGGGCAGAAGTGGGCAAAAAGGGCGTCCGAGTCTACACTCTGAAGATGTGAGTCAGTTTCGTCGTTGTTCTCGTCCAGGTTGCGGTCGCCCCGCGGTCGCAACATTGACCTACACGTATGCAGAATCCACCGCCATCGTGGGACCCCTAGCACCGAACGCGGAACCGCACAGTTGGGACCTGTGCCAAGAGCACGCTGAGCGCATCACTGCGCCACTCGGGTGGGAAATGCTGCGTGTAAGCAACATCGATATCGACGACGATGAAGAACTAACAGCCCTTGCCGAAGCCGTACGGGAAGCCGGACGCATGCCATCAGGTCTTGTGGAATCGGCTGACCCCAACAATCAAGATGATTCCGCCTTGCGCCCAGACAGCTCCCGGCACCCTGTGCATCGTTCGAAGCGTGTCGCACAAGCGCGTAGCGCCCGCCGCGCACACCTGCACGTGGTGCCCGACATCGTCGAAGAAGACGCGGGGGACTAACCCCGGCTCTGCGGAAATCCTGGGGAAATGCTCCCTAAACCCTGTTGGTCCTCCCACTGCGGCGCAGACCTGCAGTCAAGCACGTTAGACTTGGGGGAAGTAAAAATCAGTGCTGTCCAAGGAGGACCGATTTCATGCGCGATCGCAACCAGCTTGCGGGAGTAATTAAGGCCTACGACGTCCGTGGTGTCGTAGGCAAGGATATTGACGCAGAGTTCGTCCGCGAGGTCGGTGAAGCCTTCGGTCAGCTCATGCGCGGTGAAGGTGAAACCACCGTCGCTATCGGCCACGATATGCGCCCCTCCTCCCCGGAGCTCTCCGACGCCTTCGCTGAGGGCGTAGCAGCCCAGGGCCTTAACGTGGTCAAGATCGGCCTTGCATCCACCGATGAGCTCTACTTCGCATCCGGAACCTTGGACTGCGCCGGTGCCATGTTTACCGCCAGCCACAACCCAGCCGAATACAACGGCATTAAACTGTGCCGCGCGGGTGCGCGCCCTGTTGGGCAAGAATCCGGCCTCCAGGACATCACCGACGCGCTCGTCGAAGGCGTTCCTGCCTACGACGGCCCATCCGGTGAGATTTCCGAGCGCGAGATGCTCGACGCCTATGGGGAATACTTGCGTGAGCTCGTGGACTTGAGCGAGATTCGCCCGCTTGTCGTCGCAGTTGACGCAGCCAACGGCATGGGCGGCCACACCGTGCCTGAGGTGTTCAAGGGCCTGCCGCTGGACATCAAGCCCCTCTACTTTGAGCTCGACGGCACCTTCCCGAACCACGAGGCCAATCCGCTCGACCCCAAGAACCTGGTTGACCTGCAAGCTTTCGTGCGTGAGACCGGTGCAGACATTGGGCTCGCCTTCGACGGTGACGCCGACCGCTGCTTCGTCGTCGATGAAAACGGTGAGCCCGTCACGCCGTCGTCAATCTGCGCGCTTGTTGCAGAGCGTTACCTGAAGAAGTACCCAGGGGCCACGATTATTCACAACCTGATCACCTCGAAGAGCGTGCCTGAGGTCGTGGAAGAGAACGGTGGCGTGCCAGTACGGACCCGAGTCGGCCACTCCTTCATCAAGGCGACGATGGCGGAGAAGCAAGCCGTCTTCGGTGGCGAGCACTCCGCCCACTACTACTTCACCGAATTCTGGAACGCGGACTCCGGAATTCTGGCCGCTATGCATGTGCTTGCAGCCCTAGGTAGCTACGAAGGCACTCTGTCGGAACTCATGGATCAGTACAACCGCTACGTTCCATCCGGGGAAATTAATTCCACGGTCGATGACCAGGAAGCCACCACCGAGGCCGTTATTGACGCGTTCGCTGAGCGCGCGGAAAGCGTAGATACTCTCGACGGCGTGACCATCCAGCTCAAGGACACTCCGGCCTGGTTCAACGTGCGCGCTTCCAACACGGAGCCACTACTGCGCTTGAACGCAGAAGCTCCAACGGAGCAGGAGATTACCGCTCTCACCGAGGAAGTCTTGGGGATTATTCGCGGCTAAAGACCGCAGATTTTCCGAGGCGGGGCTTGGTCTGGTGACTCATCTGGTTGTTTAGCCAAGCCCCGTAATGGTACTTTTGTACGAATCAGGCAGCCGGAAAGAGTCCATGATGGATAGCCGGCCGCCGTAACCGCCGCTGTGGGGTACAGGTGGCGGTTATTGTTGTGAATGGAAACGGAGACTACCACAATGAGCGTGTACAAGCTCGAAGGCGCATACCGTTCTTACCCGTGGGGTTCGCGTACCCTCATCGCAGGGCTCCGCGGCGAGCCCGTACCATCAACCCGGCCCGAGGCAGAGTTGTGGTTCGGCGCACACCCCGGCGCCCCTTCGTACGTCGATGGCACCCCACTGGACCAGATCATCGCACAGAACCCACAGCAGACACTTGGCACTTCGCTTGCCGACGACCATCCGGCCGCCCTCCCGTTCCTGGTCAAACTCCTTGCTGCTGATCAGCCGCTTTCTTTGCAGGCGCACCCTTCAAAGCAGCAAGCAGAAGACGGTTATGACCGTGAGGACTCCGCAGGCATACCGGTCGACGCACCACAGCGTAATTACAAGGACCGCAACCACAAACCCGAAGTCATCATCGCGTTGACCGAGTTCACGGCGATGGTGGGATTCCGCCCCTTGGACAAGACGATGGAACTCTTCACGGCGTTGGATTGCCCATTGGCCAGCCGTTATGTCGCTATGGTGGATGCGACTGGGGATGAGGAAGCGGGGTTGCGTGCGCTTTTTACCACCTGGATTTCATTGCCACGTTCGGCCCGCGAAGAGCTCATTTCCGCAATCATGGAAAGCGCGAGCGCTCTGGGCCAGCGAGGTGACTGGATCGGTGACGTCTTAAACAACGCTGCCGCATTGAATGAACGCTATCCCGGCGACGTAGGCGTGCTGGGTTCCCTATTGCTTAACCTTGTGACTCTCCAGCCAGGTGAGGCGCTGTTCTTGGACGCCGGCAATCTGCATGCTTACGTCAGTGGTCTGGGCGTTGAGGTGATGGCTAACTCCGACAACGTGCTACGCGGCGGCCTGACTTCTAAATACGTGGATGTTGGAGAGCTTGTTCGGGTCCTGAAATTCCAGTCGTTGAGCGATCCCCGCGTGCCCGAAGGGCCGAACGGCTACGAGGTTCCGGTTGACGATTTCACCGTGCGCCGCCTTAATATCGAGCCAGGTCACGACTGTACTGCAGATGTCACCGGTCCCGTCATCGCACTATGTACCCGTGGGCGCGCGCAGATTGGTGACGTCATGGTTCCGCAAGGCAATGCTGTGTGGATTCCAGCTGAATCCGACGCCGTCACGCTTTCCGCGGAAAATGCGCCGGCAGAAATTTTCTGGGTCACCTGCTAAGACCGCAGCACGATATCACTCCAGCGACCGTGTCGGCGCTGGGGTTTTTAGTATCACTGGCTGCAATGCGCGTATAGCTTAGCCCCGCCTGCGTTGTTGCGGTTAAGCGAAAACGGCCAGTTCACAAGGCGCGCTACATCACGGCCGGATTCTATTCTTTAGTTATCCGCTTCCGCTGTAGGGGTTGCGCTTGGAGTTGTACTCGGAGCTGTCGGCTCGGCAGCTTCCTGGCGCACCTCCGATTCAGATTCCTCCTGTGGATCGATTGGCGTGGGCTCAGGTGTTGGCGCAGGTGGTGGAACTGCCCCTGGCTCGACACCAGGTTCTGTGCCCGGCTGCGGAGTCGGTGGCGGAGGGGTCAGTGGTAAATCTTCGATGGGGGCATCCGGTTGCGGCCGGGCAGGTGAAGGTGCCGGTCGTGTGGTTGGGCGCTCATCATCGCTACCAAAAGTGGGCGTCCACGGACTGTAATCGGTAGTGTCCTCGGGCGCGTCGGCTCTGGACGAGCGCGACGCCGGTGGTTGTTGCGCAGGCCGTGGTTCAGCCGGACGGTTACTGTTCCGGCTGGTATCTGCGCCACCGGCTGGTGATGTGACGTTAGACGGGCGGTAGTGGCGCGTTGGCGCAGGTGCAGCTGGGGCTGCTGATACGTGGGCGTGCGGTGGCAGGAAAGGATCTGCTGCCGCGCCCCCGCGTTGCGGCGTACCAGGAAGGATGTGCGCCCGGGGCGTCTCCGTTTTCACCGCCGGGGTGGTTGGGGCGGAGGTGGCGTCGAGAAGCGGGGAAATCGAGGTGGGTTCGGTTGTGGGGGCGAAGCCAGCGGCCTCGACGTCGGGGGAAGACGTAAGCTTTGACACCGCGAAAGCAACCACAGCTAGAGCCACCAGACTTACGGCAGCGATGGCAGCGGGGGAGCGGCGGGTCGCGGACGTGTTGTCAGCGGAACCGTCCACGTTTTGGATCGACATGCCTCTCCTTCCGGGTGCGAAACTATCGCTCCTACAGCGTTAGGCACTGATATTAGCGCGCTCTAGCCCCGGTTGTACACCTTTGACCGAACCGATATTCGGGGCCGAATTCTCATTCGAGCGTCGACGTGGTAACAAAGGTAACAGATACGGATACGCCTCGGGGTGTGGACATTTTCCACATTCCACGGACTTGGAGGAAAAATCATGGCGTCGTGGGACGTAGAAGTCTTCACTGATGAACTCAACGTAGAATTCCTAGAACAGCTCGTTGACCTCGACGAAGATGACATTCTGGAGGCCATCGAGGCCGCTTGTCGCCTCGCCGCACCAGACAATGACCCCAATGAAGAAGAGCTTGCTAACGGCAACGCCGCTGCAACCATTGCCGCAATTTGGGCAGGCGCACCATTCTCCGCAGGTGAAGCCGCAGAAGAATACCCCTTCATCCGCGAAATGATCGGCACCGGCAGCGAAGCTTTGCACGAGGCTGCACTGGAGATCCTCGAAGATGTCGACGAACAGTACGACGTCGAAGTTTTCATCGAGGCCTTGTCTTAAAAATTCCGCGTCCTCGCAGCAATCGCGTTAATCGCGTTAAACGCAGTATTCTCGGGCACTTTCACAGGGCCACCAGCCTCGTGAGGGTGCCTGAAGTGTCTTTAGCGCGCAGCACGCTACAGTTGGGAGCGAATCTTTTACAGCGCACCAACGCATAAAAACACTCTACGAAGGGAAGTGTCACCCCATGGCCGAACAGCGCCCTACCGTCACTGAATTCAAGGTTGCAGACTTAAGCCTGCACGAGGCTGGTCGCCACCAGATTCGCCTCGCCGAGCATGAGATGCCTGGCCTGATGGAATTGCGTCGTGAATATGCTGATGAGCAACCTTTGAAGGGTGCTCGGATCGCAGGTTCTATCCACATGACCACCCAGACAGCGGTTCTCATTGAGACGCTGGTTGCCCTGGGTGCTGAGGTCCGTTGGTCTTCCTGCAACATTTTCTCCACTGAGGACGAGGCAGCGGCTGCGATCGTCGTCGGCGATGGCACCCCGGAGAATCCAACGGGTTCGCCAGTGTTCGCATGGAAAGGTGAGTCGCTGGATGAATACTGGTGGTGCGTGAACCAGATTTTCTCGTGGGGTGAGGGCGTGGAGCCGAACATGATCCTCGACGACGGCGGTGACGCCACCATGGCTGTCATCAAGGGCAGCGAATTCGAGGCTGCCGGCGCTGTCCCACAGCCGGATGAGACCACCTCTGACGAGGAAATCGCATTCCTGGGCATGCTGCGCGAGGCTTTGGCGAAGGACTCCTCCAAGTGGGGGCGCATTGCGGAGTCCGTCAAGGGCGTCACCGAGGAAACAACCACCGGTGTCCACCGCCTCTACCAGGCTGCCGCCGACGGCACCCTGCCGTTCCCCGCGATGAACGTCAACGACGCCGTCACCAAGAGCAAGTTCGACAACAAGTACGGCACCCGCCACTCGCTTATCGACGGCATCAATCGCGCTACAGACGTGCTCATCGGCGGAAAGAACGTGCTCATCTGCGGCTACGGTGATGTGGGCAAGGGCTGCGCTGAAGCAATGAAGGGCCAGGGTGCCCGCGTGAAGGTCACGGAAGCCGATCCGATTAACGCTCTCCAGGCGCTGATGGAAGGCTTCTCCGTGGTTCGCGTGGAAGATGCCATCGCCGAGGCGGACATCGTCATTACCGCTACCGGCAACCGCGACATCATCACCTGGGATCACCTCATGGCGATGAAGGATCACGCGATTCTGGGCAACATCGGCCACTTCGACAACGAAATCGACATGGCCTCCCTGATTCACCGCGACGACGTCACCCGCACAGAAATCAAGCCGCAGGTCGACGAATTCACCCTGCCTAACGGCCGATCCATTATTGTTCTGTCGATGGGCCGCCTGCTCAACCTGGGTAACGCCACCGGCCACCCCAGCTTCGTGATGTCCAACTCCTTCGCGGATCAGACCATCGCGCAGATTGAGCTCTTCCAGAATGGCGATAACTACGACAACGAGGTGTACCGCCTGCCGAAGATCTTGGACGAAAAGGTTGCCCGCATCCACGTCGAGGCTTTGGGCGGCCAGCTCACCGAGCTGACCAAGGAACAGGCTGCGTACATCGGCGTGGACGTTGCTGGCCCCTTCAAGCCGGAGCACTACCGCTACTAATGATTATCGCAGTCGAGGGCATCGACGGTGCCGGCAAAAACACCCTGGTGAGCGCTGTAAGCGAGGCCTTCCCGGGAGTGGAAGTGCTCTCTTTCCCACAGTATGGAAAGAACGCGCCTGCACGCCTGGTGCAGCGCGCCCTGTACGGGAAGATGGGGGACCTGACCGAATCCGTCAACGGCATGGCCACCATGTTCGCCCTTGATCGCCATGCCGCCGTGGATTATCTCAACCAATTCGCGGCAGGCGGCGCGCGGTCCCACGACATCTTGTTGTGCGACCGCTACGTGGCCTCGAACGCGGCATATTCGATGGCCCGCCTCCACGACCTTGACCCGAATGGTGCCATTGCTACGTGGACCAAAGACGTGGAGTTCACCGAGCTGGGCCTGCCGGTGCCAGATCTTCAGGTGTTGCTGGATACCTCCCCGGAAGTGGCGGCGCAGCGCGCCCAGCGCCGCGAAAAACTGGATGCGCGCCGCACCCGCGACGAATACGAAAAAGACGCGGGGCTTCAAGACCGCACCTTCGCCGCGTACCAGGTGCTTGCACAAAATAGTTGGGCCAGCCCGTGGCTGGTAACCTCTTCTGCAGAAGAATTGGTTGAGCAGATTACCTCCCTGCGCGCTGCCCGCTGAGTCCCAAGACCAGCGGACATACCGCGGGGCTGCAAGCAGAAAGGGGACCACTACGCATGGTTGCCACCATCCTGGTCGTCGACGATGATCCTGCGATCTCGGAGATGCTGACGCTCGTTTTGGAATCCGAGGGTTTCACAGCTGTCCCCGTCATGGACGGCACGGAAGCCGTAGCCGCGTTCCACCAACATGACCCCGATTTGATTCTGCTTGACCTCATGCTTCCTGGTATGAACGGGGTGGATATCTGCAGGGCTATCCGCACGGAATCTTCTGTTCCGATTGTCATGCTCACCGCGAAAACCGACACCGTGGATGTGGTGTTGGGCTTGGAGTCTGGCGCCGATGATTACGTGACCAAGCCGTTTAAGCCTAAGGAACTCATCGCGCGTATCCGCGCCCGTCTGCGCCGGATCGTGGAGCATGAGGAAGCGGAGATCATTCACATCGGAGATATTGAAATTGATGTCCCGCAGCACATTGTTACCCGCGACGGCGAAGACCTAGGGCTTACCCCAATGGAGTTTGACCTCCTCCTTGAAATGGCACGCAAACCAGGCCAGGTGTTTAGCCGCGAGGAACTGCTGGAAAACGTGTGGGGCTATTCCAATTCGCCGGATACCCGACTGGTGAACGTGCACGTTCAGCGGTTGCGCGCGAAGGTGGAGCAGGACCCAGAGAATCCACGCTTGGTGCTCACTGTGCGTGGTGTGGGATACAAGACCGCCCACGGCGAATAAGCCTTCAGGTGTTAACCAACTGTGCGTGAAAAAATTCAAGCGTGGATTGATCAGCTCGTCTATCGGTTCCGGACGTCGCTGCAATTTAAGGTCGTCGGTAGTTTCGTCGCACTGACTACCATCATCATGGTCCTGTTTGGCATCGGCCTGCTGACTTTGGTGACTCAGCAGTTGGTCAACGCAAAAATTGACACCGCGAGCGCGGAGGTGGAGCGTGCGCGGGTCACGGTCGAGGAACAAGTGTCCTCTACTGCCACTGGCAGTTCGGTCCAGGTGCGGTTGAACTCGGCGCGCGCGGCTTTGACCACGCGGGCGTCGCAGCAGGCTGAGACCCAGTCCACTTTCGACGCGGTGCTTCTAGTGAGCCATCGCGACGGCACAGTGACGGTATCGCCTGAGGGGTACAGGATTCCTGACAAGTTGCGCCACTTCGTTGATGAAGGTCAGGTGGCTTATCAATTCACCCCGATTTCTCGGGAGAACGGTACCTCTTATAACGCGCTGGTCATCGGTAGTCCTACGGCGTCTGATATTCCGGGCCTTCAGGTGTACCTGGTGCTGTCGATGGAAGACGATGAAGAGATGCTGGCCCTTTTGCGCATGCTCATCGTCGGTGCGGCGGGTGCCCTTATTGTGGTCTTGTCGGCGGCTGGTTACATTTTTATTCGGCAGGTGATTAATCGCGTGCGTGCGGCGTCGGAAATTTCTGAGCGCCTGGCCGAGGGGCATTTGCGTGAACGTATGCCGGTTGAGGGGGAAGACGAGATGGCTCGTCTTGCAATGAGTTTCAATACGATGGCCAGTTCATTGTCGGCGAAGATTTCCCAGTTGGAGGACTACTCGGAGCTGCAGCGACAGTTCACTTCCGACGTCTCGCATGAGCTGCGTACCCCGTTGACGTCGATACGCATTGCCGCGGACCTGATCGAGGCAAAGTCCGACGATTTTGATCCGGCTACCAAGCGCAGCGCTGAGGTTCTGGTCACGCAGGTGGATCAGTTCGAACAACTCCTTGAGGACCTGCTCGAGATTTCGCGCCACGACGCCAATAAGGCGGACTTGGTTCTGCACCCGGCCGACGTGCGCGATTGCGTCCACGGCGCATGGTCGAGTGTGAAGGAACTGGCGGACAAGGTCGGGGTTCCTGTCTTCTTCCCGGACCATACTGCGCCCCTACCTGCGACGATTGAGCCGGTACGTGTGGAGCGTATCGTCAAGAATCTTTTGGCTAACGCCGTGGACCACTCGGAGAATAATCCGGTTGTGGTGCGCTGGGCTGCCACTGAAGAATGTATTGCGCTGACCGTCACGGACCACGGCGTTGGGTTGAATCGTGGCGACGAAAATCGTATTTTCCAGCGTTTCTGGCGCGCGGATCCCTCGCGCGTGCGGCACTCTGGCGGTACCGGCTTGGGTCTGGCAATTGCGCTCGAGGACGCTGAATTGCACGGCGGTTCCCTCGAGGCTGCCGGCACCCCCGGTGTGGGGTCACAGTTCCGGCTGGTACTCCCGACGGCGCCGGGAAAGAGCATCATGCACCCGCCGCTGGGCCTCCGGGCTCCGGTCAAGCAGGATCGTGATTCCATGCTCGCTATGGTCACGCGCCCGACGGTGACGCTTCTCGACGTCCTCGGCCCCGACGCACCGGATACTCCTGACGCGGCGGCTACTCTGGAAGAACCGGTCACTGAGGCAGGGGCACACGAGAAGCAGCCGGACCCGTCAGATACCTTGCTCAAGCCGGAAGAGAAGGGGGAAGTACGGTGAAGCGTAAACTTGCACGGCACGTCAAGGTTGTGGTCGCGGTGGCGTCGATAGGCGTCCTGGGAGCGTGCAGTTCCCTGCCTGCGAATACGGAGCCCACTGCGCTGCATTCCTTCCAACCGCCTGTCGTGGAGGAGGAATCCCTGGCGCCGCAAGATGGCCGCGAACCGGATCTGCTGCTGCGTGATTTTTACGCCGCGCTTGCCCGTCCGACCCAGGACTACCAGGCGGCACGTGCTTTCTTGGCTGGTGATGCGGCCCAGAATTGGCGTGCGGAGGACCGCACGTTGGTGGTCGACCGGATCGACATCAACTCGCAGGTGAGCCAGTCGGAGAACCGACGGGTCTTTGACGTATCTGGCATCGTGGTGGGGCAACTGGCTACGGATGGTTCGTACACGCCTGATCACAGCACGTATACGGCGCATATTGAGATGCAGAAGGTCGACGGCCAGTGGCGCATCACTGCGCTGCCGGCTGGGGTGGTTATTGAGCGTGTGGAGCTGCGAAATCATTACGATCCGCGCAACGTGTATTTCCTCGCCCCAGGTGGAAATGTACTGGCCCAAGATCGCCGGTGGACGTATAACGGTCAGACGAATATGGTGACCGTCTTGGTCAACATGCTCATCGAGGGGCCCTCCCAGCAGATTCGTCCCGGCGTCTTTAGCGCGATCCCTAAGGAGGCGACGTTCCTCGGACTCAATGATGGCGTCTACGAGTTCACCGGTTTCCAGAACGCCACTCCCGAAGAGCGCCTGCACTTCGGTGCCCAACTGGTGTGGACACTGGCGGATGCAGGTGTTCCGGGACCCTATGATGTGCTTCTCGACGGCGTCCCGTTGTCACCCGGCTACGCGTCCCTCTCGACGGACGATTTCGCAGCCTATAACCCGCAGGTAGCCTCTGCGGCCGTGCAACCGATTTACGCGCTTCACGACGGTCACGTCTACCGCGTCGCGTCCTCTGGCATCGAGCCGGTGCCCGGCGAGGTGGGCGTGGGCCAGCCGGTGCAGTCCGCCGATATATCCCCACGCCAGCGGGTCGCCGCGGTGCGTGCAACCGGGAATGGGAATGAGAAAGAACTGGTGATTGGCACCTTGGACGGGGCCGTCACGGTGGTTGGTCGAAACGACATGATTACCCGGCCGAGCTTCGAATTCGATGATTCCGCAGTATGGACAGTCGTAGGCGAAAGTGACGTAGTGCGTGTCGTGCGCGCTCCGAATACTGGGGATATTTCGCAACAACCAGTGGATACGTCGTCGTTAAGCGCGATCGAGGGGGAGATTTCGGTCTTGCGCCTGTCGCCGAGTGGTGTGCGGGTTGCCATGATCATCAATGGGCACCTGTATATGGGTGTGGTGGAGCGACAGGCAAACGGCGCTCGCCGCATTGTCAACGTGCACGAGCTCGCTCCGGCACTGGCCGGAACTGCGGTGTCGGTGGCGTGGCAGCCGGCGGGTTTTCTCGTCGTGGGGACGTCCTCTGCGGAGACCCCGATTTGGCGGGTGGAGTACGACGGCTCCGCGGTCGCTACGCTGCCCTCGGGTAACGTGACCGTGCCGGTCGTGGCTGTGGCGTCGACGGGAACCACCGTGTACTTGACTGACGCCATCGCCATCCGTCAATACACCACAGGTGCCGGTGCTGATACCTCTTTCTGGCGTGAAGTACCTGGCCTGCAAGGCCTGCGTTCTGCACCGATTGTGGCCCAATAACAGCGGGGAACGGGGGACTAGATGTGGGATGAACTGGCGGACCTGATTGTGCCGCGCTACTGTGCCGGATGCGGTGCCGCCGGGGCGGTACTCTGCCGTGACTGCTTCGACCACGTGCGCCAACCTCCACACCTCATCAGCTCTACGACCGACGTGGGAGTCCCCGTGTTCAGCATGGGGCCGTACTCGGAGATTCGCCAGCGGCTCATCGTGGCGATGAAAGAACGAGGCAACATGGCCGCGCGCCGGGCACTCGGTCCCGTCTTTGGGGCCGCGGTCGCGTACCTGCAAGCTCGCGGTGAGCTTGGAAGATCGCTGGTTGTTGTGCCTGCTCCGACGAGTGTTGCGCACGCCCGAGCCCGCGGTGGGGATCATGTGACTGCGATCGTCGCCGCTAGTGGCGTCCCGTACGTGCAGGCGGTTCGGCACCGACAGGGAGTGCGTGATTCGGTCGGGCTTGGCGTGCATGCGCGGAGGCTTAACATGGCTCACGCGGTTGAAGTTGTGGCACCGCCACAGCCAGTCTCTGCGGTGCTTTTCGACGACATCGTGACCACCGGAGCGACGCTGCAAGCAACTGTCCGCGCATTAATATTGGCAGGTTGGCAGGTCGAGGCTGCCGTTACGCTGGCAAATGCCTGACAATGCGGAATCTTCCGGACGTAAAAATGTTGTGGCGGGTAACATAGGTTGTAGTTCCTAAAGGCTATCGCACAGGCGGACATCCCTGAGTTGAAAGCCCGAACTTATGTGGTGGCCTTGGACAGTTTGTGACCTATCCGTCCTTATGTGAAAGGGAGAAGCACGATGAGCAATCCTGCTGAGAACGCCGAAGTCTTGAGCCCCGACGCCCAGGTGACCATCACCGGCCGCAATGTTGAAATCCCGGAACACTTTGCAGAGCGCGTCCACACCAAGTTGGCCAAGATTGAAAAGCTTGACCCTACACTCACTTTCTTCCACGTGGAATTGCAGCATGAGCCCAACCCACGCCGTGAAAACGAGTCTGACCGTATTCAGATCACCGCTACCGGCCGTGGCCATATTGCCCGTGCAGAAGCTAAGGAAGACAGCTTCTACGCTGCACTGGAGACTGCGCTGGCTAAGATGCAGCGTTCCCTGCGTAAGGTGAAGGCTCGTCGTTCCATCGCCCAGTCCGGTCACCGTGCTCCGAAATCCACCGGCGAGATTGCTGCTGAGTTGGCTGCTGAGGCTGAGGCAGCGCGCGCAGAGGGCGAGCAGAAGGCTGATCCTTACGAGGATTTGGTCCAGGACGTTCGTCCCGGCCAGATTGTGCGCCGCAAGGAGCACACGTCCACTCCAATCAGCGTGGATGAGGCGCTCAGTGAGATGGAATTGGTCGGCCACGATTTCTATCTCTTCGTTGATGAAGAGACCGGCCGCCCATCTGTGGTATACCGCCGCCACGCATACGATTACGGTCTGATTTCTCTTGCTGAGGAAGAGGAAAAGTAAACCATTAATGCGGATTACCGCTAGTGTTCCCACTGCCACGTGGGCGCTAGCGGTTTCGTGCTTTCAGCATATTCCCAGTTGGGCTAAATGGTAAGTACAGCGTAGTCTGACTAAGATTATTCAATTGGTAATTGTCCAGGTTTCGCCGTGGCGCCTGAAGGGTGCCGGCCGGGCCTGGCAGCGATATGTAAACCGTAAGGAACCTGCAACGTGTTTGGACTTTCCAAGCTGCTCCGCGCCGGCGAAGGCCGTACTGTTAAGCGTCTGAAGAAGATTGCTGACCAGGTATGCGACCTCGAACCTGAGATCGAAAAGCTCTCAGACGATGAGCTCAAGGCTAAGACGGATGAGTTTAAGAAGCGTCTCGCTGACGGCGAAACCTTGGATGACATCCTGTTGGAAGCCTTTGCAGTGATCCGCGAGGCATCGTGGCGCGTGCTGGGCCAGAAACCGTACCCAGTCCAGATTATGGGCGGCGCGACCTTGCACTTTGGCGACGTTGCCGAGATGCGCACCGGTGAAGGTAAGACACTGACGTCCGCGTTGCCGGTTTACCTCAACGCGCTTGAGGGCAAGGGCGTGCACGTGGTCACGGTGAACGATTACTTGGCTAAGCGTGACGGCGACTGGATGGGCCGTGTGCACCGGTGGATGGGCCTAACTGTGGGCACGATTCTTTCGGAGATGCGCCCCGCAGAACGCAAGCAGGCGTATGCGTGCGACATCACGTACGGCACGAACAATGAACTTGGCTTTGACTACCTGCGCGATAACATGGTCCGCAGCCTGAATGACAAGGTGCAGCGTGGCCACCACTACGCCATCGTGGATGAGGTGGACTCGATTCTTATCGACGAAGCACGTACCCCACTGATCATCTCTGGCCCGGTGGACGGTTCCTCCCAGTTCTACAACGTGTTTGCCCAGTTGGCGCCACGCATGCGCGAGGGTATTCACTACGAGGTTGACCAGCGTAAGCGCACCGTCGGCGTGCTCGAGCAGGGCGTCGAGTTCGTGGAGGACCAGCTGGGTATCGACAACCTGTATGCGCCACAGAACTCGCAGTTGGTCAGCTACCTGAACAACGCGCTAAAGGCGAAGGAACTCTTTGAGCGCGATAAGGACTACATCGTGCGAAACGGTGAGGTGCTCATCGTGGACTCCTTCACCGGCCGTGTTTTGGCGGGCCGTCGTTACAACGAGGGCATGCACCAGGCCATCGAGGCTAAAGAGGGCGTGGAGATCAAGAATGAAAACCAGACCCTTGCAACGGTGACGCTGCAGAACTACTTCCGTCTGTACGACAAGCTGGCCGGCATGACCGGTACGGCGGAGACCGAGGCAGCCGAGCTGCACCAGATTTACAAGGTCAACGTTGTTCCGATCCCGCCGAACCGCCCGAACCAGCGTGTGGACCACTCGGACCGTATTTACAAGACCCAGGAAGCAAAGTTCGCCGCAGTTGCCGACGACATCGCCGAGCGCCAGGCTGCCGGCCAGCCCGTGCTGGTGGGTACCACCTCGGTGGAACGTTCCGAATACCTATCCCAGCTGCTGCAGCGCCGTGGCATCAAGCACAACGTGCTCAACGCGAAGTACCACGAGCAAGAAGCGGAGATCATCGCACAGGCAGGTTTGCCAGGCCAGGTGACTGTTGCAACCAACATGGCTGGTCGTGGTACGGACATCGTACTCGGCGGTAACCCCGACATCTTGCTGGATATTCGCCTGCGTGAGCGTGGCCTGGACCCCGTGGAAAACGCTGAAGAATACCAGGAAGCGTGGGAGGCAGAGCTGCCTGCGTTCAAGGAAAAGTGTGAGCGCCGTGGTGACGAGGTCCGTGAAAACGGCGGCCTGTACGTCCTGGGTACAGAGCGCCACGAGTCCCGTCGTATCGATAACCAGCTGCGTGGCCGTTCCGGCCGCCAGGGTGACCCAGGCGAGACCCGCTTCTACCTATCCATGCGCGACGACCTCATGGTGCGGTTCGTCGGTCAGTCCATGGAGAACATGATGAACCGCCTCAACGTCCCCGACGACGTCCCCATCGAGGCGAAGATGGTCAGCAACTCCATCAAGGGTGCGCAGGCGCAGGTGGAGAACCAGAACTTTGAGATGCGTAAGAACGTGCTCAAGTACGACGAAGTTCTCAACGAACAGCGCAAGGTCATCTACCGCGAGCGCAACCACATCCTCGAATCCGAGGACATCGGCGAGAACATTCAGACCATGATCGACGACACCATCTCCGCCTACGTCGACGGCGCCACCGCCGAAGGCTACGTGGAGGACTGGGACCTGGATACCCTCTGGCACGCGCTCGACGCACTGTACGGCCCGACCTTCAGTGCCCAGGAGCTTATCGACGGCTCCGAGTACGGCCAACCAGGCGAACTCACCGCCGAGGACCTCAAGGCAGCAGTACTTGTCGACGCCCACCGCGAATACGATCGTCTGGAAGAAAACGTTGCCGCAATCGGTGGCGAGCAGCAGATGCGCAACATCGAGCGCATGATTATCCTGCCGGTCATTGACCAGAAGTGGCGTGAACACCTCTACGAGATGGATTACCTCAAGGAGGGTATCGGCCTGCGTGCGATGGCACAGCGTGATCCTCTGGTTGAGTACCAGAAGGAAGGTGGCGACATGTTCTTGGCTATGAATGATGCGATCAAGGAAGAAACGGTTCGCCAACTGTTCCTCCTGCGCCCGCAGTTTGAGCCAAAGGATGAGGACACTACGGTGACCGTCTAAAAGCCGCGAGAACAGCCCAGCATGCGCTGGGCTTTTTTCATGCAAAAAACTGCCCCACCAGGAACGGGAAACCTAGTGGGGCAGACTCTGGATGTTAGTTAGTCGATCACGAAGACGATGAGGTCTCGTGGACCGTGGACACCTTCGACGCGTTCCAACTCGATGTCGGATGTTGCGGAGGGGCCGGAGATCCAGGTAATCGGGGTGTCGGGGGAGAGGCGAGAAACGGTCTCTGGGATGCCGTACACGACGGTGTCCATGTGGACTAAGACGATGTGACGGTCAGGGACCAGGGTGAGGGCGCGGCGGCCATCTTTAGCGCCCGCTTGCAGGCAGATGGTGCCGGTTTGTGCGCAGGATACGGTGGAAGCGGTCAGCACTGCGTCCACGGAATTCAGTGCACGCGGGTCGGACTTCACGTCGTCTGCCGTTGCAGTAACGTCGGCGTCGGAAAGCAATTCGCTATCGAGGCCGGGTGCGTACACGACGGTTTTCGCACCGCGGTCAGCGAGGACTTCTGCCAGCTTGGCTGGGACCTCGTCGGTGGTGGTGCGGACGACGTCAGCCTTGTAGTCCACGAGGCGGTCAATGAGAAGTTCCCGCAGATCATCGCGGCTCATATCAGAGCTGCGCTTGTAGTTGCGTGGAATCTCGCGCGGCTCTGCTGGGACGCCAGCGAGCTTCTCCGCATTGCGGATGCGGCTCAGGATTTCAGCTTTTGCGCTCATTTACTTATCCTTCCCAGCGTCGTTTGGCATGCCTTCGCGGCGAGCTTGCTCGAGGAGTTCCTTGGCCTCGTCGGTCTCCCACCACTGGCGGAACGACTTCTTCGGTGGAACAGCGGTATCGCGGACATCGGACCAGCCAGCGAAGATGAATGGCAGGCTCGTCATGATGTGGTTACGGCCGCCGAGGATACGGGCCATCCATACCCAGTTCATCGCAAAGTCCCACAGTTTCGGCTTGCCCCACGCCACCTGAGCAGCACCCATGAGAGTGCCCTCGATCTTGGGCTTGTCGGTCTCGACCTTCTGGTGGCGCATCTCCAGGAGAATGTCGGTGATCGGAATCTTCACGGGGCAGACCGAGTCGCAACGACCACAGAGAGAGGATGCGTACGGTAGGGAAGCGGATGGGTCATCCTTGCTGTCAATACCAGTCAGCTGCGGGGTCAAGATGGCGCCAATCGGGCCTGGGTAGACCGAGCCGTAGGCGTGGCCGCCGGCGCGCTCGTAGACGGGGCATACGTTCAGACAAGCGGAGCAGCGGATGCACTTGAGTGCCTCGCGGCCAATCGGGTTGGCCAATGCTGCGGTGCGTCCGTTGTCAAGGAGCACGATGTGGAAGTTCTGTGGGCCGTCGTCCTCCGTGACACCGGTCCAGATGGAGGTGTACGGGTTCATGCGTTCGGCGGTGGAGGAACGCGGCAGTAGCTGGAGGAAAACTTCCAGGTCTTGGAAGGTTGGAACCAGTTTTTCGATACCCATCACGGAAATCAACGTCTCTGGCAGGGTCAGGCACATGCGGCCGTTGCCTTCAGATTCGACGATGGAGACCGTACCGGTCTCGGCGACACCGAAGTTCACGCCCGAGATCGCAACCTTGGCCTTCATGAACTGCTGGCGCAGGAAGGAGCGCGAGGCTTCCGCCAACTCTGGTGGGTTGGCCGGAAGGGTCTCGTCGGTATTAGGCATTTCGCGGACGAAGATGTCGCGGATCTCTGCGCGGTTGCGGTGAATAGCCGGCACCAGAATGTGGGACGGCTTGTCCTTGCCCAGCTGGACGATCAGCTCGGCCAAGTCGGTTTCCTGGGCGTGGATGCCTTCGGCCTCAAGGACTTCGTTGAGGGCGATTTCCTGGGTAGCCATGGACTTAATCTTGACTACCTCAGTCTCACCAGTGTCCTTGATGAGCTTGGTAATAATCTGGTTGGCTTCCTTGGCGTCGCGTGCCCAGTGGACGTGACCGCCGCGAGCCGTCACGGCTGCTTCGAACTGTTCCAGCAGGTCAGCTAGGCGCGCTCCGACATCGAGCTTTAGGGCAGAGCCAGCAGCGCGCAGATCCTCCCAGTCGTCCATTTCGGACACCACGCGGGCACGCTTGTTGCGGATAGACGTTGTCGCGTGCTTGAGGTTGCGACGCTGCGTAGCGTTGTCGAGGCCGTCGTGAGCCGCGGCGGTGAAGCCACGGTCACCGCGCAGGTGCGAGTACGTGGGATCTTGGGAAGCCCGTGGGGGCAGGGTGGGTTGTCCGAGTGAAACTTTCACAGCATGACCTCTCGCTTGTATGCAGCCTTTTCCGGGGTCCACGGGTGTTCCTTCGTGGATGCCAAGATTTCAGCGATATGCAGGGCGCGGATACCAGTACGCTGGCGCGATAGGGCGCCGGCGATGTTCATCAGGCAGGAAGAGTCGCCGGCGGTGACGTATTCTGCGCCGGTGCTGCGAATGTTGGTCACCTTGTCGGAGACCATCGCAGCGGATACTTCCGCGTTCTTAATAGAGAATGTGCCGCCGAAGCCACAGCATTCTTCAGAGTTCGGTAGCTCTACTAGCTCAAGCCCCTCGACGTTGCGCAGCAATTCGTATGGGCGGTCGCCTAATTTAATGAAACGCAGGGAGTGGCAGGAAGCGTGGTAAGTGACTTTGTGGGGGAACCACGCGCCAAGGTCTGTGCGCTGTTCGACGTCGCACAGGAACTCGGTCAGTTCCAAAGTCTTATTCGCAGTTTCCTTGGCGCCGGTGGCTAGGGCCTTGGATCCGTAACGGTCGGCGATGCGCTCGTGCTGTTCGCGGACAGCGCCGGCGCAGGAACCGGACGGTGCGACGACGTAATCAATCGATGGATCATTAAATGCATCCACGTACGATTCAATGATTGGTACAGTTTCGCGCTGGTATCCGGTGTTGATGTGCATCTGGCCGCAGCAAGTCTGCCCCTCAGGGAAAACGACCTCATGTCCAAGGCGCGTCAGAAGGAGCGCAGTGGCTTTGTGGGCGTCAGGGAAGAGTGCGTCGCCGATGCAGGTTGTAAATAATGCAATACGCATATGCTCTCCTAGAGTTGTGATAACAGTTACCCAGTCTAGTGGAATATGGTGTTATTTACTATTTAAATATCGCGCTGACCTGCGATAATATGGAAACATTAATGTTGCGTAATTAGGAATTGGGCAGGTCAAATTATCTGTAGTTCTACCAGAGTTTTACCCACAACTTTGCCGACGAAGGCATAGGCATGACCCCCCGTTCGGACAATCCCGTGAAAGTTAACAAAACGGATGTCGTACTTTGTCGATACGTCGGGGTCCAGATGCGTGATCTCCACAGCCTTCCCCGCCGGGTGGCGTAGCCGAGTATTTCGCAGCATTTTATTGATAAAAGGACTATATGTCGGCCAGTGGATAAGACTATTCGGGCGGGAGCGAATCAAAACCTCAAAGACCACCTGACAGCGGGCGCGTACCAGCGCCACGATGGCCGGGTCCACGGCCTCAGGTTCGGATTCAGCTGGGCGGGGAGGTGGGGCGACGTCGAGCGTCGATAAGAGCACCAAACCGGGGATAGGGCGCAGCCGCGAACCGCGCTGCACAGACTGCGAAATGGGCACAGCAGAATCTCCTGACGTATCCGCCAGGCAGGTGTAGGAACCTAAACGGTATCATGGCCTATAACTCGACGGAGATGAATCGGGCCTTCTTAAGGCCCCACAACGTAGGAAGGGACTGTATGCGCGGATTAATCGTGGATTATGTAGGCGTGCTCGACGGCACGGAGGAAGACCAGAAGCGGTGGCGCACCCTATTTGCTGCCGCCCGTGAAAACGGTGTGGGAACCGCCATCCTGTCTAACGATCCAGGCGGCCCGGCGGCAGAACCAATCCGCGAATGGGAATACCGCGGAATCGTTGACGCCGTACTCCTCTCCGGCGAAATCGGTGCCGAGAAGCCCGAAGAAGCAGCCTTCGAAGCAGCGGCCAACGCACTAGAACTACCCATGAACGATTGCGTGCTTGTCGACGACAACGTGCTCAACGTTCGCGCGGCCGTCGAAAGTGGCCTGGTGGGCGTGCTGTTCTCCAACTTCGACCGCACCGTCGTTGAGATTGTGAACCTATTCGATATTGAGGGTGAGTTCTAAGTATGCGCGTATACCTGCCAGCAACCTTCTCCATGCTGCGCGACCTGGAAGAAAACCAAGAAATCACAGCACGTTCTGGCTGGGGTTTCACGGTCACTGATGGTTTGCGTGACCTCTTTGATTTCGGCGAGGAGGAAGAATTCGAAGAGATCGCCTTCGACCTTGCCTCGGAGGCGTCGTTGCGGTTGCTGGCTATCGGTGATGAGGAAAAATTCCCGCACCGACGCGTGGTCATCTCGGTAGACGTCGACGACTCCACCGTCACCCCAAACCTCGACTACGGCGAAGGCGTCGTGGCGCTGCAGCCCGCAACGGTTGCCCTGGACAAGGTAGCGGCCATCCACATTGATGTCGAGGAATCTGAAGAAGCAACCGCTAAAGCTGTCCAGGCGATCGACGCCGCTGAACTCGGCGACGAAGACGCAGCTCTGGCAGTCGGCGACGCTCAAGATAACTTCCTGGCCTGGTACGACCCCTCCGAACTCCCGTTCCTCGTGGAGCTGCTCTAAGCCCAGTCCACATTCGTGCGCAACGCTTTAAGCAAACTGCGCACAGCTTCCGCCCGCCGCGCTGAGGCCCCCTCAAGGTTGTCCAAACCACACTCCGGATCCGCCGGCGGGCCTAAGTGTGTGCACCCACGCGGACAGTCCTGAACCGCCTCGGCGAGGTCATCGAAAACGCCGATGACCTGGTCGGCATCCACATGCGCCAACCCGAAAGAACGGATTCCGGGGGTATCCACGATCCAGCCTCCGTTTTCGCCGGGCAGGCGCAGGGCCACCGACTGCGTTGACGTATGCCGGCCCTTACCTACCTCAGAGACTTCGCCCGTTTCGCGGTCTGCGTCGGGCACCAGGCGGTTGACCAGGGTTGACTTGCCTACTCCGGAATGTCCGACGAGGGCGGAGACGTGGCCGTCGATAAGCGAATGCAGTTGGGTGAGGTCGTCGTCGACCCCGCAGGTGACCACGGGAACGTCCAGGTCGGCGAATTCGGCGGCGAATTCAGTCGGATCGGCGAGATCCGTCTTGGTCAGCGCGATAACGGGCTTGACATTGCCTACAAATGCGGCGATGAGCGAACGCTCAACGAACCCGGCGCGCGGTGGGGGATCGGCGACTGCGGACACGATGAGCAGAATCTCCGCATTCGCTACCACGATGCGCTCGTAGGGGTCGGTGTCATCGGCGGTGCGGCGTAGCACAGAGGTCCGCTCTTCCAGCTTCACGATGCGTGCCAACGTATCCTTGCGCCCGGAAGTGTCGCCAACGACGCCCACCCTGTCCCCGACCTCAATGGGGGTGCGGCCCAATTCGCGGGCGCGCATGCAGACTATTGCGGGGGCCTCATTACCGAGGGCTGCGTCGTCGCGGTCCAAGACCACGCCCCAGCGGCCCCTATCTTTTGTGACGACCATGCCGAACAGCGCGTCCTTGTGCGCGGGGCGGTCCTTGGTGCGCGGGCGTGACCCCTTGCCTGGGCGGATTTTGACATCGGATTCGTCGTAGTAGCGACGCCTAGCCACGCACCATCGCCTCCCACATCTGGGCGAAGCCGGGGAGTGTCTTGGCAGTTGTTTCTACGTCCTCGACCTCGACGCTCGGGACCTTCAGGCCGATGATTGCACCCGCGGTGGCCATGCGGTGGTCCGCGTACGAATGCCACGTGCCGCCGTGGAGGTCAGCAGGTGTGATCGCGAGGCCGTCGGCAAGCTCCTCGCACTGCCCGCCGAGCGCGTTGATTTCCGTGGTCAGTGCTGCCAGTCGGTCTGTCTCGTGGCCGCGGAGGTGCGCGACGCCAGTCAGCCGTGACGGGGTGGTGGCAAGCGTTGCTAGAGCTGCAACGGTGGGGGTGAGTTCTCCGATATTGCCCATGTCGCGGTCAATACCTTTGAGCTTCCCGCCGGTAGGACCAGTGACCGTGAGGGCCCCGTCCGCCATAGTGACTTCGCAGCCCATCTCGGTGAGGATTCCGCGAATTGCGTCACCAGGTTGTGTAGTTTCTGCAGGCCAATGCGGGACTGTAACGGTGCCGCCGGTGACTGCGGCGGCGGCGAGGAACGGCGTGGCGTTAGAAAGATCCGGTTCAATGACCCACGTGTGGCCCGCAATTGGGCCGGGTTCTACGCGCCAGGTTTTTCCTTCCTGGGTCACGGTCACGCCGGCGGTGCGGAGCATGTCCATCGTCATATCGATGTGTGGCTGGCTGGGGAGGCTTTCACCGGTGTGGTGAATCTCCAGGCCTTCCGCGAAACGTGCGCCGGCGAGCAACAAACCAGACACGAACTGGGAGGACCCCGAGGCGTCGATATCTACCCGCCCCCCGCGTGGGGTAGTACCGCCCGTCACCGTGAAGGGGAGGCGGTCGCCTTCAGCCTCCACGCCGAGGTCACGCAGCGCATCCAAAATGGTAGACATTGGACGCACCCGGGCCTGCGGATCGCCGTCGAAGTGTGAGGTACCGTGCGCGAAAGCCGCGACCGCGGGGACGAAGCGCATGACCGTACCTGCCAGGCCGCATTCCACATCGCCACCGTGGAGCGTGCCAGGCGTGATGGTGAAATCGGTGCACGTGGCTGCGTCAGCGCCGTCTGCACCGCCAGCGGGGGTGATGTCTACCCCCAGGGCGCGAAGCGCATCCATCATGAGGTCCGTGTCGCGGGAGCGCAAAGTTCCCACGATCGTGGATGGGCCAGCGGCGAGTGCAGCCAGAATCAGCGCCCTATTAGTCACGGACTTAGAACCCGGAATCTGCTGCGTCCCAGAGATAAGGCCAGCGGCAGTCGGAGCGGGCCATACAGGCATCGAGGTCTGCTTATTTTTAGTCACGTGTCCATGATAGTGGGCATAATGGTGCATATGTGTGGACGCTACGTACTCTTTGCCGACGAACCGACAATGACCGCCACGCTCGAGCAGTACCTAGGCCCTCACACAAGCGTCGAGTACCCGTACTCCATGCCCGGGGCCCGGTACAACATTGCTCCCACCACGATCGTGCCCGTGGTGCAAGCCGGTGGGGAAGACAGGGCAGTGGTACATCCCGCGCGGTGGGGCCTGCTTCCGCACTGGAAGAAGGACATGGAAGGCCCGCCGCTGTTCAACGCGCGGGCTGAAACGGTTGCTGAGAAGCCGTCGTTCCGCAGCGCATTTTCGGCCCGCCCAGCGCTCATCCCGCTCGATGGCTACTACGAGTGGAAGGATAAGCAGCCGTGGTTCGTCCGCCGCATCGATGGCGTACCGCTGCTTGCTGCAGGTCTTTGGGACACGGGTGCGGACACCACCTCAGCGACAACGATCACCACCGCTTCTGCCGGTGACCTCGAATGGTTGCACCACCGGATGCCCCGCTTCCTCGCCCCGGATGAAGCGCGCGCCTGGCTCTACGGTTCCGCTGCAGATCGCGCGGCCCTGCTTGAGCCTATGGGTTCTGGGCTTATCGACGCCATGACCTGGGGGAAGGCCGATCAGAGGGTGGGCAGTGTAGCCAATGACGACGCCGACCTGCTCCCGCAGGAATGCGTGGACCGCTGAAGGAAGCGCTGGTGCGCATAGAATAGGGCAGAACTAGCCCGAAACCAGAAAGGTAAGGCTGATACACGTGACAGAAAAAGGTCACGAATCTGCACCCGCTGTAGATCAAGCCACGCTCAGCGCACGCTTCGAAGAAGAAGCACTACCGCTGCTCGACCAGCTCTACGGCGGCGCGCTCAAAATGACGCGCAACCCCGCCGACGCCGAAGACCTCGTCCAAGAAACCTACATGAAGGCGTTCCAAGCCTTCGACCGGTTCAAGCCGGGAACTAATTTGAAGGCGTGGCTGTACCGCATCATGACGAACACGTACATCAACGTGTACCGAAAGCGGAAGCGGCAGCCATACTTCACGCCAGCTGAAGATATGACGGATTATCAGCTGTACACGTCGTCATCGCATGACTCCACAGGCCTGGAATCTGCTGAAGTTGAGGCCTTAAAAAACATGCCCAACCAGCAGATCATCGAAGCCCTTGACCAGCTGCGCGAAGACTACCGCATGGTTGTGTACTACGCCGACGTCGAAGGGTTAGCGTACAAAGAAATCGCTGAGATCATGGAGACTCCGCTCGGGACCGTCATGTCCCGCCTCCACCGTGGAAGAAAACAGCTCCGCGAGATGTTAAAGGAAGTAGCACACGAACAAGGTATCGGCTTAGACCACCCCGACATGGGAAGTGACGCCGACGAAGCAAAAGCGGCCGCCGGTTCTCAGGCGACTGCGGGACAACAGAAGGTGAAATAAGACATGACGCACCCAGAACACACTCGTGCTGGCTCGGGCGGCTGCTCTGACATAGACGAGCTCCTCGTCCGCCTCCTGGACCGAGGGCTCGGCGCCGAAGAATGTGCCAGTATCCGGGCACAAATCGCCGACTGCCCCCATTGCCAATCGCGCCTGGCCAGCGAAGAAGAAATCCGGGCCTTACTGCGTTCTTGCTGCGGGCAATCCCACGCATCGGCTACGCTACGCACACGCATAGTTGCGCAGATTAAATACCGCAGCAGCTAACGCTTGCGCAGACACTGGCGTGGAAAAACGGTCATGTCCTGAGAATCAGGACATGACCGTTGTGCGTTCTTCGGGGGCAACCCGAAGAGGACCACGACTTAGCAGTTAGGACGCTTGCCGCGGTTTGCGCTCTTCTTACGACGTGCCTTGCGCTTACGACCACGCTTGCTCATGCGGATCACTCCTTTGCCAAATTGAAACTGTTATCTGCCATGCGGACATAGCTCGTCCCTAACACTGTAGCGGGTGCAGGCGCTTGTGCGAAAACTGTGGCACGGGCACGCCCGGCATGTGGGGCTTAAGTAAAGAAAGGTGTGTCTCCAATCCGCAATATCCGCTGAAGAACAAAACTAAAACAGGTATCTATTGTTCCCAGCGAGCTATTAACAATCCCCATTTGCGAGGACCGACCCAGGGGCAAAGACGTAGGGCAGCCCTAAGTCCTACACTGTGTGCTCTCGGAGGGGGCATCGCTTGGCACATGATATGAAAAAGACATTCTGCGGTCATCTGGAAAAATTCACCTGGCTCTTTAATGTTCCTTAACTGGCAGAATGTCTTTTTCGTATCACGCGGCGCAATCTGCGCATGGCCGAGACCCGTCTGCGCGACGCAGTACATAAACAGGCCAGGTCACGCAACAGTCTCCGCGGCGGCCATGAAGAAACCCCTACCGTGAGGCGCGTGCGACGTCACCATTCGGTAGGGGTTTGTATATGTCAACGCTTAAGCGGCTACGCCCTTGGGCGGGGCGGTGTAGTCCGCGCGTTGTTATAGGAGAAGGAGGCCGAGTCTCATCAACAGGCCGGAGGTCTGGCGTGCAGTGCTACCTGGTGGTAGCGCTGGGTTTTTACGCTGCGGCGCGGCTGCGACGACGGCGGTTATTCAGACGCTTGATAGCGCGACGTTCGTCCTCGCTCAAGCCACCCCATACACCAGCATCCTGGCCGGTTTCCAGAGCCCACTTCAGGCACTGGGAGGTAACTTCACAACGGTTGCATACCAGCTTTGCCTTCGCGGTCTGTGCGAGGGCTGGGCCGGAGTTGCCGACTGGGAAGAACAGCTCTGGGTCCTCTTCGCGGCAGGTTGCCTTGTGGCGCCAATCCATGATGTAATCCTCTCCTTTTATCCATGCCGAGGCATGGGTGATAGACAGCACTGCTGTGCTGTGTGTGCACGTGTGACGTGAAACGTAACTTCTGCAAGAACATGAATGCGTGGCCAGGGTATAAATTCCCGAGTACACACCTGGTCTACGTGATGGCAAGATCGTGATGCCGTATCCATGTGACGTTAACGCTTGGTTAACATCCCGTACGTTTCGGTTACTTGGAAATGATGACATGAATACAGTCCCGCGTCTAGGGGTAGAGGGTATAATGTGACTAAACTCACCGGGTTTTAACGTTTTGGCGTGAGTAAAAATGGCCCCGACAGTGCGGTAGTCACTAAGTGTAGCCTTACTTAAATGCACATAAGCGCTGGTAGGGGCGTGGGATGCGTGTTGCGGAAATCGGGGATGTTTTTCAATGAATGTCAAATTGCTTCCACGTGGGCGTCGATAAGCACAGTAAGCACTACCCGAAACGTCCCAGCTCGCCTAAACTAAGCGCTCGTGAACACCTCGAACCCCGTTGCTCCTCCACCGACCAGCATGAAAATTGGCGCGGGCATCGCCATCGTGCAATCGCTCGTTGTCATCGCCTACGCCATCCTGCTCATCGTGCGCCAATTCCTCGGTTACGAGGATCAATCGATCGTCAACGAGGGCGAAAACAACATGGCCTGGGTCGGCACCGGTACCGCCGCATTTATGCTCATCATCTTCGGCTTCGTCACGTTTGCGGCTATTACTCTCATTCGTGGAAAGCATCATTGGGGTCGCGGGCCTATAGCAATTTTGCAGATGCTGCTCCTGCCCATGTCCTTTCAAATGTTTCAAGGCGGGGCAGTCTTGCTGGCCATCGTCACAGCGCTTTCCGCAATCATCTGCCTGGTCATGCTCTTTAACCGGCAGTCTGTTGAATGGGCAGCCAGCGCCTACCGCCGCTAAAGCGCTCACAAACAGTGCAAACAGGTCACCCCGGAACGGTTTTTCGTTCCGGGGTTTTCCATTCGTGAACTAGCCGAGCGCGACGAGTTCGTTGCCACGCTTTTCGACGACCATCCGGCCGGTCGTCGCTAAGCCCACTGGGCCAGAATATTCGCCACGGTCCACTGGGATCGTGCGCACAACCTCACCGGTGTCGGGATTCATCACTGCTAGGCCACCGCGCACCGGCACCACAACATCGCTGCCCAGGTTGATCGGATTGCCTATCGCTTCCTCCGAGACGGCGCTCACCCCCAGATACGTTGGGTGGAAAAAGTAGAGCCGGGAACCGTCAAACCACGTCATATTGTGTTGCACGTCCCCAGTCCACGCGGTTAAGCCAGCGGACACCGGCATAGGTGCCCGGTAGGGGATTGTTTTTGGCGCGCCATCGTCGCCGTACGTGAGGAGTTCCCCACCAGTTTCGGTGGGAGACCAGATAGCAGCGGCATCCCCAGAAATCGCCACGAGTGTAGAACCCTCTGGAACGTTAATCTCCTGAGTTATTTCCGGCTTGCGGGAATCCTCTGGGGTGGTATCCATAAACCGCAGCCACGACTGCCCATCCGGACAGTGCCCCGTGACCGCAAGATTGTCCGAGCGTGTGAGAGCAGAAGTGATCGTGCACTGCGCATTCGGTTGCATATCGGGCTCTTGCGGCGCTTCTACCTCGCCATATTCGATCGTGCGCACTAAGTCCGAACGCCACAATTCCAGGCGCTCCGGGGCGACCGTGCCCACCCGATCATTCGAGACCACAGTGGCTACGTCGGCAGCATTCAACGCCGAACGAGTCGCCGCGTAGGTGCCATCCGCTGCATTAATGGCTACGGCATCACCGCAGCCCACACCGGTTCGATACACCGCAACAACGCGCCCCCACGCGGCGCCCAACGCGCACAAGGGCTCCGTACGGCTGTACTCCCAGGCCACGTTGCCTGTGGTGTCGAAAGCGCGCAACGTGGAATCTTCATACGCGACGGCAACCGAACCAATGGCCACGGGTTTAAAGACCCCTTCGAGCTCAGGGGCTGGAGCACGCCACACTTCGGTAAGGGACTCCGGCGTGACCGCAAACGTTTCCCCAGCATGTGAAGGCGTGCCATGGGCCTGAAGCGAGGAAGAACGAATCGGCGCCGTGAAATACGCAACCGCAAGCACCAACACGGCGCACACGCCCAGCGCCACCGCAAGCCGTACATTGCGGTGGCGCTGTGCAGGGCTTTCTAGGACCTCTGCCTTCGTGCTCACTTGCGCCCACCTTGCTGACGGCCACGCAACCGGCGGCTCCGCGCTTTCCGCGCTGGACTGCGGCCGGTACTCCGCGAACGCGTGCGATCGAGCTCCTGGCGCGCAAACGACTTCTGCCCGAACACTGGCCGTGCTGGGCCCACGGAATCCGCCACATCATCGGCAATGTCAAACGCTTCCCGGAGTTCAGGGGAGGTAGAAAACCACGTTGGTGGCTTGGGCTTATCGACGCCCACCTCGGCGTCGATAAGCGCCCATTTATGGAGCTCATCGAGATCTACAAACGTCACGGCCGTACCAGAGTGACCGGCGCGACCGGTGCGTCCAATTCGGTGGATATACGTCATCGGATCATCGGGGACGTGGAAGTTGATGACGTGCGTGACGTCGTCGACGTCGATGCCCCGGGCGGCGACGTCGGTAGCCACCAAGATAGAGACCTTTCCATCGCGGAAGGCCTGCAGGGAACGCTCGCGCGCGGACTGCGGCATATCCCCATGCACTGCAGCGACGTGGAATCCGCGCTGCGCCAGATCCTCAGCGACCGCGGCAGTACTGCGACGAGTTCGGCTAAAAATAATAGTTTTCCCGCGACCTGGACTCTGCAGAATCGTTGCCAAAACCGCCGGCTTATCCATCCGATGCACGGAAAACACTACCTGGCGGGTGGACTTGTGCGTCTTCGATGCGTCCGCTTGTTCAGCGCGGATGTGGATCGGATTGTGCATCATGGAACGCGCCAGCGACAAAATGGGGCCCGGCATCGTGGCGGAGAACAGCATCGTCTGATGGCGGCGTGCGGTGCCACGATTACTGACGGCGCGGAGGATCTTCTGCACGTCCGGCAGGAAACCCATATCGAGCATCTCATCGGCCTCATCTAAGACCACGATCGCAACCCGCTGAAGCGTCAGCTCTCCTTGATTATGCAGGTCAATGATGCGCCCGGGCGTGCCCACGACAATGTCGGTGCCTTTGTGCAGCTTAGCTATCTGTTTCTCATACGGCGTGCCGCCGTACACCTTGGTGATGCGCACCGGCAGATTTTCCGCCGCGACAAGAAGGTCCTCGGCTACCTGGTCGGCGAGCTCGCGCGTCGGCGCAATGACTAAGCCGCGCGGCGTGCCGTCAAGTTCTTCCACGTCACCGGCGTCGAAGACGCGGTCGAGCAGCGGGATTCCATAGCCCAAGGTCTTGCCCATACCCGTACGAGCCTGCCCAATAATGTCATGCCCATCAAGAGCAAGCGGCAAAGTGAGCTCCTGGATAGCAAACGGGTAGCTAATCCCATGCGCTGCCAAAGCGTCAGTGATTTCAACAGCAACACCCAGTTGCGCGAAAGTACGTTTCTGCGAATCCTTAGACACGCCCCTTAGTCTATCCACCTAGGTAGCTATGATGGGCACCAGTCATGCCCCGCGCTCAGCGAAGCTTGCGGAATGCCAGCGGAAGCCCCCAGGTGCTTGCTGCGGCTGGCTGTGGCTTGCTGCGGCTGGCTGAGCCCCACGCGAGGTGTACGCTACATTGAAATAGAACACAGAAATAGAACACGAACGCAATAAATAGAAGGTGACAGTCAATGGATATCAAAATTGGATTCGTAGAAAACGGCCGCGAACTGGCTCTTAGCACCGCACAATCACGCGAAGAAGTGGAGGCAGCTGTCCGCGATGCACTCAGTGGCGCATCCGACCTGTTGCAGCTCGACGACTCCCGCGGTCGCCGCTACATCGTGCGCACTGCGACCATTGCCTACGTAGAAATTGGTACCGCAACCCAGCGCTCCGTCGGCTTCGGTGGCGCATAAATAGCCCGTTTCCGCAGATCGACCCACGAGCATGGCACGTACCGATAACGATTCCACACCGCCGCATCGCCCCGACGACGAAGGCGGCGGTGTGGCACGCGCGCATCGTTTCGAAGAAGGCGAGTGGGAAGAACGATCTAACGGGACTATGGTCCGACGGATCGTCGTCACACCCGAAGATTCACACCGAGAAATGCGCCGCGCACATGGGCGGGGGCAGGCGCACCACAGGGGCCACGATTCCTCGCTCGTTCGCTTCGCTAGCCAATATGGGTGGCGCGCCTACGCGATTCCGGTGTTGCTAGTAATCACCGTGTGGTTGCTGTGGGACGTAGTGTTGTCCAGCAGCGATGCACAGCCCACCGCTGAGTCTGCAGCGTCGAGTGCCCACCACGAGGAAACGCAACCCGGCCCGAACCCCGCCGAGCACACTGCAGCACCGGTGGATATTAAAGACCTACCCCCAGGCGGCGCCTTCACCGAAAAGGGCGATGGAACTTACCGCGTGGTAGGAACACCCGGTGCCGCCGCCGGTGAGGGCACTGAACGCGTAGTGCGTTACGTCGTCGAAGTAGAAAATGGGGTAGACACCGCCAGCTACGGCGGTGACGACGCTCTAGCCCGCATGATCGATGCCACCTTGACCAATCCCAAGGGCTGGATTGCAGACCCGCGCTTCCGGTTCGAGCACGTCGCCCCGGGCGATAAACCCACAATGCGCATCCAGTTGACTTCCACCGGAACCACGCATGCCACCTGTGGCAATGACCTAGAGATGGAGACGTCCTGCTTTTACCAGGACGGGCAACGCTTGGTTATCAACGAATCGCGGTGGGTCCGCGGAGCTAGCCCCTTCGACGGGGACATCGGCTCCTACCGTCAATACTTGCTCAATCACGAAATGGGCCACGGGCTCGGTTACGCTGCACACGAACCGTGTGGCGGGACGGGGGAATTGGCGCCCGTCATGATGCAACAGACTCTCAGTCTGGATAATTCGGTGCTGTACAGCATCGATAGCTCTGAGGTGTACCCCGATGATGGGGCGCACTGCCAGTACAACCCGTGGCCGTACCCGAAAGGAGCGCAGCGATGAGTGCTGAAAACCCGGACTACACCAGTGCAGACGCGGGCGCTGATACGCCGACTGAATCGCCAGGCGAGCAGGTAGACCGCGAAGAAACCGTGGGGCCGCCAGAGCATGTCGTCGCTGCGTTTTATTCCCATACTGGGCGCGCACCTCATCCGGTACCCGCAGGCAGGGCCTGGGACTATGGGTGGAAGGTGGGAAACATTGTGTTCTCGCCAGTGGAAGGCCATCAGGCTGCGTGGTCGGCCCGTGTGCGTGAAGCGATCCGTCACGAGGGCGTGCGGTGTGCGCGTCCTTTGCGGTCGGCGGATGGGCGTGTCATGGTTGCAGGTTGGCGAGCCAGCAGTTTTGAGCCCGGTCGGCCTGAGGAAAGAGTCGACGAAACGGTCGCTGCCGCCGTTCGTTTAGATGATGCACTGCGCCCCATCACTGAGTTCCCGGACCTGTCCGCCTCCGATGTGTTTGCGCGGGCAGACCGTGCCGCGTGGGCGATAACCCCCGGAGGTAACCTGCTCCCGGACTCTGAACCGCTTGACGACGGCCTCTCGGTGGTCATGCTTCGGCGTATCCAAGAACGCCTGGAAATCCCCGGCGAGGAGTTCGAGAACCTGCAGGTAACCCACACCGCGATGCTGGACACCACGATTTACCATGATTTGCGTACTCCTGTGGTTACGGACATCGTGGGTGCGGTCCGCCCCTACGGATACACGGCTGCCCTCACGATTGTGGATGCGCTCATCGCCCAAGCCTGCCACGCGGACATCATCAACCGGTTTAACCACATCCCTGATTTGTATGAGCTAGTGTTGCGTGGTTTTGCGTACCGAATTTACGTCCACGAATTGTTGGAAAACCCTTCCTCCCAGGGGATTTCGCGGATGTTCGAAGCGCTTGAAACGGTATGTCCGACCTCTGTGCAATGATGCACACATGCACTCGCCGTTTGTTCCACCTAATCCCACAGTTGTCCTCACAGAGGCGTCGGTAGATCCCACGCCGCGGTCTTGGGAGCACCTCCCGCAGGAAGGCCGCTGGAGAGTGACAGGTGTGGCTGGCAGTGGCGTAAGTTCACTGATCGTAGACACCGCCTTGGATCGTGTCCGTGCCGGTTATGATCCCGTGGGTTTAGCTGTGATTACGGCCTCTAAGGAGGCGGCCTCGCGGCTGCGTCGGGATTACGTTTCCCGGTTGACAGCGGAAGAGAAAGCAGAGGATTACGCCTCGCATGCAAGCCCATTTCGGTCCGTGCACTCGTTGGCGTTCGCGGTGGTGCGTCAAGGCGTAGACGATCAGGTTCGCTTGATTACCGGCGCTGAGCACGACGCCATTATTCGCGAACTTCTCGCTGGCCATGCCGCCTCTGGTGCACCCACGTGGCCTGCGGATATTAGGCCTGCGGTTGAGCTGGTAGGGTTTGCCCGCCAACTGCGTGACTTCCTCCTGCGCGCCGCAGAACGTGGCGTGAGCGCGAAGCGGCTCGTGGACCTTGGCGCCGCGTTTGGCAAAGGGTTGTGGCAGGCAGCGGGAACGTTCCAAGAAGAATTTGCCCAGATTGCGCGCTTAGCCGGCAGCCACAACGTCAACGCTTCTGAATTGGTCACGCTAGCTCTTGCGGCGATTAAGCAGCACCCTGAATTAACGCGGGGATGGCACACCGTGCTTGTCGACGACGCCCAGCACCTCGACCCGAAATCCGCCGAATTCATCCAGGCTCTCGCCGCGGGGGCGGAGTTGTTCGTCCTTGGGGGAGACCCAGAGCAGACGGTGTTTAGTTTCCGTGGTGCTGACTCCGAGTTTTTGGAGAAAACTCCCGTTGACCATGAGTTGGTGCTGGGAACAACCCGGCGTACCCCGGACCGGGAAGTCCTGTTGAGCCGCACGCCTGGTGAGGAGCGTGCGGCGGTCGCCGCGTTTGTCCGCCGTAGCCACCTGTTGGATGAAGTGCCCTGGTCCGAGATTGCTGTGGTGGTGCGCAGCGCAGGAGCGCTAGAACCTACGCGGCGTGCGCTGCTCACCGCCGGGATCCCTGTGCACACCTCTGCCACGGATATTGTGCTCAGTAGCCAGAACGTGGTGCGTGCAGTAATTCTTGGGCTACGCAGTCTGGCGGTTCCGTTGACGAATACGGAACTGGAGGAACTCCTGGTAGGCCCCATCGGTGGCGCCGATGCAGTGATGCTGCGACGTTTATTGCGGGGGCTACGCCGCTTCGATTTCTCCACGCGAGCTATAGACACGCTGCGCACACTCATCGACCCGACACACGAAGACATCGCTGACGTACTTGATCCGGCTGAAGTAGAACGCCTGCATACAGTTCTCACGGACCGCGAGTTGGACATTCTCACGCGCATGCGCACAGTGTTGCGCGCCGGGTGGGTGGCACGCCACGAAAACCAACCGGTGGAAGCGGTGTTGTGGGAATTGTGGTCGGCGACGGGCCTGTCAGAACGCCTCGCGGCGGAGGCTTTGCGAGGCGGTGCCCAGGGCTCCCAGGCAGACCGCGACCTGGACGCCATGATGGCGCTTTTCGACGCCGCCGGCGACTTCGTAGAGCGTCACCCCGAGGCAACCATCGACACATTCATCGCAGACATTGCAGCACAAGAATTACCCACGGGTGTCCGTGACCGGCGTACCGCCCGCCCCGAGGCCGTTACCGTACTTACCGCACACGGCACGGTTGGGCAGCAGTGGCAGCGCGTTGTTATTACCGGCGTCCAAGACGATGTTTGGCCTGCTCTAGGAGAAACCGGATCCATTTTTGACCAGGTGGAATTCGTGGATTATCTCGACCGGGATATTGAACCCGGACTTCCTGTCAGCCATACTGCCGAGCGCTTGGCTGAAGAACGTAGGCTTTTCCACGTTGCTGCAACTCGTGCCACTGAAAACCTTGTGATTACAGCAGTGGACAACGAAGACGGAGATGAGATTTATCGACCTTCTCGTTTCATCGCCCCCTGGTGCACCGAGCACGGAATCGTGCCGCGGCAGGTGAGCGTCCCAGCAGGGGAAGGCGGCGCTGAACAGGAACTGGCACGGCGTTTTACGGGTCTTTCGCGTGACACCGTTATTGCAGAACTACGGCGCGTTCTCACGGATCCTGACGCTTCGCCGGCACGTTCCACCCAAGCTGCCCGCCAGTTGGCGCGTCTTGCACAGGCGGGCGTTCCCGGTGCAGATCCCGAGGAGTGGATGACCACCACGCGGGCGTCGACAAGCACCCCACTGCAGCCGGATAATCAACCTGTCCGTCTCTCCCCATCACGGCTGGAGGCGTTCAGCGAATGCCCGCTGCAGGCAACGCTGGGTTCCGTGGCACAAGACCAGATGGATACCCAGCCGCTCCTGCGAGGTTCGCTGGTACACGCCTTTGCTGAGGCGCTTGCCCGGGGCGTTGAACCGGAACGTGCCCATGACCTTGTTACCCACGCCTACCTGGAGATCGGCGAGGTACCTGCATGGCGGGAGGAGAAACATCGTGAGGAATGGGAACGCCTCCTTGCCCGGACACAGGTGTGGTTAGAGACCTCGCGGGCCGCCTACACCGAAGTTGGCGTGGAGGTTCCGGTTTCCGTGGCGGTGTCTCCCGAGGTCGTGCTGAATGGGCGTATCGACCGGCTAGAGAAAACCGACGACGGGTACGTGGTCGTAGACCTCAAGACTGGCTCGACCGCGCCTTCCCAAGCCAAAGCCCAGGACAACCTGCAGCTTAAGGCCTACCAATTCGCGCTCGCGCACGGCGCGCTCGTCACCCCAGAGACGTCCGAAATCCCGGGCCAGGTGCACGTGCGCACCGCAGGCCAAAACCAGGAAACGCTTGATCCTGCTGGGGGAGTGCTGGTGTACCCGGCTCATGATACGAAGGCCGTCGCCACGCGTGAACAGACCGCGCTGAGCGAAGAAGATGCCCAGCACCTGCGGCAACTGTTACCCGTCATCGCGAGCGAACGGCGTGGTCCTCATGTCACCGCACGCGTCAGTAAGGCGTGTGACCATTGCCAGCTCAAGCCCATCTGCCCAGTCCAGCCCGAAGGAAGGTACATCACCGATGTCCGCTAAACCACGCACCCCGGAACACCGGATTTCACCGGAACTGCTGGCAGCTGTCCTTGGGCGCAACCGCCCCACCGAACAACAAGGCGCGATCACCGGTGCGCCCCCGGGCCCGCGTTTAGTCGTCGCAGGAGCAGGAGCCGGGAAGACAGAGACCATGGCTTCCCGTGCGGTATGGCTCGTAGCCAACGGGTTCGTCGATCCCGAAAATATTCTCGGGCTGACCTTCACCCGCAAAGCAGCCCAAGAATTACGTGTCCGAATCACCGACCGGCTAGCCCAGCTTGCCGGGACCCCGAAAGTTCGCGACCTCGACCCCTCTGGCGAGTTAGCCGAAAAACTGGTGACCACCGAACCCACGGTGCTCACCTACGACGCTTATGCCGGACGCCTCATCCGCGAATACGGACTGCTGCTGCCGGTTGAACCCACTGGCAGAATAATTACCCAAACGGAACTGACCGCCATCACCCAAGACCTGGTACGCAATTACACTGGCCGCATTCCCGGAGGAAATAAACCGGCCGCAGTTGTAGAAAACCTGCTTGCCCTGCACTCCGAGATGGGAAATCACCAAGTAGGTCCAGAAGGCATCGTCGAGGAATCACGCGCATTTGCGGCCCTCTTCCAGGAGCTCCCAAAAGGACCCCGGCAAAAGGACACCCTCAACAAGACTGCACAGAAGTGGCACGATACCCAACTCGCCCGGGTAGATTACCTGGACCTACTGGAGCAGCTGAAGGCAGATCTCACAGAGCGCGGGGTAGTCACATTCGGTGAACAAATGGCTATGGCCGCACGTCTAGCCAGCGAACATCCCGCGGTAGGTAAAGCACAACGCGCCCTCTATCACGTGGTGATGCTCGACGAATACCAGGACACGTCCCACGCACAGCGCGTCTTACTCTCCTCCCTATTTGGGCACGCTGCCGATCCACGCCTTACGGTTAATGCAGTGGGCGACCCGATGCAAGCCATCTACGGATGGCGCGGGGCTACAGCAGCGAACTTGTCTGCGTTCGTCGAAGATTTCCCCACCACAGAAGGGCCCGCACCGAAGTCAGAAATGACTATTAGTTTCCGCAACCCGGCCGAAGTTCTTGAACTGGCCAACGTTGTAGCCGAGCAACTCCTCGGCCCAGCTGACGCACCCGGACGGGCAGTTTCACCGCTGGAACCATTTACCACGGCTGGGGGTGAAGCGCCAGAGAAAACTCCTATCTCCCTGGGCTGGTTCCGCACAATTGAGGAAGAACGTGCTTACGTCGCAGACGAGATGGCCCAGCGCTACCAGCAGGCACAGGAAGAAAACCGCCCGTTTAGTGGCGCCATCCTGATCCGAAATAATAGGCAAGCTATCCCTATCGCTGAAGAACTCGCAGCCCGCGGTATCCCCTACGAAATCGTGGGGGTCTCCGGATTGTTGCGGGTGCCCGAAGTCGCAGACACCGTGGCGCTAGCGACCATGCTCATCCGCCCCTTCGACAACGCCGCGGCACTGCGCATACTCGCCGGCCCCCTCGTGGGACTCGGTATCGCCGATATCCAGGCGCTACACCGCCGCGCACGCAACCTGGCTGCCCGCGCGAACACTCCAGAATCAGTCAGCGACAACGACGTGAACGAGGCGGAGCAACAGCCCCTCGACGCCCTCAGCATTCTGGAGAAAGAAATCGCCGAAGCCACCGAAGCTGACCCCGAGCAGATTGTTGGGCTTACCGACGCCATCGCCGACCTCGGCGAACCAGGGCGATTCAGCGAAGAGGGCTATAAGCGGTTATCTCACCTGTCCGCGCGCTTGCGCCACTTACGCCGGCACAGCCTAACCAAAGCTTTGCCGGACCTGTTTGCCGATATCATCGACATCTTCAACATCCGCATCGAAGTCCTCGCCCGCAGCCAAGCCCACACGGATGGGGCAGCAGGGACCGTTCATCTTGACCGGCTGATCGAAGAGGTCACCACCTACGACGCCATTGCGCACTCAAGCTTAAGTGGGCTGCTCGACTACTTCACCCTCGCCGAGGAACACGAAGACGGCCTAGCAATGGGGACAGTTGAAGTCCGTGCTGACCAAGTTCAGATCCTGACCATCCACAAGTCCAAGGGCCTGGAATGGGACCACGTAGCTGTGGTTCACGCAGACAAGCAAACCTGGACCGGCACCACCGAAACGTTCCTGACCCAGGTGAAACTCATCCCCGCTGACCTGCGCGGTGACGCCGGAACAACCGCACCATTACTGGATACCTCCGGTGTAGAAACGCGTGCAGATTTAGAAAATGCATGCAAGGCCTACCTCGAAGACGTCAAAGCTTCCAACGCAGAGGAAGCGACACGACTTTTCTACGTAGCCCTGACCCGAAGCGGAAAAGACCTCCTTGTCACGGGATCGGCTTTCCGGGGCGGAACCAGAGAGTACCCGCCATACGGCAACTTTGACCTACTTAAAAACTACGTGGATAAGCATCACCCCGACGCGGTGGCACACTGGTACGAACCAGGCGCGGAACCCGAAGACGAAGAATCAGGTTCCCACGCACAGCCTGAGCAAGAGGCACAGGAAGCGCAGTTCCCACGCTTGGACATCGATGACCACACGCGCCGTGCGGCGGACGCCGTGTACGCCGCGATGGACGCCTTGCCGCCAGTTGCCGAAGACGAACTTTCCCAACTTTGGGAAGCAGACGTCGAAGCGTTGATCAGTGAATACGCTGCGCTTCAAGCCCCAGAATTGGAAGTCGAACTCTCTGAAGAACTCACCGCAAGTGACTTGGTTGCCTTGCGCGCAGACCCCGAACAGTTCGCCCGCCGGGCCCGCCGCCCGGTGCCCTTTAAGCCGAACGCGTACGCCAAACGCGGAACCGCGTTCCATAGTTGGGTGGAAAACCTGTACGGAAAGCAAAGCCTCCTTGATGAAGACCAACTTCCCGGAATGGGTGAAGAAACGGTAGGGGAGAGGGACGTCGAAAAGCTCAAAGAACAATTCTTAGAATCATCTTGGGCCCAGCGCACCCCACCTTTCCGGGAGCTCCCCTTCGAGGTTCGTATCGGCTCCGCGGTCGTCCGCGGACGCATGGACGCTGTCTTCTATGACGAAGATGACAATGTGTGGGACATCGTGGACTGGAAAACTGGCCAGCCACCAACCTCCCAGGAGAAGGCGGCTGCAGAAATCCAGCTGGCGGTGTACGCGTACGCGTTTAAAAAACTGCTCGCCACGTGGGAGAAGCGGGGCGCAATCCCAGTCCAGGAGGGCCGTGAGGACGTTTCGCAGAACTCCCCAGAAATGCCCATGACGGAGAAGATGCGTGATGCGCAGGTGCGCGCTAGCTTCCATTATGTGCGTTGGGGAACCACGCTTACGCCACGGAATCTTCCCGATGGCGCCGAGCTGGAAAGATTATTAGCGCAGGCCACCCAGGCGGACTAGGGTGTGTTGGGATTATGTGTCAGGAAGAAAGTAGGGCCGAATGAAGGGTTCATTCCGAGGGCGCTTCCACCGCGACGAGCAGCTATCTAAACTGCCCGTTCACGCGCTGTTGGATGTCATCACGATCCCTAATGCGCTTGCAGCCAGCCCGTGGTCGTTGATTGCTCGGCGCATGCTCTACGCCATTGGCCTGCTGTTTATCTCCACCATGGTGGTGTGGTTAGACGGTGACAACGGCTACAACGAGCATCTTTCATTCCTCGATGCGTTCTACTATTCCTCGGTCACACTATCCACAACCGGCTACGGCGATATCACCCCGGTAACTCCGGAGGCCCGGCTGGTTAACATCATCATTCTGACGCCACTGCGCATCGCGTTCCTGGTGCTTACAGTGGCTACGACACTCTCGGTACTTACTGAAGAGTCCCGTCAATCATTCCGAATCCAACGTTGGAGGTCACGGGTGCGTCAACACACCATCGTCGTCGGCTACGGTACGAAAGGCCGGTCCGCGGTCGCTGCATTGCTTGCCGACGGCGTCACGCCCGAGCAGATTGTCGTCATCGACAAAGATGAGGCCGCGCTTACCCGGGCGGAAAATAATGGGCTCGTGACTGTGCGCGGCAACGCCACCCGCGCAGAAGTCCTCAAAGTCGCTGGTGTGACGCGAGCCCGTTCCGTGGTGGTTGCCCCCAACCAGGATGACACGGCGGTGCTTATTACTCTCTCAGTGCGTGAACTGGCCCCGAGCGTGATGATTGTGGCCAGCGCCCGCGAGGCGGAAAACCAACACCTTCTCGAACAATCGGGTGCGGACTCCGTGGTGATTTCCTCCGAAACCGCCGGTCGCATGCTAGGCCTTGCCACCGTGACCCCTTCCGTGGTGGAGATGATGGAGGACCTGCTTTCACCGGACGAAGGCTTCTCCATCGCGGAGCGTCCCGTTGCCGAAGACGAAGTCGGCGCAAACCCCCGCAACCTGGCAGACATCGTGCTCGGTGTGGTCCGTTCTGGTGAGCTCTACCGCATCGACTCCCCAGAGGCAGAGACCGCTGAACCGGGCGACCGCCTCTTGTACGTGCGCCGCGTGTTCAGTGAGGACGTGAAACGGTAGTGGGCGTCTGCATAGTTCTTTCGCCGTCAGGGGAAGTCATCGTTACTGACACCGACGTGCCCGAACCCGCGCTGGTTATCGTGCCGGAGGAGACGTCGCAAAGCAGTGTGCCCTTGCATGGCGACGTCCACGCCATCGCCCTACCCAGCTCCACGCTGCACCAGTGGGCGCAGGAACAGGGGCATCGCGTGGGCACGATCCGCGATTTTCCCGGCCCCAACCTGGTGACTCGAGCTGCAGCAGTACTGCGTAACCAGGGCTATCACAAGTATCACCCGACAACCGGGTTGCCCCTACACTTCGACGACGCTGGCATCGTCGCACGGGATACCGAGGGTGCCGAGGTGTTCCCGCGGCTGAACCCGGCGGTCATTGGGCTCGTACGCCTGGGTGGCACCGACAAGATTCTGCTCGGCAGGAACTCGGCACGTCCAGGGTATTTTTCGCTCATCGCTGGATACGTGGATTTGGGGGAGACACTCGAAGGTGCCTTCGTCCGTGAAGTGCGCGAAGAAACTGGCCGCATCGTAGACTCTGACTCGGTTCGCTATTGGGGTTCCCAACCATGGCCACAGTCGGGGTCCATCATGGTCGGGTTCACCGCCACAACAGAGCACGAGGAACCCACCTTGCCTACCGACGACGAACTCCTAGAAACCATCTGGGTGGAGGCATCCGAACTGCACACGGTAACCGGCCCTGCCCCGGGTTCTATCGCGCACACCATGCTCGCAGAAGCCGCTGCTCAGGCACGTCGCCGCTAGCGGTTTTCGAACAGGTTGGCGGATGTGTCGGGGTGGGGATGTAGGGTGTGTGTAGTTCGTTTTTAAGTAAAGGGGGATAGGCCTGTGTTTGACATCAATGATCTTGACCAAGACCAGTTGGTAGCAGCTACTGCACCACGCGGCCCCGTCTGTATTTTGGCCGGCGCCGGCACCGGTAAAACACGCACCATCACGCACCGCATCGCCCACCTCATCCAGCAGGGCTTCGTCGGGCAGAATCGGGTGCTCGCGGTGACGTTTACTTCCCGGGCCGCGGGTGAAATGCGGGACCGGCTTCAGGCAATGGGGATCGGCGGGGTGCAGGCGCGTACTTTCCACGCAGCTGCCCGCCGCCAGTTGCGCTACTTCTGGCCCCAAGTAGCAGGTGACCTGCCATGGAAATTGATTGACAACAAATTCCCTTTGGTCGGCCGTGCTGCGCGCAGCGTAGGGGTCGGTTCCACTACAGAAAACGTGCGTGACCTCTTGGGCGAAATTGAGTGGGCGAAGGCGTCCTTGATTTCTGCGGACCAGTACGCGGAGGCGGTAGACAAGCACGATCGCACACCACCGGAAAGCCCAGCCAAGGTAGCGGAGGTGTACCGCCGGTATGAAAAGCAAAAGACCAGCCCGGAAGGTATGCTCCTAGACTTTGACGACCTGTTGTTGCACACAGCAGCCGCGATTGAGAACTCCACGGCCGTCGCCGAGGAATTCCGGCACCAATATCGCACGTTCGTCGTCGACGAATACCAGGACGTCACTCCCTTGCAGCATCGTCTACTGCAAGCCTGGTTGGGGCAGCGCGACGACCTTACCGTGGTCGGCGACGCGAACCAGACCATTTATTCTTTCACGGGTGCGAGCCCCGAGTTCTTGCTGAACTTTTCCCGCGATTACCCGCATGCAACAACGGTCAAACTCCAGCGAGACTATCGCTCCACCCCGCAGGTTACCGAACTAGCAAACACGGTCATCGACCAAGCCAGTGGCCGCCTGGCAGGCACACGCCTAGAACTTATCGGTATGCGCCCCAATGGCCCAGAACCTGAGTACCACGGGTACGACGACGAACCCACAGAAGCCAGGGAAGTAGCCGGCAAGATTCTCACGCTTCTCGACGCCGGAGTGCCCGCCTCTGAAATTGCGGTTCTCTACCGAATCAACGCGCAATCAGCGGAATTCGAGCAGGCACTCTCCGATGCCGGGATCGTGTACCAAGTCCGCGGCGGGGAAGGCTTCTTCCAGCGCGCTGAGATCAAGCAGGCCATGACCCAGATTGTGCGCGCTGCCCAAGCCGGCACTGTTCCTGGAGGAACAGTCGCCCAGCAAGTTCGTGCAATACTTGCGCCCCTAGGCTTAACCGAGCGTGAACCCGAAGGTGCGCAAGCCCGCGAACGCTGGCAACTGCTCGGCGCCGTAGCAGACCTCGCTGAAGACCTCACAGCCACGGTCCCAGACTTGGACCTGCACGGTTTCATCCGTGAGATGCAACGCCGCGCCGAATCACGGCAACCACCGACTGTCGAAGGCGTGACCCTCGCCAGCCTGCACGCCGCCAAGGGCTTGGAGTGGGACGCCGTGTTCCTCGTGGGGTTGGTGGAAAAAACCCTACCGATTAGCCACGCTATAAAGGCTGGCGATAAGCAGATCGAAGAAGAACGCCGCCTCTTCTACGTAGGTATCACACGTGCCCGCGAACACCTCTTCCTGTCCTGGTCACGGGCTCGCCAAGAAGGTGGGCGTGCCAGCCGCGAGCGCACTCGTTTTCTGGACAAAGTACTACCCGAACCAGAAATCACCGACGTGAAACCACGGTCCAAGCGACCCAGCCGGTGCCGCGTCTGCGGCCGGCCACTACACTCCGCCACAGAAAAGACTCTCGGCCGCCACGAAGACTGTCCTTCCGGAATGGATGAGGCCGTGTTCGAAGCCTTGCGCCAATGGCGCCTGAGCGTTGCCCGCGAACTCGACGTGGCTACGTACATGATCTTCACCGACGCAACACTGGTAGCCATCGCAGAAGATATGCCAGAAAACGAGCGTGACCTGCTGAACATCCCAGGAATTGGGCCGGCTAAGTTGCAGGAGTTTGGCCCGCAGTTGCTGGAATTTCTTGCGCAGTACCAGCACTAATCCTGCCCGCGGAGTCATTGAGGTGAAAGCAGACGTAGCATCGGCGGTGCGTCTGCATAGTCGCCGCAGACACCTCCCCGGTCAGTGGTGAAAAGGTTTCAACAAACCCAGGGTGCAAACGTTGAACGGGCGCACCGGGTGGGAAGGGGGCGTCGAGAAGCGTCTGCACCCACCACGCCGCCCGCGCCGCGACCGCGTACGCAAAAGCAGGTTGGGGAGTAGGAGCGCCCAGCGGTGTTTGACGCACAACATGGACCCACCGCGGATCGGTCTCGACTTGGTGCAGCATCGAACACAGAACACACGGGCCCTCGCCATCCAGGCGCAGTGGCCCGATGACACCGGTTGAATCGACCAAATTCACCGGGACCACGGTCTGTGCTTTGGCATGCAACCATGGGGCTAAAAGCTCGAAATGGGCGGCGCGGTCCACCACGATGACGGGGTCAGTCGTAGGCTTCGCCATCGTTTTGAGCATGTAGTCATCAGGAAAGCCGGCCTCCGTACGCTCCACGAGGACTCCGGCGTGCCGCAAAATATCGGCCATCACGTTGGCGGTCATACTGCGGCCTAAGAGCAGGACTCTCCGGTTAGGGCGCGGAACGGGGATGATAATTCGATAGGAGCGCAGGTCATCGATCATGACACGGGCCAACCAGGCGTCGATACCGCACTTCTCCAGGCGGGCCACCACCTCAGGCAAGGTTAGCGGGGTGCGGCGCAGCGTTAAAAATACTGCGGCTACATGGGCAGCGAGTGCCCGCCCAACCGGCAAAATCCCGGACTGTGTGGCATCTAAACCCCACTGCACTTCATGACGATTGCGCACAATCACATGCGTGCCACGTGCCAGCGTGAGTTTTTCTTCCATCCCCCGAACCCCTTGTGTATCCACGATGTACAACTTCCCCCGCCCAATTCTGGGCTTTCCTACTTTGTAGCACACCTCGATCACGTCGGGGCTGCTAGCGTTGTTCCCCGTGTTAGATTCCTCCAGCCCGCACTCGACTCAACCTGGCGAACCAAACGTAACGGTGATTCGCTCTGCCCGGCGTACCCGCAGCGCACAGGCCCGCTTTACAGCAGGGAACCGGATTGAGGTGCGCATTCCCGCCCATTTCAGTGCGCAGCAGGAGCGCGAGGTTGTGGCCGATTTAGTGGCAAAACTGAAAGCGCGCAGAAATCCCCAGGCCTTAAGCTCCCACGAGTTAGCGGAACGCGCCCAGGAGCTCAACGAGAAATTCTTGGATGGCCAAGCGGCTTTCAAGGAAGTCAAGTGGGTGACTAACCAGCAGCACCGATGGGCGTCATGTACTCCAGGAACAGGGGTAATCAGGTTGAGCCACCGGCTACAAATCGTGCCGGATTACGTGCTCAACGCGGTGATTGTGCACGAGCTTGCGCACACGTTTGTGCGCGGTGGCCACACGCCAGAGTTTTGGCAGTGGGCCAACCGCGCACCACAGGCAGAGCGGGCTGCCGGCTATTTGGAGGCTTACCAACGGTTCGGCAGGACCGAGTAGCTATTTCTCGTCGTCTTTATCGTCCTCGTCTTCGGCAGCGAGCCGTTCTTCGAGTGCCTGGATTTCGGAGATGGGGTCGAAGTCGGTGGCGGTGCCGTCGTCGATAAGCCCGTCGATGAAGTCGGCGGAGTTTTCTAGGTCTTCAGCAGTCGGCATGAAGTCGGGGTGCTGCCAGACGGCGTCGCGACGTTGCTGGCCTACCGCGGTGTCCGCGCGGCGCCACAGGTCTTGCGCGCCGGCGACCTCGGGGGCGTTGAATTCAATACCGACCACCGTGGAGAAAGCATCTTCGGCAGAACCGCCGGATGCGCGGCGACGTCGCCACGACTCGTTCAGCGCAGCGGTGGAAGGGATGCGTTCGCCAAGGGCTTCGGTGACAACGTGCTCGACCCAACCTTCGATAAGGGCTAGGAGCGTTTCCAAGCGGGTGACTGCGGCGGCGTTGCGGGAGGAAATCTTCGGGGACATATCCAGTCCCTGCAGATTTTCCATCGCTTCTTGTATCGCCTCCGGATCCTGGGATTCCAGGCCCATGCCCCGGATTGCTTCTTCGATGTGGGACGTGTCGATGACCAAACCCATCGCGTATTCCTCGACGGAAGAGACGAGGCGTTCGGTCAACCACGGGACGTTGTCGAAGAGGCGTTGGCGGGCAGCCTCACGCGCTGCGACGTAGACCATGACTTCCTGTGCGGGAAGTTCCAGGTCTTGGGCCAATGTGCTGATCGCGGAGGGAACCAGGGCCGTGGTGTGGGCTGGGGCGACCGGAATGCCGAAGTCGGAGCCGGTGAGCGCCTGGTTGGCTAGGTCGCCCAGCGCGTGGCCCAACTGCATACCAAAGTTCATCGCAGTGATTTGGTTGAGCATTCCGGACATGGGGCCCATCATTTCGCGTGCTTCTTCGGGCATCGAATCCAGCTGGGCTTCGTTCATGTGGCGGGCTACTGGTTCTACGAGGCGCTGCCACATCGGCATGGTTTCCTGGAGCCAGTCGTGCGGGCTCCACGCCACGACGCGGCTTTCGCCCTCGGGGAGGGAGGTGGCTTCCCCTAACCACAGGTTGGCTAAGCGCACGGAATCTTCGACGGCCTTCGTATCCTGCGGGCGCACGCGCTGACTACTGTCTACGTGCTGGCGTGCGGTGCGTTTTGCTACGTCATAATTAACCGGGCCAGCGCCTTCGGGCGAGTTCATGGAGTTACCCATGCCGGAGAGCATGGCGCCGAACTGGTTTAAAATATCGCCTAAATTGCCGGGCCCACCAGAGTTTCCGGAACCGGATCCGGACATGCTGAATCCGAAGGGGCCGCCAAAGAAACCAAACTGCGGCCCGTCATTACCGCCGCCGTTACCGCTGTTGCCGGAACCGTCCTCGCGGTCATCGTCGTCGTTATTATTAAAGCTAAATCCAAATCCACCTGAAGTCATGCCCCTAACTTACCGGCGTTTCAGGTCTGGCTGCCACAAAAGACGCTGATATGTATGACGCTGTCAGCGAACACCGCCACCTTCACAGGTGATGTACAGGGGAGGTGGCGTGGCGTCGATAAGCATGGCAGTGAGGTGGCAGGTAGGCTGTCCGTTTGTGAAACGTCGTGTGAGTACTGTCCTTCTGGGTGCAATCCCGGTTATCGCCCTTGCGGGGCTTGTCTCGTGGAACCATATTCCGGGCACGGATATTTCCTTGGCGGTGCCCTATGCGGCGCAGGGGCCGGGCCCGGTGATCGACACGCTCGGTGAGGTCGATGGCAAGCAGGTCATTGCTATTAGTGGTGCTCCCACGGACGACAACCCGGCTGGCGAGCTCAACATGACCACCGTGGCGGTGCGCACGAACATGAGCCTGCTGCAGGCACTCACACTGTGGGCCACCACGGATGATCAATTTGTGCCTATCGACGAGCTCTTTCCTCCCGGCGCTAGTGAGGAAGAGATCAGCCGTTCGAATCAGATTGCGTTTAATACGTCGGAGGCGAATGCTACCGTTGCCGCCTTGCGACATCTGAAGAAGCCGATGCAGGTTGAGGTTGCGGGCGTCCTCGAAGGCAGTGCCGCAGAGGGGATGCTCAAGGAAGGCGACGTCCTGCGCGCGGTCGATGGCACGGCAGTTGATACTCCTGCCGACGTCCGGGACCTAGTCACAGCGCGTGCGCCGGGAGAGACGGTGCGCTTTACTGTGCTTCGCGACGGCGCCGAGCACGAGATTCCCGTCACTTTGAAAGCTTCCGAGAGGGATCCGAAGCAGGGGCAGGTGGGGGTCCTTATGTCGTCACGATCCGCAGATGGAATTGACGTGACCTACAACCTGTCAGACGTTGGTGGCCCATCGGCGGGCATGATGTTTAGTCTTGCGATCATCGACAAACTGACCCCCGGAAATCTTACGTCTGGGGCCGTTGTTGCAGGTACGGGCACAATTAGCGAGGACGGCACGGTCGGGCCGATCGGCGGCATCGCGCACAAGGTCCGCGCCGCAGCCGATGAAGGCGCCCAGCTTTTCCTGGCGCCTAAGGATAACTGCAAGGAGGCGTTGTCCGCCGACGCAGATATTCCGCTGGCGAAGGTAGCTACGCTTGACGACGCCCTATCGGCCATGGACGCCCACGCGGCAGGAAAACCGTACCCCACCTGTAGCGAGTAGTTTTTAGGAGCGCGCCGGGGAAGAGGTTGGGGTGGCGCTTGCGGACTCGGTTCCTTCCCCCTCTGAGGACTCGTCTGACTCCCCAGAGGAGAAGTGCTTCTCCACGTGTTCTACGAGGCCAAGCTTCTTGATGCGTTCTTCTGGATCAACCTTGTCGGAGGAAATCATCTGCTGCATGACCTGCGCCTTGTGCGTGTCCACCACGGTGACCACAGCATTGTTGCCCAGGGTGGTCCACCCAATAATGTGGCTGCCAGTATCCAGGACTACGCGTGAACTGCGCAGTTCGGTAAGCAGCTGGGCGGTCGATGCGGCTTTGGATTCCGTGTCAAAGAACTGGAACTGGCCGATCTCACTGCCGGAGCATTCCATCGAGTTTTCCAAGCCGTTAGGGTTACACGAGTCGAACTGTGCGAACAGGGATTTCGGTGCGAGGGTGGAGAACGTTTCCGCGACCTGGGCTACACCGTCATCTTTTTTAGTGGTGGTTTCTGTCGCAGACGCCGTCGACGAGCTCGTGGTCGTGGCGTCACTGGAAGTTTCAACAGTGGACGACACTTCGGTGGACGCCTCTGTGGAGGTTGCCGGTGTTTCTTGGCCACTACCGCACGCCACCAAGGCTGAGGTGGCAAACACTGTAGCTGCCACGCTAACAATCAGGCGGACACAGGTGGAAGAGGCCATCGGAAAACTCCTTGGGAGGGTCAAAGTTTAATCGGCTATTGATTCTAGAGCATGCGCCAGACAAGGGGCGTCCGCGCTCTTTTCTACCACTGTTCGGGATCGGCCTCGAGACCGTATTTCAATGCTGCGATCACGTTGGGCGCAACGCCTGGACCGCCGCGCAGCTGGATATCATCCTGGGCAAAGGGGCCTGCTTCTTCGAGTTCTTCTTCGGTGGGGCGCAATTGGAGCAGGGTCTGTTCCGCGCCCTCGCGCAGCACGCCGGAAATCAGACGCGCAGGACGAGCCGGAGCGTCCGGTCCCGCCGAGGAGTCCTTGAACATAATCTCCTGGGTGAGCACCACGCCTTCGATATGTGGGGGCCAGGCGATGCGAGTGAGGTAATCGGCCAGCATGGCGGAGCCTGGTTCGATGTTCTCGGGCAGGTTATCCTGCACGATGAGCGTCAGGGGCGCGGTGTCTTCGTCGTCGACGTTGGTCAGGGTGATGTCGGCGTCGGCAAGCATCCTGGAGCTCACCAGGCCAAAAAGTACCGGCGGGCCGTCCCACCCTTCGGCGTGGACGTATTCAATAGCTTCGACCATGGCTTTATTGAGCGCCTGCTGAGTCTGCTCACGCTGCGTCATTTTTTACGCGCACCCCTACTTCTTTACTGCTTCATCACTGCGAACGTATTACCACACGGCTAACAAAATCCGTACAGTGGTATCACGATACCTGGCCAGATTCTCAACGTGTTCAAGGAGTTCCATAGTGGCGAACGGTTCCACTTATTCGGCAGCCCCGGCACGCGCCCCGAGAAAAGGCCTCGCATGGCTAGTCGGCATTCTTGCCGTCCTGGTCATTGGTGCACCACTCCTCGTTGGTTTTTACACCGACTGGCTGTGGTTCGGTGAGGTCGATTTCCGTGGCGTGTTTACCCGAGTGGTTGTCACCCGCATCATTTTGTTCATTGTTTTTGCACTGCTCGCAGGCCTGATTACATGGGCTGCAGGGTATTTGACGTGGAAGAATCGGCCGAACGATCTTGCCGATTTAGACCTCAACTCGCCCGTGCACCAGTACCGGCAGTCCATCGACCGTTCGGTCAAGGGCTTGCTGGTGGCTTTGCCTGTGGTCATCGGCATTTTTGCGGGGTTGACTGGCCAGGCCCAGTGGCGCAATGTGTTGATGTTCGTCAACGGTGAAAACTTTGGAATCCAGGACCCCCAGTTCGGGCACGACCTCGGTTTCTACGCGTTCACCGCACCATTCTTGCGTCTGGTTCAATCCAGCTTATCGACGTGGCTGATTATTGCCTTCCTTATCTCTCTAGTGGGCTACTACCTCTTGGGAGCGATCCGGATTGGTAACCAGGCTGCTGGAATCAACGGCACGGTGACCAAGCCGGCGCGTATCCAACTTGCCGTGATTGCTGGCCTGTGGATGCTGGTGAAGGTCTTCGGCTTCTGGCTGGACCGCTTCTCCTTGCTGAGTAACCGCCACGAGGTGTTCACCGGCGGTTCCTACACGGACATCAACGCCCAGCTTCCAGCCCAGATTATCCTCATGATTATTGGCGTCTTGGTGGCGGTGTCTTTCTTCTCTGCCATCGTTATCAAGGACCTGCGTATCCCAGCCCTCGGCGTGGTTCTGATGCTGGTTTCCCAGGTTGTCATCGGCGGCGCATGGCCGGCCCTGATGGAGCGTTTCTCCGTCAACCCGAACCGCGCTGCGAAGGAATCTGAATACATCGCCCGCAATATCGATGCCACCCGCCACGCGTACGGCATCACGGATGAAGAAGTCACCTACCTGGAGAACTGGGGCGCTGAAGGTGCTTCCAACGAGGCCGTAGCTTCCGACGAGGCAACCATTTCCAACATCCGCCTCCTGGACCCAGACATCTTGAGCCCAACCTTCACCCAGCAACAGCAGCTGCGTAACTTCTACGGATTCCCGGACACCCTGGCTGTTGACCGCTACGAGGTGGACGGGGAGCTGCGTGACTTCGTCGTCGCAGCCCGCGAACTCGACCCGAACGAACTGCGTGAAAACCAGTCCGACTGGATCAACCGTCACACTGTGTACACCCACGGCAACGGCTTCATCGCAGCGCAGGCCAACCAGGTGGATGAGGTTGCCCGTGATGTGGGCTCCACCCGTGGTGGCTACCCGGTCTACCGTGTGTCTGACCTGCAGTCCCAGACCTTGGCCCGCGAAAACGAGGCGAACGAAGATCTGGGCATCAAGGTCGATCAGCCTCGTATTTACTACGGTCCGGTGATTGCCTCTGCCGCTGATGGCAAGGATTATGCGATCGTCGGCACTGCTGGAAACGGCGACGTGGAATACGACACCGACAACTCCAACTACACCTACACAGGCAAGGGTGGTGTAGATGTAGCTAACTGGATCAACCGCGCAGCGTTTGCGATCAAATACCAGGAGATGAACCTGATTCTCTCCGACCGTGTTGGCGACGAATCGAAGATCATCTTCGACCGTGACCCGCGTGAGCGTGTGGAAAAGGTTGCCCCATGGTTGACCACCGATTCCAAGACCTACCCGGCTGTCGTCGATGGCCGCATCAAGTGGATCGTGGACGGCTACACCACCTTGAGCTCCTTGCCATACTCCTCCCGTACCAGCCTGCAGCAGGCCACCGAGGATGCCCTGAACCCGGACGGCACCAACCAGCGCCTGGTCTCCAACGAGGTTGGCTACATCCGCAACTCCGTCAAGGCCACCGTGGACGCGTACGACGGCACCGTGGAACTCTACGAGTTCGACACCGAGGACCCAGTCCTCAAGGCATGGCGTTCCATCTTCCCGGACACGGTGAAGCCAGAGTCCGAGATTTCCGACGAACTCCGTGAGCACCTGCGCTACCCAGAAGACCTGTTCAAGGTCCAGCGTGAAATGCTTGCCCGCTACCACGTCGACGACCCAGGCGTGTTCTTCACCAACGACTCCTTCTGGTCCGTCCCGAACGACCCAACCGCACCGGAAGGACGCCAGGAATTGCGCCAGCCTCCGTACTACATCGTGGCTGCCGACCCGGAGACCGGAGAATCCAGCTTCCAGCTGATTACCCCGTTCCGCGGCCTGTCCCGTGAGTTCCTGTCCGCACACATGACCGTGACCTCCGACCCGGAGAACTACGGCCAGATCACCGTGCGCGTACTGCCGACGAACACCCAAACCCAGGGCCCGAAGCAGGCACAGGACACCATGATGTCCTCCGACCAGATTGCCCGCGACCGCACCCTGTGGGAAGGCACCAATACGCTGCACAACGGCAACCTGCTGACCTTGCCGGTCGGCGGGGGAGAAATCCTGTACGTAGAACCGATTTACTCCCAGCGTAAGGATCAGGAATCTGCATTCCCGAAGCTGCTGCGTGTGCTGGTGTCTTACGACGGCCAGGTGGGCTACGCACCGACCATCGCTGAAGCCCTCCAGCAGGTGGGCATCGACCCGAAGTCCGCTCAGGACATCGAGGTCGTTGAAGAAGACGGAAGTACCTCCACCCCTGCGAAGTCGGCAGACTCCAAGGATGAGAAGAAGGGCGAGTCCACTCCATCCGCCCCGGCGTCTGGAACCGGTGACGCAGGCGACGCGATTGGCCGCATCAACGACGCCCTGCGCAACCTAGAATCTGCCCGTAACGGCAGCTTCGAGGAATACGGTCGAGCCCTAGACCAGCTGGACCGCGCTGTGAAGTCCTACCAGGACCAGCAGTAAGCGCTGAGTAGTGAGTAATCCCCTGGGCGTTACTTAGGTGGTGTGCCCAGGGGATTTGGTCTTTTATAGGAACGTGCGTATAGTACTTCTTTGTTGCCGCAAGGCACGGTATCCCTGATAAGGGTTACGTGACGCGGGGTGGAGCAGCTCGGTAGCTCGCTGGGCTCATAACCCAGAGGTCGTAGGTTCGAATCCTGCCCCCGCTACCAATTTAGATTCCCCTTCCAGTTCGCTGGAAGGGGAATTTTTTGTACCCACTTCCGGGGGTAAGTAAGGGGTTAAGTAAAGAAATGCGTTTGGCTTTCCGGTGTCGGTTCGCCAGTAGGCAACAGTAACATGGCGTATGTTTGATGGTAAAAGTTTCCTCAGGCGAGGAAAATGCCAACACTCGGAGTGAAGATATGACAGCAGCTGAAAAGTATGTGCCGTTCCTGGCTTTGGGGGTGCTGGTGTTTGCCTCGGTGTTGTGGGCGGTATACATGCACGTCAATGTGCTTATAATTTGTGGTCTTCTTATGGGGGCTGGGGTTACTGCGTGGCAAATATATCGCCTCGATATGAAGATTCCAGTAGTTGCTAGTTCAAGCGCGCTGATCGCAGGGGTGGCCTCGATTGTGGGTTTTGCCTTCCGGGCGTACTTCTCGAATCTTGTGGGGGATATGGTAGGAATCGGGACCGCTGCAGCATTAGTTATTTTTATCGTTTTTGTTTCTCTAAAGGAGCCTGCTTACAGCGCGGTATACGCGCCGAAATAAACGCCAGCGCAAGCCGGCAAGGTCGAACGTAACCGGCCGGGCGGAATTCAGCGGAGTGGCACTCCGTGCGGCGAATGCGGGCTGATGTTCAAACGGGCGAGAGGCGGCCGGAGGGCGTCGTGAAGCTGATACCCACCTCACCGCAACACTCCACAGTGGACACGTCACTCAATAGACCTTTTGGTTTTTTCGTGCCGATTCTTGGGGCCGAAAATATACCAAAAGGTTTCTTCTTTTTGGATTTGTTTAACCGCCATTAATGCCATAAAATCTCTTCGTTCTTTTTGCATCTACCTTTCGAAGGGAGTCTCATGAGTATTTTCAACAAGTCCATTGGCATGGCTTTGGCCAGCGCACTTGTCGTCACAACTGCGCCCGCAATTGCCTCAGCCGAGCCTCTCGGCATAGGAGTAACACCGAACGCCACAGAAAACCGGTCCGCCTCGAGTGGACCGGTAATACCTGCGGCGGTCGCGGTGTTTAACCCCTACTGGTTGCTCAAGCGCGAAGCCGATGACATTGCCAGGAAAGTTAAAGAAGCAAATCCTGAAGCCACAGACATCACCACTCCTGAGGGGACAGGGAAGGTCACCTTCACGCTCGGGGGAAAGCAGCAGGAGCTGAAGATCACTGACTTCGTGCTCTACAAGGATCACACCGCAACGGGTCAGCGCGAACCCGAACTGCCCACCTTCACGAACGCGGGCGAGAACATCGCCGAAAAGCCGACTGAAATGCACTTTTTCCGTGGTGCTGCTGGCCGCGACGTCAAGCACACCGTGAAGCTGCAGAATTTCCAAGCCAAGTTCTCTGAAGGGGACACCAGCCCGGCAACTCCTTGCTCAAATGCGCCTACCAAGGCACAAGAATCACAACAAACTGCCAGTGGCCTGTGCGTCTTTGCAAACAACATCACGGTGGTCAAGCGCAAAGAAAATGACGCGACCCCTGACGTTACGGTCCAAGGCCTTCCCAAGGGCCTGAGCATGAGCCTGGTCGGCGATACGCGCGACGGCAACCGTAAGGATGTCAAACCTGCCGACGCCAAACCGTATATGGCCGTGGACTACGCAATTACCGGAGCGATTGACCTCGACGCGCAGCTGGGCAAGAACGTAGTTACCTATTCGGTACCGCGAGCCACGAATCCGGCCGACATACGCGTGGGCACCATGAACCTGCACGTGTACCCGCTCAAGGACAAGTACGAGCCAGCGGTTAACACCGAACTGAACTCGCAGCAGAAGCCGCTGGATATCTCTAGTCTCGGGGATCTCACCGCGCAGAACCTCAGCAAGCTGGTCAGCTTCTCCGCGAAGAAGAAACCCAAAGCAGAGACTGAGGAAACCGGGCAACCGCTTCCCGACGGCGCCACACTCGTCGTTCACCCGTCGCAGAAATTAGAACCGGGTACCACCCAAACGGTTTCGGTTCAGGTTGTGTACAAGGACAACCAGGGTGGTGACTCCGTCGATACGTTTGACCTGTGGGTTCGCACCCCAGCACTGCTGGACGACATCGCGGAATCCACCGTCGTTGAGCATGCGCCGGTCGAGCCGATCGCCGTCACGGGTAAAAACCTGGAGGCTCACCCGACCTTCCACACTGCCGTCGGGCGCGGAACGCCGAATGCCGGCCTCCCCGAAGGGTTGACGTACAACCCGGAAACCCGTGAGATCACGGGCACGCCGGAAGTGACGTGGGAAAAGGGGGAGGAGACCAAAGAATTCAAGGTCGAAGCGAAGGTCACGCACCCAGGCGGGACAGAAGACGTCAAGTACTTCACCATCACCGTGCAGCGCGACACCGACCGTGACGGCGAGCCGGACCTCACGGACAAGGACGACGACGGCGACGGCTTCAGCGACGAGGTAGAAAAGCACGCTGGCACAGATTCCAAGAGTGAGAAATCGCAGCCAATGAGCGTCGTGAAGCCAGTCAAGTCCCTCGAGCCCATTGATAACCAGACCAAGGTAGAGGGCAAGGCCCTCGACGCGGTGGCGATTAAAGCCGAAGACCCCAAAGCAATCATCACCGTCGATGGGCTTGACGGCACTGGCCTGACCTTCGACGAAGCGACGCGCACCATCACCGGAACCCCAACCGTGACCTGGGATGGGGCAGAAGAAACCCGCGCCATCACGGTCAAAGTAGCCGCCGTCAACGAGGACGGCTCGGGCGTGACCACCAACTTCACCATCACCGTCGCCCGCGACACGGACAAGGACGGCGAACCCGACACCACGGATACTGACGACGACGGCGACGGCTTCACCGACACGTTAGAAACCGCGGCGGGGACCAACCCGAAGGATAAGGACGAATTCCCGGCGACCCCGCTTAACCCGGGCGCGGAAGCCGATGTCACCGGTGCTGGGCAGACGGTCTTCGAATACCAGCCCATCCACGACATCGTGATCACCCCTCGCGATGGCGCGACCGTCACAATCGATACCGCGAGCCTGCCTGAGGGCCTGACCTTCGACCCCGCGACCAGCACCATCTCCGGGACCCCGCAGGTGAAGTGGGGTAGCGGAAAGGAAGAACAACGCCTCACCATCGAAGCCACGGTGACCACGCCGGCCGGGGCGAAGACCACCAAGATCATTACTATTGACATCCTGCGCGACACCGACAAGGACGGCGAACCCGACACCACAGATACTGACGACGACGGCGACGGCTACACCGACGTCACCGAAACCGCAGAGGGAACCGACCCGAAGAATAAGGACGAATTCCCCGCAACGCTTCTTATTCCCACTAAGCCGCAGATCATCCCTGGTAAGGGCGTTGATCGAATCCTTGCCAATGGGGTGCCAGTGGCTCTCGACGACGTCGTCCGCAATCCACGCGAAGGCCTTACAGGAACGCTCCTTGGTGGCGACGGCACACCTCTGGCGGGCGCTTCCGTACAGGTTGATCCGAAGACCGGGGCGATTACGGTGACGGTGAGTAACGGCGCTCCAGCAGGGGATGCCACCGTAGTCATCGCCGCGAAAGACGGCACAACCGTCGGCGAAATCCCCGTCACGATTGAAGCCGTTGACGTGCAGGAACCAACAGCAGTGAACGGTAAATGTGTCGCCACGGGAGTCGGCCTGGGAATTCCATTCCTGGCGCTGATCCCATTCGCCCTCGGCGCATCGATTAACGTGCCTGGTTTGGCACAGCGTCAGGCGGAGATTTCGCAGTCCATCGCGGACGTGCATCGTATGCTGCAGCAGCGGGCCGGAATCTATAACCCTGACGTTGCTGCGTGGGTGGAGCAGCTCAATGCCACGCTCAAGTCCCCGCAGGTCCAGCAGGGTATGCGTTTTGCTGGTCTAATTGCGTACGCGGTCATCGCCGGGCTGACGATCGCGGATCAGTGCGTGAGTGACTAGCACATGGCTATGGATGCGAGGCTCGGGAATTCTCTCGGGCCTCGTGGCTTGTCCGCGTCTCCAGGCTGGGAAACTTAACTTTTTATCTAAAACGATTCAGAACGCTGCGAAGCCCAGCCCCCGCGTGCTCCGTGACGGGGAGAAGAACGCCGCCAGCCACACATTTCCGAGGACAAAGTAGCAGGTAAATGAATTGACTGGCGGGTGAGTGGGGGAGGGGGACGTCGATAAGCGCAGACATGGCGCGGTTGCCTTTTCTACGGCCGAAAATACGCCAAAAACCCAAAAAACCATTTGACCGTACTGTTACACCCCTCCACTATGTGAGCCATGACATTATTTTCACGGGCGTGTAAGGCGGTTCTCGCGACCGCGGCAGTAGCAGCACTCGCAGCCGGGTGCTCCAGCACCGGCGGCGCTCCACGCGAGGGCGACAACAGCACCGGAACGGCCGGCGGCGTGGATACGCCACGTTACGTCGTCTCGTTCATCTCCCACGGCGCGCCGGGGGATACCTATTGGGATCTCGTGCGCAAGGGCGCGGAAGAAGCGGCCGCGAAAAACAACATCGAACTGCGCTACTCCTCCGACCCGCAGGCCCCGAATCAGGCGAACCTGGTGCAGTCGGCCATCGACTCCGGTGTCGACGGCATCGCCGTCACCTTGCCCAACGCCGAGGCAATCGGGCCGAAAGCACAAGCGGCTGTCGACGCTGGCATCCCCACCGTGGGCCTCAACGCCGGAATGAACGACTACAAAAAATACGGCATGACCGGCTTCTTCGGCCAAGATGAGACCGTCGCCGGCACCGCAGCCGGGAAGCGCCTGGCGGAAGAAGGCAAGAAAAACGTGCTCTGCGTGATCCACGAACAGGGCAACTCCTCCCAAGAAGCACGCTGCGCGGGTGTCGCCGACGGTCTGCAGGGCGGCAAGGTGGAACTGCTCTACGTCAACGGCCAAGATCTCACCTCCGCACAGGCGACCATGCAGTCCAAGTTGGCGCAAGATAAGAACGTTGATGCTGTCATGGGACTGCAGGCACCCGTGGCGATGCGTGCCATCGATGCAGTAAAGGATGCCGGCTCCGAAGCGGAGATCGTTACTTTCGACACCAACGCGGAGCTCGTCGAGGCCATCGCGGATGGGCGTATCCAATGGGCTGTTGACCAGCAGCCTTACCTGCAGGGCTACCTCGCGGTGGACTCCCTGTGGGTAGCCAAGCGTAACGGTGGCACCTATGGTGGCGGGCGGCCGGTCTACACCGGCCCAAGTTTCGTGGACGCCACCAACGTGGATGAGGTTGCCGAGGCCGCGAAGGCAGGGCTGCGATGAACGTGGTCACGAAGGTGATCCGCCGCCCTGAATTGGCCAGTTTGCTGGGTTTCCTGGTCATTCTGGTCCTGTTCTTGGCAGTGGCGCCCGCGTTTCGTTCTTTAGACGCGGTGGCCACGATTTTGTACGCGTCCTCAACGCTGGGCATCGTCGCGGTGGCTGTGGGCCTGCTCATGATTGGCGACGAGTTCGATCTTTCCTCCGGCGTCGCCGTAACCACCGCAGCGCTTGCTGCCACGATGCTCAGCTATAACCTGCACCTCAACGTGTGGGTGGGTGCCCTGCTGGCCCTGGGTATTTCTCTGGCGATTGGTGCGCTCAACGGGATTTTGGTCACGCGTACTGGCATCGCCAGCTTCCTCATTACGCTTGCGGCATTCCTCATGTTGCAGGGGTTGAATCTGGCGGTGACCAAGTTGGTGACCGGCCAGGTAGCCACGCCTTCGATCAGCGATATGGCCGGTTTCGATTCCGCCCGCACTTTTTTTGCGGGCAGCTTTCAGATTGGCGGGGTAACAATCCGCGCCACGGTGGTGTGGTGGATCCTTTTCGTCGCGATCGCCGCGTTTGTCCTGCATAAGTCGAAGTTCGGCAACTGGATTTATGCCGTCGGCGGCAATAAGGAAGCCGCGCGTGCAACGGGTGTCCCGGTACGGCGCACGAAGGTCATCCTCTTCATGACCGTCGCTTTCGCAGCCTGGTTCGTCGGCATGCACACACTCTTTGCCTTTGACTCCATCCAGGCCGGCCAAGGCATTGGCAATGAATTCCTCTACATCATCGCGGCGGTCATCGGCGGGTGTTCCATGACAGGCGGGCGCGGCACCGCCGTCGGTACGGCGATCGGCGCCCTAATCTTCGGCATGACCAACCAGGGAATCGTGTATGCGGGCTGGAATCCGGACTGGTTCAAGTTCTTCCTCGGCGCGATGTTGCTGTTCGCGGTTCTAACCAATACGTCCGTCGCAAAGTACAACAAGACCAGGTAGGAGGTCCTCCATGGCAGTCATCAGCTTGCGCGACATCACCAAAAACTACGGCAGCTTCAGGGCACTGCGCGGCATCAACCTCGACGTCGAGGCCGGCCGCGTCACCTGCATTCTCGGCGACAATGGCGCCGGAAAATCCACACTGATCAAGATTTTGTCGGGTATCCACCAGGCGACGTCGGGCACAATGCTTATCGACGGCACCGAAACCCGATGGGCCTCACCCCGCGAAGCTATCGATAATGGCATTGCTACCGTGCACCAAAACCTGGCGATCGTCGATGAGATGAGCGTGTGGCGCAACTTCTTCCTGGGCCAGGAAATAACCGGTGTATTCGGCGCGCTCAAGGAAGAGGAGATGCGCAGGATCTGTGCGCAGCAATTGGAGGAAATGCGGATTAACATCCCGGATGTGAACGTTGAGGCCGGCACCTTGTCCGGTGGCCAACGGCAGGTCGTCTCCATTGCGCGTGCCATTTACTTCGGGGCGCGGGTACTCATCCTCGACGAGCCCACCGCTGCCCTTGGTGTGAAGCAGTCCGGGATGGTCCTGCGCTTTGTCAGCGCCGCCCGCGAAAAGGGAATCGGCGTGGTGCTGATTACCCACAATCCGCACCACGCCTACCTGGTGGGCGACCACTTCTCCATCCTGAAATTGGGGGAACAAGTTCTGGACGCCGACCGCTCCGAGGTCACGCTCGAAGAACTGACCTATCAGATGGCCGGCGGCGGAGAACTCGAAGCGCTGAGCCACGAACTCCAGCGCTAGTGGGATTCAGGTGCGAGCTTGCCTTCCTGCTTGAGGTTGTGCAGCACGGTGACGTGCTCCGGGCGGAGCTCGGAGACGTCCGCAACCTGCAGTAGTCGCATTGTACGGGCAACTTCGGAGGACAAGATTTCAATCATGCGGTCCACACCGGCCTCACCACCGGCCATGAGCCCGTACAGGTAAGCGCGGCCGACGAGAGTGAAGTCCGCGCCGACTGCCAGGGAAGCCACGATATCCTGGCCGGACATGATGCCGGTATCGATGGCAACGTCCACGTCAGAGCCCACCGCGTTGCGGACCTCCGGCATGAGGCGGAAGGGGACTGGCGCACGGTCGAGCTGGCGGCCACCATGGTTGGACAGCACCAGGCCGTCCACGCCTAGGTCCACGAGCTTGCGCGCGTCGTCTACATTCTGCACACCCTTGACCACGAGCTTGCCTGGCCAGAGGGCACGAATTTCATCCAAGTCGGAGAACTGGATGGATGGGTCCATCGCGGAGTCCAGGAGTTGGCCCACGGTGCCGCCGGTAGAAGACAGCGACGCGAACTGCAGTGGTTCGGTGGTTAGCAGGTTGATCCACCACCACGGGCGAATCGCAGCATTGACCACCGTGTTTAAAGCAATCTGCGGCGGGATAGAAAAACCATTGCGCGCGTCGCGCAAGCGGTTGCCAGCAACCGGCGTGTCCACGGTAAAGAACAACGTATCGAAGCCAGCCTTGGCGGCGCGTTCAACCAGCCCGTAGGAGATGGAGCGGTCCTTCATCACGTAGAGCTGGAACCAGTTGCGGCCGTTGGGGTTGGCTGCCTTGACGTCCTCGATGGAGGTCGTACCCAAGGTGGAAAGGGAGAAGGGGATTCCTGCGCGGCCCGCTGCGCGTGCGCCGGCGCGCTCGCCTTCAGTCTGCATGAGGCGGGTAAAGCCGGTTGGTGCGATGCCGAAAGGCTGCGTCGAGGACCCGCCGAAAATTTCCGTGGTGGTGTCTAACTCGGAAACGTCGTTGAGGATTGAGGGGTGGAACTCGATGTCGCGGAAGGCCTGGCGGGCGCGATTCATGGAGATTTCGTCATCGGCGGCGCCGTCGGTGTAGTCGAACGCTGCGGCAGGCGTCATGCGCTTGGCCACCTTGCGCAGGTCCCAGATAGTTTGGGCGTTATCTAGCTGAGCTTGCTTGAGGTTAAGTTGTGGCTTTTTGAACTTCACTAAATCAAAAAATTCCCCGAGATTGGGAATCTGACGATGCATTTTGACCATCGTTACTCCTTCGCTTGATTGGCAGGGTAGCCTAACCTTACGCTTGTACTATGGTCTAGTAAATGGGGTGCAACCTAAATCACGTTTTTTCTCGGCTCTGCGTTGTCGGGCCGGAGGGGCGTCGATAAGCATGAAAAGATGCCATACTGGAGTTTTAGGCTTCACGACGACCCAAAGACGAGGTGCGCCCATGGTAGATAATATTCAGGACTTCTTCGCCGACACGGAAAACGTTGGAATCAAGCTGCTGATCACCCTGGCAATCGTGCTGGCATTCATTGCGCTGCGGCGCAGTGCCCGTTATTTGGTTCGAAAGATTGCCCAAAAGGAAATCAACGTCATCAGGTGGACTCACGTTGCGACGGCCCTTTTCGGTTTTCTGGCGCTGGTGGCGGTGCTGCTCGTGTGGTTCAACGTGACGGGTGCGATTGTGATCTCTGCGGTCATCGTCATCGCGATCGTCTTCCTGGCGATGAAAGATCTGGTCAACGATCTTTTTGCCTTCTTCTACATCACCTCCCAGGCACCCTTCGACTCTGGCGATCGCGTCGAGGTAGGTGAGATTCGCGGAATCGTGCACGCCATAGGCCCGCTGCACACGCAGGTGCAAGAGGTAGAAGGCTGGCTGAGCACCGCTACACCAACCGGGCGGATTGTCTCTATCCCGAACTCGAAAATCCTGAGCGGTACTTTCGCCGTGACGCGCGATGAATTCCCATTCGTGTGGATCGAAATAGCCCTGCCCATCGCCCACGAGCACAACCTAGACAAAGCTGAAAAGATTCTCACCCAGGCCGGCGAACGGGAGGTAGCGCGCCTGATCAATGCGCAAAACTCCGATAAGGATGAGGAAGCTCCGGATGCTGAAATCCTGACCCGCGAAACCCTCGAAGAACGCGCGGGTGTGTACTGCACTGAGTCGGCAACGCCAACCATCACCCTGGATATGGACGGGCAAGGTATCACCGTGACGATGCGTTTCCTAGCGCACCAAAACGATATTGGCGGCGCAAAGACCCGAGTCTGGCGCGATGTTTACCACCGCCTAGCTGGCGTCGACGATGTTGCGCTCGTTCCCGATACCCTCGAAGTGGACTTGGGGGAACAGGATTAACGCCAGTTAGGGCTCCGGGGCCGGGACCGCATCATCCGGTTGAGGGGGCTGTTTAACGCGCCCGCGCAGGGCTTCAATACATGCGACGAGTCCCGCTTCGAGATTAGGCGGAAGGTCCGGGTATTCGGTGGCTTTCTCGACGACGTCGTTGAAGTCGATTCCCAGGCGCGTGATATGGAAACTGAGCTCTTCGGCCAAGCTTTCCACCGAATCTAGGTAGAGGGAGCGGTCACTGATATCGACGTAGCGCGCGGCGGCGAGATTATTCACTGCGTTGGCGAAGCGATGAACCATGGGCGTTCCCTTTCTTCCACTGTGAGACCTAGCCGGCTGAGAAGTGTGTGCCGGACTCAGAGACGGTCTGCGATAAATAAGAATAGTGTTCTCTTTGTTGCCGCTCAACGCTGTGTGTTCGGAGCGCACATCGCTTACCTGCACTTCTGTGAGTCTCATCATGGAATGTGAAGTGCGTTGCTTTGCCCCCTCGAGTGTGAAGTGCTTCAACGTGGCGTGATAGGTCGTCCTGGACTGTGGGACGAAAATCTGAAAGCTCACTTAACTCAACTAAATCAAGAAAGTGTGGCTAAAAACATAGCGAGCAACCAGATATTGCGGCCGTCGTGCGTGGGCGTAGCGGTGGGTGTAACGGTGGGTGTAGCGGTGGGTGTAACCCCGCGACATGGATAAAGCAATATTCTGCCCATATTCGTGGCATGATGGTGATAATTTGCGATTACAGATGGGGCGGATGGTGCGCACGGGACAACCGGGGCATAACGCGGAAAGGGTAGCGGTAATACATGAAAAGTAAGGTCGGCACACTAGCAGCTACAGTGTGCGCGGCAGTAGTGGCGTTGGGCACCGTGCCAGCGACTGCAGCAGAAAACGCCACAACCACACAGGGCCACGATGCGCAGGAGATCCAGCGCGGTCCCGTGACGGACGCGCTGAATCAGGCGCGTGCACAGCTCTCCAGCGTGGGCATTGAGGCCCCAGAGCTCCCGACGGACGTGCTCATGGAAGCAGACCGGGTGGTCACCGACGTCCAGAACCGCGTCCAGGATGCAGTAAATCAGTCCCGCGTCCAGTTCGAAAGCTTGGGGGAAGCCAGCAAGCACGTCACCGACCCGCTGCTTAATTACCCTAACTACACCTGGACTAATGATCCCGTCAGCCAGGTTCTTGCAGGTAAAGCACCAGGAAGTGGCCCCGTTTTGCACCGGGCGCCGGGCAGCTACTATGACGCGCCGCGTGTACCACAGGAGTCGGTAGCCGCAGAACGCCAAGGTAAAGCACTCTTCGGTGCAGGCACCCCGATCTATTTGGGGAAGCACAGCCTGTGCACCCTTACTGCAGTTGGCACGGACGCCCAAGGCCGCAAAGTGGGCCTGACTGTTGGCCACTGCGGCACGGTGGGCCAAGAGGTGCGTTCTGCGGATGCCGTTACCGTCGGCCCAGCGGGAACTGTTGTACGTGGCGGGTCGGGTGCGCCGTTTTCCGTCATTGAATTCGGCTCTAATACCGTGTTGACCGACAACTACAACGGTGTCAAAGTCGATGGCGTTGGCGGGGCAGCGACCACGGGCGACCGCGTGTGCAAGTTCGGCGTGGCAACCGGGTGGACCTGCGGTTATACGCTTCTGGGTAGTGGTTTGCAGTCCACTTCCCACATGGCGGCAATGCAGGGCGATTCGGGTGCCCCGGTTATGCGTGGCAACCACGTAGTCGGTGTTGTTGACGGTGGCCTGTGGGCCAACCCGGCACTGGTTTCTCGTTCCCCGCTCCAGGGAGTTTTCCACATGCCGGTGGTTTCATTTGCCATGGATAACGTAATCCGCCAGCTCAACCAAGGTGACGCTACCGCGGTCGGGTACGGATTCACCCCCTACGTGCAAAAATAAAGCACCGTGATGCCGGGCCCGGGCGGCCCGGCATTTTTTATGCCCCGAGCTGCTTGACGACTTCCTCGTGGAGCAGCCCATTCGTGGCCACGGCGTCACCGCCATGCGGACCGTCTTCACCGATTAACGACGTAAACCGGCCACCAGCTTCACGCACCACACAATCCAAAGCCGCGAGATCCCACAACGAAACCTCCGGCTCGGCGGCAATATCTACTGCGCCTTCGGCGACGAGGACGTAGGAGAAGAAATCACCGTAACCGCGCAGGCGCCAGGTTTTATCTGTAAGCTCTACGAAATTCTCGCGCAGACCACGGTCCTTCCAACCCGACAGGGAGGAGAAGGAAAGGGAAGCGTCTGCCAGATCGTCCACCTCAGAAACGTGCAGGCGCTTCGGGGTCCCACCCTGGAAAGTGCGCCACGCTCCCTCGCCCTGGGCTGCGTACCAACGCTTGCCGAGTGCCGGGGCAGAGACCACGCCGACGACGGGGACGCCGTCGATAAGCAAAGAAATAAGGGTCGCCCAGACGGGGACCCCGCGGACGTAATTTTTAGTGCCGTCGATGGGGTCGATGACCCATTGGCGGCCAACCTTTTCTACGTCGCCGCCGAACTCTTCGCCCAGGATGGCGTCGTCGGGGCGGCAGCGCTTAAGCTCCGCGCGTAATTTCTCTTCGGTGGCTAGGTCGGCCTCAGAGACGGGAGTCATATCCGGCTTCGACTTCACCTTCAGGTCGCTGGCTTCGAAACGGGGCATTGTGATGGCATCGGCGATGTCTGCCAGGGAAAGTGCCAGTTCAAGATCAGTATTAGACATGTTCATGCTCCTTGGTTGTTGTTACGCTTCGCGCAGGTGGGCGGCGATTTCCGCTACGGACTGCTTATTTCCGGCGATGCGCCACACCACGCCGTGGGACTCGACCTCCTCGGTGGTTCCACCGGCGCCTTCGACGAGTGCTCGGCCTGGAAGCCAATCCCAAGCGGGAACGCTGTGCTGGACCCACGCGCTCCACGTGCCGTCGGCGACGCCAGACATATCCACGGACCCTGAGCAGAGCATGCGCACGGTGGCAGCCTGTTGAACAGCTTTGATCCAGGCTTTCCGCACTGCGTCGACCTGCATCCACGTCGGGTGGAGGTAGGTGGCTACGCTCGCGTGATCTAACGGGGTGTCAGCTTGGGCGTGAACCTCTTTGCCGTCGCGGGTGGTTGGAATCTTCGGCCCGCCGAACCAGGTGTATCCCATAGCGGGACGGTGGACGGCACCGAAGAGAAGCTCATCGGGGGAGTGTGGGTCGCCCTTAACCAGGGCTAGTGCAGAGCACCAGTAGTCAGAACCTGCGACAAAGTTGTAGGTGCCGTCAACAGGATCGATGACCCATGTTTTGCCGGACTGCGATTCCCGGGCGGCTCCTTCTTCGCCAAGGATCCCATCTTTGGGGCGTAGAATTTCCAGAGCTCCGGCCACGAAACGTTCGGCGGCGCGATCGGCTTCGGTGACGACGTCGGAAATGTTCGTCTTTTGCTCAGTAGTGACCCCGGATTCGCGCATCCGCCAGGCTAAACGGCCGGCGTTGAACACTAGCGCTTGGGCAAGGTGTTCGTCGGAATCTTCGGTGTGTGCGACCGCAAACGTCTTAATGATTGCAGCCAGCATCTGGTCAAAATCTGCAGCAGGTTCACTCATGGACACTATTGTGCCCTGCCGTTGGAGGTTTCACCACACCTGCGGGACGGGCGTGGGGGTGGCGAACCTTGTCAGGGGTAGAAGCAGAAAAGAGCCACTATGGATAGTTGGCAATGGTCATACATGGGGTAGCACGGGGGTGGTCCGGTAACAACATTGACCTGGGAAACGCTCATTGGGATGCGGCAAGTTTCGCGCCAGAACATTCATTCCGATTACTCTTTTGTGAACATAACTTTCAATAACGGGTGCCACAGAACCCGATACAACACTGCAGAGGTCTGCCATGAACCTGTATTTCTTTATACTTCACGGGGTACTCATCCTGTTACCCGTCCTGGTAACGGTATTCGTTAGCTGGATCGCGTATAGATCGGAACGTAAGTCGTGGGAGGCGAAAGCAGAACTGCTCGCTGCCCACGGTTATACCTCGCCCCAGCCGCCACAGCGCCCACGGGCAGTAGCCGTCGGAGTCGTGGCGTGGGTCGCCGGGGCCGTGTCGTGGGTCGGCGCCCTGCTCGGTGGACTGGTCACCTTGCTTATCCCGGTCTCTGACCCGCCGCCGCTGTGGTACGGGGAGGTTTCCTTATACTCGGGTGTCGCGCTGATGGTAATCGTTCTGCTTGTCGCGGCTTTTTACCTGTTGCGGTGGACCAAATGGACGTACGGGCCTGCGTGCATGATCGCGGGGATGCTCACCTCTGGCGCGGCTACGGTGTTTCTCCTCTTCGGTGCGCTGCAGCCGTATGCTGATGGACTGTATCTTGTTGGCTGGCTATTCCTTATCGTAGGCATGGCGGTCGTGGCGAACCTCGTGTGTCTTATCGCTGTCGCGGCCAAAGGTTCCGCGCGCCGCGCTCCGGGCGGGTATCCGCAGCCAGGCCCGGACTCAGCTGAAGGCGGTTCTGCTCCGGAAGGCCGGGGTATGTAATGGACTTCAATCCAGTAGCGAAATTATTTTTGAAAGCCCTCTATTTTGTGGGATTTCCACTGCTCATCCCCTTCGCTCTTGCAGCGGGGACCGCGTGGTTTGTCTATTCGGCCGAAGCGGATTGGCGGGACAGTAGGCCTGCTCAAGCGGCCGCGGGCGACTACAAGGATCCTGCGCGCGTACCTCATCCGCTTGGGGTAGCTGGCGCAGCGTTCGTCGTAGGTTTTGTGTCGTGGGCATGGATGTATGTGGAGATGGCCGTGACCGACGCCAGGTGGGAGTGGGAGTTGTGGAAGCACATTCCTTCGCATACGGGCGTCGCAGTCTTAGTTGTGGGGCTGCTGATCGGAACAATTGTGTTGTTGCACTGGAGTGGCTGGCGCTACGGTCCGGGTTGGTTGGTTGCGAGCATGATGACCATAGGATTTAGCGCCGCATTCTATTATTTCGCTGGGGTACTGGACCCGGATCCTGCAAACATGTTTGGAGTCGGGTGGTTCTTCTTGATTGTCGGCATGGGGATTGTCACTCACCCCGCGTGCTTGCTCTTGGTCGCTGTGGCGCGCGCGGTGCATAGGCGTAGCGCTGGACGGGTTGACGCTTAAGCTGCTTATCGACGTCCCAGCGTGTCTTTCCACCGGCCTGCACCTGGAGAGCCAGTGGGGCTGTACTATCTAACGCATGCGCGCTGATGTTTCTTCTGACTTGCAGGATCTCGACCACACTCTCGCCGAGATCGAGAAGGTGATGGATCCGGAGTCTTTGCGTACCCGCATCCGCGAACTCGAAGCCCAGGCTGGGGACCCCACTCTCTGGGATGATCCGGACCATGCGCAACAGGTAACTAGTGAACTATCTGCGACTCAGGCGAAGGTCCGCAAGCTCACCGAACTACGTCAGCGTATCGACGACCTCCCGGTCATGTACGAGCTCGCCGAAGAGGAAGCCGACGGTGAGGCGCTTGCCGACGCCGAACGCGCCGAGCTACGCACCGCTATTGAAGCCCTCGAAGTGACGACCATGCTGTCCGGTGATTATGACGACCGCGAAGCCGTGATTAACATCCGCTCGGGCGCGGGGGGTGTCGATGCTGCCGACTGGGCTGAAATGCTTATGCGCATGTACATCCGCTGGGCGGAAAAACACGGCCATAAGGTAGACGTCTACGACATTTCCTACGCGGAAGAAGCTGGCATTAAGTCTGCGACGTTCGTGGTCCATGGTGATTACATGTACGGCCAACTCTCGGTAGAGCAGGGTGCGCACCGATTAGTACGGATCAGCCCTTTTGATAACCAGGGCCGCCGCCAAACTTCCTTCGCGGAGGTTGAGGTGCTACCGGTTGTGGAGCAGACGGACAAGATCGACATCCCCGACGCGGACGTACGCGTGGATGTGTATCGCTCCAGCGGACCTGGCGGCCAGTCGGTCAACACCACGGATTCCGCCGTGCGCCTGACGCACATCCCTACGGGGATCGTGGTGACCTGCCAGAATGAGAAATCGCAGATTCAAAACAAGGCCTCGGCTATGCGCGTCCTCCAGGCTAAACTCTTGGAGCGTAAGCGCCAGGAGGAGCAGGCTGAGCTCGATGCACTGGGTGCCGGTGGTAACGCATCCTGGGGTAACCAGATGCGCAGCTACGTTCTTCACCCGTACCAGATGGTCAAGGACTTGCGTACAAACTACGAGGTAGGCGATCCCTCCAAGGTTTTGGACGGCGATATTGATGGATTCCTCGAGTCAGGTATCCGCTGGCGGATGGCACAGCAAGAAAGTTAAAAGGCTAGGTCATATCGGCGCGGGGGTAGGCCGGGAGGACGTCGATAAGCATAGGAAAACCCTGGGAAAGGTGCACCCTTGAGGTTTGTGTGACTAGAGTGGTCTAAGTGATTACGTTTGACAATGTCACCAAGGTGTACAAGACCTCGACCCGACCCGCGCTGAACAACATTTCGCTGACCATTGATAAAGGCGATTTCGTGTTCCTCATCGGGCCGTCGGGCTCGGGTAAATCCACGTTCCTGGAACTGCTGATCCGGGAACAAAACGTCACCGAAGGCGACATTTACCTCGGGGATTTCCACGTCAACACACTCAAAGGCAAGCAGATTAATGAGCTGCGCCGCCGCATTGGATACGTCTTCCAGGACTTCCGCCTCCTGTCCAAACTCAACGTGTATGACAATGTTGCCTTTGCGCTGCAGGTTATCGGTGAGCGCAAGGAGCGCATCGCGCAATTAGTGCCAGAAACCCTGGAACTGGTTGGCCTGGCCAGCAAGGCCACGCGTATGCCTGGTGAGCTCTCTGGCGGTGAGCAGCAACGCGTCGCTATCGCGCGGGCCTTCGTTAACCGGCCCCTCGTGCTGCTTGCCGACGAGCCCACAGGCAACCTTGACCCCGATACCGCTGACGGCATCATGAACTTGCTCAGCCGGATTAACCGCACTGGCACGACCGTCGTGATGAGTACGCACAACTCTCGGGCCGTCAATGACATGCGTCGCCGGGTCATCGAGTTGCACCTCGGCGACCTGGTGCGTGACGACGCCCACGGTGTCTACGGCAGCGTCCTGTAAAGCCCGCACGTACAAAGGAGAACTACGATGAAATTCGGTTTCGTACTCAAAGAAGCTGTGCGCGGGCTTGGCCGCAACATCACCATGACCATCGCGCTGGTGATCACCACCGCGATTTCGCTGGCACTTCTGACCACCGGCTTCTTGGTGACCAAGATGACCGCCGACACCAAAGATATCTACCTGGACCGCGTCGAAGTGATGGTGCAGTTCGACGAGGAAACCTCCGCAAACGACGACACCTGTTCCTCCGAAGCGTGCCGTCAGGTGATGGATACCCTCGATGGGGCAGAAGGCGTGGAGTCGGTAACCTACCGCTCCCGTCAGCAGTCCTACGAACGGTTCGTCGAAGTGTTTAAGGACACGGACCCGCGCCTGGTCGAAGAGACCTCGTCGGACGCGCTGCCCGCAGCTGTTCACGTCCGCCTGACTGATCCTCTGGACACCACGCCACTGGATCCGATCCGTGACAACGAGCACGTGCTCGATGTTGTGGACCAGGTCGACGACCTACGCGGCGCAACTGACAACCTGGATTCGATCCGCAATGCGACCTTCCTCCTGGCTGGCGTGCAGTTGCTGGCTGCAATCTTCCTGATCGCGAACATGGTGCAGATCGCTGCCTACAACCGCCGCGACGAGATGGCAATCATGCGCATGGTGGGTGCTTCCCGCTGGTACACGCAGGGGCCGTTCATTATTGAGGCCGTCTTGAGCACCCTGATTGGTAGTGTTTTTGCCACCGCCGGATTGTTCTTGGGCAAGGAGTTCGTGGTGGACCGTGCGCTTCGCAGCCTGTACGACGCGCAGCTCATAGCCCCCATCACCACAGCGGACATTTGGGTGGTTATGCCGGTCGTGGCGCTGGTGGGCATGATTTTTGCCGGTGTGATTGCGCAGATTACCCTGCGGTTCTACGTGCGGACATAAACTGCGGTTATGGTGGCCCTTCCTGCGTTGCAGGAAGGGTTATTCTTTTGCCGAGGCATAAATGCGTAGCACTGTGAATGTTTTAAAAGCGAACCCGGAACTCATGAGCATCGCCGCCGCAAGGTAGTTCTGGGCTGGCAGCAGGAGAATTGCGGCGATTACAAAGCATATTCCCGCGCCACAATAAGCGTTTCGCTCCAGCGGTGTGGAGTCAAGCAGGTCGTCCACACGGGCTTCTCGTGGATTGGGGAACTTAACGGATCAATTCCTTAGCCACCCCGGAGCATCGTAGAGGGAACTAGCGCCGGGCACTTTTTAACCAGTACACTTGACAGCCATTATGGCCGCAAAGAAAAAGAAGTCTAAAGTCCCCGGCGACGTTGTTGCCTACAACCGTCGGGCACGTCACGATTACACCATCCTGGACACCTACGAAGCCGGCGTCCAGCTGGTGGGCACCGAGGTGAAATCACTACGCGACGGCAAAGCGTCCCTCGCCGAAGCGTTCTGCACTATTGACGACGGCGAAGTCTGGCTCCGTAACCTGCACATTCCGGAGTATTCGCAAGGCCACTGGACGAACCATTCGCCACGTCGCGTCCGCAAGCTCTTGCTGCACCGCCGCGAGATCGATTCGCTTACGGGCAAGGTCCGCGACGGCAACCGCACACTTATCCCACTTACCCTGTATTTCAAGAACGGTCTGCTGAAGTGTGAACTCGGGTTAGCCGAAGGTAAGCAAGCCCACGACAAGCGCGAGGCCATCAAACGGCGAACTGCAGAGCGTGAAGTCGTCCGCGAATTGGGCCGCCGCGTGAAAGGGATTCGAGCCTAGCCATGTTTTTTACGGATGCGCAGTTATGCGCGGCCCCCGGCTGCGCTTCCGAAATGTGGTCCCGTGCTCGCGAAAAAGGCTTGCCACTGTATGATCCGGCAACGATGCGTGCAACATTCCTGTGGGAATCGGACACGGCACCGGAAGCCGTGCACGTGTTCATCAACCGTGTGACGGATAAAGCTAGATTCAATGATGGCTTCATGCACCACGTTCCGGGGACGCGGTTGTGGGCACGGACCCTCGAGCTGCCACCGACGTTGAAAGTTTCGTATGGTTTTGCGGAATTCGCAGCCCGCGAGGAAGCAGTCCCGAGACCCCCGAAAAATGATGTTTACCACCGTTTCTATGATCCGCATTCGGCGTTGCCACCGCTCATCGACAGCGGGTCCGGTACTGGGCTGTCCACTTTCTACGGGCAACTCGCCGGGGATTCGCCCTGGCACCATGTAGTGGACTTCCCGGACGTTTCTATTGAAACGGATACCGTAGCCAACCACCAGGTGAAAGCCTATGTCCCTGAATCGGCGCGCGTAGCGCTCTTGCTTTTCGACGGCGAAACCTGGTTCCCACGCCTCCACCTGCCGGAAGTGTTCGCGCAGCTGGGCTTACCGGTGGCTATTTTTACAGTTTTTAACAAAGACACGGCAGACCGCAGACACAGCTTAGGTGCAAATTCGGAGTTTCTCAGCGCCATGCTGGAGTGGGTTCACTCCCGGGCGGCAGGATCGCCAGTGTGGGTCGCTGGCCAAAGTCTGGGCGGTTTGTCCACGTTGACTGCCGTTGCAGAATGCGGTGAACAGGTTTCAGCTGCGCTGGCACAGTCGCCGTCGATGTGGTGGGTCCCTGGTGGAAAGGCAAGTCCCGCAGACCTTTCCGCACCTGGCATGCCGTGGTTGAGTCGCAGGTACGCAGAAATTCCTGCCGGTGGGTGCCGGGTGACACTCCAGGTGGGGGACCACGAGGATTTAAGCATCCCGCGAGTGGCTCAGCTCCACGGAATTATGAAGGCGCGTGGCTGGGACACTACTTTCAGCGTGCCCGCCGGCGGGCACGATTGGACCTGGTGGCGCGATGAGCTCGTGGCGTGGGTGCGCGGGGAGCTCATCGCCTTAGAGGGCTAAGGCCTAGAATGTCTCACCCGGGGTGGGGGTTCCAGGCCCCAGTGGGATGCCCAGGTAGTACCAGGCGAGGAAGAAGAGGAACCAACCCACGAGCATGACCACAGCATGCGGCAGGCACAGTGAAATCAGGGTTCCTACTCCGCCCTTCTTGTAATACTGGCGCAGGTAAGTCAGCGCGATTGCAAAGTACGGGCTCATCGGTGTGATCGTGGAGGCAGGGGCGTCGCCGATGCGGTAGAGCATCTGCGTGACCTCCGGTGCCACGCCGAGCAGCATGAACATGGGCACGATAATCGGCGCCATGAGCGCCCACTGCGCGGAGCCGGATGTGATGAACATGTTGATCGCCACCACAATCAGAACGAAGAGCGCAAACAATAGAGGCTCGGGCAAGCTGACGGCCTCGAGGAATTCTGCGCCCTTAACCGCGATCCAGATGCCCAGGTTGGACCATTCGAAGTACGCCAGGAACTGGGAAGCAGCGAAGAAGAGCACCAGCACGCCGACCATAGATTTTATGCCCTTGCCCATGTAGGAAGGGATGTCTGCGGAGCTATTGATGGAACCGAAGACCAGCCCGTAGGTCACGCCAAGAACAAAGAACATCACCGCGATAACCACAGCAATGTTGCGGATGAGCACGGATTCCATGACCGCCCCGCCGGGGCCCTGCAAGGGCGACCCGGAAACAAACAGCAGCGCGAAGTAAGCGGCGAGCATGAGCACGAAAACGATGGCGGTAACGCGCAGCGCCTTATTTTCCCGGTCTTGGATCCACTGTTTTTCTTGTTCCTTGCGGGGGTTAGTCACTCCGAAGCTGGTTTCGCTGGCAGCCTTGTGGGCGTCGTACTGCTTGTTGCCCTGGAGCTGCTCGTCGGGGCTGTCGAAGGCAGCTTCCTCGTAGTCCACGGCGTCTGGGTCGACGATGGAGTTCACGCGCTTCTTCGTGACCAGTTCGGTGACCACGGTAATGAGGAGCGCGAGCACAATCGACGAAGGCATCACGAAGAAGTAGTTTGCGAGCGGGGAGACCTCGTAATCAGGATCCACGAACTGTGCAGCGGAAGTCGTGATTCCGCCCAAGAGGACGTCGGTAATGTTCAAAAGAAGTGAGGCGTTGAAGCCTCCAGCGCTGGCGGCGAAAGCCACGATTACGCCAGTGATGGGGGAGCGGCCCACTTCGCGAAACGCGGCAGCGCCAAGCGGAATCATGATGATGAACACGGCGTCTGATGCGATGGAACCGGTCACAGCAGTCATTGCGACGGCAAACGTAATCCACTTCGGGCTTACTCCGCGCACAGCCCAGCGCATCGCAGCACCAATGAGCCCGGAGTTCTCTGCGACCGCCACACCCAGCATCACGATGAGAATCACGCCCAGTGGCGGGAAGCTGACAAAGTTATTGACTGCTTCTTTGATCATCGTCTGGACGCCGTCGGCGGTCAGGAGGTTTTCGACCCCCACAATCTCGCCACTATTCGGGTCTTCAACCTTTAAGTCGGCGCGGCTGCCCAACCAACTTGCGAGCACAGTCACGCCCGCAAGAATGACGAACAGCCAATACGGATCCGGAAGCGCATTACCGATGCGCTCCACCCAATACAACGGTCCCTTGCGGGTTTTCTCCTGCGTATTCTCTGCGGGAGGAGAGGTCTGCGAGGTCATAGTCTGGCCCTTATCGTAGACAGCAAAGTGAAATTCGAATTCTACGGGAAGTTGCAGCGCAGCGTCAGGAAACTTTCGCTTATCGACGACCCCGCAACCCTCACCGCCTGCATAAATCCTTGCCCGGAGCATTTTTCTGTGTTATATTCGAGCTTCTTGAAGAAACCTTGAGCACAATCCCGGTTTCTTTAGGTGTACGAGGGCTCGACTTGGTTTCGACTCTGTGCATCAACCCAGGGGAAGCGTGCCGGTGCAGGCTGGAGACCACCGTGAGCGTCGCAGCAATCAATAAACGCAGAGAAGAACTCTCAGCGTGACTACGCCCTCGCTGCCTAATTAGCGAGCTGCGTGTCTGTCAGTCCGGGTTAGTCCCAGACCCGGTTCTTGGCATCGACTTATAGGGACTTGCCACCTGGCTCCGCCAACACGGCTAGGTGGGACTTCTAGTGTTGGCTGGGCCCACCATCCAGGCATGTTCGCCTGACCTGGAGGGTCAAGTAGAGGTACTGTGCGAACTGCGCACGGAGAAGCCCTGGCAAGATCACGGAGGACCCGGGTTCAATTCCCGGCGGGTCCACTTAAGGTAAAGCCCCTGACCATGTGGTCAGGGGTTTTATTGTGCGCGAAGGTGGGACAGATTCGCAGGAATTATGGTCCAGTTCACGATGAAGTTTGTTATGGTCATCAGGGTAGTTTTGGGCATATAATGGTTCGTATCACTAACCGCGCAGTTGCGGTTTCGAGCCCTGTGAAACGGAACGAACTATGTCTGTATCTACAACCCAGGCGCCTGCCGAATCTAAACGCCTTTCAAACGGCACAGTTATCTCCTATGCGCTAGGAGACGTAGCAAACAACCTGACTTTCATGATGACCTCGATGTTCCTCATGGTTTTCATGACGGACATCGCAGGTGTCGGTGCTGGTATTGCCGGCACCATCTACGGTGTGACCAAGGTGTGGGCTGGTGTTTCAGATCTCATCGCGGGGCAGACAGTCGACCGGATTAATACCCGGTGGGGGCGTTTGCGCCCGTGGATTTTGTATGTGTCCGCCCCGTTAGTTATTGTCTTCGTCCTGCTGTTTTCCATTCCGGCGGGTCTTTCGCCAGCGATTACCATTGCGTGGATTCTTCTCTTTGATGCCCTCTACCAGCTGGCATATTCCTTCATCAACATTCCGTATGGGTCACTCTCTGCGGCGATGACGCAAGATCCCGTCGATCGTTCTCGGTTGTCAGGCGCGCGGTCTATTACGTCTTCGCTTGCGTCGGTAGTTTTGGCCTTTGTTATTGCTCCGCAGTTCCAGGACACCGCTGCTGACAATATTCGGCTGAAGTTCACCCTCATTACCGCTGGTCTTGGTGTGGTGGCCCTATGCCTTTACCTGATTTGTTTCAAGAACACGCGTGAAACGGTGGAAAGGCCATCGTCGAAAATCACCCTGAAATCCACGTTTAAGACTGTCCGCAGCAACAAACCCCTGCTCATTTTGTGCTTCGGTGCCCTTTTCCTCTTGGCTTCCATGTTCACGATGAACGCAGTGGGCCTGTACTACGCCCGCGATGTGCTCGGGAATGCTGGTTGGTATGCGTATCTCATGGTGGCGCAGACGCTTGGTTCTATTCTGATTGCTTCCTTCGTACCTGCAATCACGACGAAGTTTGGTAAGCGCTTAGGGTATGCGTTTTCGGCTGCAGCTGTGATTGTTTCTTTCGTCATCATTTTCCTAGCGCCGGCAGGTTCTCTTATCGTCGGTCTTGTCGGATGGTTTATCTATGGTGTAGGCATCGGTGGCACGAATGCGCTGATGTTCTCGATGCAGGCCGACACCGTTGACTATGGCGAATGGAAAACCGGTGTGCGCTCTGAAGGCGGCTCCTATTCCATGCTGTCGTTCATCCGCAAAGTTGGACAAGGCGTTGGCGGTTGGGTTGCAGGCGTAGTTATCGGAATCTATGTCTACGAAGCTGGCGCAGCGGTCCAAAGTGCGGAATCAATTGAAGGTATCCGCATCGCTACGGGAGCTGTTCCCGCAGTACTAGCGGTAGTTGCTTTGCTTATCATGCTGCGCTACCCATTGGACCTGGATACTCACACCACGATTGTGCGCGAACTGAACCAGCGTCGCACCAATAAGGCCGTGGCTTCCTCTACTGGCCGGTCGGATGTTTCTACACCAGGCACTGGCGACGGGCGGACCACTCTGCTGCGGGAAAAAGGAGAATCGGCGCCACCAATTATCACCCTTTTCGGCACTTCCGGTTCGGGTGCTTCCATCATTGGTCCGATGCTGGCAGCGAAGCTTGGCGTGCCGTATATCGGGCAGCGGTTCAGCGCGGAAGAACTAGCGCTTGTTGACCATAAAGCCCTAGCGACAGACTCTGCCTTTGACCGCTGGATGCGCAAGGTGGCATACACGGGTACGCAGGACGCCACCATGGCTGCTGCCTCTGGTACCGCGCAAAACAACATGATCGCGGAGAACAACACCAAGGAGGTCTTGGAGAAGGTCGCCAATGGTGGCGTCATCTTGGGCCGCAACGGCGCATTCGTCCTGCACCACGTAGTGGGTGCTCTCCACGTTCGCCTGATGGCGCCGAAGAGAAAGCGTATCGAACGCGTCATGCAGCGCACAGGTCTCAATGCCGCTCAAGCCCAAACGCAACTTGAAGGCGAAGACCGTATGCGTTCAGAGATGGCTATCCACCTTTACCAGTGGGAGCCAAACAATGAGCACTACTACGACCTCATTATCAATACGGGCTCTGTGACCTACGAGCAGATCGTGGACACCATCATCGAGCTCTACCAAACCAAGTATCCGGAGAATAAACCGGATCCCGATGCTGTGGACGAAATCATCGACCTGAAAAAGCTTTGGGAAGATGCCAAAGGTGAGGGCAGCGAAGACGACATCAAGTTCTAGCAGCGCCGCCCGGCGCTAAAACCGCTGCGCCCCAGTTTCCGGATTCTTCGGGTACTGGGGCGCAGCTTATTGGGGCAGAAAAAGACCGCACCGGGTATTCCACCCGGTGCGGTCAGCACGATTACGGTTTAAAACCGCAGTCCATGGCCGTAGGTGTAGCGGACACCGTCGCGGTCCTGGTAAGCGTAAGACTCGTCGAGGTACTTGCCCGGCACATCGCGCGGGGAATCGGCGACAGCCTGCTCAGACGCAGGGAACGTGAGTGGTAATTTGCCCTGAGGTCCACCGTCTTCGCCGGCGAGCGACTTCAGAAGGTTGTGTGGCTGAATCTCAAAAGTCGCTACCACTGCGGCGGCGTCAGGTTCGATCTCGCTGAGGATCCATGGGTTGGTGATGTTGACCGCAAGGATCGTCGGGACTGTCTTTTCAATCTCAACGACCTTATCCACGTCTACGCCATTTGCGCGAGGATCTACGGAGAGCGGGTGGCCTTCCTTATCGTCCTCAAAGAGCGCGATTTCTGGGCGGGCCCAGACCAACGCTAGGTCTGCGTCCTCCGGCGAATCAACTAAGGTAGCGCCCGGCCATATCGTAGTCACCGCTGCTTCCAGTTTGGTTTGGACTTCGTCGATCTTGGTACGCCCGGTGGCCCAGACGTAGACCTTGCGTTCGGCCTGGAGGTCAAGCGGGAAGATGTCCTCGTTGTTGCGTAGGAGGGTGACGGACTGGCGCTGAGCCTTTTCGCCGCGCTTCCATAGCGGAGCGTTGCCAATGATGTCTTCAGCCTTGTCTTCGTCCACGTAGGGGTTTTCAAACAGCCCAAGCAGGAACATTTCTTCCAGCAGGGGGCCCACAGCTTTGTCCAGATCCGCGGTTGTGACCAGGCCTTGGTCAACGGCTTTGAGTAATTCGGTGGGGTCGGCCATGTCGGAAACGATGTTCGTGCCGGCTTTGATGGCGGCGGCAAAACGTTCAGGCTTGGTGAGGTTCTCCGCGCCCCACATCATGGCGTCGATAATGCCGGAGTCGGAGTTCACGTATCCTTTCAGCCCCATGTCCTTGCGGAGGATCGTGTCGATGAAAGTGGAGTTGTAGGCAAACGCGACTTCCTCGAACTGGGTGGTGGGGCCCTGCCAGTACTGTTCAGGCAATTGTGGCGCAGATGCGTTCACGGGCTTGGCGTAGTACGGCATGATTGAGGCCACTCCGGCGTCTACTGCCGCTTGGAATGGCGGCATGTGGTACTTGTAGAGCGCCTCGGGGGTGGGGTACTCGTTGGTTTGTCCCCATTCGAAGTGGGGGTCGTGGCCGTCGAGACGCACGCCGCCGCCGGGGAAGTGCTTGACGGTGCAGGCAACGGACGTGTTGCTGAGTTTGTCGCCCTGCATGCCGCGGACTGTGGCCTCGATGTAGTCGCGAACCAGTTCGGTGTCTTCGCCGAAGGTACCGTTGAAACGCGACCAGCGCGGTTCGGAGGCTACATCGGCCATGTACCCGTACATTTTGTGGATACCGCCGGCGCGCCATTCTTTAGCTATTTCGGTGCCAAAGAATTCAATGAGCTCGGGGTCCTGCAGCGCAGCGAGGCCCAGCTCACTTGGCCATTCGGAAAACACGCCGGCGGATTCGCTAACCCCGAATTGGGCAACCAGGGCCACGTGGTTACGTGGGTTAGAGGCAAAGACCACGGGGATGCCCAGGCGGGTGTTTTCTGCGGCAGCCTGTACTGCGTTGGTCCATTCGGCAAGCTGGCGTGGTTTGAGGTTGTCGCGCGCAATGAAGTAGTGCTGGAAGCGCTCGTTGAGGGCCTTGTCAGTTGCCGAGGTCACCAGAATCGGCTCAGGGTAAGCCTGCGAAGTGATCGGGTTGGCATCGCGCCACACATCGTTCTGGTTCAGAATGTCGTCGGTGGGTTCTGGCAAGAACTCGGAGTAACCCGGATAGTGGGAACCGATGACCATCATGCCGGCCTTTTCCTGGTCGGTCATTTTCGACAACAGATCAGCAATGCGTTCTGCTACGGGAAGGCGCCAATCCTCGTAGGGGCTGAGCTGTCCGTCGCCATCGAGGTCGCGGAACTTCAGGCCGTCGACTTCGATGATGTTTTTACCACGGGTTTCTACTGCGGGTTGTTGCGTACTCATTGATACTCCATCCTTGAGTTCAGCATGGCTGTGAGATGTTAGATCGGTACCCCTAAGTATATGTGTCCAAAAATTTAGCTGCTCTTGTTTCTTGCTTATCGACGTCCACCGGACCCACCCGGGCCGCAACCCTAGAGCGCACGCCCGTAGATGAGGTCCACGTCGGTCGAAGTACCGATGGTGAAGTAGTGCTCGCCGATATGTGTAAAACCAAACTTCGTGTAGAGGCGTAGCGCCGGTTCGTTAAAGTCGGCGACTCCCAACCACACCTTCTTCTTACCTAAGGCGCGCCCGCGTTCTAAGGCTTTTGTCATAAACGCGGAACCTAAACCTCGCCCATGGAACGCGTGGTGTAGGTACAGGCGCTGTATTTCTAGGGCCTCCTCGCCGTAAGGTTCAGTTTGTGCGCTGCCTGTGTTGATTTTGAGGTAGCCGGCCGGGAGGTCGTCGATAAGCACACAATAAAACTCGGATTCTGGGTTTGCGAGCTCAGCGGAGATGCGGGGGAGGGCGAACGCTTCGTCGACGTAAGCCTGCATGTTCTCTGCCGTGTCGGTGTGCCCGAATGTCGCTAGGAAGGTTTCGCGGCCGAGCTTGGCCACGACTGACGCGTCGGAAACAGTGAGTCTGCGGATAACGGGAGCCATGGGAAATATTAAACCTGCTAGCCGTGAAAGTTTCGGTTTTTCCTGTGAATGTGATCGTTTCGGGGGTAAATAAGGGGGAATTTATATGACACTAGCGTGTGTTAAATGTCCAGGCTAACCACGGTTTCAAACTTTAGTTGGCCATAATTGGGGGTAAAAATGTTTGACAGGGTCTTCACATTTAGATTTTTTCTTACTACACTCTGGCTTTAGGCAACGCTTACATAACTAAGCTTAGGCTTCTGTCAATATTGTGGAACCTCCCTGTCCCACCGGCGGAAAATAACCATGTTGGCGTTGCGCCCAACTTCATTACCGAAGCTATCGCGCGGTCCCGTGTGATAGTGAAGAACAACGTAAGGAATAACGATGGCGAAAACCCGTTACGCACTCGCAGGTCTTGTAACCACTGCTGCCCTGATTCTGGCAGGCTGCTCCTCTGACGAGGGAACCTCCGCTTCCTCCAGCTCCGAGAGCTCGGCTGCAACCTCTTCGGCTGCGCCTGCTGCAACCACGGTGACCGTCACCGACAACTACGGTGAAAAGACCATCGACGTTCCAGTTGAGCGCGTTGTTGCGCTGGATAACCGCACCTTCGAGACCCTCGCTGACTGGGGGGTCAAGCTTGAGGCCGCGCCGGTTGACCTGATTCCGGACACCATCTCCTACGCCAAGGACAGCAGCATTGCCAACATTGGTAACCACAAGGAGCCAAACCTCGAGGCAATCATCGCGGCTGACCCACAGCTGATTATCTCCGGCCAGCGCTTCACCAAGTACGACGAACAGATTGAGAAGGACAACCCGAACGCAACCCTCGTCGAATTTGAAGTCCGCAAGGGTGAGCCACTGGATCAGGAACTGATTCGCCAGACCGAAGCTCTGGGCCAGATCTTCGGCAAGGAAGCAGAAGCTAAGAAGCTTGTCGATGACTTCAACAAGGCACTCGAGCGAGCCAAGAAGGCCTACGACGGCACCTCCACCGTCATGGCTGTGAATGTTTCCGGCGGCAACATCAACTACATTGCCCCAGGTAAGGGCCGTACCTACGGCGCGCTCTTCGAGCTGCTCGGCCTGAAGCCAGCACTGGAGCACGTTGAAGGCGAATCCTCCGACCACAAGGGTGACGACATCTCCGTCGAGGCAATCGCGCAGTCCAACCCAGACTTCCTCTTCGCACTCGACCGCGACGGTGGCGCAAACCCGGATGATCCAGCATACGTTTCTGCAGACAAGATCCTTGCAGATGCTGCTCCGCTGCAGAACGTCACTGCAATCAAGTCCGGTCACGTGTACATCGCGCCTAAGGACACCTACGTCAACGAGTCGATCCAGACCTACACCGAGATCTTGAACGGTATCGCAGACACCTTCGAGGCAGCACAGAAGTAAGTCGCCTCCCTCGATAAATCTGCTGTGAAGGGCGACGTGCCAGCTGGCGCGTTGCCCTTCCTTTTGTTCTTCACGGCACCCTCGAAAATTAGGGCGCCCATACTAAGTGAAGCCTTGCCGATAAAAACTGCTATCTGTAGTGTCGATACTCAGAAGTAAGAATTTAATACCCTGTGGCGTACCACAGGAATATTGCTCATGAACGAAATATGTAAGGAGGCGGGCCAGTGAGCACTCAGGCCTCCGTGACCCAGGACGCTCCCGAACCGGTGAATCAGCCGCGGGGAAAGACACGTAATAAAGCGTCTAGTGCCAAAGCGTTTGGAAAGTCAGCCCGCTCGATTCTGCCTTTTATTATCGGGCTCATCGTAGTCGGAGCTTTGCTTGTAGCTTCACTGTTTACCGGTGTCTACGACATTGCCGGGCAGGAAGACGGGCGCCAAATGTTCTTCCAAACCCGAGTCCCACGCACTCTTGCACTCGTTCTCGCTGGCGCAGCGATGGCGATGTCGGGTCTGGTCATGCAGCTGATCACGCAAAACAAGTTCGTGGAACCCACTACCACGGGCACCACCGAGTGGGCTGGATTGGGCTTACTTTTTGTCATGGCCTTTATTCCGACAGCATCTATCGGAATCCGTATGGTGGGAGCGGTGGTCTTCGCGTTCGTCGGGACCATGGTGTTCTTCCTTTTCCTACGAAAAGTGTCCCTGAGGTCGTCGTTAGTGGTGCCCATTATCGGCATCATGTTGGGTGCTGTGGTGAGTTCGATTTCCACCTTCTTCGCCTTGCAGCTTGATATGCTGCAGAGCTTGACAGTGTGGTTTGCTGGCTCCTTCACCTCGGTGTTTAAGGGGCAGTGGGAAATCTTGCTCATTGTTATCCTCGTTCTCATCGCCGTCTGGTTTTATGCTGACCGTCTCACTGTGGCGGGTCTAGGCGAAGACATCGCGACGAACGTGGGGCTGAATTACAACCGCATCGTGCTCATTGGCACCAGTCTGATCGCTGTCGCAACGGGTGTCGTGACGGTAGTGGTTGGAAACCTGCCATTCCTGGGACTAATTGTGCCCAACATTGTCTCCATCTTCCGGGGCGATGACCTGCGCAGTAACCTCCCGTGGGTGGTGCTCGTCGGTATTGGGACGGTTACAATTTGCGACCTTGTCGCCCGCATCGTGATCATGCCGTTTGAGGTTCCGGTCTCGGTCATTTTGGGCATTCTTGGCGCAATTGTTTTTGTGTACCTGATCCTGAGGGGGCGGAAGAACAATGTTTAAATCCAGCTCGCCGGTCAACCCAGCAATCACCACCCCAGCGGACCAAGAGGCCTGCATTACTGTCCAGCGTATGCGTCGTTCAGCGGCAGCCTTCCCGACGGCTAAAGCGAAGCGCAAGTACTGGATCATTCTTGCCATTGTCATCGTCTTGTGCATCCTGTTCTCCGCAGGACTGCTCATGTATAAGAACCCGATTCCGCTCGGGGATCCGCGCTTCTGGACTGTCGCGAAGCGCCGCGCCATCGCCCTTGTCGCGATGGCAGTCGTCGCCGTCAGTCAAGCTGTTGCGACGGTCGCGTTTCAGACCGTCACCAACAACCGCATTATTACGCCGTCGATCATGGGCTTTGAGTCCCTGTATCGGCTGATCCACACCTCGACGATTTTCTTCTTCGGCGCAGTTGGCCTTATCAACGCAGCGACTGTCCCGATGTTCATTGTCCAAATTATTTTGATGGTGGGATTGTCGCTGATCCTTTACGGGTGGCTGCTCACCGGCAACAAAGCCAATATGCACGTCATGCTCTTGGTGGGCATCGTGATTGGCGGGGGACTGGGTTCACTATCGACGTTCATGCAACGCTTGCTGACCCCGCAAGACTTCGACGTCCTCACCGCCCGACTTTTCGGTTCGGTCAACAACGCAGACCCTTCTTACTATCCAGTAGCGATCCCGTTAGTCGTAGTAGCTTCGATCCTGGTGCTGGCCAACTCCAAGCGACTCAACGTGTTGGCACTGGGCAAAGCGTCTGCAACAAACCTGGGTGTGAAGTACCGAAGGCACACAATTTATACCCTAGTGCTCGTTTCGATTCTTATCGCTAGCTCCACGGCCCTCGTCGGGCCTATGACATTCCTGGGATTCCTTGTGGCTACATTGGCTTACCAATTCGCTGATACCTATGACCACAGGTACATCATTCCGATGGCAATCATGATTGGCTTTGCGGTCATGACCGGTGCCTACTTCATCATGAACCACATTTTCTATGCCCAGGGTGTAGTCAGCATTGTTATCGAGCTGGTCGGTGGTTCCATGTTCTTGTTCGTCATTCTCCGAAAGGGACGCCTGTGATTGAGTTAAAGCACGTAAAGAAGGCCTATAACGACAAAGTCAACATCGGTCCGGTCAATCTATCTATCCCACATGGCGGTATCACCGCGCTCGTCGGACCTAACGGTGCGGGCAAATCCACATTGCTGACGATGGTCGGCCGCCTGTTGAACATGGATGAAGGCGAAATCACCGTCGCAAATTACGACGTCGCCACCACTAACTCCAAAGATTTGGCCAAGATTGTCTCGGTTTTGCGCCAAGAAAACCACTTCGTGACGAAGCTGACCGTACGCCAGCTCGTTGCTTTCGGCCGTTTTCCGTACTCCCAAGGTCGGCTCACCGCAGAAGATGAGGAAATCGTGTCCCGCTACATCGACTTCCTCAACTTGGGCGAACTGGAGAATCGTTACCTTGACCAGCTTTCAGGTGGACAACGTCAGCGTGCGTACGTGGCCATGGTGCTTACTCAGGAGACGGAGTACGTGCTTCTGGACGAGCCCCTAAACAACCTGGACATCGCGCACTCTGTGCAGATGATGCAGCATTTGAAGAATGCGGCACAGGAACTCGGGCGGACGTTCATCATCGTGCTCCACGACATCAACTTTGCAGCCAGGTACGCCGACTACATTTGTGCAGTAAAAGATGGCCAGATTCTGGAGTTCGGAAAAACAGAGTCCGTGATGACGTCTGAAAAGCTCACCGAAATCTTCGGCACAACCATCAAAGTGATCGATGGGCCGGATGGATTGCTTGCTTGTTATCACTAACGACGTTCAAACCCGTGGGTTTACCTGCGGGTTTGTGTTGTTTCCGGGGTGTGTGTAAGTTTATGTCTCGTTGCCGACGAGGTCACCACAACACAGTGTGTGTGGGTGATGGTTGGTGAACATGCTGGGGGTTTACTTCACGTTTGCTTGTTTGTAATCGTGTGTGGTAGGCTCCTGGGACATTGCAATCGCACTGATTGGCACTCGTAAAACTTGTGAGTGTTGGTGGTGTGTGTTGTGGTTGTGTGAGAACTCAATAGTGTGCCAATGTACTTTTATTATTTTTGTTACTGGTTACATTGCGCCTGACACGTACTGGTTCGTATGACTGGTGGTGTTGGGGTGTGACTGGTCGAGTGTGTGGTGTGGGTTAACACCTGTGGCTCGTTAAATATGATCATGGTGTGCCTAACTATGTTTGACCACATTGGTTTCTTGTTCATGCACCCCCGTGTGTGGATAAGATTGGTGTGGTTGTTTTGCTAGTTTTTGTTTGTCAGGTTTTTCAGGCTTTCTTGCTTGAGGATTTTTTCTGATTGAATTTTTTCTTTTGTGGAGAGTTTGATCCTGGCTCAGGACGAACGCTGGCGGCGTGCTTAACACATGCAAGTCGAACGGAAAGGCCACTGCTTGCAGTGGTACTCGAGTGGCGAACGGGTGAGTAACACGTGGGTGATCTGCCCTGTACTTTGGGATAAGCCTGGGAAACTGGGTCTAATACCGGATAGGACCATCGTTTAGTGTCGGTGGTGGAAAGCTTTTGCGGTACGGGATGAGCTCGCGGCCTATCAGCTTGTTGGTGGGGTAATGGCCTACCAAGGCGTCGACGGGTAGCCGGCCTGAGAGGGTGGACGGCCACATTGGGACTGAGATACGGCCCAGACTCCTACGGGAGGCAGCAGTGGGGAATATTGCACAATGGGCGCAAGCCTGATGCAGCGACGCCGCGTGAGGGATGACGGCCTTCGGGTTGTAAACCTCTTTCGCTAGGGACGAAGCTTTTGTGACGGTACCTAGAGAAGAAGCACCGGCTAACTACGTGCCAGCAGCCGCGGTAATACGTAGGGTGCGAGCGTTGTCCGGATTTACTGGGCGTAAAGAGCTCGTAGGTGGTTTGTCGCGTCGTCTGTGAAATTCCGGGGCTTAACTCCGGGCGTGCAGGCGATACGGGCATAACTTGAGTACTGTAGGGGAGACTGGAATTCCTGGTGTAGCGGTGGAATGCGCAGATATCAGGAGGAACACCGATGGCGAAGGCAGGTCTCTGGGCAGTTACTGACACTGAGGAGCGAAAGCATGGGTAGCGAACAGGATTAGATACCCTGGTAGTCCATGCCGTAAACGGTGGGCGCTAGGTGTGAGACCCTTCCACGGGTTTTGTGCCGTAGCTAACGCATTAAGCGCCCCGCCTGGGGAGTACGGCCGCAAGGCTAAAACTCAAAGGAATTGACGGGGGCCCGCACAAGCGGCGGAGCATGTGGATTAATTCGATGCAACGCGAAGAACCTTACCTGGGTTTGACATACACCAGACCGGGCCAGAGATGGTCTTTCCCTTTGTGGTTGGTGTACAGGTGGTGCATGGTTGTCGTCAGCTCGTGTCGTGAGATGTTGGGTTAAGTCCCGTAACGAGCGCAACCCTTGTCTTATGTTGCCAGCACGTTGTGGTGGGGACTCATGAGAGACTGCCGGGGTTAACTCGGAGGAAGGTGGGGATGACGTCAAATCATCATGCCCCTTATGTCCAGGGCTTCACACATGCTACAATGGTCGGTACAACGCGTGTGCTACTTCGTGAGGAGATGCTAATCGCTGAAAGCCGGCCTTAGTTCGGATTGGGGTCTGCAACTCGACCCCATGAAGTCGGAGTCGCTAGTAATCGCAGATCAGCAACGCTGCGGTGAATACGTTCCCGGGCCTTGTACACACCGCCCGTCACGTCATGAAAGTTGGTAACACCCGAAGCCCATGGCCCAACCAGTTTTCTGGGGGGAGTGGTCGAAGGTGGGATCGGCGATTGGGACGAAGTCGTAACAAGGTAGCCGTACCGGAAGGTGCGGCTGGATCACCTCCTTTCTATGGAGTATTTTTTATTAATTGTTTTACTGGTGGATCACACCCCCTCTTGTGGTGCGTGTAACCATATGGTGGCAGGAATAAACGTTGGCATGCTGTTGGGTGTCTCATGCAACCCTTTGTGGTTGTGTGAAACATGTGCATCATAGGCTGGGATGACACACTGTTGGTTGTGTTGTTTTTGGTGTGTGGTGGTGTTGTGTGAGAACTGTATAGTGGACGCGAGCATCTTTATTTTTTGTGGCAAGTTGAATTGTAACTAGATACTAACCACAGTCTTTTGATGGTTGTGGTGGTGTTCTTGTGTGTTTGTTGTAAGGGCACACGGTGGATGCCTTGGTATGCTGAGCCGATGAAGGACGTGCAAGGCTGCGTTAAGCCTCGGGGAGTTGTCAATGGAGCGTTGATCCGAGGATGTCCGAATGGGGAAACCCGGCTACTGTTATTGGTGGTCACCCTTCCATGAATTCATAGTGGTTGTGGGGGTTACGTAGGGAAGTGAAACATCTCAGTACCTACAGGAGAAGAAAATAATATATGATTCCGTGTGTAGTGGCGAGCGATAGCGGATGATGGCTAAACTTTATGCGTGTGATACCTGGCAGGGGTTGCGTGTAGGGGGTTGTGGGAGATAATTGTTGTGGGTTCTGCCAGACCCACCCGCATGTCATATGACGCAAGTGGAACTGGTTTGGGATGGCCGACCGTAGTAGGTGAGAGTCCTGTACATGAATGTGTTGTGTGGTGTGGTGATTGTGTTCCCGAGTAGCAGCGGGTTCGTGGAGTCTGCTGTGAATCTGCCGGGACCACCCGGTAAGCCTGAATACTCAGTGTGACCGATAGCGGATAGTACCGTGAGGGAATGGTGAAAAGTACCCCGGGAGGGGAGTGAAATAGTACCTGAAACCGTGTGCTTACAATCCGTCAGAGCCCCGTATGTGGGTGATGGCGTGCCTTTTGAAGAATGAGCCTGCGAGTCAGCGGCATGTCGCGAGGTTAACCCGTTGTGGGGTAGTCGTAGCGAAAGCGAATCCTAATTAAGGGTGTTGTGTAGTGGCATGTCCTGGACCCGAAGCGGAGTGATCTACCCATGGCCAGTGTGAAGCAATTGTAAGAGGTTGTGGAGGCGCGAACCCACTTAGGTTGAAAACTGAGGGGATGAGTTGTGGGTAGGGGTGAAAGGCTAATCAAACTCCGTGATAGCTGGTTCTCCCCGAAATGCATTTAGGTGCAGCGTCACATGTTAGCTTGCCGGAGGTAGAGCTACTGGTTGGTTGAGCGGGACTATCATCTTAGCAATGTCAGCCAAACTCCGAATGCCGGTGAAGTGTTGTGTGGCAGTGAGACTGCGGGGGATAAGCTCCGTCGAGTCGAGAGGGAAACAGCCCAGATCGTTGGTTAAGGCCCCTAAGGGTGTGCTAAGTGGAAAAGGATGTGGGATCGCGAAGACAGCCAGGAGGTTGGCTTAGAAGCAGCCATCCTTGAAAGAGTGCGTAATAGCTCACTGGTCGAGTGGTTCTGCGCCGACAATGTAGTGGGGCTGAAGCATACCGCCGAAACCGCGGCATAATTTTTTGATTATGGGTAGGGGAGCGTCGTGCATGGGGTGAAGCCATACTGTAAGGAGTGGTGGACTGTGTGCGAGTGAGAATGCAGGCATGAGTAACGATTAACATGTGAGAATCATGTTCGCCGGATGACTAAGGGTTCCTGGGTCAAGTTCGTCTTCCCAGGGTGAGTCGGGGCCTAAGGCGAGGCCGACAGGCGTAGTCGATGGTTAACGGGTTGATATTCCCGTACCCGATAATGTGCGCCCAGTGACGAGGCTGATGATACTAACCTCCCACATGCTGTCAGCGCATACTTTGTGTGTGTTGGTGGTGTGTGGTTGGGACCTGAGTTGGTAGTAGTCAAGTGATGGGGTGACGCAGTGAGGTAGTCACGCCCCCGGTTGGTGTGGGGTGTAAGCGTGTGGCCCGCAGGGTAGGTAAATCCGTCCTGTATTGTGGGTGAGGCGTGATGCGTAGACCATTTTTTGGTTGATGGTGATGATCCTGTACTGTCGAGAAAAGCCTCTAGCGAGTGCATTATCGGCCCGTACCCTAAACCGACACAGGTGGTCAGGTAGAGAATACTAAGGCGTTCGGGTGAACTGTGGTTAAGGAATTCGGCAAAATGCCCCCGTAACTTCGGGAGAAGGGGGACCACTGCTGGTGGAATGGTCTTGCACTGTTTTTGCTGGTGGTGGTCGCAGAGGATAGAGGGAAGCGACTGTTTACTAAAAACACAGGTCCGTGCGAAGACGGTTAAGTTGATGTATACGGACTGACGCCTGCCCGGTGCTGGAAGGTTAAGAGGACCTGTTAGATCACTTTGTGGTCGAAGCGGAGAATTTAAGCCCCAGTAAACGGCGGTGGTAACTATAACCATCCTAAGGTAGCGAAATTCCTTGTCGGGTAAGTTCCGACCTGCACGAATGGCGTAACGACTTCCCTGCTGTCTCAACCACAGGCCCGGTGAAATTGCAGTACGAGTAAAGATGCTCGTTACGCGCGGCAGGACGAAAAGACCCCGGGACCTTCACTATAGCTTGGTATTGGTGTTTGGTTCGGTTTGTGTAGGATAGGTGGGAGACGTTGATGCAGCATCGCTAGGTGTTGTGGAGTCGTTGGTGAAATACCACTCTGATCGGACTGGGCATCTAACCTTGGCCCATGATCTGGGTTGGGGACAGTGCCTGGTGGGTAGTTTAACTGGGGCGGTTGCCTCCTAAATGGTAACGGAGGCGCCCAAAGGTTCCCTCAGCTTGGTTGGTAATCAGGTGTTGAGTGTAAGTGTATAAGGGAGCTTGACTGTGAGAGTGACGGCTCGAGCAGGGACGAAAGTCGGGACTAGTGATCCGGCACCTACTTGTGGATGTGGTGTCGCTCAACGGATAAAAGGTACCCCGGGGATAACAGGCTGATCTTCCCCAAGAGTCCATATCGACGGGATGGTTTGGCACCTCGATGTCGGCTCGTCGCATCCTGGGGCTGGAGTAGGTCCCAAGGGTTGGGCTGTTCGCCCATTAAAGCGGCACGCGAGCTGGGTTTAGAACGTCGTGAGACAGTTCGGTCTCTATCCGCCGCGCGCGTAGAAACTTGTGGAAGGCTGACCCTAGTACGAGAGGACCGGGTTGGACGTACCTCTGGTGTGCCAGTTGTTCCGCCAGGAGCAGGGCTGGTTGGCTACGTACGGGAGGGATAACCGCTGAAAGCATCTAAGCGGGAAGCCTGTTTCGAGATGAGGTTTCTTTTGAGGTTCCCTAGAGATGATGGGGTTGATAGGCCAGGGCTGGAAGGCATGTAAGTGTTGGAGGTGACTGGTACTAATTGGCCGAACGTAACACACAAGTAAGTTTGTAACGAGCCCAAAGATTTGTTGGGTGTTTGCGTCCACTGTGCAGTGTTTGACACAACACGTGGTGTTGTGGGCATGGTCCCTTTCGGGGTTGTGTTTATTGAGTGTGTTGGTGGTTATTGTGGCAGGGGTACGCCCGGTCCCTTTTCGAACCCGGTAGCTAAGCCTGTTAATCGCTGATGGTACTGCATGCGGGAGCGTGTGGGAGAGTAGGTCGCCGCCAACACTAAAAATTACATACAAGAAAAAGGGTGGTTACACCACGTCACGTGGTGTGACCACCCTTTTGTCGTTGATGAGTGTCCCCCGCGTCCACCTGCTCCTCGTCCTGTGAGTTTCCTCGGAATGTTTTCCGGTAGCGGTTATTCATAAGGGCGTTCTGTGCTTTTCGGAGTAGTGTAAAGCAATCAATTCCTCCGAAAGGACACCCATGCATATCTCTGATCTGATGGACGCCACTCAGCTCCTCAACAGTTTCGGGCCCTGGGCGCTCGCGGGCTTGGGCCTCATCATCTTTATTGAATCCGGCGTCCTGTTCCCATTCCTGCCCGGTGACTCCCTCCTAGTTACCGCAGCGATACTTAAAGACCAACTCAATCTAACGGTCGTCAGCATCATCGGCGTTGGTGTTGTGGCAGCATTCCTAGGAGATCAGGTCGGCTTCTATCTTGGACACAAATTTGGCCGAAAGCTATTCTCTGAGGACGCGCGCGTGCTTAAACTTGAATACCTTCACAAAGCGGAAGCATTTTTCGCGAAGCACGGTCCTTTAGCTTTAATCTTGGGCCGCTTCGTCCCCATCGTCAGGACCTACGTCCCAGTATCCGCCGGTACCGCGAACATGAAATACCGTAACTTTATCGTATGGAACGTGACGGGAGCGGTCTTGTGGATTGTTTCCATGACTCTGGTCGGGGTGCTACTTGGAGGCATCCCGGGGATTGCTGATCGCATTGATCTCATCGTTCTCGTCATTGTTGGTATTTCGCTGCTTCCGGTTATTGTCTCCAGTGCTCGGGGTTACCTTGTCAGTCGGCGTCAAGCAAAGGAATCATAGTGTTTATCCAACCGGCAGCTCGGGCGCGGGGCGTCCGCGAATCTATCTTTTCGACGATCACCGCCGAAGCTTCACGCCACGATGCAATTAATCTTGGACAAGGGTTTCCCGATTCTGACGGTCCCCAGGCGATGCTCGAGAAAGCCTGCGAAGCGCTGACTAGCGGCAGGAATCAGTACCCTCCGGCGGGAGGCATCTCAGAGTTAAAGAGCGCGGTGGCCGCTTTTCGGGAAAGCAGCTATGGGCTAAGGATCCCTCCTAGCAACGTATACGCGACAGTTGGCGCGACGGAGGCTATCGCTGCCTCGGTGCTCGCATTCGTGAACCCTGGTGATGAAGTCATCGTCCTAGAGCCGTTCTACGATTCTTACGGTGCGGCTATTTCGTTAGCCGGTGGTTCGCGTGTCAGCGTGCCGTTGAAGCAGGTCGCCCGCTCGTGGGACATCGACATTATCGCCGTCGAGGCAGCCTTGTCGCCGGAAACGGCGATGGTCATCGTCAACAATCCGCACAATCCCACAGGCTCGGTCTTTAGCAGCTCTGCTTTGCAATCGCTCGGTGAACTCCTCGACGGGACGCGGACAGTAGTGCTTGCCGACGAAGTCTACGAAACCCTCACGCATGGCGTCGAGTTCACCCCGGCGGCGTCGATAAGCAGTCTTGCTGAACGCACAATCACCGTGAGCTCGGCGGCAAAAATGCTCAACGTCACGGGATGGAAAGTCGGATGGGTCATCGCGCCGGAAGAGTTACTTGCGCCGATTGCGGGAGTGTCCCAATACTTGACGTTTGCTTCTGGTGCCCCTCTTCAGCCGGCTGTGGCCTACGCCTTGAATAATGAACGCGGGTGGATTGAACAGAATCAGTTGACGCTGCAGCAGCGTCGCGATGAATTAACCTGGACGCTTTCCCAGGCGGGGTGGGAGGTCTTTGATAGTCCGGGAACATTCTTCGTTTGTGCACGTCTGCCTGAGAGCGTGGCTACCCGCGATGCCGCGCAGTGGTGTATGTCGGCTCCGGAAGAGATCGGGGTGGCTGGCATACCTGTGTCTGCGTTTTGTGACAATCCGGAACCGTGGTCGGATATGGTGCGCTTTGCTTACTGCAAGAGTGAAGACGTCATCGCGGAAGCCTGCCGCCGGCTCAGCGCCTAAAGCTCGAGCAGGCTAAACTGTGTCTTCTGGACTTCGTCGGCGCGCCCGGCGTGCTTTTCCACGATCTGCCATTGTTGGAACGGAATCTCTTTGGTGGCTGCGGCGATAATGTCCTCGTCGGGTGTTCCCCAAGCAATCGGCATCGGGGTGATTTCGTCCCACTGACCTTGGCTGGACACTTTCCGGCGGCCAGACACAGCTGCGACAGGAACTCGGGTCCCCACAGTGCGCGGATGGCCCTTCAGGCGGGTGACTGTTCGGGTCGCCAGTGCCCAGCGCGGTTTCGCCTCCGGGTCCACGGATGTGTTTACCAGCGCTAAAAGTACGACATCGCGCGGGTTGACCTCGGCGATAATTGCGGGGGCGAGGGGGTAGGTGTCGTAAAGTTGTTGCGCAGTGCCAACCTTGCGCGGCACCACCCACGCGATGATGAAGCACAACACCATGACCGCCAACGCGGCGATGAGCACGAGCAGCCCCACACTCGAATTATCGATTAGGAACCACGCTGCAACCCCTGCTGTCGCGAAGATAAGGCCCATCACCACGGCAGAGAGCTGGAGGCGGGAAGTATCGCGGAGCAGTTCATTATTTTCTTTTGCCCACGCTTCGTCTACGTCAAAGTGAAATATTTTCATAGTTAATCCTTTCTGGACACGATACCTTCTTCGGTGAGGAAGGCGGGGAGATCGGTGGCGTCGAGAAGCCGGTAGGCGTATCCCTGCTCGGCGAGGAATCGTTGCCGGTGGGCGGCGTATTCGGCGTCGAGCGTATCGCGTGTGACCACGGTGTAAAAGTGGGCCTCGCCGCCGTCTGCTTTCGGGCGTAACAATCTGCCCAGGCGTTGAGCTTCTTCTTGGCGGGAGCCGAACGTCCCAGAAACCTGGATCGCCACTGATGCCTCGGGCAGGTCGATCGAGAAATTGGCTACCTTGGACACAACGAGTTGGGAGATTTCGCCCGCACGGAAAGCATCGAACGCTTTCTGCCGGGCGCTGGTGGAGGTGGAACCGTCGATAAGCGGGATGTTATGCCGCTCGGCGATCTCCTCTAATTGGTCGATGTAGGCGCCGATCACCAACGTGGGGGAGCCCGCATGCGCCTCGAGTAGCTTATCGACGACCGCACGTTTCTCCGGGGCGCATGCGGCAAGACGGTAGCGTTCGCGAGTCTCGGCGGTGGCGTATGCCATGCGCCCGGCGTCGCTCATGGTCGTGCGGATTTCCACGCACTCCGCGGTGGCAATGTAGCCGGCGGCCTCGAGCTCTTTCCACGGCGCGTCGTAGCGTTTCGGCCCAATGAGGGAGAAGACGTCGCCCTCGCGGCCATCCTCACGCACTAAGGTGGCCGTCAGTCCGAGGCGGCGGCGCGACTGCAGGTCCGAAGTCATGCGGAAGACGGGCGCGGGGAGCAGGTGGACTTCGTCATAGATGATTAACCCCCAGTCGCGGGAGTCGAAGAGTTCGAGCGCTCGGTACTCGCCCCGGGTTTTGCGGGTGACCACCTGGTAGGTGGCGATGGTGACGGGCCGGATCTCCTTCTTTTCCCCCGAGTATTCGCCGATCTCCTCGGGGGTAAGTGTTGTGCGGCGCAGCAGTTCGTCACGCCACTGGCGCCCGGCAACGGTGTTGGTGACCAAGATGAGCGTGGTCGTTTTAGCCAGCGCCATCGTGCCAGCTCCCACGATGGTTTTGCCTGCGCCACACGGCAGCACAACGACCCCGGACCCGCCTTCCCAGAAGGAATCGACTGCGTAGCGTTGGTAGTCGCGTAGCTGCCACTCCTCGGTGGCGTCGCTTAATGCGATGGGGTGATGCTCGCCATCGACGTAGCCGGCGCGGTCGTCGGCGGGCCACCCAATCTTGAGCAATTCTTGCTTCAGGCGCCCACGCTCGGAGGGATGTACCACGATGGTGTGCTCGTCGATACGTTGGCCCAACATTGGTGCAATTTTCTTGTGGCGTTGCACCTCCGCGAGAATTGCCGGTTCCGCTGATTCCAGGATGAGGCCGTGGGCGGGGTGCTTGTGCAGGACGACCCGCCCGTAGCGTGCCATCGTCTCTGCCACGTCAACGAGGAGCGCCTGCGGAACAGGGAAGCGCGAATACCGCTCCAGGACGTCGACGACCTGTTCGGCGTCATGCCCGGCGGCGCGTGCATTCCACAAGGCCAGCGGGGTGATGCGGTAGGTGTGGATGTGCTCTGGGGCGCGCTCGAGTTCGGCGAACGGCGCCAGTTCCAGGCGTGCCAAAGCAGCCTGGGGGTGAGCGACCTCCAGAAGAATTGTTTTATCGGACTGCACGATTAGCGGGCCATCGAGTGCCACGGCGGCTCCTTTACGATTGTGAACAAACCACCATTATGCCCGCGCCGGCCAGCTAGGGTGGAGAGACTCCTGCGATTCTCTCCACGGTGAAGCGGTATGCCTGGACCCCGTCCGGGTCGACGGCGTGTAAGGTCCCTTCGTCGAGGCGGATGGGGCGTACGATGCGCTCGGAAACGTGCCCGTTTTTATCCGCGACGGAAAGCATGACGGTCCGCTGCCCGCGAACCGCAGATTCCAGCATTCCGACAATATCGCCTGACGCATGTGCATGCCCTGTGCCATCGCCATTGGTCAGGGCGGTGATCGCGTTAGCCACGACGGTGTCGAGATGTCCTGGCGCGTACGCAGGTGCCGCCGCGCGCGGCGTGGGCAGGCGGGGTGGTTCGGGGCGAACGTCCAAGGCCGCGCCGGAGGCGTCTTCAGCGGCGGGGGCGAACCCGTTCTCGCGTAAAACACGCAACACGTCTGCGAGCGGGCGCGGTGAAATCGCGACCGTTGGCGCAATCAATCGCAACCCCACACTTTCGGCGACGCGCACAGCAGACACGAGCAATGCTTCATCGGTGGACCGAATGTAGGATCCGGCCGGCCCGCCGCGGAGGCTGCCATGGGTGCGTGCAACGTCATTGACAAGGTAGGTGACAGCATCGGGCAGGGTTCCCTGCGAATGTGAGGTGAAAAATGCCACGATGTCCTCGGCAGACATGCCGGCGTCCATACCTGCGCGAATCGTTTCTTCCGTAATCCGATAGACCGCTGCGAGGCCAGGCGATTCGATCTCCGCGAGCAACCGCATCCGCCACGCCACCTCGTGGACGAGCGGGCCAGGGGCCAAGACAGTAAGGTCTGCTTGAAAAATCAGCTTATCGACGGCCTCCGGCACCACACCGGCAACGACTTCCTCAGCGCCTGCGGCTGTGGGGGCGGTGCCGCCGTCGAGAAGCGCGCGTGTTGCCGCAGCGAACCAGGCGCCTGTGGGGGTGAGCGTGCTGTCGTCGATAAGCCCGAGGTAACTGGCCTCCTCGTAGAGGTGCTCCGCCACCGCAAGGGGCACGCGGTGAGCACGCACGGGGAACGTGAACCCAAATACTTCGGCTGCTTCGCTAGCAGTTAGCGCCGAGCCGGCCGGCCGCGCCGCAAGTGCCGCCCAGAACTGTTGCCGAATGTGCGTCAGGTGCGAACTACGTGTCGCCTCCGACATGACGTGACGTGTCTTGCCCGCCTCGTCGGGTGTTGCGGCCTGCCAAAACATCCACGGCGAACCCGGGAGTGCCGCAATCAGGACAGCCCACTGCTGGGCAAGCGTCCCGGCACGCCACTGCGTCGCTTCGTCCGTGGCCGCCAGATAATTCACATCCTCCGGGCAATCAGCAGGCAAAGGCCGTGGCTCACCAACAGAAAGCAGGCGGGCACTCACACCCAGACCGACGACGAACGCCAAGCGTTGCTGCGAAATACCAAGATCCGCTGCGAGATGCGCGGCCTCACGCACCCCAATCCCACCGGCGCGTAGCAATTGTTGTGGTCGCCGGTCCAGATGATCGATGAGCTGCGCAAGGAGACGCACCGTATCTAGGCCTTCGCCGGCTCCTGAAGCAGCCGCGTTTCCTTCGTGGAGTGTGGGCGGGTTAAGGGGAATCGGGCACATGCGCGTACCGCGTAACACCTGGGCTACCGAAAACGGCAAACGCACCGTCGACGAGTCGACGCGATACACCAAACCGCGCGCAATCAACGACGGCACCGGACGCTGAGGATCGGCTCCGATAGCAGCGTCTTTCGTAGTCCCTACGCCACCGGAGGTCGCCAAGGTGTGTAAGACGGCGCGTTCGCTATCGGACGCCTCGGCGAGCGCGGCCTCGATTTCTTCTGCGGTCAGGGGCGAATCGGTCACCCGCACCGCGCCGAGGCAACGGATAACGTCGGGAAGCAACCACACCGTCTCTTGCCCGTACATCAGCCCCGCAGCGCGTACCCGCTCGAAGGACTCCGGTGCACCAAGATCCGCTGCTGGAACAGGTTCCCACTCCGCGCCTTTATGGGCGGCAGCCTCGATGACGGCCAACTCTTGGGCATTCAGCTGCGCGACCGCACGCGCCAGCGACGCCGATAACTGTAACCGAGTAGCTAACGACGTCACCGTGGGCGGCGGAGGCGTAGCCGCATCAGGGCGCAGCCGCAGCAAGGACTCAAGCTCATTTGGCGTACGCTGGGCTAACCATTCCGTAAATCGTGCAGCGTGCGTGGATACCCTTTCGGATACCCCAGAAAGTGGGGAGGAGGGGTGGTCATTCATGGTGTCTTCATCCTAGTGCCCACCCGCGGGTACAGGGCTCTTCCCACCCACTTTGCACGGCCGTACCCCTGGTCAGGGCACGGCATGGAAAGATTTGGCACAATATACGGTATGGCTAACGTTGAGAAAAAAGACCACGCAAACCCGTCCTGGCCTGCTGAAATCCCAGGTTACGGCCATGTAGTCACCGAGTTGACTGCGCAGTTTGCTGGCGCATCCAGCCCCTACGGTGATGACACCGTTCTTCCCGTCCCTGCAGAGAAGACCGGCTACGTCCACCCGTACACCCGTATCAACAAGTAAAACGGCCCCAGCCTGTGGGCGCGCTCAGCGGATTTACGTGAAGTGAATCCGCTTTTTCTGCTGCCCGCATTGATCTTTTCGCGGGGTAAAAGAAAACCGCAACCGAAACCCGGTTGCGGTTTTAGTGCTTTACGCGCGATTAGAGCCCGACGATGGAGTCGATGAACTGCTTGTTCGCAGTGTAGAAAGCCTGCAGGTTCCCGCGGTTCGCGTTGTAGAGCGCGTCTACTGCTGGTGGAACTGCGATACCAACTGCAGCCAACTTCTCCTTAATGAGGTTGTAGACAGCGTCGACGGAAGCCTGCTCGACGCCAACTTCAGCTGCGTATGGGGAAGCTGCTGCGGAGGAAACAGCCTCCTGAACTTCTGCAGGCGCCGATGCCACGACGTCACGTGGGGTAGGAGCAGAGTTCAGGCCCAGGCGTGCGGAGCATGCTGGCCACGCGCCCCAACCCTGGCCCGCCAGGGTGCGCTCTGCAACGGCAATCTGCTGCTCGCGGGTAGCCAGGTTGGCGGTCGGGGCGAATTCGCCACCACCGTATGCGCGCCAGGTGGAGGCGCTGAACTGCAGGCCGCCGTGGTAACCGTTGCCGGTGTTGATGGCCCAGTTACCGCCGGACTCACACTGTGCCAGGCGGTCCCAGTCGGAGTCTGGCGCTGCCGAAGCGTTCGGTGCCAGGATTGCGGACGCTGCTGCGACTGCGGCGGTGCCTGCTGCAATCTTGGTCATGGTGGTGTTCTGCTTACGGTGACGTCCCATAGGGAAGTTCCTCTCTTGCGCACCCGCCCCAGCGAGGGGTTACCGCCTGCGTGTGCAATTTTCGTACTGATCGCTGGCCGTGTGGCCATCTCTGGTCGTGGTTGCACCCGTTGTGGCGCCGGTGGAAGTTACCGAAGGCGGTAGGGCTTAGATGGTAACTGTGGGACCAGCCGACGCGGTGCCTGGTTGGAAAGAATATCGAAATGTAACAAAATTGCAACATTTTTTGCCTGTTGTTTATCTTCACGGCGGTTCGCTCCCTAGGATTGGGAATAAAAGCAAAGGTGAGAGCGTTATACTCGCTATAGTGTGACAATCGGCACAACGGATCACGGGGTTGGGGCTAAGTTCCTCCCCAATGTGGGTGCATGGTTGGATAGTAGGTCAGTGTGCAGGCGCCCTGAAGCGCCGCCAGGAAAGAAGAAAGTGGTGATGATCATGCCAGTGGGCAAGGTGAAATGGTATGACGCAGAGAAGGGATTCGGATTCGCATCGAACCCAGGCGACGAAGACGTCTTTGTCAGCCGACAGGTTCTTCCCAAGGGAGTAGATGAACTGTTCCCAGGACAGCGCATCGAATTCGATTTCGCCTCTGGGCGCAAAGGCCCGCAGGCGCTGCGCATCAAAGTTTTAGATGCCCCGCGTAAGCCACAACACAAGTACACGCCAGAGCAGCTGAATTCTATGATTCAGGACCTGTTTACTGTCTTGGAATCTGCCGTGCAGCCGGAGCTGCGTAATGGGCGTTTCCCGGATCGAAAGCAGGGCCGTCAGGTGGCGGAGATTCTCCGGGCTGTGGCTAAGGAGCTTGACGCTTAATAATTACCGTCGGTGCGTTGTCTTACGCGCCGACGGTTTATTCTTTCGGGCGCACAATCGGGGGATAGTGGGGGAGCCGGTTCAGGACGGTCTTCGAAATTGCGCCCAGCGACAATGCGGCAATAATCGTGGCTTCGCGCACGCCTTCAAGATGGCCGAGGAAAATCAGGCCCAACGCTGCGGCGACGGCTACGTGCACAAGGTCGCTCACGGTCTTCACGGTGCCAAAATGGAGTCGTGGGCGGGGGCCGAACCGTCGGCGCAGCGCGGAGGTAATTGCCACGACGAAACCCTCACCGGGCAAATTAATCAGATTCGCGCCGACCTGCATGCCGATTCCTATCCCCATCCCCACAACACCAATCAGGGCGAGGCCTAGTTCCTGCCAGTAATGTTCGGGCCGCAGTGGCTCGACGAGGGGAGCGGTGGCGTCGATAAGCAAGCCAAAAATCAGGCCAGTAACCAATTGCAGGAGCTGAATCCACTGGTAGCGGCTGCGGAGCAGCAGAATCTGTACAGCGACGTACACAAAATTGAACACGATGGTCAACTGCCCGACGCTCAAATCTGTAATCGCGGCTAGCGCTACCGGCAGCGATGAATTCGTCGTGGTTCCGATACCCGCGACCACCGTCAGCGAGACGCCAAACGACATTATTCCAATGCCGACAAGGAGCAAAAATACGCGCCAGACCATGCTTGACGACGCCCCCTTATGCGCCCGTCGCAATGGACCAGTACGTGGTGTAGGGGGTTTCCTCGCCGCTGGCGTCCGTGCCAATGAGAACAGACGAAATCTCCACGACGACCAATCGCGGGCGCGGGCCACCTTCCGTGAGGGGATCTAGCGAACCGGCAACCGTCACCGAATCCGAGTCATAGCCTGCGAAAAGCTGCTGCTCGTTAGCCGCCGGATCATCGTAAATGGTGAGCAACTGCCAATCATGATTATGGATCTCGCGGGGGATGTCCAAGGTCATCTTCTCGTCAGGGCCCAGCTCCACCACGGTCGGCTCACCCTCGTTAGGCTCCACGCCTGGCTCAAAAAGCATGTAAGGGAATACGTCAGTGGACTGATCCCCAACGTGAGCAGTCACCGACACGTCCTGAGGTTGGCGGCCAGGGCGCGAATTCCACCACGACGTCGCCGCGAAAACCACGCCCAAGACCACAACAACGGCAACCACGAGGGCAAGAATCTGCCGGATATTTTTCTTCGAAGATGAAGTGCGCGCCATGGTCAGGAATCCTACCAATTAGTCGGCCGGAACAAACTTCACCTCGTACAAGTCCGGCCATCGCTTCCCGGCCAACAAGTAGCGATCAGTGCCCGGAATCGCAGCAATTCCGTTGAGTACATTATTAATGTCAGGCTCTGCGTTATTGGGAAGCCCGGATGCGTCGATGGTTGCGGTAACTTTCCCGGTAGTGGCGTCGATAGCCACAATTTCATCGGTGGTGAATATATTCGCCAGGACTGTCGCGCCACCCGGGCCACGATCGGCCGGCACGCACTCTAATTCGTTGAGCCCCGAAACCGGCACGCCTTCGCGGGTGACCGTCACCGTCGACGAAGGCACCAAAGTGTGCGGGTCAGCAACCTTCAGCTCAGCGCTTCCGTTCGAGGTGAGCACATGCCCGTCGTCCGTCGCGCAGATGCCCCACCCCTCGCCGTTGAAAGAGACGGTTTCTACCGGTTCCAAAGTCTGGGCGTCGAAGCGTAACGCAACCCCATCCTGCCAGGTTAACTGCCATATAGAATCGCCAACCACGGTGATTCCCTCACCGAAGTACGCTTCCGGCAAGTTAGTGGACTGTAATTCTTTGCCCTCTAACGTGCGCCGGTACAGCCGGGATTCTCCCTTTTGGCCAGTGCCCACCAGCAGGGTCCCGTCGCCGGCGAACTCAAGGCCCTGGGTGAAGGACGTCGCATCAAACGGGTACGTGGCCACGATCTCGGCCTTCAAACGCTGGGGTGGCGTGTCACCGGACGGGGCGTCGATAGGCGAAGAACAGGAGCTGAGCAGGGCAGTGGCTGCAAGCGCGAGCCCACAGCGAGAGGTGGTAGTCAAGGTCATGTCGCAATTGTGCCAAGCAGTGGGCAATAATGGTGAATGATGAGTACCCGCACACGCCGACACGCCCGATCCCCCAAGCACTCCGTGCTCCACAGCGCGCACGCCGTTTCCGCAGCCCGCGCAGCAGCACAGGACACTGATGAGGACGCAGTCGGCGACCACATCGGAGTGCGCATTATCGACGAGCACAGCGCAATCCACCGATTCCGCGCCGAACTACCGGGCTACCAGGGCTGGGAATGGCAGGTCGTTGTTGCGGCGGCGCCCGGTGCTGACCAGGTCACGATCAGCGAAGTGGCCCTCGTCCCCGAACCCCACGGGGAAGCGCTCCGCGCCCCCGAATGGGTCCCATACTCCGACCGGCTACGCCCCGGCGACCTCAAGCCGGGCGACATCATGCCCCCGGAGCCTGGCGACGAACGCCTCACCGAAGATCCCGAATACTCGGCAACAATCGCCACCGACGCAGACCGGTCTCGCGCTCATCTCGAGCGGCAGTACTTCCTCAGTCGCGCCGGGCTCAAAGAGGCCACCGCGCGGTGGCGCACTGGCGAATTTGGCCCCAACTCTGAGTACGCCGAAAAGGCGCCGCTGCAATGTACGACGTGCGCTTTTTATATCCCGCTGGGGCAGCCGGTGGGCACGAACTTTGGCGTGTGCGCCAACGAATACGCCGCGGATGGGCACGTCGTCCACGCAACCGCCGGGTGTGGAGCTCATTCCGAGGGCAGTACCGGGATGGAACCCGCGGAACGGGTGGGAAACCCCTTCGATGACGAGGCCTTCTAAGGAGCGTTTGTAAAGCCGCTGCGGAACATTTGTTGGGTCGTCCCCGCTTTTGGTGGAATCAACAGTTAGCCCTTAAACTTTCGGGACGTCAGGTGAAACCCCTGCGTTTAACACGCGTTGTTAACACGCACTGTTATAAGGAAGTTCGGCATTTCCATGGCTCAAACGCCCGAGTCGACGCGCCAGCTGAGTGCAATCGACACATACTTCAAGATTACGGAGCGCGGCTCCACCATCGGGGATGAGGTGCGCGGCGGTGTCGTGTCCTTCTTCGCGATGGCCTACATCATCATCATTAACCCCCTTATCCTTGGCACGTCGCCCGACCGCGAAGGCACAGTGCTGGGAACCGCGCAGGTCGCGGCTGCCACCGCACTCGCGGCCGGCGTCATGACCATCGCTTTCGGCGTGATCGCTAAGTACCCGTTCGGTATCGCAGCGGGCCTAGGCCTGAACACCATGGTCGCCGTCACACTCGTTGGTGGCCACGACTTGACCTGGGCAGAAGCCATGGGGCTGATCGTCCTCGACGGTATCGTTATCGTCCTGCTGGCCCTGTCCGGGTTCCGTGAGGCCGTGTTCAAGGCAATCCCACCATCGCTGAAAGCAGCAATCGGCGTGGGCATCGGCTTGTTTATCGCGCTGATCGGCTTCGTTGACGCTGGTTTTGTCACGCGTCTGCCAGACGCCGCAAACACCACTGTTCCCGTTGGCCTGGGCATTAACGGCTCGATTGGCACGTGGCCGACGTTGGTCTTTGTCATCGGCCTGGTTATCTGCGGTGGCCTCGTTGTCCGCAATGTTAAAGGCGGGCTATTCATCGGAATTATCGCCACCACCATCATCGCGATGATCGTCGAAGCGGTTACCGGCACCGGTTCGTCGGCGGAAAACCCGGGAGGCTGGTCCCTGGCCGTCCCCGTGCTTCCCGACGGCCTCGGCGGCATCCCGGATCTGTCCATCGTGGGCAACGTGGACATCATCGGTGCGTTCGCGCATGTGGGCGTGGTCACCGCGACGCTGCTCGTATTCACGTTGGTGCTGGCCAACTTCTTCGACGCAATGGGCACGATGACTGCGCTCGGCAAGACCGGCAACCTCATCGACAAGGACGGCAATCTGCCGGGGTTGAAGAAAGCCCTTGTTGTTGAAGGTGCTGGTGCGATTGTGGGTGGTGCCGCGTCGGCCTCCTCTAACACGGTGTTCGCGGACTCCGCTGCTGGCGTGGGCGACGGCGCCCGCACCGGATTGGCCAACGTTGTCACCGGCGTGCTCTTCCTCGCCGCTATGTTCCTCACCCCGCTGTATGAAATCGTGCCCATTGAAGCTGCAGCACCTGTGCTCGTGGTCGTTGGTGCCATGATGATTAGCCAGGTCACTGACATCGAATGGCATCGTTTTGAGATCGCGATGCCCGCGTTCCTCACGATCGTCGTCATGCCATTTACGTACTCGATTGCAAACGGTATCGGCGTCGGCTTTATTGCCTACACGGCGCTCATGATTTGTGCCGGCAAGATTAAGCAGATCCACTGGATCATGTGGCTGGTCTCAGCGCTCTTCCTCGTATTCTTCGGGATGACGCCCATCATGGAGGCAATCGGCTAGCCGGAGCATCAGCTTACGCACAGGACAGACTGTAAAGTGTGTCCTGTGTTTTTTATTTCTGACCCCTCCGACCCGCGCCTCGACGACGTCCGCGACCTGAACCACTCCGACCACCGCCCTGACCTTCCGGGTGGCAAAGGGCTAGTCATCGCAGAAGGTCCGCTGGTAGTTCCACGCCTTCTCGAATCGCGCTTTCCGGTTCGTTGCATCGTGGGATTCCCGGAGAAGGTGGAAAAATTCTTAGCCAGCCATGAAGTAGATCCTGCGATACCGATCTACACTGTCAGCCGCGAAACGCTGGCTCAGGTCGCAGGCTTTGACATGCACCGCGGGCTCCTCGCAACCGCCGACCGTGCTCCCGCGTATTCCGTCGACGAGGTTGTTCGCGATGCCCGCACCCTACTCATTCTCGAGGGAGTAGGCGATCACGAAAATATTGGAGCCATGTTCCGAAACGCTGCGGGCCTCGGCGTCGACGGCGTCCTTTTCGGAAACGGCTGCGCGGACCCACTGTACCGGCGCAGCGTCCGCGTCTCTATGGGCCATGTGCTCCGAATCCCGTTCGCCCACTTCGGCGGCACGCACACGACGTGGCAGCGGGAGCTTTCCCCGCTTGCCGACGCCTCCTTCCGGCTCATTTCGCTTACCCCGGACCCCGGCGCCGCGCACTTGGCGGATGCACTCGTCGATGATGAAGGCCGTCCGTGGGAACGCTTAGCCCTGTTGGCGGGGGCGGAGGGCCCCGGACTGACGGAGCATGCCATGCGGGCGACACATATCCGCGCGCGTATCCCGATGGCACCGGGGACCGACTCGCTGAACGTTGCGACGTCGGCAGCCATCGCCTTGTACGAGCGGGCACGATCCTTGCGGTAACTCCTTCTAAGGGCGGTCGGCGTGTCGGATACGTTCGCCGATAGCTTGAGCAGCGGACTTCGCGCGGCGCACCACGCCACGGCGCACTCGTTTCATCGCTGCCGCGGAAGCTTCCGCGAGGCGGGCGAATTCGTCGCCGGAGCTGGGCGTGCGGTCGTGGACTTCGTAGTCGTCGTAGTTGCCGCCTTCGCTCAGACCTAACGCGGCGGCGGAATGCTGCACGAGTTCCCCCAGGGGAGTGGTGGTTTCTGGGGCTGCGAGTTTGGGGGCGGGGCGACCGTCGACAGCAAAAGCAGAAATGTTGACGTCAATCCCGTCAGGGCTGATTTCCAGGCCGAGCCAGTAGTCTTCTGCCGCGGACGCCATGTGGATGGGGTGGAAAGGCAGTTGTATGCCGGTAGTTTCGGTGCCGTCTTCGCCTGCCCAGAATTCGGCTTCGAAGGGTTGCGGTAGCCCGATGTCTTTGTAGATGTGCTCGCGGGTTGCGGAGAATGCGCGCTCCACTTCGCCGTCGACGATGCGCACAAAGCCGCCGAGTCCAGTCTCCGGGTTGCGGGAAATGGCTACGAGCTCAGTATGTGGCAATGATCCGATGATGCGCTGGTCGATGTGCGTAATCTTTTCCACACCTTCGAGGACGGTTTGCATGACCGTGATGTGCGGGTACGCGGCTATATAAAATTCGCCGTCGCCGGCGGGCGTGGATCGGTTCATGGGGAAGTCGCCGATGGGCGTCACCGGCCACCCCGGTTGCAGTTGGGCTAAATATTTGCGACCGAATCCGCGGTCGGAATCCGGCTCCTGGGAAAGGATCGCGGCAGGGTCATCGGTGTTGATGAACCAGATCGTTACCGTTGCTTTGTGCTCGGTGCCTGCCTGTGGTGGGAATCCGAACATGGTCATGGCGTTCTACTTCCTTGGCCGTTTCGTGTTGGAACGCACGCCGAGCAAGACGTCTTCCCAGTGCGGGGTGACTGCTTTACGACGCTTCTTCGGCTTCTCTTCCGCTTCTGGGTGCTGCAAGAGGTCCTCGTCGTTTTCTTCGCGTGGTTCTTCATCGGCGGGAGGAGTCTCATTGAGCGGGACTATGCGGGGCAGGTCGCGAGTGTCGTCGTCGGAACGTGGGGTAACAGAGGCGACGGGTCGCGGACTCGAGGAGCGTTCGGGGTCGGTAAGTTCGGCGGCCAGCTCATTCGACGGCAACGCAGTGGGGGAGGAGGTCATGTGGTTTTGGATTGTCCACGTTGCGGTGTTATCGGATTGGCCGACTGACCAGCGCACCACCACAGTCCACTGGCGTTGTTCGTTGCGGTACGCGTCCCAGCTCGCGTCTTCAATATCTAATCCGCGCGCAGCAAAGGCGGTGGCCAAGATGGCCTCCAAGCTAAGCCGTGCGGGGCCGTTGTCGCGGACGGGGTGCGCACCGCGGCCCAGGGCGGCAAAGCGGGCACGTTCTTGAAGCACCGGGTGAGCGAATGGTTCGACACGTGATTCAGCCACGCCCATTTCTTCTGCCAGTTCGCTAACCGTGGCGCCGGAGCGAATGCGGTCCTGGATTTCGGCTGGCCGCATACTTAAAGGAGTGGTTAGGAGAGGATCTGGTTCGGAAAGCTGCTGTGGTTCACGGCGTGCATACGCGGGTGCCGCAGCCGGTTCTTCGGCGGGTGCTTCGGGCTCCGCGGTGTCGCCGAGGAGGGCAGTGCGTAGTTCGTCGGTGACGGCGAAAAAGAACCGTTCGCCGTCGTCGGGGTTCGTCGGGTCGGTGCTCAGTACAACAGACGATTCCGTTGATTCTGAACCGACGACGTAGAGCTCTCGCATCCGCTGGCCTCCTGTAGTGCGTTTATAACCTTATCCCACCACTGTAGACGAAATGGTGAGGGAAAACGGGCAGGCTAGCGGGCATGTTGCGCGCAAAAAGGGCGGTACGCAGCAAGTGCGCACCGCCCGTGAAGGCGCAGGATTGTGTTAAGCGCGGGCGACGCCGGCGTCGAGGCAGGCGTCGATAGCCTTGGTCAGGCGCTCGATGTCTGCGGAGTCGATGGCCGGGAACATGCCGATGCGCAGCTGGTTACGGCCGAGCTTGCGGTATGGCTCGACGTCGAGAATGCCGTTCGCGCGCAGCGTCTTCGCCAAGGCAGCGGCGTCGATGGATTCGTCAAAGTCGATGGTGCCCACGACCAAGGAGCGGGCAGATTTTTCAGCCACGAATGGGGTGGTTTCTTCGCGCTGCTCAGCCCAGGTGTAGAGGATGTCAGAGTTCTTGGTGGTGCGCGCGACCATGCCGTCCAGGCCACCGTTTTCGTTCATCCACTTGACCTGGTCCTCCAGCATGAGCAGGGTTGCTACGGCTGGGGTGTTGTAGGTCTGGTTTTTGCGCGAGTTGTCTACAGCGGTCTGCAGGTTGAGGAAAGCCGGGATGAAGCGGTCGGAGGAATTAATCTTCTCGATGCGCTCGATTGCGGCAGGGCTCATGGCTGCGAGCCACAGGCCGCCGTCGGAAGCGAAGCACTTCTGTGGGGAGAAGTAGTAGACGTCAGCCTGCTTCATGTCGACGGGCAGGCCGCCGGAGCCGGAGGTGGCGTCGATAAGCACCAAAGAACCCTCGGATCCTTCGGGACGGACGACGTCGACCATTGCGCCGGTCGAGGTCTCGTTGTGGGCCCATGCGAGGACGTCAGCGCCCTCGACGGCCTGCGGGGTAGGCACGGAACCTGGCTCAGCCTTGATGACGGTTGGCTCGTCCAACCACGGTGCCTTTGCAGCAGCGGTAGCGAACTTCTGGGAGAACTCGCCGAAGGAAAGGTGTGCGGACTTCTTCTCAATCAGGCCGAAGGTTGCGGCATCCCAGAATGCGGTTGCGCCACCCAGGGAGAGCACGATCTCGTAGCCGTCGGGCAGGGAGAAGAACTCGGAGAGGCCTTCGCGGATCGAGCCGACAACATCCTTGACGGCAGCCTGGCGGTGCGAGGTGCCGATGATGGACTCAGCGCCACGCTCAATTGCCTCAATCTGACGCGGGCGGACCTTTGATGGGCCGCAGCCGAAGCGACCGTCCGCAGGGATAAATTCGGATGGGATGGTGAAGAAGTCAGACATACGCGCACTTTCACTTGTAAGAGCTCACGCACCCACTGATAGTGGATGCCTTGTGCCGTATACCTTAATCTTCCGATCTAATCTTTGGAAGTGTTATACCGTCCGATGGGCTAAAAAAGAGCTTTTCGACGCCTCCGGGACATCTCGTGGGGGTAGAGCGGGGGCAATAAACCACCCCACGAACGTGTGCCCCGTCACCGTGTGTGAGGGTGTGTGCGGCGCCCCACTATTCGCGCGAGCTTGGGGAATGCGGCGCGACTGTGTGCCGTCTCCGACGAAAGTAGGGTACGTGAGTGACGCTACACTTGAACGCAGTGGCGACCCCCAAGACAGTATGCGTGTACTGTAATAGGGCAGAGGTGAAGCGGCGAAAAGCCCGCCGGGTAGTGGGCCGTCGCACAACCTGCACGTGGGCGCCATGCATAAACGTTTACGTGAATGCACGACACTTGAGAAAGGCTGAACATTATGGCTACAGACAACAAGGACAAGGCAGTACTGCATTACCCAGGTGGCGAGTTCGAAATGAACATCAAGCACGCCACCGAGGGGAATTCCGGCATTGAACTGGGCAAGATGCTCAGTGAAACCGGCCTCACCACCTTCGACCCCGGCTACGTTTCCACTGGCTCCACCGAGTCGAAGATTACCTACATCGACGGCGACGCCGGAATCCTGCGCTACCGCGGCTACGACATCGCCGACCTCGCAGAGAACGCCACCTTCAATGAAGTCTCCTACCTTCTAATCTACGGTGAGCTACCGACCCCGGAGCAGCTGAAGGAATTCAACCACGGCATCCGTATCCACACCCTCCTTGACGAAGACTTTAAGGCGCAATTCAACGTGTTCCCGCGCAACGCTCACCCCATGGCCGTGCTTGCGTCCTCGGTGAACATTCTGTCCACCTACTACCAAGATCAGCTCGATCCGCTCGACGAGGCCCAGCTGGACAAGGCGACGATCCGCCTGATGGCAAAGGTCCCCATGCTGGCCGCCTACGCATACCGCGCGTCTAAGGGTGCTCCTTACATGTACCCAGACAACTCTCTGAACGCTCGCGAGAACTTCCTGCGCATGATGTTCGGTTACCCGACCGAACCGTACGAGGTCGACCCAATCATGGTGAAGGCACTGGATAAGCTGCTTATCCTGCACGCCGATCACGAGCAGAACTGCTCCACCTCCACCGTCCGGATGGTCGGCTCCGCGCAGGCGAACATGTTCGTTTCCATCGCCGGTGGCATCAACGCGCTGTCCGGCCCGCTGCACGGTGGCGCAAACCAAGCCGTTCTGGAGATGCTCGAGGATATCGACCAGAATCACGGTGGCGACGCAACCGAGTTCATGAACCGCGTGAAGAACAAGGAAAAGGGTGTTCGCCTCATGGGCTTCGGCCACCGCGTCTACAAGAACTACGACCCGCGCGCTGCAATCGTCAAGGAAACCGCTCACGAGGTCCTGGACCACCTGGGTGGGGACCACCTGCTCGACCTTGCAATGAAGCTCGAAGAAATCGCGCTGAGCGACGACTACTTCATCTCCCGCAAGCTGTACCCGAACGTGGACTTCTACACCGGCCTGATCTACCGTGCCATGGGCTTCCCGACGGACTTCTTCACCGTCCTGTTCGCCATCGGCCGTCTCCCAGGCTGGATCGCACACTACCGCGAGCAGCTGGCGATGAACACAAAGATCAACCGTCCTCGCCAGATCTACACCGGCGAGACGCTGCGCAAGTTCGTTCCTCGCGACCAGCGCTAAGCACACGCTTCTAGGGCGTATCTACCGATTTTGCGTATAATCGGCAGGTACGCCCTTTGGCATGCGGCCATTCTGCCGGTAGCGTGGAACGTTCGTTCATGCCAGAGAAAACTAATCAAGGAGTATTCATCCATGGAGAAACCACAGATCGCCTTGTCTGCGGAACCGGCGCCTGATCACCTCGTCGTCGAAGACTTAATCGTTGGTGAAGGCGCTGAAGCCCCCCGCGGCGCGACGGTCGAAGTTCACTACGTGGGCGTGGACTACGAAAATGGGCAAGAATTTGATTCCTCGTGGGATCGTAAGCAAACTATCGAGTTCCCGTTGGACCGCCTGATTGCGGGCTGGCAGGAAGGTATTCCGGGAATGAAGGTGGGCGGTCGCCGCAAGCTGGTGTGCCCACCGGAATTGGCCTATGGCCCAGCCGGCGGCGGCCACCCGCTTTCTGGGCGCACGTTGGTCTTCGTGATTGACTTGCTGAACGTTCTCTAGTGGCTTGAGCGCTGCGCGCACCACCTCCTTGCGGGGTGGTGCTTTTTTGTGCGCGTGATGAGGTACGCGGGTGTACCTAATGGGGGTAGGTTCACCCATGCGTAATTGCACATATGACCAGCCAAGAGGCGAAATAAAGGTGTTATGTTTCGCGCGACATAAGGTACGCTCATGTGTGTTAAGTTATTGCGCAACCCAAGTGTGGCGCACGTCGCAAAGTGTGCCGAGGGTGTCGGTTTCGGCCGGAGACAGTAATAAAAACCAACAAAGGAGACGCACACGTGAGTACCACCGACAGCGCCCCCACCCGTAGGCAGCCCACTGCTGCCGAATTCCAAGCGATGCAAAAATCGCCACAGTTCCAGGAATTGCGCAGCGTGTACCGACGCTTCACATTCCCCGCAGCCATCGGGTTCTTCCTGTGGTTTGTGTTCTACGTCGTAGCCGCGACCTATTTCCCGAACGCCATGGGCATCACCATTTACGGGAGCGTGAACGTAGGAGTGGCCTTAGGGCTTGCTCAATTCCTGACCACGTTCATCATCACGTGGGCATACGTGAAGTACGCGAACAAAAACATTGAGCCGCGGGCTGCGGCCATTCGAGCAGAAATGGAAGGGGTGTAAATCATGGATAACGCATCTGTGGGCAACCCAATTTGGAACATCACAATATTCCTGGCGTTTATCGCGGTGACGTTGGTCGTCGTGATGCGCGCCGGAAAGACCACGAAGGCGGCGTCTGATTTTTACACCGGTGGCGCCCAATTCTCGGGCCGGCAAAATGGCTTAGCTATCGCTGGCGATTATCTTTCGGCAGCATCGTTCCTGGGAATCGTGGGCGCGATCGCGCTCAACGGCTACGACGGCTTCCTGTATTCCGTCGGATTCTTCGTGGCCTGGCTGGTTGCCCTGCTGCTCGTTGCGGAGCCACTGCGCAACGTCGGTCGCTTCACGATGGCAGACGTCCTATCCTTCCGCTTGAAGCAGAAACCCGTGCGCGTGGCTGCAGCGTTCGGCACGCTGTTCGTCTCCTTGTTCTACCTCATCGCGCAGATGGCCGGCGCCGGTTCTTTAGTTTCTGTGCTGCTTAACATTCACGACATCAACGTGCAGCGCCTAGTCGTTGCGGTTGTTGGCGTGGTCATGACGGTCTACGTTCTGCTCGGAGGGATGAAAGGCACCACCTACGTGCAGATGATTAAAGCGGTCCTGCTGGTGGGCGCCGTCATAGTCATGACCGGTCTGGTGTTCTGGCACGTTCGTGGCGGCATGTCTTCGCTTTTCGACGCCGCCGTGGCCACCCACGCCGACTCCGAAGCGAGAGCCGCGCGCGGCTACGACGCCGAAGCCATCCTCCAGCCAGGCCTCCAATACGGAGTGAGCAGCATTAAGCAGCTTGACTTCATCTCTCTCGGCTTGTCCCTCTGCCTGGGCGTTGCAGGACTCCCGCACGTGCTCATGCGTTTCTACACCGTCCCTACGGCCCGAGAAGCGCGCCGTTCAGTGACGTGGGCGATTGCGCTCATTGGCGGTTTCTACCTGATGACCCTGATCCTCGGTTACGGTGCGGCGGCGTTGGTTGGACCTGATCGCATCCTAGCTTCGCCGGGTGGTGCAAACTCTGCGGCGCCACTGCTGGCGCTGGAAATTGGTGGGAGCATCTTCATGGCTTTCATCGCGGCAGTCGCTTTCGCGACGGTACTCGCCGTGGTGGCCGGCCTGGCGATTACAGCTTCGGCCTCCGTTGCTCACGACGTGTACAACTCCGTTCTGCGCGGCGGGAAAGCCACGGAAGAAGAACAGGTCCGCGTTTCCCGCATCACGGTGATTGTGCTTGGTGTTGCTTCCACTGCGTTGGGAATCTTGGCGATGGAACAAAACGTCGCTTTCCTGGTATCGCTAGCATTCGCGCTGGCGGCTTCAGCTAACGTGCCGACGATTCTGTTCTCCCTGTTTTGGAAGCGCTTCAACACCACCGGGGCAGTGGCCTCGATGGTTACCGGCTTGGTGTCCGGCCTGCTGCTGATTTTCTTCTCGCCGGCGATTTCTGGGTCCCCGACCTCAATGTTCCCGGACGCTGATTGGGCGTGGTTCCCATTGGCGAGCCCTGGTTTGATTTCTATTCCGCTTGGTTTCTTGGCTGGCGTGATCGGTACGTTCGTCGGAAAGCGTGATAATTTGGACGATCTAGCTGCAGAAATGGAGGTTCGTTCCTTGACCGGTGTGGGCGTGGAAAAGCCAGTCGACCACTAGTGCTTCCCGCGGCATCGTGGGTTTAAGATGTTCGGTATGTCAACGTCTTCTCGGAGGCTTGTGCGCCTCAGCGTGACGACCACCGCACTTGTGCTGGTGGTCGTTGTTGTGTTGGTCGCCGTTGTCGGCTGGCGCGGGGAATCAGAACCGGCACCGAGCGTGGCGGCTTCGCCGACGGAAACCCAACCACGCCTGGACGATCAACGCGCGCTCGGCGAGTTCGCCGAAAACGTGCAGGGCTCGCAGCTTAGCTACATTGACCTGCGTACGGGCAAACGCATGGGCACGGCCACGGAACGCTATGCACGTCCGGCATTGAGCTTGTCCAAGCTATACATCGCGGACTACGTCCTTGATCACGGCGACGTGGGGGAGCAGTACGCTGCTTTGGAGATGATCGCCTCCTCCAACGACGAGACCGCCCAAGAACTGTATGACGCCTACCCGGAAGCTATCGACGAGACCGCCATCAAATACGGTTTGCTTTCCACACGCTCTGGCGTCGACTGGGGATATAGCGTGACCTCGACATATGACGTCGTCGAGTTCCTGACCGCGCTCATCGCGGAAGATCCCACACACCCCATCCTTGTGGCGATGGCGCGCGCCACCCCCTACGCGCACGACGGCTACGCCCAGGATTATGGGACCGCGATCATCCCGGGAGCGCTGGGCACGAAATGGGGTTGGTCGAATGACCTCGCGCTGAACTCCTCGGCGACGTTCGGTGAAGATTTCGTCGTCGCCGCAGCGGTGACGGGCAGCGCCGACGACCTCACCGCGCTCGTACGCACCCAGCTGCGGTTGGACTAGCTAGACAGCTTCGCTACAGAGTTCACCAGGTCTGCGACCTGACTTAACGACGACCCTCCCGGCAGCTGCACATCCGGCAGCGAAGGAGCAGCACCGGGTGCTGGCGCTGGAACAACCTGATCCACAATGTTCGACGGAGTCCATTGCCCCCAATCGTGGGCGTACACATTATTAATGTCTACGCCGACACCACCCACGCGATCCTTATCGATACGAATCTGGTGCAGCTGTGCACGTGGGTGAATACGACCCTGTGAACCCCAATTGTGCTGCCAGAAGAATTCGCCGAGGCCGTCGGCGATTGCCCAGTCGATGGTGAAGTAATTGCCGTAGATACCTAACTGGTATCCGGCTGCCTCAAGGGCGAGCTTGCAGGCCTGCAGGTAGGGGCGGATGAGGCGGTCGTATTCGTCGCGGGTGGGGTTGTCGTCGATGGCCATGTAAATCGGGCGGTTGCGCGGGCCACCGGCGGCGGCGTGCAGGGCGATGGCCTGTGGAGCATGCGTAGCAGCACCGGCGGCTCCGCGCCTCCAGTCCGCGGTACTGCCTTTTCCGAACTGGTAAACACTGGCGGTCTTGAGGCCCAAGGTTTCCAGAGCACGGGTTTCTTGCAACGTGACCGGCTTGCCTAGCATCCATGATTCGGTTCCCGGGCGACGCTGCGAAACGTAGCGCACAGCGCCCAGGTGGCCGGCGTTTTTAATCGACTGGGCGGATGGTACGCCGGCGGCGTAGTCGATAACGGTGCCTAGGACACGGTTTTGTGCTTGTGCACGTGGGGCAGCGGCCAGGGCAGCGCCACCAATGCCGGCGGCGAGGAGGGCGCTGCGGCGGCTTAGGGGGCGGTCGAAAAAGCTGGTCATGGTGTCTCCTCAGACTCGTTTATTCACTTCTGCAACATCAGCAACAATAGCACCGTCGTCAAGCGGGTGTTTTGGTCTGCGCGTGGAACCTTAAGGTAGTATTGCCGTGTCCACGCGACATGCCTCAGTAGCTCAGTGGATAGAGCACCGCTCTCCTAAAGCGGGTGTCGGAGGTTCGATTCCTCTCTGGGGCACTTTTTTCTGCCTTTTCGGGCTTGCCTGTGGATAACTACCCGTTTCGTACCATTATCCACAGAATTTCGGTTCTTTTAAGCGAGCTTCTTGGCGCGTGTTTATCGTCAAATTTATGACGACTCTCAACACAATATTCCAACCGTTCACCAGCCCATTTATGCTCCTCGAACACGTGCGTTCCAAAGAGCAACTCGCGGCGTTTGGCCTGCCGACCGCCTGGGTCAACACGCTCACAACAACCGCCGAGCTGTTTTTCGGCAGGACGTCACACACCCGTTACCAGCAGCGTTGCCGTGAACACGCCGCGAAATCAGGGCACACGCTCAAAACTCTGCACGTCATTGCCAGCGCCACGGCAGCATTCAAAGACAAAACAGAAGCGTGGAAAGTGCGCGAAGACCTGTGCCGCATGGAACCCGACGACCGCGAACTCAGGCGCTATGCACGTCAGCGATTAGAGCAAGTTCAGCCGCCAGAGCCGCGCGAATCCAGAGTGACAACGCGCACGTATAAAGACGGCAAGGCCTCCATGACTATCACAGGCGACGGCGCCACAATCGCTGACTTGAAGGCGAATATCAAGGATTACGCGGACGTCGAGAAGCTTTTCGACGGCAACCTCTCCCGCCAGCCCGCCGTGACCAATGTGATCGTGACGTTGGACGAGCTGGACGAAATCCTCGACGGGGACGGCGAAGAAGTCCTGGTCCGGCAGACTAACGGCACCACAATCACCGGCGCTGAAATGCTCACGCGCGTGTTCGCCTCCCGCGGATACGCACTTATGGCGCACCCCGTGAAAGGGCCGATAAACCTGTACAACTTGTCGCGCTTTGCCAACGAAAAACAGCGACACATGGCCAAACTGCGCAATCACAAGTGTGCCTGGCCCGGCTGCAACAAGGGCGCGGACTTTGTTCAAGTCCATCACGTGCAAGGGTGGCGCTTTGGTGGCCTAACCAACATGGATAACCTGGTCTGCCTGTGCAAATACCACAATCGTATCAACGACGACGCCCGCAACGGCAACGGCCGCGGCTACATAGAACTGGTGAACGGGAAGGCGGTGTGGGTGCCGCCGAGCGCATACGCGCCGGAATCAGGCTATGACCCGGCGAGAATACGTGAGAAAACGGTAGCGTAACGGCACCGGCGAAACACCGACTTTGAGGCGTCCGCGCTCGGATTCGAGCCATCCGGAGTCGCTGGTCTCGTAGAATGTTGCGGGGATGTCGGGGGCGCGGACTGCACGTTCGCGTAAAGCGGGCTCGAGGTGGGCGTCGATAAGCGTCACGACGAGCGTATCCATCTGGGCGACCATCGCTTCGTAGAGCTGCGCGCCACCCATGACCCAGCCAGCAAACGTGGTGGGCACGGCAGGAACGACGGTTGCGCCTGCAGACCATTCGCCTGGTTCGCGGGACGAGACCACGATGTTCTCACGTCGCGGCAACGGACGCTTAGGCAACGATTCCCACGTGCGGCGCCCCATGAGCACCGGCGAATCGAGTGTCGTCTCCTTGAAATGCGCCAAGTCCTCCGGAAGGTACCATGGCATGTCCTCGCCGTCGCCGATAACGCCGTCGAGGGATTGCGCCCAGATCGCGCCTTTCATTAGACCGACACCTGCGCCTTGATAGTGGGATGGGGGTTGTAGCCGATAAATTGGACGTCGTCGAAGGTGTAATCAAACATCGATTCCGCCTTACGCAGCTCCAACTGTGGGTACGGGCGAGGCTCGCGGGAAAGTTGTTCACGCACCTGCTCGAGGTGATTGTCGTAGATGTGCACATCGCCGCCGGTCCAAATGAACTCGCCGACCTCTAAGCCGGCTTGCTGGGCAAACATGTGCGTCAACAGTGAATAGGAAGCGATGTTAAACGGCACGCCCAAGAACATGTCAGCGCTGCGCTGGTATAGCTGGCAGGACAGTTTTCCATCGGCAACGTAGAGCTGAAAGAGCAAGTGGCACGGCGGAAGGGCCATGTTCTCCAACTCGGAGACGTTCCAGGCCGAAACGATATTGCGCCGCGAATTCGGGTTCTCGCGCAGCATGTCCAGCGCCCCCTGGATTTGGTCGATGTGGCGACCATCCGGGGTAGGCCAGCTGCGCCACTGCACCCCATAGACCGGCCCGAGCTCGCCATTTTCGTCTGCCCACTCGTTCCAGATACGAATCTTGTTGTCCTGCAGCCACTTCACGTTGGAATCACCGCTGAGGAACCACAACAGCTCACCGACGACGGCATGCGTGTACACCTTCTTGGTGGTCAGCAGCGGGAAAGAATCAGCCAGGTTGTAGCGCAGTTGCGCGCCGAAAAGGCTGGTCGTTCCAGTGCCGGTGCGGTCGTCCTTGTGTGATCCCTCTTCAAGAATTCGACGCAGTAGGTCTTCGTACGGAGTGTTGATGGCAGTCATGATGCGATAGTCTAACGCGCCCCGCAACGAAGTGGCTAGATGTAGGAGCCGTGCTCTTCCTTGTACGCGGCGGCCAGTTCCATGATCTGGTCAGCTAACTCTGGGCGGCAGATGAGCAGGTCCGGCAAGTACGTATCGTCCTGGTTGTAGACCAGCTCGGAACCATCGAGGCGCGAGCAATGTAGGCCGGCAGCCTTGCACACTCCAACCGGTGCGGCGGAATCCCATTCGTACTGACCACCAGCGTGGATGTAGGCGTCGGAATCGCCAAGCAGCACGTGCATGGCCTTCGCTCCGGCGGAACCAAGCGGCACGGTTTCGGAGCCGAGCTGTTGCGCCACCCACTGGGTTACCGCAGGTGGCCGGTTGTGCGAGATCGCAATCTTCTTCGCGTATGGCCCGGTGACGGCGCGCACATCATCGGAGCGGAAGACCACGCCCAGGTCAGGAAGACCCACTGCCGCGTTGACGGGTGCGCCGTTTTCCACGAGCGCGATGTGCACAGCCCAGTCCTGGCGGCCGGTGGCAAATTCTTTGGTGCCGTCGAGGGGGTCGATGATCCACACGCGGTCGCGCTTGAGACGGCTGGGGTTGTCGGCGGCTTCTTCGGAGAGGAAGCCGTCGTCGGGGCGGTGCTGTTCCAGGACGCGGGCAATCCAGGATTGGGCAAGCTCGTCGCCAGCATCACCGAGGGTGCGGCCACGCAGGAGTCCTACGTTGCGGACACCTTTCAGGATTTCTCCCGTGCCGAGGGCAAGTAGGTACGTCAGGCGGGCGTCGGAAAGCTCTGCAGTCATGGCATTCAGTTTATCCTGTTGAAGTAGGAAGCGGAGGTTACGTTGACGGATACGCACATTTTGCAGAAATTTCGACCCCAAGTGGCAACCTGGTTTGCTGACGTGTTCGCCGCACCAACGGCGGTCCAGGCCGCCGCGTGGGAAAGTATTTCTGCAGGTGAGAATGCGCTCGTTATCGCGCCGACAGGTTCCGGTAAAACGCTAGCCGCGTTCCTGTGGGCACTCAATTCTTTGGTGGAGGCGGAAGGGCAAACTGTTTTGCCGGCCGCGGAACCCGCCGAGATGACCGCCGCCGAAAAGGGGCGCGGCGTCAAAGTCTTGTATATCTCGCCGCTGAAGGCTTTGGGCGTGGACGTCGAGCACAATCTGCGTGCACCGTTGCAGGGGATTGCGCGTGCTGCACAACGAATGGGGCTCCCGGAGCCGAACGTGACAATCGGTGTGCGCTCTGGTGATACGCCGTCAGCGGAGCGTGCGCGTCAGCTGCGTCGCCCGCCGGACATCATGATCACGACCCCTGAGTCGGCGTACTTGATGCTCACCTCCAAGGCGGCGGGGATTTTGCGCGATGTCGATACCGTGATCATCGACGAAATCCACGCGCTCGCCGGCACCAAACGTGGCGTGCACATGGCGCTCACACTGGAACGCCTGGCGCGCGTTGCCGGTGATTTCCAGCGCATCGGTTTGTCCGCTACGGTCCGCCCACCGCGTACGGTTGCACAGTTCCTCGGCGGAGACCGTCCTGTCCAGATCATCGACCCGCCCGCGGAGAAAAAGTGGACGCTTGACGTGCACGGCGTTGTACCCGACATGGCGGATCTTCCCACCCCGGAACCAGGTTCCACGATTGGTGAGATGACTATCGACGACCCGTCCGGACTATCGGCCTTAGGGCCGTTGGAACCACTTGACCCCGAGGCCACGGACATTGAACCGTACGCCCCGGCGCAGAAGTCCATTTGGCCGTTCATCGAGCAGGACGTGTACAAGCACGTCATGCAAGCACGTTCGACGCTGATCTTCGTCAACTCGCGGCGCACGGCGGAAAGGTTGACGTCGCGGATCAACGAGCTCTACGCCTCCGAGCACGATCCAGAGGCCTTGGCGCGCCCATCACGGCGGGACCCCGCGCAGTTGATGAAGCAGATCGATACCGTAGGCCACGCCCCGGCGATAATTGCGCGTGCACATCACGGTTCTGTGTCCAAGGATGAGCGCGCGCTCACCGAAACGATGCTCAAGGAAGGCACGCTGAAAGCGGTGGTGGCGACCTCCTCGCTGGAGCTAGGCATCGATATGGGCGCCGTGGACCTGGTGATAAACGTTGAATCGCCTCCGTCGATTGCTTCTGGCCTGCAGCGCGTGGGGCGCGCCGGGCACGGGGTGGGCGAGGTGTCGCGCGGTGCTTTCTATCCCAAGCATCGCGCGGACCTGGTGCAAACCACCGTGACGGTGGAGCAGATGCGCGCCGAGGAGATCGAGGCGATTAGTGTTCCGCGTAATCCGTTGGATGTGCTCGTGCAGCAGACGGTGGCGGCCGTCGCGATGGAAGACCTGGACGTGGACGATTGGTTTGATACCGTGCGCCGCGCGTTCCCGTACCGCGATCTGGCGCGTGACGTGTTTGACGCCGTCATCGATTTGGCCAGCGGCGTGTACCCGTCGACGGATTTTGCGGAGCTTAAGCCGCGCGTGAACTTCGACCGGGTTACTGGTGTGCTGTCGGCACGGCCGGGTGCGCAGCGTGTGGCGGTCACTTCGGGTGGCACGATTCCGGACCGCGGCATGTTTGGGGTGTTCCTCGTCGGTTCAGAATCTGGGTCTGCACCGCGGCGTGTTGGTGAACTTGATGAGGAGATGGTCTACGAGTCGCGCGTCGGCGATGTGTTCACGCTGGGGGCGTCGTCGTGGCGCATCGAGGACATTACCCGCGACCAGGTGCTGGTCACGCCCGCGCCGGGGCACACGGGGCGCCTGCCGTTCTGGAATGGTGACCAGGCCGGTCGTCCCGCGGAGCTCGGCGCGGCGATTGGTGCTTTTCGACGTCACGTTTCCGCCGCCGAACCGGATGTCGTGGCCACACGCCTACGCGCTGCTGGCCTGGATCAGTGGGCGGCTGACAACGTCGTTGCGTTCTTGAACGAGCAGCGCGCAGCCACGGGCGTAGTCCCTGATGAGAAAACCCTGGTACTAGAGCGGTTCAAGGATGAGGTGGGGGACTGGCGCGTCGTTTTGCACAGCCCGTACGGCCGTGGCGTGAATGCGGCGTGGGCGCTCGCGGTGGGCGCGCGTGTGGCTGCGGAAACGGGCATGGACCCGCAAGCTGTGGCCGGCGATGACGGCATCGTGATACGCCTGCCCGAGGGTGAAGCCGAACCGGGTGCGCACCTGTTCACGTTCGAAGTAGATGAGATCGCGGACCTGGTGACTGAGCACGTCGGCGGTTCGGCGTTGTTCGCGTCGCGGTTTCGCGAATGCGCTGCACGTGCGCTGTTGTTGCCGCGCCGCAACCCAGGCAAGCGTGCGCCGTTGTGGCAGCAACGCCAACGTGCAGCGCAACTTTTAGACGTGGCCCGCAATTACCCCAGTTTCCCCATCATTCTGGAGACGGTGCGCGAATGTTTGCAGGACGTGTACGACGTTCCCGCGCTCACCGAGCTGATGGGAGCTTTGGGAAATCACTCCGTACGCGTGGCGGAAGTGACCACGGAGCAGCCGAGCCCGTTCGCTTCGACGCTCCTGTTCAACTACACGGGTGCGTTCATGTACGAAGGCGACACCCCGCTAGCGGAGAAGCGCGCGGCTGCGTTGGCGCTAGACCCGGCGTTGTTGGCGAAGCTGCTCGGCGAGGTGGAGCTACGCGAGCTGCTCGAGCCGGAAATCGTCCGCGAGACACACGAACAGTTGCAGCGCACGGCAGCAGGCCGCCAGGCCCGTACCGTTGAGGAGCTTATCGACGCCCTGCGCATCCTCGGCCCCATTCCGGTGGCAGAACTCACCGCGCACACCACGTGGCCAACCCCAGCTGCTGATGCGTTACGCGAGGCCAGCGACCGTGTCATGGAAGTGCGCATCGCAGGTGTGGAGCATCTTGCGGTGCAGCTCGACGCACCGCTGCTGCGCGACGGCCTCGGCGTGCCGGTACCGCCGGGAGTGCCGGCCCAGGTTGCGCCCGTTACGGATGCGGCTGACCAGCTGGTGAGCCGGTGGGCGCGTACGCGCGGGCCATTCGTGCTAGCTGACCTTGTGGAGGCCTTCGGTTTGGCGCCGTCGGTGGCAGCACGTCTACTCGACCGCGATGACATTATCGAAGGCCACTACCGCCAAGGCATCGATGAGCAGGAATACTGCAACAAGGACGTGCTCAGCGTTATCCGGCGGCGCAGTCTGGCGCGGGCGCGCAGCCAGATGCAGCCGGTCAGCCACAGTGCCTTGGCGCGGTTCCAAGCGCAGTGGAACAACGTGGCACCTGTTGGAACCGACCCGGAACTTGCCGGCGTGGACGGAACGTTCATGGCGATTGAACAGCTCGCGGGCGTGCGTCTGCCGGCTTCGGCGTGGGAGTCAGTGGTGTTGCCGCAGCGTGTGGTTGGGTATCAACCGGCGTATTTGGACGAGCTCACCAGTTCTGGCGAAGTGCTCATCGTGGGTGCTGGGTCAGCGGGGGCGGGGGACCCGTGGCTGATGTTGTTGCCGGCTGATTATGCGCCGCAGCTTATGCGGCAGGTGGAGACGTCGTTAAGCGTCCTGGAGGAGCGCGTCATGGAGCTGCTTGCCGGCGGCGGAGGCTTCCTGTTCAGTGACCTGAAGGCTGCTCTCACTGTGGAGACTGACGACGACCTGCGCGCAGCACTGTGGGCGCTGTGTGAAAAAGGGCTCGTGGCACCTGATAGTTTCGCCCGGGTGCGTGACCACCTGGTGAGCGGTCACGGAACGCGTGCTCATCGAGCGCGGCGCACGCCGGCTCGCGGTCGGCTGCGTATGGGGCGCACCAGCTTTGCACAATCGCAACGCGCCGGAGCGCACACGCCCAGCGACGTACTCGGCCGCTGGTCCGCGCTGCCGGCAGCCGCGACCGACGCAACGCAACGCGGCATCGCGCACGGGGAAGCGTGGCTTGACAGGTACGGCGTGGTCACGCGCGGTTCCGTGGTCAGCGAGGACGTAGTCGGCGGCTTCGCGCTGGCGTATAAAGTGCTGAGCTCATTCGAAGACAACGGGCAAGCGATGCGCGGCTATTTTGTGGAGGGCCTCGGCGCGGCCCAGTTTTCTACCCGCGCGGTGGTCGACCGGTTGCGTGGCCTCGACGACAGTCCGGACGTCGGCGGGTGGCCGTCGGGCACAGACACCCCGGCTGTTTACGTGCTCGCCGCCGCAGACCCAGCGAACCCCTATGGTGCGGCCTTGCCGTGGCCGGAGACCGGACCGACCCGGGGTGCCGGCGCCCTGGTCGTGCTTATCGACGGCCTCCTGCTCGCCCACCTGACCCGTGGCGGGAAGACGCTGCGCATCTTTGACCACACGTTGCCACGGTCGGATGTGGATGCGCCACACATCATTGTGGAAGCGCTGAAGAATGTTATTTCTAAGAATTGGCTTAAACCTGTGAATATCGAAAAGATTAACGGTGAGCCGGCGCTCTCCTCTCCTTACCTCGAATCTTTCCGTGAAGCAGGCGCTAAAATGACGCCGCGCGGCATTAAGGTGTTAACTTCGTCACAAAGTGCGCCGACACGGAACGGGCGCTCCCTGAGCGAGGCCTTAGCGGAATCTGAATTTACACAGGTAGATGGGGGTAAAAGTGCTACTCCATTTAAGGCCCGCACCCGCGGCCGAAGAGGCCGCAGGTAAGCGCCCACTACAGTGGGCAAGCTTTTGCACACAAGACCAGCGCCGCCCGCTACTATGACTAACCGGGGGCCTCGCGGGGACGAGGAAACACCGGGACCGCCAAACGTGTCAGCTGCCAACAGCTGCTTGGGGGAGTAGGTAGGGCCAGTGCTTTCTCGTCTCTGCGAGCGGGTCCAAAGGAATGTGTATCATCTCCCCCTACGTGGGGGACCGCGTTACACTGACGTGCATGCCAGAAGGTGATTCCGTCTACCAACTTGCCCGCCGCCTCTCATTCTTGCGTGGTCGTCGAGTTCTGCGCAGTTCAGTGCGTGTACCTGCCTACGCTTCCGTCGATTTCACCGGTCTGAAGGTAGAACGCGTCTGGCCGTACGGGAAATACCTGTTCATGCAGATTGGCAATAACATCCTGCATACCCACCTGAAAATGGAGGGGACCTGGGCCGTCCATGAGTCCGGGACCAGGTGGCGCAAACCAGGGCACACCGCGCGTGTCGTCCTCGAAGTAGAGGGCACACCGCATCCGCGCCCCATTGAGGTAGTGGGACACAGTCTAGGGTTCGTGCACATATTCCCGTCCGACGAATACCCACAACGCATCGCTCACTTAGGGCCTGACGTGCTCGGCGCATGGACCCCCGACGACCGCGCCGAGGCGTACCGGAGAATCACCGCGGAGCCTGGGCGTTCTATCGGTGCTGCCTTGCTTGACCAGACGAACCTCGCCGGCGTGGGCAACGAGTATCGCGCCGAAATCTGCTTTCTTGCAGGTGTCTACCCGGCTCGTACCGTCGCAAGTGTTGATGTGCACCGCATCCTGGAAATTACACACGCGCTCATGGACGCCAACAGAAATTCCCCGGTGCGCGTCACCACAGGGGTGAAGCGCGCCGGGGAAACCACCTACGTGTTTGGGCGCAATAATAAGCCGTGTCGCCGGTGCGGGAAGCTCATCGTCAACGGCATGCTGGGCGGGCCGGACGCCGGTGGGCGCGACGGCGAGCTGGAGCGCGTGATTTGGTGGTGTCCGCGCTGCCAGCCGCTCGAGGTTTAGCCGCGGTGCTCCCGGTACCAGGTGATGAGCGCGTCGGTGGATGCGTCGCCGGAGTCTACGGCGGCGGCACCAGAAACCGCCGGGGCGAGGTCGTTGGCCTGCTGTTTTCCTAGTTCGACGCCCCATTGGTCGAAGGAGTTGATGCCCCACAGGCTGCCTTGGACGAACACGATGTGCTCGTACAAAGCGATGAGGGCGCCCAGGGTGTATGGGGTGAGCTGGTCGGCCAAGATGGTCGTCGTCGGGCGATTGCCGGGCATGACTTTGTGCGGTGCGAGCTCGGCGGGGACGCCTTCGGCGCGGATTTCTTCGAGCGTTTTCCCGAAAGCCAGCACCTTGGTTTGGGCGAAGAAGTTGCCCATGAGGACGTCGTGCATGCTGCCGGTGCCGTCGGCGGTGGGGAGGTCGTCGTGGGGTTGGGCGAAGCCGATGAAGTCGGCGGGAATCAGCGTGGTTCCTTGGTGAATGAGCTGGAAGAATGCGTGTTGCCCGTTGGTCCCGGCCTCACCCCAGTAGATTTCGCCGGTTGTTTCGGTGACGGGGCTGCCGTCGTGACGCACGGATTTACCGTTGGATTCCATGGTTAGTTGCTGCAGGTACGCGGGCAGGCGGGACAGGTCCTCGGAGTAGGGGAGCACTGCGTGGCTTTGTGCGCCGAGGAGGTTCGTGTACCAGATGTTGAGCAGCGCCATGAGGATCGGTGCGTTGTGCGCGGGATCGGCGGTGCGGAAGTGTTCGTCCATGGCGTGGAAACCGTCGAGCATACGCATGAAGTCGCGCGGGCCGATCACGGCCATGAGAGAAAGGCCGATGGCGGAGTCCATGGAGTAACGCCCGCCGACCCAGTCCCAGAAGGGGAACATGTTGTCTGTGTCGATGCCAAATTCGGCGACTTTCTCGGCGTTGGTCGATACTGCGACAAAGTGCTTTGCGACGGCCCCCTCGTCGCCGTCGAAGGCGTCGAGAATCCAGCGCTTGGCCGCGTGCGCGTTCGCCAGAGTTTCCTGCGTGGTGAACGTCTTGGACGCGACGATAAACAACGTGGACTCGGGGTCCAGGCCGTCCAGGACCGCGCTCATGTCGGCGGGGTCTACGTTGGAGACGAATTCCGCGGTGATACCTGCAACTGCGTAGGGGCGCAGTGCTTTGGTTGCCATCGCGGGGCCCAGGTCAGATCCGCCGATACCGATATTGACCACCTTTTTAATGGTGTGACCGGTGTGGCCGAGCCACGTTCCGGCGCGTAGAGCGGTGGCGAAGTCACGCATACGCCCGAGGACGTGGTGGACGTCGGCTGCGACGTCCTGGCCGTCGACAACGAGGTCATCTTCGACAGGCATACGCAGGGCGGTGTGGAGGACAGCCCGGTCTTCGGTGGTGTTGATGTGCTCGCCGGCAAACATGGCCTCCCGGTGCGCCAGCACCCCGGACTGTTCTAGCAGTTCGAGGAGGGCGGAGGTCACGGTAGCGTCGATAAGGTTTTTGCTTAAGTCAATGTGCAACCCGGCTGCATCCACGGTGAGGGCTGAGACGCGATCCGGTTCGGTGGCGAACAGTTCGCGCAGGTCGCGCCGCTTTCCGGCGAGGTCCTGCAACGTGGACCAGGCGGGCAGCTCGTTCAAGGGAGTGTAAGGGACAGTCATGATTCTCCTTTGTGTTGTTTCTACGAGTCTAACCAAGCGGGCCACGGCCCAGGCGCAGAAGGATCGCCGCCAAGCCGGGGCCCTCGGGGCCGAGTTCTTCACGGAATTGGTTAATGATGGCAACCTCGCGGGTGTGCACCAGGCGGGTCCCGCCCGAGGACATGCGGGTGCGTCCAATGGTTTGGGAAACCTTCGACCGGCGCTTAATAGCGTTAATAATCACTTTATCCAGCCGGTTGATTTCTTCACGGTACTGCTGAATCTCGGCGTCGGATAAGGGGTCATCGGTGCCCGAGGGGAAGCTCAGCTCCTGGTTATCCTGCTCGGTAGGGGTTGTTTCCTTTTCCATAGTTCTCTATCTTGCCACCTCTTGTCGAGGGCTGTTGGTAGGTTAGGGACATTATGGACAACGTCGCAGAAAATCCGTTTACTAACGACCCCGGAGCCGCGCTCGTCGCAGGCCTGAACCCCCAGCAACGCCAAGCTGTTGAACATATCGGCAGCCCGTTGCTTATCGTCGCCGGTGCTGGTTCCGGCAAAACCGCGGTGCTCACCCGGCGCATCGCCTATCTCATGCAGGTCAGGGGAGTGCACCCGGGCCAGATTTTGGCGATTACCTTTACTAACAAGGCCGCCGCGGAAATGCGCGAGCGCGTGACAACCCTCGTGGGGCCGGTGGCGCAGCGCATGTGGGTGGCCACGTTCCACTCGGTGTGTGTGCGAATCCTGCGCCAGCAGGCAGCACTGGTCCCGGGTTTGAATACGAACTTCACGATCTACGACGCCGACGATGCCCGTCGTCTGCTGTCCATGATCGCCAAAGACCACAACTTGGACTTGAAAAAGTTCACCGCGCGCACGTTGGCCAACGCGATTTCGAATCACAAAAATGAACTCACCTCCCCGCAGGAGGCATTGGCTGCAGCCGAAGCGACGCACAATCCTTTCGAAAGCACTGTCGCGCAGGTCTATGCCGAATATCAGAAGCGCCTGCGCCAGGCCAACGCCTTGGACTTCGATGACTTAATCGGCGAAGTGGTACGCATTTTCCGCGAGCACCCCCAGGTCGCGGACTATTACCGTCGCCGCTTCCGCCATGTGCTTATCGACGAATACCAGGACACCAACCACGCCCAGTACGAATTAGCCTCCACGCTCGTTGGCCGTGGCCCTGAGGCCTCTGAGTTGTGCGTGGTGGGCGACTCCGACCAGTCTATTTACGCCTTCCGCGGTGCCACGATCCGTAATATTGAGGAATTCGAGCGCGACTTCCCGAACGCCCAAACCATCGTCCTGGAGCAGAACTATCGTTCCACACAAACAATTTTGGACGCGGCTAACGCGGTCATCTCCCGCAACGAAAACCGGCGGGCGAAAAAACTATGGACGGCCCTCGGCGAAGGGGAGCAGATCACAGGCTACGTCGCCGACAACGAGCACGATGAGGCTCGCTACATAGCGTCCCAGATCGATGAACTCGCCGACGGCGGCATGTCCTATTCCGACATGGCGATCATGTACCGCACCAACAATTCCTCGCGCGCGATCGAAGATATTTTCATCCGCTCTGGTATCCCGTACAAAGTCGTCGGCGGTACGCGATTCTACGAGCGCATGGAGATCCGCGATCTCGTGGCTTACCTCAAAGTTTTGGCGAACCCTGAGGACACTGTTTCTTTACGACGGATCGTCAACACCCCGAAGCGCGGAATCGGGGACCGGGCGATTGCTATGGTCAACCTCCACGCCGAAAACCACGGCATCGGCTTCGGTGCAGCGCTACGCGACGCAGCCGCCGGCGAAGTCAACCTCCTCGGCACGCGCGGCCAGAAGGCCATCGGCGGTTTCGTTGCCATGATGGACGACATCCGTGCTGTCCAAGACGAACTCGTCCACGAAGACACTGGCCTGCCAGACTTAGGCGAACTGATTAACCACATCCTCGACGTGACCGGCTACCGTGCCCAGCTCGAGGCATCCAACGACCCGCAGGATGGCTCGCGCCTAGACAACTTAAATGAGTTGGTCTCCGTTGCCCGCGAGTTCACCACTGATGCGGCCCACCAGCTTGCCTACGCGGGCATGGACGGATCCGACGCGGTTGCCGCAGCCGCCGCAGAAGGGGAGCCCGAGCCCGGCAGCCTAAACGCGTTCTTGGAGCGCGTGTCCCTGGTTGCCGATGCGGACCAAATCCCGGACAGCGAACAAGGCGTGGTCACCCTCATGACGCTGCACACCGCGAAAGGTCTGGAATTCCCCGTCGTGTTCCTCATCGGGTGGGAGGACGGACAGTTCCCGCACCTGCGCGCACTCGGCGATCCCACGGAGCTTGCCGAAGAACGTCGCCTCGCCTACGTGGGTCTAACACGTGCACGTCAGCGGTTGTTCGTCACCCGCGCGATGGCTCGCTCCGCGTGGGGCAACACGGTTACTAACCCGGCATCGCGCTTCTTGGCCGATATCCCCGAACACTTAGTGAACTGGGAACGCGAAGAACCACAACCATCATGGTCTGACTCCTGGTCGAGCGGCTGGTCGGGTGCGTCTGCCCCGCGCTCTGATTCGTGGCAACATCCACAGTCCACTGGAGCTTCGCGTACCCGCACGCGCCGTGGTCCGCAGAAGTCTGCCGGCGGTACGCAGGCCGCGAAACTGAACCTAGCGGTTGGGGATAAGGTCAACCACGATAAGTACGGGGTGGGCACCGTGGTCGCGGTCGATGGCCTAGGTAAGCATTCCACAGTGACCATCGATTTTGGTTCGAAAGGGACCGTGCGCCTGATGCTTATCGGGAATGTGCCGATGGAGAAACTCTAGGGTAAGAAAAAAGGCTGGGTGCACAGTGCACCCAGCCTTTGTGTGAAATTTATTAGACGGTAATTCCGCGTTCTGCCAGCCACGGCAGGGGATCGATAGCGTCCCCACCGGCAGGGTGGACCTCAAAGTGCAGGTGCGTGCCGGTAGAGAAGCCCAGGTTACCCATGCCAGCGATCTTCTGGCCTGCGGTAACGGTCTGCCCGACGGTGACGTCGATGGTGGAGATGTGGCCGTACACGGTGACGGTGCCGTCTTCGTGTTGTACGCGGACCCACTGGCCGAACCCGGAGGCCGGACCGGCGTCGATAACAACGCCGTCAAGGACGGAGAGGATTGGGGTGCCTTCGGCGTTAGCGATGTCAATGCCCTTGTGGACGGTGCCCCAGCGTGCGCCGTAGCCGGAGGTGAAGGTGCCTTCTGCTGGCTTGACAGCCTTAGGGGCGCGGGCGGCGGCGTCGGCAGCCATGCGCTCATTGTTGCTTGCCACTGCGGTTGCGAGCTGCTGCTCGAGGCCAACTGCTGGCTTGAATTCGGAGATTGCCAGAATCTGCGGTGCGGCGTTGGAGCTCAGCGCTGCAGCGTCAGTGGCCAGTGCGATGTCGGTAGAAGGAGTTTCCGTAATTTGCGCTGCGGTCGCTCCGCCGATGCCTGCGGTGGAAACTGCTCCAGCAGCTGCCGCTACAAATGCCACGCGACCTTTCGCGGTTTGGGCAGAAGTAATCTTACGGTGCTTCCCCACAGCGTCCTTCTTCCTCATTCATTACAAACTTGTTCTCGAATTGTAACCAATTCGTTATCTCCGAGTTGTAACACTACTCAACGAATCCCGATGAGGCAAGCAGATGCTTAAAAATTCTCACGATATCGAGCAGCCCTGAGAATGTTACATCAGCCAATAGTCTCACGCAAGGCCCTGTGACCGGCAGTTTTTGCCGTGTCACAACCCGGCTCGCCGGGCGTTTCGTGGCAAAGTAGTCCGTGATGAGTACGTCGAAGAATACGAGGCCGGCGCGTAGTAGGCGTCGACAAGCGAATGTCCATGGTGCGGTGCCGGCAGAAACCCCGGCGGCTTCCGCCTCCCCGCGGCAGGGCCGGCCGGCGTCGTCGTGGAAGGCGTACCTGCGGGGCGCGGCGATGGTGCACGCGGTTCTCGTGCTGGTGGCTGTTGCCTGCGCGATGGCAATTCTCCTCCTGGCGGCGGAGAGCTTGGGAGATGTGGCCTCGGTCGCGGCCCAGCTGTGGCTGCTCATGAACGCGGCGCCAATTGTTATTGCAGAGATTCCGCTCGGCTTCGTGCCCCTGCTTCCCGCGGTCGGTGTGGTTGCGCTGGTCCAATCGCGTGTCCACGTTGCGGTCAAAGATCGGATTAGTTTGGCAGGGTTGGGTTCGCTGGCAGCGTTTATGCTCGCGCTTCCCCTGATCCTTACAGGCGTTGCGCTTGCAGTAGCGCAGCCGCCCGCTCCGGTGGTGCCGGCATTAGTGAATACTCTGCTCGTGCACGGAGGCGCGTTCATCATTGGTATGCGCGGGAAATTGTGGCGGGCACTCGCACGGCACGCGAACCTCCCTGTCGCTGCTGTCAACGCTGTGCGCAGCGGTGCGGCGGCAGTCGGCGGATTGGCCATCGCGGGGTGTGTGCTGTGGCTGGTGTGCGCGCTGGTTGCGTGGCCACGTCAACAGGAAATCTTTGCGGAGTTTTCGGGACCGGCAGCGGTTATCGGGATTCTCGTGGTGACAATCGCGTATCTGCCTAACGTGGCGGTCGGTGGCGCAGCCCTGCTCGCCGGCGGTGACGTCATGATCGGTAATGCACACGTCAGTCTTTTTTCTGCGGCTCTTGTGCCACTTCCTCCGCTGCCGATTTTCGCCGCGATCCCAGGTTCTGTGGCGCAGTGGGCTGTCGTGCTGCTCATCATCCCGGCGGCCATTGCCGGATATGCGGCGTACAAGGCGGCGCCGACCTGGTGGGAAGCTCTGATCGCTGGGGCCGGCGCAGCGGTGACCGCAGCGTGGGCGCTGCACCTCGCGGGCGGCACGATGGGTGCCTACGGGTACACCGGCCCAGACGTGTGGCTCAGTGCGGGGGTCATCGGCGTGTGGGTGGCCGGCATGGGCCTGGGATTGTCACTGGTTATTACGCTCCAGCAGCGTCGCGGCGTGGAGCCAGAATCCGCGATGGATACTGAAGAGGCGGAAGTGGAGGTCAGCGAGGACGTCGATAAGCATGATGAGGAGCCCGCCGATACCCCCGACGAGGGGGGTGAGGATCAGCAACAGGGCTAAGATGCTTGACGTGGCACTTCAACACGCTGATACACCACTGAACATTGCGGTCCTCGTTTCAGGTACGGGGACACTTTTGCAAGCAATTATCGACGGCCAAGGTGACCACTACCGTGTGGTTCACGTCTTCGCCGACACCGCCTGCCCGGCGGTAGAACGCGCGCAGCGCGCAGGAATCCCAGCTACCGTCGTGCCGCTGGAACGCGGGGGCGACCGGGACGCATGGAACAAAGAATTAACGCATCAGGTGCACGAATGTGCCCCTGATGTTGTCGTTTCTGCAGGCTTTATGCGGATCCTTGGGGAAGAGTTTGTCCGCACGTTCGCTGGGCGCGCAATCAACACGCACCCGGCCCTATTGCCGGCTTTTCCTGGTGCCCATGCAGTCCGCGATGCGCTGGCGTATGGCGTCAAAGTCACGGGCAGTACTGTCCACTACATCGACGCGGGCGTGGATACCGGCCAGATTATTGCGCAGCGGCCCGTTCCTGTTCACGCCGGTGAATCAGAAGCTGAAGTCCACGAACGGATCAAAGTAGAAGAACGTGAATTAATCGTTGAGGTGCTGCGTCACGCGGACCTCAGCACTGGAGGAAAGGTGACATTTGCGTATGACGGACAATAACGCACGCATCCCTGTTAAGCGGGCGCTGGTGAGCGTCTTCGATAAGACTGGCCTGCCGGAGTTTGCTCGCGCGCTTCACGACGCCGGCGTGGAAATCGTCTCCACCGGCTCCACCGCACAGACTATTGCCGACGCCGGCGTGCCCGTCACGCCCGTGGAAAAAGTTACCGGATTCCCCGAATGCCTCGACGGTCGCGTCAAGACGCTGCACCCGAAAATTCACGGCGGCATCCTCGCCGACCAGACGAACGCGCAGCATGTGGAAGAGATCCGGGAACTCGATGTCGAGCCGTTCGAACTCGTCGTCGTGAACCTTTACCCATTTAGCGAAACCGTAGCCTCCGGTGCGTCCTACGCGGATTGCATCGAAAAGATTGACATCGGAGGCCCGACCATGGTGCGCGCAGCGGCGAAGAACCATTCCTCCGTGGCAATCGTCGTTTCCCCAGCAAATTACCAGGCGGCCGCCGAGGCCGTGGCAGCCGGTGGTTTCACTCACGAGCAGCGCGTCCACCTGGCGACAGAGGCTTTCCGCCACACCGCCTCCTACGACATTGCTGTAGCAACGTGGATGGGCCAGCAGGACACCGCCACCGAAGGCGCCTCGCCGTGGGTTGGGCATTCCTACGAACTTGCTCACGAGCTGCGTTACGGCGAGAACCCACATCAGAAGGCTGCGCTGTACGTCGATCCTTCGGTCAAGGGGCTGGCGTCTGCCACCCAGCACGGTGGCAAGGAGATGAGCTACAACAACTACCAGGACGCCGACGCCGCGTGGCGCGCTGCCTGGGATCACGAGGACCCGGCAGTGGCGATCATCAAGCACGCGAATCCGTGCGGCATCGCCGTGGGTTCCGACATCGCTGCAGCGCACCTGGCGGCCCATGCATGTGATCCGATGAGCGCCTACGGTGGAGTCATCGCCGCGAACCGTCCCGTCAGCGTGGAGATGGCCCAGCAGGTCCGCCCAATCTTCACCGAGGTCATCATCGCCCCCGGTTACGAAGACGGCGCGCTCGAGGTGCTGCAGGAGAAGAAAAACCTGCGCATCCTCGAGGCGCCTGCTCCGGAACGCGTGGGCAAGGAGACCCGCGCAATTAACGGTGGCCTCCTGGTCCAGGACCGCGACGTACTCGACGCTTCCGGTGATAACCCAGCGAATTGGACCCTGGCCGCCGGAGAAGCTGCCGACGACGCCACCCTCGCCGACCTCGCCTTCGCGTGGAAGGCCGTGCGCGCGGTCAAGTCCAACGCAATCGTGCTCGCAACCGGTGGCGCGACCGTGGGCGCCGGCATGGGCCAGGTCAACCGCGTGGACTCGGCCAAGCTTGCCGTTGAGCGCGCCAACACGCTTGGCGACGGAGCCGAACGCGCCCGCGGCGCAGTCGCCGCATCGGACGCCTTCTTCCCATTCGCGGACGGTTTCCAAGTCCTTGCGGACGCCGGAGTCAAAGCCGTGGTCCAGCCCGGTGGCTCTATTCGTGACGAAGAAGTCATTGAGGCCGCGAAGGCTGCAGGCGTGACCATGTACTTAACCGGGGAGCGTCACTTCTTCCACTAGTATTCGGTAACACGAACGCCGCCACAACCTGTGGCGGCGTTTTTGCGTTGTGCTTACTTTTCCTTGCGTTCCAACTCCGCTAGGAGCGCTAGCGTGACAGGCTCGCGGTCCTCAGGCTTCTCGGCATGCAGGACATCGAGGGCAGCATCGGCCACGATCCGGGCTTCCTTAGGCAGCGAGTCCGGGCGCAGAACACGCGGCACAGTCCCAGAGTTTGGACGCATGGCCGTTACAGACACCGCAAGCTGGAAGGGGAGTGTACGCCGCAGGTCCCATTCGCCGACGATGCGGGCAGAAATATTCTCAAACTCTTCCCGCATGCGCTTGCGTAGTTGATGGAATTCGGCGAATTCCTCGGTGTACGCGGTGGGGATGGAATACAGTTGGCCAACGTTCCAGCGGGTAGATAAAAGCTGGCGTGCTTCAGACGCCACGAGAGTCCACAGTTTTTGTTCATCGGAAAGGTCCGACTCGCGCAAGGCGCGCGAAAGGTCGCGTGCCGGTTGCATAGTGGTTTTCAGTAACGTCAGCAGGAGGGCTGATTTCGATGGGAAGTAGTAGTACATCGATGCCTGGCGTACGCCCGCCACTTCCGCGATCTCGTGCGTCGAAGTCATGGCGTAGCCCTGGGTGGTAAACAGCTCAGTTGCTGCGTCCATGATGAGTTCGCGAGTGTTTGTAGACTTATTGGTCTTATCCACGCGAGGACGGCCGACGTTGCGCGCCATGTACGCCTCCTTGGCACATAAAAATAAGCGAGGTTGCCGTAACCGTGCGCAACCTTTCTCAGCCATATTAGTCCGCTGTAATAGGTGTGCGCACATTGAGTATGAAAAAGCCGGCCATGCGGTTCACATGGCCGGCCTTAAAGATTCTTTTACCGTTTCACACGGGGTTCAGCGGCAAAAGTGCGCTGTTGAATGCGTCCCAGTTGCTAGTGTTTAGCGGCTGGTGAACGGCAGGAGTGCCATCTCGCGTGCGTTCTTCACGGCGGTGGCGACCTCGCGCTGCTGCTTCGGGGTCAGGCCCGTGACGCGGCGCGAACGAATCTTGTGACGATCAGAGATGAACTGACGAAGGGTGTTGATGTCCTTGTAGTCCACCTTCTCAATACCTGCTACCTTGAGCGGGTTCTTCTTGGGGCGACGGCTCTGCTCAACGCGAGCGCGACGTGCGTTGTTACGCTTCATTTGTGTAGCTCAACTCCCTCTTACCAGCTGGACTTACGGACACCGGGAAGCTCACCGCGGTGAGCCATCTCGCGCATGCGAACACGCGACAGGCCGAACTTGCGGAGGTAACCGCGTGGACGACCATCGTGGGAGTCACGGTTGCGGACGCGAACTGGGGAAGCGTCGCGAGGCTGACGGTTCAGCTCGAACTGCGCATCCAGACGGTCCTCGTCAGAGGTGTTTGGGTTCTTGATGATTGCCTTGAGCTCGTTACGACGCTCCGCGTAGCGGGCGACGATTTCCTTACGCTGCTCGTTCTTGGCGATCTTAGACTTCTTAGCCATAAATTATCGCTCCTCGCGGAATTCGACGTGCTTGCGGGCGACCGGATCGTACTTCTTCAAGGTGATGCGATCTGGGTTGTTCCGCTTGTTCTTACGGGTGACGTAGGTGTAACCAGTGCCAGCCGTAGACTTCAGCTTGATGATTGGGCGAATATCGTTACGTGCCATCTTTTAGATCTTCTCCCCACGTGCGCGAATCTTTGCAACCACGGACTCGATGCCATCGCGGTCGATGACCTTGAGGCCCTTGGTGGATACGTTCAGGGTGATGGTACGGCCCTCAGAGGGCAGGTAGAACCGACGACGCTGAATGTTGGGGTTCCAACGACGCGACGTGCGGCGGTGCGAGTGCGAGACTTGCTTGCCAAAAGATGGCTTGCGTCCCGTTACCTGGCAAAATGCCGACATGGGTTTAACTTTCTCCTAGCCGCCCACGTCATGCTCACTGCGCTCACAGTTAGCCGGTACGTGAATGTGGCTGGTTGGAGCTGTGCAGTGCCTAGCAAACGGGGCGTAGACGATTGATTTCGACAACAGCAAGGAAACACCTTACATGTTTTTGCCTTGATGTCCTAATTTTGCGTTAACTTTTCGTGCTTCCGCGACGGCTTCGGCCGCATCGTAGAAGACGGCGTCAGGGGAGAGGGCTTTGGTGGCGTGCGTGGCTTGCCTTAATAATGTGCGGTGTTCGGGCCGGGTGCCCACTAGAAAGACTGTGGTGTTTTGGGTCCGGAGGTCGTCGATAAGCTCGGCGAGGGTCGTTGCGCCGGTGGAATCGATGAGGTTGACGTCGGAAAGCTTGATGATAGCCACCGTGACAGCCGCAGTATCAGCGATTGTCAGGGAGATGCGCTCTGCAGCCCCAAAGAATAGTGCGCCGTGGATGGTAAATAGGGCAATCTTTTCATCGCCGGGTTGTGCGGTGCCGGGGAGGGCGCGGCGTTCGATGCGTGCGTCCTGGCTCAGCCTGCGTAGCAGAAGCAGCGCCGCCGCGCCTATGCCGACCAAGACCGCCACGACGAGGTCCACGGACACTGTAATAACGGCGGTTAAGAGGAAGATAGCGGCGTCGGAACGGCTCATTGAAAACGCATGACGCAACGCTTCAAGGGACACCATGCGTGCTGCCGTCACCATGAGCACACCGGCCAGTGCAGCCAGTGGAATAACACTCACGACGGGCGCAGCAACTAGCACGACGAGGAGTAAAAACACTGCGTGAATGATGGCTGCGCATCGGGTTTGCGCGCCCGCGCGGACGTTCACCGCAGTGCGGGCTATCGCTCCGGTGGCGGGCATGCCTCCGAAAAAGCCGGCAGCCAGGCTGGCTAACCCTTGTCCCCACAATTCGCGGTCCGCGTTGACGGGCCCGGTGGGGGCCATGGAGGCGGCGACCCGCGCTGATAATAAGGACTCGATTGCCGCCAGCGCAGCTACGGCGCAGGCGGGTCCGGCTAATTCGGCGAGCAAGGTCGCGTCCATTGCCGGGGCGTGCGGGGCTGGCAGTGTGCGCGGTAACTGGCCAATCGTTTCTAAAGGCACGGCGAAGACGGTAGCGACCACAGTAATAACAACAATCGCTGCGAAAGAAGCGGGAACCCGTGGAGCCACCCGCTGCAACACCACCATGATTGCTACCACTGCCAGGGCTACGCCGAGGGGCAGTAGGGCTTGTGGCCAGTGCGCATGGGCAAGGCTGGAGGCTGCGGCGACGAGGGCATTGGTGTGTTCCGGGGTTTCTGGGTTGCCCAGCGCACCGGGGATTTGCTGGGCGAAAATGATCACCCCGATGCCTACCGAAAAGCCTTCGATGACGGGCCAGGGAATGTACGTGACGAGGCGACCGAGCCGAAGCACTCCGGCAAGAGCCACGATTGTGCCCGCCATGACGGACACGGTAGCGATTGCGTGTGCGCCATGTTCTGCCACTATGGGGGCTAGTACCACGACCATCGCGCCCGTAGGGCCAGAAACTTGTACATTGGAGCCGCCAAAAATGGCGGCGATACACCCCGCAACGATAGCGGTAATAAGGCCGGCTTCGGCTCCCACGCCCGAACTGGCGCCGAACGCCAGCGCTAAGGGCAGTGCCACGATACCTACTGTCAGTCCCGCTGTGAGGTCGGGTTTCCAGCTCGTTTTCAACGCGGGATAGTCGGCGCCAGATGGCATCAAAAATCGCACATGCTGCACGATATTCAGTGTGATTCACCTCATTTAGAAGAATTAATGCGCCCTTACCATAGCCAGAAGGTGCCTGGTTGTCCATTAAAAACGCCAGGTGGGCATGGTGTGGGGAGGTGGTCTATAGCCGTATTGCTTTTAGGGGCTGGGTCCTGTACTATCGATCGGGTTATTGTCCAAGAAACCCAACTCAGGCACGATTCACGCGGTGTAACCGCGTGGAAGCGACCTGAAGTATCAAACCTGAGGGAATTGAGTTTTTATGAAGAAGGATATCCATCCTGACTACCACCCGGTAGTCTTCCAGGATGCCGGTACTGGCCACAAGTTCCTGACCCGTTCCACCGCCACCTCGGACCGCACCGTTGAGTGGGAAGACGGCCAGGAATACCCACTGATCGTGGTTGACGTTACCGCTGAGTCCCACCCATTCTGGACCGGCGCACAGCGCGTCATGGACACCGCCGGCCGCGTCGAGCGCTTCCAGCAGCGCTACGGTGGCATGGCTCGTCGTCGCAAGAAGACTCAGAACTAAAGGCACAAGGGAAGGTAAGGAGGAAAGTTCATGGCAACTCCAAAGTTTAAGATGTCACGTGCGAACACCCGCATGCGTCGCTCCCAGTGGAAGGCTAACAATGCCGACCTGCAGGAAGTACGCATCGATGGGCAGAATGTCCGCATCCCTCGTCGCCTGGTCAAGGCTGCTCAGCTCGGTCTCATTGACGTCGAGGAATTCTAAAGTTTCCGCACTCTTTGTAGTGCAGTAAAACTTTAACCCGGTTGCAGTCTGTGCAGCCGGGTTCTTCCGTATGGGGCGGAGGGTGCGCGGAGGGGCGTCGATAAGCATTGGACACCCCTCTGGTGTACTTATATTTTTGTCGGTCTTGTAACCTGAGAAACAGAACCACTATTCGTGGTGGATCCTAAACTTATTTGATAGGCGGGAAACCTTGGTGAAGATTCTTGTCGTGGACGATGAACAGGCTGTTCGTGAATCGCTACGACGTTCCTTAGCTTTTAACGGGTACGACGTCCTCCTTGCGGTCGACGGCGAAGACGCCCTGACAACAATTCGCGACGAAAAACCGGACCTAACCATCCTGGACCTTATGATGTCTAAGGTCGACGGTCTTGAAGTCTGCCGCATCTTGCGGTCCTCCGGTTACGATCGTCCGATCCTGATTCTTACCGCGCGTGATGGCGTCGCCGAACGCGTCGCCGGCCTGGATGCTGGTGCCGACGACTACCTCCCCAAGCCGTTCGCGCTTGAGGAGCTGCTCGCCCGCGTGCGTTCACTGCTGCGCCGCACGAACCTTGAAATGCAAGGCCCCATCGAGCAGAGCACGAACCTTGAATTTGAGGACCTCACCCTCGATCTGGAGACCCGCGACGTTCGCCGCGGTAATCGCCAGATTAGCCTGACTCGTACAGAGTTTGCGCTGCTCAAGCTGCTCATGTCCAACCCGATGAAGGTGTTGTCGCGCGAGACGATCCTCCACGAGGTGTGGGGCCACGATTTCCCCACCTCCGGCAATGCCCTCGAGGTTTACATCGGTTACCTGCGTCGCAAGATGGAAGCCGGTGGGGAAAGCCGTCTCATTCACACCGTCCGCGGTGTCGGTTACGTACTGCGGGGGACCGCACCCTAAACCATCAGGGGTTAGCAGACAATGTCTTTGCTCTACAAGTTGTCATCCCGCAGTGATGAGGTCGGGGATGAAGAAATCACCGCCCCAGTACGCTGGCGCCTTTCGCTGATCACCGGCGTATTAGTGGCTATCGCGGTGACGGCTGTGACGCTCGTCGCCTACCTGACCGTGGCGTTTTCACTCAACTCCGCCCAGGACAAGGATCTGGCCCGGGCGGTGGATTCCGTGATGGAATTTACTGACGACGCCGACTTCGTGGAAAATCTGCCCGCCGAAGTGCAACGATTTAAGGCGTACAACCCGGACACCAGAATCGCCATCACACCTCCCGGCTGGACCTTGTCCGTCGGTGATCCGATTCCTACCGGCGCAGACATCATGACTCCGCGTGACGACGACCAGATCACCGCGCACACCGTCGGTTCCGAACGCATCGCAGGCCGCACCAACATGGACGGTGCGACCGTCGTGATGGCAAAATCTCTGCACAGTCAGCATTCGGCGCTGGCAGCGCTGGGACTCGTGCTCCTAGCCGTGTCCGTGCTGGGTGTGATCGTCGCGGTGATCCTGGGCATCGTGGTGTCGAATGTGACGGTCCGGCCCTTCTCCCGCCTGCAACGAGCAATTGACAACGTGACGCGCACCGATTTGCTGCGCCCGATTCCGGTCAGCGGCGACGATGAAGTTGCCCGCCTGACGCGCAGCTTTAATGCCATGATGAGCGCGCTACAGGAATCCCGTGTCCGACAATCAGCACTCGTCGCCGACGCCGGGCACGAACTGCGCACACCACTGACCTCCCTGCGCACCAATGTGGAGTTGCTACTCGCGGTGACGAGCCAGGTGGAAAGCCCGCACTTTAGTAACTCGGACCGGCGTGACTTGGAGCGCGACGTCGTGGCGCAGCTCGACGAATTTTCCACTCTCATCGGCGACCTAGTGGATTTGGCCCGCTCCGACGACGCCGAGTCCTTCGATGAGGTCCTCGAACTTCCCGAGGTCGTGGAAGTTGCCGTGGAGCGCGTGCAGCGGCGTCGCACCGACGTCACATTCGACGTGCAGGTCGAACCGTGGGCTCTGATCGGCAGCAGTTTCACGTTGGGGCGCGCTATCGTGAACTTGCTCGACAATGCAACGAAATGGTCGCCGGAGAACGGGGTTGTCACTGTTCGCACCCACGTCGTAGACCCCAACACGATAGAGCTGACCATCGCCGACCAAGGGCCGGGTATCCCGGAGTCAGAACGCGGGAAGGTTTTCGAACGGTTCTATCGCGCTGTTACGGAGCGTTCGGCCCCCGGCTCGGGCTTGGGGCTGGCGATCGTGCGGCGTGCGATCGTGAGCCATGGTGGTGCCGTGTGGGCGGACGAAGCCCCCGGCGGTGGAGCCTTGATGCGCGTGCGCCTTCCCGGCTTGATGGATGAGTCTGCCGTGCTTGCTGCACAAGGCCGCCCTGAACTGGCCGGGAAGTCGGACGGTTCCCCTGAACTGCTGAACGCAGAAGACCGTACCAGCTTGCCCGAGATGTTGAAGCGTTTCCGCCACGCGCAGGAGGCGTACGGTAAGAAAATTTCCGGTCCGGGTGGCGAGGATTCGCCAGCACCATCTGACGGCAGGCCATAACGTTTCTGTTTCCCGTCCTGAAGCAATTTATTCAGGAGATTTTGGCAAGCGTACAGGAAACGTTCAGTAAGTTTCGCCATACTGGAACGTATGACTTTTAATGAACCACGCGGCGAACAGAACAACGGCTGGGGGCACGTACATTCCCCTTACTCCGGAACGGAGACATTCACGCAGCCACCACAACCGGAACCTGAGCCCAAGAAGGAAACCAAGAAAGTCGGCCTGGGAACGGCGATCACGTTAGCGGTTGTCTCTGCGGTTGCAGCTGGCGGCATTACTGGTGTGTATGCGGTGAATCAGGGGCAGGATTCTTCGACAAGCTCCTTGCAGAATCCCAGCGTGGAAGGCGCGGCTTCGCAGGAAGCCCCGGACGGTTCGGTGGAGAAGGTTGCGGCCGCGGTGCTGCCGTCGGTGGTGTCGATTCAGGTTGCTACCAACAATGGTGTGGCCAGCGGGTCGGGCTCAATTATTAGTTCCGACGGCTACGTGCTCACCAACCACCACGTGGTCGGATCCGCGGCCTCTGACAACGCGCAGATGCAGGTGACGCTGAATAACGGGCAATCATTTCCCGCGACGTACGTGGCCTCTGACCCCGCCACCGACATCGGTGTTATCAAAATTGAGGGCGTCACCGACCTTCCCGTGATGCAATTCGGCGACTCTGATCAACTCAACGTGGGCCAGTCCGTCGTGGCTATTGGTTCGCCGCTGGGCTTGTCCTCGACCGTGACAACCGGCATTGTGTCCGCGCTGAATCGCCCGGTCCGTGCCTCTGACCGGGGTGGGGAATCTTCGCTTATCGACGCTATCCAGACCGATGCGGCCATCAACCCAGGTAATTCCGGCGGTCCGCTCGTCGATATGCAGGGCAACCTGATCGGTATGAACTCCGTGATCGCGTCATTGTCCGGCGGAGATACTGGCGGTTCGATTGGTTTGGGCTTTGCTATTCCAGCTAACTTTGCCAAGCGCGTGGCTACGCAGCTGATTGAAAACGGTGAAGCCACCCAGCCGATGCTCGGCGTCCAAGTTATGGCCGGTGGCGCGGTAGCAAGCCTAGCCGATGGCGCAGTTGTTGCACGCGTCGAACCGGGCAGCCCCGCTGCGGAAGCTGGTCTGCAGCGCGGTGACACAATCGTGCGCATGAACGACCGCATCATCGACTCCGCTGATGCGCTTATTGCCGCCACCCGCTCCCACGATTTCGGCGAAACCGTGACACTGCAGGTCAAGGCACCGGATTCGGAGGAAATCCGGGAGGTAGAGGTTACGCTTTCGACCGAGTAAGTTTAGAGAAAACGTTTCCATTCCTCTTTTACTGTGATGCTGCAGAAAGGCCCTGCCACTTATGAGCACCTACGACTACGAGCTCGAACGATCACGTTCGTTGCCCGAGAACTTGGAACCCGACACCAAAACCCTGCTCGCCGCTGAGCGTGAGGAACAGCTCAAGCCCCGCCGCCGTGCGCTGGTTGTCCTCGTCGCCGACCATACGCTCGCGTCCGGCCCGAACACCGACGCGTTGCTGTCCGAGCTGCTCAACGAGGCCGACTTCTTTGTCGACGGCGTGGTGCAAGTGAAGTCCAAGAAGTCGCAGATCCGCAAAGCTATTGAGACGGGCGTTGTCGGTGGTGTTGACTTGGTTGTGACCGTCGGTGGTACTGGTGTTGGCCCACGCGACAAGACCCCCGAAGCAACGCGCTCTATTTTGGACCAGTTTGTCCCCGGTATTGGCCAGGCATTGCGCTCCAGCGGCCTAGGCTGCGGATCCGTGGAGGCCGCAACGTCGCGTGGTATCGCAGGCGTGTCCGGGCAGACGGTGGTTGTGAACTTGGCGCCAACGCGCGCCGCCATCCGTGACGGTATGGCTACATTGACCCCACTGGTCCACCACTTAATCGACGAGCTTCAGCGCTATTCGCTGCACTAAGGAGAAGAATGGCTGATACGCCACGCACCCGGCGTCACCGGCGGCGCGTGCAGAGGACTTCGCCGGCTGCCGATTATGATCGCACCGCGGACACCCCCTGGCAGGGCCTGAACTCTGCGGACGGCGAACGTGTAGTCGTGCTTGACGACGACACCACCCCCGACGACCCCCAAACCACCGAAGAGTTCCTCCGCTCAGAGCGGCCCCCGCACTACGGTGGTTAACCCCCGTCAGGCCTAGCTCCTAGTTGGTAGCTGGGCCTTCGTTCTTGTTCTGCAGGCGTGCAGCCGCGGAAGGGTTCTTGCGCAGCTCTTCGAGGATTTCGGACAGCAGGTTTGCCTCAAGCGATGCTGGTTCATCTTCGGGGGCTTCCTCAACGCCCTTGCGCTTTGCCTGCAGTTCGTTGAGCTTGTTCATCGGCATGATGAGCAGGAAGTACACGACTGCTGCGATAATCAGGAAGTTAATCGCGGCGGTAATAACGGCGCCGAAGTCAATGAAGGTGGCGTCATTACCTGGGCGAATGTGGGAGCCCAGGCCGGAAACGTCCGGGCTGGAACCCAGGGAGGCGACCAACGGGTTAACGATGTTGTCGGTAAACGATGTCACGATCGCGGTGAACGCTGCACCAATAACCACAGCGACAGACAGTTCGATGACATTGCCGCGCAGAATGAAGTCGCGGAAACCCTTAAGCATGGATGTGTGTTCCTTTCGTAATTGCAAGACAGGGAAAAGTACTCCGAGGAATGTAGTACAACTTATTCGTCTACGCCTAAAAACATACCCTCCGGGAAAGTGGCACGTCCTAACGTGTTTGCTTAATCACAATTGTCAGTGGATTTGACGTAGCGGCGGCCGCAATCCGCACGGCTTCAGCTGGGGCGACAGCAACCACAACTGTGGCCGCGGAACTGCTTCGTTCGGACCGTGCAGAGCTCTCCACGGAAGGTAGGGCGACACGGGCGCTCTCCGCGAGTATTTCGGGTGGCCCTCCGTCACGGGCAGCGGCGATGACCGTAACGGTATCGCCGTGGCGGACCAGCGCGGCGACGTCGGGGGAATGGACTGTAACGGGAACCAGCGTCGCGCCCTCGCCGGCAAGCCCGGCCGCGCTCAACGGATGGAGAACGCGCCCGGGCGTCATGACTTCGCCGGCAGAAATGGGGGCGACTGCAGCATCGGCGGTGGCGGGATCGAATTCCGCAGCGGCCGCGGGAACAGCGTCCGAAGGCAGGTGGCGCGTACGAAAGTCGTCAACGCCAAGCGGCGTTCCCGCGGGGATATCTCGTGCAGCGACATAGACGGCGACCGTGTCGCGGTCGGGGGTAACCGCCAAGGCAAGCGCTACCGCAACCAGCGCTACTGCGACAACGCGGTGGATGAATACGCGCCGCTGCCAGCTGGGTTGCCCGAGCAGCGCGCGCAAGGACGGCAATGAGGGTGAGGTGGAGGTGTTCACACCACCTTTAGACGCGGCGGCGGCCGGTTATGGTTCCAGGAGGGTGACGCCTTCGTCGGTAATCACGCCGCTGACCTGCATGTCGTGGGGTTCGGCGTTGAAGTCGACGGGGTATTCGTTGGAGTACACTACCGCGACGGCCCGCGGCGGGGTGGGGATGGCGGCCCAGGTGCGGTCATAGAATCCGCCCCCTTGTCCTAGCCTGTGGCCCTGCGCCCCCACGCCGAGGGAGGGCACAAGGACCAGATCGCACGTTTCTAAAAGAGAAGAAGGCAGCCGCTGCGAGTCTGGTTCGGAGATGCCTTGGTAGCCGGGCTTGAGGTACCCGGTGTCGAGTGCCCATTTCAGGGTGTCGCCGGGTAGGGCCACGGGAAGGTAGAGTTCAGCGCCCGTGGCGCGCAAGGCGGGAAGCAGTGCCTGGCCGCCGGGTTCGCCGTCGAGGGGGACGTAGGCGGCTACGCGTGGCCGTTCCATGCCCAGCTCAGCTATAAAGTTTGCGCAATGGGAGGAGAGGGTGGCGTCGGCAAGCGGGCGTGGGGTAGCGCGCAGTTGACGTAGCTCGGATCGGAGAGTGCTTTTATCCATAATCTATGCGGTGTCCTACTTTTCAACGTTCTAAGAGCGTGTGTAGTGCCACATTAGCGCTTGGGGCGGGCTAGAGTAGTACTTTATGAGTACTCCCATTGACCAGCACCCCCATTTGGTGAAAACTGTTGTGGTTCCTGCGGCCGGCCTGGGCACCCGTTTTCTCCCCGCGACGAAGACCGTTCCTAAGGAGCTGCTCCCGGTTGTGGATACGCCGGGTATTGAAATGATTGCTGACGAAGCCGCAGATCTTGGGGCCACCCGCTTAGCAATTATCACCTCTCCTGGGAAGGACGGAGTGCTGGAGCACTTCAAGCCAGAACCTGAGTTGGAAGAAACCCTTAAGGCGCGCGGTAAGGATGAGCAACTTGCTAAGGTGCGCCATTCCTCCCACCTCATCAACGTGGAGCCGGTCATCCAGGACAAGCCCTTGGGGCTCGGCCACGCGGTCGGGTTGGCTGAAGAAGTGCTCGACGATGATGAAGACGTCGTCGCAGTGATGCTTCCCGACGACGTCGTGATGCCTAGCGGAATCGTGGAGCAGATGGCAGCTGTCCGCAAGGAGTTCGGCGGATCGGTCTTGTGTGCCGTCGAGGTTCCGGAAGACCACGTCTCCAATTACGGAATCTTCGAAGTCGAGGAAGTTGGCCGTGACGACGTCCGCAAAGTTACCGGCATGGTCGAAAAGCCGGACCTGGAGGACGCGCCGTCGAACCTGGCTGCCACCGGCCGTTACCTGCTTGACCGGGCTATTTTCGATGCGCTTCGCCGCATCACCCCAGGTAAGGGCGGGGAACTGCAGCTTACCGACGCCATCGCGTTGCTCATCAGCGAAGGCCACCCAGTCCACATTGTCATCCACACCGGCAAGCGCCATGACCTGGGCAACCCGGCTGGGTACATTCCTGCCTGCGTGGACTTTGGCCTGCACCACCCGAAGTATGGCCCGGGCCTGCTGCGCGATATTAAGAAAATTATCGCGGACTTCGAGGCCGAACAGAACTAAAGTTATTGCGCGGAGGTGCAACCACGAAGTGGCTGGCCGCGCGGTTAGAATGACGCTCTAGTATTTTCGGTACCGTCAGGTGGCCGACACACCAAGGAGGGCTGGGATTAGTGCGATCAGTTGAAGAACAACTTGCGCTGATTACCGCTGCGGCGGTTCACCCGGAGCCGGTCCGCATTGCCATCGTCGATGCCCTGGGGCTGATGTGCGCAGAAGATATTGAAGCTTCCGCCGACCTGCCTGGCTTCGCCCAAGCCGCTATCGACGGCTATGCCGTGCGCGCCGTGGACGTGGGCGGGGAAGTAGGCATCTCTAACCGCAACCAGCCCGAGACCCAGTCGGGTGGGCGCGCCCTCGAACCGGTCGAGCGTTCCCTCCCCGTCGTTGGTGAGGTGGCCGCGGGATCCCAGACTCCGTTGCGTTTGCAGCCGAAGCAGGCGGTCCGGGTGCATACCGGCGCTCCTCTTCCCACGCTTGCCGACGCCGTCCTACCCCTCGGGTGGTCTGACCGCGGCCGGAACCGTGTCGTGGCCACGCGTGCTGTGCGTTCGGGGGACTTCGTACGCCGCCCGGGTGATGATATTTCCCGCGGGGACCTTGCGGTAAGCGCCGGTTCGGTGCTGGGGGCTGCGCAGATTGGGTTGCTCGCCGCGGCTGGTCGTTCTCATGTGCTCGTGTACCCGAAGCCGCGTGTATCCATTATTTCCGTGGGGGCCGAGCTGGTGGATGTGCACCGTACTCCGGCGTTGGGGCAGGTTTTTGACGTCAACTCGTATTCCCTGTCGGCCGCCGCGCGGGAGGCGGGCGCCGACGTACACCGGGTGGGTATCGCGGCAGGTGAGCCACGTCGGCTGCGCGAGGTCATTGAGGCGCAGATGATGCGCAGCGAAGCCATCGTGATCGCGGGTGCCGTCGGGGGCTCGGGTTCGCGCGTGGTCCGTGACATCCTCAACGAACTCGGCGATATTGACACCACCCGCGTCGCCGTCCACCCAGGTTCCGTCCAAGGCTTCGGTGTGTTGGGCGAAAACAAGACGCCGGTTTTCCTCCTGCCGTCGAATCCGGTGTCTGCGCTGGTGGGCTTTGAGGTGTTCGTGCGCCCGCTGATTCGTCTCGCGTTGGGGAAGCGGAATTACACGCGCCGGACCGTGCGTGCTCGTGCGCTCAACCACATCACCAGCAGGATTGGTCGGCGTGGTTACATTCGTGCCCGCCTCATGCGGGATGCGCACACTCAGGATTACCTTGTCGAAGGTTTAGGCGGGGCCACAGGTGCCCCAGCACACCTGCTTGCTGGCCTGGCGGAAGCCAACGCGCTGATTCTCATCCCAGAGGATGCCCCGGAGATTCGTCCTGGCGATATCGTGGACGTCATGTTCCTCGCGCAGGGCACCGGCCGCTAACCTCGCCATGTTGAATTTTCTTGGGCTGAACTCAGCCCGTATTTCCCGGCCGGCTACGGGCGCGCCGAATCCTTTACACCCCGGGTGGGCGGAGGCGACGCGGGCCGTCGTTACGCAATCGGGCAGGTCGGTTCGGCTGCGCCCACTTTTGCGTCGCGACGGCCGCGATTGGGCCCAGCAACGCATCCTTGATGAAGCTATCCTGCGGCCTGTGGAGCCTACTGTCGAGGAGCCGTGGGAGGTTGCTCATTCCCGGGCTGCGTACCTGAACCTGTGGGCGTATCTGCGTAAAAGTGCCCTCGAAGGGGACGTAGTTCCGCTGGTGGTGGAGGTTGACGGCCATTTTGCCGGCCAGATTACGGTGGGCAATATTCAGCGGGGCGCGACGTCGTCGGCCTGGATTGGGTACTGGGTCTATTCCGGAGTGAGTGGCCAGGGTGTAGCGACGGCCGCGTGTGCGCTGGCCACGGATCACGCGTTTCAACGCTGCGGCCTCCACCGGTTGACGGCCACGTACTTGGAGGCGAACCAGGCGTCCGGCACGGTGCTGGCACGTAACGGTTACCGCCGGGAAGGTTTCCTGCGCCGGAACCTGCATATCGACGGCCGCTGGCAGGACCACCACCTGGTTGCAATAACCGCTGAGGATTTTGCCACGTCATGCGTAGACCGCCTGAAAGTGGCGGGTTTTCTGCGCGGATAGGCGGCGTGGGAACGCCACGGTGACCGGCGAAGAGACTATCGTTTTGGCACAACTATCGTCGTCGTGGAAGGTGGATGAAAACCCGTGCTGTCTGGTGGCGTCATCATCCTTTTAATTATTGTGGTCTGGCTGTTTGTGCTGGCACCGCTACTTATGCGTGGCACCAAACCGATCCGGAAGTCGGGTGAAGCGTACGAGGAGACGCGCGTCCTCCACCACGGTGGCACGGAATTGCCTGCGGAGCTCTCCCGTGAGATGCAGCGTCGCGCTGTACCGGAGACTGCGAAAACTACCACCCCTGAGGACGTAGCCGCAGATCAGGATTATGAGGTGGTGTCGGAAGAGGACATCATCATCGACGACCTCGACACCGCAGAGCCCGTCGAGGAGCCGCAGGAGACCGTGTTCACGGCGCGCTCCCGCGTGGACTCTGCCCCGGAGGCACAGCCGGATGTTATCGACGGCGACATCGTTCACGAGCTCGTCACCGCCCCCACTGCGGAGCAGGACGATACCCCCGAAGCTACTGAGGCGCCCGAGACGGGTGACTTCTTCGCCGAGGTGGAGATTGCCGAGGGCGGCTACGACTACGACTCGGCCTACCTGGATCCCGACGACCTGCTGTACGAAAACACCCGCGGCGTGCGCGCAGTAGACGCCCCAGCTCTGGAAGAAGAAGCCCCAGAGCTGCACGACGACGAGCCCGTGGAATCCTACGACGAGCTTTCCGCAGACGAGCGCGCCTTCGCCGAAAAGCGCGCGCGCCGTGGTGGCTGGGACCCCGAAGCTGCGCAGGCGCATTCAGCGTCGACGTACCAGCGCCGTCGCCGGACCCTCGTGGGCTTGGCCGCTGCGATTGTTCTTGGTTTTATCCTTGGCTTCGCGGTCGGCGGCTGGACGTGGTGGATCCCAACTCTGGCTGTCGTGGCTACCGCGGTGTACTTGGTCGCCCTGCGTAAGCAGGTTCAGGAAGAGACTGCTTTACGACGCCGCCGCATCCACCACCTGCGCCGCGCTCGTCTTGGCGTGGCCAGCCGGGACGCCCACGAACTGAATATTCCCCGCCAGTTGCGGCACCCTGGCGCGGTGGTTGTGGACCGTGACGACGAAAGCCCTGACTTCGCCCATCTTGAGGTAGCTACGTACCAAGATGAGCACGGCGATCACGATCCTGGCGTCGGCGGAGACCATCACCCAGGTCTGCGCGTCGCAGGTTAATACACACCCGGCATCTTCACGGTGCCGGGATTTTTTATGCCCACACCCCGGAACTTCCGCGGCGGTACGAACCCACCAAGTGGGTGTCAACGATCCCGATAGCTTCCATTAGCGCGAAGCAGGAGACTGGGCCCACGAAGGTGAAGCCGCGTTTCTTCAGTTGCTTCGCCATGGCCTCGGATTCGGGGCTGCGGTTCGGCACTTCTTCCATGGTGCGCGGGGCCGGGGTTTCGGCAGGCTTGAAAGACCAGAGAAACGTGTCCAAGCCGCCTTCTTCGCGCAGGGCGATTGTTGCTTGGGCGTTGGTGATTGCGGCACGGATTTTGCGTTCGTTGCGCACGATACCTTCGTTGGACATGAGGTTTGCGACCTTGGTGTCGTCGAAAAGCGCAACAGTGTCCGGGTCAAAGCCGTCGAAGGCGGTGCGGAAGGCCTCGCGTTTGCGCAGGATGATGGCCCACGACATCCCTGCCTGGAAGCTTTCCAGGACCAGGCGTTCGAATAGTTCTGTTTCGTCGTGAACGGGCATGCCCCATTCGGTGTCGTAGTATTCCCGCAGCAGGGGAGATTGTGCTGCCCACGGTGGACGGGCGAGGCCGTCGGTTCCAATTACTGTTCCGTCACTGTGATTTGTCATAGCGTTCATGTCCAATGTAGACGTGTGTGGGCCCGCGCGTGGTTCCGTACGGTATTCTTAAGCGCATGGATAAGCCTGTTGTGCGCGATGGTGCCCTCCTGCTCATACGAGTCGTGGTGGGCATCGTTTTTGTGGCACACGGCTGGAATATCTTCTTCGTCGCAGGTATCACCGAAACCACCGGCCAGTTCTCCGCATGGGGAGTACCACAGCCGGGTCTTTCCGCATGGATTGCTGGCTTGGGGCAACTGTTAGGTGGAGCGTTGCTGGTAGTGGGGCTCTTAACGACGATCATCGCAGGTGCCCTAGCGCTGCTGACCGCATGTGCGCTGTACTTTGTGCACCTTGGTTCCGGTTTTTTCGCGACCGATGGGGGTATAGAATACCCGGCGGTGCTGCTTGCGAGCCTGCTGATGATCGTGGTGTTCGGCTCTGGTCGGGCTAGTGTTGACGCCGCATTGACCCGCTAAAACTTTCGTGAAAGGGGAAGTCAGCCATGATTTCACACGATGACGTGCAAGCCGACATTTCCGCACGCCTCGACGGTGAACCTGGCACTATTCCCGACGACGTATTCGAAGCACACCTCGCCGCCTGCCCCACGTGCACTGGGTTCTTTCACCGGGCGCAGACTCTGCAGCAGGCGCTTGGCGGCCCAGCGGAACACCGCACTGATCTCACGGACACAATCCTGGAACAGGTGGAACCGCAGTGGCGGAAGGCAACAGGTTCGCGTGTGGTTAGCCGGACGGTATCGCGCTTGGCAGTTATCGCTACGGCGGTGGGTTTCGTGGTGTGGGCGATCCTCATGCTCATCGATACCGCAGGGTTAGTACCCGCAGTGATGGGTAAAGACCAGGTACTTCCACTCGAAGCTGATCCCGTGTTGGCCAATACCTTGGCACAAGGTGCGGCTGTGCGGATGGCCACCGCGCTGGCCCTGTTTTTCGGAGCCTGGCGCCCACGCCTCTTGCCGGGCCTACTTCCGCTTCTGTGCGGTTGGTTTATGTTTAGCTTCGGGTTCGGGATGCGTGACATCCTTCTGGGCCTGGGTACGCAAGCGCAGTACCTGCAGTTGCTTTTCCTCGGGTTTTCTGCCGGAGCAGCCGGGTGGTGCTGGTGGGCGCACCGCCCGCGGCGTATCTAACGCCAGCTGGGCAGCCACATTAATTGGTTGTAATACGCCTCCGGAATCAGGTAGCCGTAAAGGATTGGGCTAAACGCCGCAAACATGGCGACGACCGCACCGAGGTAGACGATCACCGCGAACGTACCCCAGCGCATGGGGCCACCTGCGAGGCGTTGGAGCCACCGCCACGGAATGACGCTCCCGCGCCCCTGCACGAAGCCTAAGGCTAGGGCAAGCAAAACGATCGTAAACGGGACCAGCGCGGTGGCGTAGAAGAAGTACATCTGCCGGTCGTAGCCAATCAGCCAGGGGATGAAACCTGCCGCGAACGCCACTACGGGGACTGCGAAGCGCCCGTCGCGGCGACCGATGAGCCGCCACAGACCCCACAGCAGTATCGGGATGGTCAGCCACCAAATAATAGGGGTGCCAAAAAGGTAGATCATGCGCCGGCAGGTTCCCACGGCGCAGTCCACGTCGGTTGAAGAAAGATACAGCACCGGGCGGCCTGCAACTAACCACGACCACGGTTTGGAATCCCATGGGTGCGAATGGCCGCCGGAGGTTGTCAACGAAGAGTGAAACTCCAAGACGGAGAAGTGGTAGTACAGCCAATTAATCAGCGAGTCCGGAAGCGGAAGAGACCGCAGCCAGGAGTCTGCGGAGACCTGCCCGGTCTCGGTTGCATGCCGGTATACCGCGGTTTCTGAGGCGAACCAGGAGCGCCAACTCCACAGGTATAGCGCGCCGGGGAGCACGGCAAGGGAAGCGGTGGCGGGGATGCAGTCCCGGGCGAACATGCCCGACCACGGGCGGGGTGCGCCGTAGCGTCGGCGAATCAGAACGTCGCCGACGAGTGAGGCGATGAGGAAGAAGATGATGTAGTACAGCCCCGACCATTTCACGGACATTGCCGCCCCGAGCATGATGCCGGCACCGAAACGCCACCAGCGGAATCCGATGCGCGGCCCGCCGTAGGTAGCCCAGCCCCCAGCCGGCAGGCCGGGGACATGGTCGTGGAAACGGTCAATAACCTGGTTTCGGTCGCAGGCGAGCATCCAGGCTGCGGCAACGATGAAGGTGACTTGGAAGATGTCGAGCATTCCGAAGCGGGCGCTGACGAGGAGGACGCCGTCGCAGATGGCGATGATGCCGGCGAAGGCTGCAATCTCCCATGACTGAGACAGCTCGCGGGCCAGGGCCATAATCGCCAGGATGGTGAGCGTTCCACAGAGGGCCGTCATGACGCGCCACCCCCACGGGCTGTACCCGAAGACAAATTCTCCCAAGGCCAGGAGGCGTTTGCCCAGCGGCGGGTGCACAACAAGGCCGTAGCCCGGGTTGGATTCGATGCCTCCGAGGAGGGGGTTGATCCAGCTGCGGACCATGTCGTAGCCCTGCGGGACGTAGTGTTTCTCATCGAATACCGGCGTCCCTGATGCGACGGCAGAACCCAGGCCGATGTAGCGGCTTAAGGCTGCCACGAGACCCAGGATCACAAAAGTCAGGGTGTCCGGGCGTTTCCAGGGGGTGCGCAGTGGCTTCCTGGAGATGTAGGCCGGGGCTGTGAACTGGGGTGTCGTGCCGGAGGCGTCGATAAGCGTCTGATGACTCACGGGCAACAAGTCTAGCCAGCGGGCTATGGAGTGTGGAAGTGTAGGAGGTATGAGTGAGACGAAGATGCCCGGAATTGCAGATATCGAGCTTCCCCGCGGGGTCATCGTTGCCGCGACACCGCTCGGAAATATTGGCGACGCCTCCGTGCGCCTGCAGGCCGGGCTGGCGCGTGCCAACGTGATTGCCGCCGAAGATACGCGGCGCACGCGTGCCCTAGCTGCGGCGTTAGGGGTAGAGATTACCGGGCGTGTGGTCTCTAATTTTGATCACAATGAAGAAGAGCGTGTCGCAGCACTGCTTGACGACGCCCGCCGCGGCACCGTGCTCGTGGTCACGGATGCAGGTATGCCGGTGGTTTCTGATCCTGGCTTGGCCCTGGTTGATGCTGCGCTGGAAGCAGGAATTCCCGTGACGTGTTTCCCGGGGCCTTCTGCCGTACCGACAGCCCTGGCGCTGTCCGGTTTATCGGTGGGCTCTTTTATCTTCGATGCGTTTGCTCCCCGGAAAGAAGGGCAGAAGCGCACGTGGCTTGAGGGCTTTATTCATGAGCGCCGGGCGGTGTGCTTCTTTGAATCGCCGCACCGTATTGCGGCCACTTTGGAGCTTGCGGCGGAGGTGCTGGGTCCGCAGCGTCGGGCGGCGGTGTGTCGGGAACTTACTAAGACGTATGAGGAGGTCCGGCGCGGAACGTTGGCGGAACTTGCGCAGTGGGCGAGTGAGGCTCGCGGTGAGATTACTGTGGTGATTGACGGCGCTGATCCACACGCGGCTGAAGCCGACGAAGCGGACCTGGTGGCGTTGGCACTGGACAAGGCGGCCGCCGGTGTGCGGTTGAAGGCCGCGGTGAAGGAGATTGCGGCTCAGTATAAAGTGCCGACGCGCGAGTTGTACGACGCAGCCGTCGCAGCGCAGAAGGACCAGAAGGGCGACGGGGACTAGTTTTCGTGGTGGTGTCACCATCCATATAGTGTGTCCTGCGGCACAATTATTAAGTTGTTACCATCCCGTTATAAACGAATGTTGGTTCTGTAGAGTGAACTGCGCGAAAGGGCGGTAACAATTTGATAACGTCCGTGGATAGATTTCTGTAAAACCGCTGAAAAAGTTGGGATTACTTTGAAAAATACCCGATTGTGACGGAAAGTTATACGTATGACTAACCGTGACCATAATTCTGATGAGCCGCAAAAGGATGAGTTAAGCGACCCGTCAGTGAAGGATCTGTCGGGAGAACCGGTAGCCATGGCGGAGACCCGCCAGGTGCCGGAAGGGTTCAATACGGACGCCGTTGATCAACCTTCGGCTACCGAGGAACTTGCCGCAATGCTGGAGGGCCAGCATGCGATTAGCACCACCCTGGACAAGGGTGAAGAAGAGGTTGAACTGGCCTCTGAGTCCGATTCGGACAAGATTAATTGGCCAGTCGTTCTCATTGCCGGCTTTATTGTCTTGGCAACTGTTGCCTGGGGCTTGGGCGCGCCAGAGTCCTTTGGCAACTTCGCGTCGAACGCGATTGACATCGTGATGACGAACTTTGGCTGGGCATTCGTTCTGTTCGGTACCGTGTTCGTAGTCTTTGTCATCTGTATCGCGCTGAGTAACTTCGGCACAATCAGGCTTGGGCGTTCCGACGAAGAGCCCGAGTTCCGCACGGTGTCGTGGATCGCGATGATGTTCGCAGCCGGCATGGGCATTGGTCTGATGTTCTACGGCGCGTCCGAGCCACTGACCTTCTACCGTCAAGGTGTTCCTGGGCGGATTAGTGAGGATGTTTCCTCGTCGATGGCATCGGCGATGTTCCACTGGACGCTGCACCCGTGGGCTATCTACGCCATCGTCGGCATGGCTATTGCGTACTCGACGTTCCGTATTGGTCGTCGCCAGCTGATTTCTTCCGCGTTTATCCCGCTGATCGGTGAGCGCGCTGCGGAGGGCTGGCCAGGACGCATCATCGACATCCTGTCGATTTTTGCAACCGTCTTCGGTACCGCATGTTCACTGGGTCTGGGCGCACTGCAGATTGGTGCTGGCCTTTCGGCATCCGGCATCATTGAAAGCCCGTCTGAGTGGGTCATCATCGGCATCGTTTCCGTCTTGACCCTGTGCTTTATCTTGTCTGCAATCTCTGGTGTGGGCAAGGGTATCCAGTACCTCTCTAACGCCAACATGGTCCTGGCAGCATTCCTGGCGATCTTCGTGTTCGTCTTCGGCCCAACGCTGGCTGTTCTAAACCTGATCCCAGGTTCCGTTGGCGCGTACCTGTCGGATTTCTTCACCATGGCTTCGCGCACCGCGACGAACTCCGATGGTGAGTGGCTGCAGAGCTGGACCATCTTCTACTGGGCATGGTGGATTTCGTGGTCCCCATTCGTGGGCATGTTCTTGGCTCGTATTTCCCGTGGCCGTACGATCCGCGAATTCTGCATCAGCGTCTTGCTGATTCCAGCTGGTGTCTCCACCGTGTGGTTTGCCATCTTCGGTGGTACCGCGATCACGATGGAGCGCGAAGGCAACTCCATCTGGGGTGACGGTTCGGCAGAAGGCCAGCTGTTCAACCTGCTGCACAACATGCCCGGTGGCACGATCCTGGGTTGGGTCGCCGTGGTCTTGCTGGCTACGTTCTTCATCACCTCTGCTGACTCCGCGTCCACGGTCATGGGTTCGATGTCCCAGTTCGGTCGCGCTGATGCCCGCCCTGTGGTCTCGGCAGTGTGGGGTTTCCTCACGGCCCTGATCGGCCTGACCCTACTTATCGGTGGTGGCGACGACGCCCTGTCGAACCTGCAAAACGTCACCATTGTCGCGGCAACGCCATTCTTGGTGATCGTCATCTTGCTCATGTTCGCCATCGTCAAGGACTTGCGTAACGACGTCATCTACCTGGACTACCGCGAACAGCAAGAATTCGGCCGCCGTCTTGCCCGCGAGCGCCGTATCCACAAGGAAAACCAGCGTCGTGAAGAAAACCTACGCCGCCGGAAAGCCCGTGCTGCTCGCGCTGCACGTACCCCGAAGCGGAAGTAAGAAAACTACCTAGGCTTTTTAAGTCGCGCCCGGCTCGCTCCTTTGCGTGGAGCGCGCCGGGCTTTGTGTTCTGCGCGGGTGGTATCTGGGTGTGCGTTCGAATGTGTCTGGGGCACTTGATATTGTTGTGTGCATGACAAAAACCGTGCTCGTCAATGTTGCTTGGCCTTATGCCAATGGACCCCGCCACATCGGACACGTGGCGGGTTTCGGTGTTCCGTCGGATGTGTTCGCCCGGTATCACCGAATGCGGGGCAACAATGTACTGATGGTTTCCGGTACGGATGAGCACGGAACCCCGCTGCTCGTGCAGGCGGATAAAGAAGGCGTAACTGTCACTGAGCTTGCGGACCGCTACAACCGCCAGATTGTGGAGGACCTGCAGGGCCTAGGCTTGTCCTATGACCTGTTCACCCGCACGACTACGCGCAACCACTACGCGGCTGTGCAGGAACTCTTCCGTGGCCTGTACGACAACGGTTATATGGTCAAGAAGACCACGATGGGTGCAGTATCTCCAACCACTGGCCGTACGTTGCCGGACCGTTACATCGAGGGCACCTGCCCAATCTGTAAGGCCACCGACGCCCGCGGTGACCAGTGTGATAACTGCGGTAATCAGCTAGATCCAGTGGACCTGATTAACCCAGTTTCCAAGATTAATGGTGAGACCCCGCAGTTCATTGAGACTGAACACTTTATGCTGGACCTGCCAGCTTTGGCTGGCGCGCTGGAGGAGTGGCTCAAGGGCCGCGAGAACTGGCGCCCCAACGTGTTGAAGTTCAGCCTGAACCTGCTGGAGGATATTCAGCCGCGCGCTATGACCCGCGACATTGACTGGGGTATCCCCATCCCTGTCGAGGGTTGGGAAGATAACGGGGCAAAGAAGCTCTACGTCTGGTTCGATGCAGTGGTCGGTTACCTGTCTGCCTCCATCGAGTGGGCGTACCGTTCTGGCAACCCGGATGCGTGGAAGCAGTGGTGGCAAAACGGTGAGGCCGAGTCCTTCTACTTCATGGGCAAGGACAACATCACGTTCCACTCCCAGATCTGGCCCGCAGAGCTCTTGGGCTACGCCGGCAAGGGCGACAAGGGCGGTAAGGTCCACGAACTCGGTGAACTGAACTTGCCGACGGAAGTCGTGTCCTCCGAGTTCCTGACCATGTCCGGTTCCAAGTTCTCTTCCTCCAAGGGCGTTGTTATTTACGTCAAGGACTTCTTGAAGGACTTCGGTGCTGACGCGCTGCGCTACTTCATCGCAGTCGCCGGCCCAGAGAACAATGATGCCGACTTCACCTGGGATGAGTTTGTCCGCCGCATCAACAATGAGTTGGCCAACGGCTGGGGCAATCTGGTGAACCGCACGGTTTCGATGGCGCACAAGAACTTCGGTGAGGTCCCGCAGCCGGGCGAACTCCACGATGCGGATAGCACGCTGCTGAAACTTGCGGAAGACACCTTCGGCACCGTGGCTGAGGCTTTGGAGGCCTCGAAGTTCAAGGTCGGAATGTCTGCCATCATGCACGTGGTCGCAGAGGCTAACGCGTACATTGCTGCGCAGGAGCCGTGGGTTCTGGCAAAGAGCGAGGATCCTGCTGACCGCGAGCGTCTAGCCACGGTCCTGTGGACTGCACTGCAGGTGGTGTCTGACTGCAACGTCATGCTCACCCCGTACCTGCCGCACACTGCGCAGAAGGTCCACGAGACCCTCGGTCGCGACGGCATCTGGGCAGCGCAGCCACGCATTGAAGAGGTTGTCGATGACATGCCTGTCGACGTCGTCGGCGTCGGCGTACCTGAAAAGGGCCGCCACTACCCAGTGATTACTGGCGACTATGACGATCAGCAGGCCGTCTGGCAGCGCGTTGACGTGGTACCTGGTACCGCGCTGGCAAAGCCGAAGCCGCTCGTCGCAAAGCTTGACCCCGAGCTCGGTGAGACCGGCCCGGAGTGGGCGCCGGTCCAGTAAGAACTTTAAAGCTGACGCGCTTCCTGCACTGCTGCGTGGAAGCGCGTTCGCGCTATCTGGAGGGTATCGGGGTGGGTAGTCACGGCGTCGATAAGGCCGCGGACTGCGTCCCAGTGGCGGTAGGCCTGTGCGTCGGGGAGCAGGTCAGCTGTGCCGAGCGCCTGCGCAACAGCCTCCGGCAACGCGGGGTCGACGTAGGCCAGCACACCATAGTCGGCCGCCGGGTTACCCACAGCGCAGCGGGAAAAGTTGGTGAAGTCAGCGCTTCCCACGATCACGCAGTCGGCGGTCCACAGGTGTTCGGCGCGGTCAAGGATGCCGTACACCACGTCGAGGTCCGCGACAGGAAGATGGGCGGGGAGGATCACCGCCGCTTCACGCTGAACTCGTGCGACCTGCTGCGCGTGGGTGCTCGATGGGTCGTCCCACCGCTGCAACCCAGCGGGTGCGTCTGCGGCGTGGAGTGCGTGGAAGAAATCCGCCCACTGTTCGGCGGACGCGGTTTCGGGCGCTGAAAAGGCGGCGGACACGTCCTGCTGGGCTGGAGAAATCATGGTTAGGATTCCTTCTTCTTGCGGCGCATGCGGTTTTTGATCTGGTCCATGGTGCGTGAGGCCATGGGCAGCACAGCGCGGCGATCCACCGGTTCGCCGGGGATCCAGCCGCGGATTTTACGCAGACGCAGGCGGTCGGCTTCGCGGGCGAAGTTCGGGCGGGGGATGGTCAGGCTTACAGCGCCCGGCAGGGTCCAGCGGCGCCAGCGCGCAACAACGCCCAGGACAGAGCAGAGGACTACGGATACGCCCATGCCCAGGTTGGCGTTGCCCACAAATTCGGTGAAGAAGACGGCGTTCAGCGAGCCCAGGATTGCCACGGTGGCACACAGGGGCGTGCCGCCGAAAATGGAGGGCACACGGTTGACGAGGACGTCGCGAAGCACACCACCGCCGACCGCGGTGATCACTCCCATGCCGACGGCGGGGATCCAGTCCAGGCCCACGGCCAGGGCTTTGTTCACGCCGGTGGCGGTCCAGCAGCCCATACCCAGGAAGTCGATGACGATCAGCGCGCGGTTTGTCCATTTGCCAGACAGGTCGATGAAGTAGGCCAGCGCTGCGGCGAGGAGGGCGCCGACCATGTAGCCGCGGTCGGTGAGCATGACGGGGAAGCCCGTGTTGAGCATGAGGTCACGGATCATGCCGCCGCCCATACCGGTGACGATGGCGAGCAGGATGAAGCCGATCACGTCGAAGCGCAGGGCACGCGCGACGACGCCGCCGAGGACGCCGTTGGCGAACACTGCGCCGACGTCGACAAGCCTGAAAAAGAGTTCGGAATCAATGACTGTTTGGGTCTGCACGCCTTCTGCCTTTGCCTACTTGGTTGTTGCTCCCAGCCATCGTACTCATCGCCTTTATACTTGCCCCATGAGCAAAAAGAAACCGCGCCCCGAACCCGTACCGGCAGCTGGACTTTCTGGGCTTATCGACGCCCATACGCACCTCACCAGCTGTAAAGACGATGCCGCAGACCTGGTTGAACGGGCGCGGCGTGCTGGCGTGGAGAAGATCTGCACCGTCGGCGACGGGCTAGCAGAGACGCGGGCGGCGTTGGATCTTGCGAAGCAGTTCCCGGATGTGTGGGCGGCGTGCGCCATCCACCCGACGCGCGCGCACGAACTCGATGCTGCTGCCCGTGCCGAGCTGGAGGAGATGGCAGCCGACCCGAAGTGTGTGGCCATCGGGGAGACAGGCATTGATACCTATTGGATTAAGCACGATCCCGAAAAAACCGCGCCCCTGGACGTGCAGGAAGAGGCGCTGCGCTGGCACGCAGACTTGGCGGTGCGCACGGGGAAGGCGCTGATGATTCACAATCGGGAAGGTGATGAGGAGCTGCTGCGCATCCTCGACGACTGCCCAGCGCCCCCGCACGTGATTTTGCACTGTTTCTCTTCACCACTCGACGTGGCGCGCGCGGCGCTAGACCGGGGCTGGATCTTAAGCTTCTGCGGAAATACCACCTTCAAGCGCAATGATGAACTGCGCGCGGCCGCGGCGTTGGCCCCAGCGGATCAGTACCTTATTGAAACGGACGCGCCGTATATGACGCCGGAGCCTTTCCGAGGGAGCCGTAATGAGCCGTCCTTGATCGGGCATACGGCATTGGTGGTTGCGCAGGCCCGCGGGGTGGATGTTCGTGAGGTTGCCGGGGACGTGTCGGCGACATTCGACCGCGTGTACGGGCTGGCGGAAAACTAAAGAAACCTGAGCCCATAAGTCACGTGAGTGCACTGGCGTTAACACCCGTCACGGGGACGGTGTGACGTGCATTGCAGTCGCGTGTGGTTTTGGACAGTCACGTGTTTGTTACCGTATTGTTATCAAGAGAAGTTGCCGGGCATATACCCCCGCCTGAAAACTACAATGCTACTTGGAGAAGTTTTACTAACCCATGACTGGTTCCACTCGTTCCCTTAACCGAATCAACCGCACCGCGTCTGTCCCGCTGCGCGCCGCTACCGGTGGCGTGCTGGCGACCATGGTCGTCGGCGGTGTTGCTGTTGTGAGTGCGCAGAAAGACATCACGCTCGACATCAACGGCGAGCAGATGGCGCTAGCTACCTTCTCCTCTGACGTTGCCGGCGCCCTTGAGGATGCGGGCATTGAGGTCGGCGCCCAGGACATTATTTCGCCTGCGCCGAGCACTGCGCTGGGGAAGAATGACACGATTACGGTGCGTACCGCGAAGCCGGTCGCAGTGGTCATCGACGGGGAAGAACGCACACTGACCTCGAACGCGGTGACCGTGGGTGAGCTGCTCGGCGAAATTGACGTAGCTCGCGGGTCCAACGTGGATGGCAGTGCCGACGCCAAGCTGCAAGACGGCATGAAGGTGGAAGTCACCACCCCGAAGATCATTGCCGTCAACGAAGCAGGCACCGTCACCTACACCGCCGTTGCGGCGAAGACCGTGGGAGACGTACTCAAAGAACGTGGCATCGCAGTTGGATCCGAGGACCGCGTCACCCCGGCCCCGTCTGAGAAGCTGGCCAACAACACGGTCATTACCGTGGACCGCGTGGAATCCACCGAAGAGACCGTCCGCGAACCCTTCGAGGCCCCGGTCGAATACATCGACGACCCCGAATCCCCAGAAGGCACCGAAACTGTTGTCACGCCGGCGCAGCCGGGTGAGCGCGAAGTTACTCGGCGCATCGTCACCGTCAACGGCGTGGAGGAATCCCGCGACATCATTCACGAAACTGAGCTGGCACCGGCGACGGCGGCCGTCGTGAAGCGGGGCACCAAGCAGGCCCCATCTGCTCCGTCGGTCGCGTCGGGGTCCGTGTGGGACCAGCTGGCACAGTGTGAGTCCGGCGGCAACTGGGCCATCAACACTGGTAACGGCTACCACGGCGGCCTGCAGTTCAGTGCCTCCACCTGGCTTGCTTACGGTGGCGGCCAGTACGCGCCCACCGCCGACCAGGCTTCCCGCGAACAGCAAATCGCAATTGCTTCCAAGGTGCAGCAGGGCCAGGGCTGGGGTGCGTGGCCAGCGTGTACCGCACGCATGGGCCTGCGCTAAACCCGCGGGGTACTGCGGTAGGCTGGGCTACCGTGAGTGAAGAATCAGCAGTCCAGCTTCTTGGGCCGGTAGAAATCCGCGCCCTCGCCGAGGAACTCGACGTCACCCCGACCAAAAAGTTGGGGCAAAACTTCGTGCATGACCCCAACACGGTGCGTCGCATCGTCGATGCAGCCGAGCTCAGCCCGGATGATCACGTCGTCGAAGTGGGGCCCGGCCTTGGATCTTTGACGCTTGGGCTGCTGGACACCGTGCAGAAGGTCACCGCAGTGGAGATTGACCCGCGCCTGGCGGGTCGCCTTGAGCAAACGGTTTCTGAGCGCGCCGCCAGCGTGGCCGATCGCCTGACGGTGGTTCTCAAGGACGCGCTTACGGTCACGCCGGATGACGTCGATAAGCCCACCGCCCTAGTGGCAAACCTGCCGTACAACGTGTCCGTGCCGGTGCTCCTGCATTTTCTTGAGGTATTTCCCTCCATCAAACGGGTCCTGGTGATGGTGCAGCTTGAGGTCGCCGACCGCCTCGCCGCGAAGCCTGGCTCCAAGATTTACGGGGTGCCCTCGGTAAAGGCTGCGTTCTACGGGGACGTGCGCAAGGCCGGGACGATCGGCAAAAATGTGTTCTGGCCAGCGCCGAAAATCGAATCCGGCCTGGTACGCATCGACGTGTTCGAGGATGCGCCGTGGCCGCGCAGTGCACGCGAGCAGGTTTTCCCGCTTATCGACGCCGCCTTCGCCCAACGCCGCAAGACACTGCGCGCGGCCTTGTCCTCTCACTTTGGGGGCGGCCCAGCTGCGGAGGCCGCGCTGAAGGAGGCGGGCATCGAGCCGACCCAGCGTGGAGAAAAGCTGGGTGTCGCGGACTTTGTACGGTTAGGGGCCAGCGATGTCAGCGCCGATTAATGCCCGCGCCCACGGCAAGGTCAACCTGTTTTTGGGTGTTGATTCCGTCCGTGATGACGGCTACCACAATCTTGTCACCGTATTCCAATCTATTTCGGCGCACAATGACGTGACGTTGACGCCGGTTCCCGACGTCAGTGCGGCTCGCGATTCTGTGGTCACCGAATTGACCGTCAGCGGCCTAGACGCTGCGAAGGTGCCCACGGATTCTACGAACCTGGCGTGGCGTGCCGTAGACGCGATTGCCGCTATCGCGCGGGTGGGGGCCAGCGAGGCAGCGTTGCCGTGCCTGCGTGTTCATATTGCAAAATCTATCCCCACGGCCGGCGGGATGGCCGGCGGTTCCGCCGATGCGGCGGCCGCGCTCGTGGCTGCCAATGAATTTTATGGCACCGGCCTGGGGCTAGACGATCTGCTCAGAGTTGCCGCGACTTTAGGCGCCGACGTGCCGTTTTGTGTGCGCGGTGGCACCTGCCTAGGCACCGGCCGCGGAGATGAGCTCGTTCCTGTGCTGTCGCGTGGGACGTACTGGTGGGCGTTTGCTGTATCACCTGGCGCGGGCCTTTCTACCCCGAAGGTTTTTGACCAGCTGGATGGGATGGAGCGCACGCCGCACGTGGATCCTGAGGCCGTCATTCAGGCGATCGGGCGCGGCGACGTCCACGCGCTTGCGGGGGCGTTACACAATGATATGGAGCCGGCTTCGATAAGTTTGGCCCCGCACCTGCGCCGCACGCTCGCGGTTGCGGAGGACGCGGGGGCGCTGCGCGCGGTGGTTTCGGGTTCGGGGCCGACGGTCGCATTCCTGTGCGCGGGCCAGGATGAAGCCCAGGACGTGGCGGATTATGTGCTTAGTGCGAATGTGGCACGCGCTGCTGTGGTGGCTTCTGGGCCAGCTCAAGGCGGTGCGTATCTGATTTCTCCGGAACAGTCCACGCGGCCACAAAAGTAGTCAGCGGCACCGCCAGGATAAGCGCGAGGGCGCCGATGATGGAGCGCAGCAGCTCGGTGGCGACGACATCGCTGGTCAGAGTGTCAAATAGCGAACGGTCCGCGGCCGAGATGAGCAGTAGCAGGGGAAGTGCCGCGCCGGTGTAGCTCAGGACCAGGGTGTACACCACGGAAGTGATGTGGTCTTGGCCCACGCGCATCGCACCGGTGAACAGGCGCCAGGGGGTGGCGTCGGGATCCAGGTCGGCGAGCTCGTTGATGGTGGAGGCTTGGGCGATGGTCACGTCGTTGAGCACGCCTAGGGTGCCGATGATAAACCCGGCGGACAGTAACCCCATGACGGAGACTTCCGGCAGGTAGAGCATGATGTTGAGCAGGTCCTCGGAACCCAGGCCGCGCACCCCCGTGGAGCGAAGCCCCAGGGTGGTTAGCCCCGCTGCGAGGAGGAGTGCGAGCAGAGTGCCGGCAAGCGCAGCCGCTGATTTCCAGTTAATGCCGTGCACCAGCGGAACCACTGCAAGCAGAATTACGGCGCCGGTAATCACGGCCAGCAGGGAGGACGACACGCCCGTGGCCACCGCCGGCAGGAGATAGGCCAGGATGAACGCCAACGTGATCCCCAGGCCTGCGAGCGCGCGTACACCGCGCCATCCTGCGAAGATAATCAGCCCGAGTACAACCGCTAGGCCCCACCACAACAGGGAAGGGCCGCGGGCATAGTCGGCGAAGGCTAGCTGGTCGCCGGAGGTCATGCGGATCTTGTCACCGGGTTCCAGGACTGGTTCTCCGGGGACGTTGTAGTGCACAAACATGGTGTTGCGCCCCGCATGTTCGCCGGAGGTGATTTCTACGACGGAGCGCCTGCACTCCTGGTCGGCCGAAGTGTCATCCACTGGGAAGATGGGGGAACCGTCGAAAACCTGGCCGACGGAGGGGGATTGGCAGGCGTCACTGTCGACGGAGATCACGGTGCCGTCGATAAGCTTCTGGTTGTATTGCGAATGCACGAAGGCGTCGCTAATGTCTGGGTAGCCGCCGCGCGGCCACGTCCATGCCATCCCGACCAGCGCTGTGATCGCGGCGAGGATAAGACCACCGAGGAGGAGGCGTCTGGGCAGGGAGCGCGTGGTGGCGCTGGCATGTCTGGACATGGTGGTTAGCCTAGTCTGTTCCGGCGGGTGGAAGCGACTAGGCTGTGCAGGTGATATGACGAACTTAATCAACGTAGAAAACGTGTCCCTGTCTTACGGTTTAAAGACGCTTCTCGACGGCGTCTCCCTGGGCGTCCAGGACACTGACCGCATCGGGGTAGTCGGCTTAAACGGCGGTGGCAAGACCAGCTTGTTGGAAGTGCTCACCGGTTTGGAGGAGCCAGATTCCGGGCGCGTGTCCCACAATTCGGACATGAGTTTCGCGGTGGTGACCCAGCGTGCGGAACTCAACCCGGAGGACACGGTGGCCGCCGTGGTCCTGGAGCCGCTGGGCGTGGAGACCTACGAGTGGGCCTCGAACCCTAAGGTCCGCGAAGTCCTCGGCGGGCTGGGGATCGTGGACTTAGGCTTGGATACCAAGGTGGGCCAGCTTTCTGGTGGTGAGCGCCGCCGCGTGAACCTGGCTGCGGCGTTGGTGCGTGACCTGGACCTGATCGTCCTCGACGAGCCCACCAACCACCTGGACATCGAGGGCGTCCAATGGCTGGCTGAGCACTTGCTTTCCCGCAAGATTGCCATCGTGGTGGTCACCCATGACCGTTGGTTCCTGGATACCGTGGCTAACCACACGTGGGAGGTCCACGACGGCACCGTTGACGTTTACGAGGGTGGCTACAACGATTGGACGTTCGCCCGGGCTGAGCGTGCTCGCCAGGCCGATGCCGCCGAGCAGCGCCGCCAAAACTTGGCGCGTAAAGAACTTGCGTGGCTACGCCGCGGCGCTCCGGCGCGTACGTCGAAGCCGCGCTACCGCATCGAGGCAGCTGAAGCCCTGATCGCGGATGTTCCCGAGCCGCGCAACAAGGTAGAACTACTCAGCTTTTCAAAGACCCGCCAGGGCCGCGTGGTCATTGAGCTGGAGCACGCGCAGATCGATACCCCGGACGGGCGCACGCTGGTCGACGACCTCACGTGGCGTCTCGCGCCGGGCGAACGCATCGGCTTGGTGGGGGTGAACGGTTCAGGTAAGACCACCTTGCTGCGCACCCTCGCCGGCGAATACCCGCTGGCTGCAGGCAAGCGCATCGAAGGCCAGACCGCCCGGATCGGGTGGTTGCGCCAGGAACTCGACGACCTGGACCCCGACCGGCGCGTCATCGACTGCATCGAAGACGTGGCCACCTACGTGGAATTCGCCGGCGGAACCCTGTCGGCCTCCCAGCTGGCCGAACGCCTAGGCTTCGCGCCGAAACGCCAGCGCACCCCGGTGCGTGACCTCTCCGGCGGCGAGCGTCGCCGCCTCCAACTCACCCGCGTGCTCATGGCCGAGCCGAACATCTTGCTTCTCGACGAGCCAACGAACGACCTTGACATCGACACGCTGCAAGAACTCGAAGACCTTTTGGATAAGTGGCCGGGCACCCTCGTGGTGATTTCCCACGACCGCTACTTGATCGAGCGCATCGCCGATTCCACCTGGGCCCTCTTCGGGGACGGCACGCTGACCAACCTCCCCGGTGGTATTGACCAGTACTTGGAGCGCCGCGCGGCGGAAGCCGATACCGGTGGGGTAGTAGATCTTGGTGAGCACACAGAAAAACCCGACACACCGAAAAACGATGCGCCGGGTCTGAGCGCTCAAGAACACCGTGAGCTGCGCAAGACGCTCAACCGCCTGGAACGTGAGATGTCTAAGCTTTCCACAACCATCGAGCAGACGGAGAAGAAACTCGCGGACGCGTCCGTGGCCGAGCCGCTGGACACGGAACTTCTGGCGCGCCTCGACGGGCAGCTGCGCGAAGCGCGCAGCCAGCACGAAGAGATAGAGATGGAGTGGTTAGACGTGGCGGAGCGAATGGAATAGGCGCTGGCCCAGCCACACCACAATAAAGATCACGCCGTAGAACACGCTCATCGTCGCAGAGGTTGCCGCACCCAGGTGGTAGGCGGACCAGAATCCACCGAGGATCCCAGGACCGCGATGCCGATGGTGAGCGCAAACATCGTCGATAATTGCTTGCTCAGCAGGTACGCCGTCGCCGCCGGAACCACAATGAGGGCTACCACCAGCAGGGCGCCGGCGGCATTGAACGCTGCGGTCACCGTGACAGAGACCAGGAACATGAACGCGGCGTTGAGCAGGCGCGGGCGCATGCCCATGGTCTGCGCGATCTCCGAGTCGAAGGTGCTCAGTTTGAGCTGCGGGTAGAACGCAAAGATAAAGCCCGCATTGATGGCCAGGACCAGCAGCATCACGTACATGTACTGTGGCCCGAAGTCGCGGGTGCCCACGATCAGGTGCGGCATGCTGGCCAGGTTCAGGTCACCGACGAGCACCGCGTGGGTATCCAGGTGGATGTTGGCGAAGTTGTTGGTCACCAGGATCACACCACCTGCGAAGAGGGCGGGGGAAGATGAGCCCCTGCGGGGCGTCGCCGCTGATGAGGCGGGTGGCGGACAAGTATTCCGCGCCCAACACCACAACCCAGGCCAGCGAGCGCTGCGCCCAGGATTAGCCAGGGCGAATCCAGGTCGTGGGTGAAGAAGTAGCCGACGACGATGCCGGG